>NZ_CADFDO010000005.1:0-484606 GCF_902832955.1 Burkholderia sp. BCC0044 | reverse complement strand
CCTTGAAGGGTCGTTCGAGACCAGGACGTTGATAGGTCAGGTGTGTAAGCGCAGTAATGCGTTCAGCTAACTGATACTAATTGCCCGTAAGGCTTGATCCTATAACAAGTCTGCCTTGTGTCGATGATCGTTGGTGCTTCAGCACTTACGAGCATCCCACGCAGAGCATCGAGCAGCGAAGCTGATCGATGCGGCGCGCCGGTTGAAGTGCCGGTGACCTGCGTAGCAAGACGAGACAAGTTGGATTCTCGTGTGTGATACACACAACTCAAAATTACTGCTTCTTCCAAGATTGGTTGCGCTGCGAAGCAACGCAACAACCCCCTTTGCCTGATGACCATAGCGAGTCGGTCCCACCCCTTCCCATCCCGAACAGGACCGTGAAACGACTCTACGCCGATGATAGTGCGGATTCCCGTGTGAAAGTAGGTAATCGTCAGGCTCCCTAAGCCAAGAACCCCCGCCCGAAAGGCGGGGGTTTTTGCATTTCGGCGACGGAAATGTGTGGTGTGCCCAGCGTAGATCACACCTCATGCCGAATAGCTACACAACGGCGGATCGGGGTGACCAGCCCGCTGCAGTTTCAGAACAATCGTCGCTTGTCACAGTTACTAACGGTATGGAGCATCGGGTACCGAGCTTCCAGACGGAGAGTGACTTGCGATGCTCACCATCGACAATGCGCCGATCACATCGGCGTGATGATGAGTCGCTTGTCCTCGACGGTAATCCGAACGCGTTCTCCGGCCTCGAATCCCGCGTCCTCAAGCCATACTCCCGCTATTTTGATCCACGGGAAATACGTCGTGTTCAGTCTCCGGTGCGCTCTGATGGCACGGAGAACTCTAGACAAGGAATGATGGCGCGCTGACTCTTGAACAGTGACGAAGCGTTCCGTTACGACGGGGCGTGACTTATGATTGGCGTTAGCCATGGTCAACTCTCCTGTGAGGAGTTGGTGGTGGTCAGCGGGTCGTATGGGTGGCAGCCCATGCGGCCCGCGCTTTTTGCGGTGACGCCATTTGAGTCTACCTAACTGGGCATCTCGAAATATAGAAAATTCGGGGAGTGGCCAATCGGCATAGCTTCATGAGTTTTCCCCGCAGGAAATTACGGCATGGGCCTAGAGATCGATGAACGACGAGACCTGCGAAGCAATCAGACGCGGTGGCGGTGAACACCGGCATACGCATAAGTCGTCACTCAGTGCCGCCTGCCGTCCGTCTGGTCCGGTGGTGGGGATGCGAGGCCCATCACATACGATCTTGCCGACCGTCTTGCACGCAGGGCACGAGACCGGATCGCCCTCGTAAGCCTGTTCGCTCGCGCCGATCAGGTCGTTGCCGTCGCCCCCCTGGGTCAAGCCACCGGCGGACGTGGTATCGCCCTTCACGATGTCATAGCGCCTCACCTGGTTGTCTCCGATTCACCCAGCCGGGGGCCGCGATAGCGGAAGCTGTTCAGCACCGTGTCCCATGCTTGAATCGCTTGTGCTTCGTTGACAGGAGAGGTTGCCTCGGCGGCTGATGTGATCGAGTCGGGCGCCGCACCGAAAAGCAGCTGAATCGCCGTGTGAGGTTTCGAGAGGTCGCGTTCGACGCCCGGGGCCAGCAGATAGAAGTGGTACTTCTGCACGCCATCTTCACTGATGGCCATCAGCAGTTCTTCTGCCTGCATGCCGGCGAACTGGCGTTTGCCTTTCCTCAGGATCTTGTAGCGTCCCAGTAGAGATTTCAGCTGGATTTCGAACGCAGGGAGACCATCGAGCAGGGATGCCTTTTGATCGACATCGACCGACTCGCGAAGCTTGACGACGAAGGTCGACGGGGTGCCGGGTAAGAGCCCGACAGATAGCGTGGCATCGAAGCCGCGAAATGGCTTACCGCTTATTGCACCGCCGTTGAAGCAAAATGCTCCGTCTGCGGGAATCTCCCAGTCCTGCCGTGGGCCGATGTGACGAAGAATCTGATCCGCGACTTGAAGATTCGAGTCGTCGTATCGAGCGCCGATGAGGGTTTTCAGCGTGAACAGGGTATCGCTGGACCAAGCGTAGCCCTCAGCCTTGTATGGAATATCGATGGATGTTGTGTCTGCCTTTCTGAAAATGAAGAGCCGCGTGTCGTCGCTCGGGCGGACCGCTTCCTTAAGCCAAACGTTGTTTGTTGTTCCCGTCGCTTGCGTCATATCCATTCTGAGCGTGGTTTTCAGCTCCTCCTCTCTTGCGTCAACCTGCTGCAGAAACGTGTTCCGGGAAATGTTTGGAGTGGTCTCGATCGTGTAATCCATGTACTTGAATTGTTGGTTGTACACGGCGATATCACTCGGGAGATCGAGAGCAAAGCGACCGATACACCATGGACGGGTATCGTGCATCACGGGCGTAGTCATAACGTACTCCGAAGGATTATTTTTCGCGCAAGCAGTCAGCTCCAGAAGAATGGTGATTGCCGAGATCAGGAGCACTTTTCTGACTCGAATCAATACGCTCATCTCCGTGCCTCGATACGCTTTGCGATCTTGACGACGCTGTACAACGTGGCCCACCTGGCCCACGGATGTTTGAAACATTCTTGATGACCAAGGCCCCTTTGATCGAATGCGATATGTACGCCTTCGGCCTTGCCACCCGGAACCCCTTCTTTCAGTCCGCGAGCTACCGATTCGCCTGACCAGAATGGGACGGTGCCATCACCGAAAATCAACCCACGCTCAGCAGCAGAGTTAGGTGTCGCCAACTCTGCTTCAATCGTGTATGTCTGATCTTTGATGCGGATGCGAATTTGGCCCATGCGGTTATCACTCAGGAACTGAGCACGAAGTAGGTCGTCTTCGGTTGTGTCTGCTGGGAAGGGGCCTCGCCATAGGATCTTGCCGAATGTGAGCAGTTTTCCACCAGGTTCGGAAACCTCCCGATGCTTGGGTTGGGGCGAGAGGTTGGCGTCCGACGACGAGCTTTCCGAGGTCTCTTGGAGAGGGCCGTTCCCGTAGAAGGCGTAGGTGTTCGGATGATATTTATTGACGAGCTGTTTTTGACGTAAAACCACATCGGTAATCGTCTCGACGAAGTTCTCCTGAAGAGATTTTTTGCGATTGGTATCCGAGAGCCGCTTCCTGACAATGCCCGACGGGTCGAGGACAGAGTCCGACTGATCGGGTACTAGCCCATACCACGCCTGCGATGTATACAACGAGAGCGTGTTGCCAGGTTTAGGGAGTTTGAGGATCGGGTCACGTTTTAGATTACATACGATCCACCACGGCTCGTAGTTGTGATAGTCGGGCATCGGCAACAGCTCCAAAGGCCCAGGCGCATTTGCTGTGACGGCCGTGAACTCAAGACCATTGCGTCCCGCCAGCACCTGATTGATGACCGTGTTTTCTGTTTGTGCCCCGGCCCGGAATCGCCGCGCCGCAAGCGGCGCACCCGTAGCCGGCTGCGCGCCGTGAATCACCCCGTACATCAGATCGGCATGCCCAGCGATCACCGACGCCATTCGCGTGACAAGCCCGCCCATCGAATGTGTAATGACGATCGCCTTCTTGACCTTGTTCTCTTCGCAGATTTCCCGGATGCCCATAAGCCGAGCCTTCTTGTTGCGCTTCTTATCGACGCAATCGATGCCTTCGACCACATCCCGAGCCGAATCGAGATTCGACTGAAGCCAGTTGTAGCCGATTGCATAGACGGGATACCTGAACTGGCAGAATTTCCTGAACTCGTCGGACGTGGCGTGAATCACGTCAGCTGTTGGGCCGTGTGCACCGTATAACTTCGGTGAGGTGCCGATGACCGGATTCAGCGTGAATGTCTCACCCTTCGGGTCGCCCGATGCCCAAGCCCCGAGCAGCTCGCCTGAATCGGCCGGGTTATTCAGTTCGCGTTCGAGCCACGCGAAGGTTGAGTGGTAGCTCCCGCGGTGCACGGATCCCCAGCCTCGGCGCCGCGCTTCCTCTACGGAAACGTCGCACCCTTCCGTGCTGACTTCTCCGAAGGCCGAGACCATGGCTGCATGTGGGTCGTAACGTATCTGCCGCTCCGCAGCGTTTGCGAAGTACCCGGAAGCAGCGAAAGCCAGGGACTCGGCGATGCTATTCGGTGGACTCCATATTTCGTTGCCGGTGTTCCGGTCGAGCAGCAAGGATCCCATGACGCCGGGAATGAAGATCACCGGGATCGGCTGCCGTGGATCGCAGTCGATCTGCTTCGTGCTGGTGTTCGAGTGGGGTGTCAGCGTCACTCGTGCAGACGAACCGCCTCCACGTTCGTGCTGCGCCTGGATGACGACGACTTTTTCCTTCTTGCCGGTGCTGTTGCTTGCGGGATTGCTCATGCGATTATCAGGAGTAGACGATGGTCGATCGATGGAGGGCGGGTTCGCGTTTTAATTGGGACGCGCCACTATCCGGCGCCGTCGCGAGGGAACGGCAACACTCGAATCAGTAGCGACTCGATATCGACGTTCTTCTGTACGGTGGTCTGCCCGGATTCGTCCGTCATGCCCTTGATGACCGTTCCGTCACCGCGCACGATTTCGTATGGATGGTTTTTGAGGACTTCCCCGGTGATCTTGTGGCGAAGAACGTAGGGATCGTTGAACGCGGTGTGCGGGCGTTCGTTCATGTGCTCAGCGAGCGAGCTTGGCCCGAGCCGGCTGAACGACGCAGCCTTGCTTGTCCGAGCGCCGAGCGTGCCTTCTTCGATGCCGTCCGCCGTGATGCGGATGTATGAACCGCCGCACTTCAGCAGCAGCTCTTTCTTGCCTTCGATGGAAATGCAGCCGCGATTGCTGGTGATCGCAAGATCCAGGTCCGCGTAGAGCCGCATCGCGTCGCTTTGCGCTTCGATTTCGACCCGGCCCTTTGCCGCGAACAACTTCATGCCCGCTTTTTGGACATACAGACTGATTTTCTCGACAGCGGCTGCGATCAGCGATTTGCCCGTCGCGATGTGGGTATGTTCGCCACTGACAACATTGATGTGCTTGTCTGCTGCAATTTGTGTCGATTGCTGCGTCGTGGCCGCGATTCCTGCGGGACTGGACATGACGATCAGCGGTGATGCAAAGCCGTTCGCTTTGCCTAGGCCGCCGCCATTCGTTCGACCGCCGGAGGTCTGGCCGGACTCTGATTGTTGAGTTGCGTGTGCGATTGCTTCGAAGTCGTCGCGACCCGCCTGTAGCGATTCAGCTTGCGCCGTCGCGCTCGCATGCGACAGCGACTCAAGCAGCATGCCGGAGCGGGTCAACTGATCTCGTGCTTCGGTAACGTCGAGTTGGTCACTATCGATCGATTTCGCGTGCGTGGTGAGATGGAGGCCTCGATTCGCTCGCACTGCACCGTAGTCGTCGGTGTGGAGCATGAATCCCATGCCGAGGTAGCGGCCCCGCGTGTTGCCGTCCTGGCGAATCAGGTAACCCTGATGAAACAGGCTGTAGTGCTTGTTCGTGAAGGTGGTTAGTCGTGTACTGCCTTGATTCGTTGCGTCGTCATGGACCAATGCGTTGTAGGCGCCTGTCTTGCCGAACCCCTTCGATTGGAACCCCGATAGCAGCACGTTCGTATGCCAGGGCGGTGGCGTTGCCGCACCGTTGAGGCGGCCCAGCACGAACGGACGATCGCAGTCGCCGCCCCAGTGCCCGATCGCCACCCATTCGCCAGCGCGCGGGACATGCACCGCGCCATATGCATTACCCGTGTCGGCTTGCAGCGACAGCAACAGCGGTGACGTGCCGAAGGCGCCGGACGGACTTTGACGATCCCATATATGGCGCACGCGGATCCGGTTCAGTGGGTCGGACCATGCTTCTTCGCCCTCAGGCGCAACGACGTGTGCATGTTCGATGTGTATCGCCGGTTTCGGGTGTTCAAACGGGCTGCGATACTGGACCGTCGTGGGCTGCGCTTCAATTTCGACGACGAAGAATCCGACTTCTCCATCGCTGAAGTGTGGCCGAGAGTCGAAGCGAGGGCCGTGCTTGACTTTCGTATCGGTGATCGTTTGCTGCAGGCTGCTGGGAAAGGCATCGGTCTGCTGTCCAATCGGAATATTGTTCTCGATGTACCAGCGCGCTTCGATCGTGACGAATTCACGATTGTGCGGTGCGATCGCGATGTGCCTCGGATGATTGTTCAGGACGAAGCGCGTACCCGCATCGATCCAGCGCAGGCCGCCCGTTCCTGTGTAGCGATGGGCCAGCGAATCCCATGCTTCTGTTCGAAGCCGAGCTCGCTGGTTGCCGGCGTCAAGATCGGCGTAGCCGTATGACGTCGACTCGAAAATCTCCATCGGTGCGGACGGAATGCGACGCGTCGTGCGGTGGCGACCTTCGTCAACTTCATACGTTGTCGATGCAAGGTCGCTCGATGAATCAAAGTCGTGATGCGATCCTTTGTAGTCGAACGAGCGAGACGCGTAGCGAACGCTTTGGAGAGTTTGGTGGGCGGACCATTGCGTCAGGCCGTCTGCTTCGTGGCCGGTGTCGTCGCGACAATATTTCACCGACCTCGCTTCGGGTAGCGACGACAGGCGATCGACAATGACCAGCATCGTCGTCGGCCGCTCGCCTTGTCGGACTTCCATGTGTTCCCAATAGCAGTACCAGCCTTCGTCTTCGAGTATCCGATGAACGAAGTTCAAGTCGGAGTCTGCTTGTCGGCAATACGACCGGATTCGCGGGGAGTTTGTGATGTTCAGGCGGACGCAGCCGCGAAGCTGCGGATACCGGTTGAACACGTCTAGCAGGATCTCGCGTGCGTCCTTTTCCAGCCAGTAGTGATCGTCGCGTGCGTGGCCGAGGAAGAAAAGGGCCGATGCGAACTTGATCTGGTAGACGGCCAGATCGCCGTCGCCGCCCAGGATTCCGGCGCGATGGACGAAGCCGTGGATCGGACGGTACGTCGAACTTGTGAAAGGTGCGCTTGCTTGCTGAATCCAGAGTGTGACCGGTTGGTGCATCAGCGAGAGCAGTGCGATGTCGTCGCGGGGTGATGCGACGTCGACAGTCCATCGGTAGTCGCGGCCGATCTTTGCCCATCCCGTTGCGCGGAGTGGAATCAGCTTGTTTGCCCCGAGGGGCGTATCCAGCTTCAGCAGACGTTCGCGTTGCAGGAGGCCTCGGCGGAAGGCATCGACAAGACTGCGGGATGTGAATTTTCCAGGTGTCGGTGGTCTGGCCAACAAGGTTCTTCTCCCTTTCTCTCGGGTTCCCCGCACGCCGGCGGAGGCGAGGACGATCATATTGTCATCGCACATTTGTCTTTTGAAATATCCCAATCGATGCGGCGTGATTTTGGACACGTACTAAGGAATGCAAAATTAGATGCGGACTCGGCGCTTTGGATAGAAACGTGGTCGTCGTCGAAATCGGAAAGGGAAATTTGCACCAGAATGAAACTAAGCGGCAAGCCATTCGAACTGCCGGATGAAATGGAGCGGGGACTTCTTTGAGGCGGAAATTTATGCCAGCGTAGCGGGCACGCTGTCGGTGCGTGGGGGCGCACGTGATCTTTCGAGATTGGGAGACTGTCTCAGATTGTCACATTGCGGGTCAGGCGACGATCGTAGACCGACGCCTACTTGAGCATCGGAGAGTGGAATGAATGGTTCGATGAGGTTCGAACGCGGGACACTCGTTATCGGGAGAGACTGAGAAGTCAGATCCTGAGGACTGGCGGCGATGATACCGATCGCGATAGCCACGCTAGAAAATGAATATTCAAGCTCAGGACGGTCTCGTGCGCATCAATGCGTTCATATCGCAGGCCAAGAATTCCCGACCTTCCCCATCATTACCCCATTCAAACTATCGCTGATGAAGGCTGGATCACTAGCTTAAGAAGCCCACTCACTGAGAGTGTAGTTGCCCGAAGGGGCGAAGGCTCCTCGCTGATATGCATTATCGACGGATTGCATTTTGGCGATTCGACATACAGCTACCGACCATGCTACCGTCTATCGTCAACAGCTCATCGCGAGGCGAATTATCGGGCCGGATCAACAACGGCCGTCGGAATAGATGCGATATGCCCCTAATGCCAAGTGGCCGAATGCTTCGAAATGTGCAGCACCCTATTCGGCGATGACTCAATTTCGTTTAACGAGAAGTAATAGTCACTGTTTGTCTTTAACGGAATGACAGACAAAATATCGCAGGTACTCCGATCAAAGATAATGCGTTCTATTAAGAGCTCCGGCACGAGACCGGAGCTACTTGTACGCAGCCTCGTCTTTTCGCTTGGGTATAGGTACCGGCTTACGCGCCCTAAACTTCCGGGACGACCTGACCTCATCTTCCCTGGGAGAAAAAAGGTAATATTCGTGCACGGATGCTTTTGGCACGGACACTTCTGGTCGGTCAAGGAATGTCGCCTCGCCCGCGAGCCCACCGGTGAATACTGGAAAACAAAGCTTGTACGCAATGTGACACGGGATCTATCCGTCGTTGAGGAACTTCACGCGATCGGCTGGGACGTCCTGATCATTTGGGAATGCCAGCTTGCAAATTTGTCCACTGTTCGTGAGAACATCGTCGCCTTTCTGGGGCCCGCCCACACCCGCTGACTTCGACCGCTAGCGAGCGTCACGGCGGCCTGGCCATCAACGGCGAAGCATGGCAGAATCTCGTCGGTCAACCGGACCTCACATCTGCCGTGAAAAGAAACAAACCCTTTCGCTTTCTCGATGTATTCGCCGGGTGCGGTGGGCTCTCGCTCGGGCTTGCTAACGCCGGCTGGCGCGGAATCTTTGCTATCGAGAAAAACCCACAGGCCTTCTCCACCCTCGAGCACAACCTTGTCGGCGGGGAAAAGTCACATTTCGACTGGCCGCGATGGCTGCCAAAGCAAGCGATGGCAATTGAGGAACTGTTGTCAACCTACGCAGAGCAAGTTCATCGCTTGCAAGGCAGCGTTGACCTCATTGTCGGCGGCCCCCCATGTCAGGGCTTCTCGACCGCTGGGAGGAGGAATCCGAAGGATCCGCGCAACAAACTCACCGAGCAATATTTAGCTCTGGTCGGGTTAGTTAAGCCAAAATTCCTCGTTATCGAAAATGTGTCGGGATTCGATATAAGCTTCGTTGATTCCACCAAAAAAAAGCGAAAACCTAGCGACGAGTCGTATGCCGCATATGTCGCGAGGCGCCTGGAACAGCTCGGCTATCGCGTCTCAAAAGGGCTTGTGAACTGTGCGACATTTGGAGTTCCGCAAAACCGATTTCGTTTCTTAATGATTTGCGAATTATCGACGCTTACACGCCGTCCGATCGACCTCGTTGAAGCGCTAACAAAATACTCCTCCAAGTTTCGGGAACTTAAGCGACTACCTGTCGACCGATTTGTAGGAACCGCAGAAGCGATCTCGGATTTGACGGTTGAGGGCAAAGAATTAGTACCGCATACTGATACTAGTAAGTCAGGCTTCTTTGAAGCTGTGTATGAACCGCCTGCGAAGCCGTCTCCCTATCAAGCACTCATGCGCAAAGGCATGGGCAACCTCGCACCAAACAGCAGACGACTACCGAACCACAAGCCCGATACGATCGCGGCCTTCCAGCTCTTTCAGCGTACGTGTCGCCCTGGAAAGAAGGTTTCGGACGCGGAACGCGAAGCTCTTGGAATGACCAAGCATAGCCGGACCATGCTACACCCCTCGCTTCCGTCTCCGACAGTCACAACCCTTCCCGACGACATATTGCACTACGTCGAACCGAGAATTCTGACAGTCCGCGAAAGCGCTCGTCTTCAGTCGTTTCCTGATTGGTTTGAGTTCCAGGGGAAATATACAACCGGAGGCCACAGGCGCAAGTTGGAGACGCCTCGCTATTCCCAGGTCGGAAATGCAGTCCCCCCTTTACTCGCCGAGGCACTTGGGCGAGTGCTGAAAGAGCGGAATAGGCAACTCGGAAAACGGCGGCCCAAGGCACGAGTGAAGCGGGGGCGGCGTCGCCCAGCCGTAGCGCCGGCATGTTAAGTCACAGCGACGAGCGAGTCCTAATAAATCTCGACTTCCGCAGTCGCGCCGCCCAAGGAATTGGGACGGCGCGATGACGGTTACGCGGACTGGCGACCGCCTGCCCACTCCCTTTAAATCATCCTTCCAATACACGCAATCCTGCGCCCGTTTCTTCCACTATCCCCATTTCCATCAGGGACGAAACAAGGTATTCCAGGTTTAACCTATCCGCATTTACGCCCGGTACCGTCAGATCTTGACGTTTTATCACACCTGCCTTAGTAATAGCGTCAAGAACCAACATCATCGGATATCCGATCGTTTTTATTATAACGGGATCATACTGCGAATTTGTTAGAATTGCCTGAAACATTGATAAGCGCTCAACTTCCTCTTCAGGCAACGAGCCACCTACAAGCTTTTCGATGTCTCGAACACGCCCTTTGTCCGCACCATTCCCGTGTAAAAATTTCGTATTGAGCGACGCTGATATATCCGCGGGAAAATCTGTCGGATATTGGGAAGATAGAACCACTCCTACGCCATACGCACGGCATTCCCGGACGAATTGCAGTACAAATTCAGAATCCAAGACGCGATGCGCTTCATCAAAAATAAAAAATTGACGGAGTGTGCCCGAGTGTTCGCGCGCATTATAGAATCGGTGTGCCGACATAACAAGAATCTTCGCCACCGCATTTTTAATGCGATCACTCTGAATTTTACTCAAATCAATCACATAGGAGTCGTCAAGCATTGCATCGAATCGTTTAAGCCTCGATTCCACCGGAAAAATACCCAGATCGAAGAGCGGGTCCAGGCGATTATATGCATTTTGGTTTAGAGACTCCAATTTGTCGCCAACTTCATTGAAATCCGGAAAATCCAGACCAGGAGCTACGCTCACTGCCCCTCGTGAGGGAATGCCTCGACCCTCAAAGGACTCTCGTATCGCGTTTTTAACTGCGACCTCTTGCTGGTCGCCGAGATTGAAAGTGCCTCTGAGTATATCTACCAACCCATTTATGTGCTCAGACACCGGCAAATACTCGGATTCCGAATTCGGGCGCTTGAGCGGCACCGGGATTAGTGGATTAAATGGAAGCCCGTCAAAAGACACGTATTGAGCGTGCAGCTTCGCTGTTTCCAGAAAATGCTGATCACTGGCGAAATCGTTCTTAAAATCCAACAAGAGCACATTCCTGCCTTGTTCTCGCAAGCGACAAACAAGTGTCTTGATTAGTTGGGTTTTTCCTTTCCCAGACGAGCCCGTAACCATCACATTGTAGTTGTCTAACGGTCGCTCTGGATTCTGGGGGGCATAAAAGTAGCCGCTCGCGCCAGCGGTTCCAAGAAGAATTGGTTTCAATGCACCAACTGACGTACTCAACAGACTTATGTTCGAATTATCCGTGGAACCGCTCCCGATTGAAGCCGCCGAGCCGATCTGCGTCGCAGAAGCTGCTTCCACCATTGAATCTTGCCCCCCAGAGGAATCCTGAGAATGAGGTAGCTCCGTACGGTCGTCAGGCCCGTCGTCAGGCCCGTCGTCAGTCGCGCCGTACTGGCCCACGTCCTCGCTAGCAAACGGAATGGCGGAATTTACTGCACCGAAAAGCGCAGAAAAGTTTTTTGCTAGCTTATCCCTGACCTCCAACAGAGCCGGGCTTTCGGAGATGCCCGGCCAGTGCCCTGGCGCGAGACTGATGGAGAGACCTTGACCGAGGGTATAGGAAGCTTCACTCGCAATACAGTCAGTAACGACAACGATACTACCCGCCACGGGCGACACCAACTTAATTCGGCCATTGAGAACGAGCTGTAGAATCTTAGCCTCGAGAGTTGCCTGTTCCGCTTTGCTACCTTCCACAAGTTCCTTCGAGAGACGCAATCCGAACGTTAGCAACGCCAAAAATGCGAGTCTCTCTGGAATTCCATCTGGGGTTAGTGCTGCATCGATCAAATTATTCAATCGACGCAGTGTGGCATCGGCTTGTTGCCGTGCAGCCTCGATCTGATCCTTGTTAAAGCCGTTGCTCGTATACTTACATTCAATGGCACTAAAAGACAGGCCAAGCATGTCGCCTTCTAGCACCGCTAATTGAACTGCCACTAGATCGGCGCGCTGTCGGGGACCGAAATCGGCGCCATCAAATGAACCATCAAGAATTTCCTGGAACGAGTCTACGGGCAAAAGGAAGCCTCTAAGTTTGCCGTCGTTTTTGAGCGGCGAAAGTGCCCCTCCCGAAGGGAAAAAGAGACGTACAGCGGCAACGACGCCAATAACGCCCAGTGCCCGACTTCCCGATCGCAAACTCTCACCACCTAACGCCATGCCCACGCGCCCCAGCTCGGCGAGAACATCGGGTGCCAAAGGTTTTCCTTGTAGCACAGGGCTTTTATTCAGTTCATGCGACACACTATTAGGAATGTGCGATAGCACGAAATAGCTGTTGAGCGCTCCCGTGAGACTCATTCTGTAGTCCCACAGAGCGGCATTACAGCCATTACGTGCCGCTGTCGTAACATATTTTACGAAGACCGCCGGGTCAACGTGGTTGCCCGGAATGACGGTCCAAAGGTGATCTAAGGACGCGGGGAGGTCTGCTTCCCAACTTACCACGCGATCCTCGCGTGGGAGATCGCCCAAAATCCGACAAGCTTGGGCAAAGCGTTCACCCAGAGTAGCTCCGCTCGCTATAGCCCGGTCTCTCTCGAAAGCCCGCGATTGAAGGCTTCCACTGGCAGAGCCGCCAACCTCTTTGACCGGCGCGCAGAACGCCGCAAGGAGGCCGCTGCCTCGCGGCATAGTGGCATCGCCTCCAGTGTCGCGAGCAGTTGTAGCTTTACCGGGAGAGATAAGATGGACGTCATTGAATCGCTTTTCCGAGACAAGCCCTTCGGCACCTTCGTAGACACATATAGGAGGGTCTCTCCATTCCTGTGTCTCGAGCGTGCTGGCGTCGGGGACTAAAATGTGAATTCCGCCTGGAATCTGCCGACCAATTTCGCTTGGCTCGTCTCCGTCGTAAAGAATGCCTCGAGCGGATTCGACCAGTCTGGAGGGCTCGTAAGAAGCATCCGCTACTACCGAAATTGCACGGCGTGTTGGGAACGCGTTATAGAAGTCTTGCAAGTACCCCTTTGCCACAAGTTCACGCGATGTGGGAACGACGCCCATTTCCAACCCGTGAACATGCCGAAGTGATTCGGCGACGGATAGATAACGATTCTCGCCAATTACGCCATGCGATAGCGCTCCTAGCCAGCCCGGGTCAGACGTTGCAGACACATAGAAATTTTCAAACGTCTTCCCATCGTCAGCAAGACCACTGAACCAGCGAAGAGAATTCACTTGATCTAAAAGTAGCGCTAACATTTGCGACTTGCCCTTGGTCGTACCGCTGGCATGCCGTCGGGCGCTCGCCACCAACGCCGATTGCACCATGAAACGTTTAGCGACCGTGATCGGATGCCAAGGGCCAAGCAGGATGACCTTCCGCGGATCTTTCGCTCCATCCCAATGAACCACGCAGTCGCTGTAGATAACGCGAAATAACTCGGGCCACGAGAGCTCATCGATGTTTTGGCTCACGAAATTCAAGGCGGAAATGTAAGCGCCAAGATACGACGCAAGAAGCGCTTCGAGCTCAAGTCGGTCAGGTAGAGAAAAGACCGGGATATAGGCGTAATCGGGCCACTGCGAGTCATTTTCGACGTGGGCCCGAATCGCGCTCAAAATTCGATTTCGCTCCTCCACATAAGAATTTACTTGCTCTTGAACACGCGAACTAATTGTCGCACCCTTAAGAATATACGGTATCTCGATTATATCGAAAAAACATATTTGGGTTTCCTCGACAATGTGAACGGGCTCATTCTCTGACAGCAGATTTGCGATGATAGGGCGCCCTTGCGAATCGGAGCGCTCGAATACCTGAGCGAAACGGCGACGAGACTTTGAGCTCTCGTCAATACCTCCAAGACCAGAATACCCCTGCGTCGCCTTCCCGTTGAACACGTCTAAAATACGTCGCAGGGACGAACTCTTACCGTCACGCTGAAAACGTGCCAACTGCATGACTAGCTCGCGTTCAAGCGTGAATTCGCCACGAACAATTTCCTTTGCTTCCACATCAAAATCGATAGCAAGCCCAGACGCACGCAGAGCAACACTAGTGTGCACGGCACCGTTAGCCGCTGGATCAAAAGTCTTAGTCGACCGAAGTACCTTAGGGTTGTCATCAACGCGCTGAAGCTGACCGACTTCACCGTCGATTTCCAATTCGCCGTCAGTGAAGGAATCCCAGGAGATTACGGTCAAGGAGGCCGGTTCATTAACTTCCACGCTCTCCCCAACATCGCCCGAGTCCGACGGTTGCCGAGAATCTCTCCCCACAATGATCTTTCCAACTGGCTCGACAATCGCGACAAGAGGTTGATTCGGGCCGCAAGGAACGACATTTACCCGTCCAGAAGCCAAGATGCGATCCGCACGCTCGACCGTAATTCGCAGGCTTCTCTTCTTAGACGATCCGGCTGAATCAAACAATTGATCGAACGAAATTGACGTCTCACATACACCGTCTGATGCCGAACATTCTTGCTCAAAAAGCGCCGTCCGCCCACGATCACGCACGATGACCTTTGCGCCAGCCGACCCAGCGGCGAGTCCCTGGTAGGTAATGCCAAGATTAATACGCCCGCCGTCCAGGAGCACAACGGTTTTAGCGTCCTCGGTTATCGCTCCCGCATCGGTACTCACCTCAACTTTAACGTCGACTTTCTCCACGCTTGGTGAGACATCCAAGAGGCGTTGAAGCGCCTCCAAGTCCCAGGTCCTCCAGATGTCGAGATCCTTCCAGCAGCCTCTGAGAGCAAGAATTCCCTGCTGCTTGTCGTCGCCTCGTCTAGTGAACAAATCAATGATCGATGTCAGCGACGACTTTAGCAGCATCGCTTGCTCTGGTTGCGGCTCGATCTCGTCTATGCGGTCGAGGAGCTCTGGCTTCCCGCCAACCTCCTTTAATCGCCTATCGAGCTCAACTATGGTGCTCCGGACGTTTTTGAAAAATGTATTAGCTGCGGCCTTATCGCAAAAATCAAACGAAGTGGATCGTGGGATACCAAAATGAAACAGTAACCGTTGAATTGGCTTTAGCTCCGTCGGTCGCTGTGGATCATATCCCCCAAGCATCTGATCTAAAAACACCTGACCACGCATCATCGAATCTCGGCACTCTGCTCGCGCCATCTCGATGACGTGCTTAAACCCCATCTCATAATCGACGTCGATCGACCAGTGCGTTAATAGATCGCTTAGAACCGGCCCATCAAATCGGAAATACTCGTTTCCCCCATCTATCCACGGCCATTCGTCGCCGAAGGCGAAATTCCGCATAGCGCCGCCAACGCCGATCACGGAATCCTGAATGCGCGACATTTCCCCCGGCCACACAGCGACTACCATGTCTCCCTGCCGCACACTAGTTACAGCTTCGGCCCGTATCCAACGCTTCGCTGCATCGGGCGACTTTGTCTCTGGGATGACAAGATAAGAGGGTAAATCTCTAGCCAGAAGGGCGCTTTGCAGGTCAATTGCGATGGATTCGGTCAACGCCGGGATGACAAGGCGACACTCAACTCCACCACTCTTAAGTTCCTTAAAATATTTCTCTGCGAGTGCCGCTAAGGTAAGAACGAGTCCGTTTTCCATTTGACTATACTTTTGTACCTGTTGTTGCGGAGAGGGCTTCCGGTACCACCAGTTCGGCGCTGTCGCCCGCATCGGGGCTTCCTTTCAGCAACCCCAGACGAGCAAGCTCCGCGATCAGTTTAGGTCTTGCACCTACGCTAGAAGCGAAATCGACACCGTATTCAGCGAAATGCTGCTCAAGGTCTGACAATATAAGTTTCCCCCGATTACGCCCCCCGTTTTCGCGGCGGGCGGCGGTGAGATAAAGCATGGTACGGAGCATCGCAGGCCCGGGAAATACTTTGCCTCTTTCAAAATTCCCGGGGCCCGTGACGAGATACCCATCGTCGTTGATTGACTCGGATAACCTGAGAAAGATGCGCAGGAATTCAATGATGTTCTTACCTTGCCCTCTTTTTTCCGGGGTCAACCAAGCGCCAAATGTTTGTGCCCATGGCACAAGCATCTCCCTAACTCCGTCGGCATTACGCGGTAAATTGGCGTCGACACCGCATTTGAGGCAGTGGCCCAGCCAGTCGCCAATCGATATCGCATTTTTTCCACCAGGATGGATCGTAAGGATCCCTTTGCTGAGGTCGAACCTGCATACATATCGAACTAGATATGCAGCAAGGCTAAGCTCGACACGCGCCTTAATGTAGCGCTCTACATGCAGGCTGATCTCGTTTGAACCCGTCTGTGTCGGGTGAAAGAGCCCAACCCCTCTGGACGCAATAGCTTTGGAAATCTGACTACCCGGAGTCGAATCACCGGCCAGTGCCGCAAGCGTCCAATCTCGCAGGTGGACCGTGATTCGCATATGCGCCAGTAGCCAAGCGGGCAGGCTGAGGCGAAGGAAGCATTTCAAAAGATCGAGCCAGAAAAGCCGAGGCACTTTTCCCTCGAGACGACATAGGTTCAGGAAGTCCTCGCTTATCCGCTTCACGAGCGCGTCGTCCGATCCGATTGCACCATCGGCGTTGGTTACACTAAGTCGCTCCACAAGTTGAGTTAGTGCTTCGTCACTCGTGCGCAGACCGCACTCTTCGGCATTGATCTGAATTTTCTCGGCTAACGCTCGGAATATGTCGAGCTCGTTACCGTTACCCCGCTTCTTGCCGTAAATGGCGTCCACGACTTCTCGGGCATAAGATTGTGCATGCTCTCGCGAGCCGCTAAAGTACTCGGCCAGTGGGCCATCAACGAACTGAAACGCTATAACGTTTTCCGCCTGTTTGCGCGGCCAGCTATTTCTTGCCACCAGCGGATAGAGCGGCCCGTAATACGATTTTTCAGGCAACTTCCTGCTCTTTTGCTTCGCTCGACCTCGCGCGACATATAAAAGAGCCTTCTCCTCTGGAATAAGATCATTCCTGGGCTCTAGTTCGCGGGAGGTCCTCTCATTTGAAGGTGTTACGCTTTCAAAACACAGCTCCCGAAATAGCTCGACGACCAATCGCTCCGGTGCCTCGCGCATGCCGACGGTTCGAACAAAAAGATGAGATCCCTTTATAAACGATGGGACATGTGGCTCGAAAACAGACTTGTCCTGAGCGGTAATCACGTCGAGAAGGGAAGGGAATTTATTTTCAACAGGACTCGACATCCAAAACTCCATGTGATCTTGTGATTTTGATCTTGGGACCATTGGGGGTATCGATGTAGATCTCCAGATCGTCACTCATGTCGTATCCTGAGGTCACCGCGACACCAAGCATGGCATCTTGAGCCGTCTCGAGATACACGCTCGGAAAAGTTGCCGACGCCATCCCCCGTTCTGCTCGTCGTTTCAGCCATACAAATGCCTTCGTTTCGAGAGCTATGAGGTTGCGTGCTGTTTTGCCGAACCGAAAGTGCGCCGAGTTCGTACCATCTGTCGCATGACCGCTTTCAAGATGAGGCTTTAACTCGTGGTCTTTCCAATCTCCTCGAAGGCTCGCCGCAGGTGAAATCGCAATGCCACGACCATCTTGATCAAGGCTCTGTGCAAGTGTCTTCTCTATCTTTTTTAAAACTTCAAGCTGTTGCTTCGTCGGTGTTTTGGCAATACCGAGAATGCTCACTAAGGCGCTCAGGTCATCATTAAATGTGGTGACGCCTTCGACCAGTGCGCCTGCGCGAGTGGTAAAGGCCGTTATCCACCGCGTCAGCCAGCGATAACTTGACGGTATCGTGTCTGGACTAGATGCAGCAGCTTTCTGCATCTCTTGCCAGCATTCATAGCAGTCTCTCTCGATCTGGGTTATCCAAGGGCCATTACCCTGTAGCGCGGTCCACGTTTCGTTCCATCGCTCCAGAAAATCAGCCGGGAGAGTATCGGAAAATGGATCTAACATTGCGAGTGTTCGTGCCCTTCCGAGCAATCGTTGCGCGCCCACATCCGTCGATGGCCATCTCTTAGGTTCAAGGACCGTAGGAATTGCCTTCGAGCTCAATGGACTGTGGGACGCACGAGCGGATGTATAAACCGACTTCAGCGCCTTTAGTTGCGTGCGCCTATCCCGATCGTCTGGTTCAATCCCGAGCGGAGAATATGAAGAGAACAGGAGCATGTATAGGCGCCGACTTGCCAGCGCGAACAAGTCGCCGCTTTCTATTCTAGTATGCACCCAATCACAAGCCCCGCCCGTCTGATAATCGTGCGGACAGCCTGCCAGAAGTAAGGACACGATGGCGAGCGCTTCTCGCAATACGACGACCTGTCCGTCGTATAGCTCTGCGTGCAAGAGCAAATTCAGGACGTTTTTGCGCAGCGCCGGCTCTGCGATCCAGTCGCGGTTGGCCTTGAATGGGCAAAGATAGCTCGAAGCGCAACCTTCACAGGCTGCCCAATTTTCGCTTTTCGTCGCTTCTTGTAACAGTTGATCAAGAGTATGGTCAGCGAGCATCAAGCTACGTCGGTCCAGGGACGTAGCCGTAACTTGAACACTATCGAAGACGTGCTTCTTTGACGACGTCGCTACCGCGACCTCTGTCGAGATATCAGCTCCGACAGCGACTTTAATTGCCCTGAACCAGCTCGACTTTGCATGATCGGGCTCACGGTAGTGTCTCGCGAAGATGCGCTCAACGACGCCCCTGTTCGTACATACAACTACTGAGACTCCCCTGGTCTCAGCATCAATCAACAAGTCCTCGAGTGCTGTAGCTGGATCAGCGTCAGGGTCGTATGGATTAGGCAAAACTGACGCATCTTGTGCGATGAACAAGTACGGGTAGACTTTACCGGGCTCACATACCTCAAGCAGGTATGGGACGTCTGATGGTCTTAAATCATCGAGCGGCTGCTGCGTGTCTGACACACGTATCAAGTGTCCCTTTTCACGCAACAAGCGGGCCAGATGTCCCGCTCCTGCCGACTTGCCGTTGCCCGGTGAGCCGACAAAGAAGTGCCACCGCCCACGCCCCCCCGACGACGGGCCGGGGACTACCGCAGACGCTAGTTCTTCAACAACTGCGTGCAAACTGGTTTGGACATGAAGCACTGGCTTCATCAACCAATTTGCTGGTCCGCTGATAGCCTGCTGCCCGTCCTGTTGCAACGTCAGAAGTTTGTCAAGAAAGTCGTTCTTTATCATGTTCCGTCCCGCAGCATGTGGTCAGGTGATTCTACTCGCGATGGTCAGCATCGAACATTTTTTACTTACATCTCGGTGGCTTTGCACAGCGTGACTTTCCAGCCGAATCCATATTCGAAACCTTCTCAGCCAAGCATCCAATCGCCAAGCGAGCCGTTTGGTTAACGGTCATTTTCATGCCACCTTAAGGCTGCGCCTTGACTTGCCGTGCTATTCGGTTCAAATCGTCTTAAAACGCGTCTCATTTTGTACGTCTCCTTCATCTGTTGATCAAATGAAGAGCGGCTATGCATGCGATCTACGAGCGACCAAGAAATTTTGATTTGTAGCGGGAGACATTTGAACGCGCCGGTTGCACGATGATTTACGAAGAGCGGGTCGGCGAACATAGAGCCGCACGTCCGAAATTTGAGCACTGCCTTAACTGGAGTTGCCGCTGTAATACCGGACACTGCGTCACACTAAGGTTTCTGAATCCATCGAGCGCTGGAACTCGCGAGGCGAGCGGTACTTCAGTGCGCTATGAGGATGCTTCTCGTTGTAATGCTCGAACGCGATGGCCAAGTTGCGTGCAGCAGTCGCTGCGTCCGGCTTCGGCATGAAGGCGACGTAATCGCGTTTCATGGTCTTCACGAAGCTCTCGGTCATGCCGTTACTTTGCGGGCTGCACACCGGCGTGGTCAACGGCTTCAGGCCGATGGCCACTGCGAATCGGCGCGTGTCATCGGCCGTGTAGCCCGAGCCGTTGTCGCTCAGCCACTCGATTTCGGACGGGGTATGCAGTTCGTTGCCAAACCGATTTTCCACTGCAGCCAGCATCACGTCGCGCACGATGTCACCGCTGTGGCCTGCCGTCGTGGCCGCCCAGCTCATCGCCTCACGGTCACAGCAATCCAGCGCGAACGTTACGCGCAGCGGCTCGCCATTGTCGCAGCGGAACTCGAAGTCGTCCGAACACCACCGCTGATTGCTGCGCGCGACGGCCACCTTGCCGTCGTGTCGACGTTGTGGGCGAGGCGGAATCGGTCGGCGCTGCATCAGCAACCCATGCGTGCGCATGACGCGATAGATGCGCTTGGCATTGAACGGCACCAGCCCGACCGCGACGCGCTCGTTGCGCAATATGCCCCAAACCCGGCGATAGCCATAGCTGGGCAAATCGCCGACGACTCGGCGGATTTCCTCGACCGCGGCCGCGTCGTCAGTCTGCCTCGATTGACGGCCATCGCGCCACGTCGCCGGACGCGACAGTCGTGCCGATACGTTCGAGCGCGACACGCCGAGAACCTCACAAACCAATTTCACTGGTCGTCCTCCGGCAGCGAGGGCGAGTGCGCTATCCATTTTTTGCTCGGCCGTACTCGACTGCTTCACGGAGAATCTCGTTCTCCATGGTCTTCTTGCCGAGCATCCGTTGCAGCTCACGAATCTGCTTGAGCGCGTCGGCCAGTTCCGAGGCTGGAACCACTTCCTCGCCAGCCTTGACGGCTGACAGGCTCCCGTCCTGGTACAGCTTGCGCCAGTGGAACAGCTGGTTCGGGTTCACGCCGTGCTGGCGCGCGACACCGCCCAGCGCCGCCGACGCTCCGGGCCCGTCAACAGTTCCATCACTTCCTGCCTAGTGTTAGTCAAAAACACAGTCTTATGCCTACCCGTTATTGTAAGCGGGTGACTGTGTCCGGCGTTTCAGGGGGCTGCTCCAAAAACCGGCTGCTTGGTCGGGCAACGCTAGTGGGAACTCTAGATAGGCCGGACACAGGCTTCTTTTCGTTCTGACTCTCAATGGAAAAGCGGGGACGAGACCGACTACCTTTCAGATCCAGTTCCTGCTAATACACTTTATCTGTTACGGCCGAGCTCAAATGGTTCGGCTCGATGGACGGTATGAACCGCCCCGGATTTTAGGAGGCTCCAACAGCTTGACGCGACGAACGCCGTCAGGGCCCCTCCTTGCGACACATTTTCAATTCGACCGTCAAGTCCGGGAAACTAAATGTCATGATACGTGGGCGGTCGAGCACAAAGCGCCGGACATGACGCTCCACTGCGTGAGCCAAATCTGCCAGTGGTTCTGTGTAGTCAAGATCGTCCAGGACATGTAGTAACTCAAACCAACTCAACCAGGCCGCACGACT
Organism: Burkholderia sp. BCC0044; assembly: GCF_902832955.1. Classification (NCBI taxonomy): domain Bacteria; kingdom Pseudomonadati; phylum Pseudomonadota; class Betaproteobacteria; order Burkholderiales; family Burkholderiaceae; genus Burkholderia; species Burkholderia sp. BCC0044. The sequence continues at coordinate 463,247 of NZ_CADFDO010000005.1, read as the reverse complement.
ATCGCGGTCAGACTCGCCGCTAAATCTTGCTGTGTAGCGAGTTATCACATACATCAGTGGGGCGGCGGGAGCAGTGACGTCCTTTATGCCGAGTTGCTTTGCAACTTCAACCGCGCTGCGCCCATCGATCCACGACACAAGCTTACCCACCCATTCGTTAGCCTTCTTTACGACGTTGTTTCGCCGGCTTTGCCATTCGCGTAATGAATGCCCAAACACGTCGTTCCACTTAAGTTGTACGAACGCCATCGCTCCGGACTCCGTGTCGACGATTACCGCGTCTACGTCCGTCAATTCGGAGCCATCCGCTCGACGGATGCTAAAACCATGAGTGGGAACGTGGAATCTAGGCGCGCTGAATGCGCTGGACAAGTCCCGGCGAAAGACCTTCTCTTTTTCGTCAACGGCGCGGTCCCAGTCCGCCTTGTAAATTGTTTTCAAATGCCGAAAGAATGACACATACGGGTTCGATAATGCCCCAAAGCAGGGGAGGAGCACGAAGTCTTGCCCCAACTCAACATAGTATGGGCAAGGAATTTCGAAATTTCCTTCCCAATCCCACTCGTCGAGCATATCGCTCGACAGTGTCAGTGCGCGCATCGTCGATGGAACAAGTTCTCGAGATATCCCAACCTCTTCAAGAACCGCTTCGACGTCTTCCTTTCGTGCGAGGATAGTTGTGACATTTGCAAGCAAAATTTCCGGTTGCTTTATCTGAAGCTCGTAGGAAAAATCAATGTGACAGAGAACTCTTCCGAGCGCTTCGTTACTTGAATCTCTCCACTCCTTGAATGTTCTGCCGCCTATTATGACGTTATCTGGCAATGCTTCGCGTTCGGGGAATCTTCTGCCGTAACTCTCGGCCTTCTTCCGATAGGCGTGCACGATATCCCAGTCATTGTCATACCGAATGAACCATCCGTCTGGGGTATCGACATACGATTTCATACGATTCCGGAGTTTTTCCTCGAGCTTTTCATCTACGGGATCTGGAGCGTTACCATGCACCAAAACTGAGTCCGCAGCAAATCGCTGAGAGATCTCTTCGAGGCCGACATCAACTTCTATGAGAGGGCCGGAATCCCGCATAGTCGATTTCGATAATCCATACCGCTCGAGTTGCGCCATGCGTCGCAAGTTGATGAGTTGACCACACGTAATCAGATATGAATAGGCAAAGTTCATCCACTCTGGAACAATTGGTCCCCACGGTACACCTCCACCAATGCTTCTCACAGTTGTCAAAAATGGCTTCAATGCCGATGCGAGCCCCAATTTGGCAAAATACCGAGCCTCTTCACGCTCAGTAGGTAGTTCGCGGTTTGCATCCATGAAATCAGCAATAGCGATTGTGTCTAGCGCACGAACTATCGTTATCAACGCCTCTTGCTCGTACCCCTTCCACAGCCTCGCAGCCTTTTCTTGCACGCGATCGATCTGTTGGGCAATAAGAGCCTCCACCTCACTACAAGTATTTCGACGATCCTTCTGTTGATTCATGGAACATCTCCTGTTTGTCGATTTTTTCTCATGAGGTCCGCATATAACAGAACGGACCAATCATCCAATCATAGCGAAATCGACATTGCATCAGATGAGCCTCTAGGGCATGGATTCAAATTTGGTAATGCCACGCGTTTAGGCGAGCCCAGCGAACTTCCAGATCGGCAAGTGGCCGGGATATCTCCTGCGATATGAAGGCATAAATATCTGGTTGGACTTAAGCCGTCCTTCCTACACAGCTCCTTGACCGGCATGCCGGCCTCGGCTTCCTTCAGAGCCCCGATGATTTGCTCTTCCGTAAAGCACTTCTTCATGTTCGTCTTCTTCTCCGAAAACGAACTCTACTAGGTTCTGACTGGCCGGTTTGCTGGGGGCAGGTCAGAGCAATGACGGTGACACCTGAGACGAGTGAAACGACGTAAGCGCCGAGAGCGCGACGGAAAGCCTGCTGGAACGCGGTTGGTGCGCGAAAGATGGGACGCGTCAGCGACTCGCCGATAAGTCCGTGCTATTAACAACAAAAAAGACCCATAAGTTTTTCAACTTATGGGTCCGTTTTTTTCGGCTTATGTGGCTATCTACAGGCAGTATTAGACATCAATATTCCCCGCCCGCAACGCATTCGACTCGATAAACGCCCGCCGCGGCTCGACATCATCCCCCATGAGGGTCGTAAAGATCCCATCCGCAGCAATCGCGTCTTCGATCTGCACACGCAGCAGACGCCGCACGGCCGGATCCATCGTCGTTTCCCACAGCTGCTCGGGGTTCATCTCGCCGAGGCCCTTATAGCGTTGCTTCGACACGTTCCGCTCGGCATCCGCCAGCAGCCACTTCATCGCGCTCTTGAAGTCCGCCACGGCCATGCTGCGCTCACCGCGCTTGATGACCGCACCTTCCCCAATAAGCCCCTTGAACGTATTCGCCGTCGTCACGAGCTGCTGATAATCTGCCGTGTGCTGGAATTCCTGGTCGATGACCGACACCCGCACGTTGCCGTGATGCGTGCGCTCGACATGCAGCGCCCGCTGTTCGCGGACCGCGTCATACGAAGGCACGACCCGCACTTCGTTCTTCAGCGCTTCATCATGCAAAGCAGCATGAAGAGCCTTAGCCGAAGCCTCGGTCGACTCCTCGTTGGAAAGGTCGATCACCACCCCATCCATAACGGCTTCCAGCGCAGCCGGGTCATACAACCGGCTCAACCGATCGATCACGCTCTGCGACAGCAGATACGACCGAGCCAGCTCCCCAAGCGCATCACCCGAAATCGCCGCCGCATTCTCACCCGGCACCAGCTCCGACCCTTGCAGCGCCAACCGCAGCATGTGCGCGTTGAGCTCCACGTCATCCTTCAGATACCGCTCGTCCTTGCCCGCCTTGATCTTGTAAAGCGGCGGCTGCGCGATATACACATAGCCGCGCTCGATCATGTCCGGCATCTGGCGATACAGGAACGTGAGCAGCAGCGTGCGGATGTGCGCACCGTCGACGTCCGCGTCGGTCATGATGATGATGCGGTGATAGCGCAGCTTGTCGAGGTTGTAGTCTTCCTTGCCGATCCCGCACCCAAGCGCGGTCACGAGCGTGACGATCTGCTCCGACGACAGCAGCTTGTCGTAGCGCGCCTTCTCGACGTTCAGCACCTTGCCGCGCAGCGGCAGGATCGCCTGGAACTTCCGGTCACGCCCTTGCTTCGCCGACCCACCTGCCGAGTCACCCTCGACGATGTAGATTTCGCACTTCGCCGGGTCTTTCTCCTGACAGTCCGCGAGCTTGCCCGGCAGACCAACGCCGTCGAGCACGCCCTTCCGACGCGTCATCTCACGCGCCTTCCGCGCCGCATCGCGCGCACGCGCGGCTTCAACGATCTTCCCGCAAATGATCTTCGCGTCGATCGGCGTTTCCAGCAGGAACTCTTCCAGCGCCTTCGCGACGACTTCCTCAACCGGCGCACGAACCTCGGACGAAACCAGCTTGTCCTTCGTCTGCGAGCTGAACTTCGGCTCCGGCACCTTCACGGACAACACGCACGACAGCCCTTCGCGCATGTCGTCGCCGGTCGTCTCGACCTTCGCCTTCTTCGCGATTTCGTTGTCGGTGATGTACTTGTTGATGACGCGCGTCATCGCGGCCCGCAGGCCGGTGAGGTGCGTGCCGCCGTCGCGCTGCGGAATGTTGTTCGTGAAGCACAGCACGTTCTCGTTGTAGCTGTCGTTCCACTGCATCGCGACTTCGACGCCCACGCCGTCCTTCTCGCCGTTGGCGAAGAACACGGTCGGGTGCAGGTTGGTCTTCGTCTTGTTGATGTACTCGACGAAGCCCTTCACACCGCCGGCGAACGCGAAATCGTCTTCCTTGCCCGAGCGCAGGTCCGTGAGACGAATCCGCACGCCGTTGTTCAGGAACGAAAGCTCACGCATCCGCTTCGCGAGGATGTCGTAGTGATACTCGACCGTGCCGAAAATGGTCGGATCGGCCATGAAATGCACTTCGGTGCCGCGGTTCTCGGTGTCGCCCGTAACCAGCATCGGCGACACTTCCACGCCGTCCACGACCTCGAGCACGCGATCCTGCGCGACACCGCGGTGGAACTCCATGAATCGCTTCTTGCCGTCGCGGCGCACGGTCAGGCGCAGCCAGCTCGACAGCGCGTTCACGCACGACACGCCCACGCCGTGCAGGCCGCCCGACACCTTGTAGCTGTTCTGGTCGAACTTGCCGCCGGCGTGCAGCTCGGTCATCACGATCTCGGCGGCGCTGCGCTTCGGCTCGTGCTTGTCGTTCATCTTCACGTCGGTCGGAATCCCGCGGCCGTTGTCGGTCACGGAAATCGAGTTGTCGGCGTGAATCGTCACGTGGATGTCGTTGCAGTACCCGGCCAACGCTTCGTCGATCGAGTTGTCGAGCACCTCGAACACGAGGTGGTGCAGACCGGTGCCGTCCGACGTGTCGCCGATGTACATCCCGGGGCGCTTGCGCACCGCTTCCAGACCTTCGAGGATCTGGATCGACGAAGCGCCGTAGCTGCTGTTATCGGGTTGCGAATTGTGCTGTTCACTCATGGATATCTTCCGGTTCTGCGGGGCCACTCTCGTGGCGGCGCGGTGCGTTTCAGCGAGAAATCGCCGGGCCGCTCGAGTTTCCTGGCCCGCCCAGGCGCCGAAAAGGCGCCAAAGGGACGGGTTGTCGGTTCGCCATAAAAACGCCAAAGGGGCTTGCCGCCCCCTGGTGTGTGTCGCGATGTCGAGCGCGTCAGATGCGCATCGGCATCACGACATACTTGAACTCGTCGTTCTCGGGCACGGTGATCAGCGCGCTCGAGCTGGCGTCGCCGAGGCTCACCTGCACGGTGTCGACCTTCAGGTTCGCGAGCACGTCGAGCAGATACGTGACGTTGAAGCCGATGTCGACGGTATCGCCCTGGTAGGCGATTTCGAGTTCTTCCTGCGCCTCTTCCTGATCGGCGTTGGTCGACATGATCTTCAGCTGGCCCGGCGCGATGATGCAGCGCACGCCCTTGAACTTGTCCGAGGTCAGGATCGCCGCGCGCTGCAGCGAACGCTGCAGTTCTTCACGGCCGATCTCGAACGTGTTCTTGTGCGCCTTCGGGATCACGCGCTGGAAGTCGGGGAACTTGCCCTCGACGAGTTTCGACACGAGCTCGACCTGGCCGAACGTGAACTTGGCCTGGGTCTGCGCGATGTCGATGGTGACGGTGTCGTCGATGTCCTCGAGCAGGCGCTGCAGCTCGAGAATCGTCTTGCGCGGCACGATGACTTCCTGGCGGCCGAACGTGCCGCCTTCGAGCTTCATCGACGAGAACGCGAGGCGGTGGCCGTCGGTGGCCACGGCCATCAGCTGGTCGCCGTCGACGACGAGCAGCATGCCGTTCAGGTAGTAGCGGATGTCCTGCTGCGCCATCGCGAAGTGCACCATGCCGAGCAGCTGGCGGAACGACTTCTGCGGGACGGTGAGCGTGGCGCCGAAATCCTTCGCCTGCGCGACGGTCGGGAACTCATCGGCCGCCAGCGTCTGCAGGGCGAAGCGGCTCTTGCCCGATTGAACGGTGAGGCGCTTGTCGGCGAGCGACAGCGTGACCTGGCCGTCAGGCATCGCGCGCAGGATGTCGAGCAGCTTGCGGGCCGCGACGGTGGTCGCGATCTGGTCGCCGCCGACGCCGAAATCGGCGCGCGTGGTGATCTGCAGCTCCAGGTCGGTCGACAGGAATGAAACGTCCGGGCCGTTCTTGGTGATCAGCAGGTTGGCGAGGATCGGCAACGTATGGCGGCGTTCGACGATGCCGCTGACCGTTTGCAGCGGCCTGAGGAGGGTGTCTCGTTCGGTCTTGACCAGTTGCATAGAGTTCCTTCGTTGAGTAACGGCCTGCAGCGCAGCAGCCACGCAGCGCCCCGCCGGCCGGGCTCTTGGCCCGCCACCACCGGGGCGGTCAAACCAGTATTGTGCCTCAAAACCGAACCGCCCCCCTTAAATTGGGGCGGAGGCCGAATTATCAAGCGCGGTGCGCGCGCTCAGCCCTTCAGCGTCTGTTCCAGCACGTGCAGCTCGTGGTTGAGCTGCGCGTCCTTGCTGCGCTCGTCGGCGATCTTGCGCACCGCGTGCAGCACGGTGGTGTGATCGCGCCCGCCGAACAGCTCGCCGATTTCCGGCAGGCTCTTCTGCGTGAGTTCCTTCGCGAGATACATCGCGATCTGCCGCGGCCGCGCGATGTTCGCGGGGCGCTTCTTCGAGTACATGTCGGCGACCTTGATGTTGTAGAAGTCGGCGACGGTCTTCTGGATGTTCTCGACCGAAATCTGCCGGTTCTGCACGGTCAGCAGGTCCTTGAGCGCTTCCTTGGTCAGCTCGATCGAGATCTCGCGGCCGTGGAACTTCGAATACGCGAGGATCTTGCGCAGCGCGCCTTCGAGTTCGCGCACGTTCGAGCGCAGGTGCTTCGCGACGAAGAACGCGACGTCTTCCGACAGGTTCACGCCTTCCGACTGCGCCTTGCGCATCAGGATCGCGACGCGCATTTCCAGCTCGGGCGGCTCGATCGCGACGGTGAGGCCCGAGTCGAAGCGCGAGATCAGGCGATCGTCGATGCCCGAGATTTCCTTCGGATACGTGTCGCTGGTGATGATCACCTGCGCCTTGTTCGCGACCAGCGCCTCGAACGCGTAGAAGAATTCCTCTTGCGTGCGCGACTTGCCGGAGAAGAACTGGATATCGTCGATCAGCAGCAGGTCGAGCGAGTGGTAGTAGCGCTTGAAGTCGTCGAACGCCTTGCGCTGGTACGCCTTCACCACGTCCGACACGTATTGCTCGGCGTGGATGTAGCGAATGCGCGCGCCGGCCTTGTCGAGCAGCAGCTGGTTGCCGATCGCGTGGATCAGGTGGGTCTTGCCGAGGCCGACGCCTCCGTACAGGAACAGCGGGTTGTACGAGATGCCGGGGTTGTCCGCGACCTGGATCGCGGCGGCGCGCGCGAGCTGGTTCGCTTTACCGGTCACGAAGTTGTCGAACGTGAGCACCGGGTTCAGCTTCGAACGTTCGTACATCGAATCGGCTTCGCCGCCGTTCGCGGGCGCGGCGCCCGGGCCCGGGCGCCACGTGCGGCGGCCGGCCGCCGCTTCGTGCGCGGGCAGGCTCGGCAGGTCGATGTCGGCGTCGTCGGCGTTCAGGTGGTGGGCGGCGGCCGCCGACGGCGTCATCGGCACGTCGGCCGGCGCGCTGGGCGCGGCGGCGGCATTCGCGGTCAGGTTGGCGGCGATCGCGGCGACCGTCGCGGCCGGGCCGCTCGGGGCCAGCGGCGCACGCGGGGCGGCCGGTGCGGCGCCTGCCGCGGCGCTGCGCATGCCGGCCTTCGGATCGAGGACGAACTGGACTTCGATCGGCGTGTTCCAGAATTCACGGGCCAGATCGGAGATCCGGCCCGAAAACTGGCTCTTGACCCAGTCCAGCTTGAAGCGGTTCGGCGCGGCGATGGACAGCGTGTTCGCCGACGCATCGAAGGCCACCGGGGCCAAGGGTTTGATCCACGTCACGTACTGCTGGGGCGTCAGCTCGCGCTCCAGCAGTGCGGAACAGTGTTGCCAGAAATCGTTCATCAAGTAACTGTCGTTTTTTGCGTGCACAGCGCGGCTCGCCGGCGCCCTTGTGGCGGTTGCGCAACAAGGCCCGAAGCGGTCGTGCGAGCGTGCCTCGGACGCCTGCATCACAGTGTTGGAGGGGCAGGCGCGAGCCGAAGCGGCGTGCGGGATTCTTGGAGATAAGGCGAGATTCTAACGCCAAACGCGGCCACAGCGGGACTTATCCACAGGCTGTGTTTGTGGGTCGCGGGGCCGGATCGGAGTGGGCCGGCACAGGCGAGCGACTCCTAAAGTATTGACCGTCAACGGAAAAACGGTTTAAATAGCGGGTTCCGCGAAAACCAATCCTGTATTCCCGGCGATTGCGTTCGCCCGAATGCCTCCGGTTAGGGCACGCGGTCCCCTGAATTTCGACATTCTCGAACAAGTGAGAACATCATGAAACGTACTTACCAACCGTCCGTGACGCGCCGCAAGCGCACCCATGGCTTCCGTGTCCGCATGAAGACGGCAGGTGGCCGCAAGGTCATCAACGCTCGCCGCGCGAAGGGCCGCAAGCGCCTCGCCATCTAAGGCAGGTTGCGCGCTGTGTCCGCCGTCCGCAGTCCTGCGGAAGGTGCCGTCGAGCCGGGTGCGAATCCGTCGCAGACGAAAGCCGCCTTCCCGAAAGCTGCGCGACTTCTGAAAACGGATGAATTTTCATCCGTTTTTCGTTTGCGCCCCTGGCGGCGTTCCGCGCACTTCGTGATCTACGGCAAGCCGACCGGTCAGCCCGCACGCCTGGGGCTCGTCATCGGCAAGAAGTATGCGCCGCGAGCGGTCACCCGTAATCTCGTGAAGCGGCTGGCGCGCGATCAGTTTCGCCTGCGCCGCGCCGAATTCGCCGGTTACGACCTGCTGCTGCGGCAGCACACGCGCTTCGACAAGAAAGCGCTGCCGAGCGCGGCTTCCGCCCCGCTCGCGGCGATGTGCGCGGCCGAGATCCGCGAACTGCTCGACAGGGCAGTCCGGGAAATCGCGCGCCGTGCGTCGAAGCCCGCGTCCGAGTGACGCATCCGTGCCCGGTGCGGCGTTCGCGCCCGCCCGGCCGGTTTTGACGCGGCGTCGTACGGCGCCGCCCAAGGTATGGAAACGGTATTGATCGCCTTGCTGCGCTTCTACAAGGTTGCCGTGAGCCCAATGCTCGGCAACCGTTGCCGTTTTTATCCTTCCTGTTCGGATTACGCGCGCGAGGCAATCCAGTATCATGGCGCCGCGCGCGGCACGTATCTCGCCGTCAGGCGCGTGTGCCGATGCCACCCGTTTTCCGCGGGCGGCATCGACCTCGTCCCGCCGCCCAACTCCGACACTCGCGCTCGCGGCGAAGCCGACGCGCGGTCCCATCGACTCTGAGACAACGCATGGATATCAAACGCACCGTCCTATGGGTGATCTTCTTCATGTCAGCTGTCATGCTGTACGACAACTGGCAGCGGGACCATGGACGCCCGTCGATGTTCTTCCCGAGCGCCACGCACACGGCCCCGGCCGCTGCCGGCGGCGCATCGGGCACGGGCGCGACGACGACCGCAGGTGACGTGCCGGCCGCCGCAGCCGGCGCCGCACCGTCGACGACGGCCCCGGCCGCACAGGCGCAGCTCGTGAAGTTCTCGACCGACGTGTACGACGGCGAAATCGACACGCGCGGCGGCACGCTCGCGAAGCTGACGCTGAAGAAGCAGGGCGACGGCAAGCAGCCCGACCTGTACATCACGCTGTTCGACCACACGGCCGGCCACACGTATCTCGCACGCACGGGCCTGCTCGGCGGCGATTTCCCGAACCACAACGACGTCTACACGCAGCTGAACCCCGGCTCGACGTCGCTGACGGGCGACCAGAACACGCTGAAGCTGTCGTTCGAATCGCCGGTGAAGGGCGGCGTGAAGGTCGTGAAGACCTACACGTTCACGCGCGGCAGCTACGTGATCGGCGTCGACACCAAGATCGACAACGTCGGCACGGCGCCCGTCACGCCGACGGTCTACATGGAACTGGTGCGCGACAACACGGCCGTCGAAACGCCGATGTTCTCGCACACGTTCCTCGGGCCGGCGGTCTACACGGACGCGAAGCACTTCCAGAAGATCGACTTCAGCGACCTCGACAAGAACAAGGCGAACTTCGAGAAGGCCGCCGACAACGGCTGGGTCGCGATGGTGCAGCACTACTTCGCGTCGGCCTGGATTCCGCAGCAGGGCGCGAAGCGCGACATCTACGCTGAAAAGATCGATTCGACGCTGTACCGCGTCGGCGTGAAGCAGCCGGTCGCCGCGATCGCCCCGGGCCAGTCGGCCGACGTGCAGGCGCGCTTGTTCGCCGGTCCGGAAGAAGAGCGCATGCTCGAAGGCATCGCGCCGGGCCTGGAACTCGTGAAGGATTACGGCTGGGTGACGATCATCGCGAAGCCGCTGTTCTGGCTGCTCGAGAAGATCCACAGCTATGTCGGCAACTGGGGCTGGGCGATCGTGCTGCTGACGGTGCTGATCAAGGCCGTGTTCTTCCCGCTGTCGGCCGCGAGCTACAAGTCGATGGCGCGCATGAAGGAAATCACGCCGCGCATGCAGGCGCTGCGCGAACGCTTCAAGAGCGATCCGCAGAAGATGAACGCTGCGCTGATGGAGCTGTACAAGACCGAGAAGGTCAATCCGTTCGGCGGCTGCCTGCCGGTCGTGATCCAGATCCCGGTGTTCATCTCGCTGTACTGGGTGCTGCTCGCGTCGGTCGAAATGCGCGGCGCGCCGTGGATTCTGTGGATCCACGACCTGTCGCAGCGCGATCCGTTCTTCATCCTGCCGGTGCTGATGGCCGTGTCGATGTTCGTGCAGACGAGCCTGAACCCGACGCCGCCGGACCCGGTCCAGGCGAAGATGATGAAGTTCATGCCGATCGCGTTCTCGGTGATGTTCTTCTTCTTCCCGGCCGGTCTGGTACTGTACTACGTCGTGAACAACGTGCTGTCGATCGCGCAGCAGTACTACATCACGCGCAAGCTCGGCGGCGTCAAGAAGAAGCCGGCCTGACGTTTGTTGTAGCCGCGGGCGGCCAGCCGCCCGCGAGGCTCGCAAAAAAAAGCCGCATGGTTCATGGCCATGCGGCTTTTTGTTTCCGGCGACGGTGACAGCGACGGCGGCGCGTGCGGTTGCTGCCGTTCAGGCCTTCTTCGCTTCGAGTTTCGGATCGCCGTAGAACTGCTCGACCAGTTCCTGAACGAGGTAACGCTGATGCGGAGACAGCGCCTCGATCTTCGATGCGAGTTCGATCGTCTCGGGCGTCGGCGGATAGCGTTCGTCGCGCGGCAGCGGTTGCGGTGTCGGGTGTTCGATCACGCTCGGCGACGGCCCGTAATGCAGCCAATGCACTTCGACGCGCAACCATTCGGCCAGCGTTTCGAGTTTGTCCGACGTCGGGATCGTGCGGCCCGTCAGCCATTTATGCGCGGTTTGCGGCGAAACGGGGTGCGTTCCGCGGTGGCGCAGATTGAATCGGTTCGCCAGTTCCGTCGCGCCCGTGACCTTCTCCGGGCTGCGCCGCAGGGCGAATTTCAGGCGTTCCGAGAACGCGGCTTTTTCTTCGGATGTCGGCATGGGGAGATTGTGCAATTCCATCGCCGTGTCTCAGACAACCATATGGGATAAACGTATCTCATTCGGACGAATCCCGACCTTGGTCAGGATGGTCAATGAAATTGAGGGACGCAGTGTCGAGCCGCTCCAGCAAACATACTTGTCCGAAGCGGCGGGCGGCTCATCCCGCTGGACTGATACTCGGCTTATCCCCGGCGGGATAAATTCGGGCAAGTCCGAATCGGGCGCCGCGGCCAGTGGCCTGTGAGCCGGCACGCTACAATGCCGGCGTTCCGATGCCCGAACTGTTGCGCGGGCGCACCATTGACGCGCTGATTACCCGATTTCCCTGACTCCACCGATTCCCATGCTCGCTACCGATTCCGATCCGATCGTCGCCATTGCCACTGCTGCCGGCCGGGGTGGCATCGGGGTCGTCCGCGTGTCGTTCGGGCGCGGCGGCGAGGCGGCCGCGCTGCCGCTGATCGACGCGTTGTGCGGGCAGAAGCTCACGCCGCGCCATGCGAGCTACGTGCCATTCCTCGATGCGCACGGCGCGCCGCTCGACCGCGGCATCGCACTGTATTTCCCGGCGCCGCATTCGTACACCGGCGAGCACGTGCTCGAGTTGCAGGGGCATGGCGGGCCGATCGTGATGCAACTGCTGCTGCAGCGCTGCCTGGATGCGGGGGGCGGCTTCGGGCTGCGGCTCGCGGAGCCGGGCGAGTTTACGCGGCGCGCGTTCCTGAACGACAAGCTCGACCTCGCGCAGGCGGAGGCCGTCGCCGACTTGATCGAGGCGAGCACCGAGGCGGCGGCGCGCTCGGCCGGGCGTTCGCTCGACGGCGCGTTCTCGCGGCAGATCCATGCGCTCGTCGACGACGTGATCACGCTGCGGATGCTCGTCGAGGCGACGCTCGATTTTCCGGAGGAGGAAATCGACTTCCTCGAAGCGGCCGACGCGCGCGGCAAGCTTGCGAAGATCCGCGCGCAACTCGCGCACGTACTCGGCGATGCGCGGCAGGGCGCGCTGTTGCGCGAAGGGCTGTCGGTCGTGCTCGCGGGGCAGCCGAACGTCGGCAAGTCGTCGCTGCTGAATGCGCTGGCGGGCGCCGAGCTCGCGATCGTCACGCCGATCGCCGGCACGACGCGCGACAAGGTCGCGCAGACGATCCAGGTCGAAGGGATTCCGCTGCACATCATCGATACGGCCGGGCTGCGCGAGACGGAAGACGAAGTCGAGCGGATCGGCATTGCGCGCACGTGGAGCGAGATCGAGCGCGCGGACGTCGTGCTGCATCTGCTCGATTCGCGCACGGGGATGACGCCCGATGACGAAGTGATCGCCGCGCGGTTTCCGGCTGGCGTGCCGGTGGTGCGCGTGCTGAACAAGACGGATCTGACCGGCGTGCCGGCGTGCGTCGAGCATCCGGCGGCGGAAGGCGATCTGACCGAGGTGCATCTGTCGGCGAAGCGCGGCGACGGGATCGACATGTTGCGCGCGGAGCTGTTGCGGATTGCGGGGTGGCAGGCGGGGGCCGAAGGCGTGTATCTGGCGCGCGAGCGGCATCTGATCGCGCTGCGGGCCGCGCAGGAGCATCTCGCCCAGGCGGCGGATCATGCGGAGCAGCGTGCGCAGTCGCTCGATCTGTTTGCCGAGGAGCTGAGGCTCGCGCAGGAGCAGCTCAATGCGATTACCGGGGAGTTCACGTCGGATGATCTGCTGGGCGTGATTTTCAGCAGGTTTTGTATTGGGAAATAAAAAGCCGCATTGTTTTTAAAAATAAAAAAACCTCCCTCCGAGGCGACATCCTTGCGCCAATCATGAAGAATGCTCGCGTGTGGCGACGATAAAAATATACGGTTTATGACATTTACCGATGCAATCGATTGATTGCCTATTTGTCGTCGTCCTTCATGAGACAAAGATCAATGTCTTGGGCTGCGTGTCAGCCGCCTGATGTGCTCGGCATTCCTCGACTGGCAATACACGCGGGGCAGCGACGGCGAAGAGGCCTTCTCGACGTCGCAGATTTTGTCTCAACGTATTTATTGAATGATGCGAAATATGCATCAATTTCTGGCGTCGACTTATTGAGATATCCAGTGCGAATTGGACAAATCATGTGCGTGGTCTTGAGATATTGAGTCGGTGCTGTAATCCTCAAATGACGCCATTCGTCTCGGAGTGGCGGGAGTGCTCAACTTTGACGAGTTCTATTTTGAGGAAAGCATGTTCGATCACAACCACTACGTTCCAGTATTGAAATGGCGTCAAGGGGAATACCTTGCGCTGTCCAGATTGACGGCGACGGTCATGGATTGGGTGACACCGTTGTTCGAGGTGCCGACGGAGGCTTGGGACTTTGAAGCTGAAGCCCCAGCCAAGAGCCTCGACGAGCACTTGAGCAAGTTTGGCATGCGACTCAAGCAAAAATGGGACACGCGACGTTGTTTTGTCGATTCTCCCTTTATCGACGGCGACGCATGTGTCGAGAGCGGCGCGCATCATCTGGCCCATATCTTCGACCTGGCGCGTGCCGCCGGAGCCATGCCCGTTCCGGTGTTTGGATTGGGGCGTTCCGAAGCGTACATGGCCGCGGTCAGGACGATTGTCACTCTCGATGGACGGGGAGCCTGCCTTCGACTGACGCCGGACGACTTCGGTATTTCGATGAGTGCCGAGCTGAACGCGTTGCTGGACGGAATCGGAATAGGAGAGGGCGCGTGCGATCTCGTACTCGATTGCGCGGCCGACATCGCAACCAGCCCGAAGATGCAGGCATTGGTGTGGAAGGGGCTGCTCGACGAACTGCCCAAGCTGGAAGATTGGCGATCCGTCACGATTGCCGGGACGTCGTTCCCGCAGACGTTGCCGTCGGCGTCGTATCGACCGTCCGGCCTGATCAAGCGTCATGACTGGCTTGGCTACAAAGCACTTGTCGGAATGCTGCCTGCCGGCACACGCGTGCCGACGTTCGGCGACTACGCGGTGGCGCATCCGGAGACCGAACTCATCGATCCACGCATGCTCGATCCGACTGCAAAGGTGAAGTACACCATCGACGATAAGTGGTTCATCGCGATGGGCGTGCAGGTCAAGAAACATGGGCGCGCGCAGTACGCGGACATTTGCCGGAGCATCGTGTCCGCCAGCCCACCGATTTTCATGGGAGGCGCTTACTCACACGGTGATCAATTCATCGAGGACTGCGCGAGCGGCACGGGAAGTACCGGCGGTGCATCAACCTGGCCGATGGTTGGAAGCAACCACCATGTCACGAAGGTTGTGAGGGATGTCGCCACCTTGTTCGGCGCTTCAACGCTTCCCTGACCTGCGCCCGAAGAGACGAAGGGGAAAGGTGTTGCGTGAGCAGCGCATACAGCGCTTGTCTGCTGCCGCGCAGCGCCTTCCTGTCGGTTTCAAGGGCTTCCAGAATGGCCAGCGCTTCGTCACGCCACAGAAGGTGGGCGACATGGAAGGGCGAGATGTCGGGGTTCATCGACGCGGCGCGCTCGGTCTCGATGTGAACCGCTCCGCGCGGGCCGACGCGCGACACCTTGATGCCCCACCACGGTGGAAGCAGGTTCGCCGCTTCGACGAAGTGCCGTTCGCTCACGACGAGCGTCGCCTTGTCGAGCGCGCGCGAGTAGGCGTCGATCTGCAGCGGAAGACGGTGCAGTGTATCGGTATCGCTTTTGAGCTCATACCCGTGAATGACGCCATTGATCACCGCGATATCGACCCTGCATGCGCCGTGCTCGAGCCCCAGCTCTTCTACGACGAGCACGTTGGGATTCGACAGCGGCTCTGCAAGGACCTTTTTCATGACAGCGGTTCGAACGTCGCGATCGCGTGTTGCGATACGAGGCGTTTGGTTGCCGTTTGAAAATTTCGCCACGGTGGAGGGCCCTTGAATCGGTATGCAGCGGGGCATGTTAACACAGGCAGGGGGTGCCTTTATCCCCCGCTGTCGTCAGGCCGATCCTGCGTCGGTATCAAGCTTGATGACGAAATTGGGAGGCCCGTCGATGCGAGGCCGGACGTTCAATCCCAATGACGATGATGATGGTAATACCCGCCATCGCCGTAATACCCGCCACCGTCAGGCACCACGATACAGCCGCTCAACAACACGGCGACGCCGGCAATCAGCAAAAGGGCCTTCTTCATCGCGTTCACCTGCTCGGGTTCAATATGAAACCCAGCATAGCGAGCGGCGCCGGCCCGGGCTGTAAGCGATCGTATCCCCGCGCCGCAATCCGTAACGGCGGATTATTCCGGTCACAATGACCGTAACAATTGGCCAAACAGCAGACGTTTCAAGCGACGACGACCCGGTTTCGCCCCGTATCCTTCGCCCGATACAACGCGGCATCGGCGGCTTCGATCAACGCGTCGGGGGTCGACAGATCGTCGGCCGACACGGTCGCGCAGCCGACGCTGACGCTCACGCGCCCGGCCGGCGAGTCGGGCATCGCGAGGTCGAGCCGCAGCACGGCGTCGCGCGCTTCGTCGGCCACCACCCGCGCCCCGCGCGCGCCGGTGTTCGGCAGCACGATCGCGAATTCCTCGCCGCCGTAACGCGCGACGATATCGGCCGGCCGCCGCACCGCGCCGGCCAGCGCATTCGCGACGGCGATCAGGCACGCATCGCCCTTCACGTGACCGAACGCGTCGTTGTACGCCTTGAAGCGGTCGACGTCGACCATCAGCAGCGACAGCGGTTCGCCCTGCCGCCTCGCCTGCAGGAACAGCGTGTGGAAATGGTCGTTGAAGTGGCTGCGGTTGAACGCGCCCGTGAGCCCGTCGCGCGCGGAAGAGCGAACCAGCGTCGCGTGCGCTTCGAACAACTGCTGATACAGCATCGTCACTTCCCACGCGAGCACGCACACGAGCACGCCCGGCGTGAACATGCTGAACACGCGCGCGACGTACCAGCCGACGGTGAAGCGGTTCGTGCTCAGCAGGTTCAGCGTCGTGTCGGTGAGGCACGCGAGCACCGCGATCGCGAGCCACAGGTCGAGCGTCGTGCGCAGCCGGCCCGTGACCAGCACGGCCACGAGCGCGAGCGCGTTGAGGATCCACACGACGAGCGCGATGCCGTTGACGGGCAGCACGGCCGCGTCGCGGGGCGGATGGAACGCGGGCGGCAGCGACACGTTCAGCGCGAACGCGCACAGGAGCGCCGCCGCGACGGCCGGCCCGCCGACGAGCGCGGCGGCCCAGCGGCGCGTCTCTTTCGCGCCGACCGGGGCGCGCGTCAGCCGCTCGCGTGCAAACAGCGCGGCCATCACGAAGCACGGAAAGCCGGCATGCCAGAACACCCACATCCACGCGGCGCTTTGCGGGCGCGCACCGAGCAGGCCGTGCGGCGCGAACACGCCGGGAAAGGTGAGCAGTTGCAGCGCGACGGCGAGCGCGGTGAACGCATAGGCGCCGCCGAGCGCGCCGAGCACGGGCTGGCGTGTGACGGTGAATTGCGCGCCGAGGAAGAACGCCGCGATGCTTGCGGTCGTGAACACGGTGAGCGCGCACATCGGCATGAACGGTTCGACGGGCGGCAGCGCGACGTTCGCGTGCGGCGCGGCGATCCCGAGCGTGAGCAGGATGACGAGCACCGTCAGCGCGCCGAACCACAGCTGACGTTGCGTCGTGTGCTGGATCAGGATGCCTTCCATGGAGTCCCCCGGACGCGCGTGCTCGAACACCCGATCTTGCGCCGGGTGGCACGTATTCCGATCGCGGCGCGACCGGTGCGGCCCGATCCTATCGCGTTATTGGCATCCGCTCAAATGCCGAGCCCCGGGCCGAAGTTGCCGGCGACGCAGCGCGTGACGGCGTCGACGTCCGCGTAGTCCTGTTCGGGCAGGCCGTCGAGCATCGACAGCACGTCGTTGCTGGCGCCGGCGTCGCGTGCGGCATCGACGATCGCATCCTTGTTCGCCGGATAGCGGACGGCCGCCAGCACATCGGCGATCTGCAGGTCGATCGTTTCGTTCGGGATATCGTGCGGGGGAATGGCGGGCTTGTCGTTCACGTCGGTGTCTCGCGGGTTGGGCGGGAATCGGATCGAAGCGCAAGGGCTGTGCCCGGCATCGCATGTTACCCGGCCTGGGGTGGCCCGGCCGGTGTGTACTGAGGATCGACGACGATGGGAGTCAATGCCCGCGCCGCACGCGGCGCCACGGATGCTTCCAGTCGATATGCGGTGCGTTCTCGTCGCGCGGATGCTGGCGACGGTGCTCCTGCCACAGTTCGTCGGAAAACAGCGCAGCCACGATCACGAGCGGCAGCACGAGGAAAATTCCGAGGATGACTTGCTCGACCACGATAGCCTCCTTGCGGTGGCAGGAACCCTTGCTCCCATTCTAGGCTCTGAACTGCGCCCGCGTTCAATTTCTTACAGTGCGAAACGGGCCCGAACGCGGCCGCGCCGCGCGGGCGTTCCGCACCTGCGCCGGCATCGAAAAGGACATGAACATGCAACTTCAGAACGATACCCACACGCTCGCGCTGCGGCCGCTGGAGCGCCAGGACCTGCGCTTCGTCCACGAGCTGAACAACGACGCGAAGATCATGCGCTACTGGTTCGAGGAGCCGTACGAAACCTTCTCGGAACTGTCGCAACTGTACGACCGCCACGTGCACGACCAGCGCGAGCGCCGTTTCGTCGCAGTCGACGCGCAAGACGAACTGGTCGGCCTCGTCGAGCTGATCGAGCTCGACTACATCCACCGCCGCGGCGAGTTCCAGATCATCATCGCGCCGCAGTGCCAGGGGCGCGGTTACGCGGGCCAGGCGACGCGCCTCGCGATCGAGTATGCGTTCAAGGTGCTGAACATGCGCAAGCTTTACCTGATCGTCGATACGTCGAATGCGGCGGCGATCCACGTGTACGAGAAATGCGGCTTCCAGCACGAGGCCGAATTGAAGGAAGAATTTTTCGGGAATGGGGCGTATCACAACGCTTTTCGCATGTGCATCTTTCAGCGCGATTATTTCGAGCGGCAGCAAATCGGGCTGAATAAGGCAGGGTAAACGCCACACCGGTAAAAGCGTTTGCGATGGGGCTTCGCGAGCGTCGAATACAGGCGGGGAACTACGGATAAATACGGATGCGCTTATACCTGGCATTTTTCTTGTATCAGGTATTTGCGATTCCGCGCTGCGGTAAAGTCGAATCGTTTCGGATGACTTTATGTGCATTGCATCAAAATAATCCGGATAGCGAAATGGATTATCCAAACCGTTCAATCGCCGCATTGTAACTTTGCTGAAAGCCTTGCCGGGTAACGCTTTGCGCCCGGCGGTGCAGGCCGGCGCGTCGTTCGGCAGCCTTTGCCGCACGCGCGCATCGCGCCAAAAGCGGGCTGCGCACGGGGTGCGACAATCCGCCGCTATTGCGGTCGCACAACAAATGTGCTTGCTATCGTTTGCCGGTCCCCTAAAGTGAAAAACGCGGGTTCACGATCACCTTTAAACACATAGCTAACCCAGCCTGGTGCCCGCAAGCCTGGAGACAGAACATGATCAAGCGTACCGGTGTCCTTTTTGCCCTTGTCGGCGCATTTTGCGCTGTGTCGATCGCGCAGGCCGGCGGCGATTCGGCCGTCAAGCCGAAGCAGGAAATCCAGCTGACGAAGAATGCGTGGGGCTGCCTGTCGAAAGACAATCTGGATTCCGTACTGAATCACGAACGTGACGGCAAGTCGCAGGCGAAGCAGCAGTATTTCGACGACTTCCGCTGCCTGTCGGTGCCGGAAGGCCAGCGTTTCCGCGTGGTGTCGGTCGACCAGGGCGACGTGCAGTTCGTCAGCGCCGACAACAGCGACCAGCAAGGCCTCTGGACCGATTCGCGCTTCGTCAAGCAGTAACCGTCCATTTACCGCGCAGTCGCACGACGCGCGAGCGCGCCGGCCGACCAGCCGGCGGCGCTAACTGAACACGGCCCGGCGCATGCCGGGCCGTTGTGCTGTGAATCGCGCATGACGCACGCCGGGCAGCGCGCATTCGGTATCATCACGGCCCGACCGAACCGAATGCCCGCCCGGGCCGCATCCGCATGGCGCTGAAATCCACGATCTACAAAGCCGAACTGCAAATCGCCGACATGGATCGGCATTACTACGCCGATCACGCGCTGACGGTGGCGCGCCATCCGTCCGAAACCGACGACCGGATGATGGTGCGCATCGTCGCGTTCGCGCTGTTCGCGCACGAGCGGCTCGAATTCTGCAAGGGGCTGTCGGACGTCGACGAGCCCGACCTGTGGCAGAAGGACCTGACCGGCGCGATCGACGTGTGGATCGAGGCCGGCCAGCCGGACGAACGCCGGATCTCGAAGGCGGCCGGCCGCGCCGGGCAGGTGACGGTGATCGCATACGGCGGCAAGACGTCGGATATCTGGTGGCAGGGCGTGCGCAGCAAGGTCGAACGGCTGCGCAACGTGCAGGTGCTGTCGCTCGCCGACGGCGTCGCGGCCGCGCTCGGGCGGCTCGCGGCGCGCACGATGCGCTTGCAGTGCACGGTGCAGGACGGCACCGCGTGGATCTCGAGCGCCGACCACGATCCGGTCGCGGTCGAATGGACGGTGCTGAAGGCGCGCGAGGGCGCGTAAGGGCCCGTCAGGACCCGCGCGCCGGCCGCGGTCAGCCGAGCGCGGCCGGCGGCCCCTTGAATTCGACCATGTTCCCTTCGGGATCGAACACGTAGATCGACGGCCCGTAGCCGCCGGCGCCGTAGCGTTCGGCCGGCGCGCCGGGCTGCGCGCCATGCGCGGCGAAATGGGCGATCAATGCGTCGGGATCGAACGGTTCGACGCGCAGGCACAGGTGATCGAGATTGCGCCCGGTGCCGGGCGGGCCGCTGTCGGGGCGATCGATCGGGCCGCCGACCGTCAGCAGGTCGATCAGCGCATCGCCGGCGCGCAGCTGGACGAGGCCCAGGTCGGGCTGTTCCTTCTCCACATGGCAACCGACGGCATCGCAGTAAAAACGCGTCATTGCCGCCATGTCGGACACGCGCAGCACGATGTGATCGATTCCGCGGATGGTGGGCTTCATGGGCGGGGGACTCCTTCGCAGTCGACGAGCATCGAGTGTAGACGCATCGGGCCTGCGTTGCCGGCCGGAACGCGGCACAATCGACGGACGAAAAAAAGCCCGTTCACGCAGAGCGGAACGGGCTTAATCCATATCAGGAGGAGACATGGAGGAGACAGTTCCAACTATACACACGGCGATGGTGCGACGCAATATTCCGATTGCAAAAAAACGTCAGGACGGCGATTTGTCGCATCCGCAGTGCAGCAAAATGGTGACGGGACGATGACGAAAGCGGCGCTGGAGCAGCGGCCGCGCGCGGTTCGTCGGATTTATTTTTTATGGATGCGGCCCCGATTCGCCGGTGCGAATCACAGAGCAAGATTCAGGGCGCGACGGCATGTGCCGATGGCTAGAGTAGGCACCATCTACACTAGAGAGTGCGAGGTTCAGATGAAAACCGCCTATCCGACCGACGATGCCCGCTGGGGCGCCGTGACCAAGCGCGATCCGCATGCGGACGGCGCGTTCTTCTATGCCGTCAGCACGACCGGCGTGTTCTGCCGCCCGACCTGCGCGTCGCGCCAGCCGCGCCGCGAGAACGTGTCCTTTTTCGCCGATCCGGCGGCCGCGCGCGCGGCCGGCTTCCGGCCCTGCAAGCGTTGCCAGCCGGAAGGGTTGCCGCGCGAGCTGGAAATCGTCAACCGTGCATGCGCGGTGCTCGACGCGCATGCCGAGCGGCTCACGCTGCAGCAGTTGAGCGACGCCGTGCACGTGAGCCCGTTCCACCTGCAGCGGCTCTTCAAGCGCGTGGTCGGCGTGTCGCCGCGGCAGTACCAGGCCGCGCAGCGCGGCGCCGCGCTGCGGCAGGCGCTGCAAAACGGGCAGCCGGTCACGCAGGCGGCCGTCGACGCGGGGTTCAACTCGCCGTCGCGGCTCTATGCGTCGGTGCCGCGCGAGCTGGGGATGGCGCCGTCCGCATTCCGCCGTCAGGGCGCCGGCCTGCGGATCGACTTTGCGACCGCGTCGACGTCGCTCGGCACGGTGCTCGTTGCCGCCACCGACCAGGGCATCTGCCGGATCGCGTTCGGCGATGACGCCGCATCGCTCGTCGGCGGGCTGAAGGACACGTTCGCACGCGCTGAACTGGTCGAATCGTCCGCGCGGCTCGCGCCGTTCGTCGCGCAGATCCGCGCGTACCTCGACGGCACGCGGCACGCATTCGACCTGCCGCTCGACATCGCGCCGACCGCGTTCCAGCAGCGCGTGTGGGAAGCGCTGACGCATATCCCGTACGGCGAAACGCGCAGCTATTCGGAGATCGCCGAGGCGCTCGGCTCGCCGCGCGCGGTGCGGGCGGTGGCGTCCGCATGCGCGTCGAATCCGGTCGCGCTCGCGATTCCGTGCCACCGCGTCGTGCAAAAGGGCGGTGCGCTCGCCGGCTATCGCTGGGGCGTGCGCCGCAAGGCGACGCTGCTCGCGGCCGAGGCGCGTCATGTTCACAACGATGAAGCCGAAGCCGAGACGGAGGGCAGTGCGGTTTGAGCATCGAGACGACAACGATCACGTCCCTCGCGAACGGCGGCCTCGAGTCGCCGTCCGCGCAGATGGAACTGCGCTACAAGGCGCCGTACGACTGGGCGCGCGTGCTGCGCTTCTTCAGCGGGCGCGCGATTCCGGGCGTCGAGCAGGTCGCCGACGGCGTGTACCGCCGCATCGTCGATCTGCATGGCGAGGCCGGCCGGCTCACCGTCACGAAACATCCACGCAAGCATTGCCTGCTCGCGACCGTCGAAGGGGCGGTCGCGCGTCACGTCGACGATGCGTTCGCCGCGCGCGTCGCGACGATGTTCGACCTCGGCGCCGATCCGGCCGCGATCGGCGGCGGGCTCGCGCGCGATCCGTGGTTCGCGCCGCTCGTCGAGGCCGCGCCGGGGCTGCGCGTGCCGGGCGCGTGGTCGGGGTTCGAGCTGGCCGTGCGCGCGATCGTCGGCCAGCAGGTGAGCGTGAAGGCCGCGACGACGATCGTCGGCCGGCTCGTCGAACGGGCCGGCGAACGCGTGATGCCTGACGACGACGGCGCGCCCGCGTGGCGCTTCCCGACGCCCGACGCGCTGGCCGCGTGCGATCTCGACAAGATCGGGATGCCCGGCAAGCGCGTGGCGGCACTCACCGGCGTGGCGCGCGCGGTGGCGGCCGGCGACGTGCCGGTCGATCGTGCGCATGCCGATCTCGCGACGCTGCGCGGTGCGTGGCTGGATTTGCCCGGCATCGGCCCGTGGACCGTCGAATACATCGCGATGCGCGCGTGGCGCGACCCGGACGCATGGCCGGCCTCCGATCTCGTGCTGATGCAGTCGATCGCCGCGCGCGACCCGGCGCTCGATCGGCTCACCACCCAGAAGCGCCGCACCGAAGGCTGGCGGCCATGGCGCGCGTATGCGGCGCTGCATCTGTGGAACGAAGTGGCCGACCGGGCGGGCGGCGCGCGCGGCGGGTAAGCGCGGCGCGCCGCGGCCAGGTGCGACCGCGAGAAGGCTGTGCTGCAACCCATTGCGCCACCGGTGCCGCCATGCGGCAAGCGCTGGTGTGACGCGGTTCGTCATGGGGATTTCACGCATCAGGCGCCGGCTGCATGTCGCGCGTACGCTTGCCTGCGCAAGCGTCGTTTCGCGATCCATCCAGCGGCACGGTTGCACCTGCCGCTACCCGTTCGCCGTTCAAGTTTCATCCGACGATTTCCGCCGACCGGCGTGCCGATCGGCATCTTCCGGAACCGGTGACTCAGGCCAGGACCGCCGCGCCCGGCCCGCCCGATGGCCCGCTCCGGCCCGCGCGCCGTGCCCGCGGCCACCTCAAGCGCGGCTTTCGGCGAGATGTTAAAGTGCCCGCTACCAACGAAGCGACCAACAATCCAGCCGGCCGCGCGCGGCGTTCTGCGCGCGGCCGTCACGCACTTGCGTCTCCATGTCGAACACCATGACTCACCGCCAGTCTGAACTGCTGCTGAAACGCCTCGACGCGCTGAGCTCGGGCCCGACGCGGCAGCATCTGCCCGACGGCCTGCGCGGCATCGAAAAGGAAAGCCTGCGCGTGACGCGCGACGGGATGATCGCGTTCACGCCGCATCCGCGCGCGCTCGGTTCGGCGCTCACGCATCCGGCGCTGACGACCGACTATTCCGAAGCGCTGATCGAACTGATCACGCCCGCGGAGCGCGACGCCGCGCTCACGCTCGAACGCCTCGACGATCTGCATCGCTACGTCTATGCATCGCTCGGCGACGAGATCCTGTGGAACGACTCGATGCCGGGCCTGCTGCCGGCCGACGACCAGATCCCGATCGCCAACTACGGCACGTCGAACATCGGCCGCCTGAAGACGGTGTACCGGCGCGGCCTCGCGTATCGCTACGGCCGCACGATGCAGTGCATCGCCGGCATCCACTACAACTACTCGCTGCACGAGGAAGTGTGGCGGCGCCTGCATGCGGACGAAGAGTCGACGGCAACGCTCGTCGATTACCAGTCGGAACGCTATCTCGCGCAGATCCGCAACTTCCGCCGCCGCAGCTGGCTGCTGATGTACCTGTTCGGCGCGTCGCCGGTGCTCGACACGAAGTTCCTGCGCGGCAAGCCGCACAAGCTCGACACGTTCGACGCCGATACGCTGTACCGGCCGTATGCGACCAGCCTGCGGATGAGCGATCTCGGCTACTCGAACACGACGGCCCAGGCCGCGCTGCACGTCGACTACAACACGCTGCCCGGCTATCTCGACGCGCTGTCGAAGGCCGTCAGCGAGCCGTATCCGGCGTACGAGGCGATCGGCACGCATCGCG
This sequence comes from Burkholderia sp. BCC0044, assembly GCF_902832955.1. Lineage (NCBI taxonomy): Bacteria > Pseudomonadati > Pseudomonadota > Betaproteobacteria > Burkholderiales > Burkholderiaceae > Burkholderia > Burkholderia sp. BCC0044. The sequence goes on along the minus strand of NZ_CADFDO010000005.1, from coordinate 439,161 downwards.
ACGGCGAGTGGATCCAGATCAACACGAACGTGCTGCAGATCGAGAACGAGTTCTACTCGACGATCCGGCCGAAGCGCGTCACGTATTCGGGCGAGCGGCCGCTGCATGCGCTCGCGTCGCGCGGCGTGCAGTACATCGAAGTGCGCTGCCTCGACATCGATCCGTTCGAGCCGACCGGCATCGCGCTGGAGACCGCGCGCTTCATCGACGCGTTCCTGCTCGCGTGCGCGCTCGACGACAGCGCGCCGCTCGACTGCGACGCGTACAAGGAAGCGAACGCGAACTTCGGCAGCGTGACGCTGGACGGCCGCCAGCCGGGGCTCACGCTGACGCGCGACGGCCAGCCGGTCACGCTGCAGCAGTGGGCCGACGAGCTGATGGCCGATATCGAGATCGTCGGCCGCCGGCTCGACGAAATCCGCGGCGGCGACGAGCATGCGCGTGCGATTGCCGCGCAGCGCGAGAAGCTCGCCGATCCGGAGCGCACGCCGTCCGCGCGCGTGCTGCGCACGATGCGCGAGAACGGCCAGTCGTTCCTCGCGTTCGGGCTCGCGCAGAGCGAAGCGCATGCCGCGTATTTCCGCGCGCATCCGCCGTCGGCCGAGACGTTGCACACCGAGCAGGCGCTCGCCGCGAAGTCGCTGGCCGAGCAGGCCGAACTCGAAGCGAAGGAGGCCGGATCGTTCGACGCGTTCGTCGCCGCCTATCGCGCCTATACGCTGAACCGCTTCAGCGTGTGACGTATCGCGCACGCGGCCGGCGCAAGGTGCGCCGCGCCGCGATGCGATCGCAATCCGGTTTCGTCGATGATCAGTGATGGGCGTACGTGCCGCGATCGATTGCGTGCGGCAGCGCCGGCTTGCCCGATGCCGCGTTGGCCCGGCCGTCGCTGCCGTAACCGGCCGCGTCGCCGTCACCGCGGGCCCGCTCGGCCCGCTGCATGATCGCCTGCATGTTCCGCGGAAAGTCGGGACTGCTTGCGAGGCTCGTCCGGTAGCCGGCGGCCTGCAGTTCCACGAGTTCCTGGCGGACCTGCGTGCGCGTGAGCGTCGACGCGGCTTGCGCGTGAGCGGCGAACGCCGCGCCGATCAGCACGACCGCGCATACCGCGTGTTTCATCGTCTTCATCGTGTTTGCTCCGTGAGATTCCGGTGCCGCGCCATCGCCGGCGCGGGCGGAAACGATGCAGCCAGTCTAGGCTTCGGACGTCAAACGAAACATCCTCGTGGCCGGCAGTCACCTTTTCCGGTCGCGCAACATTGCGGGCGCCGGTGAGCCGTCGCGACGGGTTTCCTGTCGGGCGCGACAGCCGCGCGCCATCTGTCGGCCATCGTGCGGCGGCGGTTCGCACCGGCTCGCCCGCATCGGGCTTCTCCCCCCTTGTACAAGCGCGTCGCGCCTCCTAACCTCTTTTAAGCGACCGATCGGTTGGCCGCGCAACGTCGTTGCGTACGCAAGCGCCTCATCGTGGTCGTGACTGCAGGACATCGCCTTGTACCGAACCCGACGCGTCGACATGCGAACCCGGGTCGACTCTGGAGACACGATGAATCCCACCGACGCCCTACCGCCCGGCATCGTCTTCGCGCAACCGTTGACGCCCATCGCCGGCTCGCTGCTCCTGTCGTTCCTCGTCGCGGTGATCCCGATCGCGGTCGCGCTGATCGCGCTCGGCGTGCTGCGCCGCCCCGCGTGGCAGGCGTCGCTCGCCGGGCTCGTCGCGGGCCTCGCGGTCGCGATCGGCGCGTGGGGGATGCCGGCCGGGCTCGCGTTCAACGCAGTCGGCGCCGGCATGGCGCTCGCGGTCGTGCCGGTGATGTGGATCGTCTTCAACGCGCTGCTGCTGTACAACATCGCGGTGAAGTCGGGCCGCTTCGACCAGTTCCGGCAGTGGATGCTCGACAACCTGCCCGACGACCGCCGCCTCGTGCTGCTCGTCGTCGCGTTCTCGTTCGGCTGCTTGCTCGAAGGAATCTCGGGATTCGGCACGCCGGTGGCGATCACGAGCGCGCTGCTGATCGCGCTCGGCTTCCCCGCGCTCGAAGCGCTCACCTATACATTGCTGTTCAACACGGCGCCGGTCGCGTTCGGCGCGCTCGGCGTGCCGATCACCGTGCTCGGCGCGGTCACGTCGCTGCCGCCCGCGACGCTCGCGCAGATGGTCGGCCGGCAGTTGCCGTTCTTCGCGCTGCTGCTGCCGTTCTACGTGGTCGGCGCGTATGGCGGGCTGCGCTCGATCGCGAAGCTGTGGCCGGCGCTGCTCGTGTCCGGCGGCAGCTTCGCGATCGCGCAGTTCGTCACGTCGAACTTCCTCGGCTACCAGCTCACCGACGTGCTGTCGTCGCTCTCGTCGCTGATCGTGACGATCGGCTTCCTGCAGCTGTGGAAGCCGCAGCCCGATCCCCAATACGCGCTCGCGCGCAGCGTGCCGGCCGCCGCCGGCGCCGCGCGCGCGGGCTTCGGCGGCTGGCTGCCGTGGCTCGTCGTGTCGGTGGTCGTGATCGTGTGGGTGCACGCGAACATCGCGGCGATCGGCGACGTGAAGATCAAGTGGCCGGGCCTGCACAACGCCGTGTACGTGTCGCTGTACCACAAGCCGTATGCGGCGATCTGGGATTTCCAGCCGCTCGGCACGGGCACCGCAATCCTGCTGTCGGCGATCATCACGGCCGCGCTGACGCGCACCGGCCCCGGCGCGTTCGTCGAATGCGTGGCGAAGACGTGGCGGCAGACGTGGATCGCGATCGGCACCGTGATGATGATCGTCGGGCTCGCATACCTGCTGAACTACTCGGGCATCAGCTACACGCTCGGCACCGGTGTCGCGTCGACCGGCGCGCTGTTCCCGCTGGTGTCCGCGTCGCTCGGCTGGATCGCGGTGTTCCTGTCCGGCAGCGACACGTCGGGCAACGCGCTGTTCGGCAACCTGCAGGTCGTGGCCGCCCGGCAGCTCGGCCTCGATCCGGTGCTGATGGCGGCGACCAACTCGTCGGGCGGCGTGATGGGCAAGATGATCTCGCCGCAGAACATCGCGACGGGCGTATCGACGACGGACCTGAAAGGGCAGGAGGGGGTCGTGTTCGCACGCACCTTCTGGCACAGCGTGATCCTTACGCTGCTGCTCGGCGTGCTGGTGTTCCTGCAGCAGCACGTACTGACCTGGATGATTCCGACGCTGCCGAAGTGACGCACGGCGCGACGACAGAAGGAAGGCACGAGGCAAGCAACGAGGGAAGGCGCGGGAAAAGCGCCAGGTAGTGTGCGGAACCGGTGAACGCGCGGCGGCTCAGCGCGCGTTCACCCGCCGCATCGTTCGTCCGGTTTCGACCGCACTGGCCGCGTCGGTCGCTGCGCCGCCGGCCGGCAGGATGCACGCGAGGAACGCGTCGATCGCGGGGCTCTGGCGGCGCGCTTTCAGGTAGTACACGTATTCGTCGATCGTCGTGTCGACGCCGCGCAGCGCGATCACGCGCAGGTCCGGATGGCGTTCGGCCTCGCCGAGCGGAAAGAGGCTCCCGCCCACGCCATGCAGGATCGCCTCGCGAATCGCTTCGCGGCTGCCGATCTCGGCGACCGAGGTGGCCGCGACGCCAGCCGTGGCGAGGATCGTCTCCGTGCAGCGGCGCGTGACCGACCCTTCCTCGCGGATCAGCAGCCGCACGTCGGCGAGCCGCTCCGGGTCGATCGAATCGAACCGCGCGAGCGGATGATGGCGATGCACGACGAGCACGAGCGGATCGGTCGAGATCACCTTGCGTTCGAGGCCGTCGGCGTCGTTGCGCTGCGACGAGACCGCGAGATCGATGCGGAACTCCTGCAGCGCCTGCAGGATTTCCTCGGAGTTGCCGATCCGGCACGTGAGCGCGATCGACGGGTGCGCGCTCGAGAAGCGGCCGACCGCGTCCATGATGTAGTACGGACCCGTCGCGCCGATCCGCAGGTGGCCTTCGAACAGGCCGCCGACGTTGCGCAGCATGATGTCGGCCTGCGCCTCGAGCGCGATCATCTTCTCGACGAGCGGCAGCAGCTCGATGCCCGTCTCCGTCACTTCGAGCTTGCGGCCGCTGCGGTAGAACAGCTCGACGCCGTACACCTGCTCGACCTGCCGGATCTGCGCGGCGATCGTCGGCTGACTCACGCCCAGGTGGCGCGCGGCGCGCGTGATGCTGCCCTGCCGGACGGTCGCATGAAACGCCTTCAGCTGATCGAACACGGCTCGGCTTCCCCCCTCTTCATCGCGCGTCAGCGTAGCGCAGGCATGTGTCGGCCGCATGAAAGGCGCGCCGTGCGAGACTTCGAAAAAAAGCTGGGGATGACCGCAAGAAACCTGCGGGAACCGGTCACGGCCGGGACATGCCGGTGCGGGGTAATAACGGCGACGCAGATCGCCGGCCCGCTCGCCCGGCGCCCCCACTCCCACCGACTACAGGGTGCTCTTCATGTCCTCGAACAATCGACGCGATTTCCTGCGCCTCGCCGCGCAGTCGGCCGGCGCGATGGCCGCCTACGCGGGCTTCCCGCCCGCGATCCGCAATGCGCTGGCGATGCCGGCCGCCTATCGCACCGGCACGATCCGCGACGTCGAGCACGTCGTGATCTTCATGCAGGAAAACCGTTCGTTCGACCATTACTTCGGCGGGCTGCGCGGCGTGCGCGGCTTCGACGACCCGCGTCCGCACCTGCTGCCGAACGGCGCGCCGGTGTGGCAGCAGCCGCCGGCGTCGGTGTTCACGAAGAACTACCATTCGCGCGGGCTCGATCCGTCGGCGCCGTACGTGCTGCCGTTCTACCTCGACCCGAAGCAGACGACCGAATTCCAGCCGGGCACCAACCACGGCTGGAGCAGCGGCCACCTGTCCTGGAACAACGGCCAGTGGGACCAGTGGGTGAACCAGAAGCAGGACGTGCTGACGATGGGCTACCTGAAGCGCCAGGATCTCACGTACCACTACGCGCTGGCCGACGCGTTCACGATCTGCGATTCGTACTTCTGCTCCGCGCACGCCGACACGGCGCCGAACCGCATCTACCTGTGGACCGGCACGGTCGACTCGCGCAACGTCTACGGCAGCGCGCCGAACGGCCCGGGCATCGGCGAGCGCAACGACGTGAACGGCTACACGTGGACGACCTACGCGGAACGCCTGGAGAACGCGAAGATCAGCTGGAAGGTGTACCAGGGCGGCACCGGCATCCCGGGCGACCCGACCGACAACTACACCGACAACTCGCTGATGTTCTTCAAGCGCTTCCAGGTCAAGGAAGGCGCGAGCGGCCCGCTGGTCGACAAGGGCGCGTCGGACCACACGCTCGCCGAACTGAAGGCCGACGTGCAGGCCAACCGGCTGCCGCAGGTATCGTGGATCGTGTCGCCGTACAAGTACAGCGAGCACCCGCAGGCATCGCCGACCGACGGCGCGTTCTACATCAACATGGTGCTCGAGGCGCTGACGTCGAACCCCGAGGTGTGGGCGAAGACGGTGTTCATCCTCAACTACGACGAGAACGACGGGCTGTTCGACCACGTCGTGCCGCCGGTGCCGCCGGTCACGAGCGGCGTGGGCGGGCAGGGCATCGTGTCGTCGAACCTGCTGTCGAACCTCGGCGATGAACTGCTCGACCTGAACAAGTACCCGGGCGAGATGAGCCCGCTCGTGCCGGGCGCGGACCCGGGCGGCATCCAGCCGATCGGCCTCGGGCCGCGCGTGCCGCTGATCATCATCTCGCCGTGGACGAAGGGCGGCTGGGTTTGCTCGGAGACGTTCGACCATACGTCGGTGCTGCGTTTCCTCGAAGCGCGCTTCGGCGTGAAGGAGCCGAACATCAGCGCGTGGCGCCGGTCGATCTGCGGCGACCTCACGTCGGCGTTCGATTTCTCCGCGCGGCCGGACACGCGCACGGTGAGCTTCACGGTGCCGCAGCACATCGCCACCGCCGGCCAGGCGTACCAGGTGCCCGCGCAGCAGTCGATGCCGGCGCAGGAGCCCGGCACGCGTCCGGCGCGCGCGCTGCCGTACGAGCTGTTCGTGCACAGCCGCGTGGGCGCGCATGACGACACCGTGTCGCTCGATTTCGCGAACACCGGCGACGCGGGCGCCGCGTTCTACGTGTACGACCGCCGCAACCCGGCGACGCCGCCGCGCCGTTATGCGGTGTCCGCGCACGACCGCTTCGTCGATACGTGGAGCACGTCGGCCGCGCGCGGCGAATACCATCTGGCCGCCTACGGCCCGAACGGCTATCTGTGCGAATTCCAGGGCAACACGCGGCTCGCCGCGGACGGCCGCCACGCGAACCCGGAAGCGAAGATCGGTTACGACGTGCGCAATCGCCACGTGTACCTGCAACTGCGCAACAGCGGGCGCGCGACGTGCCGCGTGACGGTCGACAACGCGTACAGCCATGCGCATGCACGCACGTACACGCTGGAGCCGGGCGAGCGCGTCGAAGGGCACTTCGAGCTGTCGTCGAGCCACGGCTGGTACGATCTGACGATCAGTGCGACGACGCTGCGCGGCGGCGACGACAAGGTCGTGCGCCGCTTCGCGGGCCACGTCGAGACGGGGCGGCCGAGCCAGAGCGATCCGGGGCCGGTGAAGCGCACGGCCTGACGGTTGTGCGGGCGGTCGCGCGGGGAGAAGGTTTGCCCGCCCGCGCGACCGTCGCGTGCCGGTTGCATTCCGGCGTTCAGGATTGGTTTTTGGAAACTGAAAACTGTTGACAATGCGGCGGGCCGAGGATATACAACGATCATTCGCCGATAGGGCGCCCTCGTATTTCATCCCCAGCCCCGCTGCCTGCCCGACCATGACTGCCCCGAACACGCTCAGCGCCATCGAACTCCTGCAAAGCCAGTCGCTCGCGATGATCGTCCAGGACATGCTCGAACGCGCGATCGTGTCCGGCGAGTACGCGCCCGGCGAAAAGCTCAACGAGGTCGATATCGCGACGAAGCTGAACGTGTCGCGCGGCCCGGTGCGCGAAGCATTCCGCGCGCTGGAACAGGCCGGCCTGCTGCGCAACGAGAAGAACCGCGGCGTGACCGTGCGCGTCGTGCCGCTGCGCGAGGCCGAGGAGATCTACGAAGTGCGCGCGATGCTCGACGAATCGGTCGCGCGCGCGCTCGCGAAGCGCATCTCGCCCGATACGCTGAAGGTGCTGAAGGGCATCATCCAGTCGATGAAGGGTGCGGCGAAGGCGCACGACGTCACGCGCTATACCGAGCTGAACGTGCAGTTCCACGACGCGATGGTGGTCGGGGTCGGCAATACGCACCTCACCGATACCTATCGCCGGCTCGTGCGCCAGCTCGGGCTGCTGCGCCAGGCCGCGATCGAGGCAGAGGAGGATGCGATCGCAGTGTCGGCGGCCGAACACGACAAGATCGTGCAGGCGCTCGCGGCCGGCGACGAGGAAAAGGCCGTCGCGCTCGTGCGCGAGCACGTCGCACACGGTCTCGCGCGGATGCGCCGTACGCATGAGCAGGGGCTGCCGGCGACGGGTAAGGCGGCGCGGGAGAAGGCGGGCGCGTGAACGGTCACGTTACCCGCACGTTTACGACGAAAGGCGCGCAGCGGCTGGATTACGCCGTCGCTTCGCTCGACGTTGATGATGTCCGGCCGAATGCGGTGATCGCCGGCAACTGATCATTTGCCGCGCTGTTTATCGAAGAAATCGTCCAGTACCCAGCCGGTTCCGGATTCACAGTGCACCTGGGTGTATGCATGGATCTTTGCAACCCGATCCGTCACGGGGACGCAGGATTCACCTTTCCTGACCGTGAAGATCGGGTGAGTTCGATCGTCGTCGGGCTCCGCGAAGGCCGGCATGTCACGAAGCGCCGTCCATTTCTCATCTCTAAATTTCGAGCACGCACCGATCGTCACGACGAGTGCGGCGAACAGCAGGAAGCGCATCATTTCTTCAGATGGATTGACGAGATCGCCAATCGTACCGTGACGCAACGCGGTCCGCATGCGGGGCGGGCGATTCGATACGTCGTCCGAATGATGCAGTCACGCCTTATCAGCCTTCCCCGCCGCGCTCGCAAACTTCGCGAGCCACGTATCAACCGCTGACGGCTCCCGGTTCTCATCCTCCGCGCGCTCCTTGCGCCGAATCGCGTTGCGCACGACGTGCGCGCCGACATAGCGGATCGGCTCCGGCGGAAAGTAGCCAAGCGGGCCGCGCACGATCGGGCTGCGTGTCCACGCGTTGTCGAGGCCGAGCACGAGCGACGACAGGATCTGCCCGCCCATGTAGGTCGGCCCCACGCCGTTGCCCGAATAGCCGAAGCCGTAGAACACGTTCGGTGCGTCGTCGAGGCGGCCGAAGAACGGGAAGCCCGTCACCGAACGATCCGACGGCCCGTTCCAGCTTGCGGTGATGGGCACGCCGGCGAGCGACGGGAAGAATTCGCGCAGGCTGCGCGTGAGTTGTGCCTCGTACGGCGAGCGGCGGTCGAACACGGGCGCGATGCGGCTGCGCCACGAGAACGTGTTGCCGCCCTTGCCGAGCATCAGCCGCCCGTCGGCCGTCGTGCGGTAGTAGTAGACGAAGATCCGCGAATCGAGCACCGACACGCCGTCCACGAGCTCGGTCCGCTCGAGCAGCTCCGGACATTTCTCGGTGATGACCATGTCGCTCGACACGACGGCAATCGTGCGTTCGAACTGCGGGAAGCGGCTCGCCATCCACGCGTTGATCGCGAACACGAGCTTGCCCGCGCGCACGCTGCCGGCCGGCGTGCGCACGACGGCTGGCTGGCCGGGCGTGAAGTCGAGCATCGGCGTGCGCTCGTAGATCCGGATCCCCATCTCGAGCGCGACGCGGCGCAACCCGCGCACGAGCTTGCCGGGATGCACGGTCGCGGCGATCGGCGAGTAGACGCCGTCGAGATTGCGTGCGGAGCCCGAGCGGCGCGCGACTTCGGCGGGCGGCAGCGGCTCGTAGCTGTGGATGCCGCACGCGGCGAGCGCGTCGAGCACCGGCGCGAGCGTGCCGACCTGCGCGCGTGACGTCGCGGTGTACAGCGTGCCGTCGAGCCGCAGTTCGGCATCGATGTGGTGCGCGCGGCAGAAATCGGCGATGTGCTGCACGGCCGCTTCCGACGCCTTCACGAGCCGGATCGCCTCGGCTTCGCCGAACAGCCGCCGCAGCGTCAGGAATTTCGCGGACCACGTGAGCAGGCAGCCGCCGTTGCGGCCGCTCGCGCCGGCGCCGCACAAGTCGGCTTCGAGGATCGCGATGTCGAGCGCCGGGTTCTGCTGCTTCGCCTGGATCGCGGTCCAGAGGCCCGTGAAGCCGCCGCCGACGATGCACACGTCGGCCTGCGTCGCGTCTTGCAGCGCGGGGGCGAGATCGCCGTCGTTGAACAGCGCTTGTTCGATCCAGAAGGGGCGCATCAATGAGTCGTCAAAAAGGGTCGATGCCGTGTCGCGCACGGCGCAAAAACGAAAACCAATGCGAACGCGGAATCGAAACCGCCGCTCCGCGATGCACGACGGTAGGGCTGCGCGCCGCCGTGCGGCCCGATTCGTCGAGTCAGGCGACCGCTTCGGCGGACACGCGCCGCACGCCCATCGCCTTCAGCGTGTCGGCGATCGCCACGACTGCACCCGGAATCCCTGCTTCGCCGAAATGGCCGATGCAGCCGACGCGGAACGTCTCCACTTTGGTCAGCTTGCCCGGATACCGAATGTAGCCGCGCTTTTTGACCGCCCGATAAAACCTCTCGCCGCAGCACGACGCGGATGAGTGGACACCCACCCTTCATGCTCGCTGCCCCGCCTTTTGCTTTCTGTTCTCTGCATGTTGTTGACAATCTACAAATCATCCATTTTAATGTCAAGCATGGAAACCCCCTCCCATCGGCACGGCGCGGGCGCCGCCGGCTCACATCCTTCGATCCGAAACGAATGAACGTCATGACTGAAACGCCTGTATCCGTCGAAGTGAACGGCCGCCGCTACAACTGGATGAGCCGGCCTGTGGTGGTCGTCTGCGTCGATGGCTGCGCATACGAATATCTGGAAGAAGCGGCCGAGGCCGGTGTCGCACCGTTCCTGCGCACGCTGCTGAAGCCGGGCACGGCATTCAAGGGCGAGTGCGTGGTGCCGAGCTTCACGAACCCGAACAACCTGTCGATCGTCACCGGCGTGCCGCCGGCGATCCACGGGATCAGCGGCAACTACTTCTACGATCGCGACACCGGCGCCGAGGTGCTGATGAACGATCCGAAGTACCTGGTCGCGCCCACCGTGCTTGCGACCTTCGCCGAACAGGGCGCGCGCGTCGCGGTCGTCACCGCGAAGGACAAGCTGCGCCGCCTGCTCGGCAAGGGGCTGAAGGGCATCTGCTTCTCGTCGGAAAAGGCCGATGAAGCGAGCGTCGAGGAAAACGGCATCGACCACGTGCTCGAGCTGGTCGGCAAGCCGGTGCCGAGCGTGTACAGCGCGGACCTGTCCGAGTTCGTGTTCGCGGCCGGCGTGCGCCTGCTCGAGACGCGCCCGATCGACCTGATGTACCTGTCGACCACCGACTACGTGCAGCACAAGTGCGCACCGGGCACGCCCGGCGCGAACGCGTTCTACGCGATGATGGACACCTACCTGCAGCGCCTCGACGAACTCGGCGCGATCGTCGCGCTCACCGCCGATCACGGGATGAACGCGAAGCACGACGACGCGACCGGCGAGCCGAACGTGATCTACCTGCAGGAGTTGTTCGACGAATGGCTCGGCCACGATGCGGCGCGCGTGATCCTGCCGATCACCGATCCGTACGTCGTGCACCACGGGGCGCTCGGTTCGTTCGCGACCGTCTACGTGCCGGCCACGGCCGATACCGACGCGCTGCGCGCGCGGCTCGCCGCGGTCGACGGCATCGAGGTCGTGCTGACGGGCGCCGAAGGCTGCGCGCGTTTCGAGCTGCCGCCCGCGCGAATGGGCGACCTGATCGTGATCTCGAAGCACGACGTCGTGCTCGGCACGCGCCGGATCAAGCACGACCTGTCGGGCCTCGACGTGCCGCTGCGCTCGCACGGCGGGATCGCCGAGCAGATCGTGCCGCTGATCTTCAGCAAGCCGGTCGCGGCCGACGTCGCGGGCCGCGCGCGGCTGCGCAACTTCGACATCATCGACATCGCGCTCAACCACCTGCAGTGATGCACGCGCATCCTCGAAGGGACACAGTCATGAACGCCATTGCAGCATCGACGGATGTCCGCGAGCTTCGTCGCGAAGCACTGCGAATCGACGGTGAAAAGATCTACCGCGACGCGGTGATCGAAGTACGAAACCCGTACGACGGCGCGCTGGTCGGCACCGTGCCGAAGGCGACGCTCGGCGACGTGCGCCGCGCCTTCGCGGTCGCGCGTGCATACCGGCCGACGCTCACGCGCCACGAGCGCGCGGCGATCCTGCGCCGCGCGGCCGACATCGTGCGCGCACGCACCGCGGAGATCGCGGCGCTGATCACGGCCGAGGCCGGGTTGTGCGTCAAGGATTCGACGTACGAAGCCGGCCGCGTGGCCGACGTGCTGACGTTCGGCGCGGGCGAAGTGCTGAAGGACGACGGGCAGATCTTCTCGTGCGATCTGACGCCGCACGGCAAGAAGCGCCGCGTGTACACGCAGCGCGACCCGCTGCTCGGCGTGATTTCGGCGATCACGCCGTTCAATCATCCGATGAACCAGGTCGCGCACAAGATCGTGCCGTCGGTCGCGACCAACAACCGGATCGTCGTGAAGCCGTCGGAGAAGGTGCCGCTGTCGTGCTATTTGTTCGCGGACATCCTGTACGAAGCCGGCCTGCCGCCGCAGATGCTGCAGGTGATCACCGGCGACCCGAAGGAGATCGCCGACGAATTGATCACGCACCCGGCGATCGACATGATCACGTTCACCGGCGGCGTGTCGATCGGCAAGTCGATCGCCGCGCGGATGGGGTACCGGCGCGCGGTGCTCGAACTCGGCGGCAACGATCCGATCATCGTGATGGAGGACGCCGATCTCGACGAAGCGAGCACGCTCGCGGTGTCGGGCTCGTACAGGAATTCCGGGCAGCGCTGCACGGCGATCAAGCGGATGCTCGTGCACGAGGCGGTGGCCGATCGCTTCACGGAACTCGTCGTCGAGAAGACGCGCGCGTGGTCGTACGGCGATCCGTCCGATCCGTCGGTCGACATGGGCACGGTGATCGACGAAGCGGCCGCGAAGTTCTGCGAGCAGCAGGTGAACGACGCGATCGCGCGCGGGGCGCGGCTGCTGGTCGGCAACGTGCGCGACGGCGCGCTGTATGCGCCGACGGTGGTCGATCGCGTGACGCCCGACATGCCGCTGGTGAAGCATGAAACCTTCGGCCCGGTGTCGCCGATCATGCGCTTTCGCGACATCGACGAAGCGATCCGGATGTCGAACAGCACCGACTACGCGCTGTCGTCGTCGGTGTGCACGAACCGCTTCGACCACATCACGCGCTTCATCACCGAGCTGGAAGTCGGCAGCGTGAACGTGCGCGAGGTGCCGGGCTACCGGCTCGAACTGACGCCGTTCGGCGGCGTGAAGGATTCGGGGCTCGGGTACAAGGAAGGCGTGCAGGAAGCGATGAAGAGCTTCACGAATACGAAGACGTATTCGCTGCCGTGGTAAGCGGCGTGTAAGGCGCTCGCGCCGGCGTGGCGGCCGGTGCGGGCGTTATTCGATCGGCTCATATCGTTAGCGGATTTGCGTTTTTGCCGGGCCCCGACGCATCGGTAGAATTCGCGGACCTCTCGAACGGCGCGGGCGCGCCGGCGGGATGATCCTCTCCAATCATTCGGGGTCCGCACCATGAAATTCCTCCGCTCCATCCTGGTCGTCGCGCTGCTGCAGGCCGTCGCGGCCACCAGTGCGCTGGCTGCCGACGACCTGTCGCAGATCAAGTCGGCCGGCGTATTCCGCGTCGGCACCGAAGGCACCTACGCGCCGTTCACGTACCACGACGAGACGGGCAAGCTGACGGGCTTCGACGTCGACATCGCGACCGCGATCGCGCAGCGTCTCGGCGTGAAGCCGCAGTTCGTCGAAGGCAAATGGGACGGGCTGATCGCGGGCCTCGACGTGAACCGCTACGACGCGGTCGTCAACGAAGTGTCGATCACCGACGCGCGCAAGGCGAAATACGATTTCTCGACGCCGTACATCACGTCGCACGCGGTGCTGATCGTGCGCGCCGACAACACGACGATCCGCTCGTTCGACGACCTGAAGGGCAAGAAATCCGCGAACACGCTGACCAGCAATTTCGGCAAGCTCGCGGCCGCGCACGGCGCCGACGTGGTGCCCGTACAGGGCTTCAACGAATCGATCGACCTGCTGACGTCGGGCCGCGTCGATGCGACGATCAACGACTCGCTGTCGTACCTCGATTTCCGCAAGCACAAGCCCGACGCGAAACTGAAGATCGCGGCGACCGACAAGACCGGCGCGGGCGACGCGTCCGGCGTGCTGCTGCGCAAGGGCAGCCCTGCGCTGGTGGCCGCGATCGACAAGGCGCTCGCGGACATCAAGGCGGACGGCACCTACGCGAAGATCTCGCAGAAGTACTTCGGCCGCGACGTGTCGCAGCCGTGACGCGAGGCTGAACGATGCCGGCCTGGCTGCACCTGATGGTGGAATCGTTGCGCCCCCTGCTGGTCGCGGGGCTCGTGTTTACGGTGCCGCTCACGCTCGCGTCGTTCGCGATCGGCCTGTTGCTCGCGTTCGGCGCGGCGCTCGTGCGGCTGTTCGGGCCGCGCTGGGCGCAGGCCGTCGTGCGGTTCTATATCTGGTTGTTCCGCGGCTCGCCGCTGCTCGTGCAGTTGTTCGTGATCTTCTACGGATTGCCGAACGTCGGCATCGTGCTCGATCCGCTGACGGCCGCCGTGATCGGCTTCTCGCTGAACGTGGGCGCGTACAACGCGGAGGTGATCCGCGGCGTGATCGAGTCGATCCCGAAGGGGCAATGGGAAGCTGCGTACTCGATGGCGATGACGCGCGCGCAGGCGCTGCGCCGTGCGATCCTGCCGCAGGCCGCGCGCGTCGCGCTGCCCGCGCTGTCGAATTCATTCATTTCGCTCGTGAAGGACACGTCGCTCGCGGCCGTGCTGACCGTGCCCGAGATCTTCCAGGCCGCGCAACGCATCGCGGCCGTGACCTACGAGCCGCTGATTCTCTATACCGAGGCCGCGCTGATCTATCTGTTGTTCAGCTCGGTGCTGTCGTCGCTGCAACGCCGGCTGGAGCTTCGCTTCGGCCGCCACGCGCTGTTCCAGGCGGAGTTGCGATGATCCGGCTCGAACGCATCGGCAAGTCGTTCGGCGCGCATCGCGTGCTGAGCGGAATCGACCTCGCGTTGCAGCCGGGCAGCGTGACGGCGCTGATCGGCCCGTCCGGCAGCGGCAAGAGCACGCTGCTGCGCTGCGTGAACCTGCTCGAGGTGCCGGAGGCGGGGGCGCTGGTTGTCGGCGATGCGCGCATCGACTTCGTGTCGGCGCGCCGGCCGTCGCGCGACGCGGTGTTCGCGGTGCGCAAGCAGACCGGCATGGTGTTCCAGAACTTCCAGTTGTTTCCGCACCTGAGCGTCGTGCAGAACGTGATGGAGGGGCTCGTGACCGTGCAGCGCTGGCCGCGCGAACAGGCGCGCCAGCGGGCGCTCGCGCTGCTCGACAAGGTCGGCATCGCGGACAAGGCCGACGCATGGCCGGCCACGTTGTCGGGTGGGCAGCAGCAGCGCGTGGCGATCGCGCGGGCGCTTGCGCCGTCTCCGCAGGTGCTGCTGTGCGACGAGCCGACGTCGGCGCTCGATCCGGAGCTGTCCGTCGAAGTGGTCGAGGTGCTGCGCCAGCTCGCGCGCGAAGGCACGACGATGCTGATGGCCACGCACGACCTGCGCCTGGCCGCGTCGATCGCGCACGATGCGGTGTTCCTCGCCGATGGCCGCATCGTCGAAGCCGGCGCATCGCGCGACGTGTTCGGCCGGCCGCGCGACCCGCGCACCGCGAAGTTCGTCGCGACGCTCGCGCAAGGCGCGCCGGTGTTCTGACGCGACACGCAACACGCGCTGCGGTGAGGCTCAGCCGGGCGCGTACCCGTCGAGCACGGCCGCGACGATCGCTTCCGGCGCATCTTCCTGAACCAGATGGCCCGCATGCGGGACCCGGATCAGCCGGCCGTTCGCGATGCGGTCGGCCAGCGCCTGTCCTTGCTCGAGCGGAATCCACACGTCGTCCTCGCCCCACACGATGCGCACCGGAAAGTCCGGCGGCGCGTAGCGGGCCTCCGCTTCCTCGATGTAGCGCTGGCGCATCTGCGCGATCTGGCGATAGAACGCGGCCTGGCCGGCCGGCGTGAGCCACGGCTCGCGGTAGATCGACAGCACGTCGTCGCTCGGCGGTCGCGCGACCGCCTGGCCGATATAGGCCGACAGGAGCGCGCGATGCGCGTACGCGGGCAAGCCGGTGAACGCGGCTTCGTGCTGCGCGACGTGACGCACGAACGGCGAGCCTTGCGGCGCGATCGCGACCGGGTTCACGAGCGTGAGATCCGCATACGCGATGCCGTCGAGAAAGTGCGCGCGCAGCACGGTTGCGCCGCCGTAGTCGTGCGCGAGCACGCGCGGCCGCGACAGTTTCCATTCGTTCAGCAGCGCGCCGAACAGCGCGTTCTGACGGCCCAGCGACACGTCGGCGTCCGGCATGTCGGACTGGCCGTAGCCGAGCAGGTCGTAGAAATACACGCGATGGCGCCGCGCGAGCCACGGCGCGATCCGGCGCCATACCTGCGACGAAAACGGCGTGCCGTGCACGAGCACGAGCGGCGGGCCGTCGCCGAGCGTGCCCCATGCAATCCGGTGGCCTTCGAAATTGAAGCGGTTCGGGAGTTCGAGCATCGGCTTCTCCGTGATAACCTGTTTCGGTTGTTAACAGGTTACGCCGGATTGTCCGGATGTGAAACCGATAGGTGAAAATAAATGGTTACTCGATCCGACCCGACGCGGCACGGGCACGAATGGTGCGCGGCCGATTTCGTCGGCGGCCATCCGGCGCTCGATTTCCTCAACACGGTGGCCGACACGGGCAAGACGCGCGACGAGGAGAAGCTCGTCGACTGGCCGGCCGTGCGTGCGTGGGCCGCGAAAGCGGGGCTGCTGGCGCCGGACGATCTGGCGCGGCTGCTGCGTCATCCCCGGCAGGACGGCCCGGACGAGCTCGCGGCGCTGCGCCGCTTTCGCGACGACGCGTACGTCGCGATCGCGCACCTGACGGCCGAAGGCGGCGGCAGCGCGGGCGCGCGCGCGGCGGACCGGCTCGCGGTGACGATCCGCGAGGCGATCGGGCGCAGTGCGTTCGACGCGGTCGGCGGCCGCTTCGCGTGGCGGCTCGATGCGCGTGGCGCGTCGCGCTGGATCGATGCGGCCGCGCTCGGTTTCGAGCATCTGATGCGCAGCGACGATTTCGCGCGCGTGCGGCAGTGCGGCCGGTGTACGTGGTTCTTCGTCGATCGCGGCCGCGGCGTCGGCCGGCGGTGGTGCGACATGCGCACGTGCGGGAACCGCGCGAAGGTGGAGGCGTTCAGGGAGCGGTGACGCGCGCGCCGCGACGGTTGCCGCGCCGCGCGTGCATCATCGGGCGGCTTCGTGCGGCCGATGATCGGGCCATAACGTCGCGGCGACGAACAGCCCCGCTGCCAGGAACGGCGCGCCGATCGCGAACAGGATGGCCGTGAGGCCCCAGCGATCCCAGAAGCGGTCGACGAGTGCGCGCTCGGGCGTGACGGGGTCGTACAGCACGTTGACCGCGTCGCCTTCGTGCAGGCCTGGGTGCGACGACGCCGAGCCCTGGGCGAACGTGATCAGCCGCCCGCTGTCGGTCGTGAACGCGACGACGGCCGAATACAGCGCCGTGCGCGATCGAGACGATCGGCCGTTTTTCGCGATCTCGACGACGTGGCCGGTCGAGCGCGCATAGTGGTGAACGATCTGCCACTGACGCAGGCCGGTTGCGCCGGCACCCGCGAGGAAGCCCGTGCCGATCGCGATCGGAATCAGCACGATCGCGACATCCCAGCGGCGTCGTGCCCGCGTGCGTGCGGCGCGCGATGGCGATGGGTCCGCTTTCCGGCGGCGCCGCTCGCCCGCGATCAGCAGGCCGCCGATCGCGAACGACGCGACGGCGAGCAGCGCCGGCACGGCCACCGGAAACCAGCGTTGCGTGAAATCGTCGACCAACGCGGGGCGTTCGGGGTGGCCGGGGTCGAGCAGGACGTCGACGTTTTCGCCGATGTCGTAGGCGGGGACCGTCGACGCGGTATTGCCGGCGACTTCGCGGCGCTGGCCGTCGTTCGCGAGGTACGCGACGATCGGCCGGTACGCGCGCATCGCATCGTTGTCCTGGACGATGCGCACGACGGTGCCCGGCGCGCGCACCAGGTGGCCGGGTTCCCGGCTTGCCGTGACGGCGAGCACGCCGGCCAGCACGGACAGGACGACACCGATCGTCAGCGCGACCAGCGCGTCCTTACCCGGCATGACGCGATCCGGTTCGTGCGTCGCGCGGCTTCGGGTGTGCCCCGGTGAGCGGCCCATCGCGACGGACAGGCCGATATTGACGCAACCATGCCCTCTGAATGGTTGCGTCTCGTTCACATGCTTCCATGTCTGACGTCCCATGTTCTCTCAGTGCCGGCGGGCAAACGACGATGCCTGGCGCCGGTCGTGTGATATTTGTCGGACGATTCTAGCGGAAACGCTGCGCCACGGGCGGATGGGCTGCGAAGGGCGCGCGCCGCGAGTACGGCGCGCCAAAACGGAAAAGGCCGGTCAGCTTTCGCTGACCGGCCTTTGGAATTCCTGGTGGGGCGTGAGTGACTCGAACACTCGACCTACGGATTAAGAGTCCGCTGCTCTACCAACTGAGCTAACGCCCCCAACAGAAGAAAGATTATGCCGGGGTTTTTAGGGCATGGCAAGCCCTTTGTGCAAATTTCCTGAAAATATTTCGTCAAGACAACGGCGGTTGCCAGCGCGGCAACGAGCGGTCGCAGTTCGCGCGCTCCCGGTATGATGACGCCACACGCGTTGCGCGGCGGTCGCGCAATGTTTTCTGGACACTCGAAGATGGACGAAAACGCAGTCCGCGAATTGCTGGATCGCCTGCTGGCCCCGTGGGTCCGCTCGCTCGGTCTGGTCCCCGTGTCGATCGGCGATGACAGCGTCACGCTGCGCCTGCCGTTTTCCGGCGAGTTCCGTCATTCGGGCGGCATCATCTGCGGCCAGGTGTTCACGGCCGCCGCCGACACCGCGATGGTGGTCGCGATCTCGGCCGCGCTCGGCGAATTCCGGCCGATGACGACGGTGTCGCTGAACACGAACTTCATGCGTCCCGTGCGCAAGGGCGACGTGCTCGTCACCGCGCGCGTGCTGCGGATGGGCCGCAACCTCGTGTTCGGCGAGGTCGAGCTGTTCGACGAGGACGGCAAGATGGCCGTCCACGCGACGTCGACCTACGCGCTCGTCAGCTGAGCGGCGCGATGTTCGACCAGATCGTCTTCGCGGGCGGCGGCAATCGCTGCTGGTGGCAGGCCGGCTTCTGGGACGTCGCGCAGCCGGCCCTCGACCTGCGCCCGCGCGTGATCACCGGCATCTCGGCCGGCGCGGCCACCGCCTGCATGCTGTATACGCGCGATGCCGCGTGGGTGATGCGCTATTACGAAGAGGCGCTGCGCCACAACCGGAAGAACGCGTACTGGGGCAACCTGTTCGGGCGCGAGCCCGTGTTTCCGCATTACCGGATCTACCGCCAGGCGCTGCTCGACATCTACGGCGAGCCGTTCGCGAAGCTTTCCGCGGCGCCGGAGATCCGCATCGGCGTGTCGCACGTGCCGCGCTGGCTCGGCGCGCGCAGCGCGGTGGCCGCCGGCCTCGTCGCATACAACATCGAAAAGTACGTGCGCAAGACGCTGCACCCGACGCTCGGGCGCACGCTCGGCTTTCGGCCCGAATTCGTGCGCGCGCAGGCCTGTACGCAAGTCGACGAACTCGCCGACCTGATCCTGCAGTCGTCGTGCACGCCGCCGTTCACGCCGGTCCTGCGGCGCGGCGGCCGGCCGGTGCTCGACGGGGGGATGGTCGACAACGTGCCGGTCGATGCGCTCGATCCGTCGCCGGGCGACGTGCTGGTGCTCGTCACGCGGCTGTATCCGCGTCCGCAGATGTTCACGGTCGCGCATGGCGACCAGCGGCGGCTGTACGTGCAGCCATCGAGCAAGGTGCCGATTTCGAGCTGGGATTACACGAGTCCGTCGCAGATGCGGCATGCGTACGATCTCGGGCGGCGCGACGGCGAGCACTTCCTCACGCGCGTCGGCGCGATGACGGGCGGCCGCGTGGCCGCCTGACGATCGATCGGGAACGGCGCAACGGGGGCCACGCGACACGCGCAGCCCGTGCGATCAGCGCTTGCGGATCGGCGTCAGCGCTTCCGGGTTGGCGACGCTCGACATGTCGCCGTCGTCGAACGCGAGAATGTTGCGGAATGCGGCACTGAAATACAGCTCGTAGCTTTCGCGTTCGACGTAGCCGATGTGCGGCGTGCAGATCACGTTTTCCATCCGCAGCAGGCTGTAGCCCTGCAGGATCGGCTCGCTTTCGAACACGTCGATCGCGACCATCCCCGGCCGGTTGTGCGACAGCGCGTTGACGAGCGCGTTTTCCTCCAGCAGCTCGGCGCGGCTCGTGTTGACGAGCAGCGACGTCGGCTTCATCCGCATCAGGTCTTCCTGCTTGACGATGCCGCGCGTGTCGTCGTGCAGGCGCAGGTGCAGCGACAGCACGTCGCTCTGCTCGAACAGCGCCTCGCGGCTGTCGGCGGCCGTATAGCCGTCGGCGCGCGCGGCTTCGAGCGAATGCTCGCGGCCCCAGATCAGCACGTTCATCCCGAACGCCTTGCCGTAACCGGCGACGAGCCGGCCGATCTTGCCGTAGCCCCAGATGCCGAGCGTCTGGCCGCGCAGCACCTGGCCGAGGCCGAAGTTCGGCGGCATCGCCGACGTTTTCAGGCCCGACTGCTGCCACGCACCCTGCTTCAGGTTCGCGACGTACTGCGGAATGCGGCGCTGGGCGGCCATCACGAGCGCCCAGGTCAGCTCGGCCGGCGCGACCGGCGAACCGGTGCCTTCGAGCACCGCGACGCCGCGGTCGGTACACGCGTCGAGATCGATGTGGCTCGACACGCGGCCGGTCTGGCTGATCATGCGCAGGTTCGGCAGCTTGGCGAGCAATTGCGACGTAATCGGGGTCCGTTCACGAATCAGCACGAGCGCCTCGACTTCGGCCAGACGGCTGGCGAGCTGTCCCAGGCCGCGCACCGTATTGTTGAAGACCTTTACGTCGTGGCCGGCGAGCATCTCGAAGCAGTTCAGCTTGCGGACGGCGTCCTGGTAGTCGTCGAGGATGGCAATTTTCATGGTGAACGGGGTGTCGCGCGTTGAAAGCGGCAGGGGCGGCGGCGCGTCTTGCGCACCCGTTCCGCCCGGCCGGGGCCGACATGATGCAACGCCGGCCGTCTTCTTGGTGTCTTTTTAACAGGTTGTTACGCTCCGCCGCAATCGGCCTCAGCCACCCCGCCCGCCGCGCGCGCCGTGCCAAGGGGTGCGCTGCTGTGTCGCATCGAACACGTCCTTCCTGATTCGGCCGCTTACTCGACGAGGTTCACCCAATTGTTGCTCCAAGCAGAATAATTGGATCAACTATCCGCGGAGGGCGAGGATTTTTGACTATTTTTATCGTCAAGAGCCCCCTTGTTGAGCAACTCTGCATCATTTCCGCTGTCGTAGGAGAATTACGCATTTGCTTCATCTTTTTGAAGTTGTAACAGCGGCAGGAGTCGTTTATGGATCATTTGCAGTCGATGCGCGTGTTCGTCAAGGTTGCAGATCTCGGCAGTTTCGCGCGGGCCGCGAGCGCAATGGATATCTCCAACGCGGTCGCGACGCGCCACGTCGCCGATCTGGAAGGCCGGCTCGGCACGCGTTTGCTTAACCGCACCACGCGCAGCCTCTCCCTGACGGAGTCGGGTCAGGTCTATCTGGAGCGTGCCCGCCAGATCCTCGACGAGCTCGAGGACGTCGAGCAGATGGTCGTCGCACGCAATCACGAGCCGGTCGGCACGCTGCGCATCGTCGCGCCGGTCGTGTTCGGCCTGCACAACCTCGCTCCCGTGCTGCAGTCGTACACGGAGAATTTCCCGAAAGTGGTGCCCGATCTCACGCTGGTCGACCGGCAGGTCGATCTCGTCGAGGAAGGCTTCGACGTCGGCATCGTCGTCACGCGCCAGATGCGCAGCGCGAGCATCGTCACGCGGCGCCTGACCACCGGTTGCATGACGGTGTGCGCGACGCCCAGCTATCTGGAGAAGCACGGCGTGCCGATTCATCCGGAACAGCTCGCCGAGCACCCGGCCCTGAGCCTGCCGACCGAATACTGGGGCGACGAGCGCGTGTTCACGGGGCCGGACGGCGAAGTGCGCGTGCGCCCGACCAACGTGATCGTCGCGAACAACACCGCGATGCTGCGTCAGTTCGCGTTGCTCGGGATGGGCGTCGCGATCCTGCCGAGCTACCTGATCGGCAGCGACATCGCGCGCGGTGCGCTGGTGCGGCTGCTGCCGGAGTTCCGGCTGCCGCAGGTCGAGATCAACATCGCGTACCCGAGCCGGCGCCATCTGCCGGCGAAGGTGCGCACGTTCATCGACCACCTCGTCGAACATTTCAGCCACTCGACCGACGCGACGATGGGCGAACAGTGGGCCGCGCAAGCCGCGACGATGCCGCCGATCGGCGTCGAGATGCGTGCCGAGCAGCCCGAATCGACCGATCCGAACCTCCAGCCGCGTATTGCGCGCTCGCCGCGCACGCGCGTGGCGGTGCCGTCGCCGCTGTAACGGCTCGGCGGCTCGACGGGGCGGCTGCCCGTCAGCGCGACGGCCGGCACAAATGAAAAACGCGGATCGATCGATCCGCGTTTTTTTATGGCTGCGTGCCGGAGCCGGACGCGCCCGAAGCGGCGTCCGGCGGCCGGGCCGTCACGAACCCGTCTTGCGCGCCGGCGTCTTGCGAGCGGCGGTCTTGCGGGCCGGTCCCGGTTTCTCTTCGGCGCCTTCGGTCACGGTTTCGGCATCCTTCGTCGCCGATTTGGCCGTCTTCTTCGCGGCGGCCGCCTTCGGCTCCTTCTTTTCGAACTCGAAGCCGATCTTGCCGTCCGGCTGCTTCACGAGGAACGCCTTGAAGTTGCGGCCGGTACGCGACGACTTGAAGTTCGGCAGCAGATCCGTGCGGCCGTCGGCCAGCAGCTTGCCCATCTGCTCGCGCGTGATTTCCTGCTGCAGGATCACCTTGCCCGAGCGGAAGTCGCAGGTCTTCGGGTTCGCCACCGAGTGCTCGCACACGTAGCTCATCCCGTGCTCGAACACGCGACCCTTGCACTTCGGG
Source organism: Burkholderia sp. BCC0044 (assembly GCF_902832955.1). Classification (NCBI taxonomy): domain Bacteria; kingdom Pseudomonadati; phylum Pseudomonadota; class Betaproteobacteria; order Burkholderiales; family Burkholderiaceae; genus Burkholderia; species Burkholderia sp. BCC0044. Next base: position 416,657 of record NZ_CADFDO010000005.1, on the reverse strand, counting down.
CACGCGCCGACCGGTTCCTGCGCGGAGAAGTCGGGCGCTTCGCCTTCCTCGCCGCCCTGGTCCTGGCCGAAATCGAACTCGAGCTTGTAGTTCTTCGTCTCGTCGTCGAAGGACAGCTTGAGGATCGCCGAGAACGGGCGGCCCATCTTGCTGCGGAACCCGGACAGCGGACCGATTTCCTTCTTCTGCAGCAGCTCCTCGACTTCCGGGATCTCGAACTGCCGGCTGCCCGGGATCTTCGAGATCGAGAAGTCGCACTTCGTGCATGCGAAGCGGCGGTAGTTTTCCTTCACCTGGCCGCCGCAGTTCGGGCACGGCGTCTCGAGCGTCGCGTAGTCGCCGGGGATCGTGTCGGAATCGTATTCCTTCGCGCGCTTGACGATCTGCTGCGTCATGCGGGCGATTTCCTGCATGAACGCGTCGCGGCCGAGATTGCCGCGCTCCATCTGCGACAGCTTGTATTCCCATTCGCCGGTGAGTTCCGGCGCGGTGAGTTCCTTCACGCCGAGGCCGCGCAGCAGCGTCATCAACTGGAAGGCCTTCGCGGTCGGGATCAGTTCGCGGCCTTCGCGCAGCAGGTACTTCTCGCCGAGCAGGCCTTCGATGATCGCCGCGCGGGTCGCCGGCGTGCCGAGGCCCTTCGCGGCCATCGCCTCGCGCAGCTCGTCGTCCTCGACCAGCTTGCCCGCGCCTTCCATCGCCGACAGCAGCGTCGCTTCCGAGTAGCGTGCGGGCGGCTTGGTCACGAGCGCGACGGCGGCAATCTCGTCCGTCTTCACCTTCTCGTCCTTCTGGACCGGTACGAGGTTCGCGTCCGCGCCTTCGGCGTCGCGGCCGTACACCTGCAGCCAGCCCGGCTCGACGAGCACCTTGCCTTCGGTCTTGAAGTGATGCCCGGCGACTTCGGTGATGCGCGTCGTCACGCGGAATTCGGCTGCCGGGAAGAACACCGCGAGGAAGCGCTTCACGACCAGGTCGTACAGCTTCTGCTCCGGCTCGGACAGCGACTTCGGCGCCTGCAGCGTCGGGATGATTGCAAAGTGGTCGCTGATCTTCGAATTGTCGAAGATCCGCTTGTTCGGCTTCACCCAGCCCTTGTCGAGCACCTGCTTCGCATGCGGCAGGTAGTTGTTGCTCTCCTTGAGCATCTCGAGCGTGGACTGGACCGTCGACAGATAGTCTTCCGGCAGCGCGCGCGCGTCGGTACGCGGGTAGGTCAGCACCTTGTGCTTTTCATACAGCGCCTGGGCGAGGCCGAGCGTGTTCTTCGCGGAGAAGCCGAAGCGGCCGTTCGCCTCGCGCTGCAGGCTCGTCAGGTCGAACAGCAGCGGCGACAGTTGCGTCGACGGCTTCGATTCCTCTGACACCGTGCCCGTGTGGTCGCGGCACGCGGCGACGATCGTCTCGGCCGCGGGCAGGCTCCACAGGCGGGAGTCGCGTTTTTCCGGATCGAATTCGTCGCGCTTGAATTTCGGGTCGTACCACCGGCCTTCGTAGAAGCCGCCGGCGCAGACGAACTGCGCTCGCACTTCCCAGTAGTCGCGCGGGACGAAGCGGCGGATTTTCTCTTCACGTTCGACGACGATCGACAACGTTGGCGTCTGGACGCGGCCGACGGTGGTCAGGAAGAAGCCGCCGCCCTTGCTGTTGAACGCGGTCATCGCGCGCGTGCCGTTGATCCCGACGAGCCAGTCGGCTTCCGAGCGGCAGCGGGCGGCGTCGGCGAGCGGTTGCATGTCCGAGTCGCTGCGCAGGTTCGCGAAACCGTCGCGGATCGCCTGCGGCGTCATCGATTGCAGCCACAGCCGCTGGACCGGCTGCTTCGCCTTCGCGTGCTGCGCGATCAGGCGGAAAATCAGCTCGCCTTCGCGCCCCGCGTCACATGCGTTGATCAGGCGGTCGACGTCCTTGCGCTTCATCAGCTTCGTGAGCACCTTGAGACGCGACTCGCTTTTTGCGATCGGGTTCAGGTCGAAATGCGGGGGAATGACGGGCAGATGCGCGAAACTCCATTTCCCGCGCTTGACCTCGTATTCCTCCGGGGCGGCGATTTCCAGCAGGTGGCCGACAGCGGACGAAAGGACGAAATCGTCGCTCTCGTAATACTCGTCATGCTTGGTAAAGCCGCCCAAAGCGCGTGCGATGTCGTTCGCGACAGAAGGCTTTTCCGCAATGATCAGTGCTTTGGACATGACAGGTGTGTGTTGGTAGACCGGGTACGCCGGTGTGGGTCCCTTTTACGACCGCTTTATAGCACACGCCGCAGCGACGGCGGCTCGGCGTGTAAAAAGCGGCTCATCATAGAGGGGGGCCGCAACGGCGGCAAGCGCCCGGCGCGGCGGGGGCGCGCGAACCTGCGCCAAACCGCCGCGCCGGCCCGCGAATTCAGGCTTCGACGTTCAGGACGTCGCGCAATTTCGGTGCGTGCGGCGCACCGGGCACCGCGCTCAGGTCGGACAGCATGCGCTCGACGATCGCCGCGTGCGGCAGCACCGTGCCGAAGAAGCGTGCGGTGTGGGCATCCTCGATCAGGATGGTCGGGAAGTTCTCGACGTCGAGATCGTCGAGCCGGTCGGCATGGGTTTCGATGTCGATCCACGCAAAGCAGGCGTCCGGATGCGCGTCGGCGAGCTGGTCGAAGGCGATCCGGTAGTCGCGGCACGTGCCGCACCAGTCGGCGCACAGGCACGCGACCAGCAACGTGCCGGGATCGGCGAGGCGCTCGGCGATCCGATCTGCATCGGTGTCGAGATTCAGCGCGGGCATGAAATTCCTTGGGTAGCGTCGGCGGCCAGGCCGCCCCTATGCTGGGGAATGTAGCACGCCCCGCGCAGACGGGGTGGGCGCCGGGTCAAGCCGCGCGAAGCGTCCGCCGGCGACGCTCGCGACGCGGCCGGCCAGTTCCAGCGCGAGCAGCGCGCCATGCAGCACGTCGTCGGACAGGCCGCTGTGCTCGGCGAGCCATTCGTATGTCACGGGGCCGTATCCCAGCGCGGCGAGCACCGCCTGTTCCGACGGGTTGCGCGGTGGCGGGGCTTCGATTCGAGGGGGCGGCGGCGCGGCCGCAACGGCGCGATCCGCTGGCGCGACGCCGGCCGCTTCGGGCTCGCGAATCGCGGCGGCGTTCGCGTTCGCGCCCCGGTTGCCGGCCCGCGCCGCGCTGCCAGTCGGGCAGGCGGCCGGCTCGCCCAGCCCGTATTCCTCGAGCACGTCGAGCGGCGCCGCGGTGAGCTTCGCGCCATCGCGGATCAGCGCATGGCAGCCCTGCGCGAGCGGGGCATGGATCGAACCCGGCATCGCGAACACGTCGCGCCCCAGTTCGTTCGCGAGCCGCGCGGTGATCAGCGAGCCCGAGCGCGGCGCGGCCTCGACGACGAGCACGCCGATCGCGAGCGCGGCGATCAGCCGGTTGCGCTGGGGGAAATGCGCGGCGCGGGCCGGCGTGCCGAGCGGCCATTCCGACACGATCGCGCCGTGCGCGGCGATCTCGTGGGCGAGCGCGCGGTGCCGCGCCGGATAGACGAGATCGGCGCCCGTCGCGATCACCGCGACGGTGCCCGAGCGGCCGTCGAGCCCGCCGCGATGCGCGGCCCCGTCGATCCCGAGCGCCAGCCCCGAGACGATCGTGAGGCCCGCGTCGGACAGCGCGTGGGCGAAATGCGTGGCGTCGGCGAGCCCCTGCGGCGTCGCATGGCGGCTGCCGACCACGGCGACGCCGCGTGCGTGCAGCAGGTCGAGCCGCCCCTTTACATATAGCAGCGGCGGCGGATCGTGCAGGTCGCGCAGCCGCGGCGGGTAGGCCGGGTCGCCCAGCGTGACGAGCACGTTGCCCGGCCCGTCGAGCCACGCGAGCGCGGCGCCGGTGCGCGTATCGAGATCGTCGCGCTCGCTCGCGCGCACGGCCTGTGCGGCGGCGGGGCTGCTCACGGCGGCGATGGCATCGTCGGACGCGCGCAGCAACGCCGCCGGCGAGCCGAATACGCCGAGCAGCACCTGCAGCACGGCGGACGGAAGACCGGGCGCATGCGCGAGCTGCAGCCAGGCGCGCAGCGCGGCGGGTGTCAGCGCTTGCGGCGACATGAGGCAGCCCTCGAATGCGGCGACCAGCGGAGCGCGTGGCGCCATGATAAAATTTTCATCATCCGAAATACTCGACAGGGCCGTGCGCGCAGGCGCGCGGCCAATTGCAGGAGGCGAGATCCGCGGCATTGATATGCCGCGCATCCGCCTCATCTTCATTGCATCCCGGCGGCGGCGCCAGCCGGCCGGATGGCCGATGCGGCACGCCGCTTCACCGAATACCGAACACCATGGCTTTGCTCAATATTCTTCATTACCCCGACAAGCGGCTGCACAAGGTCGCCAAGCCCGTCGACAAGGTCGACGACCGGATCCGCAAGCTCGTCGCCGACATGGCCGAGACCATGTACGCGGCGCCCGGCATCGGCCTGGCGGCCACGCAGGTCGACGTGCACGAGCGCGTGATCGTGATCGACGTCTCCGAGGAAAAGAACGAGCTGCGCGCGTTCATCAACCCGGAAATCGTCTGGTCGAGCGACGCGAAGCAGATCTATGAAGAAGGCTGCCTGTCGGTGCCGGGCATTTACGACGAAGTCGAACGCCCCGACCACGTGCGCGTGCGCGCGCTCAACGAGCAGGGCGAGACGTTCGAGCTCGACTGCGAAGGGCTGCTCGCCGTGTGCGTCCAGCACGAGATGGATCACCTGATGGGCCGCGTGTTCGTCGAATACCTGTCGCCGCTCAAGCAGACGCGTATCAAGACGAAGATGAAGAAACTCGAACGCGCGATGTGATGCGCGTGCGCCCAGCCCGACCCCGAACGCTGTCATGACCCATACGTTGCGCGTGATTTTTGCCGGCACGCCGGAATTCGCCGCGGCTGCCCTTGCCGCGATCCACGAGGCCGGTTTCCCGGTGCCGCTCGTGCTCACCCAGCCCGATCGCCCGGCCGGCCGCGGGATGAAACTCCAGGCCAGTGCCGTGAAGCGCTACGCCGTCGAGCACGGGATGACCGTCGCGCAGCCGCCGTCGCTGCGCCGCGCGGGCAAGTACCCGGCGGAGGCGGCCGACGCGATCGAGCTGCTGCGCACGACGCCGCACGACGTGATGGTGGTGGCCGCGTACGGCCTGCTGCTGCCGCAGGAAGTGCTCGACATCCCGCGCGCCGGCTGCATCAACATCCACGCGTCGCTGCTGCCGCGCTGGCGCGGCGCCGCGCCGATCCATCGTGCGATCGAGGCCGGCGACGCCGAGACGGGCGTCACGCTGATGCAGATGGACGTCGGCCTCGACACCGGCGCGATGATCGAGGAGGCGCGCATCGCGATCGCGCCCGACGATACGACCGCGACGCTGCACGACCGGCTCGCCGCCGACGGCGCGCGGCTGATCGTCGACGCGCTCGTGCGGCTCGAGCGCGACGGCACGCTGCCGGCGACGCCGCAGCCGGCCGACGGCGTGACCTACGCGGAAAAGATCGGCAAGCACGAAGCGGCGCTCGACTGGCGCAAGCCGGCCGACGCCCTCGCGCGCCAGGTGCGTGCGTTCGATCCGTTCCCGGGCGGCGTCGCGACGCTCGACGGCGCGGCCATCAAGCTGTGGGCGGCCGAGCCCGTGGCGGCGCGCGGCACGATTGCGACCGAAGCGCCCGGCACGATCGTCGAAGCCGCGCCGGAAGGCGTGGTGGTCGCATGCGGCAGCGGCGCGCTGCGGGTCACTCAACTGCAGAAACCGGGCGGCAAGCGGCTGCCCGCGCGGGAATTCCTCGCCGGTTCGCCGCTCGCCGCGGGCCAGCGGTTCGCGCTGCCCGACGTGGACTGACAGGACCTGAGCGCCATTCGACCCGGTTTGCCGGCCCGGCGCAATTGGCCGGACGGCCGAGTCGCGCGGGGCGGCACGCACGCGTAGAATTTCCCTGCGCTCTCCGGTTTCGAGGTCTTCATGTTCGGCATCACCCATTTCGGCTTCTTCGTGTTCGCGGTTTTCCTGCTGAACATCACGCCCGGCCCCGATACGGCCTACATCGTCGGCCGCAGCGTCGCGCAGGGGCGCGGCGCGGGGCTGATGTCGGCGTTCGGCATTTCGGCCGGCTGCTGCGTCCACGCGCTCGCCTGCGCGTTCGGCCTGACCGCGCTGCTGGCCGCGTCGGCAACCGCGTTTACGGTGATCAAGCTGGTCGGCGCCGCGTACCTGATCTATCTCGGCGTGCGGATGATCATCGCGAAGCAGGCCGCCGCGCCGGGCGCCGAAGCCGCGCAGGCCGCGGCCGCCAAGCCGCTGCGCCAGTTGTTCATGCAGGGTTTCTGGACCAACGTGCTGAATCCGAAGGTCGTGCTGTTCTTCGTGTCGTTCTTCCCGCAGTTCGTGTCGGCCGACAGTCCGCACAAGGCCTGGGCGTTCCTGACCCTCGGCGCGGTGTTCGTCGCGATGAGCACGGTGTGGACGAGTCTGGTCGCGTGGGTGGCGGGCAGCGTCACGCAGCGCTTTTCCGGCAAGCCGGGCGTCAGGAAGTGGCTCGACCGCACGGTCGGCAGTGCTTTCGTCGGCCTCGGCCTTCGTCTTGCAAGTTCGCAACGCTGAGATTGAATTTTTCCGGCAAGCCCTTATCTAACAAATCGCTTACAATTTTCCGCCGTGCGCTGTGATGCGCGGCGGGTCCCCTGACGGATAAGGAGTGGGTATGTTCAATTGGGTCAAAACGGCGATGCTGATGGCCGCGATCACGGCCCTGTTCATCGTGATCGGCGGGATGATCGGCGGCTCGCGCGGCATGACGATCGCGCTGCTGTTCGCGCTCGGCATGAATTTCTTCTCGTACTGGTTCTCGGACAAGATGGTGCTGCGCATGTACAACGCGCAGGAAGTCGACGAGAACACGGCGCCGCAGTTCTACCGGATGGTGCGCGAGCTGGCCACGCGGGCGAACCTGCCGATGCCGCGCGTCTACCTGATCAACGAGGATGCGCCGAACGCGTTCGCGACGGGCCGCAACCCCGAGCACGCGGCAGTAGCCGCGACGACGGGCATCCTGCGCGTGCTGTCGGAGCGCGAAATGCGCGGCGTGATGGCGCACGAGCTCGCGCACGTGAAGCACCGCGATATCCTGATCTCGACGATCACCGCGACGATGGCGGGCGCGATCTCCGCGATCGCGAACTTTGCGATGTTCTTCGGCGGGCGCGACGAGAACGGCCGGCCGGCCAACCCGATCGCGGGTATCGCGGTCGCGCTGCTCGCGCCGATCGCAGGCGCCTTGATCCAGATGGCGATTTCGCGGGCCCGCGAGTTCGAGGCCGACCGCGGCGGCGCGCAGATTTCCGGCGATCCGCAGTCGCTGGCCACCGCGCTCGACAAGATCCATCGCTATGCGGCGGGCATCCCGTTCCAGGCGGCCGAGGCGCATCCGGCCACCGCGCAGATGATGATCATGAATCCGCTGCACGGCGGCGGCCTGCAGAACCTGTTCTCGACGCACCCGGCCACCGAGGAGCGCATCGCGCGCCTGATGGAGATGGCGCGCACCGGCCGCTTCGAGTGACCCTCGCGACCCGCGCGGCCGTTGCCGCGCGGGGCCGCCCCGCCACCCCGCATGCTTCGCGCTGCGGGGTGTTTCATTTGTGCGCGCCGTAAAGGGGCCAAAGGAGCGGCATGGCCGCACGCTACAATGCGCGGTTTGGGATCGCCCGGCCATCTGGCGGTTGCGATCCCGCCGTTTGCCGTACCCGATTGCCGCGCCTGTTTGCCGCGCTTGTTTGCCGATTCCGCACCGATGACACGACCCCGTTCTTCCGCTTCGACTTCTTCCGGCCGCCCGGCGCGCCTGGCCGCGCTGCACCTGGCGCCCGATTCGCTCGGCTTCGCGCTCGACGCGGCCGCGCAGGCGGTCGATGCGGTGCGACGCGGCACCGCGTTGCCGGCGGCGCTGTCGGCGGTATTCGCGCAGATTCCGTCCGGTGCGCAGGCGCTCGCGCGCGGCGCGACCCAGGACGTCGCCTACCGGACGATGCGCCGCCTCGGCAGCGCGGATTGGCTGATCGGCAAGTTCGTCAGCAAGGCGCCGCCCGCGCACGTGCACGCGGTGCTCGCCGGCGCGTTCGCGCTGCTGCTCGACCCGGCGGACGAGGCCGCGTACCCGGCGTTCACGGTGGTCGACCAGGCCGTCACCGTCATCGGTGCGCGGCGCGAATTCGCGTTCGCGAAGGGGATGGTCAACGCGGTGTTGCGCCGTTTCCTGCGCGAGCGCGACGCACTGGTCGCGGCGATGCAGGATGACCCGGTCGCGCGCTGGAACTACCGCGCGTGGTGGGTCGACGCGGTGAAGCGTGCATGGCCCGACGCGTGGCAGGCGATCCTCGTGGCCGGCGAGCGTCAGGGGCCGCTGACGCTGCGCGTGAATGCGCGTCGCGCGAGCGTCGATGCGTATCTCGACACGCTGCGCGCGAGCGGAATCGACGCGACCGCGATCGGCCGGCATGCGGTGCGGCTCGCGTCGGCGCTGCCGGTCGAACGCATTCCGGGCTTCGCCGACGGCGTGGTGTCGGTGCAGGACGCCGGCGCGCAGCTCGCGGCCGAATGGCTCGGCGCGCGCGACGGCATGCGCGTGCTCGACGCGTGCGCGGCGCCCGGCGGCAAGACGGGCCATATTCTCGAACTCGCCGATGCGGAAGTCGTGGCGCTCGAGAGCGACGCAACGCGCGCCGCGCGGATCGGTGAAAATCTCGTGCGCCTGTCGCTCGAAGCGAATGTGTGTGTCGGTGACGCCGGCACGCCGGACGCGTGGTACGACGGGCGCCCGTTCGATCGCATCCTGGCCGACGTGCCGTGCTCGGCGTCCGGCATCGTGCGGCGGCACCCCGACATCCGCTGGCTGCGCCGCGAGGCCGACATCCCGGCGCTGGTCGCGGAGCAGCGCCGCATCCTGTCGGCGCTGTGGCCGCTCGTGAAGCCGGGCGGCGAACTGCTTTACGTGACCTGTTCGATCTTCCCCGAGGAAGGCGAATTGCAGGCCCGCTGGTTTGAAGCGGCCTGTGAAGATGCGGTACGATTGGACGCCCCCGGCCAACTGCTGCCGGGCGGCGTGCAGGGACGGGCGGCCGCCGGCGCACTCGACCAGAACACCGATCACGACGGATTTTTCTACGCGCGGTTTCAGAAACGGTGACGATCAAACACCTTTTTCCCTTTCGGCTCGCGGCCGTCTTGCTGGTCGCGTTGACGCTGTGTCTGGCCGTCGTCCGGCCGGCGCATGCCGAATCGATCGCCGTGCAGCGCGCGTCGCTCCAGTCCGACGGAAGCGGCTGGAGCCTCGACGCGCGGTTCGACTTCGAGCTGAATCCGAACCTCGAGGATGCCGTCAACAAGGGCATCCCGCTTTACTTCACGACCGACTTCGAGCTGAGCCGCGCGCGCTGGTACTGGTTCGACGAGCAGCCGGTGGCGGTCACGCAGACGATCCGCCTGTCGTTCCAGCCGCTCACGCGCGAGTACCGCGTGTCGACGGGCGGCCTGCAGCTCGGCTTCCCGTCGCTGAAGGATGCGCTCGCGGTGGTCCGCCACATCACGTCGTGGCACGTGATCGACCGCAACCAGGTGCGCGCGGGCGAAACCTACACGGCGTCGGTGCGGATGCAGCTCGATACGGCGCTGATGCCGAAGCCGTTCCAGGTCGATGCCGTGAACAACCGCGACTGGACGCTCGGGTCCGACTGGAAGCGCTTCAACTTCACGGTGACCGAACGTGCTAAATAAAGTACGCCGCGCGGCCAGCGGGAAGAGCCTCCTCATCCGCGTGATCGTCTCGACGGTCGCGCTGACCGCGCTGCTGCTGCTCGTGCTGCTCGCGGCCGCGAGCGCGAACACCGAATTCTTCGACCGCTACTACTCGTGGCTGTACGCGACCAACATCGTCGTCGCGCTCGTGTTCCTGCTCGTGGTGCTCGGGCTGATCGGGATGATCGTCGTGCGCCTGAGGAAGGGCAAGTTCGGCACGCGGCTGCTCGCGAAGCTCGCGGTGTTCTTCGCGCTCGTCGGCGTGGTGCCGGGCGGGATCATCTACATCGTGTCGTACCAGTTCGTGTCGCGCAGTATCGAATCGTGGTTCGACGTGAACGTCGAGACGGCGTTGACGGCCGGCCTGAACCTCGGCCGCGGGATGCTCGATGCGTCGCTGTCCGACCTGCAGACGAAGGCGCGGCTGATGTCCGACCAGCTCGCGAGCGTGGATGCGAACACGAACGGCACGACGCTCACGCTGCTGCGGCTGCGCGACCAGTTCGGCATGCAGGACGCGACGATCGTCGAGCCGAGCCGCGGCGGCTCGGGCGCGGCGCCCGACCTGCACATCGTCGCGCAGGCGTCGGGCAATTTCGCGGCGCTGATTCCGGACGACCTGCCGACGCCGCTGATGCTGAGCCAGGCGCGCGAACACGGCGCGTATGCGGCGATCGAGGGCGAAGTGGACGGCGACCCGCGCGCGCATGGCGCGAAGGGCCCGCTGCGGCTGCGCGTCGTGCGGCCGATTCCCGATGCGACGACGTCGCTGCTGCAGCCGGCGGAGCGGTTCCTGCAGCTCACGCAGCCGGTGCCGCCGGGGCTCGCGCACAACGCGGACGCCGTGCAGCGCGCGTACCGCGAGTACCAGGAAAAATCGCTCGGCCGCACGGGCCTGCGCAAGATGTACATCGGCACGCTGACGCTCGCGCTGTTCCTCGCGACCTTCATCGCGATGATGCTCGCGCTCGCGCTCGGCCAGCAGCTCGCGCGGCCGCTGTTCCTGCTCGCGCAGGGCACGAAGGAGATCACGGAAGGCGACTACACGCCGAAGCGCGAGATCAAGACGCGCGACGAGCTCGGCTTCCTCACGCAGTCGTTCAACGCGATGACACGCCAGTTGTCCGAGGCGCGGCTCGCGGTCGAGAAGAACCGCATCGCGCTCGAGCATTCGAAGACGTATCTGGAGAGCATCCTCGCGAACCTGACGGCCGGCGTGTTCGTGCTCGACCGCCAGTTCCGGCTGACGACGGCCAATCGCGGCGCCGAGCGGATCTTCCGGCAGCCGTTCAACTCGCTGATCGGCACGACGCTCGACCGGATCGGCGTGGCCGCCGGGTTCGGCGCGATGGTGCGCAAGGCGTTCGCCGATCGCGAGGCGGCGTCCGACGGCGGCAGCGGCGATCGCGGCCACTGGCAGCAGCAGTTCGCGATCGAGGTGCCGGGCGAAACCGATCCGCTGACGCTGCTGGTGCGCGGCACGCGGCTCGTGTCGACGGTCGAGGGGCAGGCCGACGATCCGCAGACGTCCGGCTACGTCGTCGTGTTCGACGACATCTCCGACGTGATTTCCGCGCAGCGTTCGGTCGCGTGGGGCGAGGTCGCGCGGCGGCTCGCGCACGAGATCAAGAATCCGCTGACGCCGATCCAGCTGTCGGCCGAGCGGCTGCAGATGAAACTGTCGGACAAGCTCTCCCCGCCCGATGCGGACGTGCTCAAGCGCGGCGCGACGATGATCGTGAACCAGGTGGCCGCGATGAAGCGGATGGTCGACGATTTCCGCGAATACGCGCGCACCCCGCCGGCGGTGCTCGCGAACCTGCAGTTGAACGAACTGGCGAGCGAGGTGCTCGGGCTGTACGGCGTCGGCGAAGGCAAGAGCCCGATCGTCGCCGAACTCGCGCCGTCGCTGCCGGTGATTCGCGGCGACGCGACGCAATTGCGCCAGGTGATTCACAACCTGCTGCAGAATGCGCAGGATTCGGTTGCGGAGTCCGCGCATCCGCGTGTGTTGATCGAAACCAAGACAGTAGAATATGGCGACCCCGACGCCGAGGGCAAAACGCGCGTCGCGGTACGTCTGACCGTGTCCGACAACGGGCCCGGTTTTCCGGCACGCATCCTGACCCGCGCGTTCGAGCCTTACGTGACGACGAAGGCGAAGGGCACGGGGCTCGGGCTGGCCACGGTCAAGAAAATCGTTGACGAGCACGGCGCGCGGATCGATCTGCGCAATCGCATGCACGGCGAGACCGTCGAGGGTGCGCAGGTGTCGATTCTGTTCCTGCAGATGGCGAGCGATACGCCAGGCGCCGAACCGGGTGCGCAGGACGGGGCGACTCCCGCCAAGACAAAAGCAAGTGAGCAGACAAAGGCAGCGTAAATGGCAACCATCCTGGTGGTAGATGATGAAATGGGCATCCGGGAATTGCTCTCGGAGATCCTCAGCGATGAAGGACATGTCGTCGAGGCGGCGGAGAACGCGCAGGCCGCGCGGGAATACCGGCTGAATCAGGCGCCCGATCTCGTGCTGCTCGATATCTGGATGCCCGATACCGACGGCGTCACGTTGCTCAAGGAATGGGCGGCGCAGGGGCTGCTGACGATGCCCGTGATCATGATGTCCGGGCACGCGACGATCGATACGGCCGTCGAGGCGACCAAGATCGGCGCGCTCGATTTCCTCGAGAAACCGATCGCGCTGCAGAAGCTGCTGAAGTCGGTCGAGCACGGTCTCGCCCGCGGCGCGGCGCCGGTGTCCGCGAACGCGGCGGCGAAGGCGGGCGGCGGGCAGGCCGCGGGGCCGGCGGCGGTCGCGTCCGCGGCGGCGCTGCCGACGCTCGGCGACGACATGGCGTCGGCGCTCGGCCTCGCGGGCCAGACGGCCGCGATCCCGTTCGACATCCCGTTGCGCGAGGCGCGCGATGCGTTCGAGCGTGCGTACTTCGAATATCACCTCGCGCGCGAGAACGGCAGCATGACGCGCGTCGCGGAGAAGACGGGCCTCGAGCGCACGCACCTGTATCGCAAGTTGAAGCAACTCGGCGTCGAGCTCGGCAAGAAGCCGTCCGAAGGCGCGCTGTAAAAAATTTCGCGAAAGCACTTGCTCGGGGGCGAATAGCTCGATATACTTTCATTCTTCGTTGGCCCGGTAGCTCAGTTGGTAGAGCAGCGGATTGAAAATCCGCGTGTCGATGGTTCGATTCCGTCCCAGGCCACCAGCATTTAAAACCCCAAGAATCGGAAGGTTCTTGGGGTTTTTCGTTTGTGGTGGGTATCGCGTGTCGTGGGCGGCGAGCCCGGCAGCATTCGCCGGGGCATGATAAAATCCGTGCCCGCTCAATGACTTAGCGCATCGCTTCATGCGCATGGCAGGCTGCCCGCGGCGCGCCTGTCGTGGCGCGCGGCAACGATGCCGCCCGATGAGCGGTATAAGCGCGCCGCCGCATTCGCGGCCGACCGCGCTGCCTATACTGGTCGGGCCGGCGCAGGCCGGTCGCGTCGGCCGCCCGGCGGCAGCCGGCCTCGGGGCGCAGTGCGACGCGAGCCTACACATTCACGGAGTATCACGGTGATTCGGACAGACGCTAAAGACGGCGCGCTCGTGTTGTTTTCCGGCGGGCAGGATTCCGCCACGTGCGTGGCATGGGCCCTCGAACGCTACCAGACGGTCGAGACGCTCGGCTTCGATTACGGCCAGCGTCATCGCGTCGAACTCGAGTGCCGCGAAGGCGTGCGCGAAGCGCTGAAGCACAGGTTTCCGGCGTGGTCGGACCGGCTCGGCGACGATCACATGATCGACCTGTCGGTGCTCGGTGCGATCAGCGATACCGCGATGACGCGCACGATCGAGATCGAGACGACGGCCAACGGCCTGCCGAACACGTTCGTGCCGGGCCGCAACCTGATGTTCATGACGATCGCCGCGGCGATCGCCTATCGCCGCGGGCTGCGCGTGCTGGTCGGCGGGATGTGCGAAACCGATTTTTCGGGCTATCCCGACTGCCGCGACGACACGATGAAGGCGCTGCAGGTCGCGCTGAATCTCGGGATGGACACGCGCATCGTGCTCGAGACGCCGCTGATGTGGCTCGACAAGGCGCAGACCTGGCAGCTCGCCGAACAGCTCGGCGGCGACGCGCTCGTCGAACTGATCCGCGTCGAGACGCACACGTGCTACGTGGGCGAGCGCGCGGAGCTGCACGACTGGGGCTTCGGCTGCGGCGAATGCCCGGCCTGCAAGCTGCGCAAGCGCGGCTACGAGGCTTACCTGAAGGGCGAGCGGGTGACCGAAGCGCCGCTGTGACGCGGCTCGCGCGGGCAGCGCTTGATGGACAACGGATTCTGATCGACAACGAGCGGCGCGAGCCGGACGAAGCACGATGACTTACGCGGTCAAGGAAATTTTCTACACGTTGCAGGGCGAGGGCGCGAACGCGGGCCGGCCGGCCGTGTTCTGCCGGTTCGCCGGCTGCAACCTGTGGTCGGGCCGCGAAGAGGATCGGGCGGAGGCCGTGTGCCGCTTCTGCGATACGGACTTCGTCGGCACCGACGGCGAGAACGGCGGCAAGTTCAAGGACGCCGCCGCGCTCGTCGCGACGATCGCCGGCCTGTGGCCGGACGGCGAGGCGCACCGCTTCGTCGTCTGTACGGGCGGCGAGCCGATGCTGCAGCTCGACCAGCCGCTCGTCGACGCGCTGCATGCGGCCGGCTTCGAGATCGCGATCGAGACCAACGGTTCGCTGCCGGTGCTCGACACGATCGACTGGATCTGCGTGAGCCCGAAGGCCGATGCGCCGCTCGTCGTCACGAAGGGCAACGAACTGAAGGTCGTCGTGCCGCAGGACAACCAGCGGCTCGCCGACTACGCGAAGCTCGATTTCGAGTATTTTCTCGTGCAGCCGATGGACGGCCCGTCGCGCGACCTCAACACGAAGCTCGCGATCGACTGGTGCAAGCGTCATCCGCAGTGGCGGCTGTCGATGCAGACCCACAAATATCTGAACATTCCCTGAGCCACGGCTTTTGACATCGTGCTGATTACCCGAAAACTCGAATTCGACGCGGGCCACCGCATTCCCGATCACCGCAGCCAGTGCAGGAACCTGCACGGTCATCGCTACGTGCTCGAAATCACGCTGCGCGGCGATCTCGTCGATACCGAGGGCGCGCCCGACCGCGGCATGGTGATGGATTTCGCCGACGTGAAGGCGCTCGCGATGGAGCACCTCGTCAGCAAGTGGGACCACGCGTTCCTGGTCTATGCGCGCGACGACGTCGTGCGCTCGTTCCTCGAGCAGATGGCCGACCACAAGACCGTCGTGATCGACCGGATCCCGACCGTCGAGAACCTCGCGGCGATCGCGTTCGACCTCCTCGCGAACGTGTACGACGCGCACTACGGCGTGAACCTGCGCCTCGAGCGCGTGCGGCTGTACGAAACGCCGAACTGCTGGGCCGACGTCGAGCGCCAGCCCGGCCGCTGAGCCTGCCTGCCCCGGCAGCCCCGCCGTCCGGCGCGGGCTGCTTGTCACCGCGCCTAGCGGTGTCGCCTCCCGCCGTCCCGCGCCGGCACGGCTTCCCCCGTCTGTTCCCGCATCGAGCACCCGCCGCGCTATGATCGTCGTGCGGCACCGAAAAACGCTCGCGTGAGCCATCGCGCGGCCCGGGCTGTCAGATCGGCCGTCCCGGGCCGACTCACGTTCTCCGGCGCGCGATCTGCCGCCGCCACCGTGCTTCGGTTGCCCGGCGGCGTGTATTCCGCTTTCCGCTTCGCCTGTTGCTTGTCCCGTTCGATTGCCGTTCCGTTCCGGAGGCCGTATCGATGAGCACGCTCACCAATTCCCTCAAACAACGCCTGCGCGACGGTGACGAGCCGCTGTACGGCCTGTGGCTGTCGCTCGGCAGCGACTCGGCCGCGGAAGCGCTCGCGCATGCCGGCTACGACTGGCTCTGCATCGACATGGAGCATGCGCCGAACGACAGTCGCGACGTGGCGTCGCAACTGCGCGCGATCGCCGCGGCGCACCTGCCGAGCGAGCCGGTCGTGCGCGTGCCGGCGCGCGAGCCGTGGCTCGTGAAGCGCGCGCTCGACGCCGGCGCGCGCACGCTGATGTTCCCGTGTATCGAGACACCCGACGACGCCGCGCACGCGGTGCGCCTCACGCGCTTTCCGTCGCCCGACACGCCCGACGGGCTGCGCGGCGTGGCCGGCATGGTGCGCGCGGCGGCGTTCGGCATGCGCCGCGACTACCTGCAGACGGCGAACGCGCAAGTCGCGGTGATCGTGCAGGTCGAATCGGCGCGCGGCGTCGACGAGGTCGAGCGGATCGCGGCGACGCCCGGCGTCGATTGCCTGTTCGTCGGGCCGGCCGATCTCGCGGCGAGCCTCGGGCACCTCGGCGATATCCGCCACCCGGACGTCGAAACCGCGATCGCGCGCGTGCTCGCGGCCGGCAAGCAGGCGGGCGTCGCGGTCGGCATCTTCGCGGGCGACACGGCGGCCGCGCGCCAGTATCGCGACGCCGGTTACCGGATGATCACGGTGTCGGCCGACGTGAGCTGGCTGTTGCGCGCGACGCGGCAGGCGTTGCAGGAGGTACGGTCATGAACGGGGCAGACGCTGCGGGCCGCAGGCGCGCGCGGATCGGGGCGATGGTCGGCCTGTGGGCCGTGTGGGCGGCGGCCGCCGCGCAGGGCGCGCCGCAAGCGAAGCCCGATCCGTCGCACGAGACGCAATCGGCGGTCGCCGACTACAACGCCGGCGACTATCGCGCGGCGCTCGTGCAATTCCACGATGCGGCCGAGCGCGGCGATCGCCTCGCGCAGTTCAACTACGCGATGATGCTGCTGACGGGCGAAGGCGTGACGGCGAACGTCGACGAAGGACTGCGCTGGCTGAAGCGCGCGGCGGAGGCGAACATGTCGCATGCGCAGTACGTGTACGGCCGGATGTTCGACGATGGCGAGTTCGTCGCGCGCAACCCGACCGAAGCGCATCGCTGGTTCCTGCGGGCCGCGAAGCAAGGGCACGTGCAGGCCGAGCTGTCGCTCGCGAACCAGTTCCTCGACGGGCGCGGCACGCCGCGCGACAACCGGCAGGCGTTCATGTGGTACAAGCAGGCCGCCGACGCGGGCGAGCCCATCGCGCAGTACGTGACCGCGTCGTTCTACGAGCGCGGCGGCGACGGCGTCGCGCAGAACCTGAACATCGCGCGCGCGTATTACGCGGCGGCGGCCGCGCAGGGAGACGAGACGGCCGGGCTGAAATTCAAGGAATTGAGCGCGCGGCTGAAGGCGCCGACGCCGGCATCGGGCGCCGGCGCGGAGCCGGGCAAGCCGCACGCGCCGCCGCAGTAGGCGGCCCTCGCTCAATGAAGAAACGGCGCCGGGGCGCCGTTTTCGTGTGCCGCGGTGCAGGCCGCGCGCTCAGCTCTTCATCAGCCGCCGCTGCCGCCCGACGCTCATGATCATCCCGATCGCGATGCCGAGCGTCGTGAGCGCGGTGCCGCCGTAACTCATGAACGGCAGCGGCACGCCGACGACCGGCAGCACGCCGCTCACCATCCCGATGTTGACGAACGCATAGACGAAGAACGCGAGCGTGAGCGAGCCCGCGAGCAGCCGGCCGAACAGCGTCGCGCCCTGCGCGGCGATGTAGAGCCCGCGCGCGATCAGCGCCATGTACAACGTCAGCAGCACGAGCCCGCCGGCGAGCCCCCATTCCTCCGAGAACACCGCGAAGATGAAGTCGGTGTGCTTTTCCGGAATGAATTCGAGGTGCGCCTGCGTGCCTTTCAGGTAGCCCTTGCCGAGCACGCCGCCCGAGCCGATCGCGATCACGGCCTGGATCGTGTGGAAGCCCTTGCCGAGCGGGTCGGACGTTGGGTCGAGCAGCGTGCACACGCGATGCTTCTGGTAGTCGTGCATCAGCGGCCACTGTACTTCGGGCTGGCAGATGCGTTCCTCGAACACGGCGATCGAGCCGACCGCGATCACGCCCGCGACGAGCACCGGCACGATCAGCTTGAACGACAGGCCGGCGAGGTAGATCACGAAGAGGCCGGCCGCGAACACGAGCAGGCCGGTGCCGAGGTCGGGCTGCTTCGCGATCAGCCCGACCGGCACCATCAGAATCCCGAACGCGGCGACGAAGTCGTACCAGCGCACGCCGCCTTCGCGGCGCTGGTAGTACCACGCGAGCATCAGCGGCGTCGCGATCTTCAGGATTTCCGACGGCTGGATCACGACGCCGACGTTCAGCCAGCGCTTCGCGCCCTTCTTGGTCATCCCGAACAGCGCCACCGCAATCAGCAGTGCGACCCCGAACGTGTAGAGCGGGACCGCGAAGCGCATCAGCGTGGTCGGCGGGATGTTGGCGATCACCCACATCAGCACGAACGTCAGCAGGATGTTGCGCAACTGGTCCTCGACGCGGCCCGGCATGTCGATCGACGCGCTGTACAGCGTGACGATGCCGACGCACAGCAGCAGGAACACGATGAGGGCGAGCGGGCGGTCGAAGCCCGCGAACATCTGCTTGATCTTGTCGAGCCAGGCGCGCTTGTCGAATTGCATGCCTTTCTCCGTTAATGAGCGGTGCCGGCGTCTGCCGCTTTCGCGGGGGCCGTCGCACGGTGGTTGTCGTCCCGCGGCGTGGCGACGACCGGCTGCGCGTCGCTGGCGGGCCGGCGCGGCCGGTGCGGGCGCCGGATCGGCGGCAGGCTCGCGGCCCTCGGCGCCGCGGCGCTCGCGTCGGCCGGCGCCGTGGCGCTGGCATCCGCCGCGCCCGAGGCGCCCGAAGCACTCGATGCGGCCGATGCCGCGTCGGCCGCGCTGGCCGCCGACGGCACGACCGGCGGCGGCAGCGCGGTGAAGCCGGCCGCGATCGTGGCCGGTTTCGACGTGTCGCCGACCACGGGCGCGCTCACCGGCTCGGTCGCCGACGCCGCGGCGGCCACGGCCGCCGCCTCGTTCTTCGGGTTCTGGCGCTCGACCAGGTAGTAGTCGAGCACGCGGCGTGCGATCGGGCCGGCGGCCTGCGCACCCCAGCCGCCGTTCTCGACGACCAGCGCGATGGCGATCTGCGGATGGTCGACCGGTGCGTACGCGATGAACAGCGCGTGGTCGCGCAGGTGTTCGGCGAGCAGATGGCCCTTGTAGTTCGAGCCCTGCAGCGAGAACACCTGCGCGGTACCGGTCTTGCCGGCCGCGAGGTACGGCACGCCGCGGAACACCTTGTACGCGGTCCCGGACGGGTTTTCGATCACGTTCTCCATCCCGCGCTTCACGACGTCGATGTCGGCCGCCT
This sequence comes from Burkholderia sp. BCC0044, assembly GCF_902832955.1. Lineage (NCBI taxonomy): Bacteria > Pseudomonadati > Pseudomonadota > Betaproteobacteria > Burkholderiales > Burkholderiaceae > Burkholderia > Burkholderia sp. BCC0044. The sequence goes on along the minus strand of NZ_CADFDO010000005.1, from coordinate 397,558 downwards.
TCAGCGGGATCACCTCGCTTTCCTTCGGCACGGTCAGGTGGCGCGCCCGCGAGATCGGATCCTCGACTTCCTTCACGAGGTGGGGCTTCATCACGACGCCGTTGTTCGCGAGCGTTGCCGTGGCGTGCGCGAGCTGCAGGATCGTGAACGAGTTGTAGCCCTGGCCGATCCCGAGGCTGATCGTCTCGCCGTCGAACCACTTCTGCTGGGCGGCCTTCTTGAACGCCTTCTTCTTCCAGTCGGTCGACGGCAGGATCCCGCGCGCCTCACCCTGGATGTCGATGCCGGTGATCTGGCCGAAACCGAACGGCTTCATGAAGTTCGCGATCGCGTTCACGCCGAGGTCGCGCGCGAGCATGTAGAAGTAGGTGTCGTTCGACACCATGATCGCCTTGTTCATGTCGACCCAGCCCTGGCCCGAGCGCACGTCGTTGCGGAACGTGTGGCCGCCGAACGTGAAGTAGCCGGGATCCTGGAAGCCCCAGCCCGGCGTGCGCTTGCCGAGCGTCAGGCCCGCGAGCGCCATGAACGGCTTGTACGTCGAGCCGGGCGGGTAGGTGCCGTGCAGCGGGCGGTTCAGCAGCGGCTTGTCGGGCGAGTTGTTCAGCTCGTCCCAGGTCTGCTGGTCGATGCCGTCGACGAACGAGTTCGGGTCGAAGCTCGGCGACGACACGAACGCGAGCACGTCGCCCGTCTTCGGCTCGATCGCGACGAGCGCGCCGCGCTTGCCGGCGAACGCCTGCTCGGCGACCTGCTGCAGCCCGATGTCGAGCGACAGCACGAGGTTGTTGCCGGGTGTCGCCTGCGTGCGCGACAGCGTGCGCACCGGCCGGCCGCCGGCCGTCACCTCGACTTCCTCGAAGCCGGTCAGCCCGTGCAGCTCGGTTTCGTAGCTCTGTTCGACGCCGATCTTGCCGATGTAGTCGGTGCCCTTGTAGTTGTTCGCGTCGCGGCGCGGATCGTAGTGTTCCTGGTCGCTGTCGTTGTCGTCGCTCATCGCGTCGATGCGATCCTGGTCGCGCTTCGAGATCCGGCCGATATAGCCGATCACGTGCGCGGCCGTCATGCCGAGCGGGTACTGGCGGAACAGCCGCGCGCGCACGTCGACGCCGGGGAAGCGGAAACGCTGCGCGGTGAAGCGCGCGACTTCGGCGTCGGTGAGCCGCGTGCGGATCGGCAGGCTCTCGAAGTTCTTCGAGTCTTCCTGCAGCTTCTTGAAGCGGCGGCGGTCGCGGGCGTCGATCGGGATGATCTCGGACAGCTTGTCGATCGTGTTGTCGAGCGTGTCATCGAGCTTCGACGGCGTGATCTCGAGCGTGTACGCCGAGTAGTTCTTCGCGAGGATCACGCCGTTGCGGTCGGTGATGATCCCGCGGTTCGGCACGATCGGCGCGACCGAGATGCGGTTTTCCTCGGCCTGCAGCGCGTATTTGCCGTGCTGCATCAGCTGCAGGTAGAAGAAGCGGCTCGCGAGCAGCCCGAAGCAGACGAACACGAACACGCCCGCCGCCGCGACGCGCAGGCGGAACCTCGAGAGCTGCTGTTGGGTGTCGTTGAATTCGGTCATTTAAGGGCAATCTGGCCCGCGCGCGGGCGCGGGCGAGGTGCCGCCCCGGAGCGCGGCGCGCGGCGGGCGTGGGGGCGGCGGGTATTCAAGGTCGGTCCGGCTCAGATCGGGCGCGTATCGTCCGGGTCGACCGGGCGGCGTTGCGGCATCAGCAGCAGGTGGCTCGCGATCGGCCACAGCGCGGCTTCGACGAAACCGTCGACGAGGTAGCGCCAGCCGGGGAACGCGGCGCCCATCAGCAGGCGGATCACGAACGGCACGAGCTGCGCGGCGACCAGCAGCGGCGTGACGTACAGCACCTGCACGCCGATCGGCATCCACAGCACGCGGCGGTGGATCGTGATCGCGCCGTACGACAGCAGCGTATAGGCGAGCGCGTGCTCGCCGAGCAGTCCCGCGTCATGCACGTCCATCAGGATGCCGAGCGCGAACGCGACGCCCATCCCGACCTTGCGCGGCTGGTGGACGTTCCAGAACAGCAGCACGAGCGCGACGAAGTCGGGCACGCCGGGCAGGCGGCCCCACGGCATCAGGTTCAGCAGGAACGCGGCGGCGAGGCTGAAGACGATGAAGTACGGATTGACCGGCTGCAGGATGTATTGCGGGCGGTTCATCGCTGGGCTCCTGATTGCCCGGCCGCGGGCTTCGCGGGCGCGGCGGCGGGCTGGGCCGGCGCGGCGGGGGCCGCGGGCGCCGGCTTCGCGCCGGGCGGGGCCGCGGCGGCCGGCTTCGCGTTCGCGTCGGCCTTGTCGGCTTTCTCGGCCTTGTCGCCCTTCGCGGCGGCTTTCGCGCCCTTCTTGCCCTTCGCGTTCTTGTCGGTGGCGGGATCGGGCTCGGCCGGGCGCGGCGGGATGTCGTTGCGGTAATGCAGCACGAGCATCTGGCGCGCGCCGCGCACGGCCGCGACCGGCGCGCAGGTCACGCGGGCGAACGCGGTATCGGCGAGCTTGTCGACGCGCGCGACCTTCGCGACCGGCAGGCCGGGCGGATAGACGCCGTCGAGGCCGCTCGTGACGAGCTCGTCGCCGGCGACGAGATCCGCGCTCGTCGGCACGAAGCGCAGGTCGAGCGAATCGCCCTTCGGCGTGCCGTAGATCACGCTGCGCAGGCCGGTGCGCAGCACCTGCACGGGAATCGCGAGATCGCGGTCGGTGACCAGCGTGACTTCGGATTGCAGCGGGAACACGCGCGTGACCTGGCCGACCACGCCGTCCTCGCTGACGACGGGCGAGCCGTCCTGGATGCCTTGCTGCGAGCCTTGCCCGATCACGATCTTCTGCGTGAACGGGTCGCTCGTGTCGTACTGGATCTCGACCGGCGTCGATTGCGTCGCGATGTGCTGGCGCAGCTCGAGCACCGCGCGCAGGTGCGCGTTTTCCTGCGTGAGCACGGCGGCCTGGTTGGCCTGCGTGGACAGTTGCAGGTTGCGCTTGCGGAGGTCGTCGTTCTCGTGGCGCAGCGACGCGCCGGTGACGGCGATGTCGGCCGCGCCCATGAACAGGTCGCGCGGCACGAGCGCCGCGCGTTGCAGCGGGTAGAGCACGGTGCCGAGCACGCCGCGCACGATTTCGAGCGTGCTGAAGCGCGCGTCCGACACGAGGAGCGCGATGGCGAGGGCGACGAAGAAGATGAGCCGCGCGAGCGCGGGCGGACCTTGCTTGAAGAGGGGCGGCGGACTGTATTCCATGGTCGGCGCCGGGCGCGTGTGATCGGTTAAATAATGCTCAGACGCGCAAACGGCGCGGCGGTTCGTTCTGAACGAGCGATCCGGCCACGCCGCGGGTGCGTCATATCAAACGGGACTGCTTAGGCGATCACTCGGCGATCACTCGTACGAGAAGATGCTGCCCAGCTTGTCCATGCGCTCGAGCGCCATGCCCGAACCGCGTACGACGCAGGTGAGCGGATCTTCGGCGACGAGCACCGGCAGGCCGGTTTCTTCCGCGAGCAGGCGATCGAGGTCGCGCAGCAGCGCGCCGCCGCCCGTCAGCATCATCCCGCGTTCGGCGATGTCGGCGCCGAGTTCCGGCGGCGTCTGTTCGAGCGCGATCTTCACCGACGACACGATCTGGTTCAGCGGATCGGTCAGCGCTTCGAGGATTTCGTTGCTGGAGATCGTGAAGCTGCGCGGGATGCCTTCCGACAGGTTGCGGCCCTTCACTTCCATTTCCTTGACTTCGGAGCCCGGGAACGCGGAGCCGATTTCCTTCTTGATCGCCTCGGCCGTTTGCTCGCCGATCAGCATCCCGTAGTTGCGGCGGATGTAGTTGACGATCGCCTCGTCGAACTTGTCGCCGCCGACGCGCACCGAGCCTTTGTAGACGATGCCGCCGAGCGAGATCACGCCGACTTCGGTCGTGCCGCCGCCGATGTCGACGACCATCGAGCCGGTGGCTTCCGACACCGGCAGGCCCGCGCCGATCGCGGCCGCCATCGGCTCCTCGATCAGGTAGACCTGCGATGCGCCGGCGCCGTGCGCCGCTTCCTTGATCGCGCGGCGCTCGACCTGGGTCGAGCCGCACGGCACGCAGATGATGATGCGCGGCGACGGCGAGAACATGCGCGACTCGTGGGCCGTCTTGATGAACTGCTTGATCATCTGCTCGGTGACGGTGAAGTCGGCGATCACGCCGTCCTTCATCGGGCGGATCGCCTCGATGTTGCCCGGCACCTTGCCGAGCATCTGCTTGGCTTCCTTGCCGACCGCCTGGATCGTCTTCTTGCCGTTGGGGCCGCCTTCCTGGCGGATCGACACGACGGACGGCTCATCGAGCACGATGCCCTTGCCGCGCATGTAGATCAGGGTGTTTGCGGTGCCGAGGTCGATCGCGAGATCGTTGGAGAAGTAGCTGCGCAAAAAACCGAACATTCAGAATCCTGTTTCGCTCTGGGCCGGCCCTGCATAGCGAGCGCTGAGGGCGGCAGCGGAAAAAATAACAGCCTCGGGAAGCGTGGCGGAAGCGGCCGCCGCGGCGCACGAAGCTGCGAGTGATGTCTACCGGGGATCGCACGAAGCACGCACGGCTTGCCGGAACAAGGCGAAACGGTGCGGGAAAAGGCTGCCGGGTTTGGGTCGAACGCGTAATGATACCTTATAATTTCTCGGTATTTGAATCGAAACGGGCGGTATTTTTGCCGCTTCGGCCCCGATTTTTGAGGGTGGGATCGCACCCTCCAACCCCCCGCCGCAGTGCTGCTGTCGATGCGCTGCGCAGCCTTGTTTTTCCGGTGATCGCATGGCCCTGACCCTGACCGATGTGAAACGCATCGCGCACCTGGCGCGACTCGAAATGGCCGACGCCGACGCCGAGCACATGCTCGGCCAGCTCAATGAATTCTTCGGCCTCGTCGAACAGATGCAGGCGGTCGACACCGCCGGCATCGCGCCGCTCGCCCACCCGATCGAACAGATCCAGGAAGTCGCGCAGCGCCTGCGCGACGACGCCGTGACGGAAGTCGTCGATCGCGACGACAACCAGCGTCCGGCGCCGGCCGTCCAGGACGGCCTCTATCTCGTGCCGAAGGTGATCGAGTAAGCATTCGATGACAAGCGCGCCGGCCGTCCAGCGCCGCGCGCCACCCAGAATTCCCAGGAAAACCACTCAATGCACGCAAAAAGCCTGACCGAACTGCGCGCCGCGCTCGCCGCCAAGGAATGCTCGGCCGTCGAGCTCGCGCAGCACTATCTGAAACGGATCGACGCCGCGCGCGACCTGAACGCGTTCGTCCACGTCGACGCCGACCTCACCCTCGCGCAGGCGAAAGCCGCCGACGCGGAGCTCGCGCGCGGCGCGGGCGGCGCGCTGACCGGCCTGCCGATCGCGCACAAGGACGTGTTCGTCACGCGCGGCTGGCGCTCGACCGCCGGCTCGAAGATGCTCGCGAACTACGAGAGCCCGTTCGACGCGACCGTCGTCGCCCGCCTGCAGGCGGCCGGCATGGTCACGCTCGGCAAGACCAACATGGACGAGTTCGCGATGGGCTCGTCCAACGAGAATTCGGCGTTCGGCGCGGTGAAGAACCCGTGGGACACGAACGCGGTGCCGGGCGGCAGCTCGGGCGGCAGCTCGGCCGCCGTCGCCGCGCGCCTCGCGCCGGCCGCGACCGGCACCGACACCGGCGGCTCGATCCGCCAGCCCGCGTCGTTCGCGGGCGTGACGGGCATCAAGCCGACCTACGGCCGCGTGTCGCGCTACGGGATGATCGCGTTCGCGTCGTCGCTCGACCAGGGCGGCCCGATGGCGCAGAGCGCGTCCGATTGCGCGCTGCTGCTGAACGCGATGGTCGGCTTCGACGAGCGCGACTCGACGAGCCTCGAGCGCGACGACGAAGACTTCACGCGCCACCTCGGCCAGCCGTGGGCGGCCGGCAACGACGCGGGCAAGCCGCTCGCGGGCCTGCGCATCGGTTTGCCGAACGAGTATTTCGGCGCGGGCCTCGCCGACGACGTGCGCGCGACGATCGACGCGGCGCTCAAGCAATATGAGGCGCTCGGCGCGACGCTCGTGCCGGTGTCGCTGCCGAAGACGGAACTGTCGATCCCCGTGTACTACGTGATCGCGCCGGCGGAAGCATCGTCGAACCTGTCGCGTTTCGACGGCGTGCGTTTCGGCCACCGCGCCGCGCAGTACGGCGACCTGCTCGACATGTACAAGAAGTCGCGTGCCGAAGGCTTCGGGCCGGAGGTGAAGCGCCGGATCCTGGTCGGCACGTACGTGCTGTCGCACGGCTACTACGACGCGTACTACCTGCAGGCGCAGAAGATCCGCCGCATCATCGCGAACGATTTCCAGGAAGCGTTCAAGTCCTGCGACGTGATCATGGGCCCGGCGTCGCCGACGGTCGCATGGGATCTCGGCGCGAAGGGCGACGATCCGGTGCAGATGTATCTCGCGGATATCTACACGCTGTCGGTGAGCCTCGCGGGCCTGCCCGGCATGAGCGTGCCGTGCGGCTTCGGCGCGGGTGCGAACGCGAAGCGCCCGGTCGGCCTGCAGATCATCGGCAACTATTTCAACGAAGCCCGGATGCTGCAGGTCGCCGACGCGTTCCAGCGCGCGACCGACTGGCACAAGCAAGTACCGGCAGGGGTGTAAGCATATGGCTACTCAGTGGGAAGTCGTTATCGGTCTCGAGACGCACGCGCAACTGTCGACCGTCTCGAAGATTTTCTCGGGCGCATCGACGCAGTTCGGCGCCGAGCCGAACACGCAGGCGTGCCCGGTCGACCTGGCGCTGCCGGGCGTGCTGCCGGTGCTGAACCGCGGCGCGGTCGAGCGGGCGATCCGCTTCGGCCTCGCGATCGGCTCGACCATCGCGCCGCGGAGCATCTTCGCGCGCAAGAATTATTTCTACCCCGATCTGCCGAAGGGCTATCAGATCAGCCAGTACGAGATTCCGGTCGTGCAGGGCGGCCAGATCACGATCCAGGTGCCGGCCAACGAAAAGGCCGGCAAGGAAGCGTACGAGAAGACGGTCAACCTGACCCGCGCGCACCTCGAGGAAGATGCGGGCAAGTCGCTGCATGAAGACTTCGCCGGGATGACGGGGATCGACCTGAACCGCGCGGGCACGCCGCTGCTCGAGATCGTCACCGAGCCGGAAATGCGCAGCGCGGCCGAGGCCGTGGCCTATGCGAAGGCGCTGCACGCGCTCGTCGTGTGGCTCGGCATCTGCGACGGCAACATGCAGGAAGGCTCGTTCCGCTGCGACGCGAACGTGTCGGTGCGCCCGGTCGGCCAGGAGAAGTTCGGCACGCGCGCGGAAATCAAGAACCTGAACTCGTTCCGGTTCCTCGAGGAAGCGATCAACTACGAAGTGCGTCGTCAGATCGAGCTGATCGAGGACGGCGGCGAAGTCGTGCAGGAAACGCGCCTCTACGATCCGGACAAGCGCGAGACGCGTTCGATGCGCAGCAAGGAAGACGCGCACGATTACCGCTACTTCCCCGACCCCGACCTGATGCCGCTCGTGATCGGCCAGGACTGGGTCGAGCGCGTGCAGTCGGGCATGCCCGAGCTGCCGGCCGCGATGCAGCAGCGCTTCGTCGACGAGTACGGCGTGTCCGCGTACGACGCGGGCGTGCTGACGTCGAGCAAGGCGATGGCCGCGTACTTCGAGTCGGTGGTCGCGAAGGCCGGCGCGGCGAACGCGAAGATCGTCGCGAACTGGCTGATGGGCGACGTGTCGTCGCAACTGAACCGCGACGGCATCGAGATCGACGCGATCCCGGTGTCGGCCGCGCAGCTCGCGCTGTTGCTGCAGCGCATCGCCGACGGCACGATCTCGAACAAGATCGCGAAGGAGATCTTCGCGACGATCTGGGACGAGAAGGCGACCGACGACGGCGCGGCCGACCGCATCATCGACGCGAAGGGCCTGAAGCAGATCTCCGACACCGGCGCGCTGGAAGCGATCATCGACGAAGTGCTCGCGGCGAACGCGAAGTCGGTCGAGGAATTCCGCGCGGGCAAGGAAAAGGCGTTCAACGCGCTGATCGGCCAGGCGATGAAGGCGACCAAGGGCAAGGCCAATCCGCAGCAGGTCAACGAACTGCTGAAGAAGAAGCTCGGCTGAGCATGCGCGCGCGTCTGAACCGCGCTTGACGACGGGCCGCTCCGAACCAGTTCGGGGCGGCCCGTTGCGTTTGGTGGATGCGTTATCGTATGCATCGCACCGTCCAACGGAGGAACGAATGGCGAAACAACCGTCGCTCGACGATTTCCGCGTGCCATACAGCACGCGCGACAAGGAAGCCGCCGCATTCAAGCTCGATGCGTTCGACCCGGCCGCGAAGCCGTTTTCGTCCGGTTCGAAGGAGGCCGACCGCGAACGGCTGTCGGTCGTGTCGACCGAGCTCGACGTGCAGCAGGAGCGCCTGCACACGCAGCAGAAGAAGCGCGTGCTGCTCGTGCTGCAGGGCATGGACACCAGCGGCAAGGACGGCACCGTGCGCGCGGTGTTCCGCGAGGTCGACCCGCTCGGCCTGCGCATCGTGCCGTTCAAGGCGCCGACGCCGATCGAGGCCGCGCACGACTTCCTGTGGCGCGTGCATGCGCAGGTGCCGGCGGCCGGCGAACTCGCGATCTTCAACCGTAGCCACTACGAGGACGTCCTCGTGCCGCGCGTGCTCGGCGCGATCGGCGACAAGGAGTGCGAGCGCCGCTACCGGCAGATCCGCGATTTCGAGACGATGCTGTCCGAGAACGGCACGACCATCATCAAGTGCTTCCTGCACATCTCGAAGGACGAGCAGCGCGCGCGGCTGCAGGCGCGCATCGACGACCCGACCAAGCACTGGAAATTCGACATCTCCGATCTCGACGCGCGCAAGCACTGGGATGCTTACCAGTCCGCGTACCGCGACGCGCTCGCCGCGACGTCGGCCGAGCATGCGCCGTGGTACGTGATCCCGGCGAATTCGAAGACGCACCGCAACGTGATGATCGCCGAGTTGCTGCTGCGCACGATGACCGACATGAAGCTGGAATTCCCGCCGCCGAAGCCCGAGCTCGAAGGCGTGAAGATCCGTTAAGCTGCTCCCCTGTAAAAACATCGAACTGAACGGAACCCGACATGATGCGAGTGATTACCGCCAACCTGAACGGCATCCGCTCCGCCGCGAAGAAGGGCTTCTTCGACTGGCTCGGCGAACAGAACGCCGATTGCGTATGCGTGCAGGAAATCAAGGTATCGGCCGACGACCTGCCGGCCGAATTCGTCGAGCCGCACGGCTTCAAGAGCTATTTCCACCACGCCGAGAAGAAGGGCTACAGCGGTGCGGGCGTATACAGCCGCCGCGAGCCCGATGACGTGATCATCGGTTTCGGCAGCAGCGAGTTCGATCCCGAAGGGCGCTACGTCGAGGCGCGCTACGGCAAGCTGTCGGTCGTGTCGGTGTACGTGCCGTCCGGTTCGAGCGGCGAGGAGCGCCAGCAGGCGAAGTACCGCTTCATGGCCGAATTCATGCCGCACCTCGCCGCGCTGAAGAAGAAGCGCGAGGTGATCCTGTGCGGCGACGTGAACATCGTCCACAAGGAAATCGACATCAAGAACTGGAAGAGCAACCAGAAGAACTCGGGCTGCCTGCCGGAAGAGCGCGAGTGGCTCACGAAGCTGTTCGACGACGTCGGCTACGTCGACGTGTTTCGCACGCTCGATCAGCGCCCCGAGCAGTACACATGGTGGAGCAACCGCGGCCAGGCGTACGCGAAGAACGTCGGGTGGCGGATCGATTACCAGATCGCGACGCCGGGCGTGGCCGGGACCGCGAAAAGCACATCGATCTTCAAGGACATCAAGTTCAGCGATCATGCGCCGCTGACGATCGATTACGACTACACGAAGTGAGGCGCGGGGCTGCGCCTGGCGCCTAGGCGGATGGCGCGAGGATGCAAAACGGGCCGCATGTCGAACATGCGGCCCGTTTCGTTTGGGGCGTTTGACGCGACGCTTACTGCTTGAGCGACGCCATATCCACGACGAACCGGTACTTCACGTCGCTCTTCAGCATCCGCTCGTAAGCGGCGTTGATCTGCTGCATCGGAATCGTTTCGATATCCGACGTGATCCCGTGTTCCGCGCAGAAGTCGAGCATTTCCTGCGTTTCAGCGATCCCGCCGATCAGCGAGCCCGCGAGGCGGCGGCGCTTGAAGATCAGGTTGAACACCTGCGGCGACGGATGGTCGTGCTCCGGCGCGCCGACGAGCGTCATCGTGCCGTCGCGCTTGAGCAGGTGCAGGAACGGGTTCAGGTCGTGCTGCGCGGCGACCGTGTTCAGGATGAAGTCGAAGCTGTTCAGGTGCGCATTCATCTGCGCTTCGTCCTTCGAGATCACCACTTCATGCGCGCCGAGCCGCTTGCCGTCCTCGATCTTCGACGGCGACGTCGTGAACAGCACGACGTGCGCGCCCATCGCGCGCGCCAGCTTCACGCCCATGTGGCCGAGGCCGCCGAGACCGACGATGCCGACCTTCTTGCCGGGGCCGACGTTCCACTGCCGCAGCGGCGAGTAGGTCGTGATCCCCGCGCACAGCAGCGGCGCGGCGCCGGCCGGGTCGAGCGTGTCCGGCACGCGCAGCACGAACGCCTCGTCGACGACGAGCTGCGTCGAATAGCCGCCGTACGTGATGTCGCCCGTCACGCGGTCCTGGCCGTTGTAGGTGCCGACGAAGCCGTTCTCGCAATACTGCTCGAGGCCTTCCTCGCAGCTCGCGCAGGTGCGGCACGAATCGACGAGGCAGCCGACGCCGACCAGCTCGCCGACCTTGAAGCGCGACACCTGCGGGCCGGTCGCGGTCACGCGGCCGACGATTTCATGGCCCGGCACGACCGGGTAGATCGTATTGCGCCATTCGTTGCGGGCCTGGTGAAGATCCGAGTGGCAGACGCCGCAGTAGAGGACGTCGATCTGGACGTCGAGGTCGCGCAGCGCGCGACGCTGGAATTCGAACGGGGCGAGCGGCGATTGCGCATCGGTCGCCGCGTAGGCATAGGTTGTGCTCATGCAATGGGCTCCTTGTCCGGAAAAATATCCGGTGAAACGGACTGCCGCCGCACCATGTGGCGATGCGGCGAGACAGGTGCCTATCGTAAGGAGCGCACCGCCGCGGCGAAATACATGAAGGTCTTGAAGGTTTGCCTATTTCTCTCGAATTGCGCGCGAACGACCGTCAAAACGCGTTCAAGGTGCTAAATTGCGAGCCAGATTCTCTTGCCGGACAGGACCACGCAGATGAGCTTCCAGCCCCTTTTTGCCGACTCGGGCGACCGCGTGCAGCGCCGCATGATCGAGCTGCACACGCGCCTCGCGCCGAACGAGGGCGACACGCTCGCGGCGCTCGACGGCGTGCGCTTTTTTCGCGTGAGCCGTCCCGCGCCGCGCATGCCCGTGCTGTACGAACCGAGCATCATCGTCGTGTGCCAGGGGCGCAAGCTCGGTTATCTCGGCGACCGCTCGTTCGTGTACGACGCGCAGCAGTACCTGGTGCTGTCGGTGCCGCTGCCGTTCGAATGCGAGACGTTCGCGAGCATGGAGGAGCCGTTTCTCGCGATCTCGATCCGCGTCGATCTCGCGGTGATCGCCGAGCTCGCGATCCTGCTCGACGAGACGCTCGGCGCGGCGATCAGCGAGCCGCTCGGCGTCTATTCGACGCCGCTCGACGCGCCGCTGGCCGACGCGGTCGTGCGGCTGCTCGAAGCGCTCGCGTCGCCGCACGACACGCGCGTGCTGGGGCCGGCGATCATGCGCGAGATCGCGTATCGCGTGCTGACCGGCGAACAGGGCGACGCGATGCGCGCGGCGCTCGTGCAGCAGCATCATTTCGGCCGCATCGCGAAGGCGTTGCGGCGCATCCATGCGGAGCTGAGGGCCGATCTCGACGTCGAGACGCTCGCGCGCGAAGCCGGGATGAGCCTCGCGGTGTTCCACGCGCAGTTCAAGCACGTGACGGCGACGTCGCCGATGCAGTACGTGAAGGCCGCGCGGCTGCACCAGGCGCGGTTGATGATGGTGCGCGACGGCGTGGGCGCCGGCGCGGCGGCCGCGCGGGTCGGCTATGCGAGCGCGTCGCAGTTCAGCCGCGAGTTCAAACGGCTGTTCGGCCGCAGCCCCGGCGATGAAGTGCGCTGGATGCGTGACAGCGGGGTGCGCCCGGCGATGGCCGACGCGCACGCGTAGCGTCCGGCGTCGCGCGACGGCTCAGCGCCTCAGCGCCTCAGCGCCGCACGATCTTGCGCCGCTGCGCGCTGATGCCTGCGTAGTCGGGCAGCGATTCGACGCGTTTGCCGGTCGCCTTCGCGTACAGCGGCATCAGGTCCGGCAGCCGGTTCAGCAGATCCTGGCGGCGCGCCGCGCTGTACGGGTGCGTGTAGATGAAGCCCGACGCCTTGTTCGCGCGCGTCGCGACCGCGAGCTTGTCCCACAGCGTGATCGCCGCGCGCGGATCGAAGCCCGCGCGTGCGGCGATGTCGCCGCCGATCACGTCGGCTTCGGTTTCGTCGGTCGGATCGTAGTGGAGCGACTGCAGGCGCTCGCCGAGATTCAGCGCCTGCGGCAGCGGATCGCCGACGCCGAACAGCGGCGGCAGCGCGGCCGCGCGCAGCGACGTCTGCGAGGTCACGCCGAAGTTGCTGCGCGCGTGTTCGCGCAGCGCATGCGCGATGCCGTGTGCGAGCAGCACGCCGAGCTCGTCGTCGTTCAGGCGCACGCGGTCGAGCATGCCGCCGTACACGAGCACCTTGCCGCCCGGCAGGCAGGTCAGGCGGATGTCGCGCGAGCGGATCACGTTCACGTCCCATGCCCAGCTTTTCACGCGATCGTTCCACTTCACCGAATACGGCGCGAGCTTCGCGACGATCGCGCGCAGGCGTTTCACGCGCGGCTGGTTCGCGCTCAGCAGGCGGTTGCTGTCGGCGGCCGTCTGCACGATCTGCGCGTATTCGTTCGCGGTGAGCTGTTCGAGCAGCGGCGACGGGATTAGCGTGCGGAACGCGATCGCGTTGCCGTAGCGGACCTGCTGCGGCGTCGGCGTATAGGCCTTCGCCGGCGCCGCGGCGCCGGTCGGCTGCGCGCCTTCGGCGGCGGACGGGGGGACCGGCGCGGCAGAGGTTGCAGCAGCGGGCGGCGCGGCCTGCGCGGCAGCCGGTGCGGAGCCTGGCGCGGTCGCGCCGGTGTCGGTCGCGTGCGCGCCCGTCGCGGCCAGCGCCGCCGCGGCGCCGACGCTCAACGCAGCCGCCGCGTGTGCGAGACGATGCAGGCGGTTACCGCGCACGGCTCGCCTCGCCGTTGCGCGCGGTGCCGTTCCACGGCGCGATCTTGAACAGCAGCAGCATGCCGGGAATCGCGAGTGCGGTGCACACGATGAAATAGTCGTACCAGCCGATCTTCGCGACGACGAAACCGCTCGCGGCCGACGCGAGCGTGCGCGGCACCGACGCGAGGCTCGTGAACAGCGCGAACTGCGTGGCCGTATAGCGCGGGTCGGTCGTGCTCGCGATATACGCGACGAATGCGGCCATCGTCAGGCCGGTCGTGAAGGTTTCGAAGCCGTAGACGATCGCGAGCGCGACCGTCATCGGGCTGAACTGCGGCGCGACCGCGATGCCGAACACCGACAGCGCGGACGCGATCGCATGGCTCGTCGACACGGTGAAGTCGTACAGCACCGCGAGCACCGGCGAGCCGGGGCCGAGCTGCGCGAGCCACGCGAAGCCGAGTGTCGACACCATCTGCAGCGCGCCGAAGATCCACAGCCCGCGGCCGATGCCGATCTTCACGAGCCAGATGCCGCCGATGATGCCGCCGGCGACGCTCGCGACGAGCGCGGTGGTCTTCGCGACGATGCCGATCTCGGTGCGCGTGAAGCCGATGTCGAGGAAGAACGACGTCGACAGCGTGGTCGCCATCGTGTCGCCGATCTTGAACAGGAAGATGAACGCGATGACGAACAGCGCGCCGGCCCAGCCGTCGCGCTGGATGAATTCGCGGAACGGCAGCACGATCGCGTCGCGCAGGTTGCGCGGCGGCGCGCCGACCACTTCCGGCTCGCGCACGACGAGCGTCATCAGGATGCCCGGCAGCATGAACGCGCCGGTGATCGCGAACACGGCGTCCCACGGCAGGTGGTCGGACAGGATCAGCGCGAGCGACCCGGGGATCAGCGCGGCGAGCTTGTACGCGTTCACGTGCACCGCGTTGCCGAGGCCTTGCTCGGTGTCGCGCAGCAGTTCGCGGCGATACGCATCGATCACGATGTCGGCGCTCGCGCCGAAGAACGCGACGAGCGTCGTGAGCGCGGCCACCGTCCAGATCGAGTCGCGCGGCGACACGAAGCCGAGCGCGGCGATCGCACCGGCGACCAGCAGTTGCGTGAGCAGCAGCCAGCCGCGCCGGCGGCCCGGCCGCCAGCCGGGCAGGCGCGGGATGTAGCGGTCCATCAGCGGCGCCCACAGGAACTTCCACGTATACGGGAACTGGATCAGCGCGAACAGGCCGATTTCCTTCAGGTTCACGCCCTCGGAGCGCAGCCATGCCTGCACGAGGTAGACGAGCGTGAAGAGGGGCAGGCCGGACGTGAAGCCGAGGAACACGCAGATCAGCATGTGCGTGTTCAGATAGGCGCGCCAGCCGGGGTGATCCTCGTGAGCGGTGAGTGCGGGCGCCTCGTGTGGCGTTTTCGACATGGACAGGAACTGGGTAGCGTTGACTGATGGCGGCGGCAGCGCAGACGGCGCGCACGGCGCAGGAGGGGCGGCCGCGCGCGTGGGCGGGCCGGATCTTCCGTCAACGGCTCCCCGGCTCAGCTGCGCTTGACGCGATAGACAGCAAGACTACCACGCCAGTTCGCTCCCCATCGAATCGGCTGGCCTTCGTGCAGCACGACGCGGTCGAGGATCGTGACGCCCACTTCGGGCGCCAGCGCCTCGAAATCCTCGATCGTCAGCACCCGCACGTTCGGCGTGTTGTGCCATTGGTACGGCAGCGATTTCGACACCGGCATCCGGCCGTTCAGCACCGACAGCCGGTGCGACCAGTAGCCGAAGTTCGGGAACGACACGATGCACTCGCGGCCGACGCGCGCCGTTTCGCGCAGGATCGCGGCCGTCTGGTGGATCGTTTGCAGCGTTTGCGACAGGATCGCGATGTCGAAGCTGTGGTCCTCGAACAGGCGCAGGCCGTCCTCGAGGTTCTGCTGGATCACGTTGATGCCGTTCTTCGCGCTCGCGAGCACGCCCGCGTCGTTCAGTTCGATCCCGTAGCCGGTGACGTCGAGTTCTTCCATCAGCAGCGCGAGCAGCGAGCCGTCGCCGCAGCCGAGGTCGAGCACGGTCGAGCGCGGCTCGACCCAGCGCGCGATCGTGCGGAAGTCCGCGCGCGCGGACAGGGAATTCAGCGCTTGCTGGTTCATGCTCCTACCTCGTTGGCGATTCGTTCGTAATACGCGCGGATCAGGTTGTGATAGCGCGCGTCGTCGAGCAGGAATGCGTCGTGGCCGTGCGGTGCGTCAATTTCCGCGTAGCTGACCGTACGCTTGTTGTCGAGCAGCGCCTTCACGATCTCGCGCGAACGCGCCGGCGCGAAGCGCCAGTCGGTCGAGAAGCTCGCGATCAGGTATTTCGCCTGCGTGCGCGCGAGCGCGGCCGTCAGGTTGCCGTCGAATGCTTTTGCCGGATCGAAGTAGTCCAGCGCGCGCGTGATCAGCAGGTACGTGTTCGCGTCGAAGTAGTCGGCGAACTTGTCGCCCTGGTAGCGCAGGTACGACTCGACCTCGAACTCGACGTCGAAGCTGAAGTTGTACGCGTCGAGCGCGCCGTCGGCACGGCGCAGCGCGCGGCCGAATTTCTCGGCCATGTCGTCGTCGGACAGGTACGTGATGTGGCCGATCATCCGCGCGACGCGCAGGCCGCGCTTCGGCTTCACGCCGTGCGCGTAGTAGTCGCCGCCGTGAAAATCGGGATCGGACAGGATCGCCGAGCGCGCGACTTCGTTGAACGCGATGTTCTGCGCGGACAGCTTCGGCGTCGACGCGATGTCGATGCAGTGCGCGACGCGCTCCGGATACATCAGGCTCCACGCGAGCGCCTGCATGCCGCCGAGGCTGCCGCCCATCACCGCGGCGAAGCGCTCGATGCCGAACGCGTCGGCCACGCGCGCCTGCGCATGCACCCAGTCCTCGACGGTCACGACCGGGAACTTCGCGCCGTACGGCTTGCCGGTCGACGGATCGATGCTCATCGGGCCGGTCGAGCCGAAGCACGAGCCGAGGTTGTTCACGCCGATCACGAAGAAGCGGTTGGTGTCGAGCGGCTTGCCGGGGCCGACCAGGTTGTCCCACCAGCCGGTGCTGCGCGGATCGTCCGCGTAGACGCCGGCGACGTGGTGCGACGCGTTCAGCGCGTGGCACACGAGCACCGCGTTCGAGCGTGCGGCGTTGAGCTCGCCGTACGTCTCGACGACGAGCTGATAGCTGCCGAGCACACTGCCGCTTTGCAAGCGCAGCGGTTCGGCGAAGTGCATGGTCTGTGGAGCGACGATGCCGATCGATTCCATTCGTTCCGCCTTATGACTGGGCGGCTAAACGGTGTCGGCGATGCGCGGAGGCGAAGGTGCGCGGCTGACGACCTCTTTAGCCGCATTTGTAGTGAACCGCCGGGGGACGACGCATGACGCATCAAAGGCCCCGGCCGGTTCGCGCGCCCGCAATCGAGTCAGCAAATCGGCGCGCTTCCGACCTGCCGCCAAGGGGGCGGCAAGTCGGCAAAGTATAGCGGAAATTGCGAAGCCCGGATTCGGGCGCGTGGCCGGGCGTACCGTCACGCGTCGGTCACTGCAGGATCAACCGCAGATGCGCATCGGCCTGCTCGCCCGGCGGCTTCTGGAACCCGCCCTTCGCGAACCGATGCCACCTGCCGATCACATAACTGACGAGCAGGCTCGCCCGCGCGCCGGGATCGTAGTCGGCGGGCAGCACGAACGGCGTCGCGCCGTCCGGTGGCGCATTCGCCTCCGTACGCGCAACCCGCAGGCATTGCTTGACGGTCGCCTCGATCCGGTCGAGCAACTGGTTCACGCGCTCGGTCAGCCGCTCGTCCTCGCCGACCAGCGCCTCGCCGGTCAGCACGCGCGTCATCCCCGGGTTCTTCGCGGCGAAATTGAGCATCGTGAGCGCGATCGTGCGGGCCTGCAGCACGCCGTTCGGCTCCTTCGCGACGATCTGGTTGACGAGCCCGAACAGCGCCTGCTCGATGAACTCGATCAGCCCTTCGTACATCTTCGCCTTGCTGGCGAAGTGCCGGTACAGCGCGGCTTCCGATACATCGAGCCGCGCCGCGAGCGCGGCCGTCGTGATTTTCTCGGGTTTCGGGGCCTCGAGCATCGCCGCGAGCGTCTGCAGGATCATCACGCGGCGTTCGCCCGGCTTCGGGCGCGGGCGCGAGGGTGTGGCCTGGCCTTCCGTTACGGCTTGGTCCTGCGGGTAAGTCGGCTGCATTTTTGTCGCCCCGATCGTGTGCCCAGTCGCAGCGATTTTAACGAACGAATGCGCTGGTCGACATAATGAGGGCGTCCGGTCGCCGGCAGATGGCCGGGCAGGTGGCCGGTGATCCATATCGTGCCGATGCCCAGACGCTTGTAGCGCTTCAGGTGGCTGCGCGTATCCTCGACGAGGATCGCGTCGGCGAACCGCACATGCGCGGCGCGCAGTGTCCGGCGCAGCATCGCATGGTCGGGCTTCGCGCGCCACATGCGGCGGTCGCGCATGTGCTCGATCGCGATCACGCGCTCGAACAGCCGCTCGATGCCCAGCTCGCGCAGCACCGCGCGCGCATAGTTCTCCGGCGCATTGGTCAGCACGAACTTGCGACCCGGCAGCGCGGCGACGATTCGCGCGAGGCCGCGCTCGGCGCGTACCATCGCGGGCAAGTCGGAAAACGTGTGGACCACGCGCAGGAAGTCGTGCGGATCGATCGGATGATGGCGCGTGAGGCCGAGCAGCGCGGCGCCGTAGCGCTCGGTGTAGCCGTTGCGCAGGCGGTCGGCTTCCGCGTGCCCGACCTGCAGCGCGTCGATGATGTATTGCGTCATCGCACGGTTGATCTCGGGAAAGATCGCGTGCGATGCGTGGTGCAGCGTATTGTCGAGATCGAACAGCCAGACGGGCGCGCCGGCGCGCGGCCGGCTGCGGGAGATGCGCCGGCGTCGCAATGACGCCGGCAGGTCGGTAGGGGAGGGGGGGCGGCGCGCGCTCAATGCGAGCGGATCATCGTGCCGAACGGCTGCTCGGTCAGGATTTCCAGCAGCACCGAGTGCTCGATCCGGCCGTCGACGATGTGCACCGACTTCACGCCGCTCTTCGCCGCGTCGAGCGCCGACGAGATCTTCGGCAGCATGCCGCCGGAGATCGTGCCGTCCTCGAACAGCGCGTCGATCTCGCGGGCGGACAGGTCGGTCAGCAGGTTACCGTCCTTGTCCATCACGCCCGGGATGTTGGTCATCATCAGCAGCTTCTCGGCGTTCAGCACCGTGGCCAGCTTGCCCGCGACGAGATCCGCGTTGATGTTGTACGACAGGCCGTCCTGGCCGAGGCCGATTGGCGAGATGACCGGGATGAACGCGTCGTCCTGCAGCGCCTTCACGACCGCCGGGTTGATCGCCTCGACTTCGCCGACCTGGCCGATGTCGATGGTCTGGCCCGGGTTGTCGCGGTCCGGCATCAGCAGCTTGCGCGCGTGGATCAGGCCGCCGTCCTTGCCCGTCAGGCCCACCGCGTGGCCGCCGAAGTGGTTGATCAGCATCACGATGTCCTGCTGCACTTCGCCGCCCAGCACCCATTCGACGACTTCCATCGTCTCTTCGTCGGTGACGCGCATGCCCTGGATGAAGGTGCCGGCCTTGCCGATCTTCTTCAGCGCGTGATCGATCTGCGGACCGCCGCCGTGGACGATCACCGGGTTGATGCCGACCAGTTTCAGCAGGATCACGTCGCGCGCGAAGCCTTGCTTGAGCCGCTCTTCCGTCATCGCGTTGCCGCCGTATTTGATCACCACGGTCTTGCCGTGGTAACGGCGGATGTACGGCAGCGCCTCCGCGAGGATTTCTGCTTTCAGCGTGGGGGCGATCTGCGAGAGGTCGATGGGCTCGGACATGGCGGCGGCTCTGGCTGGGAACGGTTGAAACAGGGCGAATTGTACAGGAGTGGCGCAGCGCAGCATCGGGTTTTTGGGCCGGCCGGAACACGGGCGGCGCGACGCGGCAGCGCACGCGGCGGCCCCGCCGGCTATGGCGCGGCGCGATTCGGGCGGCACCGCGCGGGTGGCGCCGGCGGGCCGGCGCGCGCGCGTTTGCGACGAACCTCGGCCAGGCGGCCGGCGTGCAAAATCCTTCCGCCGCGCTATGCTTGTCGCGTGGGGCGATGTCCCGCCCGTTTCCGCGATTGCGCCATGACCGATTCCGCCGCCGACGCCCGTTCCGCCCCGCGCCGTGCGCGCTGCCCGCACTGCGGCCGCGGCTTCGACTGCGGCGCCGGCACGCAGCCGTTCGACTGCTGGTGCGCGTCGATGCCGGTGCCGCCCGGCGGCACGCCGCCCGCGGCCGGCGCGCGCTGCCGATGCCCCGAGTGCCTGGCCGACGAGATCGCGCAGCGCATGGCGGGGGCGGCCGGTTGACGGGATACCGGGGTGCCGCGCCGGTCCCGCGCCGCGCACGTGCGTCGTCCGGTCGCGTGCGCGGATCCGGCCCCGCTAGAGGCGCCGGGCGCTAAACGGGTAAACTGCCCGGATGCAACGAATCACCACCACCGGGCGCGTCAACCTCAGTCACCTGTTCTGGCTCCGCAATCTCGCGATCATCGGCCAGCTCGTGACGATCGGCGTCGTGCAGACCTATTTCGGCGTGCATCTGCCGCTGCCGGCGATGCTGATGGTCATCGCGCTCGAAATCGTTTTCAACGCGCTGACCTGGGTGCGCGTGCTGCGCGCGCGGCCCGAGACCAATTTCGAGCTGCTCGGCCAGCTGTGGGTCGACCTCGGTGCGCTGTCCGCGCTGCTGTTCCTGTCGGGCGGGACGACCAACCCGTTCGTGTCGCTGTACCTGCCGTCGCTCGCGATCGCGGCGGCCGTGCTGCCGTGGCACCTGATGATCTGGCTCGCGGCGTTCGCGGTCGCCTGCTACGCGGCGCTCGGCTTCGATTCGGTGCCGCTCAACATGGACAACCCGGCGAACCTGTTCGATTACTACCGTACCGGCATGTGGGCGAACTTCATGGTCAGCGTCGGGCTGATCGCGTGGTTCGTCGCGCGCATGTCGAACGCGTTGCGCCAGCGCGATGCGGCGCTCGGCGAGGCGCAGCAGCATCTGCTGCGCGACGAGCGGGCCGTCGCGCTCGGCGTGCAGGCCGCCACCGTCGCGCATGAAATGGGCACGCCGCTGTCGACGATCGCGATGCTCGCCGAGGAGTTGCGCGACGCGGCGCGCGCCGATCCGGGGCTCGCCCGCTACGAGGCCGACCTGAAGGTGCTCGAGGAACAGATGACGCTCTGCACGTCGGCGCTCGCGCGCCTGCGCAGCCGCGCGAGCGCGCCGGCGAGCCGCCAGCCGGTGGACGACTGGCTCGACACGTTCGTCGAGCACTGGCGCCTGCGGCATCCGCACGTGCAGTTCGAGCTGCTCGGCGCGCGCCCGGCCGGCGTCGCGCTCGACGACACGGTCGCGGCCGGCCAGATCCTGACGATCCTGCTCGACAACGCCGCGCGCGCGAGCCCGCAGCGCGTGACGCTCGCCGCGAAGGTCGCGCATGGCGGCACGGCCGACGAAATCGAATTCGAGGTACGCGACGACGGGCCCGGCATTCCGGCCGCGTTGCGCGAATCGCTCGGCGCGATGCCGGTCGACAGCACGCAGGGCGGGCACGGCGTCGGCCTGTATCTGGCGTTCAGCGCGGCCGCGCGGCTGGGCGGCGAGATCGAACTGTCCGACGTCACGCCGCGCGCGGCGGGCGGCAACGGTCGGGCCGGCGGTGCGGCGAATGGCCACGCGGCGGCGGCATCGAGACCACGCGCGGGCGCGCGCACGGGCGCGCATGCAGCCGAACGGCCAGCCGGCACGCCGGACGGCCGCCCGGCCGGCGCCACGACCGGGCGCGGCACGCGGGCCGTGCTGCGCCTGCCGGTCGTGCGCGTCGCGATGCCGGCTGCCTCAACCAACACGTAGACGGAGAAACCCCATGAGCGAGAACAATTTCCTGGTGATCGACGACAACGAGGTGTTCGCGGGTACGCTCGCGCGCGGCCTCGAGCGCCGCGGTTACGCGGTCCAGCAGGCGCACGACAAGGAGGCGGCGCTGCGGCTCGCCGCGGGCGGCAAGTTCCAGTTCATCACCGTCGACCTGCATCTCGGCGAGGATTCTGGGCTGAGCCTGATCGCGCCGTTGTGCGACCTGCAGCCCGATGCGCGGATCCTGGTGCTGACCGGCTACGCGAGCATCGCGACCGCCGTGCAGGCCGTGAAGGAAGGCGCCGACAACTACCTCGCGAAGCCGGCCAACGTCGAGTCGATCCTGGCCGCGCTGCAGACCAACGCGACCGAAGTGCAGGCCGACGAGGCGCTCGAGAATCCGGTCGTGCTGTCGGTGGACCGGCTCGAATGGGAGCACATCCAGCGCGTGCTGGCGGAGAACAACAACAACATTTCGGCCACCGCGCGTGCGCTGAACATGCACCGCCGCACGCTGCAGCGCAAGCTCGCGAAGAAGCCGGTTCGGCAGTAAGCGGCGCATCAACGAAAACGGGCGGCCCCCGCAGGGGCCGCCCGTCTCTCATCGAGCACTGCGCGCGTTACAGCACGTAGCGCGACAGGTCTTCGTCCTGCGCCACTTCGCCGAGCGCGCGGTCGACATACTTCGCGTCGATCGTCACGCGCTCGCCGGCGTGATTGCCGGCCGAGAACGACACTTCCTCGAGCAGCTTCTCGATCACCGTGTACAGCCGGCGCGCGCCGATGTTCTCGGTTTTCTCGTTGACCGCGAACGCGATCTCGGCGAGGCGCCGGATCCCGTCGTCGGCGAATTCGAGCTGCACGTCTTCGGTCGCGAGCAGCGCCTGGTACTGCTTGACGAGGCTCGCGTCGGTCGCATCGAGGATCGCCTCGAAATCTTCGACCGACAGCGAATCCAGCTCGACGCGGATCGGAAAGCGCCCCTGCAGTTCGGGAATCAGGTCGCTCGGCTTCGCGAGATGGAATGCGCCGCTCGCGATGAACAGGATGTGATCGGTCTTCACCATCCCGTACTTCGTGTTGACCGTCGTGCCTTCGACGAGCGGCAGCAGGTCGCGCTGCACGCCCTGGCGCGACACTTCGCCGCCGCTGCCTTCGTTGTTGCGCGACGTGATCTTGTCGATCTCGTCGAGGAACACGATGCCGTTCTGCTCGACGTTCTGCACGGCCTTCGTCTTCACTTCCTCTTCGTTGAGCATCTTCGCCGCTTCCTCGTCGGTCAGCAGCTTCAGCGCTTCCTTGATCTTCACCTTGCGGCGCTGCTTCTTGCCGCTGCCGAGGTTCGAGAACATCGAGCGGATCTGCTCGGTCATCTCTTCCATCCCCGGCGGCGCCATGATGTCCATGCCGACCGACGGCTGCTCGAGGTCGAGCTCGACTTCCTTGTCGTCGAGCTGGCCTTCGCGCAGGCGCTTGCGGAACGTCTGACGCGTCGCGTTGTTGTCGTCGTTCGCGTGCTCGGCATTGCCGCCGAAGCCGACCGCGCGCGGCTGCGGCAGCAGGATGTCGAGGATGCGGTCTTCGGCCTGGTCGGTCGCCTTGCTGCGCACCTTGCGCATTTCGGACTCGCGCGTCTGCTTGACCGAGATCTCGATCAGGTCGCGCACGATGCTGTCGACGTCGCGGCCGACGTAGCCGACTTCGGTGAACTTGGTCGCTTCGATCTTGATGAACGGCGCGTCGGCGAGCTTCGCGAGGCGGCGCGCGATTTCGGTCTTGCCGACGCCCGTCGGCCCGATCATCAGGATGTTCTTCGGCGTGATTTCCTGGCGCAGCGGCTCGGCGACCTGCTGGCGGCGCCAGCGGTTGCGCAGCGCGACGGCGACGGCCTTCTTCGCCTTCGCCTGGCCGATGATGTGCTTGTCGAGTTCCGAGACGATCTCGGCAGGGGTCATGGTGCTCATGGGGCTGTCCTTACTCGATCGTTTCGATGATGCGGTTGTGGTTCGTGTAGATGCACATGTCGCCGGCGATCCCGAGCGACTTCTCGACGATCTCGCGCGGCGACAGCTCGGTGTTCTCGACGAGCGCGCGGGCCGCGGCCTGCGCGTATGCACCGCCCGAGCCGATCGCGCAGATCCCGCCTTCCGGGTCGAGCACGTCGCCGTTGCCGGTGATCACGAGCGTGGTGGTCGCATCGGCCGTGATCAGCATCGCCTCGAGGCGGCGCAGCATCCGGTCGGTGCGCCAGTCCTTCGCGAGCTCGACGGCCGCGCGGGTCAGGTTGCCCTGGTGCTTCTCGAGCTTCGCCTCGAAGCGGTCGAGGAGCGAGAACGCATCGGCGGTGCCGCCCGCGAATCCGACCAGCACCTGGTTGTTGTAGATCCGCCGCACTTTCCGCGCGCCACCCTTCATGACGATGTTGCCGAGGGTTACCTGGCCGTCGCCGCCGAGCGCGACCTTGTCGCCGCGCCGGACCGAAACGATGGTCGTGCCGTGAAATTGCTCCATCTGCGTTCCTTGAGAAAAACGGGGAAGAGTCGGGCGGCGCGACGCGCCGCCGCGTGAATCCGCAGTGCGCCGGGGAGCGGCCCGGCGCGCGTCCGTTTCATTTTAGGGCGGGCGCCGGGATATCAAGAGGGCGATGCAAATCGGCCGGCGGCCGGGAACCGGTGCCGGAAAAACAAAAAGCGCGCGGCAGGCCGCGCGCTTTCGGGAAGCAGCGTGTTTGAGCGGAACGCCGCTCGATCAGTCGCCGAACAGCTTCTGGCGCAGTTCGCGGCGCTCCTGCGCCTCGAGCGACAGCGTGGCGGTCGGACGCGCGAGCAGGCGCGGAATGCCGATCGGCTCGCCGGTTTCCTCACACCAGCCGTAATCGCCGGAATCGATGCGGGCGAGCGACTGCTGAACCTTCTTGAGGAGCTTGCGTTCGCGATCGCGCGTGCGCAGCTCGAGCGCGTGCTCTTCCTCGATCGTCGCGCGGTCGGCGGGATCGGGGACGATCACCGTCTCGCGCAGGTTCTCGGTCGTCTGGCCTGCATTCTTGAGGATGTCCGCTTGCAACTGTTCGAGCCGATTTTTGAAGAAGGCGAGCTGATCCTCATTCATGTAATCCTTGTCGCTCATCTTCAGGATTTCGGCTTCGGTCAAGAGTTTCTTCGTCATCTGCTTGCTTCTTCAATGTGCGGCAAATCGACAGATATTGCCTGCACTTTGGGATTACCCGCAACCGCCCTTGCAATCATTTGCGATTTGCCGCCGCGGGGCCGAAAGCCTCTGGAAAACCGGTTCTCAAATACCAGGATAGGCCTGGCGCGGAGTTGCGCGCGCTGCGAACCGGTGTGCTGCGCGGCACATCGCATCGGCCGCGGCCGGGAGGCGGATTGGCGATCCGGCGCGGTTGCGATGCCCGGAAAACTGGTTCAGCAAGAACCGGGCCTGTTTGTTGCCGTACTCCAGCGGGCACGTATTGTAACTGAATCGCAAGCGGGCGCCGTATCGGGTCGATCCCCGTCGGCTGCGCCAATATCTAGAAAATATAACGCGCAAATCGCGAAAAAGCGATGACGGCGAAACCCTGCCCGGAAAAGGCGGCGCCGCGCGACCGCCGCAGCCGCCGGTGCGGGCGGCCGGGCCGCGGGCGCGCGGCAGGCGCCCGCGCGGGTCAGGCGAGGCAGGCGTCGAGGCCGTCGGTGATCAGGTCCTGCGGCAGGTCGACGCCGATGAACACCATCTTGTTGGTTTTCTTCTCGACCGGCAGCCACTTCGCCGCGAGGTCGCTCCCCATCATCTGGTGCACGCCCTGGAACACGACCTTGCGGTCGACGCCCTTCATGTACAGCACGCCCTTGTAGCGCAGCATCCGCTCGCCATAGATCTGCAGGATGCCGCCGAGGAAGTCTTCCAGCTTGTTCGGGTCGAACGGGCGGTCGTTGCGGTACACGAACGACTTGATCTTGTCGTCGTGGTGCGCGTGGTGATGATTGTGGTGGTGGCCGTGGTCGTGATCGTGCGCGCATTGGCCGTGATCGTGATCGCAATTCGCGTGATCGTGGTCATGGCCGTGATCGTGGTGATCGTGCGCGTGATCGTCCTCGGCGAGGAAATCGGGATCGATCTCGAGCTTCGCGTTCAGGTTGAAGCCGCGCAGATCGAAGATTTCCTTGATGTCCGCTTCGCCGAAATTCACGACCTTGATCGCGGCCTTCGGGTTCATGTGCATCAGGCGGTGCTTGAGGCCAGCGACGGTCTGGTCGTCGACGAGGTCCGACTTCGTGATGAACAGGCGGTCGGCGAAGCCGACCTGGCGCTGCACCACTTCGTGTTCGTCGAGCTGCGCGTTCGCATGCTTCGCATCGACCAGCGTGATGACCGCGTCGAGCAGGAAGTCGTCGGCGATTTCGCTGTCGATGAAGAACGTTTGCGCGACGGGGCCCGGGTTCGCGAGGCCGGTCGTCTCGATCACGATGCGGTCGAAGTCGAGCTTGCCTTCGCGCTTCTTCGCGGCCAGATCGCCGAGCGCGCGGGCGAGGTCGCCGCGGATCGTGCAGCAGATGCAGCCGTTGCTCATCTGGATGATCTGCTCGTTCGAATCCTGCACGAGGATTTCGTTGTCGATGTTTTCTTCGCCGAACTCGTTCTCGATCACGGCGATCTTCATGCCGTGCTGTTCGTTCAGGATGCGCTTGAGCAGCGTCGTCTTGCCGCTGCCGAGGAAGCCGGTAAGGATGGTGACGGGAGTGGCCATGTCGGTCGCCTGTGGTTCGTGAATCGGGGTCAAAACCAGGATGTGCGTCGCGCCCTCGCGCTGCGAGCCGGGGCGCACAACCATCCATTGAAACATACCTGTCAAGTCCTCGCCCGTCGTCCGGACGACAGGCGGGAGCGCAGCGCCGCCAATGCGGGCGAGCGCGGTTGTCCGCGCTAGATCGGGGCGATCAGACGATTTGCAACAGCAGGCCCTTCAGATATTCGCCTTCCGGGAACGCGGCGAGCAGCGGGTGATCGACGCCCGCGCCGAGCCGTTTCAGGATGCGCGCGTCGACCTTCGCGTCGGCGGCCGCGCCCGCGACGATCTTCTGGAACAGGTCCATGTCGATCGCGCCCGAGCACGAGTACGTGAACAGCAGGCCGCCCGGACGCAGCAGCTTGAAGCCGCTCAGGTTGATGTCCTTGTACGCGCGCGCCGCGCGATCGACGCTGTCGCGCGTCGGCGCGAACTTCGGCGGATCGAGCACGATCAGGTCGAAACGCTCGCCTTCGTCGACGAGGCGGCGCAGCGTCTTGAACGCATCGGCGTCGAGCCAGGTCGCGCGTTCCGCGTCGAAGCCGTTGGCCACGACGTTCTGCTGCGCGAGCGCGAGCGCGTCGCCGGACGAATCGATCGACACGACGTGTTTCGCGCCGCCCTTGAGCGCCGCGAGCGAGAAGCCGCCCGTGTAGCAGAAGCAGTTCAGCACGTCGCGGTCGGCCGCGTACTGCTCGACGAGCGCGCGGTTGTCGCGCTGGTCGACGTAGAAGCCCGTCTTGTGGCCGTTCGGCACGTCGACGTGATAGCGCACGCCGTTTTCATTCGAGATCAGCGTCGCGGGCGGCGCGTCGCCGGCCAGCACGCCGGTCGTCTGTTCGAGCCCTTCCTTGTCGCGGATCGATACGTCCGAGCGGTCGTACACGTTCGGGCAGCCGGTCGCGCCGGTGAGCGCCGCGACGATCGCGTCCTTCCACGCTTCGACGCCCGCGGCCATGAACTGGCAGACGAGCTGGCCGCGCGGCGCCGCGCCGGCTTCGGCGGTATCCGCGACGTAGTAGTCGACGATCAGCCCCGGCAGCCCGTCGGCTTCGCCGAACACGAGCCGCACCGCGCCCGTGCCCGACACCATCGTCGTGCGGTGCGCGACCGCGCGCTGCACGCGGCGCTTGAAGAACGCGTGATCGATCGGCTCGTGCTCGTCGAAGCTCCACACCCGCACGCGGATCTGCGACTGCGGGCTGTACGCGCCGCGCGCGAGGAAGCGGCCGTCGTGCGCGCGCACGAGCACGGTCGCGCCGGGCGCGGGCTTGCCGTCGACGCGGTCGATCGCATTGGCGTAGATCCACGGATGGCGGCGCAGCAGCGATTTTTCCTTGGACGGCTTGAGGGTGACGGTTTGCATGATGAGATCGAAATGGGCCGCGCGCGACGCCGGCCGGGGCCGGCCGCCGCGCGTGGCGGGTAACACGGGACGCGCGTCAGTCGCGCTTCTTCGCGCGCGGATGCGCGCTGTCGTAAATCTTCGCGAGATGCTGGAAGTCGAGCGACGTATAGATCTGCGTCGCGGCGACGCTCGCGTGGCCGAGCAGTTCCTGCACCGCACGCAGGTCGCCGCTCGACTGCAGCACGTGCGTCGCGAACGAGTGGCGCAGCACGTGCGGGTGGACGTTGGCGGGGATGCCGGCGGCGAGCGCCGCGCGCTTCACGCGCTCGCGCACGACGCCCGGCGACATCCGGTTGCCGCGCACCGACACGAACAGCGGATGCGGATCGTGCTTCACGAATTCGTCGCGCACCGCGAGCCACGCGTTCAGCGCGTCGATCGCCTTGCGGCCGACCGGCACCTTGCGCTCCTTGTTGCCCTTGCCGCGCACGGTGACTTCAGCTTCGGCGAGGTCGAGCCAGCCGGCCGAGCGGTAGCCGTCGGCCTGCGTGTACCGGACGTCGAGCCCGACCAGTTCGGCAAGGCGCAGCCCCGACGAATAGAACAGCTCGAGGATCGCGTGGTCGCGGATGCCTTCGGTCGTGTCTGGCAGCGGCGTGTCCATCAGGGCGACCGCATCGTCGACCGACAGCGCTTTGGGCAGCGATTTCTCGCGCTTGGGCGCGCGGACCCCGGCGACGGGATTCGCCGGCATCTCGACGCGCTGCGCGAACCAGCGATAGAACGCGCGCCATGCGGAAAGCCGGTGCGAGATCGAGCGCGCGGACAGCCCGGCCGCGTGCCCGCGCACGACCGCGCCGCGCATGTCGGCGGCGGTCAATGCGTCGAGCGGCCGGCCGGCCGCGAGCTTCTTCAGTTCGTCGAGTTCGTGCGTGTACGCGCGCAGCGTGTGTTCCGACAGCTGCCTGACGTGCTTCAGGTTCGACAGGTAGGCGGCAATCGGATCGTCGGTCATCGCGTGCGGCGGATCAGTGCGGCAGCAGGCGCGTGAGCGCGGCGCTCGCGAGCGTCGCGATCTGCGCGAGGAAGTCGGTGGCCATCCCGTCGTGGAAGCGGCGCGGATCGGGCGAGCCGAGCACGAGCAGGCCGAACGCGGGCGCGTCGGTGCCGGCGAGCGGCGCGCGCAGCGCGAGCAGCGCGACCGACGCGGCCGGGCCGTCGCCGGCCGGTGCGGCTTCGGCGCCTTCGGCCGCGCTCGCGGCGGGGGCGGCGAGCGCGGGCGCGAGCCACTGGGCGGCCTCGAAGCCGGTGTTCGCGCCGCAGTACGGCGTCGACAGGCCGTTCGTGAACAGGCGCACCTCCTCGCCGACCTGGCGCGCGAAGTCGGCTTGCGCGTAGGTGTCGGCGACGTCCCACACGCGCAGCGCCGTCTGCGGCACGTCGAACACGTCGGCGATGCCGTCGGCGATCGTGCGCGGCAGCGCGTACGGATCGCGTTCCGCGATCACGCGTGCGGTCCAGCGGCTGAACTTCGCGGACAGGCTGTCGTTCTCGTGGCCGTAGCGCACGAGCTCGGCGAGCCGGCGTTCGAGATGCTTGTTCTTGTCGCGCAGCATCTCCATCTGCCGTTCCTGCAGCGAGATCGCGGCCTTGCCGTGCGGGTTCGCGAGACGGATCGTCGCGAGCAGCTCGGCGTGCTGCGCGAAGAATTCGGGATTGGCGAGCAGGTAGTCGGCGACTTCGCGATCGTTCATGTGGCTGGCGCGTTCAGTTATCAAGGACGTTGCAGGGTCAGGGCGTTCAGGTCGATCTCGCCTTCGAACACGGTCGTGGCGGGGCCGGCCATCATCAGCGCGGCGGCTTCGTCGCGCGCGCCGTCCCAGCCGATCGTCAGCGTGCCGCCGTGCGTGTGCACGGTCACGGGCGAATCGAGCAGGCCGCGCCGGATGCCGGCCGCGACCGCCGCACACGCGCCGGTGCCGCACGCGAGCGTCTCGCCCGCGCCGCGTTCGTACACGCGCAGCTTCACTTCGTGGCGCGACACGATCTGCATGAAGCCGGCGTTCACGCGCTGCGGGAAGCGTGCATGGCGCTCGATCAGCGGGCCTTCTTCCAGCACGGGATACGCGTCGACATCGTCGACGACCTGCACCGCGTGCGGGTTGCCCATCGACACCGTCGAGATCCAGCGCGTCGTGCCGCCGACGTCGAGCGGCCACAGCGTGTCGTTGCCTTCCTTGCGGGCGTCGAGGCCCGCGGCGTCAAACGGCACCTGCGCGGGTGCAAACACGGGCGCGCCCATGTCGACGACGACTTCGCCGTTGTCCTGCAGCGTCAGCGTGATCAGGCCCTTCATGACCTGCACGCGCACGCTGCGCTGGTCGGTCAGGCCGCGGTCGCTGACGAACTTCACGAAACAGCGCGCGCCGTTGCCGCAGTGTTCGACCTCGCCGCCGTCGCAATTGAAGATCCGGTACTTGAAATCCGCGCCGTCGACGGTCGGTTTCTCGACCAGCAGCAACTGGTCGGCGCCGATGCCGAAGTGGCGGTTGGCGAGTGCGCGCACCTGCGCTTCGGAGAGCGGCGGCAGCGCGCGCGAGTAGCCGTCGAGCACGACGAAGTCGTTGCCCGCACCGTGCATCTTGGTGAACGAGAGTTTCACTGGGTCCGGAATTCCATGGCGAACAAGGCGGTCGGCACGACACGGACGGCCGGCGGCCATGCCGGGCAGCCTCGTTCGTCGTGCTGATCTCAACCGCAAATGATACATGCAGGCGACGGGAGCGTCCTGCGCGGGCGGGGTTTCGGTCGTCCGTGCGGGCCCGGCGGGCGGCATATGTCGATGGGTCGACTGGTCGGGTACGTGGCGAGCAGACAAATTGGCGTGGTGTAGCGCGCGCAACGGAGGCGGGACTGGCGATGCGTGCCCGAACACGCGACGAAGGGATGAGGCGACCCGGACGAACGTTTTCGTACTGGTCAGATTGACGAGGAAATCAAGTGATTCGTATAGTTTGGCTATACACATTCGGGCCATGCTGTCGACGTCGCGCTCGAGTGTGGGAGGTCCATGATCAAGTCGTGGGTACACAAGGGACTGGAAGCGTTTTTCGTCACCGGGAGCAAGGCGGGCATTCGGCCCGATCATGCACCCAGGCTGCGGCGCATGCTGGCGCGTCTCGATGTCGCAGCCACGTCGCACGACATGAATGTGCCCGGCTGGCGGTTTCACGGTCTCGCCGGCGGGCTGGACGGATATTACGCAGTCGGCGTGAACGGCAACTGGCGGCTGACATTCCGATTCGAGGGCCGCGACGTCGTTCTGGTCGATTACCAGGACTACCACTGAGGTGATTCAAGCGATGACCCGCATCTTCAATCCGCCCCATCCGGGCGAAACGCTGCGCGACGACGTGCTGCCGGCGCTTGGTCTGACCGTCACCGAGGCCGCGTCGCAACTCGGCGTGACACGTGCCGCACTGTCGCGGATCCTGCACGGCCATGCCGGCATCTCCCCGGAAATGGCGTTGCGGCTCGAAGCGTGGCTCGGCGAGGAAAACGGAGGAAGGGCCGATCTGTGGCTCGCGCAGCAGTCGGCCTACGATCTGTGGCAGGCGCGCGCGAAGGGCGCGCCGAAGGTGGCGAGGGCGCGGGCGCGCGCATGACGGCGCACCCGCGAACGGCTCGCGGCAGGGTCAGTACAGGCTCGGTTCGCCGGGCGGGCGCGTCTTGAAGCGCTTGTGCACCCAGTAGTACTGCTCGGGCATCAGCGGAATCTGTTCCTCGAGGAATGCGTTCATCCGCCGCGCGTCGAGATCGTCGTCGCCGGTCGGGTAGTTGTCCCACGGCTTGAATACCTTCAGCCGGTAGCCCTTGTAGTTCGGCAGCACCTCGCCGATGAACGGCACGACCTGCGCGCGACCCGTCTTCGCGAGCCGGCCCACGGCCGTCAGCGTGCAGGCCGGCACGCCGAAGAACGGGACGAACGTCGAGTTGCGCAGCCCGTAGTCCATGTCGGCGCCGAGCATCACCGGCTTGCGGTCGCGCAGCCAGCGCAGCACGACGCGGGCGCTGTCCGCGCGGCCGACCATCTCGGCGTCGAAGCGCCCGCGCGCCTGCTTCGCCGCTTCCTCGAGCACCGCGTTCGAGAACGGCTGGTACAGCGATCCGCAGCGGCGCTGCAGCGAGCGGTTCAGCCAGATCGAACCGGCTTCGATGCCGACGAAGTGCAGGCCGAGGAACAGCGTCGGCGGCAGGTCGGGATCGGTGAGATCGACCGCGCTGTCGACCTGGATCAGCTTCGCGAGCTTTTTCTCCGAGCCGAACCACTGCACGCTGCGCTCGACGTAGCTGCGGATCGCATGGCGGAAATGCTGGCCCGCCACTTCCTCGCGCCGCTCGTCGCTCCAGTCGGGGAAGCAGAGTTTCAGATTCGTATGTACGATGCGCTTTCGCCGGCTGGGGATCTGATACAGCAGCCAGCCGAGGCCATCGCCGAACCGTGCGGTCAGACCGTACGGCAGCAGGGCGAGCAGCTTCAGCAAGCCGATGGCGAGGTGCGTGCCGAGGCGGCCTAGCATGCGGAATCTCCGTGGGGCCGGCTGGCCGGCACGTTGCGAACAGGGTGGTAAGACAGCGGAAGATGCAGCACGGGCGGCGCTCTGTGACAATTCAGGAAAGCCGCTATAATACGGGCTTCGCCGAGTTAACTGACAACTTGCGGGGCGAAGCCGGCTGGCGCGACACGCGCTGCCCGGTCCTGGTAATCCGCTAAAGCGTCGCCGCTTCAGGCCCAACGAAGCTGGCTACGTGAAACCAACCGTAACCACACAGGAGCCTGAAAAAGTGGCAAACGATTATCTCTTCACGTCCGAATCCGTCTCCGAAGGCCATCCGGACAAAGTCGCGGACCAAATCTCGGACGCGATTCTCGACGCCATCCTCGAGCAGGACAAATACTCCCGCGTTGCGGCTGAAACGCTGTGCAATACGGGTCTCGTCGTGCTGGCCGGTGAAATCACCACGACGGCCAACATCGATTACATCCAGATCGCGCGCGATACGATCAAGCGCATCGGCTACGACAACACCGACTACGGCATCGACTACAAGGGTTGCGCGGTGCTCGTCGCGTACGACAAGCAGTCGCCGGACATCGCGCAGGGCGTCGATCGTGCACACGACGACAACCTCGATCAAGGCGCGGGCGACCAGGGCCTGATGTTCGGCTATGCGTGCGACGAAACGCCGGAACTGATGCCGCTGCCGATCTACCTGTCGCACCGCCTCGTCGAGCGCCAGGCCAGCCTGCGCCGCGACGGCCGCCTGCAATGGCTGCGTCCGGACGCGAAGTCGCAGGTCACCGTCCGCTACGTCGACGGCAAGCCCGATTCGATCGACACCGTCGTGCTGTCGACGCAGCATGCACCGGACATCGAACTGCCCGCGCTGCGCGAAGCGGTGATCGAGGAAATCATCAAGCCGACGCTGCCGGCCGAGCTGATCAAGGGCGACATCAAGTTCCTCGTGAACCCGACCGGACGGTTCGTGATCGGCGGCCCGCAGGGCGATTGCGGCCTGACCGGCCGCAAGATCATCGTCGACACGTACGGCGGTGCCGCACCGCACGGCGGCGGCGCGTTCTCGGGCAAGGATCCGTCGAAGGTCGACCGTTCGGCTGCGTATGCCGGCCGTTACGTCGCGAAGAACATCGTCGCGGCCGGCCTCGCGTCGCGCGCGCTGATCCAGGTGTCGTACGCGATCGGCGTGGCCGAGCCGACCTCGGTGATGGTCAACACGTTCGGCACGGGCCGCGTGTCGGATGCGGTGATCACGAAGCTCGTGCGCGAGCATTTCGACCTGCGTCCGAAGGGCATCATCAAGATGCTCGACCTGCTGCGCCCGATCTACGAGAAGACGGCAGCTTACGGCCATTTCGGCCGCGAAGAGCCGGAATTCTCGTGGGAAGCGACCGACAAGGCGCTCACGCTGGCCGAAGCGGCCGGCGTGGAGCCGACGGCACGCGTCGCGTAAGCGTCGTTCGCCTGAAATGAAAAACCCCGGCCAAGCCGGGGTTTTTTTATGGGGGTCGATCGCCGAAGCAATGGCGGCGATCGATGCGGGCAACGCCCGCCGGCACCCGCTCAACGCGCGCCGAACCCGAACCAGCCGTTGCTCGCCGCGAGGCGGCGCGGGCGGTTGACGCGGCGCTGCGGGCCGAGCTTGCGGCGCAGCGCGAGCGCGCGCAGCGACGACGGCTTCTGCAGCAGCGAGCGCAGGCCGGCGCGGCGGACGAACGCCTGCGTGCTCATCATCGAGAAAAACGCGTGGAACCACGCACGGATGCCGTCGAGCCGGCCGTGCGTGGGCGTACGTTCGGCCAGCGCCTGCGTGCGGGCGCGGTGATGGCGCAGCGAGCGGGCAGGAGCGGACGGCACGACGCGCTTCGCAGCGCGGTTGAAACGGGAAGTCAGACGGAATGGCATGTGAACGATGCTTCGCTTGTATGGGTGGCGCCCTGGAGAGCGCACTGGTATCAACGGCCTCGGATGGCGCAACGGATCTTACCTAAACCCGTCGCGCGCCGCGCCCGCCAGAATTGACAGGCCGCGTCAGGCTACAGGGGATTCATGACCGGCAAAAGTCGCGATAAACCCTTGTGCAGCAAGGCGTGTGCCGCATACCGCCTGTCGCTGAGGCAGGCGCCGCGTCGCACAGTTCCCTTGCGCTGGATCAAATCCGCGATTGGCATGCCCCTGCGCACGACAATGGCGCTGTTCGCGGTATCCGGCGCCGATTTACAATCGTCACATTCACACAATAAACGTCTGGCATCCCATGTCGTCTCCATTGCAGTCGGAATCGATCCGCGCGCAAGTCGCGGAATTGCGCGAGCGCGGCTTCGTCGTCGCGCGCGGCCTCGTCGGCGAGGCGCAGTGCGCGGCGCTCAGGCAGATCGCGGAGCGCCAGTTGCGGGAGGCCGCCGAGCCGATCGAGTTCGAGGCCGACCTGCGCTACCCGGGCGCGCCCGAGTCGAAGCATGCGCCGGGCGGGCATACGGTGCGGCGGCTGCTCGACGCGTATTCGCGCGATCCGGCGTTCGCCGAGCGCGCGATCGCGCCTGAAATCGGCGCGTGGATGCGTGCGTATTTCGGTGAGGAGCCCGTGCTGTCGCGCGCGCATCACAACTGCATGATGACGAAGCACCCGGCGTACGGCAGCCTGACCGGCTGGCATCGCGATTTCCGCTACTGGGCGTTCGAGCGGCCGGACATGGTGTCGGTGTGGCTCGCGCTCGGGCCGGAAACCAACGAGAACGGCGCGCTGTGGCTGGTGCCGGGTTCGCATACGGCCGAATTCGGTCCGGAAGCGTTCGACGACGCGAAGTTCTTCCGCAGCGATCTGCCGGAAAACCGCAGGATGATCGACGCGGCCACGTGCCCGTCGCTGCAGACGGGCGACGTCGTGTTCTTCCACAGCAACACGCTGCATTCGGCCGGGCAGAACCGCTCCGACCAAGTGAAGTTCTCGCTCGTGTACACGTATCACGGCGCGAGCAACCGGCCGGTGCCCGGCACGCGCTCGGCGTCGAAGCCGGAAGTGGCGCTCTAGGCGTGGATCGGGCGGCGCGGCGACGCCGCGATGCTCACGCGATGCAACGCATCGCGGGCGAATGAAGCAACGGGCGGCTTGGCCGCCCGTTTCGTTTGGCGCGACCCGCGCGCGGTCACGCGGGCCGTGCGTACGTCGCGATCAGCGCTTGCTGCCCGGCATCGCGAGGCCGATCAGGCCGGCGAACGACGCGACGGCGCCGCCGACGATCAGCAGGATCGTCTTCGTCGCGGGCGAGCCGGTGAAGAAGCGCGACACGTTGTCGTTGATCGAATGGAACGACTGGCCGCCGAAATACAGCAGCACGACGCCGCCGACGAGCAGTGCAACCGAGATGACCCGGGACATACCAACCTCGCTGAAACGGTGATTCGAGACGCCGCAGTGTAGGCGAGCGCCGCGGTCGCGTCCATCGCGGTGCCGCCGTGCGTGATCCGGCCGCTTTCGTTACCATAGTCGTCGTATGACTCCTTCGCCGCCGTCACGCCATTGGCGCGGCCGGCGCGCGTCCCTTCCCCCGATGTCCTGACGGAACAGACTCATGGCCTACGAAGCAGCTTCCGAACGTTATGCCGGCATGCAATACCGCACCTGCGGCAAATCCGGGCTCAAACTGCCCGCCCTGTCGCTCGGCCTGTGGCACAACTTCGGCGATTCGACGCCGATCACGACGCAGCGCGAGATCCTGCGCACCGCGTTCGACCTCGGCATCAACCACTTCGACCTCGCGAACAACTACGGGCCGCCGTACGGCAGCGCCGAAACCAACTTCGGCCGGCTGCTGAAGGAGGATTTCCGGCCGTATCGCGACGAGCTGCTGATCTCGACGAAGGCCGGCTGGGACATGTGGCCGGGGCCGTACGGCAGCGGCGGCGGGTCGCGCAAGTACGTGCTCGCGAGCCTCGACCAGAGCCTGCAGCGGATGGGGCTCGACTACGTCGACATCTTCTACTCGCACCGTTTCGACGCGCACACGCCGCTCGAGGAAACGGCCGGCGCGCTGGCGTCGGCGGTGCAGCAGGGCAAGGCGCTGTACATCGGCATTTCGTCGTACTCGGCCGCGAAGACGCGCGAGATGGCCGCGCTGCTCGCGCAATACAAGGTGCCGCTGCTGATTCACCAGCCGTCGTACAACCTGCTGAACCGCTGGATCGAAGAGGATCTGCTCGGCACGCTCGACGACGTCGGCGCGGGCAGCATCGCGTTCACGCCGCTCGCGCAGGGCCTGCTCACGTCGAAGTACCTGAACGGCGTGCCGGCAGACGCGCGCGTGAACAAGCCGGGCGGCGGCTCGCTGAAGGAGGATCACCTGAGCGCGGACAACCTCGAGCACGTGCGCAAGCTCAACGCGATCGCCGAACGGCGCGGGCAGAGCCTTGCGCAGATGGCGCTGGCGTGGGTGCTGCGCAACGGCCGCGTGACGTCCGCGCTGATCGGCGCGAGCCGGGCGGAACAGGTGCGCGAGAACGTCGGCGCGTTGAACAACCTCGAATTCTCCGCGGAGGAACTCGCGGAGATCGATCGTTACGCGACGGAAGGCGGCATCAATCTGTGGGAAAAGCCGTCCACCGATCAGGCGATCTGACCGGAGGAAGTCGATACGGCATGCGAAACATCGCGTGCCGTATCGCTCACGCGCAGGCGCTCCGTCGCCTCGCTGCGGTGCAGCGAGGCACGTCACGCACGGGGCGGGGCGCTAGATCAGCGCAGGCAGGCCTTCGACGAGCAACACCGCGACGCCGACGCCGAGAATGACGCCGAGCACGCGCAGCAGGTTGTGACGGAATTGAGTGGCGCACGGCACCGCGCCGAGAAATAGCGCTCCGGCCAGCGCCATCGGAATCAACAGGATGAAGTCGCCGATCGTGAAATAGGTCGTCATGCGTGTCTCCAGTGTCGGCCGAAGTGGGCGCTTCAGCGCTTGCCTGGGCTTCATCCCTGCGGGATATCGGCCGAAGTCGGCACGCATGCGCTCACCCCGGTCCCATGCCGGGTGTTTCTAGTGTGGGTCCGGCCCGTTACGTGCAGGCCGTCCATTCGAGTATAGGCAACCGGCGGCGTTTTTCGCTATCCGAACCATTAAAAATCAGCGGAAAGCCCCGGGAATCACGCGTTTTTTATGCAAACAAGACGGATGCCTTGCACGCATCTTTCCCGTTGCTTTCGATTTTCGCGGAATCGTCGTATGTGTCCGATGCGGGCCGCCGCACCCGCGGGCGCGGCGGCCCGCCCGCTCACGCGCGGTCGGGTTGCGGGCGTGCGGCCGGCGCGCGGAACACGAGCGCGAGTCCGGCGATGATCGCGCCCATGCCGGCGAGCGCGAGCGGCTCGGGCCGGTTGCCGAGCCACACGGCATCCATCAGCGTGGTGACGACGGGCACGAGATAGAACAGGCTCGTCACGTTGACGAGATCGCCGCGCTGCATCAACCGGTAGAACAGCAGTTGCGCGATCACCGAAATCACGATGCCGAGCCACAGCAGCGGCACGACGAACGCCCAGCTCATGTCGAACGACAGCGGCCGGAACGGCGCGATCGCGACGCACAACGCGAGGCCGATCGCATTCTGCAGCGGCAGCACGTCGGCGGGCGCCGCGCGTACGCGCTTTTGCAGCAGCGAGCCGACGG
The DNA here is from genome assembly GCF_902832955.1 of Burkholderia sp. BCC0044. Classification (NCBI taxonomy): domain Bacteria; kingdom Pseudomonadati; phylum Pseudomonadota; class Betaproteobacteria; order Burkholderiales; family Burkholderiaceae; genus Burkholderia; species Burkholderia sp. BCC0044. The sequence continues at coordinate 359,909 of NZ_CADFDO010000005.1, read as the reverse complement.
TCAGCGCAACGAGCGCCGTGAGCGCGCATGCGATGCCCGCAGCCGACAGGCCGCCCGTCCCGCCGCTCACGCCACGGCCGACGACGAGCGCGAGGCCGGTGAGCGACAGCGCGAGCCCCGCGATGCGCACCGGCTGCCAGCGACGCTCGACGAGCGCGAGCGTGAGGATCGGCTGCACGCCGAGGATCGTCGCGAGCACGCCGGGCGCGATGCCGCGCTCGAGCGCGAGCAGATAGAAGATCGAATAGCCGCCCATCATCAGCAAGCCGGTCAGCGCGGCCATGCGCCGCTCGCCGCGCGGCGGCAGCCAGCGTTTGCGCATGAAGGCCAGCGCGAGCAGCACGAGCGATGCGAGCGCGAAACGGGCAGTGAGAAAGGCGAACGCGGATGCGTGACGCAGACCGAGTTCAGCGAAGATCGCGCCGCTGCTCCACAGCAGCACGAAGAGCGACGTCGCGCCATGCGCGGCAAGCGCGCGTTTGAACGAAACCATGTGAATCCACCTGTCGAACGGATCGAAACGTTCCATCCGCGCACGCGGCAACACGCGGTGCGTCACGACGCACGCACGACAGCCAACGGGGCGAATGGAAGACGAAAACGAAAAGCCGGCGAGTCAGCCGACGCGTGCCGCCGGCGGGGGCGGCGCGGCGCAGACGCGCGGCGGCGCGACAGGAGGAGGAAGGACCGACGGATGCGTGCACGCCTGCGGCCGCGAGTCGAACTGCGGCCGGTTTTTTGCGAGGGCGGACGTGAGCGGGTGCATCGTGTCGGAATGCGGTTGAACGCGAATGAAAGCCTAAGGTACCGCAAGGCAAGCATCGAACGCAACTACTGTCGGCGGCTCGTATCGCGGGCGACAGGTTGCGTCGATGCAGGCCGACACCGGTGCGCCGGCCGCTGCGCACGCAAGCATTCGACGAACGGTGGAAAGCGATCGGCATGCGACGCGCGCGAGGTGATGTCAACGTGGTCGCGGCGCGTGTTCCGATGATCCGGTACCGGCGAAGCGAAGCGGTACGTGTCTTGCGTCAATCACGTGCGCGCGGCACGCCGGGCGGTTTCGGCGGGCAGTCACATTCGACAGGGTATGATGGGGGTAACCGGGCGGGCAAGTGCGTGCCCGGCGCAGTGGTTGATTGGAGACATTCGACGAATTCGCGGCACTTCGCCTGCTTCTTCTTCTTTTCGCGCTTCGATAAACCGTGAACAATGGGATCACGCGCAACGCTCCGCCGAGAGCGGCGCGGATCGTGCATTTGCCGGCTCGCCAGCGGGCCGGGTTTCAAGAGTCAAGAGTGGGGAACCATCATGCATATCGGGTCGATCGTCTGCACTACCCATATCGCGGTGCCGAAAGGCGCGCGCGGCATCGTCCAGCGCATCCTGGGCGACATGGCCATGGTGACCTGGTACGCGGGCGTGCCGGGTGAGTCGAAAGAACTCAACACCGAGCCGTTCTTTCTCGAGGACCTGATCGACACCGGCGAATCCGTTCTGCCGGCCGGCGCGGCGCTTCACTAAGCTCGTCTTTCGGTCCGGCTGGCGGCACAATGCAGGGCATGACAGACGCCACTTCCGCTCCCGCTTCTCCCGCCAGCCCGCCGTTCGCCGGCCTCACGCCCGAGTGCGTGCTCGACGCGCTCGACAGCGTGCTGATGCCGGCCGGCCTGCGCACCGACGGGCGCCTGCTCGCCCTCAACAGCTACGAAAACCGCGTCTACCAGGTCGGTATCGAAGACGGCCCGCCGGTCGTCGCGAAGTTCTATCGTCCGGCGCGCTGGTCGGACGACGCGATCCTCGAAGAGCATGCATTCGTCGCCGAACTCGCCGCGCGCGAGATTCCGGCGGTGCCCGCGCGCGCCTTCGACGGCCGCACGCTGCACGCGTTCGACGGCTTCCGCTTCTCGATCTTCGAGCGGCGCGGCGGCCGCGCCCCCGATCTCGACCGCAGCGACACGCTCGAATGGCTTGGCCGCTTCATCGGCCGCATTCATGCGGTCGGCGCGACCGAGCCGTATGTCGCGCGTCCCGTGCTCGACATCGCCACGTTCGGCTACGAGCCGCGCGACTACCTGCTCGCGCACGATTTCATTCCGGATGACGTAAGACCGGCGTACGAGACCGTGGTCGCGCTCGCGCTCGAAGGCGTCGAGGCCGCGTTCGAGCGCGCCGGGGAGATTCGCCTGCTGCGCACGCACGGCGACTGTCATCCGAGCAACGTGCTGTGGACCGATGCCGGCCCGCATTTCGTCGACTTCGATGACAGCCGGATGGCGCCGGCCGTGCAGGATCTGTGGCTGCTGCTGCCGGGCGACCGCGAAGGCGCGTCGCGCGCGCTGGCCGACCTGCTCGCCGGCTACGAGGATTTCTGCGAATTCGAGCCGCGCGAGCTGCATCTGGTCGAAGCACTGCGCACGCTGCGGCTGATCCACTACGCGGCGTGGCTCGCGCGGCGCTGGGACGACCCCGCGTTTCCGGCCGCCTTCCCGTGGTTCAACACGCATCGTTACTGGGAAGCGCGCGTGCTCGAATTGCGCGAGCAGATCGGCGCGATGCAGGAAGGGCCGCTCTGGCCCGTGTGACGTGTGACGGCTGTGCGCGCGGCGTTCATGCCGCGCGGCGAACGTGCAAGGGCCGCGACGCACGCGGCCCGTCCCGCTCAGAACTTCAGCATCAGCTTGATCACCGCGGCGAAGCGCTTGCCGTACGGCGGCGCGAGCAGGTTGCGCGCGTTCAGCCGCGCCTGCGTGAGCACCGGCTTCATCTTCGAGAACGTCACGAAGCCGTCGTAGCCGTGATACGCGCCCATGCCGCTCGCGCCGACGCCGCCGAACGGCAAGCTGCCGCACGCGATGTGCATCAGCGTTTCGTTGACCGTGACGCCGCCCGAGACCGTTTCGCGCATCACGCGGTCGATCGTGCCGCCATCCTCGTCGAACAGGTACAGCGCGAGCGGCCGCGGGCGCGCATTGACGTACGCGATCGCTTCGTCGAGCCGTTCGTACGGCACGAGCGGCAGCAGCGGCCCGAAGATTTCCTCCTGCATCAGCTGCGACGCGGCCGGCACGTGCGTGACCGCGCACGGCACGAAGCGGCGCGACGCGGGATCGGACTGCGCATCCGACAGCGGATGCAGCTGCGCGCCGGCGGCCTGCGCGTCGCTCGCCAGTTGCTGCAGGCGCGCGTAGTGACGCGGCGACACGATCGTCGTGTAGTCGCCGTTGGCCGACAGGTCCGGATACAGCTTCGCGAAGCGGGCGCGCGCGCGTTCGATGAACGCGCCTTCCATCCCGCGCGGCAGCAGCACGTAGTCGGGCGCGATGCAGGTCTGGCCGGCGTTCAGCGTCTTGCCGGCGACGATCGCGTCGACGGCCGCGTCGAAGCGCGCATTCGGGCCGACGATCGCCGGCGACTTGCCGCCGAGTTCGAGCGTGACCGGCGTGAGGTTGTCGGCGGCCGCGCGCATCACGTGGCGGCCGACCTGCGTCGAGCCGGTGAACAGCAGATGGTCGAACGGCAGCGCGCTGAACGCGGCGCCGACTTCCGCGTCGCCGTTCACGACCGCGACGTGGTCGCGCGTGAAGGTCTTGCCGATCAGCTGCTCGAACAGCGCCGACGTGCGCGGCGTCAGTTCGGACATCTTGATGATCGCGCGGTTGCCGGCGGCGAGCGCGCAGATCAGCGGCCCCGCCGCGAGCAGCACCGGGTAGTTCCACGGCACGACGATGCCGACCACGCCGAGCGGTTGCGGAATCACCTTCGCGCGCGCCGGGCGCAGCCACTTGTTCATCGGCTTGCGGACCGGCTTCATCCAGCGCTTGCCGTGCTTCAGCGCGTCGTCGATCTCTTCTTTCGCCATCCAGATTTCCGACAGCAGCACTTCCTGTTTCGAGCGATGGCCGAAATCGGCGCTGATCGCGTCGGTGAGCGCATCCGCGTGGTCGATCAGCATCGTGCGCAGCGCGCGCAGGTGCTGCGCACGCGTGTCCCATGCCGGGTACGGCGCGCGCAGGTACGCCGCGCGCTGGTCGTGCAGCAGCGACGTCAGCGCATCGACCGACGGCAGTGCTTGCGGGGCCAGTTCGGGCAGGTCGTTCTTCATGTCGTCTCCTCCAGTTGGGCCTGGCCCATCGGCCGGCCGTCACGCCGCACGCGCGCGCTCGGCGAGCGCGGCGACGCGGATCGGGTGATGCGTGTCGCGCCGGCGCGGGGCCGGATGCGACGGGTGCTCGAAAACCGGTTGCGGCACGCGGCGGGCGTCGTATCCGCGCGACGGTTTGCGCGTCCGAAAGTCGTCCCGCACGGCATGCGCGCATGACCCGACGCGATGGCGAGCGGGCACGCGACGCCGTCTTGCGATCGCCTGCCGGGGCACCGAAGCAGGGCGACGCGACGGGTACGCGACGGCGTGGCGCCGCGCATCGTGCAACCGCGGCGACACACCGTCCAAACGGTCGGCGACGACCCGTGCCGTTCGATTTCGACCGACCGCGCGCATGACGCCGTGCGTCGTCGCGCGGGCCGCCGTTTGAAATGAAATGCGGGCCGCGCGCGTGACTTCCGGATCACCCGGTCGGCACGTGGCCAGCAGAATCCGGCGCTGCATCGTCGTTCCTCCCGTTTCGCGACGAATCGGCTTCTCGTGGCCGGTGCATCGCGCGAAGCGCATCGAGACATCTTAAATTTAGTTCACGCGGGCGTTTAGAGGAATCGCTCTTGAATCCGCGTGCCGCGCGCGGGACGGCCATTCCTACAATGCCCGAACACAAGAGGAGACGCGGTCGCGCGGCGGTGCCGGGCGCCTTCCATGACACGACGGAGACGTGACATGCAATACGACTACATCATCGTCGGCGGCGGTTCGGGTGGATCGAGCCTCGCCGGCCGTCTCGCCGATGCGTGCCCCGATGCGACGATCGCGCTGATCGAGGCCGGCTCGCACACGGAGCGCAATCTGCTCGTCAACATGCCGGTCGGCATCGCGGCGCTGGTGCCGTACAAGCTCGGCACCAACTACGGCTACGAGACGGTGCCGCAGCCGGGCCTCGGCGGGCGGCGCGGCTACCAGCCGCGCGGGCGCGGGATGGGCGGTTCGAGCGCGATCAACGCGATGATCTACACGCGCGGCCACCCGGGCGACTACGACGAGTGGGCGCAGCTCGGCGCGACGGGCTGGGGCTGGCAGGACGTGCTGCCGTATTTCCGCCGGGCGGAAGGCAACGAACGCGGCGCCGACGCATGGCACGGCGCGGACGGCCCGCTGTCGGTGTCGGATCTGCGCTTTCGCAATCCGTTCTCCGAACGATTCATCCAGGCCGCGCACGCGGCCGGCTATCCGCTGAACGACGACTTCAACGGCGCGACGCAGGAAGGCGTCGGCTTCTATCAGGTCACGCATCGCGACGGCGCGCGCTGCAGCGTGGCGCGCGCGTATATCTACGGCCGTAATCGGCCGAACCTGCACGTGGTCCCCGATGCGACGGTGCTGCGCGTCGGCTTCGACGGCAAGCGCGCGGTCGGCGTCGTCGTGTCGCGCAACGGGCGCGTCGAGACGCTCGGCGCGCGCGCGGAGGTGATCCTGTCGGCCGGCGCGTTCAATTCGCCGCAACTGCTGATGTGTTCGGGGATCGGCCCGGCCGAACAGTTGCGCCGGCACGGGATCGCGGTCGTGCAGGACGCGCCGGACGTCGGCACGAACCTGATCGACCACATCGATTTCATCATCAACACGCGCGTGAATTCGTCGGAGCTGGTGGGCGTGTGCCTGCGCGGGATCGCGAAGATGACGCCGGCGATCGCGCGCTATTTCTCGAGCCGCACGGGGATGATGACGAGCAACGTCGCGGAGGCCGGCGGCTTCATCAAGAGCGACCCGTCGCTCGCGCGGCCCGACCTGCAACTGCATTTCTGCACGGCGCTGGTCGACGATCACAACCGCAAGATGCACTGGGGGTTCGGCTATTCGCTGCACGTGTGCGCGCTGCGGCCGTTCAGCCGCGGCACGGTCGCGCTCGCGAGCGGCGATGCGCGCGACGCGCCGCTGATCGATCCGCGCTTCTTCAGCGATTCACGCGACCTCGACCTGCTGGTGCGCGGCACGCAGGCGATGCGCCGCATCCTGTCGCAGGCGCCGCTCGCGTCGCAGGGCGGGCGCGAGCTGTACACGCGGCCGGACCAGAGCGAAGCGGAGCTGCGCGCGACGATCGTCGCGCACGCGGACACGATCTATCACCCGGTCGGCACCTGCCGGATGGGCTCCGATGCGCGCGCGGTCGTCGATCCGCAGCTGCGCGTGCGCGGCGTCGACGGGCTGCGCGTGGTGGATGCGTCGGTGATGCCGACGCTGATCGGCGGGAACACGAATGCGCCGTCGGTGATGATCGGCGAACGCGCGGCGGACTTCATCGTCGCGGCGCGCAAGGGCGGCGTGCCGCGCGGCGAGGCGGCTGCCGCGGTGCACGGCCGCTGAGCGCGGCGCGCACGCAGCGGCCACGGCCATGCTCAGGCAAACGTATCGACGAGGCCGGCGCGGCTCGCGCGCGCGGCGACCGGTGCGGATTGCGCGGCGTCGACGGGTGCATCGACGGCTGACGGTCCGCCGTTCCCGCGTCGCGACGACTGGCCGTAGGCGTTGGTCTGCTGCGGGTTTTGCTGCTGTTGCTGCGAAGCGAGGCCGCCGTCGCTGACGGTCGCGCTGCCGAGCCCGAGCCCGCCCGCTTCCATCGCTTCGCGCAGCTTCGGCAGCGCGGCTTCGACCGCGTCGCGCACCTGCGGATGCTGCGACACGAACAGCGCGTGCGCATGGTTGTCCGCGACGCGCAGCACCACCTGCAGCGGCCCGAGATCGGGCGGGTTGAGCGTCAGCTCGGCGCTCTGCTGGTGCGCATTCGACAGGAACACCACCTTCTGGCTCAGCGCATCCGTCCAGTCGGCCGTGCCGACGTGCGGCGCGAGCACGTGCGCGTTGGCGGCGGCGATCGCACCGGCGGCCGGCGACAGTTGCAGGTTCGCCTGCGCGGCGGCAGCGGCCGTTGCGCCGGCCGCGAGCGTCGCGCTGGCGGCCGGATCCGTCGCGTTGCTGGCCGCCGCGAGTGCGTGCTGCGCGCCGGACTGCGCGTTCGCGTCGGCCTGCAGCGTCTGCGCGGTGATCTGGGTCGGCGTCTGTTGCGTGGCGAGCGCGCCTTTCGCGTCGGCGAGCGTGCGGTCGAACGTCGGCACTTTCGGCGTCAGCGGCGCGGCGGCATTCGACGCGGTTGCCGCCGGCGCGGTCGGCGCGGTCGGCGTGGCGGCGGCGGCCGTGCCGGTCGCCGGCATCGCAATCGCGTTCGCACCGCCCGTCAGCTTCGCGAGCGCCGCTTGCAGCGCGTCGCGGCTCGAAGCCGGATCGGTTTGCAGGGCGGCCGCGTCCTGGGGGGCATGATTCGCGAGCGTCGCCGTGGCGTCCGGCTGGCCGGACACGGCCGTCTTTTGCGCAGTGACGGCGGCGGCGGCCGCGTCGGCCGGCGTCGCGGTGTCCGGGCGCGCCTGCAGTTGCGCCTGCACGGCCGCGGCGGCCGCGAGGGCGGCGGCGTCGGGGTTGGCGGTGGCGGCGTTCGCGGTCGTGTCGTCGGTCGCCTTGTCGTCGTCCGTGCCGGACGGTTTCGCGCCGGCGGCCGGCTTCGAGGCAGCCTGTCTGGTCGACACGTCCGGCGTGCCGGCGTTGGCCGTATCGCCGCGCGTGGCGACGCTTTGCTTCAGCGTCTGCGCGAACGGTACGGCGCTCGTGGCGGCCGACGCATCGTTGGCGGCGGACGCACCCGAGCCGCGGGCGGCCTTGAGTGCGGCGCCGGCGGTGTCGAGCAGCGCGCCGAGCAGGGGCAGGGGAGGCATGACGGTTCTCTCGTTCGAAGGCGGTGGTCGGTTACGACGAACGGGCCGCGTCGGCCCGCATGCGCAGGATCTTCGCGGCATGTTCGTCGGCGTCGCGCTGTTCGCGCCGGGCGTCGCGCTGCGCTTCCTGCGCGACGCCGCGCGCCTGCAGGATTTCATACGAGCCGACGGTCCGTTTCTTCTGCTGCCAGTTCGGGCGCGCCTCGTCGATGCGGACCTCGGCCGCGGCGAGCACGGTGCGCTGCTGCGCGATCGCCGCATCGAGCGTGTCGATGAACGCCTGGAAATTGCGCCAGTTGCCGGCCGGCATCCCGCTCTGCGCGGATTGCGCGAAGCGCGCGTGGTATTCGTCGCGATAGCGCAGCAGCGCGTCGAGCTGTTCGGCCGCCGCGGTGCGGTCGCGCTGCGCGGTGCCGAGCTGCTTCGCGGCCGAATCGAGGTCGTCCTGCGCGCGGTCGAGCAGCAGCTGAAGGGGAAAGCCGTGGGCCATCGGGATCAGCCTCCGTAAGCGTCGAACAGCGCATCGAGTGCAGTGAGGCTCGATGCGAACGGCGCGCATTCGCGAAAGCCCTGCTGCAGGAACGCCTCGATGCGCGGGTAGAGCGCGATCGCGCGGTCGAGCTGCGCGTCGCGCCCGGGTGCGTAAGCGCCGACGGCGATCAGGTCGCGATTGCGCTGGTAGCGCGACAGCATCTGCTTGAACTGCCGCACGTGGTCGAGATGCGTTTCGTCGATCAGCGCGGTCATCGCACGGCTGATCGACGCCTCGATGTCGATCGCGGGATAGTGGCCGGCCTCGGCGAGCGCGCGCGACAGCACGATGTGGCCGTCGAGGATCGCGCGCGCCGAATCGGCGATCGGGTCCTGCTGGTCGTCGCCTTCGGTCAGCACCGTGTAGAACGCGGTGATCGAGCCGCCGCCTTCGGGCCCGTTGCCGGTGCGCTCGACGAGCGCGGGGAGCTTCGCGAACACCGACGGCGGATAGCCTTTCGTCGCAGGCGGCTCGCCGATCGCCAGTGCGATCTCGCGCTGCGCCATCGCATAGCGCGTCAGCGAATCCATCAGCAGCAGCACGTGCTTGCCCTGGTCGCGGAAATACTCGGCGAGCGACGTCGCGTACGCGGCGCCCTGCATCCGCAACAGCGGCGACACGTCGGCCGGCGCCGCGACGACGACCGAGCGCGCGAGCCCGTCCTCGCCGAGGATCTGTTCGATGAATTCCTTCACTTCGCGGCCGCGTTCGCCGATCAGCCCGATCACGATCACTTCCGCGCTCGTGTAGCGCGCCATCGTGCCGAGCAGCACCGACTTGCCGACGCCGGAGCCGGCGAACAGGCCCATCCGCTGGCCGCGGCCGACGGTGAGCAGCGCGTTGATCGCGCGCACGCCGACGTCGAGCACGTGGTGGATCGGCTCGCGATCGAGCGGGTTGATCGACGGCGCCGACAGCGGCGCATCGACTTTCGCCGCGAGCGGGCCGAGGCCGTCGAGCGGGCGGCCCGACGCGTCGACGACGCGCCCGAGCATCTCCCAGCCGACCGGCAGCCGCTTCGCGCCGGCGAGCGGATCGGTGACGGGCGCGCTTTCGCGCGGCCACACGCGTGCGCCGGGCAGCACGCCCGCGACATCGGTGGTCGGCATCAGGAACAGGCGGTCGCCGGCGAAGCCGACGACTTCGGCTTCCGCGTGCGGCAGCGTGCTGCCGGGCGGCAGTTCGATCGTGCATTCGGCGCCGACCGACAGGCGCAGCCCGATCGCCTCGAGCACGAGGCCGGCCGCGCGCGTGAGGCGCCCGCACGGCCGCAGCGGCAGTGCGCGGTGGCTGCGCGCGGCGAGCCCGTTCAGGTGCGTGCGCCAGTGGTCAAGGTGCGGATTGTGCGGCGCGCGCGGGGCGGCGGCGGGCGCGCTGGCCGGATGCGGCGCGCCGCCGTGCGCGCCTTCGGGCCCGAACGACGCGAGCGCGAGCTCGCGTTCGAGCGGCGTCATGCCGTCGTGCGCGAGTGCGTCGGGCGAGCGCGTCACCACGTGCTCACCTTGCCGATCGCGGCGGCGACGCGCTGCCAGCGCGTGGGCAGCGTCGCGTCGACCTCGCCGGTCGCGGCGTGCGCGCGGCAGCCGCCGCGCTCGATCGACGCGTCGGTGCGCACGTTCCAGCCGAGCGTGTCGAGGTCATCCTGCAGATACGCTTCGACGACGGGGAGGTCGGCCGGATGCACCGCGAGATGCGGCGCGCCGGACAGCGCGGGTTCGGCCGCGAGCACGTCGCGCACGGCGGCGACCAGCGCGGCCGGGTCGTGCTTCACGTGCTGGCGCACGACCTGCTGCGCGATGTCGAGCGCGAGCTGCGCGAGGTCGGACGCGAGATCGTGTTCGATGGCCGAGACGGCTTCGCGAAACGACGCGGCGAGCGCCGCGAGCTGCGCGGCCTGTTCGCGGGCGTCGGCCTGGCCGGCCTCGAAGCCCTGTTGGCGGCCCTGCTCGAAACCGGCCTGGTAACCGAGCGCCTGGCCTTCGACGTGGCCGGCCGCATGGCCTTCGGCGTGCGCGGCGTCGCGCACGCGCTGCAACTCCTCGGCGAGCGCGGCGGCAGCGGCCGCCGCGTCGTCGGGCGGCGGCGGGGGCGGCGGCGGGTCGAACGACGCCATCTCCCACCGCTGGTACGCGGTGAGGGTGCCCACGCGATCGCTCGCCGAATCAGACATACGCGTCTTCCGCCTTGCCGCCGATCGCGATCTGGCCGCTCTCGGCGAGGTTGCGCACGATCTGCAGGATGCGGCGCTGCTGCGTCTCGACTTCGGACACGCGCACCGGGCCGCGCGCGTCGAGATCCTCGGCGAGCAGTTCGGCCGCGCGCTGCGACATGTTCGCGAGGAACTTCTGGCGCAGCGCGGGCGGCGCGCCCTTCAGCGCGACGATCAGCGTTTCCGACTCGACTTCCTTGAGCACCATCTGGATCGCGCGGTCCTCGAGGTCGAGCAGGTTCTCGAACACGAACATCTGGTCGATGATCTTCTGCGCGAGATCGGCGTCGTACTGGCGCACGCTTTCGAGCACGCCTTCCTCGTGCACGCTCGTCATGAAGTTCAGGATCTCGGCCGCGGTGCGGATGCCGCCCATCGGGCTGCGCTTCAGGTTGTCGCTGCCGGACAGCAGGCCCGTCAGCACGTCGTCGAGTTCGCGCAGCGCGGCCGGCTGGATGCCGTCGAGCGTCGCGATCCGCAGCAGCACGTCGTTACGCAGCCGTTCGGTGAAGCAGGACGCGATTTCGGACGCCTGGTCGCGGTCGAGGTGCACGAGGATCGTCGCGATGATCTGCGGATGCTCGTTCTTGATCAGTTCGGCCACCGCGCCCGAATCCATCCATTTCAGGCCCTCGATGCCGCTCGTGTCGCTGCCCTGCAGGATGCGGTCGATCAGCACGCCGGCCTTGTCCTCGCCGAGCGCCTTCGTCAGCACCGAGCGGATGTACTCGTTCGAATCGAGCGACAGCGCGGTGTGCTGCTCGGCTTCCTTCACGAAGTCCTGCAGCACCTCCTCGACCTGCTCGCGCGTGACGTTCTTCAGCGCGGCCATCGCCACGCCGATCTTCTGGACCTCGCGCGGCGCGAGGAACTTGAATACCTGCGCGGCCTCTTCCTCGCCGATCGACATCAGCAGCAGCGCGCTCTTGGTCAAGCCTTCAGCGTTCATCGGACACCCAGTTCTTCACGACGGTGGCGACGATCTTCGGATCCTGGCGGGCGATCGTGCGCGCGTAGTCGAGGTTGCGTTCGTAGCGGTTCTTCTCGTTTTCGAAGCCGAGCAGCAGCGGGTCGGGTTCCTCGGCCGCCTTGTCCGGCGCGGGCAGCCCGTCGAGCGCGACCACGTCGTCCGGCGCCGCGAGCGCCGGCGCGACCGGCTCGGGCGGCGGGAACGCGCGGCGCATCGCCGGGCGCACGAACATGAAGTAGAGCGCCGCCGCGGCCGCCGCGATGCCGAGCCACTTCGCGGCTTCCTTCGCCATCGCGATCATGTCGGGCTGGCGCCACCACGGCAGGTCGGCGTACGGGTCGCTCGCGGTCGAGAACGCGCTGTTCACGACGTTTACCGAGTCGCCGCGCTTCTCGTCGTAGCCCATCGCGTCCTTCACGAGCTGTTCGACCTGCGCGAGCTTCGCGGGCGGCAGCGGCTGCATCGTCACGTGGCCCTTCGCGTCGGCGACCGGCTGGTAGTTGACGACGACCGCGACCGACAGCCGCTTCACGCTGCCCATCGGCTGCTCGGTGTGGCGGATCGTCTTGTCGAGCTCGTAGTTGGTCGTCTGGTCCTTGCGGTCGCTGACCGGCGTGGTCTGCGGCCCGTTCTGGCCGTTGCCGGCGACGATCGGCGCGGACGCCGGCTGCGGCGGCGTGTTCGACAGCGCGCCCGGCACGCCCGATGCGCCGCCCTGCGCGAGTTCGGTCGCGCTGCTGGTCTGCTGGCTGCGGATCGCGGATTGCTGCGGATTGCCGTTCGGGCCGTAGCTTTCCGACGTCTGCTCGATCTTCGAGAAATCGAGATCGGCGCTGACCTGCGAGCGCGCGTTGCCGGCGCCGAAGATCGGCGCGAGGATCGCGTCGATGCGCTTCTGCGTGTTGTGCTCGACCTGCTGCACGTACTTGAGCTGGCTCGCGTCGAGGCCGGACGCGGACGCGGTCTGGGTCAGCAGGTTGCCGTCCTGGTCGACGATCGTCACGTTCTTGGCCGGCATGTCGGGCACGCCGGACGACACCATCCGCGTGATCGCCTGCACCTGGCCCTCGTCGAGCACGCGGCCCGGGTAGAGGTCGACGAACACCGACGCGCTCGGCGCTTCCTTGTCGCGCACGAACACCGACGGCTTCGGGATCGCGAGATGCACGCGCGCGCCGCGCACGGCATTGATCGATTCGATGGTGCGCTGCAGCTCGCCTTCGAGCGCGCGCTGGTAGTTGATCTGCTCGGCGAACTGGCTGATGCCGAATTTCTGGTTGTCCATCAGCTCGAAGCCGACCGAGCCGCCCTTCGGCAGCCCCATCGCGGCGAGCTTCAAGCGCGTTTCGTGCACCTGGCCCGACGGCACGAGGATCGCGCCGCCGGCATCGGCGAACTTGTAGGGAACGTTTGCCTGCTGGAGCGCGGCGATGATCGCGCCGCCGTCGCGGTCCGACAGGTTGCTGTACAGCACGCGGTAGTCGGGCGCCCGGCTCCACAGCACGAGCGCGGTGATCGCGGCGATCGCGAACGCGACGGCGATCACGAACGGCAGCTTCGGGTTGCCCTTCATCCGCGAGATGCCGGGAATGCGTTCGGCGAAGCCGCCCAGCCCGAAGTCCGCGCCTGCGCCGCCCGCGCCCGGCAACGCGGCGGCCGCGGCGGCGCCGGGCGCCGGGCTGAGGCCCGCGCGGGCGTCTGGGTTGATCAGCGAGTTGGCCTGCGAATCCATGCGTCGAGTTTCTCCGGAGCGGGACGACTGAGCTCGCTCGGACGAGCGGGCGGACAATGACACGATGCGATTATCGTGACCCGCGGCGCACTCCGATCGACCGAAAAGAGCGGGGTTTCCCCCGTACTTTCGCGGCTTTGACGCGCGCCGCGCTGCTATCCTTTCTCGCGATCCGGCATGGTGCGCGTGGTGCGGCGCCGGCGGGTCGCCCGGTGCGTCCGGGTCTCTTCTCTATGTCTGGGGACAGCATGACTGCGAACGTCAGCGGAATCGGTTCGGTGTTGCAACAGATGCAGTCGATGGCCGCGCAGGCGTCCGGCGGCGTCGCGAGCCCGACGGCGGCGCTGGCCGGCTCGGGCGCGGCGACGGCCGGCACGTTCGCGAGCGCGATGAAGGCGTCGCTCGACAAGATCAGCGGCGACCAGCAGCACGCGCTCGGCGAGGCGAAGGCGTTCGAGGTCGGCGCGCCGAACATCTCGCTGAACGACGTGATGGTCGACATGCAGAAAGCCAATATCGGCTTCCAGTTCGGGCTCCAGGTCCGCAACAAGTTGGTGAGCGCTTACAACGACATCATGCAGATGTCGGTGTGAGGCGACGGGCATCCGGCGACGGGCATCCGGGGACGGCCATCCGATGGCGACTCCGGGCCTGCCGAATAGCGCCGGCGAGCCGGCGCCGCTTGCCCGGCGGCAGCCCCCGCGCACCTAAAGCTTTCCAAATCCCTTCCGATAACTTCGGTGAAGGCCGCGCCGTGCCACGCACGGCGGCGGCGCCCGTCTAGCCAAGACAAATAACAAGGAGAAGCGCATGTTTTCCCCAGGACACGCTGGAGCCAGTGCATACGCGCGTGTCGGCGTCGAGACCGGGGTGATGGGCGCGTCCCCGCACCGGCTGATCGCGATGCTGTACCAGGGCGCGCGGCAGGCGATCGCGCTCGCGCGCATGCATTTGCAGCAGGACAACGTGTCCGGGCGCGGCGAAGCGATCGGCAAGGCGATCCGGATCGTCGAGAGCGGCCTGCAGGCGTCGCTGAATCGCGACGCGGGCGGCGAGATCGCCGAGCGCCTCCATGCGCTGTATGCGTATATCGGCCGGCGTCTGCTGGAAGCGAACGCGCAGGCGAGCGACGCGATGCTGGTCGAGGTCGACGGCTTGCTCGCGACGCTCGAGGAAGCATGGACGGGCATCGCCCCGGAAGTCGCGCGGATGGCCGCGCAACAGGTAGCGGAAGCATCACGATGAATCACAAGGCCGAATACTTCGCGCGCTACGAGGCGCTCGCCGCCGTGTCGGGCCGGATGCTGTGCGCCGCGCGCGGCGCCGACTGGAACGCGTTGCCGGGGTTGCAGGCCGAATTCATGCAGCTCGTCGACGGGTTGAAGGAGGCCGATCCGGGCGTCGTGCTCGACGAATCGGATCTCGGCCGCAAGCTCGACCTGATCCGCCGCATCCTGGCCGACGACGCCGCGATCCGCGATCTCGCGAGCCCGGACATCGCGCGGCTGTCCGCGCTGTTCGAGGCGCGGCGCTCGACCCAGGTATTGACCGATCTGTACCGCGCGCGCGGGTAGGGCCGTGTGCCGGGACACGGGCGCGACGCGCCCGGCCCGGCGCCGCATGCGGCGCGCGCTGTTCCCGCGGGCGATTTCGGGCATTCCCGCGGAATGAGTTTTCATGGGGTTGCCACGAGAACGGCCGCTCGCCGCGTTGCGCGCCTCGCGAGCGGCCGTTCTCGTGGCAACGCATGTGCGTTCCATATGCAACAGACCCTAACGTGAGCAGGCTCCGATCATGACCGGTATCGACTCCGTTGCGGCCGCGCTGCTGGCGAGCCGCCTCGACAGCCTGCTGACCGGCACCGTATCGGCGCCCGTCGGCGGCGGCGCGACCTCGCAGGTCGGCACGCCGGGCGCCGGCGCGTCGTCCGCGCCGCCGGCCGGCAGCCCGCCTGCCGCGCCGCCCGCTTCCACGCAGACCGCGCTGTCCGATGTCGGGCGCGTGCTCGACGCGATCTCGCGCTCGGGCGGCGATGCGACGCCGGCGATCGTCGGGCGGCTGCCGCTGCTGGCCGACCCCGCCGTGCTGCTCGCCGATACGCCCGTGCCGGCGCGCGCGCCGGCTGCGTCCGGTCCCGCCGAGTCTGCCACGCCGGCTTCCGCGGAAGCGTCGTCCGCCGCCGCGACGCGGGCCGCGGCGGCGCCCTCGGTCGCACCGCCCGTCGCGGCGCTGCGTGCGGCGCTGGCGCAGGCCGTGAGCGAGAGCGGCCTTTTCTACGAATCCCATCTCGCGCAGTGGCTGGCCGGCCAGCGTCCGCTCGCGGCGCTGCTGCGCGAGCCGCAGGCGCGCCTGGCGACCGCGCTCGCGCCGGCCGACCCGGATGCCGTCCCGCACGATTCCACCGACTTGCTCGACGAACTGCTTGCCCAGCGCCCGCCGCTGCCGGCTGCCGCGCGCGCGAGCGCGCCGCCGCCGGCCCAGGGCGGCGCGCCTGCGCGCGACCCTACGCAGGCCGCAGCAGCGGCCGCCCGGCAGGGCGCATCGTTGCCGCCCGATACCGCCGATCCGCTGGCCGCGCACGCCGATACGCGCTGGACGCCCGCGCGTGCCGAGCTGGCCGCCGCATCGTCCGATCCGCAGGCGCAGCAGCCGCTCGCGACCGTGCACCCGGCCGCCGTGCCGATCGTTCGGCAGCAGCTCGATGCGCTCGCGACCGACCAGTTTCGCTGGACCGGCGAGGCGTGGCCCGGCGCGCGGCTCGACTGGACGATCGAACCCGACGAGCCGGGCCACCGCGCACCGCGCGGCGGCAGTGACGACGACGCGGGCGACGGCATCGCGTGGCGCACGCGCCTCACGCTGACGCTGCCGTCGCTCGGCACGGTCGACGCCGAGCTGGTGCTGAACGGCGCGCAGCTCGTCGCGAGGCTGCGCGCGAACCAGACGGGCGCCGATCGTCTCGCGCGCCACGAAGCCGCGCTACGGCAGCGGCTCGAAGGTTCGGGGCTCAAGGTGGGCGGGCTGTCGATCCGCGCGGTCGACGACGGGCCGGACGGCTTCGACCTGTTCGCCGCCCAGGCTGCCGCCGCCGCGTATGCGCGCGGCGCGGCCGGCCCCGATACGCGGGTGCCGGGCGACGATGACGAGGCGCTGCGATGAGCATGACGTCCCGCAAGCGCGCGGCCGCGCTCGTCTACGACCCGAAAGGCGGCGATGCGGCGCCGCGCGTGGTGGCGAAGGGCTACGGGGTGCTCGCCGAGATGATCGTCGCGCGCGCGCACGATGCGGGGCTGTACGTGCACACGGCGCCGGAGATGGTGTCGCTGCTGATGCAGGTCGATCTCGACGACCGGATTCCGCCGCAGCTCTATCAGGCGGTCGCCGACCTGCTCGCGTGGCTGTACGCGCTCGACCGCACCGAGCCCGCGCCGGACGCCGCCGCGCCGCGTTTTCCGTTGCCGCCGTTGCGCTGAACGGCCTGCCGTCGGCCGGCTTCTTACGAATGGCTATCCGCCGCTTGCGCGAGCGTTCTGCCGTCATGTTCGGCCTATCGACCGCTATCGCCTCGCAACGCACGCCTTTCTTCCGCGTTCGCGCACACGTCGAACCTGCCGCGCCGTACGCGTACGGATTGAGCCGGCTTTCGATTTGTGTAATGATATCCATTCTCATTTTCATGCTACCCGGGCGGCGCGCATTCCCTGCGCGCCGCCCGTCGTTTTGAACGAATGGATACTTTCGCGTGAACGCGCCCGAAACGATCGACCCGCCCAAGACGGGCATGCCCGCCGGCGTCACCGTGCTGCACCCGGCGGGCCGCCCGCTGAACGACGACGAACGGGCCGCGCGCCGCCAGCGCTCGCGTCGCGCGACCTTCATCAAGTGGCTGCGCAAGGTGCACGGCTGGGTCGGGCTGTGGGGCGCGGTGCTCGGGCTGCTGTTCGGCGTGACCGGCGTGCTGCTGAACCACCGCGCGCCGCCGCTGAAGATTTCGACCGGCGAGCCGCAGGTCGAGGAGATGCAGATCGCGCTGCCGGATCCGGTGCCGAAGACGCCCGCCGCGATGACGAAGTGGCTGCAGCAGGAGCTGCATTTCGACGGTAAGCCGGGCCGCATGCGCAAGGAGCCCGCGCAGGCCGTCGCGTGGGGCGACAAGCGCGTGATGCAGCCCGAGCACTGGCAATTCGGCGTGTTCGGGCCGCACCAGAACCTGCAGGCCGAATACTGGGTCGGCAACGGCTACGTGTCGGTGAAGCGCACGGGCAACACGTTCCTGACGACGCTGAACAACCTGCATCGCGGCGTCGGGATGAATCTCGGCTGGGTGCTGCTGATGGATACGATCGCAGGCTCGCTGATCCTGCTGTCGCTGACGGGCGTGCTGCTGTGGACCGAGCTGAACAAGCGCCGCACGGTCGGCGTCGTGCTGGTGGTCGGTTCGGTTGCCGCCGCGCTGGCTGCCGGCCTGAGCTGATCGACGTTCGCGCCGGGGGAGCGGGCGGCGGCCGGCGAGCGTAGCCGCCCGCCGTCGCGGGTCAGAGCCCGCAGGCCGTGCCGCTGTTCGCCGCGATTTCGCGCGCGGCCTTCGCGCCTTCGACCTGCAGGATCGTCGGCAGCGACACGTTGTTCTTCGCGGCGGTGATCTCGGCGAGGATCGAGATCGCGATTTCCGGCGGCGTCCGGCTGCCGATGTAGATGCCGGCCGGCCCGTGCAGCCGGGCCAGTTCCGCTTCGTTCAGATCGAATTCGCGCAGCCGCTCGCGCCGCGCCGCGTTGTTGCGCCGCGAGCCGAGCGCGCCCACGTAGAACGCGGGCGTCTTCAGCGCCTCCATCAGCGCGAGATCGTCGAGCTTCGGGTCGTGCGTGAGCGCGATCACGGCCGAACGCGCATCGAGCTTCATGTCGAGCACCGTATCGTCGGGCATCGTGCGGACGACGCGCGTGCCCGGCACGTCCCACGCATCCGTGTATTCCTCGCGCGGATCGCATACCGTCACCTGGTAGTCGAGCCCGGCCGCGATCTGGCACAGATAGCGCGACAACTGGCCGGCGCCGATCACGAGCATCCGGTAGCGCGGCCCGTGGATCGTCACGAGCCGTTCGCCGTCGAACGCGAGCCCGTCGGTGGCCTGCGCGGGCGACAGCGCCGCGCGGCCGGTCGCGAGCGTCATCGTGCGCGTGACGAGGCGGCCGGCCTCGACTTCCGCGCATAGCGCGGCGATTCCGCTGTCGCGCGTGAGCGGTTCCAGCACCAGCTGGATCGTGCCGCCGCACGGCAGCCCGAAGCGGTGCGCTTCCTCTGCCGTCACGCCGTACTTCAGCGCCTCCGGGCGCGCATCGGCCGCGATGCCGCTCGCATGCACGCGGGCGATCAGGTCGTCCTCGATGCATCCGCCGGACACGGAGCCGACCACCAGGCCGTCCTCGCGCACCGCGAGCATCGCGCCTTCGGGGCGCGGCGACGAGCCCCACGTCTTCACGACCGTCACGAGCAGCACGCGGCGCCCTTCTTCGAGCCAGCGCGCGCTGGATTTCAATACATCGAGATCGACGCTTTCCATCATCTTTTCCTGTTGCCGGACGGTCCGCCGTGCGACGCCGTCGTTCGATGGCGGGATTATGAACCGCCCGGCGCGCGCGTGCAGGGGGCGCGCCGGCGGGTGCACGCAAATCCGGAGGATCGGGCAAGACATCGCGACGATCGGACAGTGATCGCGCGTCGGCGGAGGGGGCGGGAGGGAGGAAACGTGCGGAGCCGGTGCCGGCCCCGCGCGGGGTTCGTCATGGCGCGCCGCAGCGGCACGCCATGACGGCGCTCAGTGCGCGTCGGGGTGGCCGTGCGCGAGCTTCGAGTGGTGTCGCGAGTACAGGAAGTAGATCACGAGGCCGATCACGAGCCAGATGCCGAACGCGGCCCACGTGACGGGCTGCAGGTTCAGCATCAGGAACAGGCACGCCGCGACCGCGAGGATCGGCACCACGGGCACGCCCGGGCAGCGGAACGCGCGCGGCAGCTCCGGGTGCGTGCGGCGCAGCACGAGCACGGCGATCGACACCATCGAGAACGCCGCGAGCGTGCCGATGTTGATCAGTTCGGCGAGCACGTTGAGCGGCACGAGCGCGGCGATCAGCCCGAAGAACAGGCCGACCAGCCAGGTCGTCAGGAACGGCGTCGCGAAACGCGGATGCACGCGCGACAGCGCGGCCGGCAGCAGCCCGTCGCGCGACATCGCGAAGATCACGCGCGTCTGGCCGTAGCTCATCACGAGGATCACGGTCAGCATGCCGAGCACCGCGCCGAGATCGATGAAGCCCGCGACCCACTTCTCGCCGGCGACCTGCAGCGCGTACGAGATCGGGTGCGAGATGTTCGCGTACTGGGCCGACGGCACGATGCCGGTCGCGACCGCCGCGACCGTCACGTACAGCACCGCGCACACCGCGAGCGACGCGATGATGCCGATCGGCAGGTCGCGCTTCGGGTTCTTCACTTCCTCGGCCGCCGACGACACCGCGTCGAAGCCGATGAACGCGAAGAACATCACGGCGGCCGCGCCGAACACGCCGTTCCAGCCGTGCGGCATGAACGGCTTCCAGTTCGCGGGCGTCACGTGGAACAGGCCGACCGCGATCACGAGCAGCACGACCGACACCTTGATGAACACCATGATGTTGTTGATGCGGGTCGATTCGCGGATGCCGATCGACAGCAGCGTCGTGATCACGATCATCACGAGGAACGCGGGCAGGTTGAACCACGTGGTGACGCCCGGCACCGCGCCGGGCGCGGCCGTCAGCACGGTCGGCAGCGCGAGCCCGAAGCCCTGCAGCAGCGACTGCAGGTAGCCCGACCAGCCGACCGACACGGCCGACGACGCGAGGCCGTACTCGAGCATCAGGTCCCAGCCGATGATCCACGCGACGAGTTCGCCGAGCGTCGCGTACGAATACGTATAGATCGAGCCGGCGACGGGGATCGACGACGCGAACTCCGCGTACGACAAGGCGGCCAGGCCGCACGCGATCGCGGCGATCACGAACGACAGCATCAGCGCGGGGCCGGCCTGCACGGCGCCGGTGCCGGTCAGCACGAAGATGCCGGTGCCGATGATCGCGCCGATGCCGAGGAAGGTGAGGTCGATCGCGCCGAGCGCTTTCTTGAGCCCGGCGGCTTGCGCGCCGGCGATCATGCGATCGACGTTTTTCTTGCGGAAGAGAGACATTGCGGATGAATCGCCAGCACGCGCAGGCACGGCGCGCCGACTGAGTGAAAACCGATAATTTTAGCCGATTTGGCGTACAAGACCCGTTGCGGTGCAGCGGCGCGTCGCGGAATCGTCCGAAAAAACAAGCGTTTGCGCGCCGAACGAGCGCGCTACAAGCGCGATGCGGGCGTGAAGCGGGCGTGAAGCGGGCGCGGCCAAGCGCGGCGCGTCGCTCGCCGCGTCGCCGGATCGGACGAATTCGGGTTGGCCGGGGATCAGGCGCCGGCCGTGGGCGCCATGTCGACGAGCCGGTTGCTCATCACGTAGAACGTGAGTTCCGCGTTGTTCGACAGCCGCATCTTCTCGAGCAGCCGCGACCGGTACACGCTCACCGTCTTCACCGACAGCGACAGCGTGTTCGCGATATCGGTGAGCCGCTTGCCCGACGCGAGCATGCAGAGCGTCTGGTATTCGCGATCGGACAGCTTCTCGTGCGGCAGCGGTTCGTTCTCGAACGACACGTATTCGGCGAGCGCCTCGGCCATCGCGGGGCTCACGTACTTGCGGCCGGCCGCGACCTGCTGGATCGCGCCGATCATCTGCGCGGCGTTGACCGTCTTCGACAGGTACCCGGACGCGCCGGCCTTCAGCGCGCGCACCGCGTACTGATCCTCGCGGTACATCGAGAACATCAGCACCGGCGTGCGCGTCAGCTTGCGCTTGAGGCGCTTGAGCACCTCGATGCCGTTCGTGTCGGGCAGCGAGATGTCGAGCAGGATCACGTCGAATTCCTGCTTGTCGACGGCGGCCATCGCATCGCCGCCGTTCTCGGCCTCGGTCACGTCGCGCGCGACGCCGCGGTCGATCAGCAACTGGCGGATTCCTTGCCGGACGATCGCGTGATCGTCCACGAGCAGGATGTTCAGGCTCATCGCGACCTCACGAAAGCGACGTGCGGCGTGCCGCGACGGGCATCGCGAGCAGCGAAGCCCACGCGAAGCGCGCGGTGACGCGCGTGCCGCGGCCGCTTGCCGGCGTGGCCGTCTCGAAGCTGCCGCCGAACGCCTCGCAGCGGGCGCGCATGCCGGCCAGGCCGTAGCCGCTGCGGCGATTGCGGGCGAAACCGGTCCCATCGTCGGCGACACTCAGCGACAGATGCGTGCCGTCGGTGACGATCCGGACGTCGACCGACGTCGCGCGGGCGTGTTTCGCGACGTTCGACAGCGCTTCCTGCGCGACGCGGTACACCGCGAGCGCGCTGGCGCCGGCCAGCTGCGTCAGGCGTGCGTCGGCCGCGCACACGAAGCTCGTGCGCAGGCCCGTGCGCGCCGCATGGGTGTCGATCCACGACGCCAGCGCGCCGACCATGCCGGCGTCCAGCGCCGGCGTGTCGCGCTCGTCGATGAGCCGGCGATTCGCGTCGGTGGCGGCGTCGAGCGCCTGCTGCGCCAGCGCCAGCGCGCGCAGGCAGCCTTCCGGCGCGTCGGCCGGCAGCCACGTTTGAACGTTTGCGAGTGCGAAGCGGGCGGCGGTCAGTTCGGCGCCGAGCCCGTCGTGCAGCTCGCCGGCCAGATGGCGGCGGGCCGCTTCGTCGGCGGCGAGAAGCTGGGCGGAAAGTGCCGCGATCCGTGCGGCGGACGCGTCGCGTTTCGACGCGGCGTCGGCCATGGGCGGGGTAGCAGCGCAGCCAGGCATGCGCTGCCGCGACGGGAACGGGGCGTGGGCGCCCAAGGGCGCGTTAAGCGACGTATCCATGACTCTCCCTGCTGTCAGAAAGCGGTTCAGACACCGGCTGGCTGCGTGGGCTGGCTGCCGTTTCGATGACGGTCGCCGCCGGAGAATCGCTCCATGCCGAAGTAACAAAAGTTACGTCTTGTAACACTTGCATCCGACCCTTCCATGCTCATCCGAACGGCAACCACGCGCGCCGAATAATATCTCAAAATTTCTGAAAAGGTCATGTCGGGCGGACATTTAAGGGTAAATGTGAATAATCGGAACGAAGGTGTTGTAGGAAAAACACTGACACCCAAGCACCCGCCGACGGCGTATCAAAATGTAACTATTTGAGATGGAATGGTCCCAGTTTGTTACGAATTCGCCAAGTCCGGACGAAAAAAAACCGGAGCTTTTGCTCCGGTTCTTGATGCGGCACAAATTTCGGGGCGGATCAGTCCACGAAGGCGCGTTCGATCACGTAGTGGCCCGGCGCGCTGTTCTTGCCTTCGACGAGGCCGGCCTGCTTCAGCAGCTCGGTCGTGTCCTTCAGCATCGCAGTGCTGCCGCACAGCATCACGCGGTCGTTTTCCGGCGAGAACGACGGCACGCCGAGATCCGTGAACAGCTTGCCCGTCGCGATCAGGTCGGTGATCCGGCCCTCGTTGTCGAACGCTTCGCGCGTGACCGTCGGGTAGTAGACGAGCTTTTCCTTGATGATGTCGCCCAGGTACTCGTGGCCCGGCAGGTCGTGCTTGATGTAGTCCATGTACGCGAGCTCGCCCTTCAGGCGGCACGTGTGGGTCAGGACCACCTTGTCGAAGCGGTCGTAGATGTCCGGATCGCGGATGATCGACATGAACGGCGCGAGGCCCGTGCCCGTCGACAGCATCCACAGCGTCTTGCCCGGCAGCAGGTTGTCGGCGATCAGTGTGCCCGTCGGCTTCTTGCCGATCAGCACCGTGTCACCCACCTTCAGGTGTTGCAGGCGCGACGTCAGCGGGCCGTCCTGCACCTTGATGCTGAAGAATTCGAGATGCTCTTCGTAGTTCGGGCTGACGATCGAGTAGGCGCGCGCGAGCGGCTTGCCGTCGACTTCGAGGCCGACCATCGTGAATTCGCCGTTGTTGAAGCGCAGGCTCGCCTCACGGGTGCAGGTGAAGCTGAAAAGCGTGTCGGTCCAGTGATGGACGGATTGGACGGTGGCGGTGTCGTATTTGCTCATGGCTTTGAAAACGGACGCGCGTAGCGAACGCGTGTAACGGGCCCAAAAAATGGGCAAAAACCGAGTGCGACGGCCTGATCGGGGATCGGCCGGCCGGCGCGTCGGACACGCGCCTTCTCGATGACAGACGTTTGAGGAACTCGTTATTTTACCCTGTTGACGCTGCTCGCGGGCTTGACCCCCGACGCTGCGCGGATTTGGCGCAACACATCCTTTCTAATTGCTTTCATCGATCGGCCGCGAGTTTTGCGCCGAGACCGACGAGCGCCACCCCGCACAGCGCGTCGAGCGGGCGGCGCACGCGCCGGTAGCCGCGCTGCGCGCGCGGGCTCGCGAACAGGTACGCGACGCACGAATACCAGCCGGCCGACAGCGCGCCGATCGTCACCAGTACCGCGCCGTTGAACCACAGCGGCACGTGCGCGGGCAGCATCGCCGCGAACACGCTGGTCCAGAACGCGCACGATTTCGGGTTCGTCAGGCACGTGAACAGCCCGCTGCGATACGCGCGCAGGTAGTCGCGCGCATGCGGCGCGGCCAGCGGCGCGGGGCCGTCCGGCGCATCGGCCGGCGGCGTGTCGCGGCGCACGCCCGCGCGCAGCAGCTTGATGCCGAAATACACCAGATACACGGCGCCGCCGATCCGGATCGCCTCGTACAGCCACTCGACCTGATGGAGCACGGCCGCGAGGCCGAGCATCGCGAGCGTCGCCCATGCGACCGACGCGGTGCCGACGCCGAGCGCCGACGCAGCGCCCAGGCTGCGCCGGCCGGCGAGCGACAGTTGCGAAATCATGAAGAAATTGGGGCCGGGCGTGATCGCGGCGACGAGGTAGACGACGGCGATTTGCAGCAGGATCGGCAGGTAGGTCATGGCGGCGCGGCCCGGCGGCGGGACGGTGGCGGGTTGGGCAAGCCGCTACTGTAGCGCGCGCAGCGCGGTCGCGCTTCGGCGCGCGCGCGATCGGCCAACGGACGACCGGCGCGTGGCCGCGGGCGTTGCTGCCGGCGTTACTGCGGATCGAGACGCAGGCGCGCGATGTACGGCAGGTGGTCCGACAGCCACGCGGCTTCGCCGGACGGCGCGCGCCATTCGAGCGGCGTCAGCCCGCGCACGAACATCTTGTCGAGCGCGAGCGCCGGCGAGAACGCGGGGAACGTGCGGCCCGATTCGCCGAGCAGCGTCGCGACCTCGGACAGCCCGATCTCGCCGAACAGCGCGACCGAATCGTTGCGCCAGTCGTTGAAATCGCCGGCGAGCATCAGCGGGCCGTCGCCCGCGTTGCGCACGATCCAGTGCGCGATCCAGTGCATCTGGCGCAGCCGTGCGGCGCGCGTGAGCGCAAGGTGCGCGCACAGCAGCGTGACCGGGCGTGCGCCTGCGAGCGTCGCGCGCGCGACCAGCAGCCCCCGCCGCTCGAAGCGATGCGCGGAGATGTCCCAGCGGCCGCCGAGGTCGAGCGGATGCGGCGACAGGATCGCGTTGCCGTGCCGCCACGACGGCTTGAACACGTTCGGCCCGAGCGCGATCTGCCAGTCGAGCGCCTGCGCGATTTCGGTGGCCTGGCAATGCCATACGTCGTCGACCGTGTCGTCCATCGGCGCGCCGAAGCCCGCTGCGAGCATCGGGCGCGGCATGCGGCGGGCCATCGCTTCCTGCAGAAAATACACGTCCGCGTGCGTCGACTGCATCCAGTCGCGCATCGCGTTCCACGCGGTGAAGCCGAGCGGCGAGCGGCCCTTGTGCAGGTTCCAGCTGACGGCGGTGATTTCGTCGGGCGCGGCGTGCGGCTCGGCGAACGGCAAGGAGAGGGCGTCGGCGGACATGGTGCTCAGTCCTTCGCGACGTGCGCGCGCACGCGGTACACGAGATGCGGATGCTGCTCGACGAGCGTCCAGTCGGTCCACGCGTCGCCGCCGACCGCGAGGCCGGGGTGGCTAGCGACGATCTGCCGCGGCGACGCGGGCACGCACGGATCGCCGCGCGTCGCGTTTTCGTCGTCGAGCGTTTCCTGCACGTCGAGCCCGAGCGACACGGTGTTCGCGGTGGCATCGACGGCGAGCGGCGCGACCGTCACCGAGCGCGAGCGCTCGGTCGGCACGACGCGCGCGGCATTGCCGCAGCCCACCGGCACCGACGCCGGATAGCGATGGGTATCGGAGCGGGACTGACCGACGGTGGTGTTTTGCTGGAACGTGTCGATCGTCTGACCGTCGCGCACCACCTGGATTTCCCATGCGACGACGGCCGGCGCGGGGCTCTGCGCATGGGCGGCGAGCACGACGCTCGCGAGCAGGACGGCCAGGCCGTGTTTCAGCATGAAACGTCTCCGGAAACGCGGGATAGCGGGGAACGGACGCACATCTTACGCCCGATCGATTTCGGTCGTGATGTGACAGGACGTGCCGCGACAGGTTCGCAGCACGATGCGGTCCTGCTCGACAGGTAAGGCCGCGTCATGCGTTTTCAAGCGAAAAAACGCGTGAACTCGGCGACGCTCGCGCGCTCGGTGACGAGGCGGTTCTCGATCGCGTCGGGGTCCGCGTGGCCGAGCGACATGCCGCAGACGAGCTGCTCGTTGGCGGGAATGGCGAGATGGTCGGCGACGATCCGGTGAAACGGCACGAACGCGGCCTGCGGGCAGGTATCGAGGCCGCGGGCGCGGGCGGCCGTCATCACGCCTTGCAGGAACATCCCGCAGTCGAGCCACGCCCCTAACGTCATCACGCGGTCGAGCGTGAAGAACAAGGCAACCGGCGCATCGAAGAAGCGGAAATTGCGCGCGTGCTGCGCATGCATGCGCGCTTTTTCGTCGCGGCCGATGTTCAACAGCCCGTACAGGTCCCAGCCGACCTTGCGGCGCCGGTCGATATACGGCGACACCCATTCGCGCGGGTAGTAGTCGTATTCGGCGACGTATTTTTCATCGCGCGCGGGATCGTCGTAGGCCGCGGTGAGCGCGGCGGCGAGCGCATCGCGCGTGGCGCCCGTGGCGACGTACACGTGCCACGGCTGGATGTTGGTGCCCGACGGCGCGCGGCTCGCGGCTTCGAGGATCGCCTCGATCGTGTCGCGCGGCACGGGCGTCGGCAGGAACGCGCGGACCGCGCGGCGCGACTTGAGCGCGGCGTCGACGGCATCGACGGAACGGATCGCGTCGGAATCGACGCGCGGCGAAGCAGCGGGGACGGGCATCGGCATACCTTGGGACGAGGCGTCAGGCGAGGTGCGGGGCAGCGTGCGCGCGGCGCGCGGGCGCGATCGGCGGGCCCGGCGCGAGCGTCGTGAACTGTCGATCATACGCCGCGGCGCGCGGCCGTGCAGCGTGGGGTGCTGTTAGCAGCAGACTCCCGCGGCTGCTTGCTTGCGCGGCGATGCGGGATCGTTACACTGAAATCGTAAGGGGTCTGATGAGTGTGTGACGGCAAGTGCAGCGAGGTGGGTATGACGACGGCGATGGTGAAACAGGAACTGGCGGTGGCGTCCTTCAGCACGGTGTACGACCTCGAGCAGGTCGAGACCGCGCTGAGCGACCTGAACGAGAGCGCGAGCGACGCACTGCGCTCGACTTACGAGCGGATGCTCAAGACGGGGAATCTGCGCTTCTGCGTGAAGCCGAACCGGATGCCGTCGTTCGACGCGCTCGGCGAAGCGTTGCCGAATTTCGGCGAGCCGCTCGACGACGTGCGCAAGCAGATCGCGCTGTGTCTCGAAACGGACGACCGGCTCGAACTGATGCCGATCCTGCTGCTCGGGCCGCCGGGGATCGGCAAGACGCATTTCGCGAAGGCGCTCGCGCAATTGCTCGGCACCGCGTACCACTACGTGCCGATGAGTTCGCTGACGGCCGGCTGGATCCTGTCGGGCGCGTCGTCGCAATGGAAGAACGCGAAGCCCGGCAAGGTGTTCGATGCGCTCGTGAACGGCAGCTACGCGAACCCGGTGATCGCGGTCGACGAGATCGACAAGGCCGGCAGCGATGCGCAATACGATCCGCTCGGCGCGCTGTATGCGTTGCTCGAGCACGACACCGCGCGCGCGTTCGTCGACGAATTCGCGGAAGTGCCGATCAACGCGGGCAACGTGATCTGGATCGCGACCGCGAACGACGCGCAGGCGATTCCGGAGCCGCTGCTCAACCGGATGAACGTGTACGAGATCGCGGCGCCCGACGCGGCCGGCGCGCGCCGGATCGCGCAGACGATCTACGACGAGATCCGCACGTCGCATGCGTGGGGGCGGCGCTTCCCCGAGACGCTCGGCGACGATGCGCTCGACGTGCTGGCCGCGACGCCGCCGCGCACGATGCGCCGCGCGCTGCTGCATGCGTTCGGCGCCGCGCGGCTCGACGGCCGCGACGCGATCGGGCCGGCCGACATCCGCGCCGACGAAGGCGCGGCGAAGCGCCGGCCGATCGGCTTCTGACGCGGTCACGCGCGCACGGCCGCGGCGTGCGCGCGTGGCGTTCGTCGCGCTTGCGGCCACATCGTTGCCTGCGCCACCGTGCGCATCGTCGCGACGCGATGCGCACGCGTTCGGCAAGCGGGCGAACCGGGACGTACAATTCCTCTCTCTCCCTTCGACGCGCGAGCAGCGCGAAAAGCCATGGAGCAGACGGATTGTGTCGTGATCGGCGCGGGTGTCGTCGGTCTGGCGATTGCACGCGAGCTGGCCGCGCGCGGGCGTGAAACGATCGTGCTCGACGCGGCCGACGCGATCGGCACGGGCACGAGTTCGCGCAACAGCGAGGTGATTCACGCAGGGCTCTACTATCCGCGCGGGTCGCTGAAGGCGACGTCGTGCGTGCACGGGCGCGATCTGCTGTACGAATTCTGCGACACGCATCACGTGCCGCACCGGCGCACCGGCAAGCTGCTCGTGGCGACGAGCGCCGCGCAGGTGAAGCAGTTGAAGGCGATCGCCGCGCGCGCGGCCGAAAACGGCGTGCTCGACCTGCTGCCGCTCACGCGCGCCGAGGCGCAGACGCTCGAGCCCGCGCTCGAATGCGTGGAGGCGCTGTTCTCGCCGTCGACCGGCATCGTCGACAGCCACCAGCTGATGCTCGCGCTGCTCGGCGATGCGGAGCGCGACGGCGCCGTGTGCGCGCTGCAATCTCCGGTCGAATCGATCGACGTGCTGCGCGGCGGGCGCTTCATCGTGCGCACCGGCGGCGACGCGCCGACCGAGCTCGACGCCGCCTGCGTGATCAATAGCGCGGGCCTCGGTGCGCAGGCGCTCGCGCGCCGCACGCGCGGCCTCGACCCGCGCTGGGTGCCGCCGCTCTATCTCGCGCGCGGCAATTATTTCAGCCTGTCGGGCCGTGCGCCGTTCTCGCACCTGATCTATCCGATACCCGATCGCGCGGGGCTCGGCGTGCACCTGACGTTCGATCTCGGCGGGCAGGCGCGCTTCGGGCCCGACGTCGAATGGTGCGATTCGCTGCGCTACGAAGTCGATCCGGCGCGCGCGAGCACGTTCTACACGTCGATCCGCGCGTTCTGGCCCGGCTTGCCCGACGACGCGCTGCAGCCGGCGTACGCGGGCATCCGGCCGAAGCTCGCGGGGCCCGGCGAGCCGCCGGCCGACTTCATCGTGCAGGGCGCCGCGCAGCACGGCGTGCGCGGGCTCGTGAACCTGTTCGGCATCGAGTCGCCGGGGCTCACCGCGTCGCTCGCGCTCGCGCAGCGGGTCGGCGACATGGTGTCGCGCGCGTGACGCGCGGCCCGCGGCGTTGCGTGCGACCCGGGCGGCCCGCGCGACGACCCATGTGAATTTCTTATCTCCGGCATTTCGGCGCGCACATTTATTCGCTGGAGCGTTATTCTGTCGAACGGCCGTCGCCAGAACGGCTTTCAAACCGATAACGTTGGAGCGAGTCCCCCATGAAAACATCCCGTCGGAGTTTCCTGATCACGAGCATTGGTGCGGTGTCCGCGCTGGCGCTGTCGCGCGAAGCGCTGGCCGATGCGCCGATGCTGCCGGAAACGGACCCGACCGCGGTGGCGCTCGGCTACAAGGCCGATGCCACGAAGGTCGACAAGACGAAGTACCCGAAATACGCGGCGGGCCAGGATTGTGCGGCCTGCATGCTGTACCAGGGCAAGAAGGGCTCGGCTTCGGGCCCGTGCGGCGCGTTCCCCGGCAAGCAGGTGTCGGCGAAGGGCTGGTGCAGCGCTTTCTCGAAGATGGGTTGAGGCCCGTGCGGCATCGTGCGATGCCGCAATGCGGCGAAAACCACAACACGCTCGCTATCGTTCGATGGCGGGCGTTTTTTATTGCCGAAACTCCCCTCTTTCAATTTGAGAAAGGGGGAGGCAGAGGACCACTTACTCCAAAAGCTTGAGGCCGGCATAAGCCTATGTCATGGTATTGCTCATGCACATAAAGCGCGCCTATCGATTCCGGTTTTATCCGACGCCCGAGCAAGTAGCGATTCTTGCCCGGACGTTCGGGTGCGCGCGCTTTGTGTATAACCACATGCTACGGATGCGCGTCGATGCATGGCAGCAGGGCCAAGTGCGTGTCGGGTATCACGAGACCTCGGCCGCACTTACCGCGTTGAAGAAATCTCCTGGGCACGAGTGGCTGCAGGACGTCAGTTCTGTTCCGCTCCAGCAGGCGCTACGCCACTTGCAGACAGCGTTCTCGAACTTTTTCGCCAAGCGTGCGAAGCATCCGAAGGTGCGACGCAAGGACGGTGCGCAATCGGCCGAATACACCATGAGTGCTTTCAGGTGGAATGGCACCTCGCTGAGGCTGGCGAAGATGGTGGCACCGCTCTCGATCCGCTGGTCGCGTACGATTCCGAAAGGCGCGAAAGTGACCACCGTCACTGTATCGAAGGACATGGCGGGTCGGTACCACGTATCGATGCTTTGTGATGATGTGGTTTCCGCGAAATCAGAGTCGACGGCCAAGGTTGGCATCGACTTCGGGTTGACAGATTTTGTCTTTCTTTCGACTGGCGAGAAGGTTTCTGCTCCGAATGTGCTTCGCCAGAACGAAGTCAAGCTTGCCAAGCTGCAGCGGCAGTTGGCAAGGAAACAGATGGGTTCCGCCAATCGCAGACAGGCAAAACTCAAAGTTGCTCGTATGTACGCCAAGGTAGCGGATTCTCGTAGGGATTTCTTGCACAAGCTTTCGGCCCGGTTGATCAACGAAAACCAAGTGATCGCCATCGAGAGTCTTGCCGTTCGCGACATGCTGAGAAATCGAAGGCTCGCGAAATCGATCAGCGACGCAGGCTGGTCGGAATTCGTGCGGCAACTGACATACAAGGCAAAGTGGTACGGTCGTACGTTAATCGGCATCGATCGCTGGTATCCGTCCAGCAAGCGATGCTCGGACTGCGGGCATACAGTTGCCAGCATGCCTTTGAAGGTGCGCGTGTGGACCTGTCCGGGATGCGAGACGGCCCATGATCGCGACATCAACGCAGCACGTAACATTTTGGCCGCCGGACTGGCGGTGTCAGCCCATGGAGAAGGCGTAAAACCCATGTCTCATTGAGACGATGTCGGGTGGCCTTCGGCGAAGTGGGAATTTCCCTTCCTTCGGGCAGGGCGTCGTCAATGCTTGAAAGCGGTTCTGGCCCTTTATGCGCTTGATTCGAACCGCGACAGCGCCATATGCTGCTGCGACGTCAGGGGCATTGGGCGAAGTGGGAGTGTCCTTCTGTCGGGAAGGCGGCAACCAATGCTTGAAAACGGTTCCGTCGCTTTCTACACTCGCTGCACACCAGCGCGCCGCGGCACCCCGCGCGCCGAACCGCCCGACACGGCGAATTCATGAGGACGAGGCACGCATGGCGACGATTGCGAGTTCAACGAAAACGACCCGGCCCGAGCGTGCGCTGAACCGGCGTGCGGTGGTGGCCGCCGTGATCGGCAATGCGCTCGAGTGGTACGACTTCACGGTGTTCGGCTTCATGACGGTCGTGATCGCCGAGCTGTTCTTCCCCACCACCAGCGAATACTCGTCGCTGCTGCTCACCACCGCGACGTTCGGCGTCGCGTTCTTCATGCGCCCGATCGGCGGCATCGTGTTCGGGCTGTACGCGGACCGCGCGGGCCGCAAGGCCGCGCTGTCGCTCGTGATCCTGCTGATGACGGCCGGCATCTTCCTGCTCGCGATCGCGCCGCCCTATGCGGCGATCGGCATCGGCGGCCCGATCCTGATCGTGCTCGGCCGCCTGCTGCAGGGCTTCTCCGCGGGCGGCGAATTCGGCAGCGCGACGGCGCTGCTGATCGAGGCGGCGCCGTTCTCGAAACGCGGGTTCTACGGCAGCTGGCAGATGGCGAGCCAGGCGGGCGCGCTGCTGATCGGCGCGCTCGTCGGCGCGGCCGTCACGCGCGGGCTGTCGCACGACGCGCTGCGCAGCTGGGGCTGGCGCGTGCCGTTCATCCTGGGGCTCGTGATCGGCCCGATCGGCTTCTACATCCGCCGCCATCTCGCGGATTCCGAAGCATTCCTGCATGCGCAGCAAAGCGCGCGCCGCGCGACGCTCGGCGAAGTGTTCACGCGCCACCCGCGCGAGGTGCTGTGCGGGCTCGGCTCGGTGATCGCGCTCACCGTGACGATCTACGTGCTGATCAGCTATCTGCCGACTTTCGCGGTGAAGCAGCTGAAGCTGCCCTATGCGGAATCGTTCTACGCGGTGATCGTCGGCAACCTGCTGCTGATGGTGCTGTCGCCGGTCGCGGGCGCGTGGTCGGACCGCATCGGCCGCAAGGGGCTGTCGCTGTGGTCGCTCGTGCTGACGCTCGCGCTGATGTATCCGCTGTTCGCGTGGCTCGACGCGGCGCCGAGCATCGGGCGGCTGATCGCGGTGCAGGCCGTGCTGTCGGTGACGCTCGCGGGCTACTATGGGCCGTTCGGCGCGATGATCGCCGAGCTGTTCCCGGCCAACGTGCGCTCGACCGGGCTGTCGATCGCGTACAACGTCGCGGTGATGCTGTTCGGCGGCTTCGGGCAGTTCATCGTCACGTGGCTCATCAAGGCGACCGGCACGCCGCTCGCGCCGACCTATTACGTGATGGCGGGCATCGCGCTGTCGATCGTCGCGGTCGCGTTCGTGCCCGCACGCAGCGCCGACCTCGATGCGCCGGCGTGACGACATGATGATTTGAAGACGGTCATCGCATCGTTTCGTAAAACGCAATGATGTGCTGCAGAACGCGGGGAAACGGTGCGTCGCCCCTTCGTGTTCGCGCCCGAATTGTTTAGTCGCCGAACGAAACAATCTGCGAAATGAACGAAATTGTCGCTCGCGCGCGTTGTCGCATTTTTTACTCTCACTAAAAATCGGCAAAAACCCGGCGGGCATCTAGAAGAGTTTTTTCTCCAGCTTGTTGCCGCATCGTTAGCTCAAGTAATATCCGCGTACGCCGGACCCTGGCGGGACCGGTTCCGATCTGGAGACCTGGAGGAAACATGGAATACAACCGTCTGTTGCACACCCTGCGTGTTACAGCCATGGCAGGCGTGGCAGCGGCATCGCTCGGCGTCGCGGGCTCTGCATTCGCACAGATCCCGAACAAAACGCTCGTCTACTGCTCAGAAGGCAGCCCGGCGGGTTTCGATTCCGCGCAATTCACGACCGGCGTCGATTTCACCGCCGCCACGTTCACCGTCTACAACCGCCTCGTCGAATTCCAGCGCGGCGGCACGAAGGTCGAGCCGGGCCTCGCCGAGAAGTGGGACGTATCGTCCGACGGCAAGGTGTACACGTTCCACCTGCGCCACGGCGTGAAGTTCCACACGACCGACTTCTTCAAGCCGACGCGTGAATTCAACGCGGACGACGTCGTGTTCTCGTTCGAGCGCATGCTCGACCCGAACAATGCGTTCCGCAAGGCGTACCCGGTGTCGTTCCCGTACTTCACCGACATGGGCCTCGACAAGCTGATCACGAAGATCGAGAAGGTCGATCCGTACACCGTGAAGTTCACGCTGGCCGAGCCGAACGCGCCGTTCATCCAGAACATGGCGATGGAATTCGCGTCGATCCTGTCGGCCGAATACGGCGACCAGCTGATGAAGGCCGGCAAGGCTGCCGACATCAACCAGAAGCCGGTCGGCACGGGCCCGTTCATCTTCCGCAGCTACACGAAGGATGCGACGATCCGCTTCGACGGCAATCCTGATTACTGGAAGAAGGGCGAAGTGAAGCTGTCGAAGCTGATCTTCTCGATCACGCCGGATCCGGGCGTGCGCGTGCAGAAGATCAAGCGCAACGAATGCCAGGTGATGAGCTATCCGCGCCCGGCCGACATCGCGACGCTGAAGGCCGATTCGAACGTCGACATGCCGTCGCAGGCCGGCTTCAACCTCGGCTACCTCGCGTACAACGTCGAGCACAAGCCGGTCGACAAGCTCGAAGTGCGTCAGGCGCTCGACATGGCGATCAACAAGAAGGCGATCCTCGAGTCCGTCTACCAGGGCGCCGGCCAGGCCGCGACCGCGCCGATGCCGCCGACCCAATGGTCGTACGACAAGAACCTGAAGCTGCCGGCCTACGACACCGAGAAGGCGAAGGCGCTGCTCGCGAAGGCAGGCTTCCCGAACGGTTTCGAGATCACGCTGTGGGCGATGCCCGTGCAGCGCGCGTACAACCCGAACGCCCGCCTGATGGCCGAGATGATCCAGGCCGACTGGGCGAAGATCGGCGTGAAGGCGAAGATCGTCACGTATGAATGGGGCGAGTACATCAAGCGCGCGCACACGGGCGAGCAGGACACGATGCTGATCGGCTGGACGGGCGACAACGGCGACCCCGACAACTGGCTCGGCACGCTGCTCGGCTGCGAGGCGATCAAGGGCAACAACTTCTCGCACTGGTGCTACAAGCCGTTCGACGAACTGGTCCAGAAGGGCCGCACGACGACGGGCCAGGATGCGCGCACGAAGCTCTACACGCAGGCGCAGCAGATCTTCGCGCAACAACTGCCGTTCTCGCCGATCGCGAACTCGACCGTCTACCAGCCGGTGCGCAAGAACGTGGTCGACATGCGTATCGAACCGCTCGGCTATGCGCGTTTCGACGGTGTCAGCGTGAAGTAACCGGGCAGGCGTAAGCTGTCGTCATTGAGAAAACCGGCTTGAAATCATCCGGCGGCGAGGGGCCAAAAGCCCTTCGTCGCCGGTCGCACATTTTCCCCAAGAAAATACGAGACGCATCATGTTCAGATTCGTGTTGCGCCGCGTGGGGATGGTGATCCCGACTTTCATCGGCATCACCATCCTGGCGTTTGCGCTGATTCACCTGATACCGGGCGACCCCATCGAAGTGATGATGGGCGAGCGCGGCGTCGATCCCGCGATGCACGCGGAGGCGATGAAACGCCTCGGGCTCGACCAGCCGCTGCCCCTGCAGTACATCCACTACATCGGCCGGGCGCTGCATGGCGACCTCGGCATGTCGATCATCACCAACACGAGCGTCGCGGGCGAATTCTTCGCGCGCTTCCCGGCAACCGTCGAGCTGTCGCTGTGCGCGCTCGTGTTCGCGCTCGCGGTCGGGCTGCCGGCCGGCGTGATCGCCGCGCTGCGGCG
Source organism: Burkholderia sp. BCC0044 (assembly GCF_902832955.1). Lineage (NCBI taxonomy): Bacteria > Pseudomonadati > Pseudomonadota > Betaproteobacteria > Burkholderiales > Burkholderiaceae > Burkholderia > Burkholderia sp. BCC0044. Next base: position 324,894 of record NZ_CADFDO010000005.1, on the reverse strand, counting down.
CGGCTCGGTCGTCGATCACGGCGTGATGGGCACCGCGCTCACCGGCTATTCGATGCCGATCTTCTGGTGGGGGCTGATCCTCATCATGGTGTTCTCGTCGTATCTCGGCTGGACGCCCGTGTCGGGGCGCATCGCGGTCGAATACGATTTCCCGCACCCGACCGGCTTCATGCTGATCGACGCGCTGCTCGCGCCGGACGAAGGCTCGTTCAAGTCGGCGGTGAGCCACCTGATCCTGCCCGCGATCGTGCTCGGCACGATTCCGCTCGCGGTGATCGCGCGGATGACGCGCTCGTCGATGCTCGAGGTGCTGCGCGAGGACTACATCCGCACCGCCCGCGCGAAAGGGCTGTCGCCCGTGCGCGTGGTCGTCGTGCATGCGCTGCGCAATGCGCTGATCCCGGTCGTCACCGTGATCGGCTTGCAGATCGGCACGCTGCTTGCCGGCGCCGTGCTGACCGAGACGCTCTTTTCGTGGCCCGGCGTCGGCAAGTGGCTGATCGATGCGATCGGCCGCCGCGACTATCCGGTCGTCCAGGGCGGCATCCTGCTGATCGCGACGCTCGTGATCGTCGTGAACCTGGTCGTCGACCTGCTGTACGGCGTGCTGAATCCGCGCATCCGCCACACGAGGTAATTCCATGAGCAATCTGCAAAATACCCTGCCGAGCGAATCCGCGCCGGCCGGCGGCCGTGCGCTCGCGCTGCGCGAGTTCTGGGCCAACTTCTCGCGCAACCGCGGCGCCGTGTTCGCCGGCATCGTCGTGATCGTGCTGATCGCAGTCGCGTTGCTCGCGCCGCTGATCGCGCCGCACAGCCCGGTCGAGCAATACCGCGACTACGTGAAGATCCCGCCCGCGTGGCTCGCCGGCGGCAACTGGCAGTTCATCCTCGGCACCGACGAAGCGGGCCGCGACATTCTCTCGCGGCTGATGTTCGGCGCGCGGATGTCGTTCTGGATCGGCTTCGTGTCGGTCGTGCTCGCGCTGATCCCCGGCATCGTGCTCGGGCTCGTCGCCGCGTTCTTCCAGAAGTGGGCCGACACGCCGGTGATGCGCATCATGGACGTGCTGCTCGCGCTGCCGTCGCTGCTGCTCGCGGTCGCAGTCGTCGCGATCATCGGCCCGGGCCTGACCAACACGATGTTCGCGATCGCGATCGTCGCGCTGCCGGCCTACGTGCGCCTCACGCGCGCATCGGCGCTCGGCGAGCTGCAGAAGGAATACGTGACGGCCTCGCGCGTGGCCGGCGCCGGCACGCTGCGCCTGATGTTCTCGCAGGTGCTGCCGAACTGCACGGCGCCGCTGATCGTGCAGGCGACGCTCGGCTTCTCGTCGGCGATTCTCGACGCGGCCGCGCTCGGCTTCCTCGGCCTCGGCGTGCAACCGCCGACCGCCGAGTGGGGCGCGATGCTCGCGTCGGCGCGCGACTACATCGACAACGCGTGGTGGATCGTGACGATGCCCGGCCTGTCGATCCTGATTTCGGTGCTCGCGATCAACCTGCTCGGCGACGGGCTGCGCGACGCGTTGGATCCCAAACTGAAGCGGATGGCGTGACCATGAGCCAAAATCTCCTGACCATCCGCAATCTCGCGGTGAACTTCAACGGCCTGCCCGCGGTCGACCGGATCAACCTGTCGGTCGCGCCGGGCGAGGTGGTGGGCGTCGTCGGCGAATCGGGCTCGGGCAAGAGCGTGACGATGATGGCGCTGATGGGCCTGATCGACGCGCCGGGCAAGGTGACGGCAGATGAAGTCACGTTCAACGGCGTGGATCTCTTGAAGGCGTCGCCGAAGGCGCGCCGCAAGATCGTCGGCAAGGACATCGCGATGGTGTTCCAGGACGCGCTGACGAGCCTGAATCCGAGCTATACGGTCGGCTACCAGATCAAGGAAGTGCTGAAGCTGCACGAAGGGCTGCGCGGCGACGCGCTGCACCGGCGCGCGCTCGAACTGCTCGACCAGGTCGGCATTCCCGATGCGAAGAACCGCATCGCGTCGTTCCCGCACCAGATGTCGGGCGGGATGAACCAGCGCGTGATGATCGCGATGGCCGTCGCGTGCAACCCGAAGCTCCTGATCGCCGACGAGCCGACCACTGCGCTCGACGTGACGATCCAGGCGCAGATCATGGATCTGCTCGTGAAGCTGCAGAAGGAACGCGGGATGGCGCTCGTGCTGATCTCGCACGATCTGGCCGTGGTGTCCGAGGTCGCGCATCGCGTCGCGGTGATGTACGCGGGCGAGATCATCGAGACCAACCGCGTGCCCGACATCTTCCGCGCGCCGCATCATCCGTACACCGAAGCGCTGCTCGCGGCGATTCCCGAGCACAATCAGGGGGCGCGTCGCCTTGCCGCATTGCCCGGCATGGTGCCGGGCCGCGATGATCGCCCGTCCGGGTGCCTGTTCGCGCCGCGCTGCAAGTACGTCGTCGACGATTGCCGCAAGGCGCGGCCGGCGCTCGACACGCTGGTGCCGGCCAACGATGCGATGCGCGCGCGCTGCATCAAGCCGCTCAATGTTTCCAACCTCGACCTGACGGGAGGCGCACGATGAATGCTGTCCACGAAACGCCTCGCGCACCGCACGACGAGGAAGCGGTACTGGTGGCCGACGGCCTCGCGAAGCACTATTCGGTGAAGCGCGGGATGTTCGGTCAAGGCACGGTGAAGGCGCTGAACGGCGTGTCGTTTTCGCTGAAGCGCGGCAAGACGCTCGCCGTCGTCGGCGAGTCGGGCTGCGGGAAATCCACGCTCGCGCGTCAGCTCACGATGATCGAGACGCCCACTGCGGGCAGCCTGACGATCGACGGCAAGAACGTCGCCGGCGCGAACCGCGAGACGGTCGCCGACCTGCGCCGCCGCGTGCAGATGGTGTTCCAGAACCCGTTCGCGTCGCTCAATCCGCGCAAGACCGTCGAGCAGACGCTTTCCGAGCCGCTCGAGATCAACACGACCCTGACGGCCGCCGAGCGCGCCGCGCGCATCGCGCAGATCATGCGCACGGTCGGCCTGCGGCCCGAGCACGCGAAGCGCTATCCGCACATGTTCTCGGGCGGCCAGCGCCAGCGGGTCGCGATCGCGCGCGCGATGATCCTCGATCCGCGCATCGTCGTCGCCGACGAGCCGGTGTCCGCGCTCGACGTGTCGATCCAGGCGCAGATCCTGAATCTCTTCATGGATCTGCAGGAGCAGTTCAAGACGAGCTACGTGTTCATCTCGCACAACCTGTCGGTGGTCGAGCACGTCGCGGACGACGTGATGGTGATGTACTTCGGCAGCGTCGCCGAGCTCGGCGACAAGGCGACGATCTACGCGCGGCCGCGCCATCCGTACACGCGCGCGCTGATGTCGGCGACGCCGGCGATCTTCGAGGAAGACCGCCGCGTGCAGATCAAGCTGCAGGGCGAGTTGCCGTCGCCGCTCAATCCGCCGTCGGGCTGCGCGTTTCACCAGCGCTGCCCGTACGCGGTCGAGCGGTGCCGTGTCGAGGAGCCGCAATTGCGCGAGGTCGACGGCCGGCGCGTGGCCTGCCATCGCGCCGAGGAGGTCGGGGAGGAGAATGCCTGAAGCGTTGGCGGCGCGCGTGTCCGGCGTGCGCCGTGCGGGAGCAGGCGGTGCGCGCGCGATGCGCGCGTACCGCTACGCGCGGCGCTGGAGCGTGCGTACCGTCACGGGCGCGGCGCTGGCCGGCGCGTGCGTGGCGGCCAGCGTCGTGGTCCCCGTCGAACCGGCGCGCGCCGAAGGGCGTGCGTCGGCGACTTCGCCGATTCATCCGTCGCAGGTGCCGCCGCCCGGCATGAGCCTGCCCGGCTTCCATGCGCCGGCCGGGTCCGACGGCACCGTGTCGCGCGGCACCGTGCGCGTGCAGCCGGCGCGCATGCCGTTCTACGTCGCGACCCGGGGCAAGGTCACGCTCTACGTGCTCGGCACGCTGCACACGGGCGCCCCGTCCGATTACCCGAGCGCGCAGCCGTTCCGGCCGCAGATCCTCGCGGCGCTCGCCGCGTCGCCGACGCTCGCGCTGGAGCTGTCGCCCGACGATCTGCTCGAATCGCAGGACGACGTGTCGAAGTACGGCGTGTGCCGCTACCCGTGCCTGCAGCGCCTGCTGCCCGAGCCGCTGTGGCAGCGGCTCGCGGCGCGCCTGCGCGGCAACCCGGCCGCGCTCGCCGAGATCCGCAAGATGCGGCCGTGGCTCGCGGCGCTCGTCGTCGAGACCTACGATTCGCTGTCGGCCGGCCTGCAGACCGAATACGGCACCGAGGCGCAACTGCAGAACGTGTTCCTGAAGCGCAAGGGCGGCCGCGTGATCGGGCTCGAGACGCTCGCCGAACAGATGCGCGCGTTCACCGGGCTCACGCTCGCCGAGCAGCGCGAGATGCTCGCGCAGGACATGGTGCAGACGCCCGCGCAGAACGCCGACGACATCAAGGCGCTGCACCGACTGTGGCGAATTGGCGACGCCGATGCGATCTCGGCCTGGGCCGTCGCGAAGAGCGAACGGCTCGCGCGTTCGAAGGCGTTGTCGGCGTCGCTCGACAACAAGATCGTGTACGAGCGCAACCGCCGCTTCGTTGCACGGATGACGGCAATCGCCGCGCCGAACCGGCCGCTGTTCGTCGCGATCGGCGCGCTGCATCTGGGTGGCCCGCGGGGCGTGCTCGAATTGTTGCGCCAGCAAGGATACCGGGTCGACGCGAACTGATCGCGCCTGGCTGCCCGCGCCGATCTTCCCCTGTTTGATCGACGTCGCGCGCGCCGCGCGAGGCGCCTGCACGCTGGCGTCGGCCGATAAGGAAAACCCTTGAATCATCGGAAAATAGCGTTTAAAACGATTGACATCCCGTTCGGCCGATATCTATTCTTCATCCCACAAGTTGAAAAATTGAAAAGAATAGATAAGTTCTACGGGGTAGCAGAAATAAAGCGCGGGGTGAGCGTCGCCGGCACGTGAAGCACGTGCCGGCCGCGGAGAGTCTGCATGCACGGCGGGGCCAATCGTCGTCGCACAACACAGGCATGCGGGCCGACTTGCACATAAGCGACGTTCCGTCGTCTGACCGGGGAAGGCAGTGATCGGGCGGCGGCGGACGTTTTTTAATCCGGAATGTTTTTCCGGTCACCGTCGAAAGACGGTTTCGGGGGATGAATCGACAGACGGCGAAGCCGCAGCGATTGCATCAACGTAAAAGCGCCACGAGGGCGCTTTTTTCTTTGGTGCGACGAAAACGTGCGATGCGGGCACAACGTCGCGAATGCGTCGAATGCCTCGTTACGCACCTTCGTCGGCCTGCACCGTCCCGGGCGCAACCACGTCGACGCCGGCGGCCTCGAGCGCCGCGCGGATCCGCTTCGCGAACGCCAGCGCATGCGGCCCGTCGCCATGCAGGCAGACGGTCTGCGCATTGAGCGGCACCCATTCGCCGCTCAGCGCGCGCACCTGCCGGTTGCGCACCATGTCGAGCGTACGCGCGAGCACCGCGTCTTCATCGTCGATCAACGCGCCGGGCTGGCTGCGCGGTACCAGCGAGCCGTCCGCGCGGTAGCCGCGATCGGCGAACACTTCCTCCACCGCCGCGAGCCCCGCCTGCCGCGCGGCCGCGATGAACACGCTGTTCGCGAGCCCGAACACCGCGAGCGACGGATCGAAGTCGTGGATCGCGGACACCACCGCGTCGGCGATCAGCGGGTCGCGCGCGGCCTGGTTGTACAGCGCGCCGTGCGGTTTCACGTGCGCGATGCGCCCGCCCTCGGCCTGCGCGATCGCCGACAGCGCGCCGAGCTGGTACAGCACGCCCGCATAGATGTCGCCGGCCGGCAGCTGCATTTCCTTGCGGCCGAAATTCTCCGGATCGTGAAAGCTCGGGTGCGCGCCGATCGACACGCCTTTCTGCACGGCCCAGCGCACGCAGTCGCGCATCGCGTTCGCGCCGCCTGCGTGCCACCCGCATGCGATGTTCGCCGACGTGACGAGGTCGAGCAGCGCCTCGTCCGATCCGCATCCTTCGCCGAGATCGGCATTCAGATCGATTTCCATATGTTCCTCGTCCACTGGTTGCGTGGCGCGTCCTTCGCTACCGCTTTCCGCCATTGTCACGCCGCGCGCGATTGCGTGCGGCGGCGCGCTTCCTCGCGCATCTCGATCGCGACGTCGATCTGCCGCAGGTACGCCCGTTCCGCGACGAGGGCGGCGCGCGCGGCGTCGGGCGTCGTGCGCACGAAGCGGATCGGCAGGTTGAGCCGCGCCTGCGCGAGCTTCCACAGATCGGCGCGGATCACCGTGCCGATCTTCGGATAGCCGCCGGTGGTCTGCGCGTCGTGCATCAGCACGATCGGCTGGCCGTTCGGCGGCACCTGGATCGTGCCGGGCAGCACCGCGTGCGACAGCAGCTCGACCGGCCGCTCGCGCACGAGCTCGGCGCCGGCGAGGCGATAGCCCATCCGGTTGCTGTTCGCGGTGACGAGCCATTCCTCATCCCAGAACGCCTGCTGCGAATCGGCAGCGAACGACGCGTAGTCGGGGCCCGGCAGCACGCGCACGGGCATCGCCCACGGCGCATGCGCGGGGCGGTGACGGCGCGGCGGCTCGTCGACGCGCACGAACGCGCACCACGCCGGCGCCTTCACGCCGAACTCGGGCGCGTCGGCCGCAAGGCAGCCGGCGCCGGCCGGCGGCACGCCGACCGGGAGCCGGTCGCCGTCGCGCAGCGTGCGGCCGCCGAGGCCGCCGAAGCGCGACGCGAGATCGGTGCTGCGCGAGCCGAGCATCGGCAGCACGTCGATGCCGCCCGCGATACAAAGATAGCCGCGCATCCCGCGTTTCGCGGCCGGCAGCACGAGCGTCTGGCCGGCGTCGACCGGCAGGCTCCACCACGAATACACGGGCTTGCCGTCGAGCGTCGCGCCGAATTCGGTGCCGGTGATCGCGATGCGGGTGGCGCGCGTGAAGCGGAACGTGGCGGGGCCGATCGTGATTTCGACGGCCGCCGCGTCGGGGCGGTTGCCGACCAGCCGGTTGCCGACCTCGAGCGCGAGGCCGTCGAGCGCGCCGCCTTGCGCGACGCCGAGATGGCGCGTGCCGCGGCGGCCGAGATCCTGCACGGTCGACAGCGGGCCGGCCCGCACCACCTCGATGGTGCCCGGTGCGTTGCTCTGGGTCATCGTGCGTCGACTCCGGCAATGGTGAAGCGTACGCGGTCGCCCGGCAGCAGCAGCGTCGGCTGCGGCCGCGCCGGATCGAACAGCACCTGCGACGTGCGGCCGATCAGTTGCCAGCCGCCGGGCGACGTGGCCGGGTAGATGCCCGTTTGCGCGCCGCCGATGCCGACCGAGCCGGCCGGCACCTCGAGGCGCGGCGCCGCGCGGCGCGGCGTGTGCAGCGCGGCGTCGAGGCCGCCCAGATACGCGAAGCCCGGCTGGAACCCGACGAAGAACACGACGTACGCGCCGGCCGCGTGGCGCGCGACGACCTCGTCGGCCGACAGGCCCGTGTGGGCGGCGACGGCGGCGAGATCGGGGCCGGCGGCGCCGCCGTACTCGACCGGGATCTCGACCTCGCGGCCGTCCGCGTGCTCGACGTCGGCCGTCTCCCACGCGTCGCGCAGCGCGGGCGTGAGCGAGTCGGCCGTCGCGGCGAGCGGGTCGAACACGATGGTCAGGTTGTTCATGCCGGGGACGACGTCGATCACGTCGGGCCACGCGCGCGCGGCCTCGGCCACGGCCCAGACGCGGCGCTGGCAATCGAGCGTGGCGGGCGGCGGCACCTCGCAGACGAGGGCGGCATCGCCGAGCGGATAAATGCGGGGTTGCGTCATCGGACTGGCACGGTTCGGACGGCAATGTTAGCGCACATTGTCAATAAAATATCGACAACTTCTCAATAAGCGTTTTCGCCTAGCTCGTGGGCCGGGGCTTCTGGCGTACACTCGGGCACATCCTGTCATCCGGCTTGCGCCGCCTTTCCATGAAGCGTCCTGCGACCAAGATCGTGTCATCCGAACACCTCGTTTCCGATTCGAGCGCGGAACTGTCGGAGCTCGAATACGGGCTCATCATGGCCGGCAACGCGTTCAACCGCTGGATGGTGCGCTGCATGTCGGCGGCGGGCGCGAAGGACATGACGGCGGTCGAGGTCTCGCTGCTGCATCACGTCAGCCATCGCGAACGCAAGAAGAAACTCGCCGACATCTGCTTCGTGCTCAATATCGAGGATACGCACGTCGCGACCTATGCGCTGAAAAAACTGATCGCCCGCGGCTATGTGAAGAGCGAGAAGAACGGCAAGGAAGTGTTCTTCTTCGCGACCGACGCGGGCCGCGACCTGTGCCTGAAGTACCGCGAGGTGCGCGAGCATTGCCTGATCGAGACGCTGAAGGACAGCGGCCTCACCAACGCGCAGATCGGCGACGCGGCGCAGTTGCTGCGCCACGCATCGGGCCTCTACGACACGGCCGCGCGCGCGGCGGCGTCGCTGTAAATAAACGATGACGGAAACGGTCGGGGCGCGGCGACGGTCTCGGCGCCACTCGCGGCATCATCCGGCGGCCGGGTAGAGCGCACCGTCGGTGACGATCCAGCGCAGCGCGAGATCGTGCGCCTCGGCCGGCAGCGCATCGACGCGGCACGCTTCGTACGCGATGCCGACCGTCACGGGCAGCGCGTCGCCCGGCCATGCGGCGAGCGTGCGGTCGTAGTAGCCGCCGCCGTAGCCGAGCCGGTAGCGCTGCGCATCGAATCCCACGCACGGAATCAGCAAAAGATCGGGCACGACGACGATTCCCGACGCAGGTTCCGGAATCCGGTGATGACCTTCGCGCATCGGCGTGTGCGCATCCCACGCGTGGAACGCGAGCGGCGTGTGACGCTCGCCGATCACCGGCAACGCGGCGCACCGGCCGGGCCCTGCCGCGCACCATGCGAGCACGGCATCGCGCGCATCGAATTCACCGGGCAGCGGCCAGTAGAACCCGACCGTGCGCGGCGCCAGGCGGTCGAGCAGCATGCGCAGCCGCGCATCGAGCGCGGCGTTCGCGGCGGGCTGCGACGCGGCGTCGCGACGCGCGCCGGACAGCGTTTTGCGCAGCGCAACCTTCGGGTTCGGCACAGGGTTGCGTGCTATGCTTTCGCTCACTTCGTGCTCCATTCAAAACGATGTCGAACAGCCTTTTCCGAGTATATCGCGCGGTCGCGCTCGCGCTTTCGGCCGCCGCGCTCGTCGCCGGCACGGCCGCATGCGCCGCACCGAACGACGACACGCTCGCCGGGGACGACCAGATCTTCGTGCAGCTTCGCGAAGCCGCACGCCGCAACGACGCCGCGAAGGCCGCGCAGCTCGCGTCGATGATCCCGAACTATCCGGTGCCGTCCTACGTCGAGTATTTCCAGATCAAGCCGCAGTTGTTCGATTCGACGGGCCGCGCGCGCGTCGATGCGCCGGACGCGCCCGTGCAGTCGTTCCTGCAGCGCTACGATGGCCAGGCGATCGCCGATCGCCTGCGCAACGACTACCTGCTCGTGCTCGGCGCGCGCCACGACTGGCGCAACTTCGACGATCAGTACAAGCGCTTCGTGCTCGACGACGACACGCAGGTCAAGTGCTATGCGCTCGAATCGCGCGCGGCGCGCAACGAGAACGTCGCCGACGCGGCGCGCGCGCTGCTCGTCGAGCCGAAGAACTACGGCGATGCGTGCGTCGACCTGATCACCGCGCTCGCCGTCAACCAGCAGTTCACGAGCGACGACGTGTGGCAGCAGGCGCGCCTCGCGTACGAGCAGAACTACACGACGCTCGGCGGCAAGATCGTCGACGCGCTCGGCCCGCGCCCGATCGCCTTCGACCAGGCGACGAGCGCGCCGCCGCTGTATCTCGCGCGCGGCGTCGGCGCCGATGCCGCGTCGCATCAGCTCGCGCTGATCGCGCTCAGCCGCATGGCGCGCAACGATCCGGACGCGGCCGCCGGGATGCTGACGACGGTCGCGCCGTCGCTGACCAAGCAGGAGCAGGCGATCGCGTGGGGCGCGATCGGCTACCAGGGCGCGATCAAGCGCTCGCCGATGGCATCGGTCTGGTACGCGAAATCGGCGAACGCGCCGCTGTCGAACCCGGGCTACGAATGGCGCACGCGCGCCGCGCTGCTCGCCGGCAACTGGCCGATGGTGCGCTGGTCGATCGAGCAGATGCCGCCGTCGCTGCGCAACGATCCGGCGTGGATCTACTGGCATGCGCGCGCGCTCAAGCAGAGCGGCGACACGCTCCAGGCGAACCAGGAATTCGAGCAGGTCGCCGGCCAGTTCAACTTCTACGGGCAGTTGGCCGGCGAAGAGCTCGGCCAGCGCACGACGATCCCGCCGCGCACGAAGGTGAGCGACGCCGAGATCGACGCGATGGGCAAGATCCCGGGCTTCGCGCTCGCGCAACGCTTCTACGCGCTGAACCTGCGCCTCGAAGGCAATCGCGAATGGAACTGGCCGCTGCGCGGAATGACCGATCGCCAGCTGCTCGCGGTCGCCGAATACGGCAAGCGCGTCGAGCTGCTCGACCGCACGGTCAACACGGCCGACCGTACGAAAGCCGAGCATGATTTCACGCTGCGCTATCCGTCGCCGTACCGCACGACCGTCGAGCGCTATGCGCAGTCGACGGGCCTCGACGTCGAATGGGCGTACGGGCTGATCCGCCAGGAATCGCGCTTCATCATCAGCGCGCGTTCGTCGGTGGGCGCGGGCGGCCTGATGCAGCTGATGCCGGCGACGGCCCAGATGGTCGCGAAGAAGCTCGGCATGGGCACGATCTCGCGTGCGCAGATGCACGACATCGACACCAACATCCAGCTCGGCACCTGGTATCTCGCGGACATCTACAACAACTTCGACAGCTCGCCGGTGCTCGCCACCGCCGGCTACAACGCGGGCCCGGGCCGGCCGCGCCAGTGGCGCCAGGTGTTGACGCAGCCGGTCGAAGGCGCGATCTTCGCGGAGACGATTCCGTTCAACGAGACGCGCGATTACGTGAAGAACGTGCTGTCGAACACCGTCTACTACGCGGCGCTCTTCGAGGGCAAACCGCAGTCGTTGAAGAAACGTCTAGGCATGATCTCGCCCTGATACACCGAACTGCCGCGCGAGACGCGGCAGTGTTCTTTTGAGGGTCACAAACATGGATCGCCAGACCGTCGCGCTGCTGGGCGGCACCGGCTTCATCGGCAGCCGGCTCGTCAATGCGCTGATCGACGCCGGCAAGCAGGTGCGGATCGGCACGCGACGGCGCGACCACGCGCGCCACCTGCAGATGCTGCCGGTCGACATCGTCGAACTCGACGCGCTCGATACGCGCACGCTCGCGCGCTTCGTCGCCGGCGCGCACGCGGCGATCAACCTGATCGGCGTGCTGCACGGCGGCCGCGGCACGCCGTACGGGCCCGGCTTCGAGCGCGCGCACGTCGCGCTGCCGGCCGCGCTCGCGACCGCCTGCACCGAGGTCGGCGTGCGGCGCCTGCTGCACATGAGCGCGCTCGGCGCCGATTCGCACGGCGCGAGCATGTACCAGCGCTCGAAGGGCGACGGCGAAGCCGCGCTGCATGCGGTCGCGGCCACCGATTCGCTCGCGCTGACGATCTTCCGTCCGTCGGTCGTGTTCGGCCCCGGCGACGCCTTCCTCAATACGTTCGCGAACCTGCAGCGCACGGTGCCCGTGCTGCCGCTCGCGATGCCCGACGCGCGCTTCCAGCCGGTGTTCGTCGGCGACGTCGTGCGCGCGTTCGTCAACACGCTCGATCTCGCGGGCGCGCACGGCAAGACCTACGAACTCGGCGGCCCGACCGTCTACACGCTCGAGCAACTGGTGCGCTATTGCGGCACGCTGGTCGGCCGGCAGGCACGCATCGTGCGGCTGCCCGACGCGCTGGCGCGGCTGCAGGCGCGCGTATTCGAATGCCTGCCCGGCGAGCCGGTGCTCACGCGCGACAATCTCGCGACGATGTCGGTGCCGAACGTGCTGTCGGGGCCGCTCGCGCCGGAACTCGGGATCTCGCCCGCGAGTCTCGAAAGCATTGCGCCCGCGTATCTCGGCGAAGCGACCGGGCGCTCGCGGTTCGACTGGTTCCGCTCGCGTCGCTAGCCCGCGCGCGGCGCCGCCGGCCGGCTCCTTTCTTTTTCTTTTTTTCGCGTTTTCCGGAACCCCGTCATGAAGCTCGTCATTGGAGACAAGAACTACTCGTCGTGGTCGATGCGGCCGTGGCTGCTGCTCGCGCATTTCGGCATCCCGTTCGACGAGATCGTGGTCGAGCTGCGCCGCGACGACACGGCTTCGCGCATCCGCGAATACTCGCCGACCGGCAAGGTGCCGTGCCTGGTCGACGATCACGGCTTTGCGATCTGGGATTCGCTCGCGATCGCCGAGACGCTCGCCGAGCGCTATCCGCAATTCCCGATGTGGCCGGCCGACCCGCTCGCGCGTGCGCATGCGCGCTGCGTGTCCGCCGAGATGCATTCGGGCTTCGCGGCGCTGCGCACGCAGATGGGCATGAGCATCCGCGCGTCGATGCCGGGGCGCGGCGCGACGCCGGAGGCGCTCGCCGACGTCGCGCGCATCGACGCGCTGTGGAGCGAATGCATCGAGGCGTCGGGCGGGCCGTTCCTGTTCGGCGAATTCGGCGTCGCCGACGCGATGTATGCGCCCGTCGTGATGCGCTTCAACACGTATGCGCCGGCGCTGTCGCCGGAGGCGGCCGGCTATGCGGCGCGCGTGACCGCGCTGCCGGCCGTGCAGCGGTGGATCGATGCCGCGCGCCGTGAAACCAACGTGATCGCCGAATACGAGCCGCAGCCATGAACATCTACGCAGTAGGCGGAGCGATCCGCGACGAATTGCTCGGCGTGCCGGTGCAGGACCGCGACTACGTGGTGGTCGGCGCGACGCCCGAGCAGATGACCGCGCAGGGCTTCCGGCCCGTCGGCAAGGATTTCCCGGTGTTCCTGCACCCGCAGACGCAGGAGGAATACGCGCTCGCGCGCACCGAGCGCAAGACGGCGGCCGGTTATCACGGCTTCCAGTTCCATTACGCGCCGGACGTGACGCTCGACGAGGATCTCGCGCGGCGCGACCTGACGATCAACGCGATGGCGCGCGAGGTGAGCCCGGAAGGCACGCTGGTCGGCCCGGTGATCGATCCGTTCGATGGGCAGGCCGACCTGCGCGCGCGCGTGTTCCGGCACGTGAGCGACGCGTTCGTCGAGGATCCGGTGCGGATCCTGCGCATCGCGCGCTTTGCCGCGCGCTTCGCGGATTTCACGGTCGCGGACGAAACGCTCGCGCTGATGCGGCGGATGGTCGACGCGGGCGAGGTCGACGCGCTCGTGCCCGAACGCGTGTGGCAGGAAATCGCGCGCGGGCTGATGGAGGCGACGCCGTCGCGGATGTTCGCGGTGCTGCGCGAGTGCGGCGCGCTCGCGCGCATCCTGCCGGAGGTCGATGCGCTGTGGGGCGTGCCGCAGCGCGCCGATTACCACCCGGAAGTCGACACCGGCGTGCACGTGATGATGGTCGTCGACTACGCGGCGAAGCAGGGCTATTCGCTGGCGGTGCGCTTCGCGGCGCTTACGCACGATCTCGGCAAGGGGACGACGCCCGCGGACGTGCTGCCGCGCCACGTCGGCCACGAAAGCCGCAGCGTCGAGCTGCTCAAGCCATTGTGCGAGCGGCTGCGGGTGCCGAACGAATGCCGCGATCTCGCGCTGGTGGTCGCGCGCGAGCACGGCAACCTGCATCGCGTGATGGAGATGGGCGCGGCCGCGCTGGTGCGGCTCTTCGAGCGCAGCGACGCGCTGCGCAAGCCGGCACGCTTCGCCGAGCTGCTGCAGGCCTGCGAATCGGATGCGCGCGGGCGGCTCGGGCTCGATGCGCAGCCGTATCCGCAGGCCGAGCGGCTGCGCGTCGCGCTCGCGGCCGCGCGCAGTGTCGACGCCGGCGCGATCGCACGCGGCATCGGCAACGATACGGAGAAGATCAAGGAAGCCGTGCATCGCGCGCGGATCCAGGCCGTCGCGCAGGCGCTCGCGATCGGCGAGTAGTCGGCGAGTAGGCGGCGAGTAGGCGGCGAGTAGGCGGCGAATGGTCGGCGCGGAACCGGGTGCGCGGCGTGCGCGCCCCGTCGGCCGTTACGGTTTCTTCCTGCGCGCCGGGGTCGCGGCCGCCGGGCGTTTGCCGGCGGCGGCGCGCGGCTTCGCCGATCTCTTCTTTTCGGCTGCGCCAACCTTGGACGGCCGCGCCGCGGCGGCGTCGCGGTCATCCCGTTCGGGCGCCGGCGCGCGACGGCTCGCGCGCGGCTCGGCGGCCGCGGGCCGCCGGGTGTCCGTCGTCGCGGCCACCCATTCCGCGGAACTATCGTCGAACAGCGGCAGCGTGCTGACGGTGATCAGCTCGACGGGCCCGTCGCCGACGTTGGCCACGCGATGCCGCTTGCGCGCGTCGAAGTGCAGCGAGTCGCCGGGCGTCAGCGGGTAATCCTTCCTGCCGACCGTATAGCAGACGCGGCCGGCCAGCACGTACACGAATTCGTCGCCGCCGTGCGCGACCCATTCCGACCGGTAGCCTTCCATCATCTGCACCTTGAGCGCGTTGATCTGGCTGCCGTCGAACGTGGTGGACAGCCGCTCGTACCACTGCGACGCGGCGTGGAGCGCGTACGGCTTGCGGCTGCCTTCGTGTGAATCGGGCTGCGCCTGGCGCGGCTGCTCGATCAGCGCGCCGAGCGGCACGCCCAGCGCCTTCGCGACGTTGACGAGCGACGACAGCGAAATGCCCGTCAGATGACGCTCGACCTGCGACAGGAATCCGACCGACAGTTTCGCTTCGGTCGCGACTTCCAGCAGCGTCTTCTTCGCTTCCCGGCGCAGGCGGCGAATGCGCTGGCCGATACGCATGAGGTCTGAATCCATGAATCTCTTTCGTGGCAACGAGTCGGGGCGCGGTCGCAGCGGCGATGCGGTCGCCGGGGCGGCGAGGCCGGCGCATTGTACCGCGCAGCGTCGCCGGGCGAATTCACGGTGTGCCGGAATCCGCAGGCGGCGCGCCGATTTTAGTCCTACGAAAATTTTGGCTTGACCTCGATTTCGGCCTGCTCTAGATTCTGTCGCGCATCAAACAAAGTTAAGTGAGACAAAAATTTCCCGAGGGGCTGCTGCTGGAACGGCGCCGCGGCCCGGCCGCGCGTCGTGCCGTGCGCGCTTCGCGCCGCCGCGACGGGGGGTGTCGGGCCTGCGCGATGCCGCGCCACGCCGCCGGCCGCAGACAACAATGAATAACGGGCATCCGATGATCGATCGACTGAAATACAGCTTCTCCGACCTTCCGCCGTACGACGCGTCCGTCGCCGCGGCGCAGGCCGGCCTGTCGCGCCTGCTCGATGCCGCGCGACTCGATGCGGTGGTGATCACGTCGCAGGACGAATACGTGACCGAGTATCTGCCGCGCGGCAACAACCCGCGCTACGCGGTGTCCGGCTTCGACGGCTCGGCCGGCTGCGGGATCTTCCTGAGCGCGGCGACCGCGCAGGCGCTCGGCGTGCCGCCGTTCGTGCTGTTCGTCGACGGCCGCTATCACTTCCAGGCCGACGAGCAGTGCGATCCGGCGCACGTGCGCGTCGAGAAGCTCGGCATCGACGTGACGATCTGGCAGGCGATGGCCGACTGGCTGGTCGCGCACGCGAGCCGGCTCGCGCGGGTCGGCTACGACGCGCGGCGGATCAGCGTCGCGCAGCGCAACCGGCTGTTCGAGCAGACGCAGGCCGCGACGCTCGACTGGACGAGCCTCGCCGATCGCGAAATCGACCGCGCGATCGCGCTGCCGGGCTGGAACGTCGAGCGGCCGATCTTCGAGATCCCGGCCACGATGACCGGCCTGAGCGTCGTGCAGAACCTCGACGCGCTGAACCGCCGGCTCGCCGCGCATACCGGCGCGGCCGGCGGCAAGACCGCGTTCTTCACCTGCGCGTCGGACGATCTCGCGTATCTGCTGAACAGCCGCGGCTATCACATCCCGAACGCGTCGTCGCACCTCGGCTTCCTGTTCGCGGTCGGCGGGCGGGTGGCGTTGTTCCTCCCGGAAGGCTGCGACCGCTGCGACGTCGCGCTCGATTCGTATCCGGCGCTGCAGGTGATCCGGCGCGACGTCGCGGCGCTCGAGCGCTTTCTCGCGCAGTTCGCGGTCGAGCACGTGTGCTACGGCTTCGAATCGGTGAACTGCGCGCTCGTCGACGCGGTGAAGCGGGTGTGGCCGCATGCGCGGCATGCCGATTTCAACCCGGTCGAGGCGATGCGGGCGAGCAAGACGCCGGCGGTGCTCGACCAGTTTCGCGACGCGTTCGCGCGCAGCTCCGCGGCGATCGCCGAGACGATGCGCTGGGCGAAGACCGGCGAGCCGGGTGTGCGCCACACCGAGTACGACCTCGCGCGCACGATCAACGACGCGTACGGCGCACGTTCGGCGGTCGCGCTGTCATTTCCGTCGATCGCGGCGAACGGCGCGAACAGCGCGTTCGCGCATTACACGGCGGCGAGCGCCGAGGTTGAGCTGATCGAAGGCGAACTCGTGCTGCTCGACAGCGGCGCGTACTACGAAGCCGGCTTCGCGACGGACTGCACGCGCGTCGTGCTGCGCCGTACGCGGGCGGACACGGTCGCGCAGCCGTGGCAGCGCGAGATCTACACGGTCGCGCTGAAGGCGTGCATCAAGGGGCTCGTCGCGCGTTTTCCGGCGAGCGCGACGGGCGGCGACGTCGATGCGCTCGTGCGGCAGGTGTGTCGCGATCACGGCTACGATTTCGGCCACGGCACCGGGCACGGCGTCGGGATTCACGTGCACGAGGGCGGCGTGCGGTTCGCGCCGGGCGCGCGGTACGGGCTGGTGCCGAATGCGGTGATTTCGGTCGAGCCGGGCATCTACCTGCCGGGCAAGGGCGGCGTGCGGATCGAGAACATCGTGATCGTGCGGGCGGACGACGCGCAGCCGGACACCGTGACGTTCGAGAACATCGTGACGGTCGGCTACGACTGGGACCTGATCGATCTGGATCTGCTGGACGACGCCGAGCGCGCGTACCTGCGCGACTACGAGCGGCTGTGCGTGGAGCGCGGCACGCAGGTCACCGCGTGCCCGCTGCTGTAACGAAGGTAACGAAGAGGAAGGCAGGGGCGCGGCCGCCGGGCGGCCGCGCGGCGCGATGTCGGCCGGTCAGCGCGTGAGCGCCGACACGCGCCCGTCGGGGCCGTACACGCCGGCCGGCGCGGGCGCCGAGCGCAGCACCGCGAGCGCGCGCTCGTTGTAGTCCATGCGGATCCGGATCAGCATCCCGTTGTTCGCGTTGGCCTGGCGCGCGCGTTCGGCGGCCTGTTGCAGCAGTTGCCAGCGGCTCGCGAGGCGCGCATCGCGCTCGGCCGCCTGATCCATGCCTTTCTTGCCGGCCGGAAAGCCGAGCGCGGAAAGCTGCGTGTCGCGCGTGCGTTCGAGCTGCGCGAGCCGGTCGATCAGTTCGCCTTTCTTCTCGACGATGCCGGGCAGCATCTCGAGCGGCTCGGCCGTCGTCAGCGCCTTTTCCTCGTAGACGAGCAGGGACGCGAACGCTTCGACCGTCGCGTGTTCGTCGTTGACCGTGGCCAGCAGCTCTTCTCTCATCGCGTCATGCTCGTCACGCCGGTGCGTGCGATGTCGCGCGCGCCGGCAAACCGGGTGACCCGGCCACGAGGCCGGGGATTAGCTGCCCTGCGGGCGCTGCTGCTGCAGCAGTTCGCGGGCGGTGTTCAATACGCCGTCGGCAATCTTGTTCGCGTCGATCGTCAGCGTGCCGTTGTTCAGCGCGTCCTTGATCGACTGGACCAGGCCCGTGTCGATATCGGCGTCGCCCGACGCGGATACCGAACGCAGCTGGCCGGACAGACCCGACAGGTTCACGGTCGTGTCGCCGCCGGTCGATCCTGCATCGGCTGCCTGCGCGGACGACTGGGCCGTGCCGGACGGCGCACGGGCCGCGCCGTTGCCGGTCGGCGCGAGGGGGCTCGGTTTCGGAGTGGAATCGATCTTCACGATGGGTTTCCTGTACGGTTTGACCCAGATAACGGCCGGGTCGGCCCGAACTTTAGCATCGCGAGCCCGAAATGCTCCGAATAAACAATTCTTTACATTCTTGCGCCGGCGCCGCCCCTACAGCGGAATTTCGACGGTGCCGGCGTCCTTGACGATCGCCGTGACGATCTGGCCCGCTGCCATCCGCACCCGCACCGACTGGCCGGGCGCCGCGTTCGCGAGCACGCTGCCCTCGGCCGAAATCGTGAAGCCGGGGCCGGCCGCGACGACCCGCACCGTCTGGCCGGCCGACACCGATGCCGCGCTCTTCAGCATGTCCTGCCGCAGCGGCAGCCCGGCCGAGATGCGCGCGAGCGCGGTCGCGCCGACGGCTTGCGCCGGATCGGTGATCACCGCGAGCGGCAGCACCGTCAGGTCGCCGTCGCGCGCGACCAGGTCGGCCGCGGAGAGCGGCTCGCCGGGCGCGATCTGGCGCGCGGCGACGTAATAGGTGGCCTGCACGGCGACCTTCGCCTGCAGGTAGACGGTCCACGGCCGCTCGCCCGCGCAGCGCACGCCGACCGTCGTGCGGCCCCACAGGCGCGCGCCGGTCGGCAAGAACGGTTCGAGTGTCGTGCACGCGGCGAGCCCGCGCGGAAAGGCGGTCGTGACGGTCGCGGTGGTCTTGCCGGGCAGGCCGGCGATCTGCTGCTGCAGGAACGCGAGCGCCGCGCGCCGGATCGCTTCCGGGTCTTGCTGGCCGGGCGGCGTCGCGGGCTGGGCCGCGGCGGCAGCCGGGGCCGGGTTCACGGAAGCGGCCGCCGTGCGCGGCGCCGCTGCGGCTGATGCGGCACGAGTCGCCGCCGCCAGCCGGGCTGAGGCTGCCGGTTGCGGCGCCGGCCGCGCGGAAATCGATGCGGATTCGGCCGTGCCGGCCACGACCGTCGCGATCGCGGCGGGGTCCGTCGCACGCGGCGGCGCGCCGTACCCGGCGTTCGCGCGGGCGGCTGCGTAGACCGGGGCCGGTGCAGCGGCCGGCGGCGGAACGCTCGTCACGACCAT
The DNA here is from genome assembly GCF_902832955.1 of Burkholderia sp. BCC0044. Taxonomy (NCBI): domain Bacteria; kingdom Pseudomonadati; phylum Pseudomonadota; class Betaproteobacteria; order Burkholderiales; family Burkholderiaceae; genus Burkholderia; species Burkholderia sp. BCC0044. The sequence continues at coordinate 305,771 of NZ_CADFDO010000005.1, read as the reverse complement.
CTGGCTGGCCGGTTGCGCCGCATAGCCACCGCCGGTCGCGGCGCTCGCCCCGCCGACCGCGCGCTGCGGGCCCGAAGCCGAAGCCGAAGCGACTTCCGCATTCCCGCCGAACTGCCCGTTGCTCGCCGCATTGGCATGCGCGAGCGCGGTCTCGGCCGTCTCGCCGCGTCCGGGAATCACGATCATCCCGTCGTCCGCGTGCACGGCAGGCGCGGCGATCCACAGCGCCGCGGCGAGCGCGAACGCACGCCGGACGTGCGTGAGCCGCCCGTTGCTGTCGCGAAGTGCGCCGCCCGTCATCGCCGTGTCCTCGATCCGTTGATCCGCTTTGCATTCTAGGGAGCCGGGGCGTCGCGCAAACGATGAATAGAGGGGGCCTTTGCCGCGTTATTCGTCCGATTGCCGGTTGCGTCCCGCGCCTACCATCGCTGTCATGGAAAAAAGCCTCTCGAGTCGCCATCGGCGCGAGGGGCGTGCAGCGCTTCATACGGAGAGACGCACACATGCTGGACAAACTCGATGCGGAATTCGCGTTCGGCCGACAGGCGCTCGACGTGCGCGCCTACCGGCAGGAACTGCTGTCGTCGAACATCGCGAACGCCGACACGCCCGGCTACCAGGCCCGCGACGTCGATTTCGCGTCGACGCTCGCGCGCTCGCTGAAGCAGACGAGCGGCGGCCTGGCGCCCAGCAACGCCGCGCAACTGCCGATGACGCAGCCGGCCGGCGTGACGAGCGGCATGTCGATGGTGTCGACGGCGGCGGGCCACATGGCCGGCACCGCGAAGCTGATCCCGACCGGCGGCCCGGCGGACGACTACGGCCGCGCGCAGTACCGGATGCCGCTGCAGCCGTCGCTCGACGGCAACACGGTCGATCTCGACGTGGAGCGCGTGCAGTTCGCGAACAACGCGCTGCACTACGAAACCGGGATGACCGTGATGACCCAGCAGATCAAGGCGATGATCGCCGCGATCACGACGAACTCGTAACGAACTCGTAAGCGCCGCTTCCGAATCCGGACCCCAGCACAAGGAGCCTCCATGCCTTCGTTGATGAACATCTTCGGCGTCGCCGGTTCGGCGCTGTCCGCGCAATCGCAGCGCCTGAACGTGACCGCGTCGAACCTCGCGAACGCCGACAGCGCGACCGGCCCCGACGGCAAGCCGTACAAGGCCAAGCAGGTCGTGTTCGCGACCGACCCGCTCGGCGGCGCGCGCAGCGCGTCCGGCCAGGGCGTGGGCGGCGTGCGCGTGACCAAGGTGATGGACGACCCGTCGCCGATGAAATCGACCTACGACCCGGCGAACCCGGCCGCCGACGCGAACGGCTACGTGCAGATGCCGAACGTCGACCCGGTGCAGGAGATGGTGAACATGATCTCGGCGTCGCGCTCGTACCAGGCCAACGTCGAGACGCTGAACACCGCGAAGACGCTGATGCTCAAGACGCTGACGATCGGCTCGTAAGCCGCGCGCCGCCCGACTTACCGACCCGACAGTTCCGACAGAAGGCCAACAGGATGACTTCCTCCAACACGACGATCGGCAGCAACGGCACCAACGTGTCGACGCTGCCGACCGACACGATGAACACCAACAACGTGTCGTCGACCAACGGCACGTCGGCGAGCGACCTGCAGGCGACGTTCCTGAAGCTGCTCGTCACGCAGTTGCAGAACCAGGATCCGACGAGCCCGGTCGACAGCTCGCAGATGACGTCGCAGCTCGCGCAGATCAATACGGTGAGCGGCATCGCGCAGCTGAACACGTCGCTCACGTCGCTGTCGACGCAGCTCGCGGCCGGCCAGCAGACGCAGGCCGCGCTGCTGATCGGCACGAACGTGCTCGCGCCGGGCAATGCGGTCGCGGTGAAGAGCGGCGCGGCGTCGCCGTTCGGCGTGTCGCTCGCGGGCTCGGTGTCGAACCTGACGATCACCGTGAAGAACTCGGCGGGCGCCGTCGTGAACACGATCAACGCGGGCGCGCAGTCGGCCGGCACCGTGCCGTTCAACTGGACGCCGACCGACGCGGCCGGCAACGCGCTGCCGGACGGCACGTATACGGTCAGCGCGTCGTATACCGACAGCGCCGGCACGCCGCAGGCGGCCACGACGCTCGCGGCCGCGCAGGTGCAGAGCGTGGTCAAGCAGGCGGACGGCACCGCGGGGCTCGTGCTGTCGAACGGCACGACGGTGGGGCTTACCCAGGTTGCGTCGATCTTCCCGAACACGAAGTCGTCCACGTCCGGCGACACCACCACCAACTGATCGAGCTTTCTCGTCACGGAGAACGAAATGGGTTATCAACAGGGTCTGAGCGGCCTCGCCGGCGCATCGAACGCGCTGGACGTGATCGGCAACAACATCGCGAACGCGAACACGGTCGGCTTCAAGTCGAGCACCGCGCAGTTCGCCGACATGTACGCGAACTCGGTCGCGACGTCGGTCAACACGCAGATCGGCATCGGCACGACGCTGAACTCGGTGCAGCAGCAGTTCGGCCAGGGCACGATCAACACGACGAACTCGTCGCTCGACGTCGCGATCAACGGCAACGGCTTCTTCCAGATGTCGAACAACGGCGTGACGACGTACTCGCGCGACGGCACGTTCCAGCGCGACAAGAACGGCTACATCGTCAACGCGCAGGGCATGAACCTGATGGGTTACATGGCCGACAAGAACGGCGTGATCAACACCGCGCAGACCGTGCCGCTGCAGGCGCCGACCACCAACATCGCGCCGACCGCGACGACCAAGATCAACGGCCAGTTCAACCTGAACTCGCAGGACACGGTGCCGGCCAAGACGCCGTTCAACGCGACCGACACCACGACCTACAACTACTCGACGTCGATCCAGGTGTACGACTCGCTCGGCGGCTCGCAGGCGGTCAACATGTACTTCGTGAAGTCGTCGGCCGGCACGTGGGAAGCGTACGCGGGCGTGCAGGGCGGCACGACCAACGATCTCGGCACGATCACGTTCAACTCGGCGGGCGCGATCCAGAGCACGACGACCGGCACGCCGGCCACGCCGACCGCATCGCTCGGCCAGTTCCAGTTCACGGTGCCGAACACCGACGGCTCGGCGACGCCGCAGAGCCTCACGCTCGACCTGACCGGCACGACGCAGTACGGCGGCAAGGACGGCGTGAACAACCTCGCACAGGACGGCTACGCGAGCGGCACGCTCACCACCTATTCGATCGGCACCGACGGCAAGCTGACCGGCAACTACTCGAACGGCCAGACCGCCGTGCTCGGCCAGATCGCGCTCGCGAACTTCAACAACCCGAACGGGCTGGTGAACCTCGGCGGCAACCAGTATGCGGAATCGGCCGCGTCAGGCGTGCCGCAGGTGTCGGCGCCGGGCAGCACGAACCACGGCACGCTGCAGGGCAGCGCGCTCGAGAACTCGAACGTCGACCTGACCTCGCAGCTCGTCAACCTGATCACCGCGCAGCGCAACTACCAGGCGAACGCGCAGACGATCAAGACGCAGCAGACCGTCGACCAGACGCTCATCAACCTGTAAGCGCGGACAACCGGCAGCCATGGACCGACTGATCTATACGGCGATGACGGGCGCGTCGCAGTCGCTCGACCAGCAGGCGATCGTCGCGAACAACCTCGCGAACGCGTCGACTACGGGTTTTCGCGCGCAGCTCGCGACGTATCGCGCGGTGCCGATGAATTTCGGCGACGGCAGCAACATCGACCCGACGACCACGCGCACCTACGTGCTGTCGTCCACGCCCGGCGCCGATTACGCGCCGGGTCCGATCACGCGCACCGGCAATCCGCTCGACGTCGCCGTGCAGGGCGCCGGCTGGCTGTCGGTGCAGACGGCCGACGGCAGCGAGGCGTACACGCGCGCCGGCAACCTGCATGTCGACGAGAACGGCCAGCTCGTCAACGCGAGCAACCTGCCGGTGGTCGGCAACGGCGGCCCGATCTCGGTGCCGCCGAACGCGGAAGTGACGATCGGCAAGGACGGCACGGTGTCCGCGCTGATGCCGGGCGACCCGCCGACGGCGGTCGCGATCGTCGACCAGATGAAGCTCGTCAATCCCGATCCGGCCACGCTCACGCGCGGCAACGACGGGCTGTTCCGCACCGCCGACGGCAATCCGGCCGACGTCGACCCGAACGTGGTCGTCACGCCGAATTCGCTCGAAGGCAGCAACGTGAACCCGGTGACCGCGATGGTCGCGATGATCGACAACGCGCGCGCATTCCAGCTGCAGTCGAAGCTGATCCAGACGGCCGACCAGAACGAGCAGACGGCGAACCAGTTGCTCAATTTCAGCTGAGCGCCCGCGCCAGCCCACGCAGGAGACCTGACAAATGAATCGTTCGCTCTACATCGCCGCGACCGGCATGAATGCGCAGCAGGCGCAGATGGACGTGATTTCGAACAACCTCGCGAACACCAGCACGAACGGCTTCAAGGCGTCGCGCGCGGTGTTCGAGGATCTGCTGTACCAGACCATCCGCCAGCCGGGCGCGAACTCGACGCAGCAGACCGAGCTGCCGTCGGGCCTGCAGCTCGGCACCGGCGTGCAGCAGGTCGCGACCGAGCGCCTGTACACGCAGGGCGGCCTCACGCAGACCGGCAACTCGAAGGATGTCGCGATCAACGGCGCGGGCTTCTTCCAGGTGCTGATGCCGGACGGCACCAACGCGTACACGCGCGACGGCTCGTTCCAGACCAACGCGCAGGGCCAGCTCGTCACGTCGAGCGGCTACCAGATCCTGCCGGCGATCACCGTGCCGCAGAACGCGCAGTCGCTGACGATCGGCAAGGACGGCGTCGTGTCGGTCACGCAGCCGGGCTCGAGCAACGCGGTGCAGATCGGCTCGCTGCAGATCGCGACCTTCATCAACCCGACCGGCCTCGAGGCGAAGGGCGAGAACCTGTTCGCGGAAACGACGTCGTCGGGCGCGCCGAACGTGTCGCAGCCGGGGCTGAACGGCGCGGGCGTGCTCAACCAGGGCTACGTCGAGGCGTCGAACGTGAACGTCGTGCAGGAACTCGTCAACATGATCCAGACGCAGCGTGCCTACGAGATCAACAGCAAGGCCGTGACGACGTCCGACCAGATGCTGCAGACCGTCACGCAGATGAAGAGCTAACCGGAACGTCCCGTCGCAGCCATGAAGCAGGTTCGCCTTTCCTCGTCAGCCACCGTCCGCGCCGCCTGCGCGGTCGCGGTGGCGGCGCTCGCCGGTTGCGCGCAGATCCCGCGCGATCCGATCATCCAGCAGCCGATGACGGCGCAGCCGCCGGCGCCGATGTCGATGCAGGCGCCCGGCTCGATCTACAACCCCGGCTACGCGGGGCGGCCGCTGTTCGAGGATCAGCGCCCGCGCAACATCGGCGACATCCTGACGATCATGATCGCGGAGAACATCAACGCGACCAAGTCGTCGGGCGCGAACACGAACCGGCAGGGCAACACCGACTTCAACGTGCCGACGGCCGGCTTCCTCGGCGGGCTGTTCGCGAAGGCGAACCTGTCGGCGACCGGCGCGAACAAGTTCGCGGCCACCGGCGGCGCGAGCGCGGCGAACACGTTCAACGGCACGATCACGGTGACCGTCACCAACGTGCTGCCGAACGGCAACCTCGTGGTCAGCGGCGAGAAGCAGATGCTGATCAACCAGGGCAACGAATTCGTGCGTTTCTCGGGGGTCGTCAACCCGAACACGATCTCGGGCGCGAACTCCGTCTACTCGACGCAGGTCGCCGACGCGAAGATCGAATACTCGTCGAAGGGCTACATCAACGAAGCCGAGACGATGGGCTGGCTGCAGCGCTTCTTCCTCAACATCGCGCCGTGGTGATGACGATGCAGACGACCCTGTCCCGCCGTCTGTCGGCCCGCGTGCATGCCGCCGTGCGGCTCGCCGTCGCGTTCGCGGCCGTGGCCGTCGCCTGCGTGCTCGGCACAGCGCCCGCGCATGCGGAGCGCCTGAAGGATCTCGCGCAGATCCAGGGCGTGCGCGACAACCCGCTGATCGGCTATGGCCTCGTCGTCGGCCTCGACGGCACGGGCGACCAGACGATGCAGACGCCGTTCACGACGCAGACGCTCGCGAACATGCTCGCGAACCTCGGCATCTCGATCAACAACGGTTCGGCCAACGGCGGCCCGTCGTCGCTGAACAACATGCAGCTGAAGAACGTCGCGGCCGTGATGGTGACGGCCACGCTGCCGCCGTTCGCGCGGCCGGGCGAGGCGCTCGACGTGACCGTGTCGTCGCTCGGCAACGCGAAGAGCTTGCGCGGCGGCACGCTGCTGCTCACGCCGCTGAAGGGCGCGGACGGGCAGGTGTACGCGCTCGCGCAGGGCAACATGGCGGTCGGCGGCGCGGGCGCCAGCGCGAACGGCAGCCGCGTGCAGGTGAACCAGCTCGCGGCCGGCCGGATCGTCGGCGGCGCGATCGTCGAGCGCGCGGTGCCGAACGCGATCGCGCAGATGAACGGCGTGCTGCAACTGCAACTGAACGACATGGATTACGGCACCGCGCAGCGCATCGTATCCGCGGTCAATTCGAGCTTCGGCCCGGGCACCGCGACGGCGCTCGACGGCCGCACGATCCAGCTCGCCGCGCCGGCCGACTCCGCGCAGCAGGTCGCGTTCATGGCGCGGCTGCAGAACCTCGACGTGAGCCCGGACAAGGCCGCCGCGAAGGTGATCCTGAACGCGCGCACCGGCTCGATCGTGATGAACCAGATGGTCACGCTGCAAAGCTGCGCGGTCGCGCACGGCAACCTGTCGGTCGTCGTCAACACGCAGCCGGTGGTGTCGCAGCCGGGGCCGTTCTCGAACGGGCAGACGGTGGTCGCGCAGCAGTCGCAGATCCAGTTGAAGCAGGACAACGGCGCACTGAAGATGGTGACGGCCGGCGCGAACCTCGCCGACGTCGTGAAGGCGCTGAACACGCTCGGCGCGACGCCCGCGGACCTGATGTCGATCCTGCAGGCGATGAAGGCGGCCGGCGCGCTGCGCGCCGACCTGGAGGTGATCTAAATGGCAGCCACGCTCCCCAACGCGAACGACCTCACGCAGCGCTTCGCGCTCGACGTGCAGGGTTTCGACGCGCTGCGCGCGCAGGCGAAGCAGTCGCCGCAGGCCGGCGCGAAGGCGGTGGCCGGCCAGTTCGACGCGATGTTCACGCAGATGATGCTCAAGAGCATGCGTGACGCGTCGCCCGACGGCGGGCTGTTCGATTCGCATACGTCGAAGATGTACACGTCGATGCTCGACCAGCAGCTCGCGCAGCAGATGTCGACGCGCGGGATCGGCGTCGCCGATGCGCTGATGAAGCAGTTGCTGCGCAATGCGGGCGTCGGCGCGGGCAGCGACACGGCGGCCGACGTCGGTGCCGCAGGCATGGGCGGCATGGGCGCCGGCGGCCTCGGCACGGCCGGCAACGAAGGCAGCCTCGCCGCGATGAACGCGATGGCGAAGGCCTATGCGAACGCGGCGAACAACGGCGGGCTCGCCGGCGCGCGCGGCTACTCGGCCGGCAGCGCGCTGACGCCGCCGGTCAAGGGCGCGAGCGGCGTGCAGGACGCGGACGCGTTCGTCGACCGGCTCGCGGCTCCCGCGCAGGCGGCCAGCGCGACGACCGGCATCCCGGCGCGTTTCATCGTCGGCCAGGCCGCGCTCGAATCGGGCTGGGGCAAGCGCGAGATCCGCGCGGCGGACGGCTCGACCAGCTACAACGTGTTCGGCATCAAGGCGAACAAGAGCTGGACCGGCCGCACCGTGTCGGCGCTGACCACCGAATACGTGAACGGCGCGCCGCGCCGCGTGGTCGCGAAGTTCCGCGCGTACGACTCGTACGAGCACGCGATGACCGATTACGCGAACCTGCTGAAGAACAACCCGCGCTACGCGGGCGTGCTGAGCGCGAGCCGCAGCGTCGAGGGCTTCGCGCACGGGATGCAGAAGGCCGGCTACGCCACCGACCCGAATTACGCGAAGAAGCTGATCTCGATCATGCAGCAGATCGGCTGACGGGCCCGCCCGTCGTCGGTTCGTCCCCCTTTCGGACCGCGCCCGGCAGCCCGCCGCGCGCGGTTTCAACGTTTGCGCGAAATAAATCGCCGTTTCGATCTAAACTTTCGGTCAGCACTGCCGCTAAGTGTGAGAGACCTGCGACCGGGGCCCCGTTCTGGCCCGGTTTTATTGCGCACCGGTTGCCCCGGGCGCCCATGACAAGAAAGACCGGCTAGCCATGAATATCGAAACGTCGACGGACCCCAGCCTGGATGCAGGCCACTCCGGGCCCGACTATGCCCGCCGCAATCCGCTGGAAATCGGCGTGCAGTTGCGCAACCTGGTGAATCGCGGCGATTTCCTGACCGTCCAGTACCCGGGCGGCCAGCTCGTCACGCGTCTGCTCGAGGTCGACGTCGGCGCGCGGACGTTCACGTTCGACTGGGGCGCGCTGTCCGAGCAGAACGCCGGCATCCTCGGCGCGTCGCACTGCACGTTCGCGGCCTCGCCGGAGGGCGTACGGGTCGAATTCACCACGGGCACGCCGCGCGAGACGCGCTACGAGGGGCTGCCCGCGTTCGTCGCCGATTTCCCCGACGTGCTGGTCTGCATCCAGCGCCGCGAATATTTCCGCGTGGATGCGCCGATCGTCGATCCGTTCCTGTGCCGCGGCAAGCTGCCGGACGGCGAGAGCTTCCTGTTCGAGGTGCACAACCTGTCGCTCGGCGGCGTGGGGCTGCGCACGGCCGACGAGCGCGTCGAGGCGCTCGAGGTCGGCACGCTGCTGCCGGACGTCGAGCTCGAGCTGACCGGCCACGGCAAGCTGTCGCTCGACCTGCAACTGGTGTCGCAGCGTTCGACGCAGATGCCGAACGGGTCGCGCCGCTACCAGCTCGGCTTTCGCTACATGTCGCTGCCGGGCAGCGCGGAGAACACGCTGCAGCGGCTGATCACGCAGCTCGAAATGAAGCGCCGCTCGCTCGCGCGGGCCTGACGCGCAGCCGTCGGCCGGCCCCGCGCGGGCCGCCCGCGCAGCCCCGCCGGCACCCTGCGCCGGCCGCTTCGAACGGCGACGCACGCCCGTGCGCCGCGCGTGCATTTTTTCCTCAATTTTTTCGATCCGCGGCCGTTATACCGGGAGTCACGCAACCCGGCGGCCGCAGTGCGGCCGGCTCATCAGGATCGCGCATGTCCAACACACTCATGAACCTCGGCGTCAGCGGCCTGAATGCCGCGCTCTGGGGCCTCACGACGACCGGCCAGAACATCAGCAACGCCGGGACGCCGGGCTATTCGGTCGAACGCCCCGTCTATGCCGAGGCAAGCGGGCAGTACACCAGCAGCGGCTACATGCCGCAGGGCGTGAACACCGTCACCGTGCAGCGGCAGTACAGCCAGTACCTGAGCGACCAGCTGAACGGCGCGCAGACGCAGGGCGGCGCGCTGTCGACGTGGTACTCGCTCGTCACGCAGTTGAACAACTACATCGGCAGCCCGACGGCCGGCATCTCGACCGCGATCACGAGCTACTTCACCGGGATGCAGAACGTCGCGAACAGCGCGTCCGATTCGTCGGTGCGCCAGACCGCGATGAGCAATGCGCAGACGCTCGCGAACCAGATCACGGCGGCCGGCCAGCAGTACGACGCGCTGCGCCAGAGCGTGAACACGCAGCTCACCAGCACCGTCACGCAGATCAACGCGTACACCGCGCAGATCGCGCAACTGAACCAGCAGATCGCGTCGGCGAGCAGCCAGGGCCAGCCGCCGAACCAGCTGATGGACCAGCGCGACCTCGCGGTGTCGAACCTGTCGAATCTCGCGGGCGTGCAGGTCGTGCGCAACAGCGACGGCTACAGCGTGTTCATGTCGGGCGGCACGCCGCTCGTCGTCGCGGACAAGAGCTACCAGCTCGCGACCGTCACGTCGCCGTCCGATCCGAGCGAGCTGACCGTCGTGTCGCAGGGCATCGCCGGCGCGACCCCGCAGGGGCCGAACCAGTTCCTGTCCGACGCGTCGCTGTCGGGCGGCACGTTGGGCGGCCTGCTCGCGTTCCGCAGCCAGACGCTCGACCCGGCCGAAGCGCAGCTCGGCGCGATCGCGACCAGCTTCGCCGCGCAGGTCAACGCGCAGAACGCGCTCGGCATCGACCTGTCGGGCAAGGTGGGCGGCAACCTGTTTTCGACCGGCGCGCCGATCACCTACGCGAACCAGGGCAATACCGGCAACGCGGCGCTGTCCGTGTCGTTCGCGAACGCGGCGCAGCCGACCACGAGCGACTACACGCTCGCGTACGACGGCACGAACTACACGCTGACCGACCGCGCGAGCGGCACGGTGGTCGGCACGTCGACGTCGATGCCGGCGTCGATCGGCGGGCTGAACTTCTCGTTCTCGTCCGGCTCGATGAGCGCCGGCGACAAGTTCACCGTGCAGCCGACGCGCGGCGCGCTGAACGGCTTCGGCCTCGCGACGTCGAACGGCTCCGCGATCGCGGCGGCCGCGCCGTACGTGCCGTCGGCCACCACGACCAACACCGGCAGCGGCACGATCGGCGGGCTATCGGTCACGAGCGCGACGGCCGCGGCCAACGCGCACAACTACACGATCACGATGGGCGGCACCACGGCCGCGCCGACCTACACGGTCACCGACAACACGGCCGTGCCGCCGACGACCAGCGCCGCGCAGCCGTACCAGTCCGGCTCGGCGATCACGCTGACGGCGGGCGTCACGGTCACGGTGTCGGGCACGCCGGCGGTGGGCGACACGTTCAAGGTCGCGCCGAACACGGGCGGCACGAACGACGGCAGCAACGCGCTCGCGCTGTCGAAGCTCGTCAACTCGACGGCGTTCGGCAACGGCTCGACGACGCTGACGGGCGCGTACGCGAACTACGTGAACGGCATCGGCAACACGGCGAGCCAACTGAAGTCGTCGAGCGCCGCGCAGACCGCGCTGGTCGGCCAGATCACGCAGGCGCAGCAGTCGGTGTCGGGCGTGAACCAGAACGAGGAAGCGGCCAACCTGATGCAGTACCAGCAGTTCTACCAGGCGAACGCGAAGGTGATCCAGACCGCGTCGACGCTGTTCCAGACCGTGCTCGGCCTGTTCAACTGATTTCGGGGTAAGCGATGCGGATTTCCACTGCGCAGTTCTACCAGATGAACGTCGCCCAGATGAGCGACCAGCAGGCGCAGCTCTCGCAGCTGTACCAGCAGATCTCGAGCGGCGTGAGCCTCGCGACGCCGGCCGACAACCCGCTCGGCGCGGCGCAGGCCGTGCAGCTGTCGATGACGTCGGCGACGCTGTCGCAGTACGCGTCGAACCAGAACGCCGCGCTGTCGTCGCTGCAGAAGGAAGACCAGACGCTCATCAGTGTCAACAACCTGCTCAACAGCATTCACACGGTCGTGATCCAGGCCGGCGACGGCTCGTTGTCGGACAGCGACCGCTCGGCACTGTCGACGCAGCTGCAGGGCTATCGCGACCAGTTGCTGACGCTCGCGAATTCGACGGACGGCTCGGGCAATTACCTGTTCGCGGGCTTCCAGTCGGCCACGGCGCCGTTCTCGAACGCGCCGGGCGGCGGCGTGACCTACAGCGGCGACACCGGTTCGCGCGAGGTGCAGATCGCCGACACGCGCGCGATCGCGCAGGGCGACAACGGCGCGAACGTGTTCCTGTCGGTGCCGATGCTCGGCAGCCAGCCGGTGCCGCTCGCCGGCACGGGCAACACCGGCACGGGCACGATCGGCGGCGTGACGATCACGAGCCCGTCGGCCGCGACCAACGCGCACCAGTTCACGATCGCGTTCGGTGGCACGGCTGCCGCGCCGACCTACACGGTGACCGACAACACCGTCGTGCCGCCGACCACGACCGCCGCGCAGGCGTATTCGGACGGCGCCGGGATCGCGCTCGGCAACGGCCTGTCGGTGCCCGTGTCGGGCAAGCCGGCGCCGGGCGACACGTTCACGGTCACGCCGGCGCCGCAGGCCGGCACCGACGTGTTCGCGGCGCTCGACACGATGATCGCCGCGCTGAAGGTGCCGATCAGCAGCAACACGACCGCCGCGACCGCGCTCGCGAACGCGATGACCACCGGCACGACGAAGCTGAACAACATGATGACGAACGTCCTCACCGTGCAGGCGTCGGTCGGCGGCCGCGAGCAGGAAATCAAGGCGATGCAGACCGTGAACCAGACCAACACGCTGCAGGTCAGCAGCAACCTGGCCGACCTGACGAGCACCAACATGGTCTCGACGATCAGCCAGTTCCTGCAGATGCAGAACGCGCTGACGGGCTCGCAGAAGGCTTACGCGCAGTTGCAGAACCTGTCGCTGTTCCAGTACATCAATCCGTGATGTACGACGCGCCGGCTACGATGTGAGCGCACGCTGACTTCGCCGCCGGCGCCGGCAGCCGCCCGCGCGCCGTGCGCGGACGGGCATTTCACCGGGCCGCGCGGTCGCGCACCGGTTCTCTCACGCGGCCGGCCGCGTGCTCGTTTGGCCGGCCCCGCCCACCGGTTCGCTTGCCAGCCCCATTTCCGCTCCGTAAACTCGCGCCAGATTCCAGACCGGCGCATCCTTCGCAGCCGGCGACCGACGACCGACAGGAGCGCTTTCCCCATGTCCGATTCCTATTTCCCGCGCTGGCGGGTCCAACCGACCGGCGCGGCCTCGCGCGTGGTCGGTCCCGACGAGCGCCTCGCGTGGCCGCAGATGATTGCGATGGGCGTGCAGCACGTCGTCGCGATGTTCGGTTCGACCGTGCTCGCGCCGCTGCTGATGGGCTTCGACCCGAACCTGTGCATCTTCATGTCGGGGATCGGCACGCTGCTGTTTTTCGTGCTGGTCGGCGGGCGCGTGCCGAGCTATCTCGGCTCGAGCTTCGCGTTCATCGGTCTCGTGATCGCGGTGACCGGCTACGGCGGCAGCGGCCCGAACCCGAACATTCCGGTCGCGCTCGGCGGGATCGTCGCGTGCGGCGTCGTGTACGTCGCGCTCGGCGCGCTGGTGCAGGCGATCGGCACGCGCTGGATCGAGACGCTGATGCCGCCCGTCGTCACCGGCGCGGTGGTCGCGGTGATCGGGCTGAACCTCGCGCCGATCGCGGTCAAGGGCGTGTCGGGCTCGACCTTCGAATCGGTGATGGCGCTCGTCACGGTGCTGTGCGTCGGCGGCGTCGCGGTGTTCGCGCGCGGGATGATGCAGCGCCTCTTGATCCTCGTCGGGCTCGTGATCGCGTACGTGATCTACGCGATCGCGACCAACGGGATGGGCCTCGGCAAGCCGATCGATTTCGCGATCGTCGCGCAGGCCGCGTGGTTCGGCGTGCCGGCCTTCCGCGCGCCGGTGTTCGATCCGCACGCGATGCTGATGCTCGCGCCGATCGCGGTGATCCTCGTCGCGGAGAACCTCGGCCACATCAAGGCCGTCAGCGCGATGACGGGCACCAACCTCGACCGCTACGTCGGCCGCGCGTTCATCGGCGACGGGCTCGCGACGATCGTGTCGGGCAGCGTCGGCGGCACGGGCGTGACCACCTACGCGGAGAACATCGGCGTGATGGCCGTCACGCGGATCTATTCGACGCTGGTGTTCGCGGTTGCCGCGCTGATCGCGATCGGGCTCGGCTTCTCGCCGAAGTTCGGCGCGGTGATCCAGACGATCCCGGGCCCCGTGCTCGGCGGCGTGTCGATCGTCGTGTTCGGGCTGATCGCGGTGACGGGCGCGCGGATCTGGGTCGTCAACAAGGTCGACTTCTCCGACAACCGCAACCTGATCGTCGCGGCCGTCACGCTGGTGCTCGGCGCCGGCGACTTCTCGCTGAAGATCGGCGGCTTCGGGCTCGGCGGGATCGGCACCGCGACGTTCGGCGCGATCATCCTGTACGCGATCCTGCGCAAGGAAAAGGAACCGGGGCCGGTGGTGTGACAGGGAGCGGGCGGTGCAATGCCGCCTGCGGGCGCGCCTTCATGTGCCTTCATGCGCCAGTATTCGACTGCCCCTGCAACCACGCACAGAACTGCGCGACGAGCGGATCGTCGGCCGGCGCGCCCGGCGCGATCCACCAGTAGCTGCGCGTCGCGATGCGCGGCCCGTCGAGCGGCATCACCAGGCGCCCGCTCGCGAGCTCGTCGTCGATCAGCGGCAGCGGGCCGAGCGCGACGCCGAGCCCGTCGACGGCCGCCTGCAGCGCCAGGTAGAAGTGGTCGAACGACTGCCGCTTGCGCCCCTTCATCGTCATGCCGGCCGCCGCGAACCAGTCGCGCCAGCCTTCCGGCCGCGTATCCGAATGCAGCAGCACGTGCCGCGCGAGATCGTCCGCGCGCGTGATCGGCGCGCGCTTGAGCAGCGCCGGGCTGCACACCGGAATCACGCTTTCGTCGAGGAAGTGGCCGCTCGTGCAGTTCGGCCAGTGGCCGGGGCCGCGGCGGATCGCGACGTCGAAGCCGTTCAGCGTGTCGAGCGGCGCGTTCGACGTCGACAGCTTCAGCTCGACGTTCGGCACGTCGCGCTGGAACCGCGACAGGCGCGGCAGCAGCCATTTCATCGCGAAGGTCGGCAGTGCGTTGATGCGCAGCACGCGCGCCGCGCCGGTGTTGCGCAACTGCTCGGTGGCGTGCGCGATGCTGTCGAACGCCGCGCGCACGGTGTCCAGGTAGCGGCGGCCCTCGTCGGTGAGCTTCACGCGCTTGCCGTAGCGGTGGAACACCGGCTTGCCGAGCCACGCCTCGAACCCGGCGATCTGCCGGCTGATGGCACCGTGAGTCACATGCAGCTCGTCGCCGGCGGCGCTGAAGCTTTCATGTCGTGCCGCGGCTTCAAAGGCCCGAAGCGCGGAAAAGGGCGGGAGATCGCGTGCCATGCTTGTGATTCTAGATCACAAGGGCGCGCCGATAAAATCGTTTTGCCGGCATCCCGAACGGCGGTAACCTCGATTCACCGTTTGATGAGGAGCCCCATGCAATCCGCCTTTCCGTCGGCCTCCCCGCCGCCTGCCGCGCCGCCGCCGGCCGCGTCCCCCCGCAGCGTCGGCCTCGCCGAGCTGTTCACCGGTTTCCTGTCGCTGGGCCTGATGTCGTTCGGCGGCGCGTTGCCGTTCGCGCGGCGCACGATCGTCGACGAGCGCAAGTGGCTCTCCGCCGACGAATTCACCGATCTGCTCGGCCTGTGCCAGTTCCTGCCGGGCGGCAACGTGATCAACCTGTCGGTCGCCGTCGGCATGCGCTTTCGCGGCGTCGCCGGCGCGTTCGCCGGCATTCTCGGGCTGATCGCCGGCCCAACGCTCGTCGTCGTCGCGCTCGGCGTGCTGTACGCGAAGACGCAGAACGATCCGCGCGTGCAGCACTTGTTCGCCGGGCTCGCCGCGGCGGCGGCCGGGCTGCTCGTCGCGATGGCCGTGAAGGTCGCGAAGCCGCTGCTTCGGGCGCCGCGCGCGGCGGCGGCGATCGCGGTGCTCGCGTTCGTCGCGATCGCGGTGCTGCGCATGCCGCTGTTGACCACGATGCTCGTGCTCACGCCGATCAGCATCTGGCTCGCGTCTCGCCGCCGCGAGGCCGGCGCGCCGCGGCCGGTGCGGGTCGCCGCGCACGGCACGCACGATTCGCCCGACTCGCCCCACTCGCGACAGGACGGCCAGCCATGAGCGACACGCTGATCGCCATCGCGACGATCTTCAGCCAGCTGTCGCTGCTCGCGTTCGGCGGCGGCAACACGATCCTGCCGGAGATGCAGCGGCAGGTCGTCGACGTGCATCACTGGATGAGCGCGCACGAGTTCACCGCGCTGTTCGCGCTGGCCCAGGCGGCGCCCGGGCCGAACATGATGATCGTGTCGCTGGTCGGCTGGCACGTGGCCGGCTGGGCCGGGCTGCTGGTCGCGTCGCTCGCGAAGTTCGGGCCTTCGTCGATCGTCACGGTGCTCGCGTTGCATGCCTGGGAGCGCTTTCGCGACCGGCCGTGGCGCCGCTACGTGCAGCAGGGAATGATGCCGGTGACGGCCGGGCTCGTCGCCGCGAGCGCGGTGCTGATTTCCGAGGCGTCGAACCGTACGGCGATCCAGTGGGGCATCACCGCCGCGTGCGCGGTGCTGGCGTGGCGCACGCGTATCCATCCGCTGTGGCTGCTCGCCGGCGGCGCGCTGATCGGGCTGACGGGCATCGGGCAATGAACGGCCCGTCGTGCCGTCGGCCGTTGTCCTCGGCGGCGGTTGCAGGTTATTGCGATGCCGGCAGAGCGCCGTTCACGAGGCCGAGCAGCCGGCCGCGCTCGCTGTCGACGTCGTCCGTCGGGGCCGGCCAGTCGACCACGAACCCCGCGTCGAGCGCGTCGCGCATGATCGTGCCGTAGTCGGCCTTCGCGAGCCTGCCGCCGCGCAACGCGTCGGCCACCTCGTGCTTCAGCTTCGGCGTGAACGACGGATACGCGGCCACCAGCGCCGCATACTGGCGCGCATCGATCTCGCCCGCTTCGCGATTGAACGCCCAGACGGCCACCAGCACGAGCGCCGCGAACGGGATGACCGTGTAGCGCAGGAAGAACTTCGCGAGTGTCATTCGAAGGCCCGGTGAACAGAGGCGGGGCGGCGCGCATGGCCGCGGCACGCGCCGGGCGGCCCGGTATACTCGGCCGGTCTTGCGGCGGTGAAACCCGCGCGGTCGGCACGTTCCGCCCGGCCGCGATGCGCGGCACTTGCCCCTATCCCGACGGCGAACATTATATTGGCGCGCGGCAGGCGGCGAAGCCGGGCCGCGCAGTGCCGGCGCCGCGCCTGCCGGCACGACCGACATTCGCACCGCCCGCCGCGCGCGGCCGGGCGCGCGCACCACGGAGGATCGATGGATCTCGACGGCGCCAGCCGCAATCTCACTGTCGCCGCATTGCTGACGCTGTCCGGCGGCTATCTCGACGCGTACACGTACGTCGGCCACGGCCACGTGTTCGCGAACACGATGACCGGCAACGTCGCGCTGCTCGGCATCAACCTGTCGGACGGCGCATGGGCCGCCGCGCTGCATCACGTGCCGCCGCTCGGCGGTTTCGTGCTCGCGGTGTTCGTCGCGCACCTGCTCGGCCTCGCCGCGCAGCGCGGCTGGATGCGGCATACGGCGTTCGTGAGCCTGATCGTCGAAATCGCGTTTCTCGGCATCGCCGCGAGCGGCCTCGTCGGCGCGTCGAGCGCATGGCTGATTCCGGGCATCTCGTTCGTCGCGACGCTGCAGACGTTGTCGTTCACCCATCTCGAGGAACTGTCGTACACGTCGGTGATGACGACCGGCAACCTGCGGCGTGCCGCGCAGAAGCTGTTCGTCGGGCTGATTCCGCGCTACGACGCCGGTGCATTGCACGACTCGGCGCTGCTCGCGACGATCAGCTTCTGTTTCCTGGGCGGCGCGGTGGTCGGCGGCCTCGTGACGCGACTCGTGCCGGACATCGCGCTGTGGGGCGCCGTGCTGCTGCTCGTCGGCGCATTCGCGGAAATCGTGCGACGCGCGTGGCGTCGCGCGGGGAACGGCGGTGCGGGCGACGCGGGCGGTAACGGCGACGCGGGCGACAGCAGCGATGGGGCGGCGCAGACGGCCTGATGGCAAGCGGCAACCCGCAACCCGCAACCCGCAACCCGCAACCCGCAACCCGCAACCCGCAACCCGCAACCCGCAACCCGCAACCCGCCGCGCCGACCGCTTCGCCACGATCCGCGTGACCGCGCCGCACCATCGTCGAACCTTGCCGCGCCGCGCCGGCGCAGTCCGCGCACCGTCCAGACACCGCCGCGCCGCCGCACACCACAAGCCCGCCGCGCGAACCGTTGTTCCCGGACGACAATCGCGCGATTGCCGCGTATTTCAATTTCTTTCAGCGTCCGTACTCATCCTATGATTCACCCCACATCGCGCGCGCCATGAGCGTGGGCGATCGCCACCCGGCTGCGCACGCGGCCGGCCATGAACGGAGACACCTAAAAAAGGAAAGCTCATGAAGCAGACCACCCGACTCGCAGTCATCGCAGGGGGCGCGGCGCTGGCCTTCGCCAGCCAGTACGCAGCAGCACAAAGCTCGGTCACGCTGTGGGGCGTCGCCGATGCCAGCATTCGTTACCTGACCAACGCCAACGCGAAGAACGACGGCCTGCTGTCGATGACCAACGGCGCGATCACGAACAGCCGCTTCGGCATCTACGGCACGGAAGATCTCGGCGGCGGCCTGAAGGCCGTGTTCAACCTCGAGAGCGGCGTGAACCTGCAGAACGGCGCATTCGCCGACAGCGGCCGCCTGTTCAACCGCGCGGCGTACGTCGGCCTGCAGAGCCCGTACGGCACGGTCACCCTCGGCCGCCAGAAGACGCCGCTGTTCGACCTGCTGTCGGACACCTACGATCCGCTGACCGTCGGCAACTACCTCGAAAACGCATGGCTGCCGGTCGCACTCGGCGGCGGCCTGTATGCGGACAACCAGATCAAGTACACGGGCAAGTTCGAGGGCCTGACGGCGAAGGCGATGTACTCGACCGGCACCAACTACGAATCGACCGGCGCCGGCGGTTTCTCGGGCCAGATTCCGGGCTCGCTCGGCAAGGGCAATGCGTGGGGCGTGTCGCTGTCGTACGTGATGGGCCCGCTCAGCATTGCGGCCGGCGCGCAGCAGAACAGCGACAACTCGGCGCGCAAGCAGACGATCTACCACGCGAACGTCGTGTACGCGTTCAGCAAGGCGAAGATCTACGCGGGCTACCTGCGCTCGAAGGACGACACGGGCTTCGTCGACAGCCTGCTCGCGCAGCAGTCGATTCCGGTCGCGAAGGGCACCGGCCGCATCGACGACGGTCCGTTCGCGGGCGTGAGCTGGCAGGTCAGCGCGCCGCTGACGCTGACGGGCGCGTTCTACTACGACCACATGCGCAATGCGATGACCACCAACGGCACGCTCGCGAGCGGCAACCGCTACGCGGTCGTCGGCATCGCCGAGTACGCATTGAGCAAGCGCACCGAAATCTACGGCACCGTCGACTTCAACAAGACGAACGGCGCGGCGAACGTCGAGCTGCCGGGCCGCAGCAACCAGACGGGCATCGCGATCGGCCTGCGCAATATCTTCTGACGAACGTCGGAACGCATGCGCCGGCGTCGTCCGGCGCGCATCGAAGAGGCTCCGCGAGGGGCCTCTTTTTTTTCGTCACGCGAGCTTCATACGCGCACACGACTATTCGGCAGCCGCTCCATTGCGGAAGTCCCGCGCCGTAAGCGATCCGTCGGCAATCCACAACATACTTTTACAGTCCGCGCGCGGGCTTTCCGCTACGCTGCGTGCATCGCGCGTGGCATGCCGTCCGGCGTGCGCGTGTGTCGTTCCGGTGGCGCTCGGCGAGCGCGGCCGGCTTGGTGCGTAACTTGTGTATCCGGCGATGACAAACGCGGTCCGCCGGTTTCTTTCGTGGGACGATGCGCTCACGATTTTCTTGAAAGGGGATGACGATGGGTATCCTGAACGTCGTGGGTGAGATCGCCGGCGCAGTCGCCGCCGTCGAAGGCGCGGAAAAGCTGGATCCGGATGCGGGCCTGCTGACCAAGGCGGCCGCGGCCGTCGCCGGTTTCAAGGGCGCGGAGGCGATCGAAGGCCTGCTCGAGAAGAAGGAAGAGCAGCCGCAGCAGGCAGACGATACGCAGGCGACGGACGGCAGCGACACGTCGCAGGCATGAGCATGGCGGCCGGTCCGGCCCGGGCGCGCCCTTCGCGCGTCCGGGCCGACCGGTGCCGCGCAATCGGCAGGTCGGGCATGCGGTCGATCGGTGACGCATGGCACAACCGCCAGCCGGTTTGACCGGCGAGAGGCCTCGTCTCTCGCCGTTTTTTATTGGGCGCGCGGCACGCACCGTGCGCCGCACGAATCCCCGAATCTTGCTATCGTGCCCCCATCCGAACTGCGATGAGGGAATGCGATGGATTTCGACTACGACCTGTTCGTCATCGGCGCCGGCTCGGGCGGCGTGAGGCTCGCGCGCATGTCCGCGTCATACGGCGCACGCGTCGGCATAGCGGAAGAAGAGCAGATCGGCGGCACCTGCGTGCTGCGCGGCTGCATCCCGAAGAAACTGCTCGTCTACGCGTCGCACTACCCGCACGAAGTCGACGACGCGAAGGGCTTCGGCTGGACCTTCGGCGCCGGCACGCTCGACTGGCCCGCGCTGATCGCCGCGAAGGATCGCGAGATCAACCGGCTGAGCGACATCTACATCAGCCTGCTGCGGCAATCGGGCGTCGACATGCACGCCGGCCGCGCGACGCTCGTCGATGCGCATACCGTCGCGATCGGCGAGCGCACGATCCGCGCGCGCCACATCGCGATCGCGACCGGCTCGCGGCCGTCGCTGCCGCCGCGGCCCGGCATCGAACATGCGATCACGTCGCGCGAGGCGCTGTCGCTCGCGACGCTGCCCAAACGTATCGCGGTGGTCGGCGGCGGCTATATCGCGGTCGAGTTCGCGGGCATCTTCAACGGCTTCGGCAGCCACGTCGACGTGTTCTATCGCGGCGAAAAAATCCTGCGCGGCTTCGACGACGACGTGCGTCAGTTCCTGACCGACGAGATGACGAAGCAGGGCGTCACGATTCATCCGCGCGCGGTGATCGAATCGATCGAGCGCGCGGACGACGGCACGCTGTTCGTACACGTCGGCGACGCGCGGCACGGGCCGTACGATCAGGTGCTCTATGCGACCGGCCGCGTGCCGAACGTCGACGGGATCGGGCTCGAGCAGGCGGGCATCCTGCTCGACGCGCGCGGCGCGATTGCCGTCGATGCGTATTCGGCGACGTCGGTGCCGTCGATCCACGCGCTCGGCGACGTCACGTCGCGGCCGCAGCTCACGCCGGTCGCGACGCGCGACGGCGCGCTGCTCGCGCGCACGCTGTTCGGCGGATCGCGTGTGGCGGTCGATCACGCGTACGTACCATCGGCCGTGTTCAGCCAGCCGGAGGTCGCGACGGTCGGCCTGACGGAGGCCGATGCGCGTCGTACGCTCGGCGACGTCGACATCTACCGCACGTCGTTCAAGGCGCTGCGCCACACGCTGTCGGGCCGCGACGAGCGCACGCTGATGAAGCTCGTCGTCGCGCGCGACAGCCAGCGCGTGATCGGCGCGCACATGGTTGGGCGCGACGCGGGCGAGATCATCCAGGGCATCGCGATCGCGATTCGCGCGGGCGCGACGAAGGCGCAGTTCGACGACACGATCGGCATTCATCCGACCGCGGCCGAGGAATTCGTGACGATGCGGCAGAAGGCGGGCGACTAGCGGGAACGACACGCTTCGGCGCCGGCGGGAAGCGAGCGGCCGCGTTTTCAGCGCGGCCGTTTTTTCGCTCGCGTACGCCGCTCAATGCACGCCGAACGCGTCGAGCAGCCGATACCAGCTCATCGCGAGCACCAGCGCCGGCGTGCGCAGCGCCTCGCCGCCGGGGAAGTCGCGATGCCGGATCTTGTCGAACAGGTCGAAGCGGCTCGCCTGGCCGTCGATCGCCTCGGCGATCAGCTTGCCCGCGAGCGCGGTCGTGTTCACGCCGTGCCCCGAGAACCCCTGCGCGAAATATGTCGTCGGCGCGAGGCGGCCGAAATGCGGCGCGCGATTCATCGTGATGTCGACGAAACCGCCCCACGCATAGTCGACCTTCACGTCCGCGAGCTGCGGGAACGTCTTCAGCATGTCGGCGCGCATCGCCGCGGCGAGGTCGCGCGGCTCGCGCGTCGAATAGCTGACCTTGCCGCCCCACACGAGCCGCGTGTCGGGCGCCGGCCGGAAATAGTCGAGCACGAAGCGGCTGTCGCAGATCGCCGCGCGCGCGGGCATCAGCGCGGCGGCGCGTGCTTCGCCGAGGGGCTCGGTCGCGATCACGTAGGTGCCGACCGGCATGATCTTCTTCGACAGCGCCGGCGCGAGCGTGCCGACGTAGGTGTTGCACGCGAGCACGACGAAGCGCGCGCGCACGTTGCCGCCGGTCGTCTCGACGACGTGGCCGCCGGACACGTCGCGCACGCGCGTCACGCAGCTGTCCTCGTGGATGCGCACACCCGCGTCGGTGGCCGCCCGCGCGAGGCCGAGCGTGTAGTTGAGCGGGTGGAGATGGCCGCTGTCGGGGTCGTACAGGCCGCCGCAATAGCGGGCCGACTGCACGTAGTCGCCGAGTTCGTCCGCTTCGACGAAGTGGAAGCGGTCGTAGCCGAAACGCTTCGCGGCTTCGTCGCGCCAGCGTTTCAGCGCATCGGCGTCGCGTTCGGTGTTCGCCGCGGTCAGGTAGCCGGGCACCAGCGCGCAGTCGATGTCGTGTCGCGCGATGCGCGACTTCACGAGCGACAGCGTTTCGAGCCCCATGTCCCAGATGCGCTTCACGTCGCCTTCCGGCATGAACTGCGCGAACGTGTCGATGCCGCACGCGAAGCCGCCGATCAACTGGCCGCCGTTGCGGCCGCTCGCCGCCCATCCGACCCGCGACGCCTCGAGCACGGTCACCGAATGGCCGCGCTCGGCGAGGTTGAGCGCGGCGGACAGGCCCGTGAGGCCCGCGCCGATCACGCACACGTCGGCATCGGTCGTGCCGGCGAGCGGCGCGTGGCGGGTCGTATCGTTGGCGGTCGCCGCGTAGTACGACGCGACGTGCGGCTGGTTGGCGAATGTCTGCATGATGAGGAAAGCGGAGTGAAAGGGCTCAGAACAGCTCGCGCACGCGGTGGTACAGCATCCCGAGCTCGAGCGCCGGTTGCCGCCATGCGTCGCCGCCGGGAAAGCGCCGGTGACGCAAGCGGGCGAACAGGTCGAACGCGCGCGTGTCGCCCGCGAGCGCGCCGGCAATCGCGCGTCCGGCGATCCCGGTGAGCGCGACGCCGTGCCCGCTGAAGCCCTGGACGTAGAAGAAATTCGGATCGATCGCGCCGAAGTCCGGCGCGCGGTTGCGCGTGACGTCGACGAAGCCGCCCCATGCATGGTCGACGCGCACGTCGCCGAGCTGCGGGAACACGCCGACCATGCGCTGCCGGATCGCTTCGGCGAGCGCGGCGGGCGACGCGCCGGCCGAATTCGCGCGGCCGCCGAACAGCATCCGGTGATCGGCCGACAGCCGGAAGTAGTCGAGGAAGAAGTTGTTGTCGCACACGGCTTCGCGTCGGGCGATCAGCGCGTCGGCGCGCGCGCGGCCGAGCGGCTCGGTCGCGATGATGTACGACGCGATCGGCGCGATGCGCGCGGCGGTCGCGGCCGGCAGCACGCCGCCGGGGCCCGCGTTGCAGCACGACACGACGAAGCGGCAGCGCACCTCGCCCGACGGCGTGCGCACGACGGGCCGCGCACCGCGCACGACGTCGAGCGCGGGTGTGTGTGCGTACAGCGCGACGCCTTCGCGGCGCGCGGCATCGGCGAGGCCGAGGCAATACTTGAGCGGATGCAGATGGCCCGACAGCGGATCGTGCACGCCGGCCAGATAGCGCGTCGATGCGATGCGCGCGTGGATCTCGCCGGTATCGAGCCAGGCGAGCGACGGATGGCCCCAGCGCGACGTCGCGGCGTGCATCCACGCGCGCAGGTCGTCGATGCGGCGCGGCTTCGTCGCGACCGTCAGGTAGCCGCGCGTGAAGTCGCAGTCGATCCCGTAGCGCGCGATGCGCTCGGCGATCAGCGCGACGCCGTCGAGCGACAGCGACCACGCGGCGCGCGCGCCGTCGGCGCCGAGCTGCTGCTCGATCACCTCGTCTTTCGCGAAGCCGGTGATCGCCTGGCCGCCGTTGCGGCCCGACGCGCCCCAGCCGGGCCGGTGCGCATCGATCACGGCGACGGACAGCCCGCGCGCGCGGCAGTCGAGCGCCGTCGACAGGCCCGCGAAGCCGGCGCCGATCACGCAGACGTCGACGTCGATCGCTTCCTCGAGGATCGGATCGTCGGCCACGGGCCGCATGACCGTGGCTTCGTAGTACGAGTCGCGCGCGAGCGCATCGGCGCGGCGGGTGAAAGACTGCGTCATCAAACCGACTCCCTCGACAAGGCTGCGAACCGCGCGCAGCCAGAAAACGGCGCGGGACGCCGTGCGTGCGGCACGGCGCCCCGCGCGTGCTGCATCAGAACGAATAGATGAACTGCGTCGCGAGCAGGTCGTTGGACTTGCCGTACGACCCGTCGTTGCGCAGGAACACCTTGTTGTTCGCCCAGTCGTGCCGGTATTCGACCTTCACGGTGATCTGCTGGGTCGGATAGAACAGCAGGTCGAGCGCGACGTCCTGGCGCACCGCGCCCTTGCACTCGAAGCCCAGGCCGCCGCCGGCCTTGGACTGCGCGAGACAGTCCGCGTCGACGCCGAAGCCGTTGCTCGGGTCCATCCCGTTGCCGTTCAGCGCGATGCCGCCGCCGCCGCCGCCGTTCTTCGAGTTCGCGAGCAGGTCGTAGCGCAGTGTCACGCCCATGCGGCCGACCACCGGCGCGTTGAACTTGCGGTGCGCGAGCAGCGACAGCCCGTACCACTGCGCGAGCCCGCCGTTGAACGCCGCATGCTGCTGCCGGCCGTAGTCGACTTCGGCGTTGTACTGAATATCGGCGAGCGTGTAGGTTGCATCGAGTTCGCCGAAGAAGAACGAGCCGTAGCCGCTCGGCGCTGCGCCGCCCGGGCCGTAATGCACGACGCCGTCCGAATCGATCGCGCTCGACAGCGTCTGCCGGCCGATGTTGAACGAGCCGCCGAGATCGAGCGCGCTCGACCACGTGTAGTCCGCGCGCGCGGTGAAGGTCGGCACCTTGTTGCTGGTGGTGATCGGGTCGCCGAGCGCGTTGGTGCCCGTCTGCGTGACCGAACCGTACGTGCGGTACTGCTCGTTGCCGAGGAAGAACTTCCACGCCCAGGCGCCCTTCGTGTAGTTCGCGCCGACCCCGACGTAGCTGCCCGGATCGGAGAAATCGTACAGCAGGTTGTGCGTGAGCGTGAGCATCTGGTTCGACTGCTGCACTTCGTAGCCGCCGAAGCTCGGGATCAGACCGGCGACGAGCGTCGTCTCGGCGGTGATCGGCACGTTGATGACCGCCGTGTTCAGCAGGTTGTCGGTGATCGAGCCGCGCGAGTTCTGCAGCAGCGTGATGCCGTTGCCGCGGTTCGGCATCAACGTGATTTCGGCCGACGGCGCCATCGGGCCGACGCCGAAGGTCTTCTTGATGTCGAGGTAGAGGTCGCCGAACGTGCTGTTGAAGTAGTTGTACGCGTTCTCGTGGTTCGCGAACAGGAACGACGACGTGCCGGCCGCGCGGTTGTAGATGTAGGTCGGATCGATGTAGCCGGTGACCGACAGGCCGGCGAGCGGGCCCGTGTTGGCCGCATCCGTCAGCGAGTCGACCTTCAACTGCTGGTTCGCGATCTGCTGCTTCATTTCACTGACCTCGTCGTTGGTCAGCGTGGCGCGTGCGCGGCCGTAATCCGGCGAGCCCGGATCGGCGGCGACCGCGACGGCGTTGTCGCCGCCGGCCATGCCGCCGCTCGCGCCGGACGTCGCGACCGCTGCGCCGCCCGGCTTCGCGGCGAGCTGCGCCTGCATCGCCTTCATCTGTTTCTGCAGCGCCGCGACCTGCGCCTGCAGCGCCTTGATTTCGGCGGAGGTGGAACCGGCCAGCGCGATGCCCGGCAACGCGCCGGCCACCAGCAGGCAGATCAGTTTCTTCTTCATTGCGGATTCTCCTAGTCGTGCGCCTGTCAAATCGGGATCGAATCGCGCGCCCCCCTGGGGCGGCGCGTCATGCTTGTCTGCAGTGCTTGTTGTCTTCGAAGCGCAAGCGTGCCGTCACGCCAGCGCGAACGCGGCCTTCAAGTCGGCCATCCGGCGCCGCTCGCGCGCGATCATCATCCGGTTCACGACGATCACGCCGATCGTCACGGCCGTGATGAACAGCGTCGCCAGTGCATTCATCTCGGGGTTCAGCCCCAGCCGCACGCGCGAGAACACCACCAGCGGCAGCGTCGTCGAGCCCGGCCCGGACAGGAACGCCGACAGCACCAGATCGTCGATCGACAGCGTGAACGACAGCAGCCACCCGGACAGCAGCGCCTGCGAGATCAGCGGCAGCGTCACCACGAAGAACACCTTCAGCGGCGTCGCGCCGAGATCCAGCGCGGCCTCCTCGAGCGACTTGTTCATCTCCTTCACGCGCGACTGCACGATGATCGCCACGTACGACACGCACAGCATCACGTGGCCGATCCAGATCGTCGCCATCCCGCGCCCCTTCGGCCAGCCGAACATCTGCTCCAGCGCGACGAACAGCAACAGCAGCGAGATCCCCTGGATCACCTCCGGAATCACCAGCGGCGCGTTGATCATCCCCGTGTACAGCGTGAAGCCCTTGAAGCGGCCGAAGCGCGCGAGCACGAAGCCCGCCCACGTGCCGATCACGACCGACGCGGTGGCCGTCAACAGGCCGATCTTCAGCGACAGCCATGCGGCGGTCAGCAGCTCGTCGTCGTCCAGCAGCGCCGCGTACCACTTCAGCGAGAAGCCCGACCACACCGTCACCAGCTTCGACTCGTTGAACGAGTACACGACGAGGCTGATGATCGGGATGTACAGGAACAGGAAGCCGAAGGCGAGAACGCCCGTCGACAGCGGTTTGCTCGGCTTGATCATTTCGCGTCCTCCAGTTCCTTGACCTGGTAGTACTGGAACAGCGCCATCGGCACCAGCAACAGCAGCACCATCGCGACCGTCACCGCGGACGCCATCGGCCAGTCCATGTTGTTGAAGAATTCATCCCACATCACGCGGCCGATCATCAGCGTGTCGGCGCCGCCGAGCAGTTCCGGAATCACGTACTCGCCGACCGCCGGGATGAACACCAGCAGGCTCCCGGCGATGATCCCGTTCTTCGACAGCGGCAGCGTGATGCGCGTGAACGCGACCCACGGTTTGGCGCCGAGGTCGTACGCGGCTTCGAGCAGCGTCAGGTCCATCTTCACGAGGTGCGCATAGAGCGGCATCACCATGAACGGCAGGTACGAATAGACCATCCCGATGTAGACGCCCGCGTCGCTGTGATAGAGCCGCAGCGGCGTGTGGATGATGCCGAGCGCGATCAGCGTGTGGTTCAGCAGGCCGTCGTCCTTCAGGATGCCGATCCATGCGTACACGCGGATCAGGAACGACGTCCAGAACGGCAGCATCACGGCCATCATCAGCACGTTGCGACGGTTCGGCTCCGAGCGCGCGATGTAGTACGCCATCGGGTAACCGATCAGCAGGCACAGCACCGTCGACACGGCGGCCATCTTCAGCGAGCTGAGGTAGGTCGCGATGTACAGGTCGTCCTGCAGCAGGAACGCGTAGTGCGACAGTTGCAGCGCGAAGTGCACGACGCCGTCCTTGAACTCGACGAGCGACGTGTACGGCGGGATGCCCATCACCTGGTCGGCGAAGCTGATCTTCAGCACCAGCACGAACGGCAGCGCGAAGAACACGGCCAGCCACAGGAACGGCACGCCGATCGCGACGGTGCGGCCCGACGGCAGGAAGCGCGACAGCGCGGCGAAGCGGCCGCGGCGCTTGTAAGCCTGGGGCGCGGCGGTCGCGCCGGTCGATACCGGCGCGGAAGGCGTGGAAGCGGAGGTTCTCATCGTCGCGTCCTCACTGCGTCAGCACGACGCCGCTCGCCGGCGACCACGACACGAACACGTCGTCGTTCCAGGACGGTGCGCCGTCGTTCATCAGGTGCGAGCTCGACAGGTTCGACACCACCGTCTTGCCGCTCGGCAGACGCACGTGATACAGCGAATAGCTGCCCATGTACGCGATGTCGGTGACGACGCCGCGCGCCCAGTTGTGTTTCGAGCCCGGCTTTTCGCGCGACACGTGCACGCGCTCCGGGCGCACCGAGATGCCGACCGGCATCCCGAGCGGGCCGGTCACGCCGTGGCTCACGTACATGCGGGTTTCGAGGTCGTCGCTTTCGACGAAGATGTGATCGGGCTCGTCCTCGACCACGCGCCCCTCGAACAGGTTGGTCGAGCCGATGAACTCGGCCGAGAAGCGGCTGTTCGGGTATTCGTAGACTTCGCCGGGCGAGCCGATCTGCACGATCTTGCCTTCGCTCATCACCGCGAGGCGGCTCGCCATCGTCATCGCCTCTTCCTGGTCGTGCGTGACCATCACGCAGGTCACGTCGACCTTCTCGATGATGTTCACGAGTTCGAGCTGGGTCTTCTGGCGGATCTTCTTGTCGAGCGCGGACATCGGCTCGTCGAGCAGCAGCAGCTTCGGGCGCTTCACCAGCGAGCGGGCCAGCGCGACGCGCTGCTGCTGGCCGCCGGACAGCTGATGCGGCTTGCGTTTCGCGTACTTGCTCATCTGCACGAGCGCGAGCGCATCGGCCACGCGCTCCCTGATCTCGTTTTTCGGCGTGCCTTCCTGCTTCAGGCCGAACGCGACGTTCGATTCGACCGTCATGTGCGGGAACAGCGCGTACGACTGGAACATCATGTTCACCGGGCGGCGGTACGGCGGCAGCGACGCGAGATCCTCGCCGTCGACGAAGATCTTGCCGGAGGTCGCCGTTTCCAGCCCGGCGAGCATGCGCAGCAGCGTGGACTTGCCGCAGCCCGAGCTGCCGAGCAGCGCGAACAGCTCGTTCTTCGCGATCGTCAGGTTCACGTTGTCGACGGCCGTGCTGTCGCCGAATTTCTTCACGACGTTTTCGATGCGCACGAACGCGTCGTTTTGCGGACGCGGCGCGGCGGCCGGTTGGGTCTGGCGTGCAGCAGCGGAAGAGGGTATCGATTGCATGGGAGTCACCATTCGTTCTTCACGGATTGCAGGCGCGAGCGTCCCCGCACGAGGCGCGCAACGCGACTCGCGGACGACGGCTCGTGCCGGATGGAACAGCGCGCGCGGCGCGCGGCGGACGGAGGTCCGCGAATTTCAGGCGGGCAGGCGTACCGCGATGCCTGCGCCGCCGCGATGCATGGCGATCAGTGGCCCGTCTTCAACTGGGCCCACAGACGGTTCTCGAGGCGCAGGATGTCGGCCGGCATCGGCTTCATCAGCACCATCTTCTTGAGCACGTCTTCGGGCGGGTAGACGGTCGGGTCCTGCGCGACGGCCGGCGTGACGAATGGGTGCGCGGCCTTGTTCGCGGTCGGGTAGAACACCGTGTTGGTGATCGCCGCGTTGACCTTCGGATCGGAAATGTAGTTGATCCACTTCAGCGCGCTCTCGGGGTGCGGCGCATCCTTCGGGATCACCATCACGTCGAACCACAGCAGGCCGCCTTCCTTCGGATTCGAGAACTTGATGTCGTACGAACGCTTCGCCTCCGACGAGCGGCGGTGCGCGATGCCGACGTCGCCCGACCAGCCGAGCACGACGCACACGTCGTTGTTCGCGAGGTCGTTGATGTAGCCGGACGAGTTGAACTGGGTGATGTACGGGCGGACTTTCTTCAGGACTTCGAATGCAGCCTGGTAGTCGCCGGGGTTCTTGCTGTTCGGGTCCTTGCCC
Organism: Burkholderia sp. BCC0044; assembly: GCF_902832955.1. Classification (NCBI taxonomy): domain Bacteria; kingdom Pseudomonadati; phylum Pseudomonadota; class Betaproteobacteria; order Burkholderiales; family Burkholderiaceae; genus Burkholderia; species Burkholderia sp. BCC0044. The sequence goes on along the minus strand of NZ_CADFDO010000005.1, from coordinate 276,241 downwards.
ATGTACTGCAGCGTGGCGGCGAACACGTCGACGGCCTGGTCGAGGAACGACACGCCGCAGCTCTTCAGCTTTTCCATGTTGGCCGGATCGAACACCAGCGCCCAGCTGTCGACGGGCGCCTTGTCGCCGAGCGCCTTCTTCACCGCCTGCGCGTTGTAGCCGATGCCGTCCGTGCCGTACGCCCAGGGCACGCCGTACTGGTTGCCCGGGTCGGCGTCCGAGATCATCTTCATCAGCAGCGGGTCGAGGTTCGCGAGGTTCGGGATCTTCGACTTGTCGAGCTTCTGGTACACGCCGGCCTGGATCTGCTTGGCCATGTAGTTCGACGTCGGCACGACGATGTCGTAGCCGGAACTGCCGGCCAGCAGCTTCGCCTGGAGCGTGTCGTCGCTGTCGTAGTTGTCGTACTTGACGTGAATGCCCGTCTGCTTCTGGAAGTTCGGGATCGTGTCCGGCGCGATGTAGTCGGACCAGTTGTAGACGTTCAGGTCCTCGGCATGGGCCGACGGACTGGCGACAGACGTGAACGCGGCCACTGCGGCAAGGGCCGCGATGGAACAGGCTTGGCGAAGTAAGCAGGCACGCATGGTGGAGTTCCCTTGGGTGATGGCGGCGTGCGGCGCCCGCCGCACGCCTTTAGACAAAGCCGTTACGAAATACCCAGTTGCTGGGCGGTTGCGTCGACGGCCTTCTTCGCCTTCGACACGAGTTCATCGATTTCCTGGCGCGAGATCACGAGCGGCGGCGACAGCAGCATCCGGTCGCCGGTCGCGCGCATGATCAGGTTGCCGTTGAAGCAGAAGTCGCGGCAGATCGTGCCGACGTCGCCGCCGTTCGCGAAGCGGCGGCGTTCGGCCGGCGCTTCGGCCAGCTGCAGGCTCGCGACGAGGCCGTGGCCGTGCACTTCGCCGACGATCGGATGACGTGCGAAGGTTTCGCGCATCAGCGCCTGGAAGTACGGGCCGGTGTCGGTCTTCACGCGCTCGACGATGCCCTCGTCGCGCAGCAGCTTCAGGTTCGCGACCGCGACGGCCGCCGCCACCGGATGGCCCGAGTACGTGAGGCCGTGATTGAATTCGCCGTTGTCGATGATCGGGCGTGCGATGCGCTCGTGAATGCCCACCGCGCCCATCGGCACGTAGCCCGACGTGAGGCCCTTCGCCATCGTGATCAGGTCCGGCTCGAAGCCGAAGTGCAGGTGCGCGAACCATTCGCCGGTGCGCCCGAAGCCGCCGATCACTTCGTCGGCGACGAGCAGGATGTCGTACTTGCGGCAGATCCGCTGGATTTCCGGCCAGTACGTCGACGGCGGGAAGATCACGCCGCCCGCGCCCTGGAACGGCTCGCCGATGAACGCCGCGACGTTCTCCGCGCCGAGTTCGAGGATCTTCGCTTCGAGCTGCTGTGCGCGTGCGAGGCCGAACGCTTCCGGCGTCTCGCCTGCTTGCGCTTCGCCGAAGAAATACGGCTGGTCGATGTGTACGATGTGCTCGACCTTCGACGGCATCTGCTCGTGCATGTAGCCCATCCCGCCGAGCGTGCCGCCCGCGATCGTCGAGCCGTGGTAGCCGTTCTTGCGCGAGATCACGTATTTCTTCTGCGGCTTGCCTTGCACACGCCAGTACTGGTGAACGAGTCGCAGCACGGTGTCGTTGCCTTCCGAGCCGCTGTTGCAATAGAAGAAGTGGTTGAAGCCGGCCGGCGTCACTTCGGCCAGCATCGCCGACAGTTCGATCACCGGCGGGTGCGTGGTCTTGAAGAACGTGTTGTAGAACGGCAGCTCCTGAATCTGGCGATACGCGGCGTCGGCAAGTTCCTTGCGGCCGTAGCCGACGTTCACGCACCACAGCCCGGCCATCCCGTCGATCACCTTGTTGCCGTCCGAGTCCCACAGGTAGACGCCGTCGGCCTTCACGATCACGCGGCTGCCCGCGCGATTGAGCGCGCCCATGTCGGAGAACGGGTGGATGTGGTGCGCGGCGTCGAGCGCGCGGTATTCGGCGGTCGTGCGTGCCTGCGTCGCGCGCGGCGCGGCGGCCGCGGCGGACGGCGCGGCCGGCTGGATCCAGGCAGATTCGTTGCGGTAAGTCATGTTTCCTCCGTGATTCCGTATGCAGTCGTGCGCGCTTAAACGTGCAGCAGCAGATGGCGGCGTTCCCACGAGCTGATCACGCGGAAGAACGCTTCGTATTCGGTTTCCTTCAGCGCGAAATACGCTTTCAGGAACTTGTGCCCGAGGATTTCGCCGAGCGGCTCGCACGCGGCCATCAGCGTCAGTCCTTCCTCGAGGTTGCGCGGCAACTGGTACGGCAGCGCGTAGCCGTCGCTCACCAGCGGCTCGGTCGGCTCCAGGCGCTGCGTCATGCCGAGATAGCCGGCCGCGAGCGTTGCCGCGAGCGCGAGGTACGGGTTGCAGTCGACGCCCGGGATGCGGTTCTCGATGCGGCGCGCGGCCGGGCCCGAATGCGGAATGCGGAACCCCACCGTGCGGTTGTCGTAACCCCACTGCACGTTGATCGGCGCGGCCATGAAGCGCGACAGGCGGCGATACGAGTTGATGTACGGCGCGAAGATCGGCATCAGCGCCGGCGTGTACTTCTGCAATCCCGCGAGGTAGTTGTAGAACATCGACGTCGCGCCGCCGGTCTCCGGCGACGTGAACAGGTTCTGGCCCGTTTCCTCGTCGACGATGCTCTGGTGCACGTGCATCGCCGAGCCCGGTTCATCTTCCATCGGCTTGGCCATGAACGTCGCGTACATGTTGTGACGCAGCGCGGCCTCGCGCACCGTGCGCTTGAACAGGAACACCTGGTCGGCCAGCGACAGCGCGTCGCCGTGCATGAAGTTGATCTCCATCTGCGCGGCGCCGACTTCGTGGATCAGCGTGTCGATGTCGAGGTTCTGCGCTTCGCAGTACTCGTAGATGTCCTCGAACAGCGGATCGAACTCGTTGACGGCCTCGATCGAATACGACTGGCGGCCCGTTTCGGGACGGCCCGTGCGGCCGACCGGCGGGCGCAGCGGCAGGTCGGGGTCCTTGTTCATGTCGACCAGATAGAACTCGAGCTCGGGCGCCACGACCGGCTTCCAGCCCTTCGCCTTGTACAGGTCGAGCACGCGGCGCAGCACGTAGCGCGGCGAGATCTCGACCGGCGAGCCGTCGAAGTGCACGCAGTCGTGGATCACCTGCGCGGTCGGATCGACGGCCCACGGAATCAGGCGGATCGTCGACGTGTCGGGCACGCACACCATGTCGGGGTCGGTCACGCCGGTGAGCGAACCGTCTTCCGGATATTCGCCCGTGACGGTCTGCACCATCACGGCCTGCGGCAGCCGCATCGATTCGCCGGACGTGAACTTGTTGCGCGGCGTGATCTTGCCGCGCGCGATGCCGGCCATGTCGGGAATGATCGCCTCGACCTCGGTGATCCGGTGCTGCTTCAGAAAGTCTTCGATGTCTTGCATGTCTGTTCTCGTTGTCTGGTGGGCGCGCTCAGGCGAGCGCGGCGGCGGCCGTGGCGCGCGTGCGGGCGGCGCGGCGGGCGCGGCACGCATCGCCGAACGCGCGGAAGATCGCGCTCGACAGCGGGTCCTGCGCGTGTCGCCATTCCGGATGCCACTGCACGGCCAGCGCGAACGCCGGTGCGTCGACGACGCTCACGGCCTCGATCAGGCCGTCCGGCGCGACGGCCTCGACGGCGAGGCCCGAGCCGAGCTGCGCGACGCCCTGCTTGTGCAGCGAGTTCACGTGCACTTCGTCGCGGCCGCCGGCGAGCGCATGCAGCTTGCCGCCGGGCGTCAGGCGCACGACGTGCGCGGGGCCGTATTGCGTGTCCATCGGCGCGTCGTCGTCCTCGCGGTGATCGGCGAAGCCGGGCACGTCGTGCACGCGCTGGTGCAGCGTGCCGCCGCAGACGACGTTCAGCTCCTGGAAGCCGCGGCACACGGCGAGCACCGGCACGCCCGCGACGATTGCCGCGCGCAGCAGCGGCAGCGTCGTCGCGTCGCGTGCGGGGTCGTGCTTCGTGCCGGGCTCGCTCGGTTCGCCGCCATAGCGATGCGGCTCGACGTTCGAGTAGCTGCCGGTAAACAGCAGGCCGTCCACCGCGTCGAGCACGTCGGCGGTCGACTGGCGTTCGCCGAGGGCCGGCAGCACCATCGCGAGCGCGTGCGCGCCGTCGACGATCGCGGCGACGTATTTGTCGCCGACCGTATGCGACGCGTGCGCGCCGATCTGGGTGAGGTCGGCGGTGATGCCGACGAGAGGTTTCCTTTCCATGACGTCATCAGTAATCCGTAGGGACGTGACGTGCACCGAGCCGAATGCGGCAAAACGCGGGCGCGACACGACCCCGCAGCCCGGCGCTGAGCGCAGGGCCGCTGGTGAATGGGCGCAACGGGGATGGCGTGGCGATCCGCGCTGCGCGCGACGGTCAGGCCGTCGTTCGTTTCATCGCGATACGCGACGCGGCAACGAATGCGCGAACGCGTGCCGTCACCGCACGGACGATGCGGTTGGCGAATCGAGACGAAACGAACGACGTGAAGAAAGGAGAGGCGCTACGGCAGCAGCGACGCCACTTCGTCGGTATCGACGGCGACGAATGCGCGTGCGGAAACGGCGTTGTGGCGCCGAACGGAACGACGGGACAGGATGGTGTAGATCGACAGGTGAAGCAGGCGAGGACTATGCCAGCCGCAACTGCCATCGGAAGCGGGAACGGCGCTGCGCAAACTTCGCACATCGCCTCGATCCCACCTCACCAGAGGGCCACGGACTCTCACGATTACACTCGACTGGTTTGTTGAAAGTATTGAACACCTGACCGTTTAGACGCGCGGGGCGTTTAAAATAATCAAGGCGCCGGCCCTGCATCATTTGCGTTCGCGGGCGTCGATTGTTGCGTTGCGATAACGCTTTTCGACGCCTGTGAAAGCCTGATGACGCTGACCTGAGAGCCAGCATATACGAGCCAATAACGGCGTCAAATGTTTTTTAATGGTCCTGTATCAGGGCTTTCCCGAGCAGTGCGAACAAAAGATTCGCAAAAGGAATAATCGACACGGTGTCCATTATTTCGAACGCCTTTCAGGGTTTTCCCCGCTGATGTGCGGCATAAAGTGATTAGAATATTCAACGGCAGTCCACCGCGTCGTTTCACTTTGTCATCGCACTTATCGTGTCCGAAACCGAATCGATGTCCACCGAAGTCGCCGAGCGCCTGCGTTTCGTGCGCAACAAGCATGGCCTGTCGCAGCGCGAACTCGCGAAACGCGCGGGCGTCACCAACGGCACGATCTCGCTGATCGAACAGGGCCGCGTGAGCCCGTCGGTCGGCTCGCTGAAGAAGCTGCTCGAATGCATCCCGATGAGTCTCGCGGAGTTCTTCACGTTCGAGCTCGTCGAATCGCGCGCGGTCGTGTCGCGTCGCGACGAGATGCCGAACCTCGGCAACGACTCGCTCGCGTTTCACCTGGTCGGCGCGAACGTGAAGGATCGCAACATGTGCATCCTGCGCGAGGTTTACCAGCCGCTGGCCGACACGGGGCCCGAGATGCTGGTGCACGCGGGGCACGAGGGCGGCGTCGTCGTGTCGGGCCGGCTCGAGCTGACCGTCGACAGCGCGACGTGGCTGCTCGACCCCGGAGACGGCTACTACTTCGAAAGCCGTTTGCCGCATCGTTTTCGCAATCCCAGCGCGGAACTGATCTGCGAGGTCGTCTCGGCCAATTCGCCGGCGACCTTCTGACCGCGCGTCACCGCATTCGCTGCAGGCCGGCCGCGTGCCGCGTGCCGCGCGCACGGCGTGCCGCATCGCGAATGCCACAACATTGAGGCATCCTCATGAACAAGTTGACTTTGGCTGACTGGCAACACAAGGCGGCGTCGCTCGAGATCGAAGGGCGCGCATTCATCGATGGCGCGTCGTGCGACGCGCACGGCGGCAAGACGTTCGACTGCGTGAGCCCGATCGACGGCCGCGTGCTGGCGAAGGTCGCCGACTGCGGCGAAGCGGACGTGAACGCGGCCGTCGCGGCAGCACGCCGCGCGTTCGACGCAGGCGTATGGGCCGGCCTGAACCCGCGCGAACGCAAGGCCGTGCTGCTGCGCTGGGCCGCGCTGATGCGCGCGCATCTCGACGAACTGTCGCTGCTCGAGACGCTCGACGCGGGCAAGCCGATCGGCGACACGACGACGGTCGACGTGCCGGGCGCCGCGTACTGCGTCGAATGGTTTGCCGAGGCGATCGACAAGGTCGGCGGCGAGGTCGCGCCGGCCGATCACCATCTCGTCGGTCTCGTCACGCGCGAGCCGGTCGGCGTGGTGGCCGCCGTCGTGCCGTGGAACTTCCCGATCCTGATGGCCGCATGGAAATTCGGCCCCGCGCTCGCGGCCGGCAACAGCGTCGTGCTGAAGCCGTCGGAGAAATCGCCGCTGACCGCGATCCGCGTCGCGCAGCTCGCGTTCGAGGCCGGCATTCCGGCTGGCGTGTTCAACGTCGTGCCGGGCGCGGGCGAACCGGGCAAGCTGCTCGCGCTGCATCGCGACGTCGACTGCATCGCGTTCACGGGCTCGACGGCGGTCGGCAAGCTGATCATGCAGTACGCGGCGCAGTCGAACCTGAAGCGCGCATGGCTGGAGCTTGGCGGCAAGTCGCCGAACATCGTGCTGCCCGACTGCCCCGATCTCGACCGCGCGGCGCAGACGGCGGCCGGCGCGATCTTCTACAACATGGGCGAGATGTGCACGGCCGGCTCGCGGCTGCTCGTGCATCGCGACATCAAGGACGCGTTCATCGAGAAGCTCGTCGCGGCCGCCCGCGCATACGTGCCGGGCAATCCGCTCGATCCGTCGGTATCGATGGGCGCGATCGTCGACGGCATCCAGCTCGAGCGCGTGCTGCGTTACATCGAAGCGGGCCGCGGCGAAGGCCGGCTCGTCACGGGCGGTGCGCGCGTGAACGCGGAAACGGGCGGCTTCTATGTGGAGCCGACGGTGTTCGAGGTGAAGCCCGATGCGAAGATCGCGCGCGAGGAAATCTTCGGGCCCGTGCTGTCGGTGATCGTGTTCGACGACGTCGACGAGGCCGTGCGGATCGCGAACGATACCGAATACGGGCTGGCCGCGGCCGTGTGGACGTCGAACCTGACGACCGCGCACGACGTGTCGCGCCGGCTGCGCGCGGGCACCGTGTGGGTGAACTGCTATGACGAAGGCGGCGACATGAACTTCCCGTTCGGCGGCTACAAGCAGTCGGGCAACGGCCGCGACAAGTCGCTGCATGCGCTCGAGAAGTACACCGAACTGAAGTCGACGCTGATCCGGCTGCGTTGACGGGATGCCGGGCGCGGGCGCGTCGCCGTCCGGCGGTGCGCCCGCCGCCTTCGGTGCGCGTTACGCGTTACGCGTTACGCGGTGCGCAGCGCGGGATGGAAGCCGGCGGCTTCGATGATCGACTGCACGCGCTCGGCGCCTTGCGCCGAGTCGACCTTGACGATCTTCGCCGCGACGTCGATGTCGAGCTTCGCGGCGGGGTCGGCGGCCGTCACCGCGCGCGTGATGGCGTTGGCGCAGCCGCCGCACGTCATGTCCTGGACTTCGAATTCCATCGTGTTCTCCGGGGTGGGTGGTTGACGAATAGGTTCAGCATGAAGCTTGCCATGGTGGGAAGGTCAAGTGCTGCACGCAGCGATGCGCATCGCATCAGCCATTTGTAATGCTGAGGTATGACGAATAGCCATTCGCGTACGCACGTCAGTCCGAATATTTCCCGATTGACGGCCGCCCATTGTCGGCGAAATCCGGCGGAGCCTTGCGCGGCAACGGGCGCAGCGGTTCGGCTGCGCACCATCCCCATGACGTGAGTAAGGGTACTCCGAGGTGAAAATGCGAATCGATCTTAGTATCGATTCTCTTCAATATTTCCGCTCATTACGAACATGACCCGTTTCGCTATCGGCTTCGCACTGGCCCTGCTGGGCGCCTCGGCAACGTCCGCCTTCGCTGCCGACGACGTCGTCAACCTCACGTTGAAGGACCACAAGTTTTCGCCCGATGGCGTGACGATCCCTGCCGGCAAGAAGGTGAAATTCGTCGTGAAGAACCTCGACGCGACGCCCGCGGAATTCGAGAGCGACGACTTCAAGGCGGAGAAGGTCGTGCCGGCCGGCAAGTCGGTCGAGATCCTGGTCGGGCCGCTGAAGGCGGGCACCTACGAATTCCACGACGAGTATCACGAAGCGCAGTCGAAGACGCGCCTGACCGTCAAGTAAGCCGATACCGCCATGCTGTCTACTGCCCTGATCGTCTTTCGTGAAGTGCTCGAGGCCGCGCTGGTGGTCTCGATCGTGATGGCCGCCACCAAGGGCGTGTCGCGGCGCGGCTGGTGGGTGGGCGGCGGGCTGGTCGGCGGCGTGGTCGGCGCCGGCCTGATCGCGGCGTTTGCCGACGTGATCTCGCAATGGGCGTCCGGCATGGGCCAGGAAGTCTTCAACGCGGGCGTGATGTTCGTCGCGACGCTGATGCTCGCGTGGCACTGCATCTGGATGAGCCGGCACGGCCGCGAAATGGCGCTGCACATGGGCGAGGTCGGGCGGGCGGTCGCGGCCGGCAGCCGGCCGCTGACCGGGCTCGCGATCGTGGTCGGCGTCGCGGTATTGCGCGAGGGCTCCGAGGCCGTGCTGTTCCTGTACGGGATCGCGGCGGGCGATCCGGGCCAGACGCCGCAGATGATCGTCGGCGGGCTGCTCGGCGTGCTCGGCGGTGCGGGGCTCGGCTACGCGATGTATGCGGGCCTGCTGCAGATTCCGTTGAAGCGCCTGTTCTCCGTCACCAACGGGCTGATCGTGCTGCTCGCCGCGGGCATGGCGAGCCAGTGCGTCGGCTTCCTGCTGGCCGCCGGCCTCGTGCCGTCGTGGGGCGATGCGGTCTGGGACACGTCGTGGCTGCTCAAGGAATCGAGCATCGTCGGCAAGGCGCTGCATACGCTGATCGGCTATACCGCGCGTCCGGCGGGCATCCAGATCGCCGCGTACGTCGCGACGCTGGTGGCGATCGTCGTGCTGACACGGCTCGTCGGCCGGCCGCAGCAGACGGTGAGGCCGCCGCACGCCGCGGCGTGAGGGTTTCCCGGTTCGAATGAAAGAAGGGGCGTCCATGACGCCCCTTCTTTCCTTTGCGGTGCGCGACGCGCCTGCGTTCGGTCAGCTGTGGTTGTCGATCCACGCGCGCGCCCATTCGAGCCCGGCATCGCGCGCGTCGTCTTCGGTGTCGAACACGCCGAGCACGCCCGACGCCTCGACGAGCCGGTTGTTCTGCGTGATCGTGCCGCTCGCCGCGAAGCGCTCGGGCTGCATGATCTCGTCCTGCTGCAGGATCGCGTGGCCCCAGATCTGGTAGCCGTGGTAGGTCTGCGCTTCCATTATCGAGTCACCTCCGCGGAGCGGCCGTGCGTGCCGACCTGCAGCACGTTGCCGTCCGGCGTGTATTGACGCGGGATGTCGGAGAAGGTGAGCGCGCGCGTCGCGTCCGGTGCGGCCGGCTGCATCACCGTGAGACGCCCGGGCGCGGGGTGCGCGACGGGGCGCGGGGCGGCCGGGGCGTCGGTCGCGGCCGGGCGGTGAGAGCCGGCTTTCACGGCCTGCGCGACGCGGCGCTTGGGCGGTTTCGCGACGGCTTTCGGCGCGGCGCTCGCGTGCTTCTCCGCGCTCTTGCCGGTGCGTGCGTCGGCGCTCGGGCGTGCGGTCGGCGTACGCGCCGCGGGCTGCCGCGCCTCGGGCGGGTTCCAGACCTCGACATAGTGCTCGGCGGCCCAGCCCGTCGACGCGAACGTCAGCGCCAGCAATCCGCATCCAAACAGTCTTACCATTGTCTCTCCGTCATATTCGTTGCGGCGCGTCCGGTTGGGGCCGTGCATGTGCATTCGGGGAAGCCGGCTCAGGAGAACACCTCGAGCCCGTGTTTCTCGACGATCTGGAGCATGCGCGCGGCGATGCCGCTCGGCCGCTTGTCGCCCTGTTCCCATTGGCGGATCGTCGATGTGGTCGTGTTCAGGTAGAGCGCGAACACGCTCTGGCTGACGTTGACCGACTTGCGGATGCGGGCGATCGCTTCCGGATCGAACTGCGGCGCGGCTTCGATGCAGAGATCGTCGTATTCCCGCATCGTCTTCTTGTCGATCAGTTGCGCACGATACAGGCCCGACGCGGCGCTGTGGATCGCCTCCGTCGCATCGCTCTTGAATCGACTCTTAGCCATTGCAAATCTCCACCCACTCTTTCAGGGTAACCAGCGTCGCGATGTCGCTGTCGGTGTGTCGGCCGACATCCGCGGCGAGCTTTCGGAAGGCGCGCAGTTCGCGTGCGTCGATGTTCTCGCGGTCGCATTTCGCGAACAGGAACACGAACACCCACGTGTGCCCGACCTTGCCCAGCACGATCCCGCGCTGCCGATTGCCGTCGAGGCGCTTCTTCCACACGTTGCCGCCGAGATCGACGCCCTGGCCGCGGGCCAGGTCCCGCACCGCGCGGCAGAGCTCGCCATCGGCGATTCCCGCTTTCCCGGCTGCCTTGTGCAACCACTTCGTCTTGAAGACGCGTCGTACGGAAGCAGACATGTCGAGCCGGTCGAGTTAGCACAGGATTATATACCACTACGTGGTACATATTTCGACCTGGCCGAATGGCCTGCCTCGCGCCCGCACGCGGTCGGGACGGCCCGGCGAGGGGCCATCCCGTCGCCGGGTATTACTCCACCGTCACCGATTTCGCGAGGTTGCGCGGCTTGTCGACGTCGGTACCGCGCGCACACGCGGTGTGATACGCGAGCAGTTGCAGCGGCACGACGTGCAGGATCGGCGACAGTTGGCCGTAGTGCTCCGGCATCCGGATCACGTGCAGGCCGTCGTCGTTGACGATCTGCGTGTCGGCATCCGCGAACACGTACAGCTCGCCGCCGCGCGCACGCACTTCCTGCATGTTCGACTTCAGCTTCTCGAGCAGCGTGTCGTTCGGCGCGACCGTGACGACCGGCATCGCTTCCGTGACGAGCGCGAGCGGCCCGTGCTTCAGTTCGCCGGCCGGGTAGGCTTCCGCGTGGATGTACGAGATTTCCTTCAGCTTCAGCGCGCCTTCGAGCGCGATCGGGTAGTGCAGCCCGCGGCCGAGGAACAGCGCGTTTTCCTTGCGCGCGAATTCCTCCGACCACGCGATGATCTGCGGCTCCAGCGCGAGCACGCTGTTCAGCGCGGCCGGCAGGTGGCGCAGCTCCTTCAGGAATTGCGCTTCCTGCGCGGCGTCGACGTGCCCGCGCAGCTTGCCGAGCGTCGCGGCCAGCACGAACAGCGCGACGAGCTGGGTCGTGAACGCCTTCGTCGACGCGACGCCGATCTCGGTGCCCGCGTGCGTCAGGAACTGCATCTCGGTCAGGCGCACCATCGCGCTCGTCGCGACGTTGCAGACCGCGAGCGTATGCGTGTGGCCGAGCGACTGCGCATGCTTGAGCGCCGCGAGCGTATCGGCCGTCTCGCCCGACTGCGAGATCACGAGCACGAGCTGGCGCGGGTTCGGCACCGACTCGCGGTAGCGGTATTCGCTGGCGATTTCCACCTGGGTCGGGATCTTCGCGATCGATTCGAGCCAGTACTTCGCGGTGAGGCCCGAGTAGTAGCTCGTGCCGCACGCGAGGATCAGCAGGCTGTCGATCTCGGCGAACGCGGCGGGCGCGGCGTCGCCGAACAGCGTCGCGTCGAAGGCTTCCGTCTGCGGCACGGTGTCGCCGATCGCGCGCGGCTGCTCGAAGATTTCCTTCTGCATGAAGTGGCGATAGGGCCCGAGCTCGACCGCGCCGCCGTACGCGCTGACCACGCGGATGTCGCGCTGCACGGTGGCGCCGTGGCGATCGACGATCGTCACGCCGTCGAGCGACAGCTCGCACACGTCGCCTTCCTCGAGGAACGTGAAGCGGTCGGTGCTGCCGGCCAGCGCGAGCGCGTCGGACGCGAGGAAGTTCTCGCCGTCGCCGTGACCGACGACGAGCGGCGAACCCTGGCGTGCGCCGACGACGGTGTGCGGCTGGTCCTTGTGGATCACGGCGATCGCATACGCGCCGTGCAGCTGCTGCACGGCTTCGCGCACCGCGTCGAACAGGTTGCCGCGGTACAGGCTGTGCACGAGGTGCGCGATCACTTCGGTGTCGGTCTGCGACACGAATTCGTAGCCCTTCGCACGCAGCGCGTCGCGCAGCGGCTCGAAGTTCTCGATGATGCCGTTGTGTACGAGCGCGAGCGCGTTCGACGAGAAGATCGGGTGCGCGTTGTGCGTGACGGGCGCGCCGTGCGTGGCCCAGCGCGTATGCGCGACGCCGGTTGTGCCTTCGAGGTGCGTGTCGCGCACCTGCGTGTCGAGATCGGCGACGCGCGCGACGCTGCGCGCGCGCTTCGGTGCGCCCGGCTCGAGCACGGCGACGCCGCACGAGTCGTAGCCACGGTATTCGAGGCGCCGCAATCCTTCGATCAGCACCGGAACGATATTACGCTGCGCAACTGCGCCGACAATGCCGCACATGAATGGTCAATCCTGTCAGTCGAAGCGGGCGCCGCACGGGCGCCCGCAAAAGGTTCAGCTCTTTTTCTTGACCGGGCGGACGTAGCCGCTCTTCGCGGTCTGCGTCTTCTCGTTCAATGCGAGGACGCCTTCGGCGACGTCCTTCCAGATCGTCGTGCCGGCCGCGATCGTCACGCCGCGGCCGACGCGCACGGGCGCGACGAGCTGCGTGTCGGAGCCGACGAACACGTCGTCCTCGATCACGGTGCGGAACTTGTTCGCGCCGTCGTAGTTGCAGGTGATCGTGCCCGCGCCGATGTTCACGCGCGCGCCGATGTCGGCGTCGCCGATGTACGTGAGGTGGTTCGCCTTCGAGCCGTGGCCGATCACCGCGTTCTTCACCTCGACGAAGTTGCCGACGTGCGCTTCGTCCGCGAGTTGCGCGCCGGGGCGCAGCCGCGCGTACGGGCCGATCACGGTGTGCGCGCCGAGTTCGGCGCCGTCGATGTGCGTGAACGCGTCGATGCGCGTGCCCGCGCCGATCGATGCGTTGCGGATCACGCAGTTCGCGCCGATCGTCACGTTGTCGGCGAGCGTCACGTTGCCTTCGAACACGCAGTTCACGTCGATCGATACGTCGCGGCCGCAGCGCAGCGCGCCGCGCACGTCGAGGCGCGCCGGATCGGCGAGCGTGACGCCGTCGACGAGCAGCGCATCGGCGACGGTGCGCTGATGGATGCGTTCGAGCTCCGCGAGCTGCGCCTTGCTGTTCACGCCGAGCGTTTCCCATTCGTCGTCGGGCTGCGACGTGACGACCTCGAAGCCGGCCTCGATCGCGAGTTCGACGACGTCGGTCAGGTAGTACTCGCCCTGCGCGTTTTCGTTCTTCAGCGCGCCGAGCCACATCGACAACTGGGCCGTCGGCGTGACGATGATGCCGGTGTTGATCTCGGCGATCCGCAGCTCGTCCGGCGACGCATCCTTCTGCTCGACGATGCGCGTGACGAAGCCGGCCGCGTCGCGCACGATCCGGCCGTAGCCGGTCGGGTCGTCGAGCGTGACGGTCAGGATCCCGTAGCGGCCGTCGCGCGCGGCGTCGACGAGACGCTGCAGCGTCGACGCGCGCGTGAGCGGCACGTCGCCGTACAGCACGAGCGTCGGCTGGGCGGGATCGAGAAGCGGCAGCGCCTGGCGCACCGCGTGGCCGGTGCCGAGCTGTTCTGCTTGCACGGCGAACTGGACGTCGGGTGCGGCGACGGCGGCCTGGACCTGCTCGGCGCCGTGGCCGACGACGACGACGAGCCGGGACGGCTGCAGCGTGCGCGCGGTGTCGATGACGTGGGAGAGGAGCGGCCTGCCGGCCAGTGGGTGAAGCACTTTCGGCAGCGCGGAACGCATGCGCTTGCCGGTGCCTGCCGCCAAAATCACGATATTCATGGCGCGCGCTTGGGTCAGAGTTCGAAGCCGTCCATTTTAGCATGCGGCCCTTGTCGCTCCGGGCCTGTCGCGGCGCGGCGACAACGCCGAAACGAGGCCGCCGGCCCCGGTTTCGGCGGGCGTTCCGGCCCTGCTTACAGGTCGTCGAACTGGACGATCGAGATCGGTTGGGCGGCGCCCGGCGCAGCGGAGTCGTCGCCCGATGCGCACGGCTCCTCGTCGAACGCGATGTCGCCTTGCGGATCGGCTTCGCCCGTCGCGCGCAGCGACTGGAACGGGTACAGCGTCGTGTCCATCAGGTGCGACGGCACGACCTTCGCGAGCGCGTTGAACATGTTCTCGACGCGGCCCGGGAAGCGCTTGTCCCATTCGCGGATCAGCGCCTTCATTTCCGCACGCTTCAGGTTCGGCTGGCTGCCGCACAGGTTGCACGGGATGATCGGGAATTCGCGCAGTTCCGCGTATTTCTCGAGATCGGTTTCCTTCACGTACGCGAGCGGGCGGATCACGATGTTCTTGCCGTCGTCCGACTGCAGCTTCGGCGGCATCCCCTTCAGCTTGCCGCCGTAGAACATGTTCAGCAGCAGCGTCTGCACGATGTCGTCGCGGTGATGGCCGAGCGCGATCTTGGTCGCGCCGAGCTCGCCGGCCACGCGGTACAGGATCCCGCGGCGCAGCCGCGAGCACAGCGAGCAGGTCGTCTTGCCTTCCGGCACGAGCCGCTTGACGATGCTGTAGGTGTCCTGGTTCTCGATGTGGAACGGCACGCCGACCTGCTTCAGGTATTCGGGCAGCACGTGCTCGGGGAAGCCCGGCTGCTTCTGGTCGAGGTTCACCGCGACGATGTCGAAGTCGATCGGCGCACGCTCGCGCAGGCGCAGCAGCACGTCGAGCATCGCGTAGCTGTCCTTGCCGCCCGACAGGCACACCATCACCTTGTCGCCCTGTTCGATCATGTTGTAGTCGCCGATCGCCTGGCCGACCTGGCGCACGATCCGCTTGAACAGCTTGTTGTTCTCGTACGCTTCCTTCTGCTCGCGGCGCGTCAGCGCGGGGCGGCCGGTTTCGGCGGTCGTGGCGTCGGCCGCCATGTCATTCATGTGGGGGGCGTTCATGCGCGCTCCTCGTCCTTGATGCGAAAGACTTCGACGCCGACGGCGTCGCAGTCCGGATAGGCGTCCGGTTTCTCGGTACGGACACGTACCGCGCGCACGGTATCGTGCGCCAGCAGGTGCGCGGCGATCGAATCGCACAGCGTTTCCTGCAGGTGGATGTGGCCGCGCGCCAGGCTCTGCGCGACGCTCTGCTTCATCAGGTCGTAGTCGACGACTTCGTGCAGCCGGTCGTCGACGGGGGTGGACAGCGCGAGCGGCACGAACAGGTCGATGTTGATGACGACGCGTTGCTCGCCGCGCTTCTCGTGTTCGAAGGCCCCGATGTTGATGTGCACCTCGTAGTCGCGCAGGTAGAGCCTGCGGCAATCCGCGAGGCGGGGGTGCAGGAGAGCGGAAAACATGGTCGTCCCAGTCAAATTGGCGTGCGCGCACGCAAAGCGGCGCGGGCGGCGGCGGTCAGGCCGCGCCCGCGCGGTTCATTCATTCGGGCCGGCGGCCGGCGGCACCAGGTGCTCGCCGCCGTCGACGGTCAGCGTCGCGCCCGTGACGCCGGGCGCGCTCGCGAGATAGCAGGCGGCCGCCGCGATGTCGTCCGCGTGCGGCGCGTGGCCGCGCACGAGCGCCGCGACCCGCACCTTCGGCGCGAGCGCCAGCGCGAGCGCCGACGTCGCGCGGTGCAGCGCGGCCTGCATCAGCGCGTGCGACAGCTGCGCCGGTGCCGGGTGAAACAGGGCCTGATCCAGTACGTGGATCGCGCACGCGCGCAGCGTTTCGTCGTCGCGCGCGGCGTCGGGCGTCGCATCGGCGAGCGCGCGGGCCAGCGCGAGCGGCGCCGTCACGTTGCGCGCGAGCGCGGCGGCGAGCGACGCGGCGTCGACCGTGTGCGCGTCGTCGGCGCCCGCGCTGGCGCTGACGAACACCGCGCACGCGGGCCGGCCGAGCGCTTCGCCGCATGCGGCGACGAGCGCGGCCGCTTCGGCTTCCAGGGCCGGATCGGCGTCGAGCACGGCCGCGCGGCGGCCGAGCGCCGCGACTTCGGCGACGAGCGCGTCGGCGGCCGCGCGCGGCGCGCCATGGCTGCGCTGCAGCGCGACGTCCCAGCCACGGCGGGCGAAACCCGTCGCGAGCGCACGGCCGATCGACGCGGCGTCGGCCGCGCTGCCCAGGGCGCCCGTGACGAGCACCACGCGTGGGGTCGACGTATCGGCTGAAACGGTCATTTACAATGCCGGGATGAACCCGAAAGCTCACGAACCCGCTAGTTTACCTGCTCCCGGCCCTGACGCGCTTGCGCAGTCCGAAACCCTCGCCGCGCAACTGCGCGACGAGATCGCCGCGACCGGCGGCTGGCTGCCGTTCGACCGCTTCATGGAGCGCGCGCTGTATGCGCCGGGCCTCGGCTATTACAGCGGCGGCGCGCGCAAGTTCGGGCGCCGCGCCGACGACGGCAGCGACTTCGTGACGGCCCCCGAGCTGTCGCCGCTGTTCGCGCAGACACTCGCGAATCCTGTCGCCGAAGCACTGGCGGCGAGCGGCACGCGCCGCGTGATGGAATTCGGCGCCGGCACCGGCAAGCTCGCGGCCGGGCTGCTTGCGGCGCTCGACGCGTCGGGCGTCGAACTCGACGAATACCTGATCGTCGACCTGTCCGGCGAGCTGCGCGAACGGCAGCGCGACACGATCGAAGCCGCGGTGCCGGCGCTGGCTGCGAAGGTGCGCTGGCTCGACGCGCTGCCCGAGCGGTTCGACGGCGTCGTGGTCGGCAACGAGGTGCTCGACGCGATGCCGGTGCGCCTCTTCGCGAAGGCGAGCGGCGCGTGGCGCGAGCGCGGCGTCGCGCTCGACGCGCGGCACGCGTTCGTGTTCGACGATCGGCCGGTCGGCGCGGCCGGCCTGCCGGCGGTACTCGCGACGCTCGACGTCGGCGACGGCTACGTGACCGAAACGCACGAGGCCGCGCTCGCGTTCACGCGCACCGTCTGCACGATGCTGGGCCGCGGCGCGGTGCTGCTGGTCGACTACGGTTTTCCCGCGCACGAGTACTACCACCCGCAGCGCGACCGCGGCACGCTGATGTGCCACTACCGTCACCACGCGCACGACGATCCGTTCGTGTACCCGGGGCTGCAGGACATCACCGCGCACGTCGAATTCACCGGCATCTACGACGCGGGCGTCGCGACCGGCGCCGATCTGCTCGGCTACACGTCGCAGGCGCGCTTCCTGCTGAATGCGGGCATCACCGACGCGCTGGCCGCGATCGACCCGTCCGATATCCACGCCTTCCTGCCGGCCGCGAACGCGGTGCAGAAGCTGATCTCGGAGGCCGAGATGGGCGAGCTGTTCAAGGTGATCGCGTTCTCGCGCGGAATCGACGGCACGCTCGACGCGTTTGCGCGCGGCGACCGTTCGCACGCGCTCTGACGGGGAACCCGGGATGCTGCGCTGGCTGATGGCGTCGTTCGTCGCGGTGATGATCCTGACGCGCTGCTGGCCGTGGCTCGGCAAGCTCGGCATCGGGCGGATGCCGGGCGACGTCACGCTGACGCTCGGCGGGCGGCGCTACCCGTTCCCGTTCATGTCGACGCTGGTGCTGACGATGCTGGTATCGATGGTGGCGCGGCTGCTCTGAGCCGCGCCGAAAAAGGGACGCGCGTCACAGCTCGATCTCGCCGAGAATCCGGTGCGCGAGCGCCTTCGCCTCGTCGAACGCTTCTTCCTCGCTGGGGCTCGTCGAGTGGACGTCGTAGCGCATGTTCTCGGTGTCGTCCCCGTCGTCGCGCGCGAGGATCACGTAACCCTGGAACTGCCCGTTGCCCGCATGCTGGGTATGCGCCTTGGCCGTGTAGATGCCTTTCGTGAACGTGTTGGTGTCCATCGTGCTCTCCCGCAAAAAGGACGCTTCATCGTAGCACTGCGGCGCAGCATGGTGAATGCGGTTTATCGGTGACGGATCAACGATCCGCCACCGTTCCTCACCGTCCCTTCTTCATCCGTTCAACCTTCGAGCAGCGCGACGACCTCGTCGAGCGTCGGCGCGTGCGCGCCCGTGTGCCGGCACGCGGCGGCGCCGGCCGCCAGCGCGAACGCGAGATGCTCGCGCCAGCCGCGCTGCGGCGCGGCCATCAGGCTGAACAGCAGGCCGCCGATCGACGCGTCGCCCGCGCCGACGGTGTCGGCCACCTCCACGCGCGGCGGGCTGGCCTCGTGCACGTCGCCGTCCGCGTAGAGCGTCGCCGCCTGCGCGCCGCGCGTGACGAGCACGGCCGCCCGCGGGTTCAGCGCGCGCACCGCCGCGATCGCGTCGGGGCCGTCGCCGCCGAACAGGTGCCGCAGGTCTTCGTCGGATACCTTGATGAGGTCGGCGAGGCCGGCCATCTTCTCCAGCGTCGGCCGGAACGCGGCCGTCATCAGGTTCCGGTAGTTCGGATCGAAGCTGATCTTCACGCCGCGCGCGTGCAGGTCGGCCGCGAGCGCGACGAGCGTGCTCGCCAGCGGTTCGCGCACGAGGCTGATGCAGCCGAAATGCGCCCATTGCACGTGCTCGGTCCAGCCGGCCGGCAACCGCGCGGGATCGAACGCGAGGTCAGCGCTCGCTTCGCCGATGAAGAAGTACGCGGGCGGGCGCGTCTCGTGGACGATCGCGAGCAGCGGCGGCCGCGCGACGCGCTGCAGGAAGCGCAGGTCGAGCCCGGCCGCTTCGCTCGCGCGCCACAGCACCTCGGAGAAGCAGTCCTCGCCGATCGCGCCGGCGAGCGCGCTCGGTATACCGAGCCGCGCGACCGCGCGCGCGACGTTCCAGCCGGCGCCGCCCGGCACCGACGTCCACTGCGCGTCGCCTGCGCGCACCATGTCGGTCAGGATGTCGCCCGCCGACACGAAAGCCGGAAAGGTGCCGCCGCTCATTGCGTCGGCTTGCTGCGTTGCATCCGCGCGAGGGTCGCGAGCACGTCGTAGCAGGCGCCCATCGTGTGATAGTCGGTCTTGCCGGCCGGGCTCTTCTCGTCGCTGTACTTGCGGTTGTCGCAGGTGAGGATCCGGTACCACGCGCCATAGCGGTGATCGACGAAATGCGCCCAGCTGTAGCGCCAGATCTCGTCGTACCAGTCCCAGAAGCGCTCGCTGCCGGTGCGCGCGCCGAGCATCGCGGCGGCCGCGAAGGTTTCCGCCTGCACCCAGAAATACTTGTTGTGGTCGCAGATCGTGAAGTCGGGGCCGAAGCCGTAGCAGAGGCCGCCGTGATCGGCGTCCCACGCGTGCGTGAGCGCCGCGTCGAACAGCTCGGCCGCGCGCGGCGCGAGCCAGTCGAGCGGGCGGTGCCGCTCGAGGATCAGCAGCAGCTTCGCCCATTCGGTCTGGTGGCCGGGCTGGAAGCCCCACGGACGGAAGATGTTCGAACTGTCTTCCTTGTTGTAGTCCCAGTCGATCGACCAGTCCGCATGGTAGTGCTCCCACACGAGCCCGCCCGACAGCGCGGCCTGGCGCTGCGTGATGTGGGAGGCCAGCTTTTCCGCGCGATCGAGGTACGTGAGGTGGCCGGTCGCCTCGTACGCGGCGAGCAGCGCTTCCGTCATGTGCATGTTCGCGTTCTGGCCGCGATACGTCGACACGATCCAGTTCGGCGTCGCATCGTCCGCATACAGGCCCGCGGCCGCATCCCAGAAGCGGTGCTCGGCGAGCTCGTAGGTGGCCGCGATCAGCGGGCGCGCTTCGTCGATGCCGGCCATCGTCGCGTGCGCGGCAGCCAGCAGCACGAACGCGAGCCCGTAGCAGTGGCGCGTGCCGTCGAGCGTCGCGTGCTTCGCGCCGTCGCGCCAGTCGAGTTCCCAGTCGTAGCCCTGCAGCGCGTCGTCCCAGTGCGCGTCGCGCAGGAAGCGCAGCCCGTGGCGCGCGTAGTCGAGGTGGCGCGGATCGCCGAAATGGCGGTACGCCATCGCGTAGTTGAAGACGAACCGGCAGGTGCTGACGAGGTGGCGTGACGTGCGGTTGTAGATGCTGCCGTCGTCGCGGAAGTAATGGTAGAAGCCGCCCGTCGGGTCGAATGCGTTGGTCGCGTAGAAGCGCAGCGTGTCTTCGATGTGCGACAGCAGGAACGACGGGTCGCGGAAGCTCGCGACGAACGGTGCCGCTTGCGCGTGGCTGACCGGCGCGGCGGCGCGGGAGTGGACCGGGGGCATGTTCATGATTCTTGGACCGTGGCGGTATCGAGTGCCGGGGAGCCGGCGGGCTGGCTGCTGGCCCGCACGATCAGCTCGACGGGCAGGGAAATCTCGGTGCGCTCGGGCGCTTCGGCGAGCAGCAGCTCGACGCCGCGGCGGCCGAGCGCTTCCTTGTCGACCGCGAGCGTCGTGAGCGGCGGGCTCGCGTGCGCGGCGGCCGGGATGTCGTCGAAGCCGACGATCGCGATGTCGTCCGGAATCCGCAGGCCGCGCGCGATGCACACGCGCTGCGCGGCCAGCGCGGCCGCGTCGTTGTACGCGAACACGGCTTCGGGGCGCGGGCCGGGCGCGTCGAGCAGTTGCTCCATCGCACGCGCGGCGCCCGTGTCCGGGTCGAGCCCCGCGTCGATCGTCACTTCGTACGCGGGATCGAACAATCGCCCGGCTTCGAAGAACGCGCGCCGGTAGCCGATCGCGCGCTGCGCGATGCTGTAGTGCGCGGCCGAGCCGCCGATGAAGGCGATCCGCGAGCGGCCGGTGGCGAGCAGGTGACGCATCGCGAGCGCCGCGCCCGTCGCGTTGTCGATGTTGACCGAGCGCAGCCCGGGCGCCCACAGGTCGATCAGCACGAGCGGCCGGCCGGTGGCGGCGAGCGCCTCGATCGTCTCCGGTTCGATGAAGCCGGCGACCGCGATCGCATCGGGCGCATGCGGGCGCATCTGGCGCAGCACGTCGTCGTTCGGGCCGACCGTGAGCAGCGTCGGCACGATGCCGCGCTCGCGGCACGCGTCCTCGACGCCGTGCAGCACGTGCGAGAAGAACGGGCTCGCGGGAAAGCGGTTGTGCTGGCGGTGCAGCAGGAAGGTGAGCCGGCGGATGCGCGGCCGCAACTGTGCGGGATCGTAGCCGAGCTGCCGCGCGATCTCGACGATGCGCGCACGCGTGGCTTCGGACAGCCCGGGCTGGTTTTTCAGCGCGCGCGAGACGGTGCCGATCGAGACCTCTGCCGCCCGCGCCACATCGCGAATGGTCGTACCCATCGTTCGGGGTCCGTTGTTTAGGGTGGAAGCGATTGTATAGTAAACCGCATCGCGAAATTCGGGCCGGATAACCGGGGAATACCCGCGAATAACGGCTTTTTACGCGCTAATCTGCGAAAACGCCGTTACTAAAAATACTAAACAAAACGCGAAAAAGGCAAGGTCGGGGTGGGGGTGTCGGGGCAGCCGGCGGAGCAGAGGGAAAGCGGCGGCAGCCGGCGCGCGGGCCAGCGTGATGGCGCGGCGCCCCGTCGTGGCCTGCGCGTGGCGACGACGGGGAAGCCGTTGCGCAACAGCCTGACCTTGGGCCGGACAGATATCGGGAGGCGGCTCGCACGGTGCGCCGGCGTTTCCGTGGGCCCCCGACGATTGCCCGCCGTTCAGCCCGCCGCCATCACCACGGGCGGTTCGCCGCGGTGGCGCAGCGCGGCACGGCCGGCATCGAGATCGACGACCGCGAGCCCGTCCGGCTGCTGCTTCGCCCGCCGCTTCGCGAGCGCCGCGACCGACGCGATCTCGTCGCTGCCGTAGCGTTTCGCGCCGTGCGCGCCGGCCGGCACGCCGACCGCGCCGATCGCCATCGTCACGAAGCCGAAGAATGCCGGGTTGCCGTGGCGGTCCTCGCCGCGCAGCCCGCCCGCCTGCCGGTCGGCCTGCGTGTAGAAGAGCCGCGCGCCGTCGTTGAAGCGCGCGATCGCGTCGGCGGCGCGCTCGCGCCAGTCGTCGCGCTGGAACAGCACGAGGAAATCGTCGCCGCCGACGTGGCCGAGAAAGTCGCGCTGCGGATCGCACACGCCGGCCAGCACCGTCGCGGCGAACTTCAGCACTTCGTCGCCTTGCCAGTAGCCGTACTGGTCGTTGAACGGCTTGAACTGGTTCAGGTCGACGTAGCACGCGTGGAAGCCGGCGTCGCGCTGGAGCAGCCGGTCGATGTGCGCGCTGATCGGGATGTTGCCGGGCAGGAAGGTCAGCGGATTCGCGTAGCGCGCGGCCTCGATGCGCATCTCGGTCACCGTGCGCACCAGGCTCTCGCCGGTGCCGAGCCCGACATAGCGGCCGTGCTCGGTGATCACGAACCCGTCGGCGAGATAGCGCTGGTCGTGGCTCGCGAGCAGCATCGCGAGCTCCTCGAACGTGGTCGCGTTGTCGATCATCAGCGGCGCATCGTTCGCGAACTGCAGGCATGGCTTCTTGCCGAACACCTCGCGGTGATACGGCAGCGCGAAACGGTCGATGAAGCCGCGGCGATTCACGAGCGCGACGGGCCGCCCGCGCTCGACGAGCGCGACCGCGTGCAGGTCGGGCATCCGGTTGAACAGGTCGAGCACGTCGTTGCTGGTCGCGTCGCGCGGCAGCGCCGGGGCGGGCACGAGCATCTTCCCGGCGATCGTGCCGGCCGGCCGCACCGCGCGCGTCAGGCCGGGAAACACCGCGATGTGCGGCGCGCGGATCGCGTCGCGCGCGGCCGGCGCGACCACCCGCGACGGCTGCGCGTTCGGCCGGCCGAGCAGGAAGCCCTGCACGCAGCAGATGCCCATGTCGCGCACGACGATCAGGTCGCATTCGTTCTCGATGCCTTCCGCGATCAGTTGCGCGCCGCTCGCATGCGCGAAGTGCTGCATCGCCTTCACGGCTTCGAACTTGAGCGGGTCGTGCGCGATGTCGTGGATGAAGAAGCGGTCGATCTTCACGACGTCCGGATGCAGGCGCAGCCACAGGTTCATGCTCGCGTTCGCGGTGCCGTAGTCGTCGAGCGCGAACTGGATGCCGGCGTCGCGCAGCGACGCGACCGCGGGCCCGATGTCCGCGAGATCGGGAATCGCGTTCTGCTCGGTGAGCTCGATCACGATGCGCTCGGCGCCGACCCGCGCGCGGCCGAGGAACGCGCGTGCGCGCTCGCGTTCGCTGGCGAGCGTGAGGATCGTGCCCGCGCTGAAATTGAGGAACAGCTTGCCGTCGCAGCCGAGCGCCGCGAACGCGTCGACGCAGGTGAGCGCGGCGGCCCGTTCGAGCGCGATGGTTTCGCCTTCGCGCGCGGCCTGCGCGAACAGCGCGGCGGGCGGCTCGAGCTCGGTGCCGCGCGGGCCTCGGATCAGCCCTTCGTAACCGACGACCGTCCCCGACCCGAGGTCGACGATCGGCTGGAAAACGGCGGCGAGCGCGCGATCCGCGATCAGGCGCGTGGTGCGGGTGGCGGCGGAATCGGAGGAGGGCGCGGGCATGGGCGAGGGCAGCCGAATCGACGGGACGACCGGCTTAACGGCATCGCTCGCGGAGAATTGAATGAAGATTTTGTGACACGAGGGGCGTTGCCGGTGCATCGCGCCGGGCCCACGCCGGCGCGTGGTGCGAAGGGGGCGGACGGGATGCGGCGCGTTGAAGGCGGAAAGCGGAAAGCGGAAAGCGGAAAGCGGAAAGCGGAAAGCGGAAAGCGGAAGGCGGAAGGCGGAAGGCGGAAGGCCGCCACCAGCGGCCATCGCGCCCCCGGACGCATCAGCGCTTGCCCGCGCTCAGCGCACCGGAGGCGGCTGCCGCGCCGCCCTCGACGTGCTCGCCGCTCGTGTCGCGAGCGCCCCAGCGCTGCGCGAGCGCCGCGCACGCCATCAACTGAATCTGGTGGAACAGCATCAGCGGCAGCACGATCGCGCCGACCGCGTTCGCCGAGAAGATCACTTTCGCCATCGGCACGCCGGCCGCGAGGCTCTTCTTCGACCCGCAGAAGATGATCGTGATCTGGTCGGCGCGGTTGAAGCCGAGCCGCTTGCTGACGAACGCGGTCAGCAGCAGCGCGATCGCAAGCAGTACGAGGTTCACGACGAGCAGGCCGCCGAGCGCGCGCGGCGGAATCTGGTGCCACAGCCCCTCGTTGACGGCCTCGCTGAACGCGACGTAGACGACCAGCAGGATCGAGCCCTGGTCGACGAAGCGCAGCACGCCGCGATTGCGGTCGATCCAGCCGCCGATCACGGGCCGCAGCAACTGCCCGGCGATGAACGGCACGAGCAGCTGCATCACGATGCTGCCGACGGTGCTCCACGGCGACGCGGCCGCGGCCGACTGCGACGTGATCATCAGCCCGACGAGCGCCGGCGTGACGAAGATCCCGAGCAGGCTTGACGCCGATGCCGCGCACACGGCGGCCGGCACGTTGCCCTTCGCGATCGACGTGAACGCGATCGACGACTGGACCGTCGACGGCAACGTGCACAGGAACAGCACGCCCGCATACAGCGTCGGCGTGACGAGCGGCTGCAGCACGGGTTTCAGCGCGAGGCCGAGCAGCGGGAACAGCGCGAACGTGCTGAGCAGCACGACCGCGTGCAGCCGCCAGTGCGTCGCGCCCGCGACGACGGCCTCGCGCGACAGTTTCGCGCCGTGCAGGAAGAACAGCAGGCCGACGGCGATGTTGGTCGCCCAGTTGAACGCATGGGCGGCCGGGCCGCGGCACGGCAGCAGGCTCGCGAGCACGACGGTGCCGACGAGCGCGAGCGTGAAGTTGTCGGGGACAAAACGGGGACGGGCCATCGGGAACTCGATTCGGAAATGGCGAAAGCGCGCGTCGCGCGCGCGGATGGCGCTATTGTCCCGGTTGGCAATTCACCAAACAAATTCATTATGCGAATCGATTGATGAATCGAGCGCATGCAGAGGCGGCCGCCGTACCGGTCCGGCCCCGCCCGAAACCGCAGAAGAATGTTCTGCCGCGATCCCGCGCCGAAGCGAAAAAACCTAGCAGTAACATGGTGTTACACCGATGCCGGCGACATAACACTTTTTGGCTCGACACACTTTCCGCCCGCTCATAAATTACTGCTGAAAGCCTTGGGTCGGCCGAAAGGAACCGACGGCGGGCGTCGATGGGCACGGAACGATGACGGAACGGGTGAAACGGAAGATCGGACGATGGGCGGCAGGCGTGCTCGGCGCGCTGCTGATGCCGCTCGCGCTGGCTCAGCCGCCCCATGGCGGTCACGGGTTCGGCGGCCACGGCTTCGGCGGCGGCGACATGCGCGCGTACGGTCAGCCGGCCGGCGGCTCCGCCGGCGGTCCGGTCTGGCGCCGCGTTCCGCCGCCTGCCGGCGTGCGTCCCGGCGGCGTGAGCGGCTCGGGCTCCCGCTGGGGGCTGCGCCCGACGCCGTCGTACGGCCATTACGCCGCGCAAAGCCCGTATCGGCCGATCAGCGCCGAAGTCCGCCAGATGCCGCGCCCGCCGGGCGGCGGTAACGTCCCGCTGCGGGCCGGCTCGATCCGCGCCGATGTCGCCCGCTACAACGAGGAGCGCGGCGGTCGCCCGATGCCGCCGCCCCGCTCGCAGGAAGAGCCTGCGCACTCGCCGTCTTTCTCCCCGTTCTACCGAAACTGAGCGCCCCGGCGCTCGTCCCCTTGCCGGCTGATGCGAATTCGCCACA
This sequence comes from Burkholderia sp. BCC0044, assembly GCF_902832955.1. Classification (NCBI taxonomy): domain Bacteria; kingdom Pseudomonadati; phylum Pseudomonadota; class Betaproteobacteria; order Burkholderiales; family Burkholderiaceae; genus Burkholderia; species Burkholderia sp. BCC0044. Next base: position 250,538 of record NZ_CADFDO010000005.1, on the reverse strand, counting down.
GTCGCGCGCAGATTTCCGCTGATTTTCCCGCCGCATTGCGCTATCTTTCGCGCCCGGTACGCGTATGCCGCGCCGCCGCCCGCCCGTGCGACCGCGTTCGCGCCGGGCCGCCGCCGTGCATCCGGCCATGGATACATGCCGCGAAGTTAATGCCGGCGCTATACCCGCAATAAGTGTGCGCAATTTTGACCGGACGAATGATCCGTAAAGATGGCTGCGCCCCATACGACGCAAGCACTCGGCTCCAAACAACAACGCTCGCGCCACTTATCGACTATCCGACAAAACCTGGAGATCCCATGAAAGCATTCGCCCGCCGTGCGTCGCGCACGTCCGTCAAGCTGATCGCCGCAGCCGCCTGCGTGGCGGCTGCCGCACCCGTCCATGCGCAGTCGAGCGTGTCGCTCTACGGGCAGGTTGACGAATGGGTCGGCGCCACCAAGTTCCCGGGCGGCGATCGTGCGTGGAACGTGTCGGGCGGCGGCATGTCGACGTCGTACTGGGGGCTGCACGGCGCCGAGGATCTCGGCGACGGCTACAAGGCGATCTTCACGCTGGAGAGCTTCTTCCGCGCGCAGAACGGCCAGTACGGCCGCTTCCAGGGCGACACGTTCTTCGCGCGCAACGCGTACGTCGGCATCAGCTCGCCGTACGGCACGGTGACGGCGGGCCGCCTGACGACGCACCTGTTCCTGTCGACGATCCTGTTCAACCCGTTCTACGACTCGTACACCTTCTCGCCGATGGTGTATCACGTGTTCCTCGGCCTCGGCACGTTCCCGACCTATCCGAGCGACCAGGGCGCGGTCGGCGATTCGGGCTGGAACAACGCAGTCGGGTACACGTCGCCTTCGTTCGGTGGCCTGAATTTCGGCGCGATGTACGCACTCGGCAACCAGGCCGGCGACAACCGTTCGAAGAAGTGGAGCGCGCAGTTCAACTACGCGAACGGCCCGTTCGCGGCGACCGCCATGTATCAGTACGTGAACTTCAACAACGGCCCGCAGGACCTGAGCGCGCTCGTGACCGGCATGAAGAGCCAGGGCATCGCGCTGCTCGGCGCGACCTACGACCTGAAGCTCGTGAAGCTGTTCGGCCAGTACATGTATACGAAGAACGACCAGGTCGCGGGCAGCTGGCACGTGAATACCGCGCAGGGCGGCGTGTCGGTGCCGATCGGCGTGGGCAACGCGATGGCGTCGTATGCGTACTCGCGCGACGCGGGCGGCCTCGACCAGACGCGCCAGACCTGGGCCGTCGGCTACGACTATCCGCTGTCCAAGCGCACCGACGTCTACGCGGCCTACATGAACGATCACATCAGCGGCCTGTCGACCGGCAACACGTTCGGCGCAGGCATCCGCGCGAAGTTCTGAAGCACGCGCGATCGGTGCGCCGGCCGCGCGGTCAATCGCGCGTGCCAGGTGCATGTTTTCCCGCCCGTCATTTCTCGCACGAAACGGCGCCGCCACCCGCGGCGCCGTTTTGCCTTTCTTGACCTTTCTGTTTCCTCGCCTTTGTTACCCTATCTCGTAATTGGTTGATTCCCCCGGGATTGCGAGCTAGTTCGATGGATACCCTCGTCAGCATGAATGTGTTTCGCTACGTCGTCGAAGTGGGCAGCTTCGTCGGCGCGGCGGAGCGCATGCAGATGTCGGCGGCGATGGCGAGCAAGCACGTGATGCACCTCGAGCAGCAGCTCGGCGCGCGGCTGCTGCATCGCACGACACGACGCGTCGCGCCCACCGAGGCGGGACGTGAATACTATGAGCGCCTCGTGCAGGCGCTGTCCGAACTCGACGAAGCCGGCCAGGCCGTCGGCGCCGCGAGCGTGGTGCCGCAAGGCAGGCTGCGCGTGACGTCGCTGTCCGCGTTCGGGCTGCGGCACGTGATGCAGGCCGTCACCGATTATGCGGGTCGGTTCCCGGACGTGACCGTCGACATGACGTTGTCCGATCGCGTGGTCGACCTGATCGAGGAAGGCTATGACGTCGCGGTGCGCGCGGCGCCGAACGGACTGAAATCGTCGTCGCTGGTCGCGCGCCAGATCGCGACCGCGCACATCCTGCTGGTCGCGTCGCCCGAGTATCTCGAGAAGCACGGCACGCCGCAGACGATCGCCGATCTCGCGAACCACAACTACCTGCGGCGCGATTCGAATTCGACGATGCTCGATTCGCTGGTGATCGACGCGGCCGCCGCGTCACGCGTGAGCCTGAACGGCAACCTGATCGTGAACCATCTCGAAGGGCTGCGCGCGGCCGTGCTCGCCGGCGCGGGCATCGCGCTGCTCGGCACCGAAGTGGTCGGCGACGACATCGAATCGGGCCGGCTCGTGCCGGTGCTGCTCGATTCGGTGCCGCCGCACGAGGCGCCGATCTATGCGGTGTACGCGAGCCGGCGTCACGTGTCCGCGAAGGTGCGCTCGTTCGTCGATTTTCTCGCTGCGCGTTTCGAAGGGCAGTCGCTGTGCCCGTCGATCGAATCGCGCCTGCGCGTGCTGCCGATCACGCGGATGAAGCGCGCGGTCTGAGCCGCGTCGTCCGCTGCGACGGGGCAACAAAAAAGCGCGAACCGCTGCGGTTCGCGCTTTTCGTTTGGTGCGACGATTTCGCGTCGATGGCGGCCGTGACGGCCGCCGCATCCGTCAGCGCGGGATGCCGAGCCGCGCCTTCGCGTCGTCGTATTCGCGCTTGAGTCGCTCGACGAGCGCGCCCACGCTCGGCAGGTCGTCCATCAGGCCGACGCCCTGGCCGGCGCCCCAGATGTCCTTCCATGCCTTCGTCTTGTCGCTGCCGAAATTCATCTTGGTCTTGTCGGATTCCGGCAGCGCGTCCGGATCGAGGCCGGCCTTCTCGATGCTCTCGCGGATGTAGTTGCCGTGCACGCCGGTGAAGAGGTTCGTGTAGATGATGTCCGACGATTTCGCGTTCACGATCGCGTGCTTGTAGTCGTCGATCGCGTGCGCTTCCTGCGTCGCGATGAAGCGCGTGCCCATGTACGCGAAATCCGCGCCCATCGCCTGCGCGGCGAGGATCGAGCCGCCGTTCGCGATCGAGCCGGACAGCACGATCGGGCCGTCGAAGATCTTGCGGACTTCGCCGACCAGCGCGAATGGCGACGTCGTGCCCGCATGGCCGCCGGCGCCGGCCGCGACGAGGATCAGCCCGTCGACGCCGGCTTCGAGCGCCTTCTGCGCGTGGCGCAGGTTGATCACGTCGTGCAGCACGATGCCGCCGTAGCTGTGCACCGCGTCGACGATCTCGCGCGCCGGCGCGCGCAGGCTCGTGATGAAGATCGGCACCTTGTGCTCGACGCACACGCGCACGTCGTGCTCGAGCCGCGCGTTCGACTGGTGGACGATCTGGTTGACCGCGATCGGGCCGATCATCGCATCGGGATGTTTCGCCTGGTGGTCGGCGAGCTCGGACTGGATCTGCGTGAGCCACTCGTCGAGCAGTTCGGCCGGGCGCGCGTTGAGCGCGGGGAACGAACCGACGATGCCCGCCTTGCATTGCGCGAGCACGAGTTCGGGGTAGCTGACGATGAACATCGGCGACGCGATGACGGGCAGCGTCAGGTTCTGCAGGACGGTGGGCAATGCCATGTGATGTCTCCAGTCTCCGGGGGCGTTGCGGTCGGACGATGATTCGAGTGTAGCCTCGCAAGCGGTTCGTTCATATTAATACGAACGGTCGTGCGATTCTACGCGAGCTTAACAAACTCCGCCGTGTGCCGGCAATCGAGTGAGTGTTCTCTTTCTACGATTTCGCATGCTTACTCCGCTGTGAAGACGCGCCAGCACTCATAAAATAGCCGCCATAACAAACCAACGAGAAACAAACCATGTCGTTTGAGGCGTTTGCACCGTTTCGCGTGACGGTGCAGGACACCGACATTTTCGGTGTCAAAGGAGGCGCGGGTCCGCCGCTGCTATTGCTGCACGGCCATCCGCAGACTCACATGATCTGGCATCGCGTTGCCGCGACGCTCGCGAATCACTTCACGGTGATCGCCACCGACCTGCGCGGCTACGGCGCATCGGGTCGGCCGCCGAGCGACGCGCGGCACACGCCGTATTCGAAACGGGCGATGGCGGCGGATCAGGTCGCCGTGATGCGGCATTTCGGCTTCGAGCAGTTCCACGTATGCGCGCACGATCGCGGCGCGCGGGTCGCGCACCGGCTCGCGCTCGATCACGCGGATGCCGTCGAGCGGATGATGCTGCTCGACATCGCGCCGACGCTCGCGATGTACGAGAAAACCGATCGCGCGTTCGCGACCGCGTATTTCCACTGGTTCTTCCTGATCCAGCCCGAGCCGTTGCCCGAGACGCTGGTCGGCGCGCACACCGATGCGTACATCGAGCGCGTGATGGGCAACCGGTCGGCCGGGCTGGCGCCGTTCGCGCCCGAGGCGCTCGACGCGTACCGGGCGGCGCTTGCGCAGCCGGGCGCCGTGCATGCGATGTGCGAGGACTACCGCGCGTCGGCGACGATCGATCTCGAGCACGACCGTGCGGATCTCGAGCGCGGCAACAAGGTCGCGTGCCCGCTGCGCGTGCTGTGGGGCGAGCACGGCGTCGTCGGCCGCTGCTTCGATCCGCTCGACGAGTGGCGGCGCGTCGCGCGCGACGTCAGCGGTCGCGCACTCGACTGCGGGCACTACATTCCGGAAGAGGCGCCCGCCGCGCTGATCGACGAACTGCTCGCATTCTTCGACGCGCGCGACGCGGCCGCGTGACGATGCGGGCGGCGTGCGCCGCCCGCGGCTCGGTGGTGGTGCGCGCCGCGTGCGGCTCAGCGGTGCGCGTGATCGTCCTCGACGAGCGGCGGCAGGCGGCGCGGCACGGGCGTCGATTTCACGATCGCGGTGCTCGTCTCCGCGCGCTCCGTCACCTTCGACAGGATGTCGTCGAGGTGCTCGATCGTGCGCAGGTAGAGCCGGCAGATGAAGCAGTCGTCGCCGGTGACCTTGTCGCATTCGACGAATTCGGGAATCCGCCGCAGCAACTCCTCGACCAGGTGCAACTGGCCCGGCAGCGGTTTCACGCGGACGATCGCCTGCAGCGTGTAGCCGAGCGCGCGCGGATCGAGTTCGACGGTGAACGCGGCGATCACGCCTTGCGCCTCGAGCCGTCGCACGCGGTCGGCGGTCGCGGGCGCCGACAGCCCGATCTGCCGGGCGAGTTCGCTGGTCGCGATGCGCGCGTCGTCGGCCAGCGCGGCGACGATCGCGCGGTCGGTCGCGTCGAGCGACGCGACGGCGGGCGGGGAAAGGCGTTTCGGCATGCTCGCTTTGCTTTCGAAGGTGAATTGGCTGATTCACTTCAGTTTAGTCATGGTTGCGGCGAAAGCAAGTTTCTAGAATCGAACTCATCCCCGCTTTTCAACGGAGTTCATGATGGCCTCGAATGAAATTCGCCGCGGCGCCGCCGAGATGATCGTCGCGATGCTGATGTCCGGTACGATCGGCTGGCTCGTGATGTCGTCGCGGCAGCCGTTGACCAATGTCGTGTTCTTCCGCTGCATATTCGGCGCCGCGACGCTCGCGATCGTCTGCGCGGCGCTCGGTTTCCTGCGCCGCTCGCTGTTCTCGCCGCGGATGCTCGTGCTCACGATGCTCGGCAGCCTCGCGATCGTCGCGAACTGGCTGCTGCTGTTCGCCGCCTATTCGCGCGCGTCGATCTCGATGGCGACCGCCGTCTACAACACCCAGCCGTTCATGCTCGTCGCGCTGGGCGCCATCGTGTTCCGCGAGCGGATCACCGCGTCGACGCTCGCGTGGCTCGTGCTCGCGTTCGCCGGGCTGGTGTTCGTGGTGCGCGTCGAGCCGGCCGTGCTCGCGGTGCCCGGCGAATACCTGGAAGGGGTCGCGCTGTCGCTCGGCGCGGCGTTCCTGTATGCGATCTCGTCGATCATCACGAAGCACCTGAAGGGCACGCCGCCGCATCTGCTCGCGCTGCTGCAGGTCGGCCTCGGCATCCTGCTGCTCGCGCCGTTCGCGCGCTTCGACACGTTGCCGGCGACGGCCGGGCAATGGGCCGACCTGATCGTGCTGGGCATCGTCAATACGGGGCTGATGTACGTGCTGCTGTACGGCGCGGTCCAGAAGCTGCCGACCGCGATGACGGGTGCGCTGTCGTTCGTCTATCCGGTCGTCGCGATCGCCGTCGATCGCGTCGCGTTCGGGCAGACGCTCGCGTGGACGCAGGTGTTCGGCGCATTGCTGATCCTGCTCGCGGCGGCCGGCGTGAACCTCGGCTGGCGCATCGTGCCGGCGCGTCGCGCGACGGTCGGCAACTGAAACGGTCATACGATTCGGCGCGGCCGCGCGCTCACTTAGCGGCCCGTCGAATGCCCGTGTCGGGAATGAAGATTGCCTGCGGAATGACGTCGTGCGGACGTCACGCGCATCGATGAAAAGCGCTGTAAGAAGTTGTAGGGAAACACCCGATGCGATGCGGTCGCGTCGCTCGTATGATGCGGGCTGTGACGTTGATCACGTTCACAGGATTCCGATCTCGATGCCGTTCGCCCGTGAGGCTGAACGGCTTTTTTTTATGTCTCGCTTCCCGCGATCAGCCGCCGCCGCGCGTCCAGCCGCGCGAGCAGCGCGCGCCGCGCATCGTCGTCCGACGCACGCCATTCCTTGATCTCGCCGCGCGTGCGCAGGCAGCCCGCGCACCAGTCGGTGCGCGGATCGATCCGGCAGACGTCGGTGCACGGCGATGCGACCGTGGCGACCGGCATCGTCGCGTCGCTCATGCGGGCTCCCGCAACGCGACGTCCGCGACCGGCGCGCCCGTCAGCGACACGAGCTCGTGCGGAGACAGGTTGAACACCGCGTGCGGATGGCCGGCGGCGGCCCACAGGCTGTCGAGCGCGAGCAGGTCGGCGTCGATCAGCGTGACGGGTTCGACCAGATGGCCGATCGGGCAGACGCCGCCGATCGCATAGCCGGTGTTGTCGCGCACGAACTTCGCATCCGCACGGCCGACCGGGCCGACCTGCGCGGCGACCTTCTTCTCATCCACGCGGTTCACGCCGCTCGCGACGACCAGCACGGGCGCGCCGTCGGCCTGCCGGCGAAACAGGATCGACTTCGCGATCTGCGCGACCGAGCAGCCGAGCCCGGCCGCGGCCTCGGCCGACGTCTTGCCGGTTTCGGCGAGCATCACGATGCCTTTTGCATGGCCGCGCTCGCGCAGCAGCAGCGCGACGCGTCGCGCGGAATCGGGGAGGGAATCGAATGAAGCGGGTGTCGTCATGTTGGGGAATCCGTGGGATGGCGTGATCAGACGCAGTTCGCGGCGTCGGCCGCGCTCTGCGCCTTGGCGAGCAATGCACGACCGGCGCGCGACACGTTCGCGCGGCCGATCGCGTTCGAGATGAAGTCGCCGGCAGCGACGACCTGCGCGAGATCGATGCCGGTCTCGATGCCGAGGCCCTGCATCAGGTACAGCACGTCCTCGGTCGCGACGTTGCCGGTCGCGCCCTTCGCGTACGGGCAGCCGCCGAGGCCCGCGACCGACGCGTGGAAGATCTCGATCCCTTCGAACAGCGCCGCGTAGATGTTCGCGAGCGCCTGGCCGTAGGTGTCGTGGAAGTGGCCCGACAGGCGTTCGCGCGGGAACACGCGCGTGACCGCGGACAGCACCTCGCGCGTGCGCTTCGGCGTGCCGACGCCGATCGTGTCGGCGATGTCGATCTCGTCGCAGCCGAGCGCGGCGAAGCGCTCGACGACGTCGACGACCGACGCGACCGGCACCTCGCCCTGGTACGGGCAGCCGAGCGTGCACGACACGCTGCCGCGCAGCCGCAGGCCCGCGTCCGTCGCGGCCTTCGCGACGGGCTCGAAGCGCGCGATGCTCTCGGCGATGCTGCAGTTGATGTTCCGCTGCGAGAACGCTTCGCTCGCCGCGCCGAAGATCACGACTTCGTCCGCGCGGGCGGCGAGCGCGTGCTCGAAGCCCTTCAGGTTCGGCGTGAGCACCGAATACACGGTGCCCGCGCGGCGCTCGATGCCGGCCATCACGTCGGCGCCGTCGGCCATCTGCGGCACCCATTTCGGCGACACGAACGACGCGGCCTCGACGTTGCGGAAGCCGGCGCGCGACAGCCGGTCGACGAGCGCGATCTTCACGTCGGTCGGCACGAAGGTCTTCTCGTTCTGCAGGCCGTCGCGCGGGCCGACTTCGACGATCTTGACGGCGGTGGGGAACGTCATGGTTGTCTCCGGTTTGGTGTAGGGCGGAATTCAGTAGCCGCGCGCGTAGTCGACGATGCCGCTGACGGGCGCGCCGCGCTCGAACGCGCGGATCTTGCCGGCGATCTGCTCGACGGCTTCCGCGCGCAGCGTCTCGGCCGAGCTGTGCGGCGTGATCGTGATGCGCGGCGCATGCCAGAACGGATGGTCGTCCGGCAGCGGTTCGTGCTGGAACACGTCGAGCGTGGCCGCGGCGACCTGGCCGCTCGCGAGCGCGTCGAGCAGGTCGGCTTCGACGAGATGCGCGCCGCGCGCGACGTTGACGACGTACGCGCCGGGCGCGAGCCGCGCGAACGCGCGCGCCGACAGGATGCCGTCGGTGTCGCGCGTGCTCGGCAGCAGGTTGACGAGTACCTTCGCGCCGTCGATGCACGCGTCGAACGCGCCGTCGCCCGCGAAGGTCGCGACGCCCTCGAGCTGCTTCGCACTGCGGCTGTAGCCGCGTACCGGCAGGCCGAGCGCGGCAAGCGCGCGGGCGACTTCCGCACCGAGCACGCCGAGGCCGAGGACCGCGACGGTGAAGCTTGCGCGCGCATGCGGTTCGAGCGGCTGCCAGCGGCGTTCGCGCTGTTGCAGGTCGTATTCGTCGAAGCGGCGCAGATAGCGCAGCACCGCGTGCGTCACGTATTCGACCATCTGCTGCGCCATGCCCGAATCCTCGAGCCGCACCAGCGGCACGTGCGCGGGCAGCGTGCCCGGATGCGCGCGCTCGAGCGCGAGCAGCGCATCGACGCCCGCGCCGAGGTTGAAGATCGCGCGCAGGCCGTCGCGCGGCGCGAACAACTCGCGCGGCGCGCGCCACACGAGCGCGTAGTCGGCGGCGGCCGTATCGCCCGGCTGCCATGCGCGCAGTTCGGCTTCCGGCAGCGCACGCCCGATCTCGTCGCGCCATGCGCCGGCATCCTGATGCGGTGAATGGAACAGGATCTTCATTGCGTGACGGCGCGCGCGCGGGCGAGGCGCGTCACGGGAACGGCGAGCGAAGCCGGGCGCGGCGCGCCGGCGGACGTAGCGGACATCGGGCGACTCCTGACGGCCGGCCCGGCGCGTCGGCGCGGGGACGGTTCCGTGTGAAGCTGACGGGAAGCCCACATTCTACGGTTTCGCGGCACATTGCGCCGTCGGTGCGGGCCGAGCGGCCGGCGCGGGCCGCGATCGCGCGGTCGGCGGGCTGCCGCCGGGCACCGCGCCGCGCAAAAGCAAAGCACAAAATATTGGTTCGGCCGCCGCGCGCCCGACGCCACAATCGAACCTCGTCTTCAAGCAAGCGAGGGCAATCATGCGCGCATGCAGCAAATCGGCGTGGCCGCCGCGGCTCGTCACCGTTCCGGGCCTGCACGGCAGTGAAGGCGCTCACTGGCAGACGTGGCTCGAGCGGCAGTTCCCGCGCTCGTTGCGCGTCGAGCAGCACGACTGGGATGCGCCCGATCTCGCGGGCTGGGCGCAATCGGTGCGTGCGCTGCTCGATCGCGAGCGCGGCCCGTTCGTGCTCGCCGCGCACAGCTTCGGCTGCCTCGCGGCCGCGCATGCGCTCGCGCAGTGGCCGCATGTGGGCGACGTGGCGGGCGTGCTGCTCGTCGCGCCGGCCAGCCCGAAGAAATTCACGTTTGCCGGGCCGTTCGACGCGCGCCGGCTCGCGGTGCCGTCGATCGTGATCGGCAGCGAGACCGACCCGTGGATGCCGCTCGCCGATGCGCGCGCGCTCGCGCAGCGCCTGGGCAGCGCGTTCGTGAACCTCGGCGACGCCGGGCACATCAACACGGCCGCTGGCTTCGGGCCGTGGCCGCGCGCGAAATACTTCATCGACACGCTGGTTCATTGCGCGGCGCCGCTGCGTTTTCGCGACGCGGACGACGGCTTCGAGGCCGCGCTCGTCGATCGCGCGATCGCGCACGCGGTCTGACGGGCGGGTCGCACGGCGCAGGCCGTGCGGCGGCTGTCGCGGCATGGCGCGCCGTCGCGCTTGCGACGCGCAGGCGGCCCTGACGGCGGCCGGGGCCGAATCTCGGCCGGCCGTGCCCGACGCGGCCCGCGAAGCGGTGCGACACCGCGCCGTTCTCGCCGTCGCCGGCCGTTACATCATGTCAGTGGCGGCTCGACACGCGCGCGCCCACTGCTTTCCCTGAACAGTACCGACTCATATCACGTGGCGACGGGATCAGCCCGGCGACGACGCGGCTGCGTTCGACGCAGCTGCGTTCGTGGCGGGCTTCGCATCGTCGTCGTCATCGGGCGGGTAGTGCACGACGGGCGGGGCGAGCGGCGCGGCATCGGACGCGGCGGCGTTCGCGGTCGTGTCGCTGTTGAACGCGCTGGCGGCGCCGCTCGATGCGCCGGCCTGCGGCGCGGCGTCGGTCGCGTGGGCGTCGTGCGCTGCGTCGTCGCTGCAGGCGGCGACGAAAACGGCGGCACACAGAACGACGGCGACGGAAACGCGACGCATGACTTCTCTCCTGGCAGGCTGATCGGGAAACGTTGTCGAGTATGCCGCCGCGATGCGACGTTTAGGTGAATCGTTTGCGATTCCGGGGCGATCGCGAAATGGTTTCGTCAGGCTGACCGGCTGCCGTCGCGGCGATCCGTCGGCACGCATGGCGGAATTTTCCAGCAGACGCGGATGCTGCGCGCATTTACACGGCGTGCAATGCCGCGACCTGGCCGCGGCGAGAGGGGCGCCGTGCGCGGCATGGCACATGCGCCCGGCAACTTGCGACCGATGTGCGGCCGGCCGCGCCCCCAAAACCGGGCGTTATTGCCGCTTCGTCAGCAAATGGCCAGCCGCGCGCCAGCGTGGCGTCATGAAGGCGCTATCACCACCACCGCGGCTGGCTGCCGCCCGGTGCGCGCCATGGACGGTTGATCGACACTGCACCTGCACGCTGTCCCCACAATTTCGCGGCACCCGAATTGCTCTTTGCCGATGCGCGTGCCGACCGTGCGGCTCTCCGGGCACGGAGGCACATCCGCGTCCATCAACCATGGAGCGAGCAGAAGTCATGTCCAGCGATCGATCCGATTCTCCGTCCGCCGAACCGGCGCGCGATGCCGCCCCGGCGCCGCTCGGGCCCGGCCGTTCAGCGCCGCCGCCGCTGCCGCACGATACGCCGTCCAGCGCGGCGCGGCGCCGCTTCCTGCAATCCGCGGCGGCTGCCGCGACCGTCGGCGCCGCATCGCACGTTCATTCGCAGCCGCCGCACGCGGCATCTTCGCCGGCCGCGCCCCGCCGCGATACGGTGCCGGCGCAGCCCGTGCGTCTCGACATCAACGGGCGCGCGTACACGCTGCAGCTCGAACCGCGCGTCACGCTGCTCGACGCACTGCGCGAATACGCGGGGCTCACGGGCACGAAAAAGGGCTGCGATCGCGGGCAGTGCGGCGCGTGTACGGTGCTCGTCGACGGACGGCGCATCAACGCATGCCTGACGCTCGCGGTGATGCACGAAGGCGCGCGGATCACGACCGTCGAAGGGCTGGCGCGCGGCGGCGAGCTGAGCCCGGTGCAGCGCGCGTTCGTCGAATGCGATGCGTTCCAGTGCGGTTACTGCACGTCCGGCCAGCTCTGCTCGGCGACCGCGCTGCTCGACGAGTTCGCGGCGGGCGCGGGGAGCGCGGCCACCGACGACGTGCGGCGCCGTCCCGCGAACCTGTCGGACGACGAGATCCGCGAGCGCATGAGCGGCAACCTGTGCCGCTGCGGCGCGTACCCGAACATCGTCGCCGCCGTGCGCGCCGCGCACGCGGCGCACGGCTAGGCGCGGAGGGCACCGCAATGGAAGCGATCTCCTACGAACGCGCGACCGACGTGGCCGGCGCCGTGCGCGCGGCGCAGCGGCCCGGCGCGGCCTTCATCGGCGGCGGCACGAACCTGCTCGACCTGATGAAGGGCGGCGTCGCGCGGCCCGTCACGCTCATCGACATCACGCGCATCGCGGGGCTCGATACGGTCGATGCACTGCCCGGCGGCGGCGTGCGCATCGGCGCGCTCGTGCGCAACAGCGACGCGGCCGATCATCCGCGCCTGCGCGCCGACTATCCGCTGCTGTCGCAGGCGCTGCTCGCCGGCGCGTCCGCGCAATTGCGCAACATGGCGACCGTCGGCGGCAACCTGATGCAGCGCACGCGCTGCCCGTATTTCTACGATTCCGCGTTCGCGCAATGCAACAAGCGCGCGCCGGGCAGCGGCTGCGCGGCGATCGGCGGCCACAACCGGATGCACGCGATCCTCGGCGCCAGCCCGCAGTGCGTGGCGGTGAACCCGTCGGACATGAGCGTCGCGCTCGCGGCGCTCGACGCCGTCGTGCAGGTGAGCGGCCCGCGCGGCGCACGGCAGATTCCGATCGCCTCGTTTCACCGCTTGCCGGGCGATCGGCCCGATCTCGATACGACACTTGACCCGGGCGAACTGATCACCGCGGTGGACTTGCCGCCGCCGCGCTTTGCCGACCATGCGCACTATCTGAAAGTGCGGGATCGCGCGAGCTACGCGTTCGCGCTGGTGTCGGTCGCGGCCGCGCTGCGGATGGACGGCCCGCACATTGCCGACGCGCGGATCGCGCTCGGCGGCGTCGCGCACAAGCCGTTGCGTGCGATGGAGGCGGAAGCGCATCTCGCGGGCCGCACGCCGACCGACGCGACGCTGCGCGAGGCGGCCGCGCTGGCGTTGCGCGATGCGCGGCCGCTCGACGGCAACGGCTTCAAGGTCGCGCTCGCGCAGCGGGCGATCGTCCGTGCGGTCAAGACGGCCGCGGCCGCGGCGGGAGGTGCCGCATGAATACGTTGACGGGACAACCGCTCGACCGGGTCGACGGCGTACTGAAGGTGACGGGCGGCGCGCACTACGCAGCCGAATTCTCCGATGCGCGGCTCGCGCATGCGGTGCTCGTGACAAGCACGATCGCGTCCGGCCGCATCGAATCGATCGACGCGGCGCGCGCCCGCGCGATGCCGGGCGTGCTGCTCGTGATCACGCACGAGAACGCGATGCGGCTGCCCAACGGCGGCCGCCCGCCGCTGTCGCCGCCCGCCGGGCGCCGGCTCACGTTGCTGCAGGACGACACGGTGCGCTACAGCAACGAACCGGTCGCGGTCGTCGTTGCCGAAACGCTCGAGCAGGCGACCGACGCGGCGAATGCCGTGCGGATACGCTACCGCGCGAGCGATGCCGCGCTCGATTTCGCGCAGGCGAAGCGCAGCGCGCGCGTACCGCCGACGCAGCAGGGACGCGCGATGGATACGCAGCGCGGCGACGTCGAGGCGGGCTTGCGCGAAGGCGCGGTGCGCATCGACGCGACCTATACGACGCCGATGCAGCACCACAACCCGATCGAGCCGCACGCGACGATGGCGCACTGGGATGGCCCGACGCTCACGCTGCACGATGCGACGCAGGGCGTGTCGGGCGCGAGCACGGCGGTGGCCGCGGTCTTCGGCATCGCACCGGAACACGTGCGCGTGATTTCGCCGTTCCTCGGCGGCGGCTTCGGCTGCAAGGGCTCGTCGTGGTCGCACGTGTCGTTGTGCGCGATGGCCGCGAAGCAGGTGGGGCGCCCGGTTCGTCTCGCGCTGACGCGGCCGCAGATGTTCGGCCCGGTCGGCGGGCGGCCGCTGACCGAACAGCGCGTCGTGCTGGCCGCGCGCCAGGACGGGACGTTGACGGCGATGCGGCACGACTCGATCGTCACGACGTCGACGTTCGAGGACTGGACGGAAACGTGCGGGATGCTGTCGCGGATCATGTATGCGGTGCCGAACCAGGCGACCACGCACCGGATCGTGTCGCTGAACGTCGGCACGCCGACGTTCATGCGCGCGCCCGGCGAGGCGTCCGGCTCGTTCGCGCTGGAATCGGCGATGGACGAGCTCGCGTGGCGGCTCGGGATGGACCCGGTCGCGCTGCGGCTCGCGAATTACGCGGCGGTCGATCCGCAGGCGGGCAAGCCGTGGTCGAGCAACAAGCTGCGCGAATGCTACGAGGTCGGCGCGCGGCGCTTCGGCTGGTCGCGCCGCACCGGCGCGCCGCGCACGATGCGCGACGGCGACACGCTGATCGGTCTCGGGATGGCGGCCGCCACGTATCCGGCGAACCGCAGCGAAGCGTCGGCGCGGGCGCGCATCTTGCCGGACGGCACGGCCGAAGTCGCGTCGGGCACGCAGGACATCGGCACCGGCACCTACACGGTGATGACGCAAGTCGCGGCCGATGCGCTCGGTTTCGCGCCGCAGAACGTGCGGTTTTCGCTCGGCGATTCGAGCCTGCCGCGCGCGCCGGTATCGGGCGGTTCGCAATCGGCGGCAAGCGTCGCGCCCGCCGTGCGCGAGGCCGCGCTGCAGGCGCGTGCGATGCTGATCGCACTCGCGATTGCCGATCGCGGATCGCCGCTGCACGGCACCGCGGCCGATGACGTGACGGTCGACAACGGCTGGGTCGTGCATCGCCGCGACCCGTCGCGGCGCGATCCGGCCGCGGCAGTGATCGCGCGCGCGGGCGGCCAGCCGATCGACGCGCAGGCGACGACGAAGCCGGGCGACGAGAAGTCGCGCTATGCGTCGCATTCGTTCGGCGCGGTGTTCGCCGAAGTGCACGTCGATGCCGAACTCGGCACGATTCGCGTGCCGCGCATCGTCGGCGTCTACAGCGTCGGCCGCCTGCTCAACGCGAAGACGGCGCGCAGCCAGCTGATCGGCGGGATGGTGTGGGGGCTCGGCACCGCGCTCGAGGAGGGTTCGCATCTCGACGTGCGCCACGGCCGCTTCACGAACGCGAATCTCGCCGAATATCACGTGCCCGTGAACGCGGACATCGGCGAGCTCGACGTGAGTTTCGTCGACGAAAACGACACGCATTTCAATCCGCTCGGTATTCGCGGCATCGGCGAGATCGGCATCACCGGCGTGCCGGCCGCGATCGCCAATGCGGTCTATCACGCGACCGGCGTGCGGGTGCGCGATCTGCCGATCACGCTCGACAGGGTGGCGATGCCGATGCGCGCGTGAGCATCGGCATTGGCATTGGCATCGGCGTCAGCGCCGCGGCGTCCTGCGCCGCACTTCGCTGCGCAGCCAGTCGAGCCACGTGCGGATCGCCGCTTCGTGAGGATGGCCGGGGCGCCACACGACGTAGTGTGCGTACACGTCGGCGATGCGCACCGTCGACACGCGCACGAGCGTGCCGTTAGCGAGTTCGGGCTCGATCAGCGAGCGGCGCGCGAGGGCGACGCCGCGGCCTTGCAGCGCCGCGTCGATCAGCGCGTTCGCGTCGGTGAAGCGCGGCGCGCGCGCGGATTCGGTGAGGTCGAGCCGCGCGGCCTGGAACCACGGTTCCCACGGCTGCGCGGGATGGCGCAGCAGCGTCGCGCGCACGAGATCGGCCGGCGTGCGCGGGGCGACGCCATCGCGATTGCGGTACGCGGGGCTCGCGACCGGAAAGATCGTCTCGTTCATCAGCTTCTCGGCGACGACACCCGGCCACGTGCCGGGCCCGTAACGCAGCGCGACGTCGATGCGGTCGCGCTTGCGCAGCGGCGCGAGCGCCGCGTCCGGATGGAGCACGATCGTGATGTGCGGATGCGCGACCGCGAAGCGCGGCAGGCGCGGCGCGAGCCAGCGTTCGGCGACGCTCGGCAGCACGCTCACGTTCAGCGTCACGTCGCAGGTGCGCGGGCGGCTGCGCACCGCCAGCGCCGGCTCGAACGCGCGTTCGAGCACGCTCAGGCCCTGGCGCACCTGCAGCGCGAGGGCGTGCGCGGCGTGCGTCGGCGTCGCGCCGTTGCGTTCGCGCGTGAACAGCGGATAGCCGAGCTGCGCCTCGAGCGCGCGGATGTGCTGGCTGACCGCGCCTTGCGTGAGCGCGAGTTCGTCGGCCGCGCGGGTGAAGCTCTGCAGCCGAACGGCGGCCTCGAACGCGCGCAGCGTCTGTAGCGGAGGGAGGTGGATGCGTCGCATACGGGTATTAGTAACACTAATGCCCGAGCACGACAATTCATCGTTTGTGGCGAAGGCCGATGCGTTCCTACACTCGGTTCCGTCTTCCACAGCCCCGTCGGGCCACACCGCCATGAACGCCTATCGTCTCTATCTTTCGCCGGGCGCCTGCTCGCTCGCCGCCCACATCGCGCTGGAGGAAACCGGCGCGCCGTTCGACGTCGAGGTCGTGTCCGTGCGCGAGCGGCAGAACCTCGAAGCGCGCTATCTCGCGATCAACGCGAAAGCGCGCGTGCCCGTGCTCGCGATTCCGGGCGAGCCGCGCGTGCTGACCGAAACGCCCGCGATCCTCACGTATCTCGCGCGCCGCTATCCGGACGCGCAATTGCTGCCGCTCGACGATCCGCTGCGCGAGGCGCGGTGTCACGAATGGCTCGCCTGGCTGGTCGGCTGGGTGCATGGCGTCGGCTACGGCGCGCTGTGGCGCCCGGGCCGCTTCATCGACGATCCGGCCCTGCACGGCGCGATCAGCGCGCAGGGGCGCAGCACGATCGAGGCCGCGAACGCGTCGATCGAAGCGGCGCTCGCCGATGGCCGCACGTGGGCCGAGCCGGGCGCGCATTCGATCGTCGATCCGTTCCTGCTCGTGCTGTATCGCTGGGGCGTCGCGATCGGGCTCGACATGACGCGGCATCCCGCATGGACCGCCCATGCGCAGCGCGAGGCCGAACGGCCGGCCGCGCGGCGGGCGCTGGCGCGCGAGGCGGCCTGACGGGGGCGCGGGCGTCGGCGTGCGGGCAGCCGGTGGCCCGGCCGTTTCGTTCGGCGGTTCGTTCGGATGACGAAGTTCGGACGTGTCCAATTGCCATGTCGCACCCAATTCTATTGAATGAGAATCATTATCATCAATGGAATGGAGTGAACATGAGCCGTTGCATCCAGTCGAGCGCGACGCCGCCGCAGCGCGCGACCGCATCCGTCGCGTTCGCGATGATGACCTGTGCGGCCGCGCCGGCATGCGCGGAGGAGGGCGAGCCGCGCCACGCGCCGCAACTGGACCCGATCGTCGTGCACGGCGCGCGCGACGCCGGGTCGCGCGTCGACCGGTCGGGTTCCGCCAAATATGCGACGCCGCTGCTCGATGTGCCGCAGACGATCACCGTGGTGCCGCGCGCGGTGCTCGACGAACAGCAGGCGCTGAGCTTGCGCGAAGCGCTGTCGAACGTCGCCGGCATCACGTTCAACGCCGGGGAGGGCGGCGGCGGGTCGGGCGACATGTTCAATATCCGCGGTTTCGGCGCGAACGCGAACCTGCAGCTCGACGGGCTGCGCGACAGCGCGCAGAACAATCGCAGCGACCTGTTCAACGTCGAGGCGGTCGAGGTGATCAAGGGGCCGAATTCGGTGTTCGGCGGCGCCGGCACGACGGGCGGCTCGGTGAACCTGGTCAGCAAGACACCGAAGGCCGGCGCGTTCACCGAGGCCGGCACGATGCTCGGCACGTCGGACTACCGCCGCGTGACGCTCGATGCGAACCGGCCGCTGCCGGGCACCGACGGCCGCGCGGCGTTCCGCCTGAATGCGATGGCGCACGTCAACGACGTGCCGGGCCGCGACGACATCCGCAAGCGGCGCTGGGGCATCGCGCCGTCGCTCGCGTTCGGTCTCGGCACGCCGACGCGCGTCACGCTCGGCTATTTCCACCAGTACGACAACAACCTGCCCGACTACGGGCTGCCGGCGCACAACGGCCACGTGCTGGCCGGCGTGGCGCGCGACCGCTATTTCGGCTGGCGCAATCTCGACCGCGAACGCATCACGTCGGATACGTTCACCGTGAAGGCCGAACACGACGTGTCGTCCGGCCTGAAGGTGCAGAACCTGAGCCGCTATGCGCACCTGAATCGCGACACGGTGATTTCGGCGTCGCACGTGAACCTGCAGGGCCTGCCGCCGGGGCGCTACAAGCCGGCGGGGCCGCAGGGCTATGGCCGCGATGCGTCGACCGCGATGTGGGCGAACCAGACGAACGTCACCAGCGCGTTCTCGACGTTCGGCATCGGGCATACGCTGGTCACGGGTTTCGAGATCTCGCGCGAGACGTACGGCCGCACGACCTATTCGTACGGGCTCAACCGCTTCTACCCGGCCGACGGCTTCGCGCTCGCCGCGCCGCCCGGCGTGTGGCGCGGCCCGGCGCAGCGCCAGGACAGCGCGCGCAACGACACCGCGCTGGTCGTGAAGGCGCTGTACGCGTTCGACACGATCTCGGTGGGCCGCTACTGGGACATCGACGTCGGGCTGCGGCACGACTGGATCGACGGCCGGTCGGAAGGCACCGCGGCCGGCAAGCCCACCGAGCGCGCGGATACTGCCGATCGGCACCTGAGCACGCGCGCGGGGCTCGTGTTCAAGCCGACTGACAACGCTCGCGCGTATTTCGCGTACGGCACGTCGTTCAACCCTTCCGCCGAATTCCTCGTGACCACCGGCTCCGGCGTGAGCGCGGCGACCGGCGCGCTCGCGCCCGAGAAAAACGAGAGCTTCGAACTCGGTGCGAAATGGGAAGGGCTCGCGGGCATCGCGCTGAACGGCGCGCTGTTCCAGACCGAAAAGAAGAACGCGCGCGAACGAATCGCCGACGGCAGCTATGCGCTCGTGGGCCGGCAACGCGTGCGCGGCGTCGAGCTCGGCGCCGCCGGCAAGGTGACGCCGCGCTGGGACGTGTTCGCGAACTATACGTACCTGGCGAGCGTGACGCTCAGTTCGCCGTCGTCGCCGCGGCGCGACGGGCAGGCGCTCGGCAACACGCCGCGGCACGCGTTCAACGTGTGGACGACCTATCGGTTGCCGGCCGGCTGGACGGTCGGCTACGGTTCGCACTTCGTCGGCCGGCGCAACGTGACGTCGCAGGGCGACGGCAAGCTCGGCGCGTACTGGGTGCACAACCTGATGGCGAGCTACGACGTGAGCCGCCGGCTGCGCCTCCAGCTGAACATCGACAATCTGTTCGATCGCGCCTACGTCGAACGCGTGCGGCAGGTGTCGGGCAGCGAATCGCGGTCGTCGGCGGTCGAGTTCGGCGACGGCCGTTCGGCGATGCTGTCGGCCGTGTACAAGTTCTGACCGCACCGCGCAACGGCGGCGGCTGGTCGACGCCGTCGGCCGCCGCCGGTCATCGCGCAAACAGCGGATAGGTTGCGGCGGCGACCAGCGCCGCCGCGAGCCACACCACGCTCCACGAACTCGCGGCGAGCAGCGGCGGAATCGCGAGCGGCGTCGCGAACAGCCCGAGGTAGACGACGGTGTTCGCCATCCCGAGCGCGGTGCCTGCATGGTTCGCGCCGGCGAGCGTCGCGAGCTCCGTGTACGCGACGCCGTGCCATGCCGACACGCAGACGCCGGCGAACACGAGAATCGCGACGATCGCGGCGAGCGGCACATGCGGGCTGCCGGCCGTCGCCGCCGCGAGCAGCGTGAACGACCCGGCCGCGACGAACACGGAGCCGCGCAGGTACGCGCGCCGGTTGCCGTGCCGGTCGGTATGGCGGCCGCTCCAGACGCGCATCACCATCGCGCCGAGCTGCAGCGCGACCATCGCCGCGCTGATGCCGGCGAGGCCGAGCCGGCCGAAGTCGTGCAGGAACACCGTCGCGAACGTGAGCACCGCGAACTGCGGCGCGCACAACAGGCCGATGCCGAGCACGATGCGCCATACGCAGCCGCTCGCGAGCGGGTTGCGCGCGTGCCCGGCGGGCTGCGGCCGTTGCGCGGCGAGGGGCGTGGCGAGGTGTGCCGCGGCCGGCTCGGCCGGCGGCTCGTGCAGCCAGCGCCACGTGAGCGCGGCCGATCCCGCGCACAGCAGCATCAGCGCGCCGAATACCGCGGCGAAGCCGGCATGCGACGCGAGCGACGGCAGCAGCGCCGCACCGAGGCCGCCGCCGAGCGGCACGGCCGTCTGGCGGATGCTCATCGCGAGCCCGCGTTCGCGCTCGCCGAACCAGCGCATCACCGCGCGCCCGCTCGATCCGTTCACGCTGCCGCCGAGCAGGCCGACGCAGGCCATGGCCGCGACGACCCGCATCAGCGGCGGCACCGCGTGCGCGGTCGGGGCGATCGTGCACATCATCAGCGCGAGCATCGCGGCCGTCGCGACGAGGCCGGTCAGCAGCACGCGGCGGTCGCCGAAGCGGTCGGCGGCGATCCCCCACGGCAGCTCGGACAGCGCGACGCCGAAGCCGAGCGCGCCGAGCACGAGGCCGAGCGCGCCGTTGTCGAGGTGATAGGCGGTGCGCATCCACACGGCCGTGGTCGGAATGCCGGCCGCGGCGGCCGAAAAGCTCATGTTCGCGGCGACGCCGGCCGCCAGCACGCGCCAGCGATGGGCCGGCCCGCGCGCGGCGCGGGCTGGCGAAGAGGGGGAAGCGATGCACGAGGTATCCATGACGGCAGGCCCGGTTCGAAGTTGACGTCCACAGTCTGGCGGCCTACGTTCATCCTGAAAATCAGAAAGTTTTTGATGAATCGTTCGATAAATCAGGATGATTGAGATGCCCGGACAAGACATTGCGCGCGACGGCGGCGAGCCGCTCGCGGGGGCCGATGCCGCGCTGGCGCGGCCCAACTTCGACGTCGCGGCGTTGCGCAGCCTCGTCGCGGGCGTGGATCTCGGCAGTTTCGCGAAGGCGGCCGACCGCGTCGCGCGCTCGTCGTCGGCGGTGAGCGCGCAGATCCGCAAGCTCGAGGAGCAGGCCGGCACGCCGCTGTTCGTGAAGGCCGGGCGCGGGCTCGCGCTGACCGACGCCGGCGACGCGATGCTGCGCTACGCGCGACGGATGATCGAGCTGAACGACGAGGCGGCCGCGGCCGTGCGCGGCGTGAAGCTCGACGGCTGGGTACGGGTCGGGCTGCAGGAGGATTTCGGCGAAGCGATCCTGCCGGACGTGCTCGGGCGGTTCGCGCGCGCCCATCCGAAGGTGAAGATCGAGGCGCGCGTGGCGCGCAACGCCGATCTGCTCGACCGGCTCGATGCGAACCAGCTCGATCTGGCGCTCGTGTGGGGCGATCCGGCGTCGGCGGCGCTCGTGTCGCGGGCGGGCATCGACAGCGAAGCGATCGCGCACGTGCCGATGCAATGGATCGGCGCGGTCGCGGGCGGTGGTGCCGGGATGATGGATGGCGGCGGGGATGCGGGTGGGGAGGGCGGTGTGCGCGGTGAGGGCGAGGGCGGCCGTGACATGCGTGCGACGGACGAGCCGCTGCCGCTCGTCGTGTTCGACCGGCCGTGCCGGTTCTTCGGCGCGGCGACCGATGCGCTCGACCGTGCCGGCGTGCCGTGGCGCGTCGCGTTCACGACGCCGAGCCTGGCCGGGCTATGGGCGGCCGCGGCGGCCGGCCTCGGGCTGACGGTGCGCTCGCATTACGGGCTGCCGGCGTCGGTGCGCGTGCTCGATGCCGCGTCGTGCGGGCTGCCGGCGCTGCCGAGCCTGCCGCTGATCCTGCTGCGGCGCACGTCGTCGAAGACGCCGACGGTCGACCGGCTCGCGCGGATCGTGACGCAGGCGGTGGGGGGTGGGACGGAGCAGGCGCTTGCCGCGTGATTGCGCCGGTGGCGGCAGGCCAGTGATCGAGCGGCTGGTCGTTTGGCCTATTGGAGCAACGACGCGAATGTCGTAACAATGATGGGTCACTCAATGGAGCCCATCATGCAAGTTGCCACTGTCCCCGAAGCCTCGCTCGATCTGCAGCGGCTTCTCGATGCCGCGATTGCCGGCGAACGTGTCGTGATCACGCAGGCCGGCAAGCAGGCGGTCCGGCTCGTGCCGCTCAGGCCGATTCATCCGTACGGAGCGCTTGAGGGGGAGATCTGGATCGCCGACGACTTCGATGCGCCGCTCCCCGACGATTTGTTGGACGCGTTCGAAGGCAAGTAATGCGACTGCTGTTCGATACGCATATCTTTCTCTGGATGGTTGCGAATAATCCGAAGCTGAGTGCTCACGCGCGCAGGTTGATTGATTCCGCGGACGAAGTGTTCATCAGCAGCGCGAGCATCTGGGAAGTGGCCATCAAAGCCGGCAAGGGGAAGCTGGACGTCGATGTGGATCGGCTGGTCGACAAGCTCAAGACGAGTCAATACCGCGAACTGCCCGTTCGGGCGGTACACGGTGCGGCCGTTCGTCATCTTCCCCACCACCATGGCGACCCGTTCGACCGATTGCTGGTCGCGCAGGCCTCGTACGAGCCGATGGTGCTCATCACCGCCGACGGCCACCTTGCGCGGTATGGCGCGTCAAAAATCTTGACGGTCTGAAACAGTTTCGGGATCGAATCTCTACGCCGCCGCAGCAGCCGCGGACGCATCGAGTTCCGCACAGAGCTTGTCCAACCGCTCCCGCAACCCGTCGCTCGCCGGCACGAACGGCAGCCGCAATCCGTCCTCGCACCATCCTTGCGCGGCGAGCACGGCCTTCACCGGCGCCGGGTTCGGCTCCGCGAACAGCGCCGCGACGAGCGGCTGCAGCGCGACCGCCAGGCGCCGCGCGTCGGCGAGCCGCCCGTCGCGCAGCAGCGCATGGATGCGCACATGCCATTCGGGCAGCACGTGCGCGCTGCTCGCGATCGCGCCGTGCGCGCCCGCGCACATCGCCGCGAAGTTCTGGTTGTCGTCGCCGGACAGGATCGCGAGCGGCGTGTCGTGCACCAGCCGGCTCATCCGGTCGAGCGTGCCGCCGCATTCCTTGATGCCCGCGACGCGCGGATCGCGCGCAAGCGCCTGGAGCGTGTCCAGTTCGACGTTCACGCCGGTGCGGTACGGGATGTTGTAGACGAGCACCGGCAGGTCGGCCGCGTCGACGATCGCTTCGACATGGCGACGGATGCCGTCCTGCGTCGGCCGCACGTAGACGGGCGGCGTGACGAGCAGCCCGTCGGGGCGCAGCGCCGCGAGTTCGCGCGCGCGGGCGGCCGCGAAGTGCGTTGCGCTCGCGGTCAGTCCGACGACGATCGGCAGCGTGGGCGCCGCGTCGCGCAGCGTCGCGAACACCGCGTCCTGTTCGCGCGCGTCGAGCAGCACGCCTTCACCGGTCGTCGCGCCTGCGACGAACCCCGCGATGCCCGCGGCCGCATAGTGGCGCGCGAGCCGCGCGAGCGCCGCGTGGTCGACCTCGCCGCGGTGGAACGGCGTGATGATCGGCAGCCAGATACCTTCGAAACGTGTGTTCATGCAAAGCCTCATGGTGGAAACGGAGTGGGAAGGAACCGTTCCGCCGGCCGAGTGCCGGAGCGAGGCGTGCGTGCAAGGAGAAAGAAACGACCTGCGGGCATCCCGTCCGGCATTCGCCTGACGGGACGCGACGTCCCCGTCAGTCGAGGAGTCGTTTTTTCAGTTTCAGCCCGGCCGCGCGCGCACCTGCCGCGACGGCGGCGAGGATCGAGGGCGAGCGCAGGGGAGCGGACATGGATGAACCGTGAGTGGGCTGAGCCGCGATCTTAACACCGGGGCGGCGGCGCGCGCGAGCCCCGGCCGCCGTTTAGCAGAATTCGAGATTTGCTTTCCACGACTGATTGGAAGGCGCGCCGCGGGCGGCCGCTAGAATGCCCGCTTACGTTTCGATGACAGCGCGTACGCGTGCGGTCACGCACATTCACCACCACTGGAAACGGGGCATATCACGATGGCAAGCATCAAGGGGATCGGCCGCTGGCTGCACACGGGCGCGGCGGCGCTGGTCGTGGCGGCGACGGCCGCGCACGCGGACACGTCGATCCTGAACGTGTCGTACGACGTGACGCGCGAGCTGTACAAGGACATCAACACGAGCTTTGCCGCCGCCTACAAGCAGAAGACCGGCGAGACGGTCACGATCAAGCAGTCGCACGGCGCGTCGAGCGCGCAGGCGCTGTCGGTGCTGCAGGGGCTGCAGGCCGACGTCGTGACGATGAACCAGCCGAACGACATCGACCTGCTCGCCGAGCGCGGTCAGCTGCTGCCGAAGGACTGGCGCGCCCGTTTCCCGGACAGCAGCTCGCCGTACTCGACGACGATGGTGTTCCTCGTGCGCAAGGGCAACCCGAAGGCGATCAAGGACTGGAGCGATCTCGCGAAGCCGGGCGTCCAGGTGATCATCGCGAACCCGAAGACGTCGGGCAACGGCCGCTATGCGTATCTCGCCGCATGGGGCTTCCAGAAGCAGAAGGGCGCGACCGACCAGCAGGCGCTCGACTTCGAGAAGGCGATCTTCCGTAACGTGCCGGTGCTCGATTCGGGCGGCCGCGGCGCGACGACCACATTCACGCAGCGCGGCATCGGCGACGTGCTCGTCACGTTCGAGAACGAGGTCGCGCTGATGGACACCGGCGCGTCGGGCGCGGAATTCGACCCCGTGTATCCGTCGGCGAGCATCCTCGCGGAGCCGCCCGTCGCCGTCGTCGACAAGGTGGTCGACAAGAAGGGCACGCGCAAGGTCGCGCAGGCGTATCTCGACTACCTGTACACGCCGGAAGCGCAGGAGATCATCGCGCAGCACCATCTGCGCCCGCGCGACGCGGCCGTGCTGAAGAAGCATGCGGCCGAGTTCAAGGCGCTGAAGACGTTCAGCGTCGAGCAGGTCTTCGGCGGCTGGGCGAACGCGCAGAAGACCCATTTCGCCGACGGCGGCACGTTCGACCAGGTGATCGTCGACCGGAAGTGATCGCGGCCCGCGCCCCGCGCGGATCCACATGACGACGCAGCCGGCCGCACACGCGGCCGGCTTTTTTTTCCGTCGGCGCGGCGGATTGCCGTTGAGAACCGGCCCGCATTCCCGGCCGCTGCCGCGCGTGCTACGCTCATCGCCTCCCTGCAACCGGCGCCGCGCGATGAACGTCGATTCGTCCTCCCCAGCCTCCCGCCGCCACGGCCGCAAGATCTGGTCGGGCACCCGCCCGGTGATCGCGTACGGGATGCCGCCGCTCGGCTGGCGCGACTTCTATCACCGCGCGCTGACGGTGAGCTGGCCCGTGTTCTTCCTGTCGCTCGCGGTGCTGTTCCTGCTGCTCAACGGCGGCTTCGCCACGCTCTACCTGCTTGGCGATGCGCCGATCGCGAACCAGTCGCCGGCCGGCTTCGGCGGCGCGTTCTTCTTCAGCGTCGAGACGCTCGCGACCGTCGGCTACGGCGACATGCATCCTCAGACGGTCTATGCGCACCTCGTCGCGACGTTCGAGATCTTCGTCGGGATGTCGGGCATCGCGCTGGCCACGGGGCTCGTGTTCGCGCGGTTTTCGCGGCCGCAGGCGAAGATCCTGTTCGCGCGCTACGCGATCGTGCGGCCGCTGAACGGCCGGATGACGCTGATGGTGCGCGCCGCGAATGCCCGCCAGAACGTGATTGCCGAGGCGCAGGCGAAACTGCGGCTGATGCGCGTCGAAGGCACGCACGAGGGCTACTCGCTGCGCAAGATTCATGACCTGCGGCTCGTGCGCAACGAGCATCCGATCTTTCTGCTCGGCTGGAACCTGATGCACGTGATCGACGAGTCGAGCGCGCTGTTCGGCGAGACGGCCGAGTCGCTCGCCGCGCGCGACGCGTCGCTGCTGATCACGATCGAGGGCTCGGACGAGACCACCGCGCAGGTCATGCAGGCGCGTCATGAGTGGGCGCATGGCGAGATCCGCTGGGGCCACCGCTATGTCGACCTGATGCACGACGTGGATGGCATCACGCACATCGATTACACGCATTTTCACGAAGTCGTGCCGATCGACGTCGACACCGACGAGCGCGGTTCGCCGGGCGTGGTGATCGACGCGGACGCGTCGGCGCCGGGGCCGGCCGCGCAGGCGTGATCGGCGGCGGCGGGGCGCCGCCCCGTTGCGCGTCATGCGTGCAGCAGACGCGCCGCTTCGCGCTGTTCGATCGCGACCGCGCGGCGGAACGCGTCGCGGTCCTCGGCGCGCGCGACGTAGTCGCCGAGCACGCCTTCGTGCGGCAGCAGGTGCGCGTCGAACGCGATCTTCAGCGTGCTGGCGAGCAGCAGGTCGGCCGCGGTGAAGCGCTCGCCGACGAGCCAGCGGTTGTGGGCGAGCGCTTGCGCGAGCGCGCGCTGCACGCGCACGATGTTGCCCCAGCCGAACGCGACCGGGTTGCCCGACGCGCCGGTGAATTTCTCGGCCATCGCCGGTTCGAGGCAGGTCGGCGTGAAGAACATCCACTGGAGGAAACGGCCGCGCAGCGGATCGTCGGGTGCGATGCCGAGCCCGGCGCCCGGGCAACGATCGGCGAGATAGAGCAGCACGGCGCCCGATTCGGCGAACGGCGCGCTGCCGTCGTCGAGCGCGGGCAGCTTGGCCATCGGGTTGACCTGCACGAACGCATCGCTGCCCTGCTCGTGCGAGCGCAGGTCGATCGGCACGAGTTCGTACACCCCGCCGATTTCCTCGAGCATCCACAGCGCCCGGAATGCCCGGGTCTTCGGCCAGTAGTAGAGCTTCATCGCGCCTCCGCGTTTGGGTGCAGGTGTCGATCCGTGGATGCTCAAGCGTACCCGAGCGCAGGAGGTTGGGACAGGGGCGCCCGGCTAGGGGTGCCCGGCTAGGGGTGTTCGGTTCGTTGCATGCGGTGGATCGGGTGAAATACCCCGGAAAGCCTTGTGAAACGGAAGTTCTATAAATAACTAGTCATATTAAAACTAGTTATGAAAATTCGTAAAAATCCCCGCGGAAGTCGGCATCACTACAATGTGCCCGGCCCATCCTGCAGTACCGCGTACACGGCAACGCAATCGCCCGGCGCGTTCGCCGACGTATCACGCAACCCGCACTCACCGGAGACCCGTCACGCATGGCAAACGACGATCGCACCACGATCATTCCGCGCAGAACGCCCGAATCGGCGGCCATGGTGGCCGAGGTCAAACGGGCGATGGCGATCACCGCGCGGCTCAACCGGCTGACGTTCGACGATACGGCGCAAGTGCGCGCATTGTTCGGTGAACTGATCGGCGCACAGGTGGACGAAGGCTTCACGTTGATCCCGCCGTTCCATGCGACGGGCGGCACCGGCATGAAGCTCGGGCGCAACGTGTTCGTCAACCAGAACTGCACGTTCTACGACCTGGGCGGACTCGAGATCGGCGATGACGTGATGATCGGCCCGAACGTCAGCCTGATCACGTCCGGTCATCCGGTCGAGCCTTCGCGGCGGCGCGACTGCGTGGTCGCGAAGCCGATCGCGATCGGGCGGAACGTCTGGATCGGCGCGGGCGCGACGATCATCGGCGGCGTGACGGTCGGCGAGAACGCGGTTGTCGCGGCCGCAGCCGTCGTCACCCGGGACGTTCCGCCGAATACGCTGGTCGGCGGCAATCCGGCGAAGATCATCCGGTCGATTGCCGACTAACGTCACTCGGATGTGCGTGTTGGCGCGATGAAGCATCGTCGGACAGATGTGGACAACCGGCCGGCAGAGCCACTCGAAACGCTGTGCATTTGAACGGTGAGTGTGCCGGCGAGGCTGGCCGGACGGGCCTTTGCGACTTTTCCCGATTGCCTCGCACCGAGTCGTCCGTCAATCGGTAGATGAAGATCCGTCATGTGCCTGGTTGTGGATATCCGGGCCTCGAAACGACTCGGCGCGCTGTGGTTTTCACAGGTGAGGGTGACCGGATGCTGGGCGAGACATGAAGCGGGTTGTGGACAACTCGCGGCAAGACGAAGCGAAATGCTGTGAAATTCAACGGTGAGTGTCGCGCCCGATCCGGCGGTGCGCCTGCAACGGCGCGGGTTTCCGGCCGTCGCCGCAGGTCGGGGCGACGCGCATTCTAGCCGATGGCGCGAGTGCGTGACCGTCACATGCAGGGCCCGCGACGTCGATATCCGGCTCCGGCCCCAATCGAACGGTTGTGCATTCTAACGGCGAGTGCAGGCGCGTGGTTCGAACATGCGGATGTCAACGCACATATCGGTCCTTCATTCGGCGACTCGGCTCGCCGTGCAATTCAATAGTCGGCGTGAGCCCGCACCCGGCACGCGGCTCGTCAGCATGCGGGCGTTCAGCCATCGACGCCGCGCGAAGCGGTGTTCCTTTCGGGGCGGCGGGCGCAAGTTCGCGAACGGCGACGATGCGCATTCCCGTGTGGATATCCGTCCGTCGAAACGACTCGCGGCACTGTGTATTTCGACGGTGAGCATCGGCGCCTGATCGGGTGATGAGCCGCTTCCGGTATGGATTGCGAGTCGTCGGCGTCCTTGGAAGCGCGCCCATGCTATCGATCGGGGAGCGCTCGTCCATGTGGATATCCTGCCCACTCAATCACTCGGAGCGCTGTGGTTTTCAACGGTGATGGTGCGCGTATGACCGGGAGGCGACGCAGATTCGCCCGTGCACAACTGCCGCCGCAGCCAGTCGAACCGCTGTGTATTTCAATGGTGAGAGTGAGTCGGCAATCGCGCGGCCTGCATGTTCAGACGAGGATATCTGACTCGCCCAATCACTCGAAGCGCCGTGGTTTTCAACGGTGAGGGTGCGCGCATGGCCGCGAGACAACGCAGCTCAGGACGTGGACGACTGTCATCGCAGCCAGTCGAACCCCTGTGTATTTCAGCGGTGAGTGCCAGCCGGCAGTCGCACGGCAAGCGTGTTCCGGCGAGGATATTCGTCCTCCCGATCCACCCTCGGCCCTGTGTATTCGAACGGTGAGCGCAAACGGAGGACCGGCGAAACGCGCGATTTTCCGATGTGGATATCCGCAGCCGAAATCCACTCGCCGCGCTGTGAATTTCAACGGTGAGCATCGAGGCCCGGGCGCCCCGCATGGCGCTTCCGGATGTGGATATCCCGCCCCCGACGCCACTCGAAACGCTGTGCAATCCAACGGTGAGCGCGCGAGCCCGATCGGCCGAAGGGCGCGGCATTGTGGACATCCGCTGCCGCCGACCAATCGGAACGCTGTGCATTTCAATGGTGAGAGTGACGGCCGATGCCGCCGAAACCCTTGTCGCACGGGGTTCGGCCGCCCATCCACCGGGCAGGCCGCGCGCCTTGCAACCCGCACCGCCTTTTCCGCCAAACCACCGACCACCGCGACACGCCCCCATCACACGCCAGCCGCCCGCGCGAAAACTCTCTCAAATCCCGCCAAAAAGCTGCGCAGTTTTTCTCGCTACGCGCCGGTCCGAGCAAGATGAGGAAAAACATTCTCGGCTGCGCGCGAAAAAATAGAGCCATTCGCTGCCGGCACCCGGCGTCATCCGACGCCCCGCCGCGCACGGCCCAGAACAGCACAACAGCACAATCCGGAGACTTCCCCTCATGACCGCCCGCCTGCCCGTCGACGGCCCGCCAGCCCTGTCCGACTACCGCCTGACCGACAACCTGACCGCGACGCGCGGCCGGATCTTCCTGACCGGCACGCAGGCGCTGGTCCGCCTGCTGCTGATGCAGCGCACCGTCGACACCGAACAGGGGCTCCACACGGCCGGCTTCGTCAGCGGCTATCGCGGTTCGCCGCTCGGCATGGTCGACCAGCAGCTGTGGAAGGCGAAGAAACTGCTCGACACGAGCGGCGTGCGCTTCCTGCCCGCGATCAACGAGGAACTCGGCGGCACGGCCGTGCTCGGCACGCAGCGGGTCGAGGCCGACCCCGAGCGCACGGTCGAGGGCGTGTATGCGATGTGGTACGGCAAGGGCCCGGGCGTCGATCGCGCGGGCGACGCGCTGAAGCACGGCAACGCGTACGGCTCGTCGCCGCACGGCGGCGTGCTGGTGGTGGCGGGCGACGATCACGGCTGCGTGTCGTCGTCGATGCCGCACCAGAGCGACTTCGCGATGATGGCGTGGCACATGCCGGTCGTGAACCCGTCGAACATCGCCGACATGCTCGAATTCGGCCTGTACGGCTGGGCGCTGTCGCGCTACTCGGGCGCGTGGGTCGGCTTCAAGGCGATCTCGGAAACGGTCGAGTCGGGCTCCACCGTCGATCTCGATGCGCTGCAGACGCGCTGGCCGGCGCCGGAAGGCTTTACGCCGCCGGCGGGCGGCCTGCACAACCGCTGGCCCGACCTGCCGAGCCTCACGATCGAGGCGCGCCTCGCGGCGAAGCTCGACGCGGTCCGCCATTTCGCGCGCGCCAACAGCATCGACAAGTGGATCGCGCCGAGCACGCACGCGAACGTCGGCATCGTCACCTGCGGCAAGGCGCACCTCGACCTGATGGAAGCGCTGCGCCGCCTCGACCTGACGGTCGCCGATCTCGACGCGGCCGGCGTGCGGATCTACAAGGTCGGCCTGTCGTATCCGCTCGAAATGACGCGGATCGAGACCTTCGTCGACGGGCTCGCCGAAGTGCTGGTGATCGAGGAGAAGGGCCCGGTCATCGAGCAGCAGATCAAGGACTACCTGTACAACCGTGCGGACGGTGCGCGCCCGCGCGTGCTCGGCAAGCACGACGCGGCCGGTGCGTGCCTGCTGTCCGAACTCGGCGAGCTGCGTCCGTCGCGGATCCTGCCGGTGTTCGCCGAATGGCTCGCGCGGCACAAGCCGGCGCTCGACCGCCGCGAGCGCGTCGTCGATCTCGTCGCGCCGCAGATCCTGTCGAATGAAGCGGACGCGGTGAAGCGCACGCCGTACTTCTGCTCGGGCTGTCCGCACAACACGTCGACGAAGGTGCCGGAAGGCTCGATCGCGCAGGCCGGCATCGGCTGCCACTTCATGGCGTCGTGGATGGAGCGCGATACGACCGGCCTGATCCAGATGGGCGGCGAGGGCGTCGACTGGGCCGCGCACGCGATGTTCACCAACACGAAGCACGTGTTCCAGAACCTGGGCGACGGCACCTACTTCCACTCGGGCATCCTCGCGATCCGTCAGGCGGTCGCCGCGAAAGCGAACATCACGTACAAGATCCTCTACAACGACGCGGTCGCGATGACGGGCGGCCAGCCGGTCGACGGCAGCATCTCGGTGCCGCAGATCGCGCGGCAGGTCGAGGCGGAAGGCGTGTCGCGCTTCGTCGTCGTGTCGGACGAACCGGAGAAGTACGACGGCCATCACGGGCAGTTCCCGACCGGCACGACGTTCCATCACCGCAGCGAACTCGACGCGGTGCAGCGCGAATTGCGCGAGACGCCGGGCGTTACCGTGCTGATCTACGACCAGACCTGCGCGGCCGAGAAGCGCCGCCGCCGCAAGAAGGGCGAATTCCCCGACCCGGACAAGCGCCTGTTCATCAACGACGCGGTGTGCGAAGGCTGCGGCGACTGCGGCGTGCAGTCGAACTGCCTGTCGGTCGAGCCGCTCGAGACGCCGCTCGGCCGCAAGCGCCGCATCGACCAGTCGTCGTGCAACAAGGACTATTCGTGCGTGAACGGCTTCTGCCCGAGCTTCGTGACGGTCGAAGGCGCGGCGCTGAAGAAGGCCGCCGGCGCCGCGTTCGACGAAGCGGCGCTCGCCGCGCGCGTCGACGCGCTGCCGGTGCCGGCGACGCATCTGGACGCCGCGCCGTTCGACATGCTCGTGACGGGCGTCGGCGGCACGGGCGTCGTGACGGTCGGCGCGCTGATCAGCATGGCCGCGCATCTCGAAGGCAAGAGCGCATCGGTGCTCGACTTCATGGGCTTCGCGCAGAAGGGCGGCTCGGTGCTGTCGTTCGTGCGGATCGCGTCGAGCGACCGCTGGCTGAACCAGGTACGCATCGACACGCAGCAAGCCGACGTGCTGCTCGCGTGCGACATGGTCGTCGGCGCGAGCGCCGAGGCGCTGCAGACGGTGCGTCACGAGCGTTCGCGGATCGTCGTCAACACGCACCGGATCCCGAACGCATCGTTCGTGCAGAACCCGGACGCGAACCTGCATGCGGACGCGCTGCTCGAGAAGATGCGCCACGCGGCCGGCGACGGCTACCTGTCGAGCTGCGACGCGCAGGCGCTCGCCGCGAAGTTCCTCGGCGATTCGATCGGCGCGAACATCCTGATGCTCGGCTATGCATGGCAGCTCGGCCTCGTGCCGGTGTCGCTCGCCGCGATGATGCGCGCGATCGAACTGAACAACGTCGCGGTGCCGATGAACAAGCTCGCGTTCTCGGTCGGCCGGATGGCGGCGGGCGACGCGGCGGGCCTCGATGCATTGTGGAACGCACGTCACACGGTGGCCGCGCATGCCGCGCCGGAGACGCTCGCCGAGCTGATCGCCGATCGCGAGGCGCGCCTCGACGCGTACGGCGGCGCACGCTACGTCGAGCGCTACCGGGCGCTGGTGAACGCGGCGCGCGCGAAGGGCGACGACGCGCTGACGCGTGCGGTCGCGACGACGTTCTACCGGCTGCTCGCGGTGAAGGACGAATACGAAGTCGCGCGGCTGTACACCGACGACGCGTTCCGCACGGCGCTCGAAGCGCAGTTCGAAGGCGTGCCGGGGCAGGCGTACCGCGTGAAGTTCAACCTGGCGCCGCCGACGGTCGCGAAGGCCGGCCGCGACGGCAGCACGCCGAAGAAGCGCGTGTTCGGCCAGTGGATGTGGCCGGTGTTCGGCATGCTGGCGCGCGTGCGCAGCCTGCGCGGCACGTGGCTCGATCCGTTCGGCCGCACGGTCGAGCGCAAGATGGAGCGCGCGCTCGCCGACGACTACGAGACCACGCTCACACGTGCGCTCGCCGTGCTGACCGCCGGCAATGCGGCGCAGGTAGTGCAACTGGCCGACCTGCACGCGCGCGTGCGCGGCTTCGGTCACGTGAAGGTGCGCAACCTGGCCGGCGTGAAGCGCGCGGAACGCGAGCTCGCGCTGCAGCTCGGCATCGACGCGGCGACGAGCGCGGCCGTGCAGCACGCGCTCGACGAGATGAAGGGCGCGGGGATGCTGAAGGGGATTCCGGTCGTCGTCGCGAAGTAACGCGAATGCGCGGCGCGGGCGCGGTGATTCGCGACGACGGCCGGCGCGGCAGCGGGGCGCCGCGTCAGGCAACGGCTGGCGGGACACCGCAGGCGGGTGCGTCGGTTCGCGGCGTGCCCGTCCGCGTCGCTCCTGCCGTCTACGCGACGCGATTGCCGGCGATGCAGCGCGAGTAGTACGCGAGGCTGCGTTTCGGCAGGCGTTCCTGCGTTGCGGGGTCGACGTGGACCAGCCCGAATTTCTTCGCGAAGCCGCTCGACCATTCCCAGCTGTCCATGCCGGCCCAGCAGAACAGCCCGCCCAGGCGGACGCCCTGCCGATACGCATCATGCGCGGCGTTCAGATAGCTCGCGAGATAGTCAATGCGCGGGCCGTCGTCGACGAAACCGCCGCTCGGCGCGGGTTCGGCGATCGCGAAGCCGGTCTCGGTCACAAGGATGCGCGGTGCGCCATAGTCGCGGTGGACGCGCAGCAGCATCTCGGACATCCCGTACGGCTCGACCGGGTAGCCCATCGTCTGGATTTCGTTCGCGGGGCTGGCGGCCAGCGCGAAGCCCGTGCCGCCGGCGTCGGCCTTCACGTAGAAGCAGTTGTAATACTGCACGCCGAGAAAATCCGGGTTCGCGGCGATCGTCGTCATGTCGCCCGGCCGGACGAGCGGCGCCAGCGCCGTCTGCAGCTCGGCCGGATAGCCCTTGCCATATAGCGGATCGAGAAACGCGCGATGCCAGATCGCATCGAACTGCGCGGCGGCGGCCTGGTCGGCGGCCGAATTCGTCACCGCGATGACGGGCCGCCCGCTGATCGTCGTGCCGATCTGCGCGGCGCCCCGCACGTTCGCGCGCACGGCCTGGAACATCAACCCCTGCGCGAGATTCTGATGGTGGATCGCGGCGAACATCGCCCCCATCGACTGCGCACGCGGCGGCGATGCGCCGTACGCGTAGCCCGACAGCGCGACGCCGTTCGGTTCGTTCAGCATCATCCAGTGCTTGACGCGATCACCGACGCGGCGCGCCACGATCTGCGCGTAGTCGGCCAGCCGGTACGCGATGTCGCGGTCGCGGAAATCGCCGGCCCATACGGGGATGTCCCAGTGAAACAACGTCAGGTACGGCGTGAGGTTGCGCGCGAGCATCGCATCGACCATGCGGTCATAGGTGGCAAGCCCCGCTTCGCTCGGCGCGCCGGCGCCGTTCGGCTGCACGCGCGGCCATGCGGTCGAGAAACGGAACGCCTGGACGCCCGCGTTCGCGAGCAGCGACAAGTCGCCCGGGTAGCGTTGCTCGAATTCGATGCAACGTGCATTCGTCGAGCCGTCGGCGATCGTGCCGGGCTGGTCGGCGAACACGTCCCAGTTGCTTCGACCACGGCCGTCGCGGCTTTCGATTTGCGGCGCCGCGGTGGCGACGCCCCACACGAAATCGTTGGCGAAGCGGGCCGATGCGTCGGCGGAGTCGATCGAATCGCCGCCGCAGGCGGACAGCATGCCGCTGCCGAGGGCGGCGGCGCCTTGTGCGAGAAAGCGTCGCCGGCTCTGGAGCGAGAGGGGTTTGATCATGGGTTCGGTCGTTTCGCACGGAATGACGTGCGCATTTTGATTAGGAAAGCGATGGAAATCGCATGGAACGGGAAAGACTTCGTATGCCTCGGATCAACGATTGCGCGCGTCACCGATCGCCGATGACGCGTGAAGCGACCGATTCGCATGGAATCGATCGTCTCGACGGTCGAGCGGGAACCGGTATCGTGTCGGCTTGCAGGAAATAATAAGGATGTATTGTTTAATTTTTTTGAAAGCCGCTGAAGACCGCGCCGCGCATGCATTGGCCAAAACAACGAGGCCGAGCGCCGTATGACACGGGGCTCGGCCTCGGGCTGCCGCGAGGCAGGGGCTTCAAACGGCGGCAGCACGGTCGACGCACCGCGCTGCCTGACTGTCAGACGATCCCTTTCTTGCGCGTCGACAGCGCGGTTTCCGACAGGTCGATCTCGCGCAGCAGCTTCGTCAGCGTCTCGTCGGAAATCTTGCTGTCGCCGCGCAGCCGGTACAGCGCCGAGCGTTCCGCGCGCACGGCCGCGATCCGCATCTGCAGCTCCATCGTTTCGGCCTGCTGCGCTTGCGCGCGCGGCGTCGGGCCGTCGTCGGCCAGCGCGGCGAGCCGTCGGCGATATTGATCCATCACGCGGGCGGAGATGTCCGCGCAGCGCGCCGCGCCCGATTCGTCGAGATCGGCCGAGATCGCGTCGTGCGACGAATCGATCGCGCGGATCGCGGCCTGCGCGGCGGCCGAGCGCGCGATGCGCTCCTCGTTGCCGAGCGGGTTGCGTGTCGAGCGCACGCCGCGCAGCAGCAGCGGCAGGCCGATCACCGCGACGATCAGCGAGCCGAGGATCACGGCCGACGCGATGAAGACCGCGGTGTCGCGGCCCGGCAGCGGCGCGCCGTCGGACAGCGCGACCGGGACCGACAGCACGCCGGCGAGCGTGACCGCACCGCGCACGCCGCCGACCGTCATCACCGCGATCGTGCGCACGCCGGCCATCGTGCCGGCGAGGCCGTGGCGCGCGGCGCGGCGGCTCGCGAACCAGCGCAGCAGCCACACCCACAGGAAACGGATCGCATACAGCGCGAGCATCATCGCGCCTACGTTGAAGATCATCCGGCCGACCAGCGCGTCGCTCGTATGGTGCGCGTCGACGAGCGCGCGGCCGATGATGTGCGGCAGTTGCAGCCCGAGCATGATGAACACCATGCCGTTGAACACGAACTCGATCATCGCCCACGTGCTTTCGGCGCGCACGCGCGACGCGACGGTGCTTTTGCGCGAGAAGCTCGTGTAATTCATCATCATCCCGGCCGACACGGCCGCGAGCACGCCCGACAGGTCGAGGTGCTCGGCAAACAGGTAGGCCGCGAACGGCACCAGCAGCGTCATCACGATGCCGGGGGCCGGGTCGCCTTCCTGCTCCGCATTCAGGAAGCGCGTCGACAGCGCGCTGAACACCCACGACACGATCGCGCCCGTCGCGAGCCCGCCGGCCGCGACGATCACGAACGTGACCGACGCGGCGCGCAGCGAGAACACGCCCGTCAGCGCGGCCGCGATCGCGAACTTCAGCGCGACGAGGCCCGACGCGTCGTTCATCAGCGCCTCGCCTTCGAGGATGTGCATCAGTTGAGGCGGAATGCGACCCTTGCCGGCGATCCCGGACAGCGCGACCGCGTCGGTCGGCGACAGCACCGCCGCGAGCGCGAACGCGATCGGCAGCGGCAACTCGGGAATCAGCCAATGCGCGAAGTAGCCGACTGCGAGTACCGTCATGAACACGAGCCCGAACGCGAGCATCAGGATCGCGCGGCGCTGCAGGTAAAGCTCGCGTTTCGGAATCCGCCAGCCGTCCGCGAACAGCAGCGGCGGAATGAACAGCAGCATGAAGATCTCGGGATCGAACGTCACGTGCAGGTTCAGCTTCGGCCACGCGAGCATCGCGCCGAACGCGATCTGCATCAGCGGCAGCGGCAGTTGCAACGGCAGGACACGCGTGGCGGCGCCGGACAGCGCGACGGTCAGCAGCAGGATGAGGACTGTGAAAACGATTTCCATCGAGACGGCGATTAACGCGGAATGAAACGATCGTACGGAGTGTAGCGTGCCGACGTAACGGGTGCGCTCAAGCGGTCGGTGCGTGCGCACGGGAATGGTGCGTCGAACACGCGCCACGGTGGTGCGGCCGCCCGGCACAGCCGCGTGGCGCACGGGTTGTCGGCACCTTGCACGGAGCTTGCTTCAAGGAGAGCAGCCGCCCGGCTTGCGCCGGGCAACCGAGGGTCCAACCAATGACATGGCGCGCCGTCCCGGTCGTCGTTTTTCGCCGGACGTCGCGCTCGACTGCACCACCAGGAGGAAGGCATGACGATCGTGCAACAGGAGCGTCCGGCCGCCGCATCGCCGTACCGGTTCGAGCGGGAGATGAGCTCCGGCCTCGAACGGCTGGCGACGCAGCACCGCGACCTGACGCTCACGACCGTGTTCCAGCCGATATTCAGCCTGTCGCACCAGCGTGCGGTGGGCTACGAGGCGCTGCTGCGCGCGCACGATGCGCTCGATCGCCCCGTGTCGCCGCTCGACGTGTTCGGCGAAGCCGCGCGCCGCGATGAACTGCTGCAGCTCGACCGGCTCGCGCAGGCGCTGCATCTGGAGAACTTCGCGCTGCTCGGCGCGGAGCGCGAGTGGCTGTTTCTCAACGTCCATCCGGGTGTGCTGACCGACCCGTTCCAGGCGGCCGCGCTGCTCGCGAACCTGAAGCGGCTCGGCATGCCGCCGCGGCGCATCGTGCTGGAAGTGCTCGAACAGCGCGCGGACGACGTCGAACGGCTCGCGGACGCCGTGCGCGAATTCCGCACGCACGGCTTCCTGATCGCGCTCGACGATTTCGGCGCGGGCCACTCGAACATCGAACGGATCTGGCAGCTGAACCCGGACATCGTGAAGCTCGACCGGATCATGCTGTCGCACGCGGCGCACCGCACCGGGCTCACCGCGATCCTGCACGGGCTCGTGACGCTGCTGCACGAGGCCGGCAAGCTGGTGCTCGTCGAAGGGATCGAGACCGAGCACGAAGCGCAGATCGCGCTGTCGTGCGAGGCCGATTTCGTGCAGGGCTACTACTTCGGCCGCCCGGCGCCAGGGTTGCCCGACAGCGCAGCCGCGACCGGCTGCATCGGCGAGCTGACCGAGCGCTTTCGTCAGCAAACCGAAGCGCGCGAGCGGCGCGACGCGCAGCGGATCGCGCCGTACCTGCGCGCGTTCGAACGGGCGGCCGAGCGTCTCGCGGCCGGCGAGCCGCTCGACGAGGTGTGCTGGAACTTCCTCGCGCTCGACGCGGCCGCGCGCTGCTTCCTGCTCGACGCGCAGGGCCGGCAGTCGGGCCGCAACGTCGTGCTGCGCGCCGATCGCGCGCTCGCCGAGGCGCGCTTTTCGCCGCTGGCGGACGCGCAGGGCGCGAACTGGCTGCGCCGGCCATATTTCCGCTCGGCGATCGCCGAACCGGGGCGCGTGCAGGTCACGCGGCCGTACCTGTCGATCAACGAGGCGCAGCCGTGCGTGACGCTGTCGGTGGCCGTGCGCGTCGGCGATGCGCAGCGTGTGCTGTGCGGCGACATCGACTGGGTCGACGACGAGGCCGACGCCGCGTAGCGACGCACGGCTCGCACGCGGCGATCGGCGCGCGGCAATCGGTTCGCGGCGGCGCGGGGGCGGCCGTTGCGCTCGCCCCGCGCTTCTCGGACAATGGCGCGAGCGCGGCCGTCGTGACCGCGCGTGCGCCGTCCCGGGGGCCACCATGGCGGCGAATATAAAAAGGAAAACACCATGAAACGCCCGATTTCGCTGACCATCCTCGCGTGGATCATCATCGTGACCAACGCGATCACCTGCGTCTATACGCCGTTCTCGATCGGCATGCCGACCACCCAGGCGCTGCTGTCGCACTACCTGCTGCCCGTGTGGGCGACGCTCGGCATCAGCGTGATCATCGAAGCCGCGAACGTCGTGATCGGCATCGCGATCCTCAAGGGGCGCGAGTGGTCGCGCAAGGCCTACCTGTCGACGTCGGTGCTCGGCTTCGCGTTTTCGTTCGTCAACATGCCGCCGTCGATGTTCGCGGTGCTGATTCCCGGCGTCCTGCTGTTCGCACTGTTCATCTACCTGCTGTTCCGGCGTCCGGCGACCGCGTATTTCCGGCAGGCGCTCGCGTGAGCGTCGTGCGCAACGTGCTGGCGATCGTGCTGTTCTCGATCGCCGGCTTCTGCGTGATCGCCGCGCAGATGGCCGCGTTCATGAAAGTCGGCCACGCGCGGGCGACGGCCGTATTCGTCGCCGTGCTGTTCGCGGTGTCGGCCGTGCTGCTGGCCGCGGGCGCGTTTGCCGGCGCATTCCGGCCGCGTGCGCGCGGCGCGGGCATCGCGCTGCTCGTCGCGGCCGCGACCACCGCGCTCGGGATGATCGGCTGGGGGATGCTCGTGCTCACACCGGCGATCGTCGACGTGATGCAGCAGCAGGGCGCGTACTTCGACGCGCGGATGTTCCGGTTCGTGCCCGGCACCGGCGTGACGGCGCTGTCCGCGCTCGTCGGCCTCTGGCTCGTGCGGCGCGGCTGACGGAGCGGGCTGAAGTATCGGGCTGAAGTCCGCGGCTGAAGTCCGCGGCCGCCGGCACGCTGGCGTCCGTCACGCGGCTCGGCTAGGATGCGCGAATTGTCCAGACGATTCGCGGGCCGCCCATGAACCGACACGCCGCTTCTTCCATTCTCCTCGAAGTGATCGCCACGACCGTCGGCGATGCAAAGGCCGCCGCCCGCGCGGGCGCCGACCGCCTCGAACTCGTGACCGCGATCACCGAAGGCGGGCTGACGCCGAGCGTCGGTCTGATCGAGGCCGTCGTGGCCGCCGTGCCGATTCCCGTCAACGTGATCGTGCGTCCGCACAGCCGCTCGTTCGTCTATGACGCCGACGACTTGCGCGTGATCGAGCGCGACGTGCGTGCGGCCGTCGCGGCGGGCGCGAACGGCGTCGTGTTCGGTGCGCTCGATGCGCATGGCGACGTCGATCTCGGCGCGCTGGCCGCATCGCGGCCGCCGCGGACGGGCGCGCGCTCACGTTCCACCGCGCGTTCGACGTCGCGCGCGATCTGAACGCCGCGTTCGACGCGCTGCTGCGCGTGCCGGCCGTCACGTCCGTGCTGACGTCGGGCGGCCATCCGTCGGTGCTCGATGCGGTCGCGACGATCACGCGGCTCGTGCGGCAGGCGGCGGGCACGACCTGCACGGTGCTGGCCGGCTCGGGGCTCACGATCGACGCGGTCGGCGATTTCGTGCGGGCGACCGGCGTGCGCGCGGTGCATTTCGGCTCGGGCGTGCGGCCGCGCGGCGAGGTGCTGGCGCCCGTCGACGCGCAGCGTGTCGAGCGTGTGCGCGCGGCGCTCGATGGCGCGGCGTCGCACGTGTGACGCGCAGCGCGACCCGATACAGACGATCGGGCGTAAAAAAGCCGGGGCATGCCCCGGCTTTTTCATGGGCGGGCGCGGCGCGCCGGCCGTTGCCGCTTACGCGTTTTCCGACAGCGCGTCGGCCTGGCTCGCGCGGATGCCGAGCCGCTCGAACAGCGCGCGGTCGCGCTGCGTCTGCGGGTTGCTCGTCGTCAGCAGCTGGTCGCCGTAGAACATCGAGTTCGCGCCCGCGAGGAAGCACATCGCCTGCATCGCGTCGTCGAGCTGCTCGCGGCCGGCCGACAGGCGCACGACGGCCTTCGGCATCGTGATGCGCGCGACCGCGATCGTGCGCACGAACTCGAACGGATC
This sequence comes from Burkholderia sp. BCC0044, assembly GCF_902832955.1. Taxonomy (NCBI): domain Bacteria; kingdom Pseudomonadati; phylum Pseudomonadota; class Betaproteobacteria; order Burkholderiales; family Burkholderiaceae; genus Burkholderia; species Burkholderia sp. BCC0044. The sequence goes on along the minus strand of NZ_CADFDO010000005.1, from coordinate 210,125 downwards.
GAGCGGCGCGGTGCCTTCGAGCGGCGTGCCTTCGATCGCGACGAGGTTGTTGATCGGCACCGATTCCGGATACGGGTTCAGGTTCGCGAGCTGCGAGATCAGGCCCGCGCGTTCGCGGCGCGATTCGCCCATCCCGATGATGCCGCCGCAGCACACGTTGATGCCCGCGTCGCGCACCCGGTCGAGCGTGTCGAGGCGGTCCTGGTACGTGCGCGTCGAGATCACCTGGCCGTAGAACTCCGGCGACGTGTCGAGGTTGTGGTTGTAGTAGTCGAGGCCGGCATCGGCGAGCTGCCGAGCCTGTTCGTTTTCCAGCATGCCGAGCGTCATGCAGGTCTCGAGGCCGAGCTCCTTCACGCCGCGCACCATTTCGGTCAGCGCCGGCATGTGGCGCTCCTTCGGGTTGCGCCACGCGGCGCCCATGCAGAAGCGGCTCGCGCCGTTCGCCTTCGCCGCGCGCGCGGCGTCGAGCACCGTGTCGACGTCCATCAGCTTCTCGGCCTTCAGGCCCGTGTCGTGATGCGACGACTGCGAGCAGTAGCCGCAATCTTCCTCGCAGCCGCCCGTCTTGATCGACAGCAGCGTCGACAGCTGCACCGCGTTCGCGTCGAAGTGCTCGCGATGCACCTGCTGCGCGCGGAACATCAGGTCGTTGAACGGCAGCTCGAACAGCGCGACGACGTCGGCGACGCGCCAGCGCTGCGACGTCGGGGCGGCCACGGGGATCGCGGCGGGTTGCACGGCGGCGGTCTGGGCTTGGGTCATTTCGTTTTCCTGTCGTGGATTCTTGGATGGGGCGTCAGTGCTGCGCGTGGCGCAAGGTATCGACGAGCGCGGCGATGTCGAGCATCGCCGCGGCGGATTCGGGGGCGGCCGGCGTCATGTGCGCGATGCGGCCGATGAGTGGCGCGCCGTGCTCGCGCGCGAGCCAGTCGCCAATCGTCGCGACGTTCTCGTCGGCGAACGACATGGCCGGGTCGACGTGGTTCGCGACCCAGCCCGCGAGCGTGAGGCCGCGCTGGCGAATCGCATCGGCCGTCAGCAACGCGTGGCTGATGCAGCCGAGCCGGACGCCGACGACGAGCACGACGGGCAGGCCGAGCGCGACCGCGAGGTCGGCGGTGTCCTGCGTGTCGTTCAGCGGCACGCGAAACCCGCCGACGCCTTCGACGACGACGACGTCCGCGCGCGTCAGCGCGTCGCGATGGCACGCGACGATCGTGTCGAGGTCGAGCGTCACGCCTTCCTGCGCGGCGACGATATGCGGCGCGGCCGGCGCTTTCAGCAGGAACGGCGTGCGCAGCTCGGGCGGCAGCACGACGTTCGCGGCGGCGTCGAGCTGGTCGGCGTCCTCGTTGCGCCACACGCCGTCGCGTTCGTACGCGCCGGCCGCGACCGGCTTCAGCGCGGCCGCGCGCAGGCCGTGCCGCGCGAAGCCGTGCAGCATCGCGGCCGACACGAAGGTCTTGCCGATTTCGGTGTCGGTGCCGGTGACGAACACGGAGAGCGGGGCGGTCATGCTGCAGCCTCCTCGCTGGCCTGGATCAACGCGGCTTCGAGCCGTGCCAGATCGTCGAACGAATGCGCGGCCGACAGCGACACGCGCAGCCGCGACGTGCCGGCCGGCACCGTCGGCGGACGGATCGCCGGCACCCACAGGCCGTGCGCGTCGAGCGCCCGCATCGCCGCGAGCGTCGCGTCGTTGCTGCCGATCACGAGCGGCTGCACGGCCGTGTGCGAATCGACCGGCTGCCAGCGCGTGCTGCGCAGCAGCGCGCGTGTGCATTCGATCAGCGCGGCGAGGTGCGCGCGTCGCGCGTCGCCTTCGTCGCCCGCGATCACCTTCAGGCTCGCCGATACCGCATGCGCGACGGCCGGCGGCGCGGCGGTCGTGAAGATGTAGCTGCGCGCGCGCTGGATCAGCCATTCGATCAGGGTTTCATGTGCGATCACGAATGCACCCGCGACGCCGGCCGCCTTGCCGAGCGTACCGACGTACACCAGATGCGGCGAGCGCAGCGCGGCGGCCGCGAGCGCGCCGCGGCCCTGCGGGCCGAGCACGCCGAAGCCGTGTGCATCGTCGACGACGAGCCACGCGCCGTGGCGCTCGGCCAGCGCGACGAGTTCGGCGAGCGGCGCGAGGTCGCCGTCCATGCTGAACACGGTGTCGCTGACGATCAGCTTCGTTTCGGCATCCGATGCGTCGAGCAGCGCGGCGAGCGCGGCCGTATCGGCGTGCGGATAGACCTGCACGTTCGCGCGCGACAGCCGCATGCCGTCGATCAGCGACGCATGATTCAGCGCATCGGAGAAGATCGTCGCGCCCTTGCCGGCGAGCGCCGTCATCGCGGCGAGGTTCGCCATGTAGCCGGTGCTGAAATACAGCGCGCGCGGCGCATCGGAGAAGCCGCCGGCGAAGCCCGCGAGTTCGTCTTCGAGCCGCGCGTGCGCGCGCGAATGGCCGCCGAGCAGGTGCGAGCCGCCGCTGCCGGAGCCGTAGCGCTGCGCGCCTTCCGCGAACGCGGCGACGAGCGCCGGATGCGCGGCGAGGCCGAGGTAGTCGTTGCTCGCGAAGCCGACGATCTCGCGGCCGTTCACGGTCATGCGCGCGTCGCACGCGGTGTCGGCGATGCGGCGCACGCGGCGCAGCCCTTGTGCGTCGAGGTCGGCGAGGCCGCGTTGCAGGGTGTCGAGCAGGTTCATCGGCCGAGGTCCTCCAGCGTCGCGTCGAGCGTGTCGCGCGTGCGCTGCGCGAGCCACGCGATGTCGTCGTCGCTCATCACGTACGGCGGCATCAGGTACACGGTCGTGCCGATCGGGCGCAGCAGCAGCTCGCGTTCGAGCGCGTGTTCGAAAAAACGTCGCGAGAAGCCGCGCGCCGCGTCGCCGTCGAGCGCGACGTCGAATGCGAACAGCGTGCCGCGCTCGCGCAGGTGGCGCACTTGGCGGTGCGCGTCGAGCGGCGCGAGCGCCGCGCGCAGCGTCGCCGATTTGCGGGCGTTGCCCGCGAGCACGTCGTCGCGCGCGAACAGGTCGAGCGTCGCCACGGCCGCGCGGCATGCGAGCGGGTTGCCGGTGTACGAATGCGAGTGCAGGAAGCCGCGCGTCGTGTCGTCGTCGTAGAACGCCGCGAACACGTCGTCGCGCGTGAGCACGAGCGACAGCGGCAGGTAGCCGCCGCTGATCCCTTTCGACAGGCACATGAAGTCGGGCCACACGCCGGCCTGCTCGCACGCGAAGAAGGTGCCGGTGCGCCCGCACCCGACCGCGATCTCGTCGGCGATCAGGTGCACGCCGAATTCGTCGCACAGCGCGCGCAGCCCGCGCACGTACGACGGATCGTGCATCGCCATACCGGCCGCGCACTGCACGAGCGGCTCGACGATCAGCGCGGCGATCCGGTCGCCGCGCTCGACGAACAGCCGCCGCACGTCCGCGAGCGCGCGGCCCGCCACATCCGCGGCCGTCTCGCCGGGCAGCGCGCCGCGCGCGTCGGGCGACGCGACCACGTGCGCGTGCCGGATCAGCGGGTCGTACGCGTCCTTGAACAGCGCGACGTCGGTCACGCCGAGCGCGCCGATCGTCTCGCCGTGATAGCTGTTCGCGACGCAGACGAATTCCTGCTTGTTCGCGCGGCCGCGGTTGCGCCACGCGTGGAAGCTCATCTTCAGCGCGATCTCGACGGCCGACGCGCCGTCCGACGCGAAGAACGCATGGCCGAGCGTGCGCGCGGTCAGCGCGTGCAGCCGTTCGGCGAGCTCGATCGCCGGTTCGTGCGTGCAGCCGGCGAGCATCGCGTGCTCGAGCGTGTCGAGCTGGTCCTTCAGCGCCGCGTTGATGTCCGGGTTCGCATGGCCGAACAGGTTGACCCACCACGAGCTGATCGCGTCGAAGTAGCGGCGGCCGTCACGGTCGTACAGCCACAGGCCCGCGCCGCGCGCGACGGGGACGAGCGGCAGGCGCTCGTGATGCTTCATCTGGGTGCAGGGGTGCCAGACCGCGCGCAGGCTGCGCGCGACCCAGTCGTCGGTGGCTGGCGTACTCAAGGCGACTCCGGGGGTAAAACGACCGCGCGGCATCGACGGGATGCCGCGCGGCGGGATACGAAACGCGCAGAGATTAGCGTGTTCCGCCGGACGTTGCACTAGCGGTTACAAACGCCGCAAAGCCTTGTCGGGCGGGAGTTCGGCGCAGTTCGGGGGTGCTCGGAACGGAACGCGGCGGATCGGGCGAAATGCGCGCAGATGGCGACGTTCGAGTGACACCCCCCGACAGAAAAAAATCGAGCGGCGGGGCGCGATGCAGCGGAGAGATATGGGGAGCGATGAGGGTGCGTGTTTGCGGCGACGAGGGGCGATCTTGCTTCGTGCATCGTCAGATCGATGGGGGTGCAGAAGGCCGGACGGCTGGACGAGACCTGGCGCGAATTCAAGCCGATTGCTCGTAAAAACGAGCCTTACGCGGTGTGTGCTCGATTTGACGAGCAGGCGGGGAGTGCCGCGATGACCTTGAATCGGCGGAGCGCGAAGGGCGAAGCGGGAAGAACGACAGCCGCGCGTCAGCGCGAAGCCAAAGCGCGCGTATCGGTGTCGCGGGTGTTGTCGCCGCCGTTGCTGGCCGTCTGCGTCGTGTTGTCGTTCCACACGACGCGATCGTTGACCGCATACAGCCGGCACGCGCCCGCACCCTGCTTCGCGCAGTTGTCGAGCGCGAGCGCCATCGGGTCGTCGCCGCCTTCGGCCCACGACCACGCGCCTTCCGACGACACCGCGAACGCGCGGCTCGGATGCTGGTTCAGGAAGCGGCGATAGCCTTCGCGGCCGGCTTCGTCGACGTACGGCACCGCGTTGACCGCATCGATCGACGCATAGCCGCTGGCCTTCGGCTCATGCGGGTCCGCGACCGCATAGCGCACCGCGGTCGGCAGGTTCAGTTCGGCGAGGAATGCGTGCACGGCCGGCCACCACACGGGCACGCCGTCGCGATCGACGATCAGCCGGTGCGCGTCGTCCTTGTAGCGGCCGAAATCGATGAAGCGGGCCTGCGTGCCGTGCGACACGTACGCATCGTGCATCTGCGCGACGAGCGCGGGCGTCCATACCGAGTCGTTGTCGCCGTACAGCCACAGCGAGCGCACGGCCGTATGCGCGCCGTAGTGGTCGAACGCGTCGACGAGGTTGCGCTGCCAGCCGTCGCACAGGTCCTGGCGCAGCCCGCCGGAGAAGTTGATGATGCCGCGCACGCCCGCCGCCGCTTCGGTGCCGTAGGCGACCGACGCGAGCCCGCCGTGCGACGTGCCGGCGACGACGATGCGCGACGCATCGACGTACGGCTGGCGCGACATGTAGCGCACCGTCGCGTCGACGTCGGCGGCCTGCGCGAGGCCGTTCTTGCCGACGTTGCAGCCTTCCTGCTGGTACGTGCCGTCCGAACCGGCGAAGCCCTGGCGATTCGGCGCGATCACCGCATAGCCGCGGCGCACGAATTCGCGCGCGAACGCGAGCGGCCGGCTGCGCGGCTGCTGATGGAGATCGCCGGTATTTTTACCGTGGTTGAAGACGACGAGCGGGAACGGGCCGGGGCCGTTCGGCTTGAACAGCGTCGCCTCGAGCGTGACGGCGCCCGAAGCGTCGGCCGGAATGCGGAGGATCTGTTCGTTGAGGTCGGCGGCGACCTGCGGCAGGTTCGCGTCGGCGTAGTCGAAGTGCTCGGCGTGGGCGAGCGACCCGCTGGCGCCGGCACCCGTATTGGCGCTCGGCAGCGTACCGGCCTGAGCGGCCGACAGCGCACAGGCCGCCATCCATCCCACCAATACCTTGCTGTACGCCATCCGTAAGCCCTGCCACGCAACATGACCAATTCGAGCCCATCGTAGCCCGACAAAATCAGGTTGTGCAATGCGGGAATTACCCGGCGTCTGACATGGCAACTATTTGTCAGCGTTCACTTACTTCGCCGTCGACATAGCGCCAGAAACCGTGCTCGTCGCGCTCGAAACGGCTCGTCTCGTGAAGCCGGTAAGCGCGGCCGCCGACCTTGTAGCGGGCCACGAATTCGACCTCCGCGTGCCGGTCGTCGAGCGGCGCGTGGCGTTTGACCGCGAGGCCGAGCCAGCGCGGCGCGTCCGGTGCGTCGGGGTCGGTGGCGAGATCGGGCGGGCAGGTGCGCGCGGCCCACGTCGCGCGCAGGTAATCGGTCGCACCGAGCACGTACGCGCTGTACCGCGAGCGCATCAATTCGAGCGCGGTCGGGGCGGCTTCGCCGCCGTCGATGAAGCGGCCGCAGCACGCCGCGTAGCGCGGCGCCGGCGCCTTGCCGGCGGGCGCGGGGGACGCGCCGCCGCACGGGCACGCGTCAGGTCGGTTCGAAATCATGCGTAATATGAATTAACAACGAGCGGTTGCCGATGCAGCTCACCTGCTCACCAACTCAGTTCGACGCCGTCGTACTGGAAGAACCGGCCGTTCGCCTGGGACACGTCCGAACCGGATTCGGCGATCACGCGACGCATGCCGGTCACGCTCGTTTCCGGATCGATCGCGGCCTGCGCGCCGCCCATGTCGGTGCGCACCCAGCCGGGATGCAGCGAAATGCACGCGGCATGGCGCGTCTGCAGCGACGCGATGCGCAGCGCGTCGTTCAGCGCGGCCTTGCTCGCGCGGTACAGCCAGCCGGTCGTGCCGGTCGCCTCGGCGATGCTGCCCATCCGGCTCGACACGACGGCCAGCACGCCGCGCGCGTCCTCGACGAGCGGCAGCAGGATCGGCAGCAGCTGCATCGGCCCGCGCACGTTCGTATGCATCACCGCGTCGAAATCCTCGGCGGTGATCGTCTCGACGCCCTCGGTGCGCGGCCCGTACACGCCCGACACGAGTACGGCCGCATCGAGCCGCTCGCCGTCGAGCTTCCAGCCGAGCGCCGCGATCTGCTCGGGCTGCGCGATGTCGAGCGCGTGCGGCTGCGCGCCGAGCGCGCGCAGCGCATCGAGCGACGCCGCGTCGCGCGCGGTGGCGATCACGTTCCAGCCGTCGCGCCGGTATTGCCGGACGAATTCGCGGCCGAGGCCGCGCGATGCGCCGACGATCAATACGGTTTTCATGCCCGTCGCTCCTTTCGTGGGCGCCGCCGAGGCAGTGCCGGTGTCAGATCCGTTCGATGCGTGCCGCTCCCGCGTGGCAGCCGCCGTCAGGCGGCTGGCGCGTCACTGCACGTCACTGCGCGTCGTCGCACGGCTTCAGCGTGGCGGCGACCGCCTGCGCGACGCCGTCGAGCTGTGCGGCGTCCGCCGCGACCATGTCGTTGTCGGGCGCGTGCTGGCCGCGTGCGGTCAGCGCCGCCACGCAGCGCTTGTAGGTTGCGTCGAGCGCGTCGAAGTTCGACACGGACATCCCGAGGTTGCGCATCCGGCCGTCGTGCACGCCGTACACGAGCCCGTGCACGGTCAGCGACTGGCCGCGCGCCCACGCGTCGTTGACGATCGTCGTGCGGCACACGTTGACCACCTGTTCGATCGAATTCAGCTCGATCAGCCGGCGGTACCGCGCTTCGCCGACCGGCCATTCGTCGAGCAGCGCCGCATGGCGCTCGCGCACGTCCTGCACGTGATGCAGCCAGTTGTCGGCGAGGCCGACACGGCGGTTGTGCAACGCTGCGTTCACGCCCGAGCAGCCGTAGTGGCCGACGACCATGATGTGCTTCACGCGCAGGATGTCGACCGCGAACTGGATCACCGACAGGCAGTTCAGGTCGCTGTGCACGACCACGTTCGCGATGTTGCGGTGCACGAACACTTCACCCGGCGGCAGGCCGATGATCTGGTTCGCCGGCACGCGCGAATCCGAGCAGCCGATCCACAGATATTCCGGCGCCTGCTGGTCGGCGAGCCGTGCGAAGAAATCGGGATCGTCGGCGAGCTGGCGCTTGACCCAGGCATCGTTGTTGTCGAACAGATGTGAAAGCGGATTGTCTTGGGTAGTCATCGGTGTGGATTCCGTTGGCGGAAATCAAGTCGATATCGAATGGGGTGTTACCGGCGTCAGGCGGCGCGCTGCGCGTCGCCTGCGCCGTCGTGGCGGCCCGTCGCGCCGAAGCGCGCGGGGTAGCGCACGCAAAAGCGCAGGGCCGCATCGTACGGATAAAAATCGGGCAATTCGCCCTGCATCAGCTTGTCCTTGCTCGCCTGCCACAGCGCGGGATCGAAAAAGTCCGCGTGATGCTTCATGAAGACGCTGCGCACGCGCGGGTCGCCGAGCAGGAACGGCCCGTAGGTCTCCGGAAAGATGTCGTGCGGGCCGACGGTATACCACGGTTCGCCGGACATTTCGTCTTCCTCGTTGCGCGGCGGCGGCACGCGCCGCACGTTGCAGTCGGTCAGGTATTCGATCTCGTCGTAGTCGTAGAACACGACGCGGCCGTGGCGCGTCACGCCGAAGTTCTTGTACAGCATGTCGCCGGGGAAGATGTTCGCCTTCATCAGCTCCTTCACCGCGTTGCCGTATTCCTTCACGCCGTGCTCGACGTCCGCGTCGCTGCCGTTCTGCAGGTACAGGTTGAGCGGGATCATCCGGCGCTCGATGTACAGATGCTTGATCACCAGCTTGTCGTCCTCGTATTCGAGCAGCGACGGCACTTCCTTCTCGAGTTCGCGCACGAGCGCGTGATCGAGCCGCGCGAGCGGCAGCGCGACGCTCGAATACTCGAGCGTGTCGGCCATCCGCCCGAGGCGGTCGTGGCGCTTCACGAGCTGGTACTTCTCCATGATCTGCGCGCGCGTCGTTTCCTTCGGCGGCGGGAAGTGGTCCTTGATGATCTTGAACACGTACGGGAATGACGGCAGCGTGAACACGAGCATCACGAGCCCCTTGATCCCGGGCGCGATGATGAAGCGGTCGCTCGAATGCGACAGATGGTGCAGCAGGTCGCGGTAGAACAGGTTCTTGCCCTGCTTCTGCAGCCCGACCGACGTGTAGATCTCGGCCTTCGGCTTGCCCGGCATGATCGTGCAGAGGAAATCCACGTACGCGGACGGCACGCCCATGTCGACGAGGAAGTACGAATGCGAGAAGCTGAAGATGATCTGCAGCAGGTCGCGGCGCAGCAGCACGGTGTCGAGCGCGAGCACGCCGGGACGCACGTGGCGGATCGGCACCGCGAACGGCAGCACGCGGTCGGCGTTGATGATGCGGCCGACGATGTACGCGCTCTTGTTGCGGAAGAACAGCGACGACAGCACGTGGATCTGGAAATTCGGCGCTTCGTCGAACTGGCCGAATTCGTCGTCGATCGCCTGCATCACGCAGCCGATGTCGCGCGCGAGATCCTCGAACGGCGGGTCGAGCTGGAAGTTCGTGACGATGCGCTCGAGCGTGACCGCGAGCCCGTCGGTGCCCGGATAGTACGCGCGGTAGGTCGGCTTCGCGGCCGGCTCGTCGTTCTCCAGATACTCGGTCGAGATCGCCGGGCGCACGAAGATGAAATCATTATTGAAATACGAGCGGTGCAGGATCGTGCAGCACACCGAATTGAAGAAGGTCTCCGCGCACTCGGGCTGGCGGTGCGACGTGAGCAGGCCGATGTAGTGCAGCTTGATCTGCTGCCACACTTCGTCGTCGATGTTCTCCGCGTCGTATTCGTCTTCCAGCACCTCGATGCATTCCTTCACGCGCTCGTCGTACGACGTGATCCGCTCGCGCGCGAGCCGCTGCAGCCCGTGCCAGTCGCCGCGCTCGAACAGCGTCTTCGCATCGACCGCCGCTTCGCGGAAGATCCGGTAATGGCGATCGAAGTATTCGAGCATCGTCTGCGCGACGTCGAAACCGATCTGCGACGACAGCAGTTTGGGGAAGTGATTCATCGCGTGCAGGCTCGTTCAAGGGGCTGTAAGCACCCGCCATTTTAGCGCCCAAGTCGGCGTTTCAATGATTTTCGGGAGGACGCGCGAGCGGTCGTCAATCGGCGTGTTGTTCGCCGTTGGGCGCCGTTCGGTGCATCTTCGCGTAAAGATGCGGGTACGGGACCGATTCTGACACGAACTTTTTTGCGGCGGGCCGGCCGAGGGCCGGGCACGCGTTTCGTGCGACGGCGATAGAATCGACGCACCGCCCGCCGCGCCTGCCGCCGGCGCGCATTCGCACCGATAACGACGAGACGCCCCACCGATGAACGCCCTGGAACACCAACTCGACTATCCCTTCGCCGATACGCTGCCCGCCGCGGGCGACACGTTCGAGGTCGCGCCCGGCGTGCGCTGGCTGCGCATGCCGCTGCCGTTCTCGCTCGACCACATCAATCTGTGGCTGCTGCGCGACGAGATCGACGGGCAGGCCGGCTGGACGGTCGTCGATTGCGGGATCTCGTCGGGCGCGATCCGCACGCACTGGGAACGGATCTTCGACACGCAGCTCGACGGCCTGCCGGTGCTGCGCGTGCTCGTCACGCACTGCCACCCCGATCACTTCGGCCTCGCGAACTGGATCTGCGAAGGCGGCGACAAGGCCCGCTGGAACGTGCGGCTGTGGATGACGCTCGGCGAGTACCTGTTCGGCTGCCTGATGGCGGCCGGCAACGGGTCGAACGCGGGCGGCGCGGCCGCCGCCGATCACTTCGCGCGCCACGGGCTGACCGATCCGGCCGCGCTCGACAAGCTGCGCAACCGCCGCAGCTACTACGCGGATCTCGTGCCGGCCGTGCCGCCGCGCTACCGGCGCCTGCGCGAAGGCGACGCGGTGACGATCGGCGCGCGCACGTGGCGCGTCGTCACCGGCTTCGGCCATTCGCCTGAACATTGCGCGCTCCACAGCGAAGCGGACGGCGTGCTGATTTCCGGCGACATGGTGCTGCCGCGCATCTCGACGAACGTGTCGGTGTTCGACCTCGAGCCGGAAGCGAACCCGCTCGCGCTGTACCTCGAATCGCTCGGCCGCTACGAGACGATGGCGCCCGACACGCTGGTGCTGCCGTCGCACGGCAAGCCGTTCCGCGGCGTGCGCACGCGCATCGCGCAACTGCGCGACCACCACGATGCGCGCCTGGCCGAAGTGCGCGTCGCGTGCGCGGAGCAGCCGATGAGCGCGGCTGACATCGTGCCGATCATGTTCCGCCGCCGCGAGCTCGACATCCACCAGATGACGTTCGCGCTCGGCGAGGCGCTCGCGCACCTGAACCTGCTGTGGCTCGCGGGCGAACTCGTGCGCGAGCAGGGGGATGACGGGGTGCTGCGGTTCCGCACCGCCGGCTGAGCGCGCTTCGTTATCGTCACGCGACCGGTTCGTAACGCCACCCGTCGCGCTGCCACTGCATCGCGTGCGTCGGTTCGAGCGCCGCGAGAAACGCGGCGTCGTGCGATGCGACTACGATCGCGCCCGGGAAGCCGGCCAGCGCCGCTTCGATCGCGCGCACCGATTCGAGATCGAGGTGATTGGTCGGCTCGTCGAGCAGCAGCAGTTGCGCGGGCGTGCCGCGCCACAACGCGCACGCGAGCGCGGCCTTCAGCCGTTCGCCGCCGCTCAGTTGCCGCGCCGGTTGCGTCGCGCGCGTCGCGTCGAGCTGCAGCAGCGCGAGACGGCTGCGCAGGTCGCCTTCGGCGAGCGGCGTATCGAGCAGGCCCAACTGCTCGACGATCGAGCGCTCGGGGTCGAGCAGCGCGAGCCGCTGGTCGAGATACGCGGCGCTCACATGCGTCGTGCAGGTGCCTGAGCGCGGCGCGAGCTCGCCCGCGAGCATCCTCAGCAACGTCGACTTGCCGCAGCCGTTCGGGCCCGTCAGCGCGATGCGTACGGCGCCGCTCGCCGACCACGTGATCGTGTCGGCGTCGCCCGCGACGCGCCACGGCAATTGCGCGCGTTCGAGCGTGAACAGCTGGCGGCGCGCGCTGACCTCGGTGCCCGGCAGCGAGACGAGCACCGGCGCGTCGGCTTCGACGCGCGCGGCCGCTTCCTGCACGCGCTCGTCGAGTGTCGCCTTGAAGTCGCCCTGATGACGCCGGACCGTTCCCATGATCGCGCGCGCCGCGCCCTTGCGGCTCTGGCGCGCCATCGACGACAGGTTGGCCGTCTTCGCGTCGCGCAGCGACGCGGCCGCGTGGCGCTGGATCGTGTCGTGTTGCTGTTCGAGCCTGCGCCGCACGCGCCCGCGCTCGGTGCGCGCATGGTCGAGTGCCGCGTGTGCGGCTTCCTGCTCCGCGTCGCGTTGCGCGCGGTAGAGCGCGTAATTGCCGCCATACGAACGCGCGCCGTGCGGCGTCAGCTCGACGATGCGTTGCACGCCGGCGAGCAGCGCACGGTCGTGGCTCACGATGACGACCCCGCCGCGCCAGCCGTCAAGCGCGGCGTGCAGCCATGCGCGTCCCGGCGCGTCGAGATGGTTGGTCGGTTCGTCGAGCACGAGCAGGCCGGCGCCGGACAGCAGCGCGCCGATCAGCGCGACGCGCGCGAGCTGGCCGCCGCTCAGCGCGTGCGCGGGCGTGTCGGCGTGGACGTCGTGCAGGCCGGCCGCGTCGAGCGCCGTGCGCAGCCGCTCCGCGAGATCCCAGCGATCGCCGATCAGGTCGAAGTCGTGCGGCGTCGCACGGCCGTCCGCGAGACGCGCGAGCGCGCCGAGCGGCGCATCGAGCGCGGCGATTTGAGCGACGGTCCGCACGTCGGCGGCCGCGTCGTCGTGATCGTGCTGCTGCGCGACGTAGACGACGTGCGCATGCCGCTCGATCGTGCCCGCGCTCGGCGCGCGGCAGCCCCCGATCAGTTGCGCGAGCAGGCTCTTGCCGACGCCGTTGCGGCCGACGATGCCGGTCGGCGTGCGGTCGATGGACAGGTCGAGCGAATCGAACAGCGTGACGCCGTCGTCGAAGCGGAAGGAAACGTGATGAAGCGCGACGAGCGCGCCGGTGGGCGTGGCTGCAGCCATGAGCACCTCCAAAAATGCGTGAAGACCTTCGCGCGCGACGTGCGTGGCACGGGCGGCGAAAACATTTCGGGAAGGCTTAGTTGTTCACTTTGGCTGGCGTCCGGTATGAGGAATAGGCGCGCAGTGTAGCAAGCGCGGCGCGCGGGCCGCAAGCGAGCGGCGTGTGCGCCGTCGCTTGCGCGCCACGCACGGTTACTGCACGGCGACCGTCGTAAAGTTCTGCCGCCCGAACGGACTCACGTGATAGCCGCTCACGTTCGTCCGCGTCAACGCGGCCGCGGTCGGGTAGCCGAGCGGGATCCACAGCGCCTGGTCGTGGATGATCTTCTGCGCGCTTTCGTACAGCTTCGCGCGCTTGGTCTGATCGGCGGTCGACTTGCCGTCGGCGATCAGCTTGTCGAGCTGCGCATCGCAGAAGCGCGCGAAGTTGATGCCCGACTTCACCGCATTGCAGCTGAACAGCGGCGACAGGTAGTTGTCCGGATCGCCGTTGTCGCCGGCCCAGCCCATGAACAGGATGTCATGCTGGCCGAGCTTCGCCTGCTTGATCAGCTCGCCCCATTCGATCACCTTCACCTCGGCCTTCACGCCGATCTTCGCGAGGTCGGCCTGCAGCAGTTCCGCGCCGACCTTCGGGTTCGGGTTCAGCACGCTGCCGGTCGGGCGCGTCCAGATGGTCGTCGAGAAGCCGTTCGGGAAGCCGGCCTGCGCGAGCAGCTGCTTCGCCTTCGCGGGATCGTACGCATACGGCGCGATGTCCTTCGCGTAGCTCCACGTGTTCGGCGGATACGGATTGTTCGCGGCCGTCGCGGTGTTGTCGAACACGACCTTCAGGTAGGTCGCGCGGTCGAACGCGAGGTTCAGCGCCTCGCGAACCTTGTCGTTGTCGAGCGGCTTCTTCTGCGTGTTCAGCGCGACGAACGCGGTCATGAACGCGGGCGTCTGCACGACCTTCAGCGCGCTTTCGCCCTTCGCGGCGAGCACGTCCTGCGGCTTCGGCGACAGCGCGATCTGGCATTCGCCGGCCTTCACCTTCTGCAGACGCACCGACGGGTCAGGCGTGATCGCATAGATCAGCCGGTCGGCCTTCGGCTTCGTGCCCCAGTACGTCGGGTTCGCGTCGTAGCGGATCAACGCGTCCTTCGTGTAGCTCTTCAGCACGAACGGGCCGGTGCCGACCGGCTTCGCGTTCAGGTCGGCCTGCTTGCCGGCCTTCAGCAACTGGTCCGCGTATTCGGCCGAGTAGATCGACGCGAAGCCCATCGTCAGGATCGGCACGAACGTCGCGTTCGGCTCGTTCAGCACGAATTTCACCGTGCTGTCGTCGACCTTCGTGACCGACTTCACGAGCTTCACGAGGCCCATCGACTGCGCGTGCGGGAAGCCGCTCGCGCCGGCCACCTTGTGCCACGGATTCGCATCGTCGAGCATCCGCGTGAACGTGAACACGACGTCGTCCGCGTTCAGCGGGCGGCCCGGCTTGAAATAGTCGGTGGTCTGGAACGCGACGTTCGGGCGCAGGTGGAACGTGTACGTGAGGCCGTCGGCGCTCGCTTCCCACTTGTCGGCGAGCGCGGGCACGACCTTCTTCGCGGCTTCGTCGTACGACACGAGCGTGTTGAAGATCACGTCGGCCGATGCGTTGGTCGTGACGAGCGAGTTGTACTGCACGACGTCGAAGCCGTCCGGGCTCGATTCCGTGCAGACGGTGAGCGGCTTGGCGGCGGCGAAGCCGGGGGCGGCAAGGGCGGCCGCGAGCGCGGCCACGGCGAACAGCTTGACGTGCATAGGTTCTCCCACGTGACTTGTGATTTTTGCTGGATGTCGGAATGCGGGCGCGGCGCGGTCGAGGACCGGCCGGCGCGGTTGGCGAATAGCATACCGTCAAAGCGCGCGACGCGTGGAAAAAGGCGCCGGAACGCGGTGAATTGAGCGACAAACGGCTGCGTTCGCGACGGAATGGGTGCTGATGCGGCGGTTCGCGTAGTGCGAGCGCGACGCGGGAGGCGAGACAGGGTGGGGCGGCTGCGACTGCGCGGCGGAAATGCGCGGCGCGGCGCAAACGCCGGGCGCCGGAACGGACAGGATCGCGACAGATGCGCGCGGCGCGTGATGCGACACGACGGTAGAGACCTGCGCGGATTCGCACGGTCTAGCGATGCAGATCAGGCCGCGGCCCGACAGCGATCCGGCGCGACGCGCGCCGGATCACGACACACTCAGTGCGCGCCGGCCTTCGGCTTGCGCGGCGCCTTTTCGAACAGGCGGTCGTACAGCCAGCGCGGCAGTACGTGCAGCACCTTCGCGACGACGCCCATCTGCCACGGAATCACGCGGAACGCGTGCTGCCGGGCGATCGCGCGCGCCGCGCGTGCGGCGAAGCGGTCGGCGTCCATCAGGAACGGCATCCGGTACGGGTTGTGCGCGGTCATCGGCGTGCGGATGTAGCCGGGCGCGATCGTCACGACGCCGACGCCGGCCGGGCGCAGCTCGACGCGCAGCGCTTCCAGATACTTGATCGCCGCCGATTTCGACGCGCTGTACGCGCCGGAGCCGGGCAGCCCGCGTACGCCGGCGACGCTCGCGACGCCGACCAGCGTGCCGTGGCGCGCGGCCGTCATCGGGCCGACGAACGGCTCGAACGTCGCGACCATCCCGTAGTAGTTGATGTTCATCACGTCGCGGAACGCCGCGAGGTCGCCCTGGCCCGTGACGGCGCCCTGGCTGATGCCCGCATTCGCGATCACGACGTCGGGGCAGCCGTGCGCGGCGATGAACGACGCGGCGGCGGTGGCCAGCGCATCGGCGTCGCGCACGTCGGCGGAATAGACGGAGATGGACAGCTTCGGGAACCGCCGCGCGAACGCATCGAGTGCATCGGTGCGTCGCGCGACGAGCGCGAGCGTGGCGCCCTGGCGGGCGTATTCCTCGGCCATCGCGAGGCCGAGGCCGCTCGACGCGCCGGTGATGAAGACCTTCAGCGGAGTAGTCATGCCGGCGCGCGGGCGGGGATCAGAGCTTCTTGTCCTGAACCTGCTTCACGAGGAAGTCGAGCACCTGGGCGGTACCCGGGATGCTGTTCGTGTAAGCGGGGCCCGTCTTGTACTTGCCCTGGACGACGACCGTCGGCACGCCGTCGATCGCATAGTCCTTCAGCAGCTTGGCCGACTGGTTCACTTCGCCCTGCACGCTGAACGAGTTGTACGCGTCCATGAACTTCTTCTTGTCGACGCCCTGCGTGGCCAGGAAATCGGCCTGCGCCTGCGGCGTCAGCAGGTAGTTCTTCTGCTTGTGGATCGCGTTGAAGATCGCCGGCGTGACCTTCTCGGAGATGCCGAGCGCGGATACCGCATAGAACAGCTTCGAGTGCGGGAGGAAATCGTCACGGAATGCGACCGGCACGCGCTTGAAGTCGATGTTGTTGCCCTGCTTCTTCACCCAGGCCTCGATCGTCGGCTCGAATTCGTAGCAGTGCGGGCAGCCGTACCAGAAGAACTCGATGACCTCGACCTTGCCGGCCGGCGCGGACACCGGCTGCGGCGACTTCATCACCTCGAAGTCCTTGCCGGAAACCGGCGCGGCGGGCGAAGCCTGGGCGAGGCCGGCGGCCAGGCCCAGGGACAGAAGGAGCGTGCTAAGCAGTTTTTTCATGTTGTGAACGTCGAATCAGTTGCTCGGGTTACGGAACGTAACGGGTTCTGCGTGGGCGCGGCCGGTTGGCTTACTGCTTCGTGAAGCGGATCACCGCCGTGTCGACACCTGCATCGGACAGGCGCTGACGGGCCGAGTTCATATCCTCGAACTTCGAGAACGGGCCGACGCGCACGCGGAAATAGGTCACGCCGCTGACGTCGCGCTTCGACACCTTCGATTCGAAGCCCTGGAAGCCCAGGCGCGCGCGCTGCTGCTCGGCATCGCCTTCGGTCTTGTACGCGCCGACCTGCAGGAAGTAGCCGGTGTTCGCGTCGTTCGCGGTCGGCGGCTTCGCCGTTGCTGCCGCCGCGGCCGCGGCCGACGACGTCGGCTTCGGCGTGTTCGCGGCCTGCTGCTGTTGCTGCTGCTTTTGCGCGGCGGCCTGCTGCGCCTGCTTCTGCGCGGCGAAGCGTGCGAGGTCGTCCTCGCCGCCTTGCTGCTGTTGCGGTTGCGGTTGCTGCGCCTGCTGCGTCTTCTTCGGCGGCGGCGTGGTGTCGGCCGGCTTCGGTGCGACGGCGACGCCGTTGCCCGACGACGGATTGTTCGACGCGGTGGTGTTGTTCGAGCCGGCGGCGCCGTTCGTGTTACCCGACGGCGGCACTTCGACGATCTGCGGCTCGGGCAGCAGGCCGCCCTGGGTCTGGTTCGCGGCCTGGCCCGGAGCGGTGTTCGGCGGCGCCGATTGCGCGGCCTGCGGCACCGGCTGGCCGGGCGTCTTGCCCTGCAGCGCGCGGTTCGGGTCGAACTGCTGCGGCTGGCTCGCGCCGTTGTCGGCCGGCGGCGGCGCGACCTTCGACACGAACGGCGACGGCGAACGCGTGATGTAGAGCGCCACCACCACCGCGATCGCGAGGCCGACGATCAGGCCCAGCACGATTCCAAGAAATGTCCCTCCGGCTTGTTTCGATTGCTTCGAAGTTCGGCGTGGTTGTGCCATTGCTTGAGTCACCTGCAAAAAGAATCGTGAAAAGGCTGCGGCAGGCGATCCCGCGGCAGGCGCTCCTGCAGCGGGCACTGCCGCGGCCATTCGCGGCCCCGTTCGGGGCCGCTTGCATCCTTACATCTTGGCGGGCGCGGATACGCCGAGCACCGCCAGGCCGTTCTCGAGCACCTGCCGGGTCGCGGCGAGCAGCGCGGCGCGCGCATTGCGCGGCGCTTCGTCGTCGACCAGCACGCGCTCCGCATTGTAGAACGAGTGGAATTCGCCAGCGAGATCGCGCAGGTAGAACGCGACCGCGTGCGGCGCCAGCTCGTTCGCCGCGTGCGTGAGCATGTCCGGATACTCGGCGAGCTTCTGCATCAGCGACGCCGCTTGCGCGCTCGTCAGCTGCGACAGGTCGGCGCCCGGCAGTTGCGCGACGTCGACGTTGTAGCGCGACTTCAGTTCGTTGAGCACCGAGCAGATCCGCGCATGCGCGTACTGGACGTAATAGACCGGGTTTTCGTCGTTCTGTTTCAGCGCGAGGTCGATGTCGAACACGAACTCGGTATCGGCCTTGCGCGAGATCAGGAAGAAGCGCACCGCATCGCGGCCGCGCGTGATGGTCGCCTCGTCGATCAGGTCGGGAGCCGCTTCCTGGCCCGCCGCCGCGCCGCCCGACCATTCGATCAGGTCGCGCACCGTCACGTAGCTGCCCGCACGCTTCGAGATCTTCACTTCCTGGCCGTCGCGCATCACGGTGACCATCTTGTGCAGCACGTAGTCGGGATAGCCCTTCGGAATCCCGACGTGCAGCCCCTGCAGGCCGGCGCGCACGCGCGCGATCGTGCCGTGGTGGTCCGAACCCTGGATGTTGATCACCTTCGTGAAGCCGCGCTCCCACTTCGTCACGTGGTACGCGACGTCCGGCACGAAGTACGTGTACGTGCCGTCCGACTTGCGCATCACGCGATCCTTGTCGTCGCCTTCGTCGGTCGTGCGCAGCCACAGCGCGCCGTCCTGCTCGTAGGTCATGCCGGCCTTGACCAGCGCGTCGACCGTCTTCTCGACGCGGCCTTCGCTGTACAGCGACGACTCGAGGTAGTACTGGTCGAACTTCACGCCGAACGCCTGCAGGTCCATGTCCTGCTCGCGACGCAGGTACGTGACCGCGAACTTGCGGATCGCGTCGAGATCCTCGACGTCGGCCGCACCCTTGACCGGCTCGCCGTCCGATGCGGCGACCGTTTCGCCGTTCAGGTAGTCGCGCGCGATGTCGGCGATGTACTCGCCGTTGTACGCGGCTTCCGGCCAGCCCGCGTCGCCCGGCTTCAGGCCGCGGGCGCGCGCCTGCGTCGAGATCGCCAGGTTGCCGATCTGCACGCCCGCGTCGTTGTAGTAGAACTCGCGGTGCACCGCGTAGCCCTGGCTCGCGATCACGTTCGCGAGCACGTCGC
This sequence comes from Burkholderia sp. BCC0044, assembly GCF_902832955.1. Classification (NCBI taxonomy): domain Bacteria; kingdom Pseudomonadati; phylum Pseudomonadota; class Betaproteobacteria; order Burkholderiales; family Burkholderiaceae; genus Burkholderia; species Burkholderia sp. BCC0044. The sequence continues at coordinate 191,156 of NZ_CADFDO010000005.1, read as the reverse complement.
CGAGCGCGGCCTGGCGGCCGTGGCCGACGTGCAGCGGGCCAGTCGGGTTGGCCGACACGAATTCGAGCAGCACCTGCTTGCCTTTCTCGCGATCCGACGTGCCGAACGCGCGGCCCTGGTCGAACACGGCGGCGATCACCGCCTGTTTCGCGGCGGCCGACAGGCGCAGGTTGATGAAGCCGGGGCCGGCGATCTCGGCGGCTTCGACGAGGCCTTGCGCGGCCGGCTGCGCGGTGAGGGCGGCGACGATCTGCTCGGCGAGCTGGCGCGGGTTCGTGCCGAGCGGCTTCGCGAGCTGCATCGCGACGTTGCACGCGACGTCGCCGTGCGCGGCGACCTTCGGGCGCTCCAGCGTGATGGCCGGGGCGACGAACGCTGCGTCGGCGCCTTTCAGCGCGTGTGCGACCTGCTTGACGCTATCCGCGAGCAGGGCTTCGAGGGTCTGTTTGTGTGCTGGCAGCATGCTGGTAGAAGGCTTCGTTGGTGGCGGCCGGAAACGCCGGGCCGCCGGCGCGCTTTTTAAGCGCGCGTTTCAGGGATCGCAGAATTTTAACAGGTGCTAATATGCCGCTCAGGCGGCCCGTGTCCGCGAGGCCGGACGCCGGTCTGCCGGCGTTCCCCAACCGCGCCGCGCGGGCACAACAAGATGAAAAGGGAATTGTCATGATTACGTTCAAGAGCAAGGCGGCACAGGATCTCGACGTGCTGAAGGATTTCGCCGTGTATGTGCTGGGTCTCGTCGGCAAGCAGCTGGGCGAGCGCGGTGTGATTACGCACGACGAACTGGACCACGCGATCGCCAAGCTGGAAGGCGCGGTCGCGCAGGCGAAGCAGGAGCGCGCCGAGCACGCCGGCCATTTCCACGAGGACGAAGCCGACCACGCGCACCACGAAGTGCCGCCGAGCCTGGCCCAGCGCGTCGCGCCGTTCCTGACGATGCTGCGCGAAGCGAAGGCCGGCGAGGCCGACGTGCACTGGGGCTTCTGAGCCGCATTGCCCGGCTGACGCGAATCGCAAGATTGGTCAGACGAGAAAAAGCCCGCTCGAAGCGGGCTTTTTCGTTTCGTCTGATGAAATTGGCGCCGGGCGGATGCCCCCTCGCCTTGACCGAAAGGGGAAATTCCTTATAATTCAACGCAAGACTATGTGAAAGCGGGTGCGAAAACATAGCGCCGCCCGGGCAACCGGGTCCCACCTGGAGTGGGTATTGCGTCGAAAGACGGAAAGAGAATCCCGCATGCGACGGCTGCCGAAAGGCGGCCGTTGGTTTTTCTACGCCCGAATCTTGCGGCCTTCCAGGCTTGCGCGCAGCAGGGTGCGCAATGCCACCTTCCGGGCGTCCCGCTGGCGTTTCGTCAGGTCGCCCTCCAGCAGATAGGCGGATTGGACCCGCAGGACAAGCCGGCGCTTTCTCGCCCGGTCTTTCGACACCTCGAAAAACACCGCGTACACGCGTTGCGTGCCGTCCGTCGACACCGTCTCCACCGTGACGAAATTGGGTTGCCGTTCATCCGCGACGACGATCCGGCGCGTCGCCAGCCCGACGATCACGCCGCGCAACAGCTCCCGTGACGCGCGATACCGGCCCGCGCAGAGCACGCGTGTCTCGCGGCCGTCGTCGTAGATCTCGTCGTCCGGAATGGCATCGCGGGCGCGTCCGTCCCATTTGAAGCTGCGCGTAAAGCAGTGGCAGGAGAGCAGGACCAGAACCGTCACGTCGAAGCCGGTTTCCAGATCGCAGGTGAATGTCAACGGACGCAGATGGCTCAGATCCCAGCGCTCGCCGCGGTAGATCGTCGACGGGAACGGGCTCGCGCTGTCCGCTGGCGTTTCGGTGATCCGGATCTCGAAGGTCGACATGGCGGGAATGATTTAGGGAGAAGAGCGCGTCATGTCGCCCACGCGCGTTGGCCCGAAAGCCCGGCGTTACAGCGACTTCGATCTCGATTATCGAGATTAGGTATCCTGATGAATTGAGCCGTTGTGCGACGCGCCCCTGGATCGGGGCGCGTGGCGATGGAAGCGGCGGGTCGACGCGGTTACAGTTGCGGCGCAAGCGCGCGGCGCGCGTCGTCCAGCGACAGCGCCATGCGTTGCGCGTAGTCCTCGAGCTGATCCTGCCCGATTTTGCCGACCGAGAAGTAACGGCTGTCCGGATGCGCGAGATAGAAGCCCGACACGCTCGCGGCCGGCAGCATTGCCAGCGAGTCGGTCACGCTCATGCCGATCTCGTCCGCGTGCAGCACGTCGAACATGTCGCGCTTCACGAGGTGGTCGGGGCAGGCCGGGTAGCCGGGCGCCGGGCGGATGCCCGCGTACTTCTCGGCGATCAGCGCGTCGTTGTCGAGCGTCTCGCCGCTCGCATAACCCCACAGCTCGCGGCGCACGCGCGCATGCATCGCTTCGGCGAACGCTTCCGCGAAACGGTCGGCGAGCGCCTTCAGCATGATCGCGCTGTAGTCGTCGTGGTCGGCTTCGAACTGCTTTTCCTTCACGTCGACGCCGAGGCCGGCCGTCACCGCGAACATCCCGATGTAGTCGGCCACACCCGATTCCTTCGGCGCGATGAAATCGGCGAGCGAACGGTTCGGCCGCATCACGCCGTCGACCACCGGGCGCACGCTCTGCTGGCGCAGGTTGCGCCACGTGAGCAGCACTTCCGAGCGCGATTCGTCGCTGTAGATCTCGATGTCGTCGTCGTTGACCGTGTTGGCCGGCAGCAGCGCGATCACGCCGTTCGCGGTGAGCCAGCGGCCCTGGATCAGGCGCGCGAGCATCGACTTCGCGTCGGAGAACACGCGCCGCGCCGATTCGCCGACGATCTCGTCGTTCAGGATCGCCGGGTACGGGCCCGCGAGATCCCAGGTCTGGAAGAACGGGCCCCAGTCGATGTAGTTCGCGAGCTCGCTCAGGTCGTAATTCTTGAACACGCGGCGGCCGATGAACTTCGGCTTGACCGGCTGGTAGCCGGCCCAGTCGACCTTGGTCTTGTTCGCGCGCGCGTCGGCGAGCGTGACCATCGGCTGCGCCTTGCGGTTCGCGTGCTGGTCGCGAATCCGCTCGTAGTCGGACTTCAGCTCGTCGAGATACTTCGCCGCGCCTTCGTCGGACAGCAGGTTCGACGCGACCGACACCGAGCGCGACGCATCGGGCACGTAGACGACCGGGCCTTCGTAGTGCGGCGCGATCTTCACGGCCGTGTGCACGCGCGACGTCGTCGCGCCGCCGATCAGCAGCGGGATCTTCTTCACGCGGAAGTAGTCGTCGCGCTGCATTTCGGACGCGACGTACGCCATTTCCTCGAGGCTCGGCGTGATGAGGCCCGACAGCCCGATGATGTCCGCGCCCTCGACCTTCGCCTTCGCGAGGATCTCGTTGCACGGGACCATCACGCCCATGTTGACGACTTCGAAGTTGTTGCACTGGAGCACGACCGACACGATGTTCTTGCCGATGTCGTGCACGTCGCCCTTCACGGTCGCGATCACGATCTTGCCCTTCGCGCGCACGTCGCCGCCCGCTTCCGCGAGCAGCCGCTTTTCTTCCTCGATGAACGGGATCAGGTGCGCGACCGCCTGCTTCATCACGCGCGCCGACTTCACCACCTGCGGCAGGAACATCTTGCCCTGGCCGAACAGGTCGCCGACGATGTTCATCCCGTCCATCAGCGGGCCTTCGATCACGTTGATCGGGCGGCCGCCGGCCGCGGCGATCTTCGCGCGTACCTCTTCGGTATCCTCGACGATGAAGGTCGTGATCCCGTGCACCAGCGCATGCGAAAGCCGCTTCTCGACCGGCTGGTTGCGCCACTCGAGGTTCTCTTCCTTCTTCGCGCCGCCCGCCTTGAACTTGTCGGCGATCTCGAGCAGGCGATCGGTGGAATCGTCGCGACGGTTCAGGATCACGTCCTCCACGCGCTCGCGCAGCTCCGCGTCGAGATCGGCGTACACGCCGAGCTGGCCCGCGTTCACGATGCCCATGTCCATCCCGGCCTGGATCGCGTGGTACAGGAACACGGTGTGGATCGCCTCGCGCACCGGGTCGTTGCCGCGGAACGAGAACGACACGTTCGACACGCCGCCGCTCACCTTCGCGTGCGGCAGGTTCTGCTTGATCCAGCGGGTCGCCTCGATGAAGTCGACCGCGTAGTTGTTGTGCTCCTCGATGCCCGTCGCGACCGCGAAGATGTTCGGGTCGAAGATGATGTCTTCCGGCGGGAAGCCGACTTCGTTCACGAGGAAATCGTACGAGCGCTTGCAGATCTCGGTCTTGCGCTCGTAGGTGTCGGCCTGCCCGGTTTCGTCGAACGCCATCACGACCGCGGCCGCGCCGTAGCGGCGGATCAGGTTCGCATGGTGGCGGAACGCGTCCTCGCCTTCCTTCAGCGAGATCGAGTTCACGATCGCCTTGCCCTGCACGCACTTGAGGCCGGCCTCGATCACCTCCCACTTCGACGAGTCGATCATGATCGGCACGCGCGCGATGTCCGGCTCCGACGCGATCAGGTTCAGGAAGCGCACCATCGCCGCCTTCGAATCGAGCATCGCCTCGTCCATGTTGATGTCGATCACCTGCGCGCCGTTCTCGACCTGCTGGCGCGCGACGGCGAGCGCCTCGTCGAACTGGCCGTTGAGGATCATCCGTGCGAACGCCTTCGAGCCGGTGACGTTGGTGCGTTCGCCGACGTTGATGAAGAGCGTCCCGGACGTGACGTTGAACGGCTCGAGGCCGGCAAGGCGCATCATGTGATCGGTCATGGCGGTGCGAATTCTTTTGATGAAGGACGTGGGGCGGTCGGGTCAGGCGTTGTCGCTGTACTGGTTCGGCCAGCGGCGCGGCTTCACGTCGGCGAGCGCCTTCGCGATCTCGGCGATGTGCTCGGGCGTCGTGCCGCAGCAGCCGCCCGCGAGGTTCACGAGCCCGGCCTGCGCGAATTCCTTCAGCAGGCCCGACGTGACGTCGGGGGTTTCGTCGAAACCGGTGTCGCTCATCGGGTTCGGCAGGCCCGCGTTCGGATAGCACGACACGTAGGTGTCGCACAGCTTCGCGAGTTCGGCGATGTAAGGGCGCATCAGCGCCGCGCCGAGCGCGCAGTTCAGGCCGAACGTGAGCGGCTTCGCGTGACGCAGCGAATTCCAGAACGCCTCGACGGTCTGGCCCGACAGGATCCGGCCCGACGCATCGGTGACGGTGCCCGAGATCATGATCGGCAGGCGCTCGCCGGTGTCCTCGAACAGTTCGTCGAGCGCGAACAGCGCCGCTTTCGCGTTCAGCGTGTCGAAGATCGTCTCGACGAGGAACAGGTCGACGCCGCCGTCGAGCAGCGCCTTCGCCTGCTGGTAGTACGACGTGCGCAGCTCGTCGAACGTGACGTTGCGCGCGCCCGGATCGTTGACGTCCGGCGAGATGCTGGCCGTCTTCGGCGTCGGCCCGATCGCGCCCGCGACGAAGCGGGGCTTGTCCGGCGTCGCGTATTTCGCGGCCGATTCGCGCGCGAGCTTCGCCGATTCGACGTTCATCTCGACGACGAGCGCTTCCATCCCGTAGTCGGCCTGCGCGACGGTCGTCGCGCCGAACGTGTTGGTCTCGACGATGTCGGCGCCGGCCGCGAAGTACTGGTCGTGGATCTCGCGGATGATCTGCGGCTGCGTGAGCGACAGCAGCTCGTTGTTGCCCTTGATGTCGCGCGGGAAATCCTTGAAGCGCTCGCCGCGATACGCGGCCTCGTCGAGCTTGTAGCGCTGGATCATCGTGCCCATCGCGCCGTCGAGGATCAGGATGCGCGATTGCAGCAGCGCGGGCAGGGCGGCGCCGCGCGTGTAGCGCGCGTCGAGCGGGACGGAAGCGGCGAGAGGAGTCGCAGACATGGGCGGAAGACCGGCGAAGACGGAAAACCGTCATTGTAGCCGGTGCGTCAAGCGGTCGCCGGCCCTCGCCGCGCGGGCCGGACGGCCCGCCAAAGGAAAGCCCCCGCCGGCGAGCCGGACGGGGGCAGGATCGGAGTGCACGCGGCGCCGCATCGATGCGCGGCGAATGGCCCGGCCGCGTGACGCGCCGGGCCGCGAGTCGTCAGTGCAGCACGACGGGCATCATCATCAGGCTGTCGAATTGTCCGAGGAATTCGTCGACTTCGTCGAGCGACGGTTCATCCTCGATCAGCTGCTTCACGTGCGCGCGGAATCGTTCGGCAAGTTCGCCGTCGATGAAGATTTCGCGCTGCGCGTTCTTGTCGACGATTTCGTATCCGCCGGCATTCATCAGGTGATGGCCGGCCTGCGGCGCAAATTCGACGACGCAGTAGTTGGGGCTGTTGTAGATCATTTGCATGGCGGCACTCCTCTTCGCAGTGGCATCTGGCCTTGTTGTCCCCTAGGTGGGGCAAGCCTTGCCGGTTTCAAGGGGCTTGCGCTGCACACCCCGTTCTCCCGTTGCGTGGGGTGTATCGGTTAGAAGCCGATGTCTATCAAACGTTTCTCATTGTGAGCCGGTGGACTGAAATAGTTGTTAAAGAGTGTCATCGGCCATTTCCGGGCAATCTGTAATCGGTCGAAATTGCCGATCGGCGCGAATTCACTTCGCGTTCACTGTGTGACAGTCGACGACGCGGGTGGTTGCACGGTGGCGGGCGGTGCGGATTGCGCCGGTTCCGCGGGCGGCGCAGGCGGTGCATCGGATGTCGGTGCGATGGCGGGCGCGTTCGTTGCGCGCCCCGCGGGCGCGGCATCGGCAGGCACGTTCGGTGCGGCGAGGCGGCCGTGCCACAGCAGCTCGATCTGCGCGCCGTTCGGCTCGCTCTGCACGAGCCGCGCGGGCAGCCAGCCGAGCGACGGCGCGAGCCACATGTCGATGCGGCGCGTGTCGCCGTCGCGGCGCGGCAGGCGCATGAAGTGCCGTGCACCGACGATGCCGGCCTGCGTCTGCACCTGCTCGTCGCCGATCACGGTGATCGGCCAGGTCTCGCCGCTGTTGTTGTCGATCACGAAGAACTGCTGCGTGACGCCCGGCTTGTAGGCCGCGGGATTGCCGCGCAGCAGCCCCGACAACTGCATCAGCATGCTGAAGCGGTCCTGCACGCCGTCGGGCAGCGGCGCGTTGTTCGGCGTGCGCGTGAACACGACCTGCCGGATCTCGCGGTTGAAGATCGCGATGTCTTCCGGCCGCTTGCCGCGCTTCTCGACGTAACGGTCGGGCGCGACGCCGAATGCATCGATGCGGCCTTCGCTGCGATAGGTGAACGGGCCGACGAACGGCACCGGCATCGACACCGACAAGTCGTACGTGTGCCCGTCGGTGCGCCAGTGGATCGTGCCGATCATGTTCTGCATGCCGTTGTAGAACGTGTCGTACTGCAGGTCGCCGGACGGCGGCGCGGCGAACTTCACGCCGCTCGTGGCGGGCCCCGGTGTTGCGGCGCTGGCGCCGGCCGCCGATGCGGCGTGCGCGCCCGATGCCCCCGGTACGCCGCTCGCCGCGGACGCAGCAGCGGCCGGCGGTTCGCCGTGCTCGGCCGTCTGCGTGGAGGTGAGCACCGGCTCGTGCGACGGCGCGGGTTTCGGCGGGGCCGTCTTCGGCGCGGCAGCCTTGGGCGCGGCCGGACGTTCGACCGGCTTCGGCTCCGGCGGCGCAGGCTGGCGCTCGATCGGCTGCGGTTTCAGCAATTCGATCTGCACGGGGATGTCGGCGGGCGGCGGCGGCGTGAACGATTCGCGGTTGCGCATCAGCCAGAACCCGGCGAGCGCATGCAGCACCAGCACGGCGACGAGCGCGACGCCCACGCGCAGCCAGCGGCGGGGCAGGGCGGGACTCGGGCGAAGGTCGGCAGGCTGCTTGGGCATCGGAACAGGATCGGGCGCTTTGCGTGACGTCGGGCGCGCGGCGCGCGCCACAGGAATCGGACCGTCGGATGCGCTGCGCGTTCGCGATGCGTGACGTGGCGTGAACCGGATGCGTCAGGCGTCGCGTGCGTCGGGACTATAGCCGAGTTCGTAAGACAGTTTCTGCGCGCATGCGCGCAGCGCGGTGTCGATCTCGCCGCCCCACGCGATGTCGAACGAGCCTTCCTGGCCGAGCGCGACGATCGCGAGCGCGAGTTCGCCGACCGCGTCGAACACCGGCATGCAGAACGCGTGGATCGTCGGCAGCAGCATCCCCTCGACGCGCGCGGCCTGGTGCCGGCGCACGTCGGCGAGCACCGCATCGACTTCGTCGAGCGTGCGCGGGCCGCCGTGGTGCGGCGAGCGGCGCGTATCGGCGAGTTCGCGTTCGAGCATCGCGGCGGTCTTGCTGCGCGGCAGGTACGCGGCGAACAGCAGGCCCGTCGCGGAGCCGAGCAGCGGCATCACGTCGCCGAGCTTCAGCGACGCCTTCGCCGGATGGCTCGATTCCATCCAGTGCACGATCGTCGGCCCCTGGTTGCCCCATACCGCGATGCCGACCGTCTGGTCGAGACGGTCGCGGAATTCGGTCAGCGCGATCCGCGCGAGCTTCACGCCGTCGACGCGCGCGAGCCGCGCAAGCCCCATCTGCAGCGCGAAGCCGCCGAGCTCGTAGCGGCCCGACACGGGATCCTGCGACACGACGCCGAGCCGCGAAAAGCTGACCAGGTAGCGATGCGCCTTCGCCGGGCTCATGCCCGCGCGCTGCGCGAGATCGCGCAGCATCATCGCGCGCGGCTCGCTCGTCAGCACGTCGAGCAGGCGGAAGCCGACCTCGATCGACTGGATGCCGGAACGGACCTTCTCGCCGTGTTCGCCGGAGGTGGCGTCGTCGGTATCGGAGTCGGCGAGATCGTCGTCGGGAAGCGGGCTGGCGGGCATGGGCAACGGGTGCGCGAAAATGCGACAGGAAACGGGGCGAAAACGGCGTGCGCGATCGTGGCGCGCCGCAGGGATTCACCATCGTAAAATAGATTCCCTCCATCGTCACTACAACGGCAGATCCTCCCTATGAAACTTGCTTCGCTGAAGGACGGCACGCGCGACGGCCAGCTGATCGTCGTGTCGCGCGACCTGCACACCGCGGCGATTGCCGATGCGATCGCGCCGACGCTGCAGCGCGTCCTCGACGACTGGGCGTTCTACGCGCCGCAACTGCGCGACCTGTACGACGCGCTGAACCACGGCCGCGCGCGCAACGCGTTCGCGTTCGATCCGGCCAACTGCATGGCGCCGCTGCCGCGCGCGTTCCAGTGGGCCGACGGCTCCGCGTACGTGAACCACGTCGAGCTCGTGCGCCGCGCGCGCGGCGCGGAGATGCCGCCCGAGTTCTGGACCGATCCGCTGATGTACCAGGGCGGCAGCGACGACTTCCTGGGGCCGCGCGACGACGTCGTATGCCCGTCCGAGGAATGGGGTATCGATTTCGAGGCGGAAGTCGCGGTGATCACCGGCGACGTGCCGATGAGCGCGTCGCCCGACGACGCGCTGAAGGCCGTGCGGCTCGTCACGCTCGTGAACGACGTGTCGCTGCGCAACCTGATTCCGGCCGAACTCGCGAAGGGCTTCGGCTTCTTCCAGAGCAAGCCGGCCACCGCGTTCGCGCCGGTCGCGGTCACGCCCGACGAGCTCGGCGACGAATGGCGCGACGGCCGCGTGCACCGGCCGATGATCGTCCACTGGAACGGCAAGAAGGTCGGCCAGCCCGATGCGGGCACCGACATGGTGTTCCACTTCGGCCAGCTGATCGCGCACGCGGCGAAGACGCGCAACCTGCGTGCCGGCTCGATCGTCGGCTCGGGTACGGTATCGAACAAGGACGCGAAGCGCGGCTACTGCTGCATCGCCGAGAAGCGCTGCCTCGAGACGATCGAGCACGGCGCGCCGCAGACCGAATTCATGCGCTATGGCGACACCGTGCGCATCGAGATGTTCGATGCGGCCGGCAAGTCGATCTTCGGCGCGATCGAGCAGTCGGTTTCGCCGCCCGACGGCGCGGCGTAAGCCACGCGCCGGCGACACCCGGCTTCGGCCCGCGCGCCGGGTTTCGCCCGATGTTTGACCGCGCGGGCTTGGCTACACTCGATTCAGGCGTTCGAGCGCCTCGAACAAGGAGCAGCAGATGGCCGATCTTGCCGCGTACGGCGGTTACGAAGCACTGAAGGTGACGCGCCGCGACCATGGCGTGCTCGACATCGTGATGAGCGGCGAGGGCGCGAACCGCAGCGGCCTCGCGACCGCGAACGCGCGCATGCATCGCGAGCTCGCCGACATCTGGCGCGACGTCGATCGCGACCCCGACGCGCGCGTCGCGGTGATCCGCGGCGAAGGCAAGGGCTTTTCGGCGGGCGGCGATCTCGCGCTCGTCGAGGACATGGCGAACGATTTCGACGTGCGCGCCCGCGTGTGGCGCGAGGCGCGCGACCTCGTCTACAACGTGATCAACTGCAGCAAGCCGATCGTGTCGGCGATGCATGGCCCGGCCGTCGGCGCGGGGCTCGTCGCCGGGCTGCTCGCCGACATCTCGATCGCGGCGAAGGATGCGCGCATCATCGACGGCCATACGCGGCTCGGCGTCGCGGCCGGCGACCACGCGGCGATCGTGTGGCCGCTGCTGTGCGGGATGGCGAAGGCGAAGTACTACCTGATGCTGTGCGAGCCCGTGAGCGGCGAGGAGGCCGAGCGGATCGGGCTGGTTTCGCTCGCGGTCGAGCCGGCCGACCTGCTGCCGAAGGCGTACGAAGTGGCCGAGCGGCTCGCGCACGGTTCGCAGTCGGCGATCCGCTGGACCAAGTACGCGCTGAACAACTGGCTGCGCACAGCCGGGCCGACCTTCGACACGTCGCTCGCGCTCGAATTCATGGGTTTTTCGGGGCCCGACGTGCAGGAGGGCATTCGCTCGCTGCGCGAGCGGCGCCCGCCCGCGTTTCCCGGCGACGCGCCGTTCTGACGTGCGCGCTATGATCGAATCACGCGCGGCTGCGCGACGCACGGCGGCCGCCTCGCTCCCCCAGTCAACCAGGATGCCCGTATGACGACCGATGCCTCCGGCGCCAACCCTTTCGCCGGCTTTGCCGGGTTCCAGCCCGCCGACATGATGGACCGGATGTGGGACATGATCCGGATGTCGCCGTTCGGCGGGATGGCGCCGTTTCCGGGCGCCACGCACGGGCTGCCGCCGTCGCTGTCGAGCATGTCCGACATGATGTCGCCGCTCACGAACGTCGAGGAACTCGACAAGCGGATCACCGATCTGCGCGCGGTCGAGCAGTGGCTGAAGCTCAATCTCGGGATGCTGCAGTCGGCGATCCAGGCGCTCGAGGTGCAGCGCGCGACGCTCGCGACGCTGCGTGCGTTCGGCGCGTTCGCGCAAAGCTCGATGTCGGCGGCCGAGGAAGCGGCCGTGGCCGCCGCGCAGGCCGCGAAACCCGCGTCGGCGGGCGAGGCCGCGCCCACGCCCGATGCCGCGGCGTCCGGCGCTGAGGCGCCGGCGGGCGACCCCGCGCAGCAGTTCGACCCGGCCGGCTGGTGGAACCTGTTGCAGACGCAATTCAACCAGCTCGCGAGCCTCGCGATGGCGCAGCCGGGCATGCAGCCCGCCGCGCCGCCGGAGGCCGCTGCCGCGCCCGAACCCGCCGCGAAGCCCGCCGCGGCCGCGCCGCGCAAGCCTGCCGCGAAGCGCGCGAAGCCGTCCGGTTCGGCCGCCGAGCGCGCGGCCGCCGCTTCGTCGCCCGACACGCGTCCGCCGAAGCGCTCGACGTGATGCGGCGCAGGTAGCAGGTCGATCATGCGACTCGCGCTCGTTCTGATGGGAGGCGGCGCGCGCGCCGCATACCAGGTCGGCGTGCTGAAGGCGCTGGCCGAGATCGCGCGCGAGGCCGATCCGCAGCGGCACACGGTGCCGTTCACGGTCGTGTGCGGTTCGTCGGCGGGCGCGATCAACGCGACGTCGATCGCGAGCCACGCGGACGATTTTTCCCATGGCGTGCGGCGCCTGCTCGAATTCTGGGAGCCGCTGCGGGCCGACTACGTGTATCGCACCGACTGGCTCGGCATCGCGGGCGCCGGCGCGCGCTGGCTCGCGACGATGACGTTCGGCTGGGCGGCCCGCCGCTCGCCGCGCGGGCTGCTCGACAACACGCCGCTCGCGCACCTGCTGCAGCGCGAGCTGAGTTTCCACCGGATCGAGCAGATGCTCGAGGCGCGCCTGCTGCACGCGCTCGCGATCACCGCGCTCAGCTATTCGAGCGGCCGGCACCTCACGTTCTACCAGGCCGCCGAGCCGATCCAGGCGTGGCGGCGCGCGCAGCGCACGGCGCGGCTCGTCGACCTGTCGGCGTCGCACCTGCTCGCGTCGTCGGCCATTCCGTTCGTGTTCCCCGCCGTGCCGCTCGTGCTCGACGGGCAGGTCGAATACTTCGGCGACGGCTCGATCCGGCAGATCGCGCCGCTGTCGCCGGCGATCCACTTCGGCGCGGACCGGATCGTCGTCGTCGGCGCAGCCGATCCGCGGCCCGAGATTCCGGCCGCGAACGGCGCGGGGCGGGCCCGGGGCTACCCAACGCTCGCGCAGATCGGCCAGCAGGTGCTCGCGAGCGTGTTCCTCGACTCGATCGGCTCGGACATCGAACGGATCGAGCACATCAACCGGATGATCGAGCACCTGCCGCACCAGGTCGAGATCGACAGCGGCTGGCGGCACGTCGACGTGCTCGCGATCGCGCCGTCCGAGCGCATCGAACTGATTGCCGCGAAGCACCTGAAGCAGATGCCGGCGACGATGCGCGGGCTGCTCGGCGCGATCGGCGGCAGCCAGCCGGCCGGCGCGTCGTTCGCGAGCTACCTGCTGTTCGAGGAGGCCTTCACGCGCGAGCTGATCGAGCTCGGCTATCGCGACGGCCGCGCGCAGCGCGAGACGCTCGCCGGCTGGATCGCGGGAGCGGACGGCAGCAGCGCGCCCGCGGCCGGCACGCCGCCGGAGGACGGCCTCGCGACCGGCGAAATGCGGGTCTGATGCGTGCAGGGCCAATGTAAGGTTGCGTTTTTGCGACGGCCAACTGCGACCGATCGCCGCACCGCGGGTGGCGGCGCGCGACCGGCCGGGCGTCTCGGAACCGTCATGCACGCGTGCTATCATGGCCGCCGCCGTATACACCATATCGAGCAGCCCGCCGATCCGGCATCCGCACGGGGACCTTTCGGGGAACCCGCCTGGGGCAGGGGACGGGCGCGCCACCGAGCCGGCCAGCGCCGGCCCCCACTCAGGCCAGCGCGCCCGGCTCCGTCCGAACGGAGCGGGGCGGCAGCATGCCCAACGGCGGCAACGCGGCCGCCTGGCTGCCGGACGAGGAATCAGCGTCCGGCGGGTCGGTTTCCCGCGTAAAATTACAGTCTTGGCTGCAAAAAGCGCGCATGGCGCGCTTGCGCGGCAACAGTCACGTTTAGAGAAGTCGCATTGCGCAGAACAGGGGTGGGACCATCATGAACACCATGCTTTATCCGGAACTTTACAGGTCGCTCGAAGCTGTCCGCTGGGACATGGAGAAGGACATTCCGTGGGACAAGTTCGACGCTTCGCTGCTCACCGACGAGCAGGCGAAGACGATCAAGATGAACGCGATCACCGAATGGTCGGCGCTGCCCGCGACGGAGATGTTCCTGCGCGACAACCAGCACGACAGCGACTTTTCCGCGTTCATGAGCGTGTGGTTCTTCGAGGAGCAGAAGCATTCGCTCGTGCTGATGGAATACCTGCGCCGCTTCAAGCCGGAGATGGTGCCGACCGAAGAGGAGCTGCACGCGGTGCGCTTCCAGTTCGATCCGGCGCCGCCGCTCGAGACGCTGATGCTGCACTTCTGCGGCGAAATCCGCCTGAACCACTGGTATCGCTGCGCGGCCGACTGGCACACCGAGCCCGTCATCAAGCAGATCTACGAAACGATTTCGCGCGACGAAGCGCGCCATGGCGGCGCGTACCTGCGCTACATGAAGAAAGCGCTGAACAACTGCGGCGACGTCGCGCGTGCCGCCTTCGCGAAGATCGGCGTGCTGATGGCATCGGCGCGCCGCACCGAGAAGCCGCTGCATCCGACCAACCTGCACGTGAACCAGGCGCTGTTCCCGCGCGACACCGTGCAGTCGCGCCTGCCGGATCCGGAATGGCTCGAGCGCTGGCTCGACGAGCAGATCCGTTTCGACGGCGAGTGGGAGAAGAAGGTCGTCGAGCGGATCCTGCACAACCTGTCGATCCTGTTCGAGCGCACGTTCGCGACCGCGCAGGAGCTGAACCGCTACCGCAAGGAAGTCACCGGCCGCCTGCAGGCCGAAAGCGGCCCGTCGTCGGCCGCGCAGCCGGCCTGAGGCCGGCTGCGGCCGCCGTCGGCGCGAGTCGCGTCCCGTTCGCGTCCGATTCGCGCCCGGCTTGCGGCACCGTGTCGCGCTCGTCGCATGAAGCCCGCCCGGTCGGTCCGGCGGGCTTTTTAGTTGGTGCCGCCGTCGCGCGCGCCGTCGTTCATTCCGTCCGATCTCCATCATGTCCGCCACTTTCGAACGCAAGCTGATCACCCGTGATGCCCTCGTCGCGCTGCGCGCGTCGCTGCCGTCGCCCGTCGTGTTCACCAACGGCGTGTTCGACATCCTGCATCGCGGTCACGTCACGTATCTCGCCGATGCGAAAGCGCTCGGCGCCTGCCTGATCGTCGGCGTGAACAGCGATGCGTCGGTGCGCATGCTCGGCAAGGGCGACGACCGGCCGATCAACCGCGAAGAGGATCGCGCGGCGCTGCTCGCGGCGCTGGAAAGCGTCGACTGGGTCGTGACGTTCGGGGAAAAGACGCCCGTATCGCTGATCGAGGCCGTCCGTCCGGACATCCTCGTGAAGGGCGGCGATTACGACATGGACGCGCTGCCGGAATCCGCGCTCGTGCGCGGCTGGGGCGGCCGGGCGCTGGCGATTCCGTTCGAGCACGATCGCTCGACCACCGCGTTGCTGAAGAAGGTGCGCGCGCAACAGTCCTGAGCGCCCGGGCGCCGTCACGGGGCCGATGCCGCGAGCGGTGCGGTCGTGACGGCCGGTGCGGCGATCGGGCCGCCGACGACGGGCTGGTCGGTTGCCCGCGCCAGCGGTATCGCCCGCAGCGCGTCGGGCTGCACCTGCCGCGACAGCACGCCCGGTTCGCGCGGGCCGGCCGCCGGCAGCGGCCCGAACACGCCGCGCGCCACCACGAACGCGAGCATGTTGGCGAGAAAGAGAACAGCGATCAGCCAGCGCAGCATCGTCGAAACTCCTTGTCGTCATCGACGTGGTTCACGTCGTTCAGTCGAGCCGGCCGCATGGCCGGCTTTTTCATGGCTTTCGTCGCCCGTTCGTGCGGGCCGCTGGTGCGGCGCCGCGCGTATTGCATCGTCGGCGTGACGCTGGCCCGCCCGGAGCTGCTTCGGCTTGCGTCGCCATGGGCCGGCGCGATGCTCGCGTCTTTGCGTCAATCCTGCGCCGCTGCCGGGCCGGCCGCGGCCGCCGCGATCAGCGCGAGCCCGGACAGGATCAGCGTGTCATGCCGCGTATGCGGGACCGTCAGCGCACGCGCGACGTCGTCCGCCGCGCCGCCTGCCAGCACGAGCCGCACGGGCGCCTGCCACGCCGCGACGAGATCGCGCCACGCGCGTTCGATCAGGCCGGCCTGCGCGTACAGGCAGCCGGCCGACAACGAGCGCGGCGTATCGACCTGGAACGGTTCGGCCTGCGCGCCCGCGAGCAGGCCGCTGGCGATATCGGTCGTCAGCGTCGGCAACTGCGCGGTGTGCGTGCCGAGCGCGCGCATCATCAGCGCCCAGCCCGGCGCGATCAGGCCGCCCGTGAAGCGGCCGTCCGCGCGTAGTGCCTCGAGCGTCGTCGCGGTGCCGAACGTCGCGATCAGCAGATGCTCGCCCGGAAACGCCGCGTGCGCGCCGATCAGGCCGGCCCACCGGTCGCTGCCGAGCTGTTCGGGCGTCGTATAGCCGTTCGTCACGCCACATTGCGCGGGCTGCGCGCGGATCGTCGTGCGCGGCAGGCCCGGCCAGCGCGCGTCGAGCAGCGCGTCGAGCCGTGCGGCTACATCGGCGCCCGCAACGTTCGAGATCCACGCGCTGCGCGGACGTGGCAGCGTCGACCAGTCGGGATCGGCGCCGCCGTCGCGCGTATGGCCGAACGCGCCCGTGTCGACGAGCGTGCGCCGCGCGTCGGCGAGCGCCCACTTGATCCGGCTGTTGCCGGCGTCGATCAGCAGGTGCGGCTCGCTCATTGCGCTTCGCGCAGCGACACGTCGCCGGCCGCGATCGTTTGCACGCCGTTCGGCGTGTCGAGCAGCAACTGGCCGGTCGCGTCGATGCCCGTCGCGATGCCGCGCGCGCGTTCGACACCCTGTTCGAGCAGCACGACTTCGCGGCCCGCGTACGCGTGCAGCGCGTGCCAGCGCGGCAGGAACGGCGCGAGGCCGTCGGTGCCGAACTGCGCGAGCGCGGGCGTGAGCGCGTTCAGCGACGCGGCGAGCGTATCGGTGAGGTTCGCCGACGCGCACGCGATCGACAGCGCGGCGGGCGGCAGCCCGCTCGCGAGCGTGGCTTCCCGCGCGCGCAGCGCGTCGACCTGCGCGGCGACGGCTTCCGCGCCGCGCACGTTGATGCCGAAGCCGATCACGACGGCGGTGGCGTCGGCGGTGGTCCAGACGGTTTCGATCAGGATCCCCGCGAGCTTGCCGACGATGCGCGGCGTGCCGTCGTCGTCGGTCGTCAGCAGCAGGTCGTTCGGCCATTTGAGCGCGACGCGCATGCGGGCGTCGAGCGGCAGCGTGGCCAGCCCTTCGGCGAGCGCGACGCCGATCGCGATGCTGAGGCCGCCGAGCGCATCGACGGCGCGCGGCACGATGCAGCCGACCGAGCACAGCAGCGCATTGCCGGGCTGCGCGAACCACGGGCGGCCCTGCCGGCCGCGGCCGGCCGTCTGCTCGAACGCGACGCGCACGAGCGGCGCGGGCAACGCGTTCGCGCTGCGCGGCAGCGCCTTCAGCCGCGTCGCGACGTCGGCGTTGGTCGAGCCGGTGGCGGCGACGATGTCGAGCGGCCACGCGCGCGGCGCGGCGTCCAGGTGCGCCTCGAGCCGGTTGCGCGCGATGTGCGCGTCGCCGGATTCGGGCGTGTCGGAGGAGGTGGGGGCGTTCATGGCGCCTATTGTAGCGACAGGGGGCGTGGGCGCGCGCCGGAGCGCGAGCGCAACCTGCCTGACGACACGGCGCGGCTTGGTGCTGTTTCTGCATCCGCTTCAGCGCCTCGATGTCTTCTTCCGACTTCATCTCGCACGCGAGCGGCGTCTTGCCCTTCAGCGCCGGGCTTTGGCGAGCCGATATGAGGATCGGTGCGCCACCGGCGACGCCACCGCCACTGCGCTGGCCGATTCCGGTTGCGGGGACCGATACCGATACCGATGTGCAAGGCCCGGATGACGCATGCGACGCAACCGCCGTTCGGCCGGGTCACGCTCGTGCGCGTCCCGGCCGAACGGCTGTCACGGCGCAACCACCGGGTGCTTCAGCGCATGCGCGGTCTCGATCCACTGCGCGTGGAATTCGTCCGCGTCGGGCCGAAGCCCGAGTTCGCCGTTGCGATAGGCCATCGCGAGCGTCTGCACGGCTTCCGGCAGCTCGTGCTCGGCGGCCCGGCGGTACAGCGCGAGCGCGCGTGCGTCGTCGCGCGGCACGCCGCTGCCGTCGCGGTACGCGTTCGCGAGCATGAAGTCGGCGGCCGGGATGTCCGCGCGCGACGCGATGTCGAACCAGTGCGCGGCCTGCACCGGGTCGGCCGCGATGCCGTAGCCGCTGCGGTAGATCAGCCCGAGGTAGTACGCGGCGGCCGGGTCACCCTGTTCGGCGGCTGCGCCGAGGAGCGCACGGGCGCGCGCATAGTCTTTCGGCAGATCGCCGCTGCCGAGCAGCAACGCCTTGCCGAGCGCAAGCTGCGCGCGCCGCGCGGCCGGCGCGTCGGCCTTGCCCTCCGCCGCCGCGGCCGTTTCCAGCCAGCCGCGCCCCTCGTCGCGCAGCCCCGGCTCATGTGCATCGACGAGCGCGATGCCGAGCGCCGCCTGCGCGGCGCCCGAGCCACGGCGCGCGAGCGTGCGCAACTGGGCCAGCGCATGCGGCTCGGTCGCCTGCGTGACCATCGCCTGCCATTCATCGAGCTGCGCGGCGCTCGGCGCGGGGCCGGCGCCGCGCAGGCCGGTCGCCGCGACGACGGCCGCGACGGTCACGGCCGCCGCCGCGAGCAGCGCGGCGGGCGGGAGTTTCGCGCGCAGCACGCGCCGCGCGGCAGCGGCGAAGCCGGTTTCGGCGGGCCGCATCGTCCGGATCGGTTGCATCGCGTGTCTCATTGCGTCAGGTCGATCTCGTAGGTGGCGAGGTTCTTGCCCGAACCGTCGTCGGCCGCGACCTGCGTGATGCCGGTCAGGCCGGCCGCCGCCGCGTCGCCGAGGCGGTTCGGCGCGGACGCGAACTGCACGTGCGCGACCGAACTCGCGAGCTTCGTGAACCGCCAGCTGCGCTGCGCGCCGTCCGCCGTGCGCGTGATCGCGCCGCGCTTCTTGATGAACGCGATCAGCACGTCGCGGTTCGCGTCGGGCGACGCGAAGATCGTCTTGCTGCCGTCGAGGCCCGGGAAATTGCCGCCGCCGCTCGCGCGGTAGTTGTTGGTCGCGACGATGAACTGCGCGTTCGGGTCGATCGCCGCGCCCTTGTACGTCAGGTTCCGGATCCGGCTGCCGACCGGCTGCGTGACGTCGATTTCGTACGCGAGATCGGCCGACGTGAACATGTCGAAGTTGTAGCCGGGGAAGGTGCTGACGAGCGGCTGCACGGTGGCCTTGGTCGGGTCGATCGTGTTGAAGCGCTTCGCGGCCGTCTCGAGCCAGTTCTTCACGTCGGCGCCGCTCACCTTCACCGCGTACACGGTGTTCGGATACAGGTACAGGTCGGCCGCGTTGTTGATCGCGAGCGCGCCCGGCGCGACGTCGGTGTAGTCGGTGCCGCCGCCGAAGCCGCTCTTGAACGGCGCGCTGACCGACAGCACCGGCAGCGACGCGTATTGCGGCAGGTTCGCCTGCACGTAGGTCTTCACGTAGTCGGCCTGCGCCTCGTTGACGATCTGGATCGCGCCCGGATCGCCGACGTCCGCGAAGTACGAGTTCATCCGGTAGTCGGTCGAGCCGATCGGCGTCTTCACGTAGTCGATCGTCGCCTGGTGTTCGGCCGCGATCGCGGCGGAGACCGACGGGTCGGCCGCGACGTAGCTCTTGTCGGCGTTCTGGATCGGCCGCGCCTCGACGGTCGTTAGCGACTTGTCGACGGCCCACGTCTTGCCGTCGAACTTCAGGCCGAGCTTGATCACGCCGAGGTGCTTGCCCCAGTAGTTGGCCATCACGGTCGGCACGCCGTTGACGGTGCCCTTGACCTTGTCGACGCCCGGCAGGTTGAACTGCGACACGGTGCTGTTCGCGTCCGGGAACACCTGGTGCGAGTGGCCGATCAGCATCGCGTCGATGCCGGACACCTTCGACAGCCACCAGCTGCCGTTTTCCATCGTCGGCGAGTACGCGGAATTGTCGAGGCCGCCATGCGAGATCGCGACGACGAGATCGGCGCCCTTCGCCCGCATTTCCGGAACGTACTTCTCGGCCGCTTCCTTCAGGCCGGTCGTGTAGACCTTGCCGTCGAGCCAGCGCTTGTCCCAGCTCATGATCGCGGGCGGCGTGAAGCCGATGATGCCGATCTTCACGGGCGCACTGACCGTCTTGCCGTCCGGCGTCGTGGCCGTCACCGTGCGCGTCAGGATCGTGTACGGCGTGAACAGCGGCGCGTTGGTCTTCGCGCTGATCACGTTCGCGAGCACCTGCGGGAAGTTCGGGCCCGCGCACCTCTTCTGCTGGGCCGGCGCCGGCAGGCCGTCGACC
Source organism: Burkholderia sp. BCC0044 (assembly GCF_902832955.1). NCBI lineage: Bacteria > Pseudomonadati > Pseudomonadota > Betaproteobacteria > Burkholderiales > Burkholderiaceae > Burkholderia > Burkholderia sp. BCC0044. Next base: position 171,248 of record NZ_CADFDO010000005.1, on the reverse strand, counting down.
TCGAACGTGTTGCCGGTTACCTGCGACAGGTACGGCAGCCCGTAGTTGAATTCATGGTTGCCGATCCCGCCGCCGTCGAATTTCGCGGCGTTCATCACCTTGTAGATCGCGAGCGTCTGGTCGCAGCCGACCGGCTTCACGAGCGCCTGGTAGTCCGACAGCGCGGTGCCCTGGATCGTGTCGCCGTTGTCGAGCAGCAGCGTGTTCGGGTACTGCTTGCGCGCCTGCGCGATCAGCGTCGACACGCGCTCGAAGCCGAGCGAGTTGTCGGCGGCGAGCTTGAAATAGTCGTACGACAGCACGTTGGTGTGCAGGTCGGTCGTCTCGAGCAACGCGAGCGTGGCCGTCGTGCCGACCGGCGCCTGGGCCTCGGGCTGCGACGGCGGCGTGGCGGTGACGTCGTCGCCGCCGCAGCCGGCGAGGACGAAGGCGAGGCTGGCGAGCGCGGCGGCGGCCGGTACGTGACGGCGGGAAAGCGGGGGGAGACGCATCGGTTGTCCTGTTCGGTGTTCTGTTTTATGAAACGCGAGGTACGCACGAATGGCGGCGCGGCGCGCCGACGGCCTGAGGTGCGGCGCGTGAGAGTATCGAAAGGAAACGTGACGGAACAATGAAAGGTCGCGACGCCGGCCGCGAGCCGAGGTCCGCCTCGGTTTCGGGCCGGTCTCGGCCGGCACCGGCCCGGCGCCCCGGCTGCGCGCCCGAGCCCGGCGCCTCGATCGCGCGCCCCTTGTTCGGCGCCCCCGCCCCCGCGCCCCGGCTGCGCCTCCGGAGTTCGCGCCGCCGGCTGCGCAACCCGCCGAAATCCTCACGTCGCGCCGTCGGGCGGTTCGCTACAATGGCCGCTGTCATCCTTTTGCAAACAACCCGCCCTTGGACTTCGAGACTCCTCCCGGCCTGTCGGTCGACGCCGGCGGCCAGGGCCAGACGGTGCGCCTGACCGGCCAGTGGACCGCGCTCTCGCTCGCGCGCAACCGCGGCGCCGTCGCGCGCCGCATCGCGAGCATCGCGACCGGGCGCGTGAGCGAATGGGATCTGTCCGGCATCGAGCGGCTCGACCACGTCGGCGGGCAGGCGCTGTGGCGCGTGTGGGGCCGCAAACTGCCGCCCGGCGTCGCGCTGAGCGCCACGCAGCGCACGATCTTCGAGCGCATCGAACGCCTCGACAGCCAGCGCGAGGCGCCCGAGCGCATCGTGCGGTTCGATCCCGTCACGCGGCTCGGCCTCGCGATCTTCGCGTTCGGCGAACACCTGCAGGGCGGCATCGCGATGTTCGGCCTCGTGATCCTCGACGCGCTGTCGGTGCTGCGCCGTCCAAAGACGATGCCGTGGAAGGAAACCTCGGCGAACATCTACAGCGCCGGCGCGCAGGCGCTGCCGATCACCGCGCTCGTCGCGTTCCTGATCGGCATCGTGCTCAGCTACCTGTCCGCGCAGCAGTTGCAGATGTTCGGCGCGAACCGCTACATCGTGAACATCCTCGGGCTGTCGGTGATCCGCGAGCTCGGCCCCGTGCTGTCGGCGATCCTCGTCGCGGGCCGCTCGGGCTCGGCGATCACCGCGCAGATCGGCGTGATGCGCGTGACCGAGGAGCTCGACGCGATGCGCGTGATGGGCATCCCGCACGGGCTGCGGCTGATCCTGCCGCGCGTGCTCGCGCTCGGCGTCGCGATGCCGCTGCTCGTGATGTGGACCAACATCATCGCGCTGACGGGCGGCGCGCTCGCCGCGAAGCTGGTGCTCGGCATCGACATCAACTATTTCGTGCGCTCGCTGCCGGGCGTCGTGCCGATCGCGAACCTGTACATCGGCGTCGGCAAGGGCGTCGTGTTCGGCATGCTGATCGCGCTGGTCGCGTGCCATTTCGGCTTCCGGATCAAGGCGAACTCGCAGAGCCTCGGCGAAGGCACGACCACGTCGGTGGTGTCGTCGATCACGGTCGTGATCCTCGCCGACGCGGTGTTCGCGATCCTGTTCCAGAACGTGGGGCTCGGATGAACGCATCGAACGAAACGGCCGCGCATGCGGCAGCCATCGGCGCCGGCTCGGTCGGCGCCCGGCCGGACGCGGCCGCCGATGCCGGCGACCTCGTGATCGAGGTGCGCAACCTGACCAAGCGCTACGGGCGCAACATCGTTCACCAGAAGCTCGACTTCGACGTGCGGCGCGGCGAGATCGTGTCGATCGTCGGCGGGTCGGGCTCCGGCAAGACCACGCTCGTGCGCCAGATCCTCGGCCTCGAGCGGCCGACGTCGGGCACGATCAAGGTGTTCGGCGAGGATACGGCGACGATCGACGACGCGAGCGCGCGGATGATGCGCACGCGTTCGGGGATGCTGTTCCAGCATGGCGCGCTGTTCTCGTCGATGACGGTGTTCGACAACGTCGCGCAGCCGCTGCGCGAACTCGGCCGCGTGCCGCCGGACCTGCTGCACGACATCGTGATGCTGAAGCTCGAGATGGTCGGGCTGCCGTGCAAGCACGCGTCGAAGATGCCGGCCGCGCTGTCCGGCGGGATGGTGAAACGGGTCGGCATCGCGCGCGCGATCGCGCTGGAGCCCGAACTGCTGTTCCTCGACGAGCCGACGGCCGGCCTCGATCCGCAGGCGTCCGACGAATTCGTCGAGCTGATCGCGACGCTGCACCGCACGCTCGGGCTGACCGTCGTGATGGTGACGCACGACCTCGACACGATGGTCGCGCTGTCGACGCGCGTCGCGGTGCTGGCCGACCGCAAGGTGCTGGTCGCGGCGCCCGTCGAGGAGGCCGCGAACGTCGACCATCCGTTCATCCACGAATATTTCCTGGGGCTGCGCGGGCGCCGCGCATTGCAGGCGCTGCCGCCCGAGCGGCGCGCGAAGCTGCCGAAGGCGGCCCTCGAACCGGCGCTGTCGAGCGTCGAGCTGTAGAAGCAAGGAACCCGCGAATGGAAAACAAATCACATGCGTTCTGGGCCGGCCTGTTCACGATCGCGCTGACGCTCGCGATCGCGGGCACGGTGTTCTGGTTCAACGTCGACCGCACCGTGCGCGTGCCGTACGACCTGCTCGCGCGCACCAACGTGACGGGGCTGTTCCCGGATGCGGCGGTGCGCTTTCGCGGCCTCGACGTCGGCAAGGTCCAGTCGATCGGTTTCGATCGCACGCATCCGGGCCAGATCCGGATCCGCATCCTCGTCGATCACGACGCGCCGATCACGCAGTCGACCTACGGCAGCCTCGGCTTCCAGGGCGTGACCGGCATCGCGTTCGTGCAGCTCGAGGATACGGGGCGCGATCTGGCGCCGCTGCCGTCGTCGCCGAAGACGATCGCGCAGATCCCGATGCGGCCGAGCCTGTTCGACCAGATCCAGGAGCGCGGCGACGTGCTGCTGCGGCAGCTCGAACTGGCCGCGAAGAGCGCGAACGCGCTGATGTCGCCCGAGATGCGCGAGCAGTTGCGCGCGACCGCCGAGAGCCTGCAGCACGCGGCTGACGGCGCCGCGACGCTGACCAAGCAGCTCGGCCCGGCCGTCACCGCGCTGCCGGAAACGATGCACGAGGTGAACCGCGCGATGGCGTCGGCGAACACGCTGCTGCAGCCGAACGGGCCGCTCGTGTCGAACCTGAACAAGGCCGGCACGGCCGCCGAGCAGATCGGCGTCGCGCTGAACGGCCTCAACGCGCGCGTGCAGTACGACACGCTGCCGCGCTTCAATGCGCTGGCCGACAGCGTCGGCGACGCGTCGCGGCAATTGAAGGACGTCGCCGGTGAACTCGGCCGCAACCCGCGCAGTCTGTTGTTCGGTTCGCCCGGCGCGGCGCCGGGGCCCGGCGAAGCGGGCTTCGTCTGGCCGGGCGCGACGGCCGGGAAGTGACGCCCGGCGGCAGCCCGTCGACCGTGCGGCCGGAAACGGCCGGGCAATGACGCTCATCGAAACCGGAAACCTCATGCAGGAATACGCCATGCCACGAATCCTTGACCGCGCGCTGCGCCCGGCCGCGGCCGCGCTTGCCGTGCTGACGCTCGCGCTGGCGGCCGGCTGCGCCGGCAACGACGCGGTGCTGTCGAACATCCGCTACGACCTCGGGCCCGCATCGTCGGTGACGACCACCGGTTCGGGCCCCGCGCTGAAGGTGCTCGACGTCGCCGCGCCCGACGCGCTCGATTCGGACAAGTTCGCGTACCGCCTCGCGTACGCCGATGCGCAGCACGTGGCCGTGTATCGCGACAGCCGCTGGACCGCGCCGCCCGCGCAGTTGCTCACGCAGCGGCTGCGCGGCGCGCTGTCGTCGCGCGGCGCGGTGCTCGAAGGCGCCGACGGCGTGCGCGCGCCGACCCTCAAGGTCGACCTGAGCGAATTCGAACAGGTCTTCGACGGGCAGTCGCAAAGCCACGGCGCGGTGACCGCGCGCGCGACGCTGATGCAGGACGGCAAGGTGCTCGGCCAGCGCACGTTCGTCGCGCGCGCGCCGTCGAGCACGCCCGACGCGGCCGGCGGCGCGCGTGCGCTCGCGGCGGCCAGCGACGAACTCGTGTCGCAGATCGCCGCGTGGGTCGGCGTGCAGGCGTACGCGGGCACGCCGTGACGCGCGACGCGCAGCCGCGATTGCATCCGCGATGAACGTGCCCGGCACGCATCGCGCGTCACCGCTCGCGCGGCAGGCGTTTGCCGCGTACGCGGCGCTGATCGTCTATGCGTCGCTGTATCCGTTCGAAGGCTGGGTGTCGCTCGGCATCGGCCCGTTCGATTACCTGTTCGCGCCGATGCAGCGCTACGTGACCGCGTTCGACGTGGTCACGAACGTGCTCGGCTATCTGCCGTTCGGCGCGCTCGGCGCGCTCGCGCTGCACCCGCGCCGGCGCGGCGTGGCCGCGACGCTGATCGCGGGCGCGCTCGGCGTGCTGCTGTCGGGCACGATGGAAGCGCTGCAGACCTACCTGCCGACGCGCGTCGCGTCGAATCTCGACCTCGGCGCCAACGCGCTCGGCGCGCTGCTGGGCGCGGCGCTCGCCGCGCCGGCCACCGGTGCGCTGCTCGACCGCGGCGCGCTGCGCCGGCTGCGCTTCGCGTGGCTGGAGGCCGACGGTTCGACGCCGCTGCTGCTCGCCGCGCTGTGGCCGTTCGCGATCGTGTTTCCGTCGCCGTTCCTGTTCGGCATCGGCGACTGGCCGGCCGCGCTATGGGAGCGCGCCGACGCGTCGATGCAGGACGCGCTGCTCGCGTGGCTGCCGGCCGCATGGCACGTCAGCGAGTGGCCCGAGCGGGTCGACGGCTGGCTGTCCGATTCCGCGTGGGAAGCCGTGCTCGGCGGGCTGATGCTGTTCGCCGCGCTGGCGATCGCGTCGCTCGCGATGCGCCCGCGCGCGCCGCGCATCCGGCTGCTGATCGCGCTGGTGGTCGCCACGCTCGTGCTGAAGGCGGCCGCGACGTTCATGCAGTCGGCCACCGGCCTCGTCGTCGTGTGGGCGACGCCCGGCGCGCGGCTCGGCATCGAGCTGGGTTTCGCGGCCGCACTCGTCGCGTTGCGCGTGCCGGCGACGTGGCGCGCGATGCTCGCGGCGCTCGCGCTGCTGGCCGGCGTCGCGCTCGTGAACCTGCTGCCGGTCAACCCGTTCTTCGACTTCACGCTGTCGGGCTGGCGGCAGGGCCGCTACGTGCACTTCAACAGCATCGCGCGCTGGCTCGCGTGGATCTGGCCCTACGCGGCGCTGATCTGGCTCGGCCAGCGCGTCGAGCACGCGTGGCTGCCGGCCGTGCTGCGCCGCTGACGCGGCGGCCGGGGCCGTGCGGCGGCGGCCGTGCCGCGGGCAGCCGCGTGCGCCGGTCGCTATAATCGTCCGCATCCTCCGTTGCCGCCTCGCGCAACGGCAATTCATCGCCCCTCTTTCCGCACGGCCTCGTGCCGGGCCGCTCGTCACCACCATGGATTCCTACTACCAGCACCACGTCTTCTTCTGCCTGAACCAGCGCGATCCGGGCGCCGAGCGCCCGAGCTGCGCGCAATGCAATGCGCAGACCATGCAGGAATACGCGAAAAAGCGCGTGAAGGAACTCGGTCTCGCGGGGCCGGGCAAGGTGCGCATCAACAAGGCCGGCTGCCTCGACCGCTGCGAGGAAGGGCCGGTGATGGTCGTGTATCCGGAAGGCACGTGGTACACGTACGTCGACCAGGCCGACATCGACGAGATCGTCGAATCGCACCTGCGCGACGGCAAGGTCGTCGAGCGCCTGAAGATCTGAGCGGGCCGGTCGAATGAACGTTCATACGCAGAAATCGCTGATCGCGGGCCCGGTCGGCCAGATCGAAATCGCGGTCGACCTGCCCGACGCGGTGCGCGAGGACGGCGCCGCGCCGCGCGGCATCGCGCTCGTCGCGCATCCGCATCCGCTGTTCGGCGGCACGATGGACAACAAGGTCGCGCAGACGCTCGCGCGCACGCTCGTGCAGCTGAACTACGTCGTCTACCGGTCGAACTTCCGCGGCGTCGGCGCGACCGAAGGCGTGCACGACAACGGCACCGGCGAGGCCGACGACCTGCTCGCCGTGCTCGCGCACATGCGCGCGCAGCCCGCGTATGCGGACCTGCCGCTCGTGCTCGCGGGCTTCTCGTTCGGCACCTTCGTGCTGTCGCACGTCGCGAAGCGGCTGCGCGACGCGGGCGAGACGATCGAGCGGATGGTGTTCGTCGGCACGGCTGCGAGCCGCTGGCAGGTGGCCGACGTGCCCGAGAACACGCTCGTGATCCACGGCGAAACCGACGACACGGTGCCGATCGCGTCGGTGTACGACTGGGCGCGGCCGCAGGAGCTGCCGGTCGTCGTGATTCCCGGCGCCGAGCATTTCCTCCATCGCAAGCTGCACGTGCTGAAGCGCATCATCGTCGACGCGTGGCGCTAGCCTGCAGGCGGGCGCCGGCGCCCGTACCGCGCACCGGTGCCTGGCCGGACGCTGCGCGACCTTCCCGAAACGTCACGCGACATCGCGCCGCACCGCGCGGCGCCCCGCCTGCCGCATGGCGGCGCAACCCGACTTGCACGCCGCCTGCGCACGCCTTTCACGCGGCTTCGAGCACACGTGAGCGCCGCCTCCCCGCGCCATACTCTCGCAACCGGTAGGCGAGCGTCCGCCGCCCGGTTCGCGAAAACGCCGTTCGCGGCCACGTATAATGGCCGCTTTCGCGTTGCCCGCGGCCCGGCTGGGCCCATGCGGCGCCTCGTCTCGCCGCCTGTCCGCCCGCTCGCGACGGCCGCGAACCGAACGCGCCCGCACGAGTCCAACCGGCGCGTTTCGCGTCGCCCGACGGTGTCGGGCGAGTGCCCGACACGCCCGCCGCCTTGCCGTTCAACCCTGCGCGTTTCGCACCGCACTTTCTGCCATCAGCCTGAATCGATCATGCGTCTGTCTTCCCAAGGCCTCAAGTCCCTCGCTTCCTCCATCGCCTTCGGCACCGCCGCGCGCAACGTCGCGCTCGGCGTGATGCTGCCCGTCGCGCTCGCATCGACGATCGTCGTCGCCGAGGCGAAGCCGGCCGCCAAGGCCAAGGCCGCGCATGCGGCGCCGGCCGCCGAGCAGTTCACCGGCGCGCCCGCGACCTACATGCCGGGCGCGGTGCCGCCGCCGGGCGTGAACGCGCGCTCGTGGGTGCTCGTCGACGCGACGAGCAACACGGTGCTCGCCTCGGGCAATGCGGACGAGCGCGTCGAGCCGGCGTCGCTGACGAAGCTGATGACCGCCTACCTCGTGTTCGAGGCGCTCGACAAGAAGAAGATCTCGATGGAGCAGATCGTCACGCCGAGCGACGCGGTGCGCCGTGTCGGCCGCGACGAATCGCGCATGTTCATCGAGGCGAACAAGCCGGTGTCCGTGCACGACCTCGTGTACGGGATGATCATCCAGTCGGGCAACGATGCCGCGATCGCGCTGGCCGAACTCGTCGGCGGCAGCGAAGGGCAGTTCGTCACGATGATGAACACGGAGGCCGGGCGCCTCGGCATGAAGGGCACGCACTTCGCCGACGTGAACGGCATGCCCGACCCGAACCACTACACGACGGCCGGCGACCTCGCGAAGCTGTCGGCCCACCTGATCCGCGATTTTCCGCAGTACTACAGCATCTTCTCGGAGAAGGAATTCAAGTACAACAACATCCGCCAGGGCAACCGCAACCGTCTGCTGTGGCTCGACCCGACGGTCGACGGCCTGAAGACCGGCCACACGCAGGCGGCCGGCTACTGCCTGATCGCGTCGGCGAAGCGCGCTATCCCGGGCGTCGACGGCCAGCGCCGCCTGGTGTCGGTGATGATGGGCGAGCAGAAGGAAAGCGAGCGCACGCAGGACAGCATGAAGATGCTGAACTACGGCTACAGCGCGTTCGATTCGGTGCGCCTGTTCAAGGGCGGCCAGGCGATCTCGACGCCGCGCCTCTACAAGGGCAAGGACAACACCGTGCAGGTCGGCGTGAAGGGCGACCAGTGGGCGACCGTGCCGCGCGGCCTCGGCGACAAGGTCAAGACCGAAGTCGACGTCAACGCGCCGCTGATCGCGCCGCTCGCGGAAGGCCAGCAGGTCGGCACCGTGAAGATCGTCGCCGACGGCAAGACGCTGTCCGAATTCCCGGTCGTCGCGCTGCAGGCCGTGCCGGAAGCGGGTATCTTCGGACGTATCTGGGACTCGATCCTGCTGATGTTCAGCAAGAAGAAGTAAGCACGACGGGCCTTTGTTTTCACGACTTCATCCCCATCTGTCATAGCTATGAGCCAAGCCGAATTCGAACCGATCGTCTACCTCAGCGTGTCGTCGCAGGAGGAACTGGTGCCGCTGTCCGAAGCCCGTGTGCCGGTGCTCGACCGCGGGTTCATCTTCGGTGACGGCGTGTATGAAGTCGTGCCCGTCTATGCGCACGACGGCGCGCACGTGCCGTTCCGGATCGAACAGCATCTGGACCGGCTCGCGCGCAGCCTGAAGAAGATCGGCATCGACAACCCGCACGATGCGGCGGGCTGGCGCGCGCTGATCGAGCGGGTGGTCGCGGCGAACGCCGAGGGTCTCGGCGACGGCAACGCGCTGGTCTACCTGCAGGTGACGCGCGGCGTCGCGAAGCGCGGCCACGCGTTTCCGGCGAACGCGGTGCCGACGGTGTTCGCGATGACGAGCCCGCTGCGCCTGCCGTCCGAAGCGGAGCGTGCGAAGGGCGTGCGCTGCGTGACGGCCGAGGATCGCCGCTGGCTGCATTGCGACATCAAGTCGATCTCGCTGCTCGGCAACGTGTTGATGGCGCAGCATGCGGCCGAACGCGACGCGTTCGAGACGATCCAGCTGCGCGACGACAACGTGACCGAAGGCTCGTCGTCGAACGTGTGGATCGTGAAGAACGGCGAACTGTTCGCGCCGCCGCGCAGCAACAGGATCCTCGAAGGGATCCGCTACGCGCTGGTCGAGCAGCTGGCCGAGGAATGCGGGATCCGGTTCGTCGCGCGCGAGATCAGCGAGGTCGAGCTGCGCTCGGCCGACGAGATCATGCTGACGTCGGCCACCAAGGAAATCCTGCCTGTGACGTCGCTCGACGATCTGCCCGTGCAGGGCGGCAAGCCGGGCCCCGTGTTCGCGGCGCTGTATGACGCGTACCAGCGTGCGAAGGCACGCGAATTTGAACAGTTTGACCTGACCCGGAGAAAATGATGAGCGAACCGACCAAAACCGTCGAGGTGACCGGCGCGATCGAGACCCGGAAGGAGTCGCTGCTGGAGTTTCCGTGCGATTTCCCGATCAAGATCATGGGCAAGGCGCACCCCGAGTTCAAGGACACGATCTTCAAGGTCGTCGCCGTTCACGACAACGAGATCGACGTCGAGAAGATCGAGGAGCGCGCGTCGAGCGGCGGCAATTACACGGGCCTCACGATCACCGTGCGCGCGACGAGCCAGGAACAGCTCGACAACATCTACCGCGCGCTGACCGGCCATCCGATGGTCAAGGTCGTGCTCTAAGGGCTCGCCCCGGCGGTCCGGGGTCAGCGCAAACGGCCGCTGATCCCTTTCCATCCTCCTTCCAGCGCGCACTCGGCGGGGCATTTTCCCGCCGCGCGCCGCGCGTCCAGTTCGTCGCACAGCCGCTTGTATTCGGCGACCTCCTCGAACAGCCAGGTCCGGAACGCCTGCACGCGTGGCGTGTTCAGCAGCGGCGGCGGGCACACGAAAAAATAGTGCCACGGGCTCGGCCCGTCGATGTCGAACAGGCGCACGATGCGCCCGTCGAGCAGGTCGTGCACCGCGAGCGAGCGGCGCACCAGTGCGATGCCCTGGCCCTCGATCGCGGCCAGCAGCAGGTTCGACGAATCCTGGTACAGAATCCCCCGTTTCGGCTCGGTCAGCGTATCGAGCCCGGCCGCGTCGAACCACGGCCGCCACAGCTCGTCGTCCGAGCGCAGCAGCGGGTAGTGCGCGAGATCGGCGGGCGTCTGCGGCAGCTTGCCGCCGTTCAGCGTCGGCGCGCACGCCGGAAAGAACACTTCCTCGAACAGCGGCTCCACGTGCAGCCCCGGATAGCTGCCGAAACCGAAGCGGATCGCGAGATCGACGTCGTCGCGCGCGAAATCGGTCAGCGAGTTGGTCGACTGCAGCTCGACGTCGATTTCCGGGTGCCGCTCGATGAACGTGCCGATGCGCGGCGTGATGAAGCGCGCGGCGAACGACGACAGCATCGACACCACCAGCCGCCGGTCGCGGTCGCTCGCGCGCACGTCGCGCGTCGCGTCGGCGATCACCATCAGCGCGGTGCGGATCTGCTGCGCGTAGCGCATGCCGGCGTCGGTCAGGCACAGCCGCTTGCCGTTGCGCGTGAACAGCTGCACGCCGAGCTCTTCCTCGAGCGCGCGCACCTGGTGGCTGACCGCGCCGTGCGTGACGAACAGCTCGTCGGCGGCGCGCGAGAAGTTCTCGTGGCGGGCGGCGGCTTCGAACGCGCGAATCGCGTTCAGCGCCGGGAGCTGGCGGAGGTCCATTTGCTAATTTTCCTCACATCGACGTGAAAATTGGTCGTTTGGTCGGACACCTTTGAGTGACTACGATTGTAGCCATCGAAGCACTTTTTGGCGGAGTCGATCATGCAAGAAATCTCTTCAAGCATCACCTTCGAAATTCCCCCGGGCGAGACCGTGCCGATGAAGGTGCAGCGCAGCACGCGGCTGATCGTCCAGTGCGGGCCGATCTGGGCGACGCGCAGCAACGACGTCGACGACTACTTCCTGGTCGACGGCGAGACGCTCAAGCTGCGCCGCGGCGAGCGGCTGTGGCTCAGCGCGGAAGGCCGCGAGGGCGCATGCGTCGCGTTCTCGGTGTCGCGGCCGCCGCGGGAAGTCGCGCTCGGCGGGCTGTCCCGGCTGCGCGATCGCGTGAGCGCGCTGTTCCACGACGGCTGGCGCACGGTCTGACCGTCCTTTCATCCGACGGATACCGGCGATCCGTCCCCCTCCCCAGGCCGGCGAGACCCACGGGTTTTCGGTAAACTACCGCCCATGTCCGTTTCGCCGGTTTCCATCGTGTCCACGCCTGTCGCCGTTTCCGCATCGCCCGCCGGAGTCCCGGATCAGCCGGCCCAGCCGGTCACCGTGCGGTGGCGGGGCCGCGAGGCGTACGAGGCGAGCTTCGACGCGATGCGCGCGTTCACCGACACGCGCACGGCCGACACCGGCGACGAGATCTGGCTGGTCGAGCATCCGCCCGTCTACACGCTCGGCCAGGCCGGTGACCCGTCGCACCTGCTGGTGGCCGACAGCGGCGTGCCGCTCGTGAAGGTCGACCGCGGCGGACAAATCACCTACCACGGCCCCGGCCAGATCGTCGTCTACCTGCTGCTGGACCTGCGCCGGCGCAAGCTGATGGTGCGCACGCTCGTGACGAAGATCGAGGAGGCCGTGATCGAAACCCTCGCGGCGTATAATCTCGCTTCGGTCCGCAAGGCGGGCGCGCCCGGGATCTACGTGGCCTCCGGCGTGCACGAGGGCGCGAAAATCGCGGCCCTCGGCCTGAAGATCCGCAACGGCTGCAGCTATCACGGGCTGAGCCTGAACGTGAAGATGGATCTGCGCCCGTTTCTCGCGATCAACCCGTGCGGCTATGCCGGACTGGAAACCGTCGACATGGCGAGCCTCGAGGTTGCCGCCGACTGGAACGACGTCGCCCACACGCTGGTGGGCCGTCTGATCGCCAACCTCGACGGCGCATCCGCGGCCGCCGACAAGCCGCACGCACTGGAACAATCGAATGACTGACGTTACCGCTTCTCCCGCACCGGCCGATACGGCCGCGACCCCGGCCTACGATCCGACCGCCAAGCAGAAGGCGCAGGCGAAGACGGCGCGCATCCCGATCAAGGTCATTCCGATCGAAAAGCTGAAGAAGCCCGAGTGGATCCGCGTGAAGGCGGCCACCGGCAGCTCGCGCTTCAACGAGATCAAGACGATCCTGCGCGAGCACAACCTGCATACCGTGTGCGAGGAAGCGAGCTGCCCGAACATCGGCGAATGCTTCGGCAAGGGCACCGCGACGTTCATGATCATGGGCGACAAGTGCACGCGCCGCTGCCCGTTCTGCGACGTCGGCCACGGCCGTCCCGATCCGCTCGACGCGGATGAACCGAAGAACCTCGCGCGCACGATCGCGGCGCTGAAGCTCAAGTACGTGGTGATCACGAGCGTCGACCGCGACGACCTTCGCGACGGCGGCGCCGCCCACTTCGTCGAATGCATTCGCGAAACGCGTGCGCAGTCGCCGGACACGCGTATCGAGATCCTGACGCCGGACTTCCGCGGCCGCCTCGATCGCGCGATCTCGATCCTGAACGCCGCGCCGCCCGACGTGATGAACCACAACCTCGAAACGGTGCCGCGCCTGTACAAGGAAGCGCGTCCGGGTTCGGACTACGCGCATTCGCTGAAGCTCTTGAAGGACTTCAAGGCGCTGCATCCGGACGTCGCGACGAAGTCGGGCCTGATGGTCGGCCTCGGCGAGACTGAAGAGGAAATCCTGCAGGTGATGCGCGACCTGCGCGCGCACGACGTCGACATGCTGACGATCGGCCAGTACCTGCAGCCGTCCGAGCACCACCTGCCGGTGCGTGCGTACGTGCATCCGGATACGTTCAAGATGTACGAGGAAGAGGCGTACAAGATGGGCTTCACGCACGCGGCTGTCGGCGCGATGGTGCGCTCGAGCTATCACGCCGATCTGCAGGCGCATGGGGCTGGGGTGGTTTGAGCGCCGCATTCGCCTCCGTCTGCAGCAGTCCCGCAGTCCCGAAAGCCCGCAGCGATGCGGGCTTTTTCGTTGGCGCGGCGATGATCCGCGCATGCGCACGGCAATCGTCACCCGACCGGACGCGCATTCCGGTCGAGCGTGGAAAGCAAAGCTGAAACGGCATCGATAGCTTCGCACGATAAGTTCGCTCCCGCCGTGCGCAAAGCTCGTAAAGTCGGCTCTCCTGCAACAGTGCCCGCATTCCGAAGGAGAGCCGCATGTCCCGTTTCAGCTTCATCCGCCGCGCCGTCGTCGCGCTGACCGCCTTTGCCGCGCTCGGCGCGGCGCACGCCGAATCGCGCGAAGTCGTGATCGCGTACCAGGACATGGTCGTGCCGTGGCGCTACGCGCAGGCGAGCGGTGAAGTCGAAAAGGCGACCGGCTACAAGGTCACGTTCCGCAAGCTCGACAGCGGCGCCGACGTGATCCGCGCGCTCGCGTCGGGCTCCGTGCAGCTCGGCGAAGCCGGCTCCAGCCCGATCGCGGCCGGCCTGTCCCAGGGCCTCGACATCTCGCTGTTCTGGGTGCTCGACAACATCAACGACGCCGAGGCGCTCGTCGCGCGCAACGGCTCGGGCGTAACCAGCATCGCCGCGCTGAAGGGCAAGAAGATTGGCGTGCCGTTCGTGTCGACGTCGCACTTCCATACGCTCGTCGCGCTGCAGGCCGCGGGCGTCAATCCGAACGACGTGAAGATCGTCAACCTGCGTCCGCCCGAAGTCGCGGCCGCATGGACGCGCGGCGACATCGACGCGACCTACATCTGGGATCCGGTGCTCGCGAAGGTCAAGCAGTCGGGCACCGTGCTGACGACGTCCGGCCAGGTTGCGAAGGAAAGCGGCAAGGCGACCTTCGACGGCTTCGTTGTCAGCCGCAAGTTCGCGCGCGAGAACCCCGAGTTCGTCACGCGCTTCGTGAAGGTGCTCGCGGCGGCCGATGCCGACTACCGCGCGCACACGGCGGCGTGGAAGGTCGGCTCGCCGCAGGTCGCGGCGGTCGCGAAGGTGTCCGGCGCGAACGCGCAGGACGTGCCGGCCAGCCTCGCGCTCTACGCATTCCCGACGGCGGCCGAGCAGGCATCGCCGACGTGGCTCGGCGGCGGCGCGCAATCGGGCGCCGCGAAGTCGCTCGCGGCCACGGCCACGTTCCTCAAATCGCAAGGCACGATCCAGACGGTGCTCGCCGACTATTCGGCCGGCGTCGATCCGCAGTTCGTGCAGAAGGCTGCGCGCTGAGCGCGGCCGTTCAGCCCACTCGTCGCGGAGCCCTTCGATCATGAGCACGCTGGAAGTCCGTCAGGTATCGGTTGCGTATCCGGGCGAGCGCGGCAGGCCGACGACGCAGGCGCTCGCGCGCGTCGACCTGCGCATCGAGTCCGGTGAATTCGTCGTCGCGCTCGGTGCGTCCGGGTGCGGCAAGACGACACTGCTGAACTGCATGGCCGGCTTCGTCGCGCCGACGACCGGCGACGTGTGCGTCGACGGCGTGCCGGTCACGGGCCCCGGCGCCGATCGCGGCGTCGTGTTCCAGAAATACGCGTTGCTGCCATGGCTCGATGTGCTCGACAACGTCGCGCTCGGGCTGCGCTTCGCGCGCGTGTCGAAGGCCGAGCGCGAAGCGCGCGCGAAAGAGATGCTCGCGCTCGTCGGTCTCGAGCGCCATGCGCATGCGCGCGTGTACGAGCTGTCGGGCGGGATGCAGCAGCGCGTCGGCATCGCACGCGCGCTCGCGAGCGACCCGCGCGTGCTGCTGATGGACGAGCCGATGGGCGCGCTCGACGCGATGACGCGCGGCACGATGCAGGCGCTCGTGCTCGACGTATGGGCGCGCACCGGCAAGACGGTGTTCTTCATCACGCACGACGTCGAGGAAGCGCTGTTCCTCGCGACGCGTCTCGTCGTGATGACGCCGGGCCCCGGTCGCATCGCCGAAACCTTCGAGCTGCCGTTCGCGCGCCGCTACGTCGAATCGCGCGATGCGCGTGCGGTGAAGTCGTCGCCGGATTTCATCGCGTGGCGCGAACGGCTGATCGCGTATCTGCATCGCGACGACGCGGTCGCGGAGACCGCGTGATGCGCGAATTCGCGAGGCAAGGCGCGTCCGTCGGGCGCGGCCGGATCAGTACATTGCACAGGCAGGACGACATGAGCACGCAGGATTCCTGGGCGGCCGATCGAACGGCCGCGGAGCTTGGGCAGGATCAACGCGCGACGCAACGGCATCGCGCCGCGCGTCCCGCCCGCATATCGCATCGCTACCGGTTGCCGGGGCAGGGGAAAACGGCCGCGCTGAGCGCCGCGACGGTCGCGGCGCTCGCCGTGCTGTGGTGGGTCGCGACGCATCTGCAGTGGCTGCCGCCGCTGTTCCTGCCCGCGCCGGAAGCCGTGTGGACCGCGTTCGTCGATGCTTGGCACGGCCGCATCCAGGGCGGCCTGCCGTTGTCCGAGCATCTGCTGTGGAGCGCTGCCCGTGTGTTCGGTGCGTTCGCGCTCGCGACCGCGATCGGCGTGCCGGCCGGCATCCTGATGGGCGTGAGCCGCATCGCACGCGGCGTGCTCGATCCGCTGCTGGAGTTCTACCGGCCGCTGCCGCCGCTCGCGTATCTGCCGCTCGTCGTGATCTGGTTCGGCATCGACGAGACGGCGAAGCTCGTCGTGATCTTCCTCGCGTGCTTCGCGCCGATCGCGATGGCCGCGCGCGCCGGCGTGCGCGCGGCGACGGTCGAGCAAATCAATGCCGCGTATTCGCTCGGCGGCAGCTTCGCGCAGATCGTGCGCCACGTCGTGCTGCCGGCCGCGCTGCCGGAAATCCTCACGGGGCTGCGGATCGCGATCGGGTTCGGCTGGACGACGCTCGTCGCGGCCGAGATGGTCGCCGCGACGGCCGGGCTCGGGCAGATGGTGCTGAACGCATCGAGCTTCCTGCGCACCGATATCGTCGTGATGGGCATCCTGCTCATCGGCGCGATCGCGTGGCTGTTCGATCTCGCGATGCGCTGGGTCGAGCGGCGGGTGGTGCCGTGGAAGGGGCGGGGCTGACGTCACGCCGGCGGCACGGGCCACGCGTACGCGCGCCCCGTGCCTGCCGCACTCAATCCCCCATCGCCACCCCTTCCCGCCGCGGGTCCGCCCCGCCGAACCACACCGTCTGCCCCTGCACGTTCAGCCGCTGGATGCCCTGCAGTCCCGAGTTCATCTCGACGACCTGCACGTCGTGCCCGCGGCCCTTCAGCCCGTCGGCGAGCGCGTCCGACACGCGGCCGCGTTCGAGCTGCGTCGGCCCGTTCATCGACCCGAAGTTCGGCAGCGCGATCGCCTGCTGCATCGTCATCCCCCAGTCGAGCACGCCGACCAGCGTCTTCGCGACGTGATTGATGATCGCGGGGCCGCCGGCCGAGCCGACAATCATCGTCACCTGCTGCGTCTTCTTGTCGAACACGAGTTCCGGCGACATCGCCGAGCGCGGCCGCTTGCCGGGCTGCACGCGGTTCGCGACCGGCCGGCCGTTGTCGTTCGATGCGAACGAGAAATCGGTGAGCTGGTTGTTCAGCATGAAGCCGCGCACCATCAGCCGCGAGCCGAACGCATCCTCGATGCTGGTCGTCATCGACAGCGCTTGCCCGTAGCGGTCGACGATCGCGATGTCGGACGTCGACGGCAATTCGGGGCTGCGGTCGTCGGCCATCGCGAGCGTCGCGCCCTGCGGCGTGCCGGCCTGCGCGCCCCCCATGCTGTTGTCGCCGATCAGCCGCGTGCGCTGCGCGAGATAGGTCTTGTCGGTGAGGCTCGCCCAAGTGCCGCCCGGCAGCGGCACGAAATCGGGATCGGCCACGTAGCGTGCGCGGTCCGCATACGCGAGGCGCCCGGCTTCGCTGAACAGGTGCGCGGCGAACGGCGTCGGCTCGTAGCCGACCGCGTTGCGCACCGGCTTCTGCGCGCCGATCTGCTGCCAGTCGGGCATCGCTTCAAGAATGCCGAGCATCTGCGCGATCGCGAGGCCGCCCGACGACGGCGGCGGCATCCCGCACACGACCGAGCGCCGGTAGTCGGCGCACAGCGGCGCGCGCACCTTCGCCTTGTAGCGCGCGAGATCCTGCAGCGACAGCAGCCCCGGGTTGGTCGGGTGCTTGCGCACCTTCGTGACGATGTCGCGCGCGATCGCGCCGCTGTAGAACGCGTTCGCACCGCGGTCGGCGACCTGGCGCAGCACGGTCGCGAGCGCCGGGTTCTTCAGCACCGTGCCGGCGGCCTTCGGCGTGCCGTCCGCGTTGTAGAAGTACGCGCGGGCGGCCGGGTCGTTGTTCAAGTACTTGTCGTTCGCGATCAGCATCGCCAGGCGCGGGCTGATCGTGAAGCCGCGCTCGGCGAGCCGGATGGCCGGCTGGAACAGCCGGCGCCACGGCAGCTTGCCGTGCGCGCGGTGCGCGGCGTCGAGCATGCGCAGCACGCCCGGCGTGCCGACCGAGCGCCCGCCGACGACACCTTCGTAGAAGCGCATCGGCTGCCCGGTCGGCCCGTAGAACAGCCGGTCCGTCGCCGCGGCCGGCGCGGTTTCGCGGCCGTCGTACGCCTGCGTCGTCTTGCCGTCGAAGTACAGCATGAACGCGCCGCCGCCGATGCCCGACGATTGCGGCTCGACCAGCGCGAGCACCATCTGCGTCGCGATGGCCGCGTCGATCGCGGTGCCGCCGGCCTTCAGCATGTCGTAGCCGGCCTGCGTCGCGAGCGGGTTCGCGGCCGCGATCATGAAGTGCTGCGAGGTCCAGCCCGGCTTGTCGGTCCAGCCGGACGACAGTTCGGGCGCGTGAACGCCGGGCAGCGGGACGGCCGCGCCCGATGCGGCGGCGACCGGGACGACGGCGCCCGACGGCGCGGACGGGGACGTGCAGCCGGCGTTGAACGCGACGAGCGCGACGGCGGCGAGCAGCGTCCAGGGACGCGAATGCGGACGAATCCGGTCGAACATGGAACCCTCGGCAGCAATGAATTCGAAGGAGACGGCGGCGTTGATGTCGACGTTGAGGTCGACGCGGGCGCAACGGCGCTGCCCGCCCCGGCGCGCTATTGTCGCCGCGCGCCCGGCGGCTTGTCATCCGACAGGAAACCCTGACGCATCCCGCCGGGCCCGCGCCGGCCGGTCTTTCCGGCCTGTTCGAGGATGAACTCTATGAAGGTCGACGTCGCGCGCGTGTGATGGCGGTTCGGCATGTAGAGCATGTACATGTGGGTGCCGAAGATGCTGAGCCGGTACGCATCGAGCGACGTGACGACGGCGCCGCGCCGCAGGTCGTCCTGCATCACGTAGTCGGGCACGATGCCGACGCCGATCCCCGCGAGGATCGCCTGGCGCAGGAACAGGAAGTTCTCCGAAATCAGCGTCGGCTCGAGCAGCACCTCGTGGCGTTCGTCGCCGAGATACGCGGCGATCCGCAACTGCCGGCCCAGCACCGTCGCGGTGACAACCGGGGCCGCGGCCAACGCGCCGAGGCTCGCGGGCATCCCGTGCGCGGCCGCGAACGCGGGCGACGCGCACGCGACGTAGCGCACCGCGCCCATGTCGCGCGCGACGAGGTTCTGCGGCGGCTCCGACATCACGCGGATCGCGATGTCGACTTCGTCGCGCATCAGGTCTTCCACGCGATTCTCGAACACGACGTCGAGCACGATGCCCGGATGCCGCCGCTTGAACGCGAGCAGCCAGTCGGACATCACCATCTGCCCGTAGCCGCTCGGCACCGACAAGCGTACGCGGCCCTGCAGGTCCTGGCCGAGCGTCGTCACCGATTCCTGCGCGGCCAGCAGTTCGTTGCGGATGCGCCGGCCGTGCTCGTACAGCTTCAGCCCGATCTCGGTCGGCTCCATGCGCCGCGTCGTGCGCCGCACGAGTTGCTGGCCGATCGAGCGCTCGAGCTGGTTCAGCCGGTAGCTGACGTTCGCGCGGCTCATCTTGAGCCGCTGCGCGGCCTTGCTGAGATTGCCGGCGTCGAGGATCTCGACGAGCAGCGTCAGCGCGTTCAGGTCCATGCGGGGGTGTCTCCTGATCCGTCCCGTTTATCGATAAGAAACGATCCGAAACGTTCCGAAAGCATTCAGTGTCAAGTCAGACTTGACAGCTTGTAAAGGCGTGCGGGAATTGTCAATGAATCTCGATCAATCGAGAATCGAGTCATGCCCGGCAACCATGCCGGACGGGTTCCCGCGCCGTCCGAACCGGCTCGCGCACCGGCGCTGCTGGCCGGCCCCGACCGGTCCGTGCCGCCCGGCGCACCGCACCACTGGAGACACGATGAATTCCACCGCTTCCCCCGCCAGCCCGACGGCCGGCACCGTCACGCGCGAACGGCGCGACAAGGTGCTCGTCGTCACGATCGACCATCCGCCTGTCAACGCGTTGTCCGCCGACGTGCGGCGCGGCCTCGCCGATGCGATCGACGCCGCGCAGGCCGACGACGCGATCCGCGCGGTGCTGATCGTCGGCGCCGGCCGCAACTTCATCGCGGGCGCCGACATCCGCGAATTCGGCAAGCCGCCCGTGCCGCCGTCGCTGCCCGACGTGTGCGAACGGATCGAATCGGGTACCAAGCCGGTCGTGGTCGCGCTGCACGGCGCGACGCTCGGCGGCGGCCTCGAAGTCGCATTGGCCGCGCATTACCGGCTCGCGGTGCCCGGCGCGAAGCTCGGGCTGCCCGAAGTGACGCTCGGCCTGCTGCCCGGCGCGGGCGGCACGCAGCGCGCGCCGCGCCTGATCGGCGCGAAGGCCGCGCTCGACCTGATGCTGACGGGCCGCCACGCGAGCGCCGACGAAGCGCTCGCGCTCGGCCTCGTCGATCGCATCGCGCACAGCGACGACACGCTCGCCGAAGGGCTCGCCTATGCGCAGGAACTCGTGTCGCTCGGCGCGCCCGTGCGCCGCACGCGCGACGCGCAGGGGCTGGCCGACCGCGCGGCCGCGCAGGCCGCGATCGACGCGGCGCGCGCGGAATTGCCGAAGAAGTCGCGTGGGCTCTTCTCGCCGGCGAAGATCGTCGACGCGGTCGAGGCCGCGCTCACGCAGTCGTTCGACGCGGGGATGAAGCTCGAACGCAGCCTGTTCCTGCAGTGCATCGACAGCCCGCAGCGCGCGGGCCTCGTGCATGCGTTCTTCGCCGAACGCGAAGCGGCGAAGGCGCCCGAGGCGCGGCGCGCGAGCGCCCGGCCGGTCGAGCGGATCGGCGTGGTCGGCGGCGGCACGATGGGCGCGGGCATCGCGGTCGCGGCGCTCGACGCCGGGCTGCCGGTGACGATGATCGAGCGCGACGAAGCATCGCTCGCGCGCGGCCGCGCGCACGTCGAGAAGGTGTACGACGGCCTCGTCGCAAAAGGGCGGATGACGCCGGCCGCGCACGCGGCGCGCCTCGCGCGCTTCAAGGGCAGCACGTCGTACGACGCGCTCGCGCAGGCCGACGTCGTGATCGAAGCCGTATTCGAGGACATGGCCGTGAAGCAGGCCGTGTTCGCCGAGCTCGCCCGCGTGTGCAAGCCGGGCGCGGTACTCGCGACCAATACGTCGTATCTCGACATCGATGCGCTCGCCGCGAGCATCGACCGGCCGGCCGACGTGATCGGCCTGCATTTCTTCTCGCCGGCCAACGTGATGAAGCTGCTCGAGATCGTCGTGCCGAAGCGCGTGAGCGCGGAGGTCGTCGCGACCGCGTTCGCGCTGGCCAAGCAATTGAAGAAGACACCGGTGCGCGCAGGCGTGTGCGACGGTTTCATCGGCAACCGGATCCTCGCCGTCTACCGGACGGCGGCCGACTACCTGATGGAAGACGGCGCATCGCCGTACCAGATCGATCGCGCGGTGCGCGAATTCGGTTTCCCGATGGGCCCGTTCCAGGTGGTCGACCTCGCGGGCGGCGACATCGGCTGGGCGACCCGCAAGCGCCGCGCGGCGACGCGCGATCCGAACGCGCGCTACGTGGAGATTTCGGACCGGCTGTGCGAGCGCGGCTGGTTCGGGCAGAAGACCGGCCGCGGCTACTACCTGTATCCGGACGGCGCGCGCGTCGGCACGCCCGATCCGGAGGTCGACGCGATCGTCGCGGAAGAACGCGCGAAGAAGGGCGTCACGCCGCGCACGTTCACCGATGAAGAAATCCTGCGCCGCTATCTCGCCGCGATGATCAACGAAGGCGCGAACGTCGTGCACGAGAAGATCGCGCTGCGCCCGCTCGACGTCGACGCGGTGTTCCTGTACGGCTACGGCTTCCCGCGCTATCGCGGCGGCCCGATGCACTACGCGGACACGGTCGGCCTCGCGAACGTGCTCGCCGATATCCGCGCGTTCGCGAACGAAGATCCGCTGTTCTGGAAGCCGTCGCCGCTGCTCGTCGATCTCGTCGCGCGCGGCGCGGATTTCGCGAGCCTGAACCACATCGACTGAACGCCAACCGCATTCGCCACGGACCCACGATGGACCTCGATTTCACTCCCGAAGAGGAAGCGTTCCGCACCGAAGTGCAGCGCTTCCTGCAAGCCGAACTGCCCGAGCGCATCGCGCGCAAGGTGAAGGGCGGCCTGCACCTGACGCGCGACGACATGCGCGAATGGCACGCGATCCTCAACGCGCGCGGCTGGCTCGCGAGCCACTGGCCGCGCGAATACGGCGGCCCCGGCTGGCGCGTCGCGCAGAAGTTCCTGTTCGACAACGAATGCGCGCTCGCCGGCGCGCCGCGCATCGTGCCGTTCGGCGTGAACATGCTCGGCCCCGTGCTGATCAAGTACGGCAACGAAGCGCAGAAGCGCCACTGGCTGCCGCGCATTCTCGACGGCACCGACTGGTGGTGCCAGGGCTATTCGGAGCCGGGCGCCGGCTCCGATCTCGCGTCGGTGAAGACGAGCGCGGTGCGCGATGGCGATCACTACGTCGTGAACGGCCAGAAGACGTGGACCACGCTCGGCCACTACGCGAACATGATCTTCTGCCTCGTGCGCACCGCGACCGACGTGCGCAAGCAGGAGGGCATCAGCTTCCTGCTGATCGACATGAACACGCCGGGTGTCGAGGTGCGCCCGATCATCACGCTCGACGGCGAGCACGAGGTGAACGAGGTGTTCTTCACCGACGTGCGCGTGCCCGTGGAGAACCTGGTCGGCGAAGAGAACCGCGGCTGGACCTGCGCGAAATACCTGCTCACGTACGAGCGCACCAACATCGCGGGGATCGGCTTCTCGACGGCCGCGCTCGAGCGGCTGCGCGCGGTCGCCGCGAAGGTCACGAAGAACGGCCGGCCGCTCGCGGACGATTCGTTCTTCGCGGCGCGGCTGGCCCGCGTCGAGATCGAACTGGAAAACATGCGCACGACCAACCTGCGCGTGCTGGCCGCGGTCGCGGGCGGCGGCGTGCCGGGCGCGGAAAGCTCGATGCTGAAGATCCGCGGCACGCAGATCCGCCAGGAGATCACCGCGCTGATGCGGCGCGCGATGGGGCCGTACGCGCAGCCGTTCATCGAAGACGCGCTCGACGCCGATTACGACGGCGAACCGGTCGGCCCGGAAGAAGCCGCGAGCGCCGCGCAGCAGTACTTCAACAACCGCAAGCTGTCGATCTTCGGCGGCTCGAACGAGATCCAGAAGAACATCATCGCGAAGATGATGCTCGGGCTGTAAGAGGGACGCGACGATGGATTTCCAGCACACAGAAGACCGCCGGATGCTGGCGGACACGTTGAACCGCTTCATCGCCGAACAGTACGCGTTCCCGGTGCGCGACCGCATCGCGCAGTCGGCCGAAGGCTTCGACCGCGCGATGTGGCGGCGCTTCGCCGAACTGGGCACGGTCGGCGCGCTGTTTTCCGAAGCCGACGGCGGCTTCGGCGGCGCGGGTTTCGACATCGCCGTGGTGTTCGAATGCCTCGGGCGCGGGCTCGTGGTCGAGCCGTTCCTCGGCGCGCTGCTCGCGGGCCGTGCGCTCGCGCTCGCCGGCGGCGACGCACATCGCGAGCGGCTCGCCGCGCTGATCGACGGTAGCGCGAGCGCCGCGTTCGCGCACGATGAACCGGGCTCGCATTACGAACTGACGACGGTGCGCACGCGCGCCGAGCGCACGGCTGAAGGCTGGGTGCTGACCGGCGCGAAGGGCGTCGTCGACCAGGCCGCGCAGGCGGCGTTCTTCGTCGTCAGCGCGCGCGTGTCCGGCAACGACGATGACGCAGCCGGCATCGGCCTGTTCGTCGTGCCGGCCGATGCGCCGGGCGTGTCGCTGCGCGATTACAAGAAGATCGACGGCGGCCGCGCGGCCGAAGTGCGCTTCGAGCGTGTCGCGCTGCCGGCCGATGCCGCGCTCGGCGCGCCGGATGCGCTCGACGGCGAAGCGGGCGCCGAACTGCTCGAACGCGTGCTCGGCTACGGGCTGCTCGCGCTGTCGGCGGAAGCGCTCGGCGCGATGGACGTCGCGAAGGAGGCGACGCTCGACTACCTGCGCACGCGCAAGCAGTTCGGGTTGCCGATCGGCAGCTTCCAGGCGCTGCAGCACCGGATGGCCGATCTGCTGCTCGAAGTCGAGCAGGCGCGCTCCGCCGTGATCAATGCGGCCGCGCAGCTCGATGCGCCGCGCGCGGTGCGCGAGCGCGCGCTCGCGGCGGCGAAATACAGCATCGGCCGGATCGGCACGCTCGTCGCCGAGGAAAGCATCCAGCTGCACGGCGGGATCGGGATGACGTGGGAGCTGCCGCTGTCGCACTACGCGAAGCGGCTCGTGATGATCGATCATCAGCTCGGCGACGAGGACCACCACCTCGCGCGCTATATCGCGCTGTCGAAACAATAAGCGCGGAAACGCGAACGGAGGAGACGAGGATGACGAACGACACGCGCGCGTTGCCGCTGGCCGGCGTGAAGGTGCTCGATTTCTCGCGCGTGCTCGCGGGCCCGTGGTGCGCGATGGTGCTCGCCGATTTCGGCGCGGAAGTGATCAAGGTCGAGCATCCGGCGCGCGGCGACGACACGCGCGACTGGGGGCTGCGGATCGGCGACACCGAGACCACCTATTTCAACAGCGTGAACCGCAGCAAGCGGTCGATCTGCGTCGACCTGCAGACGGAAGCCGGCCGGCGCATCGCGCGCGAGCTGGCCGCGCAGGCCGACGTGGTGCTCCACAACTTCAAGTGCGGCGGCGCGGAGAAGCTCGGGCTCGGCTACGACGCGCTGGCCGAACTGAATCCGCGGCTCGTGCATTGCGCGATCTCCGGCTACGACCGCTCGGGGCCGGAGGCCGCGCGGCCAGGCTACGACCTCGTCGTGCAGGGCGAGGCCGGGCTGATGGCGCTGAACGGCGAGGCCGACCAGCCGCCGCTGAAGTTCGGCGTCGCGGCGGTCGACCTGTTCACCGGCATGTACTCGGCGCAGGCGATCCTCGCCGCGTTGTACGAACGCAATGCGACCGGGCGCGGGCGCCGCATCGAGATGGCGCTGTTCGACTGCGGGCTGATGATCACCGCGTACTACGGGCTCGACGCGCTGCTGATGGGCGAGGACCCGCCGCGCTACGGCAACGCGCATCCGTCGATCGTGCCGTACGGCGTGTTCGACGCGGCCGACGGTCCGCTCGTGATCACGGTCGGCAACAACACGCAGTTCGCGCGCTTCTGCGACGCGATCGAGCGGCCCGATCTCGCGGCCGACGAACGCTACAGGACCAACCTCGGCCGCTCGGAGAATCGTGCCGACCTGCTGCCCGAGATTCGGGGCGAACTCGCGCGCCGGTCGCGCGCGACGCTGCTGGCGGCGCTCGCCGAGGCGGGCATTCCGTGCGGCGAAGTGCTCGGGCTGCACGAAGCGCTGACGTCCGAACGCGCCACCCGCGCCGGGCTCGTCACGCGGCAGCCGCATCCGGTCGCGGGCGACGTCGACGTGCTCGCGCCGCCGTACCGCTTCGACGGCGCGCGGCTGCCGGTGCGCGGCGCGCCGCCGGTGCTTGGCGCGGATACGGAGGCGGTGCTCGGCGGCTGGCTCGGGATGTCGGCCGACGAGGTTGCGCGACTGCGTGCGGATCGCGTGGTCTGAATCGATCTTTGCCGCCGCGGCGCGGGCGGATCGGATCACGCGCCGGCTATCTACAAGACGACCCTCGCGAAACGACGAGGCGCCCTGCGGGGACCTGAGTAGGCGCCAACGCGCCAACTCAGGTCGACCGCGAAGCATGGGACCAGAGTAAGCGCTAAAGCGCTAACTCTGGTCGACACAGGAGACAACATGGAGCTTTCCGTCATCGAATCGGTCACGGCGCGCCGTGACTACCAGCAGCTCGTGCGGGCCCGGCGCCGCTTCAGCTTCACGCTCACCGCGCTGATGATCGCTACCTACTACGGCTTCATCCTGCTCGTCGCGCTCGCGCCGCACGTGCTCGCCGCGCCGCTGTATCGCGGCGCGACGACGACGGTCGGGATCGCCGCGGGCGTCGCGATCATCCTGGTCGCGATCGGCCTGACCGCGTGCTACGTGCTGCGCGCGAACCGTGCGTTCGACCGCCGCGTCGACGCGATCCTGCAGCGTTCGTAACGGAGGCCGACATGCGATTCATTTCGAGCGCTATCGTCGCGCTGGCTGTTCTCGTTTCCTCCACCGCCCATGCGACCGGCGTCGCCGGACCGATGCCCGACAAGGTCGAGCTGAACCCGGTCGCGATCGGGATGTTCTTCGCGTTCGTGTTCGCGACGCTCGCGCTCACGCGCTGGGCCGCGCGCCGCACGCGCTCGACGCGCGACTTCTACACGGCCGGCGGCGGCATCACCGGGCTGCAGAATGGGCTCGCGATCGCCGGCGACTACATGTCGGCCGCGTCGTTCCTCGGGCTGTCCGGCATGGTGTTCATGTTCGGCTTCGACGGGCTGATCTACTCGATCGGCTTCCTGGTCGGCTGGCCGTTCGTGATGTTCCTGATCGCGGAACCGCTGCGCAACCTCGGCAAGTTCACGTTCGTCGACGTCGTCGCGTACCGCTTCGCGCAGCGGCCGATCCGGCTGCTGACCTCGGCGAACGCGCTGACGATCGTCGTGCTGTATCTCGTCGTGCAGATGGTCGGCGCGGGCAAGCTGATCCAGCTGCTGTTCGGGCTGTCGTACGGCACGGCCGAGCTGATCGTCGGCGTGCTGATGGTCGTCTACGTGTTCTTCGGCGGGATGACCGCGACCACCTGGGTGCAGGTGATCAAGGCCGTGCTGCTGCTGTGCGGCGCGACGCTGCTCGCGTGGCTCGCGCTCGGCGAATTCGGCTTCAGCATCGACGCGATGTTCCGCCGCGCGGTGGCCGTGCATCCAGGCGCATTGTCGATCATGGGGCCCGGCAAGCTGATCCGCGACCCGGCCAACGCGCTGTCGCTCGGCATCGCGCTGATGTTCGGCACGGCCGGCTTCCCGCACATCCTGATGCGCTTCTTCACGGTGCCGAACGCGAAGGAGGCGCGCAAGTCGGTGCTGTACGCAACCGGCTTCATCGGCTACTTCTACCTGCTGACGTTCGTGATCGGCTTCTCGGCGATCGTGCTGCTCGCGCAGCATCCGGAATTCTTCCGGCTCGGCGCGAACGGCACGTTCAACCTGACGCACGACCTGCTCGGCGGCTCGAACATGGTCGCGGTGAAGCTCGCGCAGGCGGTCGGCGGCAACTGGTTCTACGGCTTCATCGCGGCCGTCACGTTCGCGACGATCCTCGCGGTGGTCGCGGGCCTGACGCTCGCCGGCGCGACGACGATCTCGCACGACCTGTATGCGCAGATGTGGGCGCGCGGCAAGCCCGACGAACGGCTGGAGATGCGCATCTCGCGCGCGGCGACGATCGGGCTGTCGGCCGTCGCGATCGCGCTGTCGATCCTGTTCGAGCACGTGAACGTCGCGTTCATGGTCGGGCTCGTCGCGGCGGTGGCCGCGAGCGCGAATTTCCCGGTGCTCGCGATGTCGATCTTCTGGCGCGGGATGACGACGCGCGGCGCGGTGCTCGGCGGCGGCCTCGGCCTCGCGTCGGCGGTCGCGCTCACGGTGCTGTCGAAGTCGGTGTGGGTCGACGTGCTGCACCACGCGCACGCGGCGGTGTTCCTCGACAACCCGGCGCTCGTGTCGGTGCCGCTCGCGTTCGTCGGGATCGTGGTCGGCTCGCTCGTGGATCGCGGCGAGCGGGCGCGCCGCGAGCGCGACGCGTTCGCGCAGCAGGAGTTCTACGCGCAGACGGGTGTGCTCGCGAGCCGCGCCGTCCAGCATTGATTCATCTGGTGAAACGATGCATCCGTCCGGATCGCCGGACGGATATTTTCCGGAAATCCGGAATGCCGGATTTCCTTGCCTGCCGCATTATGGGAAATACAATGAAAACAACGGCTTGAGGGGTTCCGGAAACCTGGCATCGACCTTGCAATATAAAGCGCATGGCCGGCCTCCGGCCTGACTATTAAACCAAGGAGACAACCGATGACCAATGCCTTCCTCCCCCTCCGGATGTCCTGAGGCATCGCTTGTTGCGGCACGGCAGCCGCGCGGGCGAATGCCTTTCCCCTGAGACATTCGCCTGCGCGCGTGACGCCGTTTCCACGGCTCATCTACTTCAGCAGGAACCATCGTGAAGAAGAAACCCTTCTACAAAGTGCTCTATGTGCAGGTGATTTTCGCCATCATCGTCGGCGTGATCCTCGGCCACTACTACCCGTCGATCGCCACCGACATGAAGCCGCTCGGCGACGGCTTCATCAAGCTGATCAAGATGGTGATCGGCCCGATCATCTTCTGTACGGTCGTCACCGGCATCGCCGGCATGGAGGACATGAAGAAGGTGGGCCGCGTCGGCGGCAAGGCGCTGCTGTACTTCGAGATCGTGTCGACCTTCGCGCTGCTGCTCGGCCTCGCGGCCACGCACCTGCTGCGGCCGGGCGTCGGCTTCAACATCGATCCGGCGACGCTCGACGGCAAGGCCGTCGCGTCGTACGCGGCGAAGGCGCACGGGCAGTCGACGGTCGACTTCCTGATGCATATCATCCCGAACACGATGGTCGACGCGTTCGCGCAGGGTGAAATCCTGCAGATCCTGCTGATCGCGCTGCTGTTCGGCAGCGTGCTCGCGCACCTCGGCGAGCGCGGCAAGGTCGTGACCGACTTCATCGACGGCCTCACGCGCGTGCTGTTCGGCATCGTGCACATCGTCACGAAGCTGGCCCCGATCGGCGCGTTCGGCGCGATGGCGTTCACGATCGGCAAGTACGGCGTCGGCTCGCTGGTGCCGCTGCTCAAGCTGATCGGCACGTTCTACCTGACGTCGGTCGTGTTCGTGCTGGTCGTGCTCGGCGCGATCGCGCGCTTCACCGGCTTCTCGATCATCCGCTTCGTGTCGTACATCAAGGAAGAGCTGCTGATCGTGCTCGGCACGAGCTCGTCGGAAGCCGCGCTGCCGCAGCTGATGGAAAAGCTCGAGAAGGCCGGCTGCTCGCGTTCGGTCGTCGGGCTCGTCGTGCCCACCGGCTATTCGTTCAACCTCGACGGCACCAACATCTACATGACGATGGCCGTGCTGTTCATCGCGCAGGCGACCAACATCGAGCTGACGTGGATGCAGCAGCTCACGCTGCTGGCCGTCGCGATGCTGACGTCGAAGGGCGCGAGCGGCGTGACCGGCGCGGGCTTCATCACGCTCGCCGCGACGCTGGCCGTCGTGCCGACGATCCCGCTGTCGGGCATGGTGCTGATCCTCGGCATCGACCGCTTCATGAGCGAATGCCGTGCGCTGACCAACATCGTCGGCAACGGCGTGGCGACGGTCGTCGTGTCGGCGTGGGAGAAGGAGCTCGACCGCAACAAGCTGCGCCAGGCGCTGAAGGGCGGCGGCGAAGTCGCGCCGACCGAGACGACGGCCGGCGTCTGACGCGATGAGCGAGCAGGCGGCGGCACCGCCCGCCGGCCGTACGGCCCGCGGCGGCCGGGGTATCGATGCGCAGGCCTATGACACAATAGGCGATCCGCATCGCCAGGAAGCCTCGACCGTGACGCGCCGCCTGCTCATCCTCGTCGTGCTCGCCGCCGCGCTCGTCGCGGCGTGCGCGCTGACGTGGACGATCACCTGGCAGCGCGGCGTGGCCGAGCTGCAGCGCAATGCCGCGGTGCGCGTCGACCGCACCACCAGCGCGCTCAAGAGCACGCTCGATCGCTACGAATCGCTGCCTTATCTGCTCGGCAGCCATCCGTACGTGCAGGACCTGCTCGCCGAGCCGAAGCGCGGCGACTACACCGCGCGCGTCAACCGCTATCTCGAAGATCTCAACGAACACGCGCACGCGACCGTCACCTACGTGATCGGCGCGGACGGCCTGTGCGTCGCCGCCAGCAACTGGCGCGCGCCCGACAGCTTCGTCGGGATCGAATACCGTTTCCGCCCGTATTTTCTCGACGCGATGAACGGCCAGGTCGGCCGCTTCTTCGGGATCGGCACGATCTCGCGCGACCCCGGCTACTACATCTCGCAGCCCGTGTGGCGCGACGGCAAGATCGCGGGCGTCGTCGTCGTGAAGCTCAATCTCGAATGGTTCCAGGGCGCCGATGCGTCCGAGCCGCTCGTCGTCGTGGACGATCACGGCGTCGTGTTCCTGTCGTCGGTGCCCGCGTGGAAGTACCACACGCTGCGCCCGCTCACGGGGCCTGTGGCCGCATCGATCTACGAAACGCGCCAGTACGCGCAGCAACCGGTCACGCCGCTGCCGCTGCGCGTCGAGCAGACGCTCGGCGCCGACGCGGAAATCGTGCGCCTCGGCGCCGGCCGGCGCGCGCCGCGCTTTCTCGCCAGCAAGCGCCGGATCGGCGAGCCCGACTGGCTGCTCGTCACGCTCGCGCCGCTCGCGCCGATCGATGCCGATGCGCGCAATGCGACGATCGTCACCGGTTTCGGCTTCGTGTCGGTCGCGCTGCTCGCGTTCTACTGGCGGATGCGCCGCGCCCGCGTGCGCGAGATGATCCGCGGCCGCGCGCTGCTGCAGCAGGCGTACGCGGAGCTGAACCGGCGCGTCGAGGAGCGCACGGCCGATTTGTCCGAAGCGAACGAGCAGTTGCAGAAGGAAGTCGGCGACCGGATCCGCGCGGAGCAGGAGCTGCGCGCCGCGCACGACGAACTGATCCAGGCGAGCAAGCTCGCCGCGCTCGGCCAGATGGCGGCCGGCATCACGCATGAGCTGAACCAGCCGCTCGCGGCGCTGCGCAGCTTCTCGGACAACACGCGCGTGCTGCTCGATCGCGGCGAGCAGGCCGCCGCGCGCGAGAATCTCGAGGCGATCGCCGCGCTCACCGAGCGGATGGGCAAGATCACCAACCAGTTGAAGCTGTTCGTCGGCCGCGCGAAGCCGCGTAACGAGCAGGCGCTCGTCGTGCGCGCGCTGCGCAGCGTGCTGTCGCTGCTCGACGAGCGGCTGCGCGGCGTCGCGCTCACGCTGACGCTGCAGGACGCGACCGTGTCGCCCGCGCACGACGCGCCGCTCGACCTGGCGCGCGACTATCCGGAACTCGTCGCGCGCTGCGAGGACCTGCGCCTCGAACAGGTGCTGATCAACCTGCTCGGCAACGCGCTCGACGCGGTGGCCGGCGTCGCGGCGCCGGCCATCGAGGTGACGATCGCGGTGTCGGCCGCGACGCTCGCGGTCGAGGTGCGCGACAACGGCTCCGGCATCGCGCCCGATCTGCTGCCGCGCCTGTTCGAGCCGTTCTTCACGACCAAGGAAATGGGGCGCGGGCTCGGGCTCGGCCTCGCGATCTCGTCGTCGATCGCGAGCGACGCGGGCGGCGCGCTGACCGCACGCAACGCCCCGTCGGGCGGCGCGCTGTTCGTCTTGACGCTGCGGCGCGCCCGCACGCATCATCCGGACTCCGTGTCCGAGCCGGCAGGCTCGCATTAGCGTGAGCAGGCCCGGTCGGCGAACGACCGGCATCAACGAGAGCGGCGCGCTCGCCGCGCGGCTCGTCAGGAGCAAGTGACCAAGATGGCCAACCGGCTGCAAGTGATCTATATCGAAGACGATGCGCTCGTGCGCCGGGCGAGCGTGCAGAGCCTTCAACTGGCGGGCTTCGACGTCGCCGGCTTCGAATCGGCCGAGGCGGCCGAGAAGGCGATCGTCGCGGATACCGCCGGCGCGATCGTCAGCGACATCCGGCTGCCGGGCGCGAGCGGGCTCGACGTGCTCGCGCAGTGCCGCGAGCGGGTGCCCGACGTGCCGGTGATCCTCGTCACCGGGCACGGCGACATCTCGATGGCCGTGCAGGCGATGCGCGACGGCGCGTACGACTTCATCGAAAAACCGTTCGCGGCCGAGCGCCTGATCGAGACGGTGCGCCGCGCGCTCGAGCGCCGCGAGCTCGTGCTCGAGAACCACGCGCTGCGGCGCGAGCTGGCCGGGCAGAACGTCGTCGCGCCGCGCATCATCGGCCGCAGCCCCGCGATCGAGCAGGTGCGCAAGCTGATCGCGAACGTCGCGCCCACCGACGCGTCGGTGCTGATCAACGGCGACACGGGCGCCGGCAAGGAACTGATCGCGCGCAGCCTGCACGAGCTGTCGCCGCGCCGCGACAAGCCGTTCATCGCGGTGAATTGCGGCGCGCTGCCCGAGCCGATGTTCGAATCGGAGATGTTCGGCTACGAGCCCGGTGCGTTCACCGGCGCGGCGAAGCGGCGCGTCGGCAAGCTCGAATACGCGTCCGGCGGCACGCTGTTCCTCGACGAAATCGAAAGCATGCCGCTCGCGCTGCAGGTGAAGCTGCTGCGCGTGCTGCAGGACGGCGTGCTCGAGCGGCTCGGCTCGAACCAGCCGATCCGCGTGAACTGCCGCGTGGTCGCGGCCGCGAAGGGCGACATGAGCGAGCTCGTCGCGGCCGGCACGTTCCGGCGCGACCTGCTGTACCGGCTCAACGTCGTGACGATCGCGCTGCCGCCGCTCGCCGAGCGCCGCGAGGACATCGTGCCGCTGTTCGAGCACTTCATGCTCGATGCGGCCGTGCGCTACGGGCGGCCCGCGCCGGTGCTGACCGACCGGCAGCGCGCGAGCCTGATGCAGCGCGACTGGCCGGGCAACGTGCGCGAGCTGCGCAACGCGGCCGACCGCTTCGTGCTCGGCGTGGCCGACATGCCGCAGGAAACGGGCACGGGCGACGACGCCGACAACGACCAGACGCTGAAGGAGCGCATCGAGCAGTTCGAGCGCGCGGTGATCGCCGAGGCGCTGAACCAGACGGGCGGCGCGGTCGCCGCGACGGCCGACCGGCTGCATGTCGGCAAGGCGACGCTGTACGAGAAGATGAAGCGTTACGGGCTGTCGGCGAAAGGCGAAACCGAGCGCTGAAAAGCAAACGGACCGCGGAACCGGGTTGCCCGGTCATGCGGTCCGTCTGTTTGCCGAGAGGGCGCCGTGCGCGCCCCGTCGAATCCGATCCGGCGGCGCTCAGGCCGCGTTGCCGTCGAGCGCCTTCTTGAGCAGCGCGTCGAGTTCCGCGAACTGCGGCGCGCCGACGTAGCGCTTCAGGATCTTGCCGTCCTTGTCGACGACGAAGGTCGTCGGCGTGAGCTGCACGTTGCCGAACTGCTTCGCGACGCTGCCGTCGTCGAGCGCGACCTTGAACGGCAACTGGCGCGTCTGCGCATAGTTCGCGACGTACATCGGCGGATCGTAGTTCATCGCGACCGCGACGAATTCGAGCCCCTGACCCTTGAAGCGATTGTAGGTATCGACCATCTGCGGCATTTCCTGCATGCAGGTCGCGCAGCTCGTCGCCCAGAAGTTCACCAGATAGACCTTGCCCTTCAGGTCGCCGCCGGTCGAGACCTTCTGGCCCGACAGCAGCGTGAAGGTCGCGTCCGGCACGCTGGACTTGCCGTTGAACGCGAAGAAGCCGGCGACGGCGATCGCCGCGACGACGGCGGCCGCGACGAGGTAGCGCACGGGGCCGGTACTGCGGCGGGCGGGAGGCGTGGTGTTCATCTGGTGCTCTCGGAGTCGATGACGCGGATCGATGCAAAGGACGTCGAAATCGACGTCGAAAATTCGCGCTCATTTTAGCGCGAATGCGGCGCGCGCACCGGCGACGGCCACACATCCCGGGTGTCAGGTTCGGCGGATAATGGCCGTTTTGCCTGCCGCGATCCACGCCATGCCGAAGGAAGTCATCGATTCGTTACGCCCCCTTTTTCGCCCGCTGCGACACTTCGCCGCGCTGGCCTGCCTGAGCGCCACGCTGGCAGCGTGCTCGCCGTCGTACGACTGGCGCACGCTGCACAACGACGCCGGCTACACGATCGACCTGCCGGCGAAGCCGACCGTCGAGGAACAGCCGGTGGCGCTCGGCGGCACGTCGATGCCGATGCGGATGCAGGCCGCGCACGTCGATGGCGCGGTGTTCGCGGTCGGCACGCTGACGCTGCCCGACGACCGCGACGACACGCGTCGCGCGGCGCTCGACTTCCTGCGCGCGGGGCTGTCGCGCAACCTCGAAGGCGCGCCGCAGACGGCGTCGGTGCCCGTGCCGCTCGCGGCCGGCGGCGCGGTGAACGGGCTCGAGCTGCGTATCGCGGGGGCTGCCGCCGGCGGCGATCGCGCGCGCAAGACGATCGTCGCGCGGCTTGCCGCGCGCGGCCGGCACGCGTACCAGGCCGTCGTGATCGCCGACGGGCCGCTCGCGCAGGAGCAGCTCGACCAGTTTTTCGGCTCGTTCAAACTCGATTGACGACGGCCGGCGAGGGCGCTCTGACATGCAGCGACAACTGAAAGTTCATTCGCAGCTTTCGACGCTAATCGCCGGATTTTGCGAGGGTTTTTCGGCTATCCACAGCACATGTGGATAACTTTGTTGAAAAGTGTCGCGTATTTCCCGCAGAGCCGCGCCGGACGGCCTTCCGGCCCGTTTGGTCGCCCGTTCGACCTTTGAGAAAAATCAATCAAAACAACGGGATACGAATTCCGTCCGGCAAAGGCCGCGGCGAGCGGCGATGCGGGGCCGGATTAGTGGAATTGTGCATAAGTCAAGTCTTGACAGCCTGATTTTGTCCTCCCAAGGCGCTCACAGCGCCGTCAGCGCGCGCCGGTAGCGGATCGCCTCGGCGATCTGCGCGGCCGTCGGCAGCGGGTCGCCGGCCAGATCGGCGATCGTCCGCGCGACTTTCAGCACGCGGAAATACGCGCGCGCCGACCAGCCGAAGCGTTCGCCGGCCTCGCGCAGCAACCGCTCGCCTTCGTCGGTCGGCCGACACAGGTCGTCGGTTTCGCGGCCGCTCAGCATGTGATTCGTCTTGCCCTGCCGCGCCAGCTGCAGCGCACGTGCGTGTGCGACCCGGGCGGCCACCGCCGCGCTCGGCTCGCCGGGCGCCGTCGCGCGCGACGCGAGTTCGGCCGGCGACAGCGCGGGCAGGTCGATCTGGATGTCGATGCGGTCGAGCAGCGGCCCCGACAGCTTGCGCAGATAGCGGGCGGCCACGTCCGGCGAGCAGCGGCAGCGCCCGGACGGATCGCCGTGCCAGCCGCACGGGCACGGATTCATCGCGGCGATCAACTGGCACGCGGCGGGGAAGTCGGCCTGCTGGGCCGCGCGCGAGATCGTGATGCGGCCGGCTTCGAGCGGCTCGCGCAGCATTTCCAGCACGTGCCGGTCGAATTCCGGCAGTTCGTCGAGAAACAGCACGCCGAGGTGCGCGAGCGTGATTTCGCCCGGCTGCGGCGGATTGCGGCCGCCGACCAGCGCGGCGGCGCTCGACGAGTGATGCGGCGAACGGAACGGGCGGCGGCGCCACTGCGCGGGCGAGAAGCCGAGCCGGCTTGCGGACAGCAGCGCGGCCGAGGTCAGCGCCTCGTCGTCGGTCAGTGGCGGCAGCAGCCCGGCGAGGCGCGCGGCCAGCATCGACTTGCCGGCTCCGGGCGGGCCGACCATCAGCATGTGATGGCCGCCCGCGGCCGCGACTTCCAGCGCGCGCCGCGCGCCGCGCTGGCCGACGACGTCCGCGAGGTCGGGCGAGGCGGGCGCAGGCAGGCCGTCGAGACAGGGCGCCGCGACCGGCGCGAGCCGGCAGTCCGGCGCATCGGCGAGGTGCGCGCACAGCGCGGGGAGGTCGCGCGCACCGAATACGGTCACACCGGGCACCAGCGCTGCCTCGGCGGCGCTGTCGAGCGGCAGGTACAGCTCGGGCGGACGCGACGTCGCGGTGGAATCGCGCGCGGCGCCGGCATCCAGGTCCGCGCCACTGGCGAGGCCCGCGCCGGACGCCTCCGCGCGCCAATCCCGCGCGGCGCCGCACGCCATCGCGAACGCGCCGCGCATCGGCCGCAGCGCGCCCGTCAGCGACAGCTCGCCCGCGAATTCGCGGCCGGTCAGCGCGTCGGCCGGGATCTGGCCGTTCGCGGCGAGGATGCCGAGCGCGATCGGCAGGTCGAAGCGGCCCGATTCCTTCGGCAGGTCGGCCGGCGCGAGATTGACGGTGATGCGGCGCACCGGGAATTCGAAGCCGCAGTTCTGCAGCGCGGCGCGCACGCGCTCGCGGCTTTCGCGGACTTCGAGATCCGGCAGCCCGACGATCGAGAACGACGGCAATCCGTTGGCGAGATGGACTTCGACGGTGACGTCCGGCGCGCGGCCGGAAGCGGGCGCGCGACTGCGCACCACGGCGAGCGACATGGCGAGGCTCCTGCATGACGGGCGGACGACGGCCGTTCGGGCCGCATGCCGCGGGAATCGGAGAAATCGGTGCGCGCTTGCCGGCGTGGCGCGGGGAAAGAACGAGGTGTTGCGAACGACGAACAGCGAAGAGCGGAGGATGCTGCGAAGAACGATGAACAGCGAAGAGCGGAGGGTACAGCGAAGAACGACGGACGACGAAGCGCGGAGGAAGGTGGCGGGCGCGAGCCGCACGAGGCGGCCCGCGCCCGGACCTTGCAGCCGGGTGGGGCGTCAGGCCTGCGGGGCGGCGAGCTTCTGCTCGAGTTCCGCGACGCGCTTTTCGAGTTCCTCGAGGCGCACGCGGGTGCGGGCGAGCACCTGCGCCTGGGTGTCGAATTCCTCGCGCGTGACGAGATCGAGCTTCGAGAAGCCTTGCGACAGCATGGCCTTCACGTTGCGCTCGACGTCCTTGGCCGGCGAGTTTTTCAGCAAATCGCTGACGCGCGACTGCAGATCGTTGAAAACGTCGCTGGGTTGCTTCATGTGATTCCCCTTCCTTGCACAAAAATTGTGCATCTTCAGTTGCGTACGTGCCCATGATGCACGCATGACCGGAAATGGTGCGCGCGGGGCGCGAATTCCGGGCATGGCGCCCGCATGGGTGAATGGCCCGGCGATCCGGGACGTGCGTGCACTCTAGCAACGATCCTTTCGCCGCGCCAGCAAACCGGCCCATGTTGGCCATTCGGCCGGGCTTCCGCGCCTTACACCGCGGGATACGACCCCGTTCCGGAGCCCTTCGAGACGGTGTTCGGACCAACATGGCATGCGAGTTGCTGAGGAGAGTCCGTTACAACATTCCAACTCATTCGACGGGACAACCCAGCGAGAGGACTTCATGAAACTCATTACCGCAATCATCAAGCCGTTCAAGCTCGATGAGACGCGCGAGGCGCTGTCGGCGCTTGGCGTCTCCGGCATCACGGTGACGGAGGTGAAAGGGTTCGGGCGCCAGAAGGGGCACACCGAGCTGTACCGCGGCGCCGAATACGTGGTCGATTTCCTGCCGAAGATGAAGATCGAGGCGGCCGTGTCCGACGATCTCGTCGACCAGGCGGTGGAAGCGATCGAGCGGGCCGCGCGCACGGGCAAGATCGGCGACGGCAAGATCTTCGTCACGCCGATCGAACAAGTGATCCGGATTCGCACCGGGGAGACAGGCGCGGACGCGCTGTAACAGAACAGACAAGACAAGCGACAAGAGGAAACCCAAGATGCGCAAACTTCTGATGTCCCTGCTGATGGCCGGCTCGCTGATCGCGGCCGGTGTCGGCTCCGCGCTCGCGGACGACGCGGCGTCCGCCGCGGCGGCTTCCGCGCCCGCCGCCACCGCTTCCGACGCATCGGCTGCCGCCGCACCTGCTTCGGCGCCGGCCGCCGACGCATCCGCCACCGCCGCTGCCGCACCGGCTTCGGGCGCGACCGACGCATCGGCTGCCGCCGCCGCGTCCGCGCCGGCCGCCCCGGCTGCGCCCACCGCCCCGTTCTCGGTCGATTCGTCGAAGATCAGCGCGGGCGACACCGCGTGGATGCTGACGTCCACCGCGCTCGTGCTGTTCATGACGATCCCCGGCCTCGCGCTGTTCTACGCGGGCATGGTCCGCAAGAAGAACGTGCTGGCAACCGTGATGCAGAGCTTCGCGATCACCGCGGTGATCACGGTGCTGTGGACGGTGGTCGGCTACAGCCTCGCGTTCACGCCGGGCAACGGCTTCATCGGCGGCCTGTCGCGCGTGTTCCTGCACGGCATGAACTACATCAAGGGCGACAAGGCGACCACGCTGACCGTCAGCCACCTCGCATCGACGATTCCGGAATCGGTCTACTTCGTCTACCAGATGACGTTCGCGATCATCACGCCGGCACTGATCTGCGGCGCGTTCGCCGACCGGATGAAGTTCTCGGCGATGCTCGTGTTCATGACGCTCTGGTCGCTGATCGTCTATGTGCCGATCGCGCACATGGTGTGGGAACCGACCGGCTGGCTGTCGGCCGACGGCGTGCTCGACTTCGCGGGCGGCACGGTGGTGCACATCAACGCCGGTATCGCGGGCCTCGTGTCGTGCCTGGTGCTCGGCAAGCGCGTCGGCTACGGCCGTGAATCGATGGCGCCGCACAACCTGGTGCTGACGATGATCGGCGGCTCGATGCTGTGGGTCGGCTGGTTCGGCTTCAACGCGGGTTCGGCGGTTGCGGCCGACGGCCGTGCCGGCTTCGCGATGCTGACGACGCAAGTCGCCACCGCCTGCGCGGCGCTCGGCTGGATGTTCGCCGAGTGGATCGCGAAGGGCAAGCCGTCGGTGCTCGGCATCGTGTCGGGCGCGGTCGCGGGTCTCGTGGCGATCACGCCGGCAGCCGGCTTCGTCGGCGTGGCGGGCGCGCTCGTGATCGGTATCGCGGCGGGCGTGATCTGCTTCTGGTCGGCCACCTGGCTCAAGTCGAAGCTCGGCTACGACGATTCGCTCGACGCGTTCGGCGTGCACGGCATCGGCGGGATTCTCGGCGCATTGCTGACCGGCGTATTCGCGGTCAAGGACATCGGCGGCTTCGACGGCAGCCTGCTGCTGCAGGCGAAGGGCGTGCTGATCACGCTGGTCTACAGCGGCGTGCTGAGCTTCGTGCTGCTGAAGCTGATCGACCTGACGATCGGCCTGCGCGTGACCGAAGAGGA
Organism: Burkholderia sp. BCC0044; assembly: GCF_902832955.1. Classification (NCBI taxonomy): domain Bacteria; kingdom Pseudomonadati; phylum Pseudomonadota; class Betaproteobacteria; order Burkholderiales; family Burkholderiaceae; genus Burkholderia; species Burkholderia sp. BCC0044. Next base: position 132,614 of record NZ_CADFDO010000005.1, on the reverse strand, counting down.
AGAGCGCGAAGGTCTCGACGTGATCCTGCACGGCGAGCACGTGGAATAACTCACACGAATCAATGGCGGGCCGCCGCGACGACGGCGCCCGCACCGAATGAGCGCAGCGACTTCGACCCGCCCACCCGGCGGGTTTTTTTTCTCCTGCCACCCGCTGCCGTAGCGGATAACCCTTCACGCTATCAGGTCAATAGCCGAAAACTTCCTCCATATCCTTGTGAAGCCGGGAACAATCCCCAAATGGGCAAGGCAATTGCTCTACAATCTTCATTCTCCCGCTCGCGAGTGATTCATGGTTCCCCACCTCGTTACCGCGTTGAACGGTCCGCTGCTCGAACTCGAGCAGAAGATCCTCGACGCGACGCCTGCGATCGAACGCTGGTTCAGGCTCGAATGGCAGGAACACACCCCGCCGTTCTATTGTTCGGTGGACCTGCGCAATGCCGGCTTCAAGCTGGCGCCCGTCGACGCGAACCTGTTTCCCGGCGCGTTCAACAATCTGCCGTCCGAAGTGCTGCCGCTCGCCGTGCAGGCCGCGATGGCCGCGATCGAGAAGATCTGCCCGGACGCGAAGAATCTGCTCGTGATTCCCGAGCTGCCGACCCGCAACGCGTTCTACCTGGAAAACGTCGCGCGCCTCGCGACGATCATGCGCCAGGCCGGCCTGAACGTGCGCTTCGGCTCGCTCGACCCGAGCATCACCGACATGACGCCGATCACGCTGGCCGACGGCCAGAAGATCGTGCTCGAGCCGCTCGAGCGTTCGCAGCGCCGTCTCGGCCTGAAGAATTTCGATCCGTGCTCGATCCTGCTGAACAACGACCTGTCGGCCGGCATCCCGGCCGTGCTGGAGAACCTGCACGAGCAATACCTGCTGCCGCCGCTGCACGCGGGCTGGGCCGTGCGCCGCAAGTCGACGCACTTCGCGTGCTACGACGACGTCGCGAAGAAGTTCGCGAAGATGGTCGGCGTCGATCCGTGGATGGTGAATCCGTATTTCGCGCACGTGGAAGGCGTCGACTGGCAGGCGCATGAAGGCGAGCAGGCGCTCGCCGACGCGATCGACGGCGTGCTGAAGAAGATCGCGCGCAAGTATCGCGAATACGGGATCAGCGAGAAGCCGTACGTCGTCGTGAAGGCCGACGCGGGCACCGCGGGCCGCGGCGTGATGACCGTGCACGACGCGGCCGAGATCGGCCGCATGACGAAGGCCGAGCGCGCGCAGATGGCCGAATCGAAGGCCGGCCTCGCGGTGCGCGACGTGATCGTGCAGGAAGGCGTCTACACGTTCGAGCGCGTCGGCGACGAAGTGGCCGAGCCGGTCGTGTACATGATCGACCGCTACGTGGTCGGCGGCTTCTACCGCACGCACGGCGGCCGCGAGCGCGACCAGAACCTGAACGCGCCCGGCATGCACTACGTGCCGCTCGGCTTCGAGCACACCGCGCTGCCGGATGCAGGCGCGAAGCCGGGCGCCGCGCCGCCGAACCGTTTCTACATGTACGGCGTCGTCGCGCGGCTGTCGCTGATCGCGTCGTCGATCGAACTCGAAAAGACCGACCCCGAAGCCATCCAGGTGTAACGGACCTTCGCTACGTACAGGACCCGCATGGACATTCTTTTTATCGCCGACCCGCTCGATCATTTCAAGATCTACAAGGATTCGACCTACGCGATGATGGCGGAGGCCGCCCGGCGCGGGCATGCGGTGTACGCGTGCGAACCGCGCCACCTCGCGTGGACGGGCTCGGCCGTCGAGGCCGACGTGCGGCGCATCACGTTCGTCGGCGAACTGGACGATCTGCATCGCGACACCTGGTTCGAAGCGGGCCCGGTCGACGCGCGCCGTCTCGAATCGTTCGGCGCGGTGCTGATGCGCAAGGATCCGCCGTTCGACATGGAATACGTGACGTCGACGTGGCTGCTCGAGCTGGCCGAGCGCGCCGGCGCACGCGTGTTCAACAAGGCGCAGTCGATCCGCGATCATTCGGAGAAGCTCGCGATCGGCGAGTTTCCGCAGTTCGTCGCGCCGACGCTCGTCACGCGCGACGCGAAGCGTCTGCGCGCGTTCCACGCCGAGCACGGCGACGTGATCCTGAAGCCGCTCGACGGGATGGGCGGGATGGGCGTGTTCCGCGTGAAGCCGGACGGCATGAACCTCGGTTCGATCGTCGAGATGCTGAGCCACGACGGCACGCGCTCGGTGATGGCGCAGAAGTTCATTCCCGAGATCAAGGCCGGCGACAAGCGCATCCTGCTGATCGGCGGCGAGCCGGTGCCGTATTCGCTCGCGCGGATTCCGCAGGGCAGCGAGGTGCGCGGCAATCTCGCCGCGGGCGGGCTCGGCGTCGCGCAGCCGCTGACGGCCCGCGATCGCGAGATCGCCGCGACGCTCGGGCCCGTGCTGGCGTCGCGCGGGCTGCTGCTGGTCGGCCTCGACGCGATCGGCGACTGGCTGACCGAGGTGAACGTCACGAGCCCGACGTGCTTCCGCGAGATCATGGAGCAGACGGGCTTCGACGTCGCAGCGATGTTCATCGACGCGCTGGAGCGGGCGGCCGCGTAGGCCGCCTCCCGCGCAACCCCGGCGGCGGCCGCGCAGGTCCCCCGTCGCCGGAGCGGCTTGACCGGCCTGCTACAATGCCCGCTTGCCCGGTGCCGTGATCGGCGCACCGAAGGCCCGGCGGTCGGGCCGACACTGTTGCAAGGCTGAACATGAAACGTTCCCCATACTCGCTACGCTCATTGCCCCGCCGCGGGGTATCGGCCCGCCAGGGGCGGCCGGGAGCGATCTGACATGGCCGGGATCCTGATCATCGCGCACGCGCCGCTCGCCACCGCGCTGCGGGACTGCATCGCGCACATCTACGGCGGCGTGCCCGCCCGCATCGGCTGTATCGACGTGATGGCCGACAGCGATCCGTCCCAGGTGATGGCGTTCGCGCACGCGGAACTCGCGCGGCTGCGCGAAGACAACGGCGTGGTCGTGCTGACCGACATGTACGGCGCGACGCCCGCGAACATCGCGGGCCAGCTCGCGAAGCTCGACAACGTGCGCGTGCTGGCCGGCGTGAACCTGCCGATGCTCGTGCGGGCCGTCTGCTACCGCACCGTGCCGCTCGACAAGCTGGTCGACAAGGCGCTGTCCGGCGGCGCGAAGGGCGTCCACGAGGTGTCGTCCGGCACGCCGCCGCCGCCGAGCGAAACCGGCTGCGGCCAGTGCGCGCCGATTCCGCCCGAACCGCAGCCGCGCACCGAATCGCACTGAGCCTGCGTTTTTCGTTTTAGACCGACCCGCCTGCGCGCGCCGCCGGCGGTCCCGACCGACCCGACCGAGAATCATGCTTCAACAAGAAACCACCATCGTCAATAAATTGGGGCTCCATGCGCGCGCATCGGCCAAGCTTACGCAACTGGCCGGCAACTTCCAGTCGGAAGTCTGGATGACACGCAACGGGCGCAAGATCAACGCGAAGAGCATCATGGGCGTGATGATGCTGGCGGCCGGCATCGGCAGCACCGTGACGATCGAGACCGAAGGGCCCGACGAGCGGGAAGCGATGGATGCGCTGCTGAAGCTGATCGCCGACAAGTTCGGCGAAGGCCAGTGAGCGCTGCGCGCGATCGTTGCCGTTTCCAGCCAGAATGCCGCGGATGTCGCGGCATTTTTTTCGTCGGAAGCATTGATGCGAAATGCGCAATGCTGCGCTGCATGCAGTCAGCAGGGAGTCGCGGAATTTATAATCGCTAACCGGGGTCATAAGCGCATCGCAGCAGTGTGCCGCGGCTTTACTTGTACAGAGGAGGTGCGCGTGTCCTTCACGCTGCAAGGCATTCCCGTCTCACGAGGTATCGCGATCGGGCGAGCGTATCTGATCGCGCCGGCGGCGCTCGACGTCGCCCATTACCTGATCGAGGCCAACCAGACCGACGCCGAAGTGGAGCGATTCCGCACGGCGCTCGACGTCGTCCGTCGCGAGCTCGAAGCGCTGCGCGCCGACCTGACCGACGACACGCCGAGCGAAGTCGGCGCATTCATCGACGTCCACACGATGATCCTGAGCGACGAGATGCTCGTGCAGGAAACCATCGACCTGATCCGCACGCGCCGCTACAACGTCGAATGGGCGCTGACCGAGCAGCTCGAACTGCTCACGCGCCACTTCGACGACATCGAGGACGAATACCTGCGCGAGCGCAAGGCCGACATCGAGCAGGTGGTCGAGCGCGTGCTGAAGGCGCTCGCCGGCGCGCCGTCCGCGTCGCAGGCGCTCGACCGCGCGGCCCGGAACGGCACGAACGAGATGATCGTGGTCGCGCACGACATCGCGCCGGCCGACATGATGCAGTTCAAGACGCAGTCGTTCCAGGCGTTCGTCACCGATCTCGGCGGGCGCACGTCGCACACGGCGATCGTCGCGCGCAGCCTCGGCATTCCGGCCGCGGTCGGCGTGCAGCATGCGAGTTCGCTGATCCGCCAGGACGACCTGATCATCGTCGACGGCGACCAGGGCATCGTGATCGTCGATCCGGCGCCGATCGTCCTCGAGGAATATTCGTACCGCCAGTCCGAGAAGCTGCTGGAGCAACGCAAGCTGCAGCGCCTGAAGTTCTCGCCGACGCAAACGCTGTGCGGCACGAAGATCGACCTGTACGCGAACATCGAGCTGCCCGACGACGCGAAGGCGGCCGTCGAGGCCGGCGCGGTCGGCGTCGGCCTGTTCCGCTCCGAGTTCCTGTTCATGCATCAGAAGCAGATGCCGGAAGAGGAGGAGCAGTTCGCCGCGTACAAGCGGGCCGTCGAATGGATGAAGGGCATGCCGGTGACGATCCGCACGATCGACGTCGGCGCCGACAAACCGCTCGAGGCGCTCGAAGAAGGCTACGAAACGGCGCCGAACCCGGCGCTCGGGCTGCGCGCGATCCGCTGGAGCCTGTCCGAGCCGCAGATGTTCCTCACGCAGTTGCGCGCGATCCTGCGCGCGTCCGTGTTCGGCCAGGTGAAGATCCTGATCCCGATGCTCGCGCACGCGCAGGAGATCGACCAGACGCTCGATCTGATCCGCGAGGCGAAGCGCCAGCTCGACGACGCGGGGCTTGCGTACGATCCGAACGTGCGTCTCGGCGCGATGATCGAGATCCCGGCCGCGGCGATCGCGCTGCCGCTGTTCCTGAAGCGCTTCGATTTCCTGTCGATCGGCACGAACGACCTGATCCAGTACACGCTCGCGATCGATCGCGCCGACAACGCGGTCGCGCACCTGTACGATCCGCTGCATCCGGCGGTGTTGCACCTGATCGCCTATACGCTGCGCGAAGCGAAGCGCGCGGGCGTGTCGGTGTCGGTGTGCGGGGAAATGGCCGGTGATCCGGCGCTCACGCGCCTGTTGCTCGGGATGGGGCTCACCGAGTTCTCGATGCACCCGAGCCAGTTGCTCGTCGTGAAGCAGGAGATCCTGCGCGCGCACCTGAAGGCGCTCGAGAAGCCGACGGCCGACGTGCTGGCGGCGTTCGAGCCCGAAGAAGTGCAGGCCGCGCTGCAGCGGCTGTCGGTCGCGGAGCCGCGGGCGGATGCGGCTGCTTAGGCGTTCTTGCCGCCGCTAACCTAACGGTAGCGAAGTGTCACGCCTGTGCGGTCCGGCGCATGCCCGTCGCGCGTCAGTGCCGGCCCCCGCACACGGGGCAGTCGGCCTGGCGCGCGATCTTCATCGTCGTCCATTCCATCCGCAGCGAATCGAGCATCATCAGCCGTCCGCTGAGCGTCTTGCCGATGCCGCCGATCACGCGCAGCGCCTCGGCCGCCTGCATCGCGCCGATGATCCCGACGGTCGGCGCGAACACGCCCATCGTCGAACACGCGACTTCCTCGAACGGCTGGTCTTCCGGGAACACGCACGCATAGCAGGGCGCGGCAGCGTCGCGGAAGTCGAACGTGCTGATCTGGCCGTCGAAGCGCAGCGCGGCGCCCGACACGAGCGGCACGCCGTGCGCGACGCACGCGCGGTTGATCGCGTGCCGCGTCGCGAAGTTGTCGGTGCAGTCGAGCACGACGCTCGCGTGCGGCACGTGCGTGTCGAGCCACGCATCGTCGACGCGCGCCGCGACCGCGTTCACCGTCACCTCGGGGTTCAGTTGCGCGAGCGTGTCGCGCCCCGATTCGACCTTGCTGCGGCCGACCGACGCCGTCACGTGCAGGATCTGCCGCTGCAGGTTCGTGAGGTCGACCGTATCGGCGTCGACGAGCGTGAGCGTGCCGACCCCCGAGGCCGCGAGATACATCGCGGCGGGCGAGCCGAGGCCGCCCGCGCCGACGACGATCGCATGCGCATCGAGAAAGCGCTGCTGAGCCTCGATGCCGATTTCGTCGACGAGGATGTGGCGGGAGTAGCGAAGGAGTTGATCGTCGTTCATGGGGAATCGTGAGCGAGGCGGGCGGACGTTCGTTATTTTAGGCGCGCATGAAAAACGGGCCATCGCGGTCTTCCCGCGATGGCCCGTTGGATGCCGCCCGGCGCTTACTGCGGCGCCGACGCGGGCTTCGGTGCGGTAGCCGGCTTCGCGGCGCTCGCGCCCGATGCCTTCGCCGCCGTGGCAGCCTTGGCGGCCGGGCCCTTCGTCGTGCTCTCGGCGAGCAGCGACTTCGATGCCTGGACCGGCTTGCCTTCGAGCTTGTTGAGCGCCTGCTGCATCATGAAGTCGTCGGCGCTGCCGAACTCGATCGGCTTGCGATCGCGATCCTTCTGGCGCTGCTCCGGCGTCTTCTTGTCGTTCTGCTCCTCGAGAATGCGCAGTTGATCCAGCCGGCGCTGCTCGCGCTCTTCCTGTTCCTTCTTCTCGTTCGGATCCTGCGTGTTCGCAAGGTGGTTCGTGTAGTCGACCTCGCGCGTCACGAGCACGTCGTCCGGATCGCCGTCCGCGTACTGATCGACCGGCACGTCCGGCGTGATGCCCTTGTTCTGGATCGAACGGCCGCTCGGCGTGTAGTAGTACGCGGTGGTCAGGCGCAGCGCGGTGTCGGCCGTCATCGGGCGGACCGTCTGCACCGAACCCTTGCCGAACGTCGTCTTGCCCATGATCTGCGCGCGCTTCGAATCCTGCAGCGCACCGGCGACGATTTCCGACGCGGACGCCGAATACGCGTTCGTCAGCACGATCATCGGCACGGTCTTGAAGACCGGCGGCAGGTTCTTCAGCGGATCGCCGTCGAAGGACGGCAGGCGATAGTTGTCGTACGTATCGCGGTAGACCTGCTTCGAATCGGGGATCTGGCCGTTGGTCGACACGACGACCGAGTCGGGCGGCAGGAACGCGCCGGCCACGCCGACCGCGCTCTGCAGCAGGCCGCCGCCGTTGTTGCGCAGGTCGAGGATCAGGCCCTTCAGGTTCGGCTGCTGGCGCGCGATGTCCTGCAGCTTCTGCGCGAGATCGGGCGTCGTGCGCTCCTGGAAGCTCGTGATGCGGACATACGCATAGCCCGGATCGAGCATCTTCATCTTCACGCTCTGGACCTTGATGATCGCGCGCGTGACGGTGACCGGGAACGTGCGGTCGTCGCTCTTGCGGAAGATCGTCAGCGTGACCTTGGTGCCCGGCTCGCCGCGCATCTGCTTGACGGCCTTGTCGAGCGTCATGCCGCGCACCGGCTTGTCGTTGATGCGCGTGATCAGGTCGCCCGGACGGATGCCGGCGCGGAACGCGGGGGTATCCTCGATCGGCGAGATCACCTTGACGAGGCCGTCTTCCTGCGAGATCTCGATGCCGAGGCCCGCGAAGCGGCCCTTCGTCTGCTCCTGCAGCTCGTCGTAGTCGGTCTTGTCGAGGAACGACGAGTGCGGATCGAGGCTCGACACCATGCCCTTGATCGCGGCCGTCAGCAGCTTCTTGTCGTCGACCGGTTCGACGTACTCGCGCTTGATCTGCCCGAATACTTCCGCGAACAGGCGGAGCTGGTCGAGGGGAAGCGGCGCCGTGGCGGTCTGCTCGGCCGATGCGGAAACCTGCAGCGTGGCGAACACGCCCGTGGCGAGGCCCGCGGCAATCAGGCCGATGTTCTTCAAATTCATTCGCATAGAGAGTCTGGTGCGGTCGGGAAGCGCGTGGCGGTAGCGGGGATGTAGCGGACAAGTATAACTGTTCGTCCGATTACTCAGTGGAACGGCGCGAAAAGCGTCGAAGCGGCCGCTGAGGGCCCGGCCGGGGCGCCGCCGGGCGCGCTGCGGGGTTCGAAAGCGGATTCGACCGCAGCAGGGCCGCGAAGGTTCGCGCGGCGTGCGGGTCGAGGCCGGGGCCCGGAGCCGGGCACGCCGCGCCGGAACGCGGCCTGCCCCGCCGCGCCGGGCGTCAGCCCGCCTTGCCCTGCTTCGCGACGGCGGCCTGCGCCTGCGCGATCGCGTCCGCGTCGCCGAGGTAGTAGTGCTTGATCGGCTTCAGGTGCTCGTCGAGTTCATACACGAGCGGCACGCCGTTCGGGATGTTCAGGCCGACGATGTCGCTGTCCGAGATGCCGTCGAGGTACTTGATCAACGCGCGCAGCGAGTTGCCGTGCGCGGCGATCAGCACCTGCTTGCCCGCACGGACGGCCGGCGCGATCGACTCGTTCCACAGCGGCAGCACGCGCGCGACCGTGTCCTTCAGGCATTCGGTGAGCGGCAGCTGTTCGCGCGGCACCTTCGCGTAGCGCGGATCGTTGAACGGCGCGCGCTCGTCGGTCGGCTCGAGCGCGGGCGGCGGCGTGTCGTAGCTGCGGCGCCACACGAGCACCTGCTCGTCGCCGAACTTCGCGGCCGTTTCCGCCTTGTTCAGGCCCGACAGCGCGCCGTAGTGGCGCTCGTTCAGGCGCCACGAGTGAACGACCGGCAGGTACATCAGGTCCATCTTGTCCTGCACGTGCCACAGCGTGCGGATCGCGCGCTTGAGCACCGACGTGTACGCGATGTCGAACGTGTAGCCGGCCTCCTTGAGCAGTTCGCCGGCCTGGTAGGCCTCGTTGCGACCCTGTTCGGTCAGGTCGACGTCGACCCAGCCGGTGAAGCGGTTTTCCTTGTTCCACGTCGATTCGCCGTGGCGGATGAGAACGAGTTTGTACATGGATCTTGCGGTCGGTAGTGAAGGGAAGCGGGGCGCGTCGCACGGGACCCGACCGGGGCCCGACATCGCGCAAGACGGTTATTTTATAATGGCGGGATTGTCCTCATCCGATTTCTCTTTTTCCGGCGGCATTCCGTGACGTTCTTTACCAATTACACGAACCTGGCCCTTATCGCGATCCTGGTGGTTTCCGGCGGCCTGCTGGCGTGGCCGGCCCTACGCCGCGGCCGCGGCGGCCTGTCTGCCGCGGAGGCGACGCAGCTCATCAACCGTCGCAACGCGGTCGTGATCGACGTGCGCGCGGCCTCCGATTTCGCCGCCGGCCACCTGCCGTCGGCGCGTCAGGTCGCGGCGGGCGAGATCGGCGCGAAAATTGCGCAGGTCGCGAAGAACAAGAGCACCCCGGTGCTGCTCGTCTGCCAGAACGGCCAGCAGTCGCAGAAGGCGGCGCGCGAGGTCGAGGCGGCGGGTTACGCCGAGGTGCACGTGCTCGAGGGCGGCGTGGCCGCCTGGCAGCAGGCCGGGATGCCGGTCGTCAAACAAGGAGTGGCGAAGTGAACAAGGTTTTGATGTACAGCACGCAGGTGTGTCCGTATTGCATGCAGGCCGAGCGCCTGCTGAAGCTGCGCGGCGTCGAGCAGATCGAGAAGGTGCTGATCGATCGCGATCCGGCCCGCCGCGACGAAATGATGACGCGCACGGGGCGCCGCACGGTGCCGCAGATCTACATCGGCGACACGCACGTCGGCGGCTACGACGATCTGTCGAAGCTCGACCGCGAAGGCGGCCTCGTGCCGCTTCTGCAAGCGGCCTGATTAGGGCAGAATGGCCGCCGGCCGCGCCGCGGCTTGGGCGCGCAGGATTCATCCGTGGCGGCCGGCGCACAGCCGGGCCGCCCCGTCACCACTTTTAGGGAAACACCATGTCCGACGTCGAAAACCAACCGTTCTTCAACATCCAGCGCGTCTACCTGAAGGATATGTCGCTCGAGCAGCCGAATTCGCCGGCGATCTTCCTCGAGCAGGACATGCCGTCGGTTGAAGTCGAAGTCGACGTCAAGGCCGACCGCCTCGCGGAAAGCGTGTTCGAAGTCGTCGTGTCGGGTACCGTCACCGCGAAGGTGAAGGACAAGGTCGCGTTCCTGATCGAAGCGAAGCAGGCCGGCATTTTCGACATCCGCAACATTCCGGACGAACAGCTCGACCCGCTCGTCGGCATCGCGTGCCCGACGATCCTGTTCCCGTACCTGCGTTCGAACATCGCCGACGCGATCACGCGCGCCGGTTTCCCGCCGATTCACCTCGCGGAAATCAACTTCCAGGCGCTGTACGAGCAGCGTCTCGCGCAGCTTCAGCAGCAGGCCGGTGCGGCAGGCGCACCGAACGGCGCGCCGAATGGCACGACGCTGAACTGACGTTGCGCTCGGACCGGTGCTGGGTATGAAAGTAGCCGTTCTCGGCGCCGGTGCATGGGGCACCGCGCTCGCGGGCCATCTGGCCGCGCGGCACGATACGCTTCTGTGGGCGCGCGACGCCGCGCTCATCGCCGGGCTGCAGGCCCGGCACGAAAATTCCCGCTATCTGGACGGCATTGCGCTGCCTGACGCGCTGCGCTACGACGCCGATCTCGGCGCCGCGCTCGCGCATGGCGCCGCGGACGACGCGCTGTGCGTGATCGCCGCGCCGGTGGCCGGGCTGCGCACGCTGTGTCACGCGATGCGCGACGCGGGCTGCGTGCCCGCGCACGTCGTCTGGGTCTGCAAGGGCTTCGAGGCCGACACGCATCTGCTGCCGCATCAGGTGATCGCGGCCGAGCTGCCCGAACAGCAGAGCAACGGCGTGCTGTCGGGCCCGAGTTTCGCGCGCGAGGTCGGACAGTCGCTGCCCGTCGCGTTGACGGTGGCGAGCGCGTCGGCCGAATGCCGCGAGCGTACGCTCGCCGCGTTCCATCACGGCGCGATGCGGATCTATACGGGCGACGACGTGGTCGGCGTCGAGGTCGGCGGCGCGGTGAAGAACGTGCTGGCGATCGCGACGGGCATTTCCGACGGCCTCGGCCTCGGGCTGAACGCGCGCGCCGCGCTGATCACGCGCGGCCTCGCCGAAATGTCGCGGCTCGGCGTGGTGCTCGGCGGCCGCGCGGAAACCTTCACGGGCCTCACGGGCCTCGGCGACCTGATCCTCACCGCGACGGGCGACCTGTCGCGCAACCGCACGGTCGGCCTGCAACTGGCGGCCGGCCGCACGCTGAACGACATCCTCGGCGCGCTCGGCCACGTGGCCGAAGGCGTGCGCTGCGCGCAGGCCGTGCTGGCGCTCGCGCACGCGCAGTCGATCGACATGCCGATCACGCAAGCCGTGTGCGGCGTGCTGTTCGACGGGATCGCGCCGCGCGACGCCGTCAGCGGCTTGCTGCGGCGCGACGCGCGCGCCGAGTAGTACGGCTGGCGCCGCCCGGCACGGTTGCGCCGGGCGCGCGGCGCCAAAGCGGACTACGCTTGAACAGTCTCCGGCGTTCCGCGAGGTTGTCATGCTGCAGATCCATTCCACCACGCTCGATGCGCAACTCGTCGACATCACGACGCTCGACGTCGATGCGATCGTCAACGCGGCGAACGGCTCGCTGCTCGGCGGGGGCGGCGTCGACGGCGCGATCCACCGCGCGGCCGGCCCCGGCCTGCTCGCCGAGTGCCGCACGCTCGGCGGCTGCGACACCGGCGACGCGAAGCTCACGCGCGGCCACGGGTTACCGGCGCGCTATGTGATCCATGCGGTCGGGCCGGTCTGGTACGGCGGGGCGCGCGGCGAGGCCGACCTGCTCGCGTCGTGCTACCGGCGCGCGATCGAGCTGGCCGAGGAAGTCGCCGCGACGTCGATCGCGTTTCCGGCGATCAGTTGCGGTATCTACCGCTATCCGGCGCAAGAGGCCGTCGACATCGCGGTCGGCACCGTCGCCGAAATGCTGGCGCAGGCACCGAGCCTCGCACGCGTGGTGTTCGCGTGCTTTTCCCCCGACATTTACGACCTGTACCGCGCGCGGCTCGCGCGAACCTGACGCGTTGCGCGCCGCGGGTCGCCTCCGGCGCGCGTCAGGCGCCGCCTTCGAAGCCGGCCTGACGCCACGCCTCGAACACGACCACCGCGACCGTGTTCGACAGGTTCAGGCTGCGGTTGTCCGGCCGCATCGGCAGCCGCACGCGCTGTTCGTTCGGGAAGCGTTCGAGCAGCTCGGCCGGCAGGCCGCGCGTTTCCGAGCCGAACACGAACCAGTCGCCGGGCAGGAACGCGTGGTCGTGGAAGCGGCCCGAGCCGCGCGTCGTGAACGCGAACATCCGCGCGGGATCGGGCGCTTCGGACGCGACGAACGCGTCCCAGTCGCGGTGCACGCGCATCTGCGCATACTCGTGATAGTCGAGGCCGGCGCGGCGCATCCGCGCGTCGTCGAGCGGAAAGCCGAGCGGCTCGATCAGGTGCAGGTGCGCGCCGGTGTTCGCGCACAGGCGGATCACGTTGCCGGTGTTCGGCGGAATTTCGGGGGCGACGAGGACGACGTTGAACATGTTTCGGTTTGGCTGGGGCGGCCGGAGCGGCGCAACGCGCGCGTGCATCCGGCCGGCCGGTTCGTGACGGCCGCACGCGGGCGTGCCGGCCTCTCTCTAATTAATCCCTGGCGGTGCGCAGCGCAACCAGATTCGTCACGCGCGCCGCGCCCGCCGCCTTCAGCGCCTGCGCGGCCGCCGCGAGCGTCGCGCCGGACGTCATCACGTCGTCGACGAGCGCGATGTGGCGGCCGGCGACGCCGCCTGCCACCGCGAAAGCCGCCATCACGTTGTCGCGCCGCGCGTGCCGGTCGAGCCGCGACTGCGGCGCGGTGTCGGCGACGCGCGCGAGCAAGGCCGCGTCCGCCGGCACGCCGAGCCGGCGCGCGAGCGGACGCGCGATCGCCCATGCCTGGTTGTAGCCGCGCGCGACGAGCCGCCGGTGCGACAGCGGCACCGGCGCGACGAGGTCGAAGCCGCTCGCGCCGCGCGTGTCGTCGGCCAGCCGTGCGAGCCGCGCCGCGAATTCGCCGCCGAGCGCGAGCCGCGCATGAAACTTCAGCCCGCGCGCGAGCCCGTCGAGCGGCGCGCGGTAATCGGCGAGCGCGAGCGTGGCATCGAACGGCGGCGGTTCGGTGCGGCACGTTTCGCACCGGTACGCGGCCGCGCGGGCGGCGCCGCTGCGACTGCCGCCGCGTGACCGCGCGTGCCCGACGCCGAGCGGCACCGCGCAGACCTCGCAGCGCAGCCGCGCTTCATTCCAGTACGCGGCATCGCAGGCGCCGCAAATCACCGCGTGTGACAAATTGCCGCACAGCGCGCAGCGATTCGGCAACGTGGCCGCGGCAACGCGCCCGGCCAGCGTTCGAACCTGCGACAAAACGACGCGCAACGTGCGCTCGGCGGAAACTCGGACCATCGCAACACTCCTGGCACGCCGCCTCAATGAAGCTTGCGAGGCGAGCGAGTATACTTCGGGCTCTTCGCCAGTGTGCCCGACATGTCCCCAGCTTCGACTTCAACCGGCCGTCCGGCCAATGACACCAGGCGCCTGCGGCGGATCTTCGATCGCCGTGCCGCCACGTTCGATGCGGTTGCGTTCCTGCCGCGCGAGATCGCGCAGCGGATGAACGAGCGCCTCGAATACATCAAGGTGAGCCCCGCGGCCGTGCTCGATGCGGGCTGCGGCCCGGGCGACGACCTGCCGGCGCTGCGCGCGCGCTTTCCGGAAGCGCCGGTGTTCGGCGTGGACCTGTCCGGCGCGATGCTCGCGCGGGCCGGTCAGCGCGAGGTCGAGCAGACCACCTGGCGCCGCTGGCTGCCGGCGTCGCTCGGCCGGGCGCTGGGCCAGCGCGGCCCGCGCGTCGCGCAGGCCGATTTCGCCGCGCTGCCGTTCCCGGGCGGCGCGTTCGACCTGATCTGGTCGAATCTCGCGCTCCACTGGCATTCGCGTCCCGATACCGTCTTTCCCGAATGGCAGCGCGTGCTGCGCGTAAACGGCCTGCTGATGTTCAGCACGCTCGGCCCCGACACGCTGCGCGAGCTGCGCGCGGCCTGCGTGGACGCCGAAGCGGCGCTCGGCATCGCGCCGCCCGCCGCGCGCGTGATCGATTTCGTCGACATGCACGACCTCGGCGACATGCTCGTCGAGAGCGGCTTCGAGATTCCGGTGATGGACCAGGAAGTGCTGACCGTCACCTACAAGACCCCCGATTCCCTGCTGGCCGACGTGCGCCGTTGGGGCGCCTATCCGTTCGAGCGCACGGCGCCGCAGCACGCGACGCGGCGCTTTCGCGCGGCGCTCGGCGACGCGCTGGACGCGCGCCGGCGCGAGGACGGCACGATTCCGCTCACCTTCGAGGTGATCTACGGCCACGCGTGGAAGGCCGTGCCGCGCACGACCGCGGAAGGGCACGGGATCGTGCGCATCGAGGACATCGGCAAGGGGCGTCCGAAGAATCGGTAAAGCGGTAAAGAGGGGTTTTGTTATGTCTGAAATTAGCGGCGCAAAGCGGGGTCGAATTGGCGGCAAAAACGGCCGGAAAGCTTGTCGCGCTTGGCTTGGCGGGCGATAGGCGCTTGCTTGTGGATGCCATTGAACCCGCCTATAATGCGTCAGCTTGTCGTCCCGGGGTCCCCGCAATACGGGGCGACGAGTCCGATGCAGGCATGCATCGCATGCCATTCGCGTGAGGCGGCGATGGAAGCAGCGAGCGTTTTGGCGGAGACGGCGAACGGCGAACCGGTCCTCGAAGACTGGCTGATGAAACGCAACTGTTCGGTGTCGCCACGCCAGTTCGTGCTGTTTTACGCGTCGCTCGCGGGCTTCTCGCTGGCGATCGCGGCGTTGCTGATGTGGAGAGGGGCCTGGCTCGTCATGCCCTTCACCGGCATCGAGTTGCTGGCGGTGGGTGTCGCATTTGCGATCTATGCTCGTCATGCGGTCGATTACGAGCGCATCAGGCTGTTTCCGCACCGGCTCGTGATCGAGCGGATGGATGCGGAGCGGCTCACGCAGATCGAATTCAACCCGCGCTGGGTGCGGGTCGAGCCGGGTGCGACGCCACGCGATCCGATTCGGCTGGTATCGCGCGGGCAGACCGTCGTAATCGGGCAGCATCTCGCGCAGTACAAGCGCGCGCAGTTCGCCGACGAACTGCGCGTGTCGCTCAGGCGCTGCGGCTGACGAGGCGCAGTCATCGGCCGGAACAGGCCGGCGGCTTGCGACGGGGGAGGGTTTGAATGGAAATTTTGGGTAAGGATGCTATGAAAACAATCAAGCGAGCCCTCGCGGGCGTGCTGGCATGCAGCGGATTGCTCTTTGCCGGTGCGGCCCTGGCGGTCGGTGATAGCCCGGGCGGCCCCCGTGTCAACGAGATCAACTTTCAGCCGCCTGTCACGAAGATCGCCGAGGAGCTCTACGATCTCCACACGATGATGCTGATCCTGTGTACGGTGATCTTCGTCGGCGTGTTCGGCGTGATGTTCTATTCGATCTTCGCGCACCGCAAATCCAAGGGCCACAAGGCCGCCAATTTCCATGAAAGCACGACCGTCGAGATCATCTGGACGATCGTGCCGTTCGTCATCGTCGTGCTGATGGCGCTGCCGGCGACGAAGGCCGTCGTCGCGATGAAGGACACGACGAACGCCGATCTCACGATCAAGGTCACCGGCTACCAGTGGAAGTGGGGCTACGACTACGTGAAGGGCCCGGGCGAGGGCATCGGCTTCCTGTCGACGCTGACCACCCCGCGCGACGAAGTGATGGGCAAGAAGCCGATCACCGACACCTATCTGCAGGAAGTCGACAACCCGCTCGTCGTGCCGGTCAACAAGAAGATCCGCATCATCACGACCGCGAACGACGTCGTCCACTCGTGGTACGTGCCCGCGTTCGGCGTGAAGCAGGATGCGATCCCCGGCTTCGTGCGCGACACGTGGTTCAAGGCCGACAAGGTCGGCACGTTCCGCGGTTTCTGTACCGAGCTGTGCGGCAAGGAACACGCGTACATGCCGGTCGTGGTCGAAGTCCTGTCGGACGACGACTACGCGAAGTGGGTCACCGCGCAGAAGGCCAAGCTGGCCAGCGCAGCGGTCGATCCGAACAAGGTCTACACGATGGCCGAACTCGTCGCGCACGGCGAGGAAGTCTACAAGGCGAACTGCGCGGCCTGCCACCAGGTGAACGGCAAGGGCCTCGGCGCATTCCCGGCGATGGACGGCAGCCCGATCGTGAACGGCCCGATCGCCGCGCACGTCGAGCGCGTGCTGCACGGCAAGGGCGCGATGCCGTCGTGGGCGTCGCTGTCGGACCTCGACATCGCTTCGGTCGTCACGTACGAACGCAACTCGTGGGGCAACCACAAGAACGACCTGCTGCAGCCGAAGCAAGTGGCTGACGCACGCAACGGCAAGCTGCCGGAAGACACGGCGGGCGCGGCAACGGCAGCGGCACCGGCGGAAGCGGCTTCGGCACCGGCGCAAGCCGCGTCGGGCGCCGAGCAGCCGGCGGCAGCGGCATCGGCCGCGCTGTCGACGATCTACTTCGAGACGGGCAAGAGCGTGCTGCCGGCCGACGCGAAGGCGGCGATCGCCGCCGCGGCCGACTATGCGAAGGCGCATCCGGACGCGAAGCTCGCGCTGTCGGGCTTCACCGACAAGACGGGCTCGGCCGACGCGAACGCCGAACTGGCGAAGCATCGCGCGCAGGCCGTGCGCGATGCGCTGAAGGCAGCAGGCGTGGCGGAAGACCACATTATTCTCAAAAAGCCGGAAACGATCACGGGCGGGGCTGACGCGAAGGAAGCCCGGCGTGTCGAGATCGGCCCGGCGGCTTGACGTGTCGCTGAGTTAGTCGACGTATTCGCATTAGGAGATTCTCATGTCTAGCATCGGGCACGACGTAGCCGCGGACCACGCGCACGACGACCACGCGCACGAAGCCCCGCACGGCTGGCGTCGCTGGCTGTTCGCCACCAACCACAAGGACATCGGTACGCTGTACCTGCTGTTCTCGTTCATCATGTTCCTGTCGGGCGGCGTGATGGCGCTCGGCATCCGTGCCGAGCTGTTCGAGCCGGGCCTGCAGATCATGCGTCCGGAGTTCTTCAACGAACTCACGACGATGCACGGCCTGATCATGGTGTTCGGCGCGATCATGCCGGCGTTCGTCGGCTTCGCGAACTGGATGATCCCGCTGCAGATCGGCGCATCCGACATGGCGTTCGCGCGGATGAACAACTTCAGCTTCTGGCTGCTGCCGGTCGCGGCCGTGCTGCTGGTCGGTTCGTTCTTCGCGCCGGGCGGCGCGACGGCCGCCGGCTGGACGCTGTACGCACCGCTGTCGACGCAGATGGGCCCGGGCATGGACTTCGCGATCTTCGCGGTCCACATCATGGGCGCGTCGTCGATCATGGGCGGGATCAACATCGTCGTGACGATCCTGAACATGCGCGCACCGGGCATGACGCTGATGAAGATGCCGATGTTCGCGTGGACGTGGCTGATCACCGCGTACCTGCTGATCGCGGTGATGCCGGTTCTGGCGGGCGCGATCACGATGGTGCTGTTCGACCGCCACTTCGGCACGTCGTTCTTCAACGCGGCAGGCGGCGGCGACCCGGTGATGTACCAGCACATCTTCTGGTTCTTCGGCCACCCCGAGGTGTACATCATGATTCTGCCGGCGTTCGGGATCGTGTCGCAGGTGATCCCGGCGTTCGCACGCAAGACGCTGTTCGGCTATAGCTCGATGGTGTACGCGACGGCGTCGATCGCGATCCTGTCGTTCATGGTCTGGGCGCACCACATGTTCGCGACGGGCATGCCGGTCACCGGCCAGCTGTTCTTCATGTACGCGACGATGCTGATCGCGGTGCCGACGGGCGTGAAGGTGTTCAACTGGCTCGCGACGATGTGGCGCGGCTCGATGACGTTCGAAACGCCGATGCTGTTCGCGATCGGCTTCCTGTTCGTGTTCACGTTCGGCGGCCTGACGGGCCTGATGCTCGCGATGGCGCCGCTCGACATCCAGTATCACGGCACCTACTTCGTGGTCGCGCACTTCCACTACGTGCTGGTGGCGGGCTCGCTGTTCGCGCTGTTCTCGGGCTGGTACTACTGGGCGCCGAAGTGGACGGGCTGGATGTACAACGAGACGCGCGGCAAGATCCACTTCTGGGCGTCGATGATCTTCTTCAACCTGACGTTCTTCCCGATGCACTTCGTCGGTCTCGCGGGCATGCCGCGCCGCTATGCGGACTACCCGGCGCAGTTCACGGACTTCAACCAGGTGGCGACGATCGGCGCATTCGGCTTCGGCCTCGCGCAGGTGTACTTCCTGTTCGCGGTCGCGCTGCCGGCCTACCGTGGCGGCGGCGAGCTGGAAAAGGCGTCCGACAAGCCGTGGGACGGCGCGACGGGCCTCGAGTGGACGGTGCCGAGCCCGGCTCCGTTCCACACGTTCGAGCAACCGCCGCACGTCGAGTAAGTTTCACGGTGCGCTCCGCCGCTGCCTGCCGCGCAGGCAGGCGCGGCGGGCGCGGAAGCGAAGTTTCAGCGAAGTTTCAGATGACCCGGAATCCATCAGAAAGACGAACGCCCGAGCAGATTCGCGCGGGCAACAAGCGGCTCGGCCTCACCCTGCTCGTCATCGCCGCCGTTTTTTTCGTGGGTGTCGTGATCAAGCAGTGGTGGCTGTCCACCCACTGATGCAGCAACTGACGCAGTAGCGAGGAAGTCGTCGTATGTCGAAGCCGGAAGAGGGCGCCGTGGATCGCGCGTTCAATCGTTCGATGCTGGTGAAGCTCTTCGTCGTGGCCGGGCTGATGTTCGGTTTCGGCTTCGCGCTGATCCCGATGTATCGGGCGATCTGCCAGATCACCGGCATCAACAACCTGGTGCAGCGCGATGTCAGCGAGCGCGAGGTGAAGAACTCGCAGGTCGACACGAGCCGCACGGTGTCGGTCGAGTTCGATGCGAATGCGCGCGGGCCGCTCGGGTTCAAGCCGGAGCACAACAGCCTCGACGTGCATCCGGGCGAACTGACGACGATCGTGTACGACGTGACGAACGGGCAGGGCCGGCCGGTCGTGGCGCAGGCGATTCCGAGCTACGCGCCGAAGCAGGCGACGGAGTTCTTCAAGAAGATCGAGTGCTTTTGCTTCACGCAGCAGACGCTGACCGCGAACGAGTCGCGCAAGATGCCGGTGGTGTTCGTGATCGACCCGAAATTGCCGAAGGACGTGAAGACGATCACGCTGTCGTACACGTTCTTCGAGCTGAATACCCCGGCCACGCCGGCACCGGCGCAGCGCAGTACGGCGGCGGCGCAGGGTGCGGCGAAGCCGGACGCATGACGACGGAGGCGGGGCGATGACGGAAGTCAAGCGGAGCGGAACGTTCGGTCAGGCGCTGAAAGCGGTGCTGTGGTCGTTCTTCGGGGTGCGCAAGCGGCGCGACCTGGAGGCCGACGCGACGCAGCTCAATCCGCTGCACGTGCTGATCGTCGCGTTGCTCGCGGCCGGCGTGTTCATCGGCGTGCTGATCCTGATCGTGCGTGCGGTCGTGGGTTGAGCGTGCGGCTAGCGGCTCGCGGCCACGAAGGAATGCGGTGCGCGGCGCCACGGCGCGGCGTGCAGGAAAGAGCGGTGGCGGTCTCGCCGCGCAAGAAATAAAGCCGGAGCGGTTTCCGGTACACAAATTGGACTGAAGTGGAGAATCAAGCATGAGCGGTCAAAACCAGACCCCGTACTATTTCGTGCCGCATCCGTCGCAGCATCCGATCAGCGCGGCCATCGGCCTGCTGGTCATGCTCGGGTCGGCCGCGCTGTGGATCAACGGTCACGACTGGGCGCCGTTTACGGCGCTGCTCGGCCTGCTGTGGTTGCTCTTCACGCTGTATCACTGGTTCGGCGACGCGATCGCCGAATCGGAAGGCGGTCATTACGGCAAGAACGTCGACAAGTCGTACCGTTGGAGCATGAGCTGGTTCATCTTCTCGGAAGTGATGTTCTTCGGCGCGTTCTTCGGCGCGCTGTTCTATGCGCGTGAAATCGCGCTGCACCAGCTCGGCAGCCTCGACTACAAGCTGATCTGGCCGGACTTCTCCGCCGTGTGGCCGAACGAAGGCCCCGCCGCGCTCGCCGGTCACTTCAAGACGATGGGCCCGTGGCCGATCCCGACGCTGAACACCGCGTTCCTGCTGTCGTCGGGCGTGACGCTGACGATCTCGCACCACGCGCTGCGCGACGATCATCGCAAGAAGGCGATCGCGTGGCTCGCCGCGACGCTCGTGTTCGGTATCTGCTTCCTGTTCCTGCAGGGCTTCGAGTACTACCACGCGTACAACGAACTGAACCTGACGCTGAACTCGGGCGTGTACGGTTCGACGTTCTTCCTGCTGACCGGCTTCCACGGCTTCCACGTGTTCCTCGGCGGCACGATGCTCGCGGTGGTGCTGGTGCGGATGATCCGCGGCCACTTCAAGCCCGATCATCACTTCGCATTCGAAGGCGCCGCGTGGTACTGGCACTTCGTCGACGTCGTCTGGCTCGGCCTGTACGTCGTCGTCTACTGGCTGTAAATGGAACGACGGCCCGCGCAGCGATGCGCGGGCCGTTTTCCTTGGTGTCGTGGGCGCGGCGGCGAGCTGCGAGCGACACCACCCTGGCGCCGCCGCGACTCAGTCAGGCGGCGCTTTTGCTTGGTGGCGCGGCCGT
This sequence comes from Burkholderia sp. BCC0044, assembly GCF_902832955.1. Lineage (NCBI taxonomy): Bacteria > Pseudomonadati > Pseudomonadota > Betaproteobacteria > Burkholderiales > Burkholderiaceae > Burkholderia > Burkholderia sp. BCC0044. The sequence goes on along the minus strand of NZ_CADFDO010000005.1, from coordinate 111,767 downwards.
GCGGCTAAATGTCACAGCGCTCACGGCGGCAACGGCATCAACGCCCGATCGGCAGGCCGGTCGAATGGATCCAGCCCATCCAGTTCGCGAACAGGATGAGCAGGAACAGCGACACCGACAGCCCGACGCGGGTGGCGAGCGACCAGACCATGCGCTTCGTATGGCCGCGGTCGTGCATCATGAAGTAGAGCGCCGAGCCCATGCTGGCAATGATGAGGACGAAGGCGATGGGAACGAGGATGTGCATGACACGAACCGGACGACGGCAATTCGAAGGGAAGAGGATAATTATCGCACTTCGCTTTCGCGAACGCGCCGGGCGGGCCGCGCGATGAAGATTCGCTGGCTGCCTGCGCTGCTGATCCTCGTCGTCGTCGCCGTCACGATCCGTCTCGGTTTCTGGCAACGCGATCGCGCGCACCAGAAGGAAGCGCTGCAGGCGAACATCGCGCGCTACGAGCAGGCGGCGCCGGTCGATCTCGGCGCGCAGCCGGTGCCGCTCGCGTCGATCGAGTTTCATCGCGTCCGGGCAAAGGGCCGTTTCCTGCCCGAGCAGGCGGTGTTCCTCGACAATCGGCCGTATAACGACCAGCCGGGTTTTTACGTCGTGATGCCGTTTAAACTCACGGGCGGCGGCGTCGTGCTCGTGAACCGCGGCTGGCTGCCGCGCAACATCGCCGATCGCACGGCGATCGAGCCGTTCGCGACGCCGACGGGCGACGTCGAGATCGTCGGCATCGCGCGCGCCGATGCGTCGCGCGCGTTCGAGCTCGGCGAAGGCGGGTCGGCCGCGCACCAGAAGATCCGGCAGAACCTCGACGTCGCCGCGTATGCGAAGGAAACCGGGCTGCCGCTGCAGCCGTTCGTGATCCAGCAGACGAGCGACGACGGCGACAAGCTCGTGCGCGACTGGCCGACGGCGACGACCGGCGTCGAGCGCAATTACGGTTACATGTTTCAGTGGTGGGCGATGGCGGCGGCCGCGCTCGGCTTCGGCCTGTACGCCGCGCGGCGTGCGGCGAAGAAGTCGGCCGGCGCGTGAGCGCCATGTCAGGACGCGGCGCCGGCGCCGCGGGTTCGTTTCGAGAGGTCTGATTTGTCCATGCAATCTTCCCGTCAGGGTCCGGCCGCTGCGCCGATCTCGCCCGCGGCCCGCAAGCGCGGCCGCTGGATGCTCGTGCTGCTGGGTCTCGTGTGCGCCGCGCCGATGATCGCGTCGTACTTCACCTATTACGTGATCAAGCCGAAGGGCGGATCGACGAACTACGGCGCGCTGATCGAGCCGCAGCGCCCGATTCCGGCGGATCTTCAGGTCACCGACGAAACCGGCAAGACGGTGCCGCTGTCGTCGCTGCGCGGGGTCTGGCTGTTCGTGATGACCGACCGCAGCGCGTGCGACGACGCGTGCGCGCAGAAGCTCTATTTCATGCGCCAGATCCGCGTCACGCAGGCGGGCGAGCGGCACCGGATCACGATGGTGTGGCTGCGCAGCGATGCGGGCGCGACGCCGCAGAAGGTGCTGGACGCGTATCCGGACACGCGCCGGCTCGTCGCCGATCCGGCCGCGGTGGCCGCGTGGCTGCCGGCCGAGGCCGGCACGAAGGACAGCGACCACATCTACATGGTCGACCCGAACGGCAACCTGATGATGCGTTTCCCGAAAGACCCGAATCCCAGCAAGATCAAGTCGGACGTGACGAAGCTGCTGAAGTGGTCGAGCATCGGTTAAGGCGAGAGAACGAGGCACCATTCCGATGTCGTATCTACTGCAACTCGGCCTGATCGGCCTGTGCATCGCGCTGCTGCCGCTGTCGTACGTGTGGGTGAAGGCCGACGACGACAAGTTCCGCAAGCTCGTGTGGATCACCACGTTCCTGACGCTCGACCTCGTGATGTTCGGCGGCTTCACGCGGCTGACCGATTCGGGCCTCGGCTGCCCCGACTGGCCCGGCTGCTACGGCACGTCGTCGCCGTTCATCGCGCATGCCGCGATCACGGCCGCGCACCAGGCGATGCCGACGGGCCCCGTCAGCATGACGAAGGCGTGGATCGAGATGATCCACCGCTATTTCGCGATGGCGATCGGCGTGCTGATCATCGCGCAGGTGGTGATCGCGTGGGCCGCGCGGCTGCGCCGCCGCCCGCTGCACGTGTCGCCGTGGTGGCCGACGAGCCTGCTGCTGCTGATTCTCGTGCAGGGCGCGTTCGGCGCATGGACGGTCACGATGAAGCTGCAGCCGGTGATCGTCACGATCCACCTGCTGCTCGGCCTCACGCTGCTCGGCACGCTCGGCTGGCTCGCGGCGCGGCAGACGCCGCTGCCGTCGCATGACCCGGAGGCCGGGCGGTACCGTGCGGCCGCGCTCGCGGCGCTCGTGCTGCTGGTCGTGCAGATCGCGCTCGGCGGCTGGGTGAGCACCAACTACGCGGTGCTCGCGTGCACCGACTTCCCGACCTGCAACGGCCAGTGGATCCCGCCGATGGACTTCCAGCACGGCTTCCACCTGTGGCGCGCGCTCGGGATGACTAAGGACGGCGACGCGATCACGCAGGACGCGCTGGTCGCGATCCACTGGACGCACCGCACGTTCGCGTTCGTCGTGGTCGCGTACCTGGTCGCGTTCGCGCTGCGGATGCGCCGCTTCGAATCGCTGCGGCGGCCCGCGAACGGCGTGCTGCTGGTCGTGCTGCTGCAGTTCGTCACGGGCCTGACCAACATCGTGCTGCAGTGGCCGCTGCCCGTCGCCGTCGCGCACAACGGCGGCGCCGCGATCCTGCTGCTGCTCGTCGTCATGTTAAACTTTCGCATCCTTTCAAGCCGCCCCGGCCGTGTCGCGCAGCCCGCGCGCGACGCCGCCCCGGCGTGACCGTCCCCATGCAAAGCACCCTCTCCCAATCGCCCGGTAGCCGCTTTTCCCAGTACATGGCGCTGACGAAGCCGCGTGTCACGCAGCTCGCGGTGTTCTGCGCGGTGATCGGCATGTTCCTCGCGACGCCGGGCATGGTGCCGTGGCACGTGCTGATCGGCGGCACGATCGGCATCTGGCTGCTGGCCGGCGCCGCGTTCGCGATCAACTGTCTCGTCGAACAGAAGATCGACGCGATGATGCGCCGCACCGCGTGGCGCCCGTCCGCGCGCGGCGAGATCACGACGCCGCAGATCCTGCTGTTCTCGGCCCTGCTCGGCAGCGTCGGCGCATGGACGCTCTATACGTTCACGAATCCGCTGACGATGTGGCTGACGATCGCGACGTTCGTCGGCTACGCGGTGGTCTACACGCTGCTGCTCAAGCCGATGACGCCGCAGAACATCGTGATCGGCGGCGCGTCGGGCGCGATGCCGCCGGCGCTCGGCTGGGCCGCCGTCACCGGCGCGGTGCCGGGCGACGCGTGGATCCTCGTGCTGATCATCTTCGTGTGGACGCCGCCGCATTTCTGGGTGCTCGCGCTCTATCGCCGCAAGGATTACGAGAACGCGGGGCTGCCGATGCTGCCCGTCACGCACGGCGAGAAGTTCACGCGGCTGCATATCCTGCTGTACACGGTGATCTTGTTCGCGGTCACGCTGATGCCGTTCATTTCCGGGATGAGCGGGGCCGTCTACCTGACGAGCGCGGTGCTGCTCGGCGCGGTGTTCCTCGCGTATGCGTGGAAGATCCATCGCGACTATTCGGATGAACTCGCCCGCAAGGCCTTCCGCTACTCGATCGTCTATCTGTCGCTGCTGTTTGCCGCGCTGCTCGTCGATCACTATGCACGCCCGCTGCTCGGCGTGTAACCGCACGGTTTGAACGCAATGCTCCCATCACGGTTCGGGCGCCGCGCGCGCCAAGGCTGGATGCTCGCGTGCGCATTCACGGCAGCGCTGCTGCTCGCCGGATGCGACAACGCGCCGAAATTCCAGAATCTCGACATCACCGGCAACACGCAGTTCGGCAGCGACTTCTCGCTGCCCGATACGACCGGCAAGGTCCGCACGCTCGCCGACTTCAAGGGCCGTGCCGTCGTGATGTTCTTCGGCTATACGCACTGCCCGGACGTGTGCCCGACCACGATGGCCGAATTGTCCGAAGCGCTGAAGCAGCTCGGGCCCGATGCCGCGAAGCGCGTGCAGGTGCTGTTCGTCACCGTCGATCCGGAACGCGACACGCCGGCGCTGCTCGGCCAGTACGTGCCCGCGTTCGATCCGTCGTTCATCGGCCTGCGGCCGGCCGACGAAGCGGCGCTGAAGAAAGTCACGAAGGATTTCCGCGTGTATTACGCGAAGGTGCCCGGCAAGACGCCCGGCAGCTACACGATGGATCACACGGCCGCGAGCTACGTGTTCGACCGCGACGGCAAGCTGCGCCTGTTCGTGCGCGACGGCCAGGGCCCGGCCCCGTGGGTCCATGACCTGAAGCTGCTGGTCGACTGACCGGCAGCCGCCGGGCGCCCGGCCTGGCGTTTCGCGTGACGGCCGTTTTCGCGTCGTCACGTTTTCCCTTCTCTCATTCGTCGTGCGCATGCGCTGCCCGCCGGGCGGCGCGTCGGCATGCGCGCGTATTGCGTGCGTGTCGCGTGCGTATCCCGTGCGTATCCCGTGCGTATCCCGTGCGTATTGCGCCGACGCCGCGCTACGGCAGCGCCGGCACGTTGAAGCCGGACGCGGCGCGCGTGATCCGGAATTCCGTCACGCGATACGTGGCGAGCCCCTCGGTGACGAACGGGTCCGTCTCGAGGATCGCGTCGAGTTCGTCGCGATCGATGCGGGCCGCGAGGATCACGCCGCCTTCGCGCGGCACCTTCGGCCCCGCCGCGATGAAGATGCCCTTGTCGAACTGCGTCTGCAGATACGCGCGGTGGCGTTCGAGCGCGTCGTCGATGCGCTCGAGCGACGCCGTGTAGTGGATGTCGATGACGTACATGGATGGCTCTGGAATGATGCCGGCGCGTCGCGCGCCGGCCGGCCGGTCTTTTTAGCACAGCGGACGCGGGCTGTCGCGCCGGCGCCGCCGCGTGACGGGCGGCGTGCGTGTCGAGCGCCGGTTCGGCGCGGCGGCCCGTATTCAAGATGTAAGCCTCGGTGCCGTAATTGAAAGAGCAACCGTTTGCGCGCGGCAGGCCGTTCGCGCGCCGGATGCATCGACATCGACAGAGGCACGCAGATGAGCAGAATGAGTTTGAACCGCAAGCTGTGGCTCGCGCTTGCGCTGGTATGGATCGGTCTCCTGGGCGTCGGCGCATGGAGCGCCTACGAAACGCGCGCGACGATGCTCGCCGAACGCAAGGCCGGCATCGCGAATCTCGTCGACTCGGCGGCGGGCATCGTGAAGGCCTATCACGCGCTCGCGCAGCGCGGCACGCTGCCCGAGGCCGATGCGAAGCGCGATGCGCTCGCAAGCCTCGCCGCGATGCGCTACGGCGATGCGGGCTATGTGTTCGTGATGGATTCGAAGCCGGTCGTGCTGATGCATCCGACGCTGCCGAAGCTCGTCGACACGCAGGTCGGCGACTATCTCGATCCGGACGGCAAGCCGCTGTTCGTGACGATCCTGAACGCGGCGAAGGCGACCGGCAGCGGCTTCGCCGAATATCGCGGGCGGCTGCCGCACAGCGAGACGGCCGTGCCGAAGATCAGCTACGTCACGCGGTTCGCGCCGTGGGACTGGAACATCTCGAGCGGCGTGTTCCTGAAGGACATCGACACCGTTTACTACCGGACGCTGCTCGGCCACCTGGCCGTGGTGTTCGTGATCGGCTTCGTGATCAGCGCGGCGATGCTGGTGATCATCCGCAACGTGCGCGGCAGCCTCGGCGGCGAGCCGGACGAAGCGGCCGCGCTCGCGGCGCGCATCGCGCAGGGCGACCTCACGCAGCCGGTGCCGGTGCGCGCGGGCGACCGCACGAGCATGATGGCCGCGATGCATGACATGCAGGCGCGGCTGCAGGCGACGATCGGCGGGATTCGCCAGTCGGCCGAGGCGATTGCGTCGGCGAGCCGCCAGATCTCGGCCGGCAACGACGACCTGTCGCAGCGCACCGAGGAGCAGGCCGCGTCGCTCGAGGAAACGGCCGCGAGCATGGAGCAGCTCACCGCGACGGTGAAGCAGAACGCCGACAACGCGCGGCAGGCGAGCGGGCTCGCGAACAATGCGTCGGACATCGCACGCACGGGCAGCGACGTCGTGAACCGCGTGATCGGCACGATGGGCGAGATCGACGACAGCTCACGCAAGATCGCCGACATCATCGGCGTGATCGAGGGCATCGCGTTCCAGACCAACATCCTCGCGCTGAACGCGGCGGTGGAGGCCGCGCGCGCGGGCGAGCAGGGGCGCGGCTTCGCGGTGGTCGCCGGCGAGGTGCGTTCGCTCGCGCAGCGCAGCGCGACGGCCGCGAAGGAGATCCGCGCGCTGATCGTCGATTCGGTCGAGCGCGTGCGCAACGGCTCGGCGCTGGTCGGCCAGGCCGGCACGACGATGGGCGAGATCCTGCAGGCGGTCGCGCGCGTGACCGACATCATGGGCGAGATCGCGGCCGCGTCCGAGGAGCAGGCGAGCGGCATCACGCAGGTCGGGCGCGCAGTCACGCAGATGGACCAGGTGACGCAGCAGAACGCGGCGCTCGTCGAGGAAGCCGCGGCGGCGGCCGCGTCGCTGCAGGAACAGGCCGCGCGGCTGCGCGATGCGGTCGGCGCGTTCCGGGTCGGCAATGCCGGCGGCCCGTCGCTGCGCGGGGCCGGGGGCGGGGTGGCCGAACCGGCATTCGGCGGGGCTGATGCGCCAGTGGCGGCGTGACGCGTGCAGGCCGATGGGCTGATGCGTCGCGGAGAAGGAATGCAACTAACGGCCGAGTCGTGCGTCGGCCGCCAGCACTGCGCTGGTGCATACCCATATGAGCGGGATGTATTTCACTTCCCGCCGATCCTGTGACACCATTTGGCCCTTCCTGCGAGTCCGGGCATACCCGTATCGCGCCCCATTTCAAGTAAGCAAGCAAGCGAGAAACAGATGAAGCGTCGCAGTCTCCTGAAGGTATTTTCCGTGCTGGCCACCGGCGCCGCGCTGACGCTGTCGGCCGGCGCGCACGCCGACGACAAGGTGATCAAGGTCGGCACGGTCGCCGGCCCGGATTCGGAAGTGTGGCAAGTCGTGCAGAAGGTCGCGAAAGAGAAGGAAGGCCTGAACGTGAAGGTCATCGAGTTCAACGACTACGTGCAGCCGAACGCGGCGCTCGACTCGGGCGACCTCGACGCGAACAGCTTCCAGCACCAGCCCTACCTCGACAGCCAGGTGAAGCAGCGCGGCTACAAGATCGTCAGCGCGGGCCTGACCTACATCTCGCCGATCGGCGTGTACTCGAAGAAGTTCAAGTCGCTGAAGGAACTGCCGCAAGGCGCGAAGCTCGCGGTGCCGAACGATCCGTCGAACGAAAACCGCGCGCTGCTGCTGCTGCAGACGCAAGGCGTGATCAAGCTGAAGTCGGGCGCCGGCACGGGCGGCAACAACGCGACGGTGCTCGACATCGCCGAGAACCCGAAGAAGCTGAAGATCTCCGAACTCGACGCCGCGCAACTGCCGCGCGTGCTGTCGGACGTCGACGCGGCCGTGATCAACACGAACTACGCGCTGGCCGCGAACCTGCAGCCGACCAAGGACGCGATCGCGCTCGAATCGCTGACGAGCCCGTACGCGAACCTGATCGCGGTGCGCGCGAAGGACAAGGATCAGCCGTGGGTGAAGAAGCTGGTCAAGGCGTACCAGTCGCCGGAAGTGAAGGAATTCATCAAGAAGCAGTTCAAGGGCTCGATGGTCGCGTCGTTCTGAACGCGATCGGTCGATCGAATGAAGGCCTGCACGTGTGCAGGCCTTTTTTTATGCGCGCTTGGAGTGTTTTCGAGATGGAGGAGCAGCGTGAAGATTACACGCCGCAATTGCATTGGCGTTCATGGATAAAAGCCGTTTGGTAACGGTTCGACACGTTGGTATGGAGCGTGTGCGCGACCGCTCGAATTCGGAATCGCTATGCACTTTTTCTCTCCGGCATCCCGCTGTGCCCCGTCGTTGTTCACGTCGAGCCGAATAACGATTCATTCCGCGTGAGATTCCACCGTCGTTGCGGTGTGATCAGCCAACAGATCGGCCGGGTTTGTCGGCACGGTAACCGTACGTCTTCGTTAGACTAAAAAAGGATTTTTAAAAATTACGAACGAGGACGCTGAATGGGTGCCGTAGAGAAATGGAATGGGGCTTACCATTACTATGGGATGGTCAATCTGACTGCGGGAGAGTTGTTCTTCTGGATCATGGTTGACGAAACGATGAATCAGTTGGGCGTCGATGATGCCGTGTCGGTTGGCATGATCTTGCTGGGTAAAAATGATGTATCGACCAGAGTGAAGCCCGACGGAGCAATCAAGGGGACTTCGCGTGCGGGCCAATATTCGAGAAGAATTTTTCAGAAGACGCAGTTCCCGTTTGGTCTTCAATTGCCCACGCTGGTAGGCGGTCCGGTGAGGAATTTGAAAATAAGAATGGTGAGAAACGTCGGGACCTTTGTGGGAAGAACGATACCTGTGCTGGGGTGGGTAATTCTTGCCAGCGATATTTTCGTCATCACTCGGAAGGCGGTGAATCACTATAATAGGGTGGCGAGGGAGGCGGACAGGTTATGGTAGATATTGATCGCAGGGTGATTGACTTTGTCAGGCGGAAAGCCGGTTTTTCGGTGATGCCGAGGGGCGTGAGTATTGCTGAGAATACTGATCTGGATGCCGACCTGGGATTCGATGTAGCTGAGGTCGAAGAGGTAATGCGGGAGTATTCGGAAGAATTTAATGTCGATATGAGTGGGTTCGACATTAAAAAATATTACCCGGAAGACGATTTTTCGCTTCTCGATCTGATCAATCCGTTCAGGAAAAGAGTCGTTCATCACGTTCCGGACCTGAACGTCCGAATGTTGATCGAATCGGCCAAGGCAGGGCGTTGGCTCTACAACTGACTGATCACCGGGTCGTACGTTTGCGCTCTGACGGCTGCGTTGCACGGACCCTTCAGGAGCGGCGGGCCGACCGGCATGCGCTCACATCTCCCCGCGCCGCGAGCAAATCGACATGATCTGCTGGATCGCATAGTTGTCGCGCACGCCGGGCAGCGATTGCACCACGCACTCGTGAAAGCGCCGCTCGCGCGGCAGCAGCATCGCGTTGTTGCGGTACAGCGCGTCGCACGAGCGCTGGATCAACTGGGCCGCCGCGCCGTTGCGGCTATCGCGCAGCGCATTGAGCATGCAGTCATCGTATTGCGCATAGCCGTCGGTCAGCGCGAATGCTGCTCCCGGCACCGCCAGCGCGACGGCCGCAAATGCGATCGTACGAATCGTTCGTTTCAAGTCCCCTCCGATGATGTGGCTCGGGTCGGCGGACAGCATAGCGTAAAGCGGTCGACGCGGCTGACGCGTTGCGCGAGGCGCCATGCGGGCCGGCGCGCCGTGGCATGACGGGCGCGCCGGCTTCCCCCGATTTCCTCCGACGAAAACCGGTTTTGCACCGGTGCTGTGCGACACGCGCGCATTGCCATATACTGTATATCCATACAGTTGTGGGTGGCGTCATGCTCGCATCCTCCATTGCTCCCGAATCCCTTCATCCGTCCCTTTGGCGCGGCTCGCAGCTCGCGCGCGGGGGTCCGCGCACGATCGATACGGGCTTCGCACCGCTGTCGGCCGAGCTGCCGGGCGGCGGCTGGCCGATCGGCGGCCTCGTCGAACTGCTGGCCGCGCAGCCGGGCTGCGGCGAGATGCGGCTGCTCGCGCCCGCGCTCGCCCGTACCGTCAGCGCGCGGCGTCCGCTCGCGCTCGTCGCGCCGCCGCAGTCGCCGCATGCCACCGCGCTCGCCAGTCTCGGCGTGCCGGCCGACGCGCTGCTGTGGCTACGCGCCGGCAGCCGCACCGATGCGCTGTGGGCCGCCGAGCAGGCGCTCAAGACCGGTTGCTGCGGCGCGCTGTTGCTCTGGCAGGACGCGCGGCCCGATGCGCTGCGGCGCCTGCATCTCGCGGCCGCGCGCACCGGCGACACGCTGTTCGTGATGCTGCGTCCGCTGTCGGCCGCGAAACAGCCGTCGCCGGCCGTGCTGCGCGTCGCGCTGTATCCGGTGCCGGGCGGCGTGTCGCTCGACATCGTCAAGCGTCGCGGGCCCGCGCGCAGCGAGCCGCTCGTGCTCGATTTGCCGTCGCCCATCGTGGAGAGCCGCTATGCGCGTCTTGCTCGGCATCCATCTGCCGCGCCTGCCGCTCGACGTGTGCGCCCCGCCGCCGTCTGACGCGGCGGCCGGCGAGGCCAGCGAGGCCGGCTGTGCGGTGCTCGAGCAGGGTGTCGTGCTGATCGCCGATGCGGCCGCGCGCCGACAGGGCGTGCGCGCGGGCATGAAGCGCGGCGGCGTGCTCACGCTCGCGCCGGATACGCAGCTCGTCGAACGCGATCCCGCCCGCGAAGCCGATGCGCTGCGCGCGGTCGCGCTCGCGTTGCTGCGCTTCTCGCCGTGCGTCGCGCTCGACGACGAAGCGACGCTGCTCGTCGACGTCGGCCCGAGCCTGCGCCTGTTCGGCGGGCTGCCGTCGCTGTGCCGCCAGGTGCGCGCGACGCTCGCGGCGCTCGGCTATGCGGCGCGCCTGTCCGCCGCGCCGACCGGGCGCGGCGCGTGGCTGCTCGCGCGCACGTCGGCGCGCGCGAGCATCCGGCGCCGCGTCGCGCGTCAGGCCTCGCTCGTCCGCACGCTCGACCGGCTGCCGTGCGTGCTGCTGCCCGACGCGCGTCCGTATGCGGGCTGGTTCGACGGCCTCGGCTGCCGCACGCTCGCCGATCTGCGCCGCCTGCCGCGCGCGGGGCTGCAGCGGCGCTGCGGTCCCGCGCTGCTGGCCGCGCTCGATCGGGCGTACGGCGAAGCGGTCGAGCCGCTTGCATGGATGGCGGTGCCGCCCGTGTTCGACGTGCGGCTCGAATTGCCGGAGCGCGTCGAATACGCGGAAGCCGTGCTGTTCGCCGCACGGCGGCTCGTCGTGCAGCTGTGCGGCTGGCTGGCCGCGCGGCAGCTGTCGCTGGCCGCGATGACGTTCGATCTCGAGCACGAGCGCGGCCGTCAGGCCGTGCCGCCGACGCCGCTCGAACTCGCGTTCGCCGCACCCGTGCGCGACGAGGTGCATTTCATGCGGCTGCTCGGCGAGCGGCTCGCGCGCGTCGAGTTGCCGGCCGCGGTGATCGCGGTGCGGCTGAAGGCCACGCGCGTCGAATCGGTCGCACCGCCGGCCGACGATCTTTTTCCGGAGCCGGGCGGCACGCGCGAGACGCGTGAACGGCTGTTCGAACTGCTGGTCGCGCGGCTGGGCGCGGAGAACGTGTTGCGCGCGGCGCCCGTCGCCGATCATCGGCCCGAGGCCGCGAACCGCTGGCTGCCGCTCGATGCGCAAGCGGGCAAGCCGGCCGGCGGCCCGCCGGCCGTGCCGCCGCGTCCCGCGTGGCTGCTGGCCGAACCGCTGCCGTTGCTGATGCGCGGCGAGCGGCCGGTATTTCATACGCCGCTCAGGATGATGTCGTCGGCCGAGCGGATCGAAGCCGGGTGGTTCGATGGCCAGCTCGCCGCACGCGATTACCACGTCGCGCAGGACGAAGCCGGTGCGTGCTATTGGGTGTTCAAGGAGCGGGCGGGGAGCGAGGCCGAACCGCACTGGTTCCTGCACGGCCTGTTCGGGTGAACGAAGATGGTTGCGGAATTCAGTTTGCTGCCCGATTACGCGGAGTTGTTCTGCCGCTCGAACTTTTCGTTCCTGCATGGCGCGTCGCATGCGGACGAACTGGTCGCGCGTGCGGTGGAACTCGGCTATCGCGGGATCGCGATCACCGACGAATGCTCGCTCGCCGGCGCGCCGCGCATGCATGTCGCCGCGAAGGCGAACGGGCTGCCGCTCGTCATCGGTTCCTATTTCGACGTCACGCCGGATGACGTCGCGCCCGGCCACGATCCGGGCCCCGGCGCGTTCGGGCTGGTGTTGCTCGCGCAGAACCGCGAGGGCTACGGCAACCTGTCCGAGCTGATTTCGTGGCGGCGGATGGAGGCGCCGAAGGGGACGTACAAGCTGACGTCGCGGATGCTGTCGGCGCCGCCGGCGAAGTTTGCACACTTGCGCGGGATGCCTGATTGCTTCGCGATTCTCGTGCCCGCGTATCCGGTGCGGGCGGACGTGCTCGATGCGCAGGTCGCGTGGTTTCGCGCGACGTTCGGCGAGCGTGCGCGGCTCGGGCTCGTGCAGTTGCAGCGTGCGCTGGATGGTGCGCAGCGCGACGAGATTCGCGAGGCCGGCAAACGGCGCGGCGTGCGCATCGTCGCGCTCGGCGACGTGACGATGCATAAGCGCTCATGCAAACCGCTGCAGGACGTGATGACGGCGATTCGCGTCGGGATGCCGGTGGCCGAATGCGGGTATGCGCTCGCGCCGAATGCGGAGCAGCATCTGCGTGCGCGCGGGCGGATCGCGAAGTTGTTTTCACCGGGCGAGATCGCTGAAACTTGCGCGATGCTCGACGCGTGCGACGTCGATCTCGGCAAGCTGCGCTACGAGTATCCCGACGAGATCGTGCCGAAGGGGCTCACGCCGACGCGCTATCTGGAACAGGAAACCTTCGCCGGCGCGGCCAATCGTTATCCGGACGGCATCCCGGAAAAGGTCGACAAGCAGATCCGGTACGAACTCGACCTGATCGCTCGGCTGGAATACGAACCGTTCTTCCTGACCGTCTACGACATCGTCAAATACGCGCGCAGCCAGAACATCCTGTGCCAGGGCCGCGGCTCGGCCGCGAACTCGGTGGTCTGCTACTGCCTCGGCATCACCGAAGTGAATCCCGAGCAAAGCACGATGCTGTTCGAGCGCTTCATCAGCGAGGAACGCGGCGAGCCGCCGGATATCGACGTCGACTTCGAGCATCAGCGCCGGGAAGAAGTGATCCAGCACATCTACGAAAAATACGGCAAGGATCGCGCCGCGCTCGCGGCTGCCGTTTCGACGTATCGCCCGCGCGGTGTGCTGCGCGAAACCGGCAAGGCGCTCGGCGTCGATCCGATGCTGGTCGATCGCGTCGCGAAGGGGCATCGCTGGTTCGACGGCAGCCGCGATCTGCTGCAGCAATTCGCGTCGACGGGGCTCGATCCGGCGACGCCGATCATTCAGGCATGGGCCGAACTGGCGGGGCGCTTGCTCAACTTCCCGCGTCACCTGTCGCAGCATTCGGGCGGCTTCGTGATCAGCCGCGGCAAGCTCACGCGGCTCGTGCCGGTCGAGAACGCGGCGATGGACGGGCGGCGCGTGATCCAGTGGGACAAGGACGATCTCGAAGCGCTCGGGCTGATGAAGGTCGACGTGCTCGCGCTCGGCATGCTGTCGGCGCTGCATCGCGCGTTCGACCTGCGCACCGCGTGGCGCGGGCCGCCGGAGCCGAGCGGCGAACCGTTCACGCTGAAACACATTCCGCAGGACGACAAAGCAACCTACGACATGATCTGCCGTGCCGATACCGTCGGCGTGTTCCAGATCGAATCGCGTGCGCAGATGTCGATGCTGCCGCGGTTGAGGCCGCGCCACTATTACGATCTCGTCGTCCAGGTGTCGATCGTGCGGCCCGGCCCGATTCAGGGCGGCGCGGTGCATCCGTATTTGCAGCGGCGCAGGATCGTGGCCGGCGAAGAGGAGGGTGAGGTCACGTATCCGAGCGACGCGCTCAAGGAAGTGCTCATTCGCACGCTGGGTGTGCCGATCTTCCAGGAGCAGGTCATGCAGATCGCGATCGTCGCCGCGGGCTTTACACCTGGCGAAGCGGACGACTTGCGCCGCGCGATGGCCGCGTGGAAGCGCAAGGGCAATCTCGAGAAGTATCAGGACAAGATCATCAGCGGGATGCTCGAGCGCAACTACACGCGCGAATTCGCCGAGCAGATCTTCGAGCAGATCAAGGGCTTCGGCGAATACGGTTTCCCCGAAAGCCACGCGGCCAGTTTCGCGAAGCTGGCGTACGCGAGCAGCTGGCTCAAATGCCACGAACCCGCGATTTTTCTCGCCGCGCTGCTGAACAGCCAGCCGATGGGGTTCTATCCGCCGTCGCAACTCGTGCAGGACGCGAAGCGTCACCGCGTGAAGGTGCTGCCGATCGACGTCACGCAAAGCGGTTGGGAAGCGTCGCTCGAAGCGCTGCCGGGCCAGCCGCCGCCGCACGGCCAGCCCGCGGTGCGGCTCGGCCTGTCGCTCGTGCGCGGCCTGGGCGAAGCCGCCGCGCGGCGCATCGAGGCGGCACGCGCGAGCGGCCCGTTCGACAACGTCGACATGCTCGCCCGCCGCGCGCAGCTCGAACGTCGCGATCTCGAAGCGCTCGCCGCCGCGAACGCGCTCGCGACGCTCGCCGGCCATCGCCGCGATGCGTTGTGGCAGGCCGTCGCCGCGGCGCCGGAGCGCGATCTTCTTGCTGCCGCGCCGATCGACGAAACGGAGCAGCCCGCGCTCGGCGCGCCGTCGGAAGCCGATGACATCCTCGCCGACTATCACACCACCGGCCTCACGCTGAACCGCCACCCGGTTGCGCTGCTGCGGCCGGCCCTGCGTAAGCAGCGGCTGTCGTCCGCGGCCGAACTGCGCGATCGCCCCGACGGCCGGCTCGCACGCGCCTGCGGGCTCGTGATCGCACGGCAAATGCCGGGCACTGCGAAGGGCGTGATGTTCATGACGCTCGAAGACGAAACGGGCTGCGTGAACGTGATCGTCCGGCCCGAGCTGCTCGCGCGGCAGCGTCGCGAAACGCTCGACTCGCGACTGCTCGCGGCGTCGGGCGTATGGCAGGTCGTCAGCGACGTGCGGCACCTCGTCGCGCAGCATTTCGAGGATCTGACGCCGCTGCTCGGCGGCCTGCGCACGTCGAGTCGGGAATTCCACTGACGCCGCATCGCGCCGGCCCGCTCGCCGGTGCATACCAATTGGCTTAACTGGTTCTATTCCGGTCTCATATTCGCGCCCGAAATCCGGCCGAACCGTGCCCCCGACCCGTCCCTTTGCATACCACTTCGGGTAAATCCCTATCCCGCACTGCATTGTAAACAAAGGCTTTGTCGGCACTAAAACGCTTGCCGCGCAAGGCTTTCGGCGATTTCCGCGGCGCTAATACCAGTTCGTTGACTGGTATTATTGTGGTTATATAATGCGTTCACTTTCGACGGTCCGAGATCGTCGTCCGACACGCGGAGGCACATGGAAACCGGCTGGTCCGAACTGGCGCCCGATCCCCTCGACGACACGCCGCTCTATCTGCAGCTCGCCCGCAATCTGGCGAGCGCGATCCACGCCGGCGCGTGGCGGGCCGGCGAGGCGCTGCCGTCGGAGCGGCTGCTGTCGGTGTCGGTCGGCGTGTCGCGGATCACCGCGCGTCGCGCGCTCGCGCTGCTGGTCGAGCAGGGCCTGATCAAGCGGGCGCGCGGCGCGGGCAGCTTCATCACGCCGCGCGTCGCCGATCCGCTGTCGCGTCTCGTCGGCTTCACCGCGAAGATGCAGCAGCGCGGCTTCGTGCCCGATTCGGTGTGGCTGTCGCGCACGCTGCGCGCCGCGAGCCGCGACGAGCTCACGCATCTCGGCCTCGCGCCCGGTGCGACGGTTGCGCGGCTCGAACGGCTGCGCCGCGCGGACGGCATCGTGATGGCGGTCGAGCATTCGACGCTGCCGGCCGCGGTGGTGCCCGATCCGCAGGCGCTCGGCGCGTCGCTGTACGAATACCTGGAGGCGCGCGGCATGACCGTCGTGCGCGCGCTGCAGCACTTTCGCGCGGCGAACGCGACGCACGCGATCGCGAAATGGATGGCGGTGAAGCCGGGCTCGGCTCTGCTGGTGATCACGCGCATCGGCTACGGCGCCGACCAGCGCGCGATCGAAGTGACGGAAACGTATTGCCGCGACGACTACTACGACTTCGTCGCCGAACTGAAACGCTGACGCGCGAGACTGGCCCCACACCTCGCACACGCCGCGCAATCGCGATGGAACGCAATCGCGCGCAATGAATCGCAACGGATTGGCCAATCACGACGCGGATGCCCGCGTCACCCGATCATCAAGAGAACGTCATGCTGACTGGCAACATCCTCACCCCCGACGGCTGGATTCTCGGCTCGCTCGATAGCGAGAACGGCCGCATCACCACGCTCGACGGCACGCCTGTCGATCCCGCGACGAACGACGCGCCGTACATCCTGCCCGGCTTCATCGACCTGCACGTGCATGGCGGCGGCGGCGCCGACGTGATGGAAGGCGGCGACGCGATCGAGACGATCGTCCGCACGCACGCGCAATTCGGCACGACGAGCCTGCTCGCGACGACGATGACCGCGCCGCGCGACGAGCTGATGGAGGTCGTCGCGAACCTCGGCACCGTCGCCCGCACCCGCACGCCGGGCGGCGCGCGCGTGCTCGGCGTGCATCTCGAAGGGCCGTACATCAACCCCGGCAAGCTCGGTGCACAGCCCGACGCGGCCGTGTCGGCCGTGCTCGACGAGGTGCTGAAGTACCTGTCGATCGCGCCGATCCGCGTCGTCACGCTCGCGCCGGAAATCGCGGGCCACATCGAGATCATCGGCGAGATGGCCGCGCGCGGCGTGCGCGTGCAGCTCGGCCACTCGCTCGCGACCTACGACGACGCGGTCGCCGCACTGAAGCACGGCGCGTGCGGTTTCACGCACCTGTTCAACGCGATGTCGCCGCTGCATCACCGCAACCCGGGCCTCGTCGGCGCGGCGCTCGCGCACGCCGAATACGCGGAAATCATTCCCGACCTGCTGCACGTCCACCCCGGCGCGATTCGTGCGGCGCTGCGCGCGATCCCGCGCCTGTACGTCGTGACCGACAGCACGTCCGCGACCGGCATGCCCGACGGCGAATACCGGCTCGGCAGCCAGCACGTGACGAAGTGCCTCGGCGGCGTGCGGCTCGCCGACGGCACGCTCGCCGGCAGCACGCTGACGATGGACCAGGCGCTGCGCAACCTGGTCTCGCTCGGCCTGCCGATCGCCGACGTGTCGAACCGGATGTCGCGCTACGCGGCCGACTACCTCGGCGTCGCCGATCGCGGCCGCCTCGAGCGCGGCGCATGGGCCGACCTCGCGGTGTTCGATCGCGACCTGAACCTCACCGCGACCTACGTCGAAGGAGAATCGATTGTCGAATATGCTTAAGGAAGCGCGCGAGTCCGCCCAGGTCGTCGCCGCGCAACTCGCCGACACCACGCGCGTCGAAGCGCTCGCCGGCCAATTGCTCGATCACCCGCCGGCCGTCGCGCTGACGGTCGCGCGCGGCAGCTCGGATCACGCCGCCAGCTATTTCGCGAGCCTGACGATGAGCCGCCTCGGCGTGCCCGTCGCGTCGCTGCCGATGTCGGTCGCGACGCTGCAGCAGGCGCCGCTGAAAGTGCAGGACCAGCTCGCGCTCGCGTTCTCCCAGTCGGGCAAGAGCCCCGATCTCGTCAACACGATGGCCGCGCTGCGCGAAGCCGGCGCGCGCACCGTCGCGGCCGTCAACGTGCTGCCGTCGCCGCTCGCCGACGCGTGCGAACACCAGTTGCCGCTGCTCGCCGGCCCCGAACTGTCGGTCGCCGCGACGAAGAGTTATATCGCGATGCTGTCGGCCTCCGCGCAGATCGTCGCGTACTGGCAGCGCGACGCCGCGCTGATCACCGCATTGCGCGGCCTGCCCGACGTGCTCGCGCAGGCCGGCCGGCTCGACTGGTCGCAGGCCGTCGCGGCGCTCGCGGGCGTCGAACGGATGATCGTGATCGGCCGCGGCCTCGGCCTCGCGATCGCGCAGGAGGCCGCGCTGAAGCTGAAGGAAACGTCCGGCATCCAGGCCGAGGCATTCTCGAGCGCCGAAGTCCGCCACGGCCCGATGGAGCTGATCGACCGCGACTATCCGCTGCTCGTGTTCGCGCCGCCGGGGCCCGAGCAGGCCGGCCTGCTGCAGCTGGCCGCGGACATGCGCGCACGCGGCGCCGCCGTGCTGCTCGCGGCGCCGGCCGGCACGCCCGGCGTGTCGGGCACCGTGCTGCCGCTCGCGCAGTCCGCCCATTCGGCGCTCGACCCGATCGCCGCCATTCTTTCGTTCTACGTGATGGCGGCGGATCTCGCCGTCGCGCGCGGCCGCAATCCCGACACGCCGCGCCACCTGAACAAAGTCACCGAAACGCACTGATAGCCGAGAAAGCCGATGAGACGCGCCGAGGAATCCCAGTTGAAGAGCCCCAACCACGATCAGATCGTCCTGCTTAGCCCGTTGACGGGGCCGATCGTCGCACTGGCCGACGTGCCCGATCCGGTGTTCTCCGGCGGGATGTTCGGCGACGGCATCGGCATCGACCCGCTCGCGGGCAAGCTCGTCGCGCCGTGCGCGGGCGTCGTGTCGCATCTCGCGCGCACCGGCCACGCGGTGACGATCACGACGCCGCAAGGCGCGGAAGTGCTGCTGCACATCGGCATCGACACCGTCGAGCTGAACGGGCAGGGCTTCATCGCGCACGTCGAAGCCGGCGCGCGCGTCGAAGCGGGCGCGCTGTTGATCGAGTTCGACCAGGACGCGGTGGCGCGCAACGCGCATTCGCTCGTGTCCGTGATCGCGATCGCGAATTCCGACGCGTTCGAGGTGGTCGATCGCGCGAGCGGTTTCGCGACGGCCGGCGAGACGCCGTTGCTCACGCTGCGCGGCAAGGGCGAAGCCGCCGCGCAGGCGGCGCAGGCCGGCGCGGCCGCGCACAACGAAGTGCGCCGCGAGATCGTGCTCGCGCAGCCGGGCGGCCTGCATGCGCGGCCGGCCGCACGGGCGCGGGAAGCCGCGCGCGGGCTCGACGCGAGCGTCGACGTGCTGTTCGACGGCCGCAAGGCGTCGATCGCCAGCGTCGTCGGCCTGCTCGGCCTCGGCGCCGGCGAAGGCGCGACGGTCGAACTGGTCGGCCGCGGCGCGCATGCACAACAGGCCGTCGATGCGGTCGCGCACGAGCTGCTGCGCGAGGCGCACGGCGAAGTGGAGGAAAAGCCTGCGCGGCTGAAGTCGCCCGCGCCGCAGACGGTCGCACGCCACGCCGGCGCACCGATCGACCCCAATACGCTCGCCGGCGTATGCGCGGCGCCCGGCATCGCGGTCGGCACGCTGGTGCGTCTCGACGATGCGGACATCGTGCCGCCCGAGCAGGCGTCCGGCACACCCGCGTCCGAAAGCCGCCGGCTCGACCAGGCGCTGAAGGCGGTCGACGCCGAACTCGACGAAACGGTGCGCAACGCATCGGCGCGCGGCGCGGTCGGCGAGGCGGGCATCTTCGCGGTGCATCGCGTGCTGCTCGAAGACCCGACGCTGACCGACGCGGCACGCGACCTGATCAGCCTCGGCAAGAGCGCGGGCTTCGCGTGGCGCGCGACGATCCGCACGCAGATCGACACGCTGTCGAAACTCGACGACGCGCTGCTCGCCGAACGCGCGGCCGACCTGCGCGACATCGAGAAGCGCGTGCTGCGCGCGCTCGGCCACACGAGCGCCGCGGCGCGTGCGCTGCCCGACGAGGCCGTGCTCGCGGCCGAGGAGTTCACGCCGTCCGACCTGTCGTCGCTCGATCGCGAACGCGTGACCGCGCTCGTGATGGCGCGCGGCGGCGCGACGTCGCACGCGGCGATCATCGCGCGCCAGCTCGGCATCCCGGCGCTGGTGGCGGTGGGCGACGCGCTGTACGCGATTCCCGACGGCACGCAGGTCGTCGTCGATGCGAGCGCGGGCCGGCTCGAACACGCACCGACCGCGCTCGACGTCGAACGTGCGCGGCACGAGCGCCAGCGCCTGGACGGCGTGCGCGAGGCGAACCGGCAACAGGCCGGCGAGGCGGCCGCGACGGTCGACGGCCGGGCGATCGAGGTCGCCGCGAACATCGCGACGCTCGACGACGCGAACACCGCGGTCGACAACGGCGCGGACGCGGTCGGCCTGCTGCGCACCGAACTGATGTTCATCCATCGCCAGGCCGCGCCGACCGCGGTCGAGCACCAGCAGAGCTACCAGTCGATCGTCGACGCGCTGCAGGGCCGCACGGCGATCATCCGCACGCTCGACGTCGGCGCGGACAAGGAAGTCGACTACCTGACGCTGCCGCCCGAACCGAACCCGGCGCTCGGCCTGCGGGGCATCCGTCTCGCGCAGGTGCGCCCCGATCTGCTCGACGATCAGTTGCAGGGCCTGCTCGCGGTGAAGCCGTTCGGCGCGGTGCGCATCCTGCTGCCGATGGTGACCGACGCGGGCGAACTCGTGCGGTTGAAGAAGCGCATCGACGAATTCGCGCGTGCGCAGGGCCGCACCGAGCCGATCGAGGTCGGCGTGATGATCGAGGTGCCGTCGGCCGCGCTGCTGGCCGACCAGCTCGCGCAGCACGCGGATTTCCTGTCGATCGGCACCAACGACCTCACGCAATACACGCTCGCGATGGACCGCTGCCAGGCCGATCTCGCCGCGCAGTCCGACGGCCTGCATCCGGCCGTGCTGCGCCTGATCGACATCGCGGTGCGCGGCGCGGAAAAGCACGGCAAGTGGGTCGGCGTGTGCGGCGCACTCGGCGGCGATCCGCTCGCGGTGCCGGTCCTGGTCGGCCTCGGCGTGACCGAACTGTCGGTCGACCCGGTGTCGGTGCCGGGCATCAAGGCGCGCGTGCGCCGTCTCGATTACCAGTTGTGCCGTCAGCGCGCGCAGGATCTGCTCGCGCTCGATTCGGCACAGGCGGTAAGGGCAGCAAGCCGCGAGGTCTGGCCGCTCGACTGAACGTCGACGGCAGGTTCGCGGCCCGTTTCACGACGAAGGTATTCGCTCAACGACGATTAACGACGAGACAAGGATTGGAGGACTGAATGAACGGGAATCCGTTTCTGAAAATACAGGGCCTGGGCCGGGCGCTGATGCTGCCGATCGCGGTATTGCCGGTCGCCGGCATCCTGCTGCGGCTCGGCCAGCCGGACGTGTTCAACATCAAGATGATCGCCGACGCCGGCGGCGCGATCTTCGACAACCTGCCGCTGCTGTTCGCGATCGGCGTGGCGGTCGGCTTCGCGAAGGACAACAACGGCGTGGCGGCGCTCGCGGGCGCGATCGGTTACCTGATCGAAACCGCGATCATGAAGGACATCGATCCCAAGCTGAACATGGGCGTGCTGTCGGGGATCATCGCGGGTGTCGTCGCGGGGCTGCTGTACAACCGCTACAAGGACATCAAGCTGCCGGACTACCTCGCGTTCTTCGGCGGCAAGCGGTTCGTGCCGATCATCACGGGGCTGGTGTGCGTGGTGCTCGGGATCGTATTCGGGTACGTGTGGCAGCCGGTCCAGCACGCGATCGATGCGGCCGGCCAGTGGCTGACGACGGCGGGCGCGATCGGTGCGTTCGTGTTCGGCTTCCTGAACCGCCTGCTGCTCGTCACCGGCCTGCACCACATCATCAACTCGCTCGCATGGTTCGTGTTCGGCAACTTCACGCCGCCCGCCGGCGGCGAGATCGTGCACGGCGACCTGCACCGCTTCTTCGCGGGCGACCCGACCGCGGGCACCTTCATGGCCGGCTTCTTCCCGATCATGATGTTCGGCCTGCCGGCCGCGTGTCTCGCGATGCTGCACGAAGCGCCGAAGGAGCGCCGCGCGATGGTCGGCGGCCTGCTGTTCTCGATGGCGCTGACGTCGTTCCTGACCGGCGTGACCGAGCCGATCGAATTCAGCTTCATGTTCCTCGCGCCGGTGCTGTACGTGATCCACGCGGTGCTGACGGGGCTGTCGCTCGCGATCTGCCAGATCCTCGGCGTGAAGCTCGGCTTCACGTTCTCGGCCGGCGCGATCGACTACGTGCTGAACTACGGGCTGTCGACGAAGGGCTGGATCGCGATTCCGCTCGGCATCGCGTACGGCGTCGCGTACTACGGGCTGTTCCGCTTCTTCATCCGCAAGTTCAACATGGCCACGCCGGGCCGTGAGCCGGCCTCGGCCGATGCGGCCACGGAGTCATACGCATCGGGCGGCTTCGTCGCGCCGGCGGCAGGCGCCGCCGCGGTTGCCGCCGCACCGCGCGCGCAACGCTACATCGCCGCGCTCGGCGGGGCGGCCAACCTGTCGGTCGTCGACGCGTGCACGACGCGCCTGCGCCTGACCGTCGTCGATCCGGAGAAGGTATCGGAGCCGGAACTGAAGTCGATCGGCGCACGCGGCGTGCTCAAGCGCGGCGGCAACAGCGTGCAGGTGATCATCGGGCCGGAGGCCGACATCATCGCCGACGAAATGCGTGCCGCGATCGGCAGCGGCGCGACCGGTGCGGCCGCAACGGCGCCGGCCGCCGCCGCCGCGCAGCCCGTCACCGGCGCGGCCGCCGGCCCGCTCGATCCGGAGCCGACCCGCTGGCTCGCGGTGTTCGGCGGCGCGACCAACGTCGTGTCGCTCGATGCGGTGGCCACCACGCGCCTGCGCGTGGTCGTGCGCGATCCGTCGGCGGTCGATCGCGAGCGTCTCGGCACGCTCGACGTCGCATGGGTGTCGCTCGACACGTTCCACATCGTCTGCGGCAACGCGGCGGCACGCTATGCCGAACAGCTCGGCGCGCGCCTGCCGCCGTCGGGCGGCGGGGCGGCTGCCCAACCGGCGTGATGCGGTGAAGCCGGCCTGATCGATCCGCGCGGCGGATTCGGGCCGGCGGTCAAAGGAACAACGGCTTGCGACGTATGCGTCGCAAGCCGTTTTCTTTTGAGGCGGACGATGCGCGACGCGTTTGCCCGCGTCGCGCATGACCGGATGCCTTCAGCCGTTCACGGATTCGTCAGCGTGAAGGTCGGCTTCCGGTAGCCGACGCCCGCGCGGTCGAGCTTCGGCAATTCGCGTTGCGTGAGCAGCGTCGCGAAGCCGGCCCAGTCGCGCTGCAGCGCGGCGATGTCGACGTGGTGCGTGTCGCCGCGCTTGAAGCGCACGCCGGCCGCATACGGCAGCTCCCAGTCGGCCCGGTGCCACGCGCGCTCGGCGAGCGCGAGCAGCCGCGGATAGGTCATGTATTCGAGGAACGTGTCGTTGCGCATCACCTCGCCCCACGCCTGGCCCTGCATGCCTTCGATGCGCGGCGCGGCACCCGTGCCCGTCACCTCGAACGCGTTGCCGTCGCGGTCGCCCATCACTTCGGCGTTCTGCGGCAGGTTCTCCGGCGCGAACGAAAACACCTTGTACTCGTCGGTCGCGTGCGAGCCCCAGTAGTAGCCGCGCTCGCGCGGGTTGAGCGTGTACGGGAAGTCGAAGTACAGGTAGTCAGGCAGCGCGAGCACCGTCAGGTAGCCCTTGCCGCTCAGGTCGCGCGCGCTGTCCGACGCGCCCCAGAAGATCGTGTCCCACAGCGACACCATCACGCGGCGCGTGCTGAAATCCTGCGGCCCGTTCGCGTGCTTGATGCCGTCCTGCCACGCGGCCATCGTGCCGATCCCGTTCGCGTTGACGGCCGCGCTCACCTGTTTCGCGAAACGCGTCGGCAGCTCGTCGATCGACTTGATCTCGCCGCGCTGGAGCAGCGCCGTGCACGCGGGCGAACGCGCCCACGGCTTGTCCTGCGCGGCCAGGTCGATGCGCCCCTTGTTCGGGTCGGTGCCGTTCAGCGGCTGGAAGCCGCCGCCGAGGAAGATGTTCTTCGCCTCGTCGCCGCCGTAGTGCCAGGTCTGCAGCGGCGCCTGCGCGTCCGCGTGCATCGCCGCGATCTCGCGGATCACCTTCGACGCGAAGTTCAGCGCGCCCGGCACGCACGGGTTCAGGTCGCTGCGCCGGTCGTAGAACTGCACCGTCGTCAGGTTCGTCGTGTCCTGCGGGTCGAGCAGCCGGTACGCGTTCGCTTCCTGCTCGCGGCCGGCCGCATGCAGCCGCCGGTAGCGCGCCTCCATCGTCACGACGGCCGCGCGGGCATGCGCGGGCATGTCGATCTCGGGGATGATCTGCACGAAGCGCTCGGCCGCGTAGCGCACCAGCGCCACGTAGTCGTCGCGCGTCAGGTAGCCGCCACCCGAGCGGTTGTCGGGGCCGGAGCCGAGCTGCGGCAGCAGGCAGCGCGTCTCGCTCGGGTCGTGACAGCGGCGCGAGCCGATCTCGGTCAGCTCGGGCAGGCCGGGAATCTCGATGCGCCAGCCTTCGTCGTCGGACAGATGCAGGTGCAGGCGGTTGAGCTTGTACGCGCTCATCTGGTCGATCAGGCGGCGCAGCGTCGCCGGATGCTTGAAGTTGCGCGCGAGATCGACGTGCATGCCGCGATGCGTGAAGCGCGGCGCATCCTCGACGAGCATCGCCGGAATCGGGCCGCCGCCGGCCGGCGCGAGCGAGTAGAGCGTCTGCACGCCGTAATAGAGGCCCGCGCGGTCGTAGCCTTCGATCAGCACGCCGCGCGGCCCGATCGCGAGCCGGTAGCCGCCTGGAGTCGCGAGGTCGGACGGCAGCCGGCGCGGCGCGACGAAGCCGCGCACCGGTACGCGTGCGCCATCGAGCCCGAGGGTCGTCGCACGCTCGCGCAGCGCCGCGACCTGCGCGTCCGGCAGGTCCGGCAGCACGAGTTCGACGCCGCGCAGCTCGAGCGTGCCGGGCAGCGGCTGTTCGCGTTTCACGCTCGGCAGCGCGCGGGCCGGATCGGGCCGCGCGGCCAGCGGCGGCGCGTTGCCGGTCGAGTTGTTCTGCGCGTCGGCCGGCAGCGATTCGACGTAGCGCAGCTCGTCGTCGGTGTCGTTGTAGCGCAGCACGGCCGGCGGCGCGCCGTCGACGACGACATACGGGCGCGGAATCACGTCGCTGTAGCGCAGCAGCCAGTATTCGGCGACGAACGGCAGCTCGATGCGCTCGCCGGGCGCGAGCCGCACCGAGCCCGGCTGCGGCGTCAGTTCGTACAGGTCGCCGGTGAGCCGCCGCAGCGCGAAGCCGGGACGATCGATCCGCAGCAGGCGGCGGATGCTGTGCAGGTAGAGCTTCCAGCCGCCGTCGGCGATCGTCTGGTGGCCGCGGTTCTGCAGGATCAGGCGGCCGGTCGCGCAGGCCGCGCCGTCGGCGCCGAGATCGGCGCACGGCACGCCGGCCGCGGCCGCGTGGTTGTTGTCGACGGCGACGCGCAACGCGAGGCCGTTCGACAGCTGCGTCGCGAGGCTGGCTGCTTGTGCGGCGGCCGCTTGCGCGCTGCCGGCGGTCGCGCCAGCGGTGGTCGACGCCGGCAGCGCCGAGATTGCAGCCGGCGACAGCACCGCGAGCAGCAGGCCGGCAATGAGGGATGGCAAGGTGCGCTTCAATTCGAACTCCTGAGAAAAAGAGGGCGTGGCGGCGCCGTGACGCGACGTCGCTGCGATCGGGTCTTTCAGTGGAGCTGCGGGAGATACCCGCACGCGGGGCGATGCGGCTGCACCGCGCGCATTCGGCACGCGCGAGCGTGCGTTACGGAACGGGCGGCGGGCATGCGTGCCGATCGGATCGGCGCGGCGGCGTGCGCGGATTCATCGGCGCCATGCGGGAATCGCCGCGGCGGCGAGGCGGCCGCAGCTGACGGCATTCGCCCGGCCGCACACGATCGGGACGACGGCGCGCGCCGCGGCACACGCACGTCGACATGGCGCGCAGGCGCACGCCACATACGGAATTCGCATGTCTCCCCCACCCAGAAGGAATCGGCCTGTCAGCGGCCGTGTCCAACGATCTTATGAAACCTTTTATTGGTATTCAAGTGGTATCAATCTGGCGCTAAATTGGCATCGGCGCACGACGCCTGCCAGCGCGGCCAGGACGAAAAAAAACCTCGCGCGAAGCGAGACTCCTTCCTTCCCTTCCAGACGGCGGCGGCACGCGATCGATCGGCCGCGCGCGTGTCGCGCGTCGATGCGTCAGTGCGTCAGTCGCGCCGCGCACGCACCGACGCTTCCTGCGTCTTCTGCCGCGCTTCGAGCCACATCGCGTTGACGATGCCGAACGACAGCGCGACGCCGATACCGAGAATCCAGCTGAAATACCACATGATCCGACTCCTTGCGAAACGATGGGCGAGGGCGCGTGCGCGCCCCGGCCCGGTTCAATGCGTCAATACATCGAGTGCTTGTTCTCTTCGAGCGCCTGGTGCGTGACCTTGCCGCGCATCACGCGATACACCCAGCCCGTGTAGAGCAGGACGATCGGCAGGAACACGATCACCGCGAACAGCATCACCTGCAGCGTCATGTGGCTAGACGTCGAATCCCACACGGTCAGGCTGCTGCGCGGGTCGAGCGACGACGGCATGATGAACGGGAACATCGAGAAGCCCGCGGTCAGGATCACGCCGACGATCATCAGGCCCGTGCAGAAGAACGCCGTCTTTTCCTGCTTCGAGCCGGCGAGCAGCAGCGCGAGCACGCCGCCCGCGATCCCGACCACAGGCGCCGCGATCATCCACGGATAGTCGCCGTAGTTCGCGAGCCACAGGCCCGAACCGGCGGCGACGTCCTTGAGCAGCGGGTTCGCGACGGTGTCGGTCGGCGCGGCGTGCGTGATGTGGAAGCCGCCGATATACGAAGCGACGAGCACGCCGGCCAGCACGAACAGCACGACCGCGAGGAACGACGCCACACGCAGCGCGATCGCCGCACGGTGCGCGATCACGCCGTCGGTCTTCATCTTGATGAACGCGGCGCCGTGCGCGACGAGCATCGTGAGGCTGACGAGCCCGCACAGCAGCGCGAACGGGTTCAAGAGCGCCCAGAAGCCGCCGTAGTAGGTCACGCGCAGGTCGCTGTCGAACTTGAACGGCACGCCCTGCAGCAGGTTGCCGAACGCGACGCCGAACACCAGTGCCGGCACGAAGCCGCCGACGAACAGGCCCCAGTCCCAGCCGGCCCGCCAGCGCGGGTCCGGCCGCTTGCTGCGGTAGTCGAAGCCCACCGGCCGGAAGAACAGCGCGAACAGCACGAGCAGCATCGCGAAGTAGAAGCCGGAGAACGACGCCGCGTAGACGAGCGGCCAGGCCGCGAACATCGCGCCGCCGGCCGTGATCAGCCACACCTGGTTGCCTTCCCACGTCGCGCCGACGGTGTTGACGATGATGCGGCGCTCCTCGTCGGTCTTGCCGAGGAACGGCAGCAGCGCGGTGGCGCCCATGTCGAAGCCGTCGGTGACGGCGAAGCCGATCAGCAGCACGCCGACGAGCACCCACCAGATCAGCTTGAGAGTTGCATAGTCCATAGCGATTCCTTGTTCGGTTGCGAGGGCGTGCTCAAACCGCGGCCCGCTCGCCGGCGGCGGCGAGTTCGTGGTGATAGCGGCCGGTATGCAGCGACGACGGGCCGAGGCGCGCGTACTTGAACATCAGCTTGATCTCGATGACGAACAGCGCGGTGTAGAACAGGATGAAGCCGGCGAGGCTCAGGTACAGGTCGCTCGGCTGCAGGCTCGACGCGGACAGGTGCGTCGGCAGCACGCCGGCGATCGTCCACGGCTGGCGGCCGAGCTCGGCGACGATCCAGCCGAATTCGATCGCGATCCACGGCAGCGGGATCGCCCACACCGCGTAGCGCAGGAACCAGCGGCGGTTGTCCTGCAGCAGTTCGCGGCGCGCGCAGAACCAGAACGCGGCGATGAACGTCGCGACGAACAGGAAGCCGAGGAACACCATGATCCGGAACGAGAAGAACACCGGC
This sequence comes from Burkholderia sp. BCC0044, assembly GCF_902832955.1. Lineage (NCBI taxonomy): Bacteria > Pseudomonadati > Pseudomonadota > Betaproteobacteria > Burkholderiales > Burkholderiaceae > Burkholderia > Burkholderia sp. BCC0044. The sequence continues at coordinate 84,052 of NZ_CADFDO010000005.1, read as the reverse complement.
GCGACGGGCGGGATCGTCTTCTTCGCGGCGGCCTTGATTTGCTCGGGCGTCGCGTCGGTCACGTTCGGCGTGAACTGCTTGAGCATCAGCCCGTAGCCGAGATACTGCTTGTGCTGGTCGAACAGCGCGCGGGTCGCGTCGCTCGTGTCGCCCTGCTTGAGCTTCTGCAGCGCGCCGTACGCGATCATCCCGCTCTGGATGTGTTCCTCGCTGTGCTTCGCGAGATCGCGCAGGCCGATCACCGGTTCGTCGATCGAGCGCGTCGCGATCAGGCCGAGCGCGTACGGGATCTTGATCGCGTAGTCGGTGCGCTGGGCCTCCTGGTTCGGGATGCCGATCAGCGTGAACGACGCGGGCGCCGGCTGGGTTTCCCATTCGGATTCGATCGCGGCGAGCTTCATCTTCTGCACTTCGCCGGTCGTATAGCCCGATTCGTCGCCGAGCACGATCACGCACAGCGTGGCCGCGAGGCCGAAGCCGGCCGCGACCGCGAACGAGCGCAGCGCGAAATCGACGTCGCGCTTCTTCAGCAGGTACCACGACGACACGCCGAGCACGAACATCGCCGCCGACACGTAGCCGGCCGACACCGTGTGCACGAACTTCACCTGCGCGACCGGGTTGAACAGCACGTCGAACAGGCTCGTCATTTCCATGCGCATCGTCTGGTAGTTGAACTCGGCGCCGACCGGGTTGTTCATCCAGCCGTTCGCGACCAGGATCCACAGCGCGGACAGGTTCGAGCCCAGCGCGACGAGGAACGTGACGATCAGGTGCTTGACCTTCGACAGCCGGTTCCAGCCGAAGAAGAACAGCCCGACGAACGTCGATTCGAGGAAGAACGCCATCAGGCCTTCGACCGCGAGCGGCACGCCGAAGATGTCGCCGACATAGTGCGAGTAGTACGACCAGTTCGTGCCGAACTGGAATTCGAGCGTGATGCCGGTCGTCACGCCCATCGCGAAATTGATCCCGAACAGCTTGCCCCAGAACTGGGTCATGTCCTTGTAGACCTGTTTGCCGGTCATCACGTAGACGGCTTCCATGATGACGAGCAGCCAGGACAGGCCGAGCGTCAACGGCACGAACAGGAAGTGGTAGAGCGCCGTGATGCCGAACTGCAGACGTGACAGATCGACGACTTCGCTACTTATCATGGTGGTCTCCCTCGGTGGGTGCAGGCGCCGGCACCGAGAGCAGCTTCTCGGCCACGGCGGCAGGCGGCAACGACATGTGCTCCGCCTGCGGATGATTGAAGAATGCGTATTTGAGCGACATCAGGAGGATCAGCTTGACGATCAGCATCAGGGTGATGTCGCGGGCGAGGGTCGGTCCGCGTGCCCATGCGGCGATGCGCGCACGCCAGCCGATCGTGCCGGCCGGCCGCGAAGGCGGCGCAGGCTTTTTATTGATCGAGATCAAGGCGATTATCCTGAATCGATTGAAGTCGGATTGGGGGCGACGTTACGTCGGATTTATCACGGCCGTGAAGCTGTTTTAATCCTTTTGCGCCTGACATGCCAATTTTAAAAGGACGGCTTTCCGATGCCGAGTGCTGCGCTGCGGCAGACCGTCGCGAAACACGGGGTAGAAATTGAGGTAGATCAAGGTTGTGCGGAAGGGCGCCGCAAATGGCCTGATACCCGGTGAATCGGGTCAATTAATCGGCGAAGAAACGGACGGTGAAACGCGCTGAAAAAGCGGGTGAAAAGCAGTAGAAAAACGGCGGGAAAGCGGCGGGAAAGCGGACGAAAAAAAAACCGCTGCCGGTCAGGCAGCGGTTTGGGGTGAAGCGCGCTGAAGCGCCGCGGATTTACGCGTATTCGGCGAGGGCGGTGCGCATCTTTTTCATCGCGCTCGCTTCGATCTGGCGGATGCGTTCCGCCGACACGCCGAACTCGGCGGCGAGATCGTGCAGCGTCGAGCCGCCCGAGCCGTCGTCGTCGACGTGCAGCCAGCGCGCCTCGATGATGCGGCGGCTGCGCGCGTCGAGCGCGTCGAGCGCCTGCGCGATGCCGTCCGTCTGCAGCATGTCGCGCTGACGTGCGGCCAGCACGGCGGTCGGCTCGTTGTGCGAGTCGGCCAGGTAGGCGATCGGCGCGTACGATTCCTCGCCGTCTTCCACTTGGCCCTCGAGCGCGATGTCGCCGCCCGACAGGCGCGTTTCCATCTCGGTGACTTCCTCGCGCTTGACGTTGAGCTCCTGCGCGAGGCCGTCGATTTCCTCCGGCGTCATCGCCTGCATGCTCTTCTTGTGGCTGCGCAGGTTGAAGAACAGCTTGCGCTGCGCCTTCGTCGTCGCGACCTTCACCATGCGCCAGTTGCGCAGGATGTACTCGTGGATCTCGGCCTTGATCCAGTGAATCGCATACGACACCAGGCGCACGTTTTGCGACGGGTCGAAACGCTTCACCGCTTTCATCAGGCCGATGTTGCCTTCCTGGATCAGGTCGCCGTGCGGCAGGCCGTAGCCGAGATAGTTGCGCGCGATCGACACGACGAGGCGCAGGTGCGACAGCACGAGCCGGCGCGCCGCGTCGAGGTTGTTGTCTTCACGGAATTCGGTTGCGTACCGGCGTTCCTCTTCGGCGGTCAGCAGCGGAATGCGATTGACGGCCTGGATGTACGCGTCGATGTTGCCGAGCTGGCCGGGCAACATCGATTGGGCTGCGAGCGCCAGCGAGCCTGCCGATTCGGCCTTGGCCGGCGTCGGGCTCAGGGTGTTCGGGAGGGTCAGGGCGTTGCTCACTAAAAACTCCTTTGGAATCAGGGACAAACCCCGGTCTCGGATGAGATTCCGTGGGTCATCTTAGCACTCCCGTAATACGAGTGCTAATTCCTTAGAGCGGGCGGGGGCTTCCGAGTTCCCGATTTTCTATCGAACCGGTGGAGTCGATAGTCTAATCTGCGACAAGAACCGCGCCGCGAAGTTCCGTAAGCCATTGTTTCTGATGGGAATCGGTAGACGATTTCGATTTTTGTCGTTTTGGAAGCAAGCCATTTCGCTTCGTGATGCCGATTCGAAAAGTCCTTTACCATACCATTCAGTTCGCTCGGGCCCGGCCGTTGCCGCAGGCTCCATTCAACCCACAAAGTTGGAGTGTCAGATGAACAATAAGAAGAATCGCCGGCCTCGCAGCCGGCTGGTGCTGCATGCGATGCTGGCGGCGTCTCTTCTGGGCGGATCGGGTGCGGCTTTCGCGGATCGATGGGGGATCCAGGCGGGCGGCGGGTTTTCGGATCGCCGCGGGATCGACAAGGCCGATATCGGCGTGGTGTGGGATCCGGGCTGGAACTGGTGGGAAATCGGCGGCTGGCACTTCGCGTTCGTCGTCGAAGGGCACGCCGGCTACTGGCACACGGGCGGCAACGTCCACGGCAACATCGGCGAGTTCGGCGTCACGCCGATGTTCCGTTTCATCAAGAGCAGCGGGCAGATTCGCCCGTTCATCGAGGCGGGCGGCGGCGTCCGGCTGCTGACGCATCCGACGATCTCGGACAATTTCTCGCTGTCGACCGCGTTCCAGTTCGCGCCGACGGGCGGCGTGGGCGTGCAGTTCGGTCAACGGCAACAGTATCAGGTCGGCTACCGTTTCGAACATGTGTCTAACGCGGGTATCAAAGAGCCGAATCCTGGTATAAATTTCCACCAGTTCTACCTGCAGTACAACTTCTGATCCGTACGCCCGGGCAACGCGGGCGCGTTGCCGAGGAGTCAGGCGATGGCGAAGGTGGTCGATGCGATCCGCGCGCTCGAGCGCGACCGGTTCCGGGCGATGGTGGACGGCGACGGCGAGGCGCTCGATGCGCTGTTGTCGGACAAGGTGTTTTTCGTCCATACCAACGGCAAACGCGAAACCAAGCAGCAGTTCATCGACGCCATCGTCGCCGGCCGCCGCCGCTATCGCCAGATCGAAATCCAGTCGCAGGACGTGCTGCCGGTCGGCGACGCCACCTGCGTCGTCACCGGGCGCGCGTTGATCGAGATGGAAACGAACAACGGCGGCCTCGTCTTCCCGATCGCCTATACGTCCGTCCACACGCACGACCAGGGTCGCTGGTGCCTGTTCGCGTGGCAGGCGACGCGGTGCGCGACCGAGACTTGAGCGCGGGTAGCACTCCTTTTCATGCCTCGACCGAAGCGGCCTTCCGAGCCGCTTTTTTGCTGCCTCGTGCGGCGCGGATCGCGCGGCGCACGGGCGGTCACGCACCGCTCCCTGACGTTTCAACCCTGCATCGAAGCCCGGCGGTCAGGCCGCCGCGCGGTGGTCCGCGCAGTGCCATGCCGAGCGGTTGATCGCGCTGACGACCGCATCGAGCGCGGCGCTCGCCGCATCGGCATGCACGCCGACCCCGTGCCGCAGCGGCGCGTCGCCGATCCGGCAACCGACCGATACCGCGATCCGGCCGTCCGCCGTGCGCGTGTGTTCGCACGATGCGACGTCGATCGCGGCGCCGGCGGCCGCTGCAAATGCCGCGGCGAAATGTCGCACGACGTCGTCGAGCGTCGCGTCGGCGGCGGGCGCCGTCGCGATGTCGCGGTTTTGCCAGCGTGCGCCGCTGCCGTGGCGCGCGGCCGGCCCGTCGGTCTCGAAGAATTCGCGCGCGAACAGCGTGCAGATCGCGTCGCCCGTCACTTCCTCGCCCGATGCGTCGGCGAGCGTCTGCACCGCATGGCTGAATTCGATCTGGACGCGGCGCGTCGGCGTGAAGCCCATTCCGCGTTCGAGCAGGAACGTCGCGCCGCCCTTGCCGGACTGGCTGTTCACGCGGATCACCGCGTCATAGCTGCGGCCGAGGTCGGCCGGGTCGATCGGCAGGTACGGCACCTCCCAGATCGCGTCCGGGCGCTGCTGCGCGAAGCCCTTGCGGATCGCATCCTGGTGCGAGCCCGAGAACGCGGTGAACACGAGGTCGCCCGCGTACGGGTGGCGCGGATGCACGGGAATCTGGTTGCAGCGCTCGACGACGCGGCGCACCGCGTCGATGTCGGAGAAATCGAGGCCCGGGTCGATCCCTTGCGTGTAGAGGTTCAACGCGAGCGTGACGAGATCGACGTTGCCGGTGCGCTCGCCGTTGCCGAACAGGCAGCCTTCGATGCGGTCGGCGCCGGCGAGCAGCGCGAGTTCGGCCGCCGCGACCGCGGTGCCGCGATCGTTGTGCGGATGCACGGACAGCACGATGCTGTCGCGATACGCGAGGTTGCGGTCCATCCATTCGATCTGGTCGGCGAACACGTTCGGGGTCGCGGCCTCGACGGTGGCCGGCAGGTTGACGATCATCTTGTGGTCGCGGGTCGGGCGCCACGTCTGCGCGACCGCGTCGCAGATCTCGCGCGCGAACGTCAGCTCGGTCATGCTGAAGGTTTCCGGCGAGTACTGGAAGGTCCAGCGCGTGTCGGGGCGCGCGGCGGCGTGTGCCTTGATGATGCGCGTGCCGTCGATCGCGAGCGCCTTCACGTCGTCCTTCGACATCCCGAACACGATGCGGCGAAACGACGGGCAGACCGCGTTGTACAGGTGCACGATCGCGCGCGGCACGCCGTCGAGCGCGTCGAACGTGCGCGCAATCAGGTCTTCGCGCGACTGCACGAGCACCTCGATCGTCACGTCGTCGGGAATCCGCTTGTCGTCGATCAGCTTGCGGACGAAATCGAAGTCGGTTTGCGACGCCGACGGAAAACCGACTTCGATCTCCTTGAACCCGATCGCGACCAGCATCTCGAAGAACTCGAGCTTCTGCTCGATGCTCATCGGCTCGATCAGCGACTGGTTGCCGTCGCGCAGGTCGGTGCTCATCCACACGGGCGCGCGCTCGATGGTGCGGGCCGGCCAGCGGCGGCCGTTGAGGCGGACGGGCTCGAACGGACGGTACTTGTCTTGCGGATTGCGCATCATCTTCTGGACCTCGGGTCTCAAGTCGCGAGCGAAGACGGGCGGCATGGGCGCCGGTCGGCGCTGCCTCGCACCCGGCGCGCGATGGCGCAGCGGATGCGGATGATCTTCGCGAATCGGCCGACGGATGGACGGACGAATGCTGACGACTTCGGGTTGTAAAAACTGCGAGAGGGGTACGGCGAGGAACTGCTGGGAGGACCGTGCGGACAGCACACGGCGCTACGACAGCCTTAGGCTAGTCGTAGCGATAGCGGCCGCGCTAGGCGGCCGGAGGTAATTCGGAGGGGGTTCGGAAAGGAACGCATGACGGCCACTCTATGCCAGGATGCGCTCGCGTGTCAAATGTCGGGATAAAGGGGCAGGTCGACGCCGCGCCGTCAGCGTGCGACGCGGACGATCTGCACGATCGTCGCGACCTGTCGCGCGACCGTGTCGGGCACCGGCACCTCGCCGCGCAGCACGGCGTCCGTCCACGCGGCCGTGGTCGCCGCATCGCGCGACTCGGGCAGCGCGACGGGCGGCGCGTCGGTCGACGAACGCTCGGCGTCGATCAGCGTGTCGCACACGCCGTCGTGCAGCCAGTCGACCTGCACCTGGCGCCGCGTGTCGGCCACCGCTTCGCCTTCGGTGCCGCGCGCGAGCAGCGCGCCGCCGAGCGCGGCGTCCGGATGATCGCGGAACAGCGCCGCGAGGCTGTCGCGGTACGGCGGATGCGTGTAGTTGACGAGCCGCAGCCCGGCCGGCGCGAACGGCTGCAGGATCTTCACGAGCGTATGCGTGGAATTGCGCACGCCGAGCACGCCGCGCATCGACAGCAGGCGCGCGATGCGCGGCGCCAGCACGTCGATCGGCGCGAACGCGACGCGGCGTTCGGCGAGCGTGTCCTCGATCGCATCGTGCGACGTCGACGGCGCGAGCGACAGCGCCGAGAAGATCTCGGCGCTCGTCACGCGGCCCGGATCGCGCTCCACCCCGTGCACCAGCACCGGCACGCCTTCGCGCGCGAGCAGCAGCGCGAGCAGCGGCACGAGGTTCGGCTGCTTGCGCGCGCCGTTGTAGCTCGGGATCGACACCGGGCGGAACGCGGTGTCCTGCACGTGCACGGGTTCGAACGACGCCTGCGCGGCGGCGAGCATCGCGGCCAGTTCGTCGGCGGATTCGCCCTTCAGCCGATAGGCGATCAGGATCGCGCCGAGTTCGACGTCCGACACGCGCGCATCGAGCATCGCGCGATAAAGCGCGAACGTGTCCTCGGCGGACAGGGCGCGTGCGCCGTTCGGGCCGCGGCCGATTTCCTTGATGAAGCGGGCGCAAGGGAACGGAGCGGCGGCGGGATCGTGGGAAGCGGTCATCGGAACGTGGGGCGGGCGGCCGGCATCGGGCCGCGCGGTGAGCGGTAAGGAATGCCCCGAGTATCGCACGGGCGCGGCCGCGCATCGTGCCGCGCTACACTCTGGTTCCCGGCGGTGCACGCGCCGCTGCGCCGCGCCCATGCCGCCGCCGGCCGAATACGACCAAAGAGAGACATCCCATGAAGCTCTACAGCTATTTCCGCAGTTCCGCGTCGTACCGCGTGCGGATCGCCCTGAACCTGAAGCAGCTGCCGTTCGACTATGCGCCCGTGCACATGCTGCGCGATGGCGGCGAGCAACTGAAGGACGCATACCGCGCACTGAATCCGGATGGAGTCGTGCCCACGCTGATCGATGGCGACGCGACGCTGCAGCAGTCGCTCGCGATCATCGAATATCTCGACGAAACCCATCCCGAGCCGCCGTTGCTGCCGAAGCAGCCGGTCGATCGCGCCTATGTGCGCGCGGTCGCGCTGCAGATTGCGTGCGAAATCCACCCGCTCAACAACCTGCGCGTGCTGAAGTACCTGAAGCACACGCTGAAGGTGCCCGAGGACGCAAAGAACGCGTGGTACCGGCACTGGATCGAGGCGGGCTTCGACACGCTCGAGGCGCGTCTCGCGAACGATCCGCGCACCGGCAAGCTGTGCTTCGGCGACACGCCGACGCTCGCCGACGTGTGCCTCGTGCCGCAGGTGTTCAACGCGAACCGCTTCTCGATCGACACGACGCGTTTTCCGACGATCCAGCGGATCGTCGACCATGCGGCGACGCTCGATGCGTTCAAGGCCGCCGAGCCGGGCGTGCAGCCCGACGCGGAATGAGCGCTGAATGAGCGCGCCACGCCCGTGGCGAGCAGGATCGGGCGCGCATGAAAAAGGGCGCCCGAAGGCGCCCTGTCCGAGGCGGGCCGGCGGCGTTCAGCCGAGCAGTGCGTCCGCGAATTCCACCGCGCTGAACGGCTGCAGGTCCTCGACCTTCTCGCCGACGCCGATGAAGTAGACGGGCACCGGCCGTTGCCGCGCGATCGCCGCGAGAATCCCGCCCTTCGCGGTGCCGTCGAGCTTCGTGACGATCAGGCCGGTCAGGCCCAGCGCGTCGTCGAATGCCTTCACCTGCGTGAGCGCGTTCTGGCCGGTGTTCGCGTCGATCACCAGCAGCACTTCGTGCGGCGCGCCGTCGTGCGCCTTCGCGATCACGCGCTTCACCTTCTTCAGCTCTTCCATCAGATGCAGCTGAGTCGGCAGGCGGCCGGCCGTGTCGGCCATCATCACGTCGATCTTGCGCGCGCGCGCGGCGCTGACCGCGTCGAAGATCACCGCGGCCGGATCGCCGCTTTCCTGCTGCACGACCGTCACGTTGTTGCGCTCGCCCCAGACCGCCAGCTGCTCGCGCGCGGCTGCGCGGAACGTGTCGCCGGCGGCCAGCAGCACCGACTGGTCGAAGCTTTGCAGATGCTTCGCGAGCTTGCCGATGCTGGTCGTCTTGCCCGCGCCGTTCACGCCGGTGATCATCATCACGAGCGGCTGCGCGCGGCCGAGCATCAGCGATTTCTCGAGCGGCGTCAGCAGCTCGACGAGCAGGTCGTGCAGCGCATCCTTCACCTGTTGCGGATCGGTCAGCCGGCCCGCGCGCACCTTCTCGCGCAGCGCGTCGAGCAGGTACTCGGTCGCGTCGACGCCCGCGTCGGACATCAACAGCGCGGTTTCGAGCTCCTCGTACAGGTCCTCGTCGATCTTCGTGTTGACGAACACGCCGGTGATGTTCGAGCCCGTCTTCGCGAGCCCCGTTTTCAGGCGCGCGAGCCACGACTTCTTCGCGGAGGCGTCCTGCAGCGGCGGCGGCACGATCTCGACCGTCTCGACCACTTCGTCGCGGCCGTCGTTGGTCGGCGTGACGGTCATCACGACGGCCGGCGCGGCCGGTTGCGCGGGGGGCTGCGGCACGTCGGCCGCGGGCGCGTCGGCGTCGGATGCTTCGTCCGCTTGCTGCGCGTCGGCCGATTGCGATTCCGCCGGATCGGGCTCCTGCGTTTTCTTGAATCGTTTGAAGAAACTGAACATGGTTTGACGTCGGGAAGAGGGGGGCCGCCGCCGGGAGCGGGGCGCCGGACGGGCCGTTCTGCGTTCGCGCGGGCGCGGCGCTCGGCGGCCGAAACCGTGCATTTTATCAGTGCGGCGTGGCCCTCGCGTCAGTGCGCGTCGCCGCTGTGGTAACGTGCGCCTGTTTGGCGGCGCCCCCTGCGCGCGCCCGGTCCCTCCGTTGTCGATATCCCGTATGTCCCGTTCCTCTTCCGGCCGCCCGGCGGCCCCTTCCAGCCGCGGCAAGCCGCACACGATCCGCATCATCGGCGGCGACTGGAAACGCACGCCGCTCGCGGTGCTCGATCTCGACGGCCTGCGCCCGACCCCCGATCGCGTACGCGAGACGCTGTTCAACTGGCTCGGCCAGGATCTCGAAGGCCGGCGCTGCCTCGACCTGTTCGCGGGCACCGGCGCGCTCGGCTTCGAGGCCGCGTCGCGCGGCGCGGCGAGCGTCGTGATGGTCGAGCGCCATCCGCGCGCCGCGCAGCAGTTGCGCGCGATCAAGGACAAGCTCGGCGCCCGGTCGGTCGAAGTGGCCGAAGCCGATGCGCTGCGGCTCGCGGCCGGGCTCACGCCGGGCGCGTTCGACGTCGTGTTCCTCGATCCGCCGTTCGACGACCTCGCCGCGCTCGAGCGTGCGATCGCGCTCGCGGCGCCGCTCGTCGCGGCGGGCGGCGCGCTGTACGTCGAAACGGGGGCGGAACTCGATCCGGCCGCGCACGATGCGCTCGCGGGCTGGCAGGTGGTGAAGCACGGCAAGGCCGGTGCGGTTCACTATCATTTGCTGCGGCGCGAAAATGATGAATAATGCGCGTTCCATACGAGGCGGCGCGCCGCAAAGGCGACGCAAGCCCATCTCGGCAGCGGCGCGTGCATCGCACGGCTGCCATCCCGTTTGCGTGATGACAGGAGGAGCGACATGGTAGTCGCCGTGTATCCCGGTACGTTCGATCCGCTGACGCGCGGGCACGAAGACCTCGTGCGGCGTGCGTCGAGCATTTTTGATACGCTGGTGGTGGGCGTTGCCGACAGCCGCGCGAAGAAGCCGTTTTTCTCGCTCGAAGAACGTCTGACGATTGCGAACGAGGTGCTCGGCCATTATCCGAACGTGAAGGTGATGAGTTTCACCGGCCTCCTGAAGGATTTCGTCCGCACCAACAATGCGCGCGTGATCGTGCGCGGGCTGCGCGCCGTATCCGACTTCGAATATGAGTTCCAGATGGCGGGGATGAACCGTTATCTGTTGCCCGACGTCGAGACGATGTTCATGACGCCGTCCGATCAGTACCAGTTCATCTCGGGGACGATCGTGCGCGAAATCGCGCAATTGGGCGGCGATGTCAGCAAATTCGTGTTTCCGTCCGTCGAGAAGTGGCTGACCGAGAAAGTCACGGCGATGGGAGGCCCTGCCGCGTGACGCGGCGCCGGCCGGTTTCGTTGCGAAGCCGGCCGCCGGCCTGAAGAAGTGAGATCAGTATGGCTTTGATGATTACCGACGAGTGCATCAATTGCGACGTGTGCGAGCCCGAGTGCCCGAACGGCGCGATTTCGATGGGCCCGGATATCTACGTGATCGACCCGAACAAGTGCACCGAGTGCGTCGGCCATTTCGACGAACCGCAGTGCCAGCAGGTGTGTCCGGTCGAATGCATTCCGCGCGATCCGCAGCATGACGAATCGCACGCGCAATTGATGGAGAAGTATCACGCGTTGATCGCAGTGAAGGGCGACGACGCATCGTGATCCTGCGCTGACGCGCGCTTCGATTGACCGGCGCGCGCGTCGCGCTTTCTTTCAGAGCGGCGCCGCCCGGCGCCGGTTCTTCCGTGTCAGCCCAGCAGCTCGCGCAACGCCGCGACGAGCGCGTCGCATTCGGCGTCGGTGCCGACGGTGATGCGCAGATGCTGGTCGATCCGCGGCAGCCGGAAGTGCCGCACGAAAATTTCCCGTTCCTTCAGCTTCGCCGCGATCGCGCCCGCATCGTGCGCGGGATGGCGTGCGAACACGAAATTCGCGGCCGACGGCACGATCTCGAAGCCGAGTGCGCCGAGCGCATGCGTGAGCTGCGCGCGGCTGTCGATCACGCGCCGGCAGGTGGCGTTGAAATAATCGGTGTCTTCATACGCGGCCTGCGCGGCGACCTGCGCGAGCCGGTCGAGCGGATACGAGTTGAAGCTGTCCTTCACGCGGTTCAGCGCATCGATCAGCGCTACATCGCCGAACGCGAAGCCGACGCGCATGCCCGCGAGCGAGCGCGCCTTCGACGTCGTATGCACGACGAGCAGGTTCGGATGACGGTCGATCAGCGTGATGGCCGACTGCGCGCCGAAATCGACGTACGCTTCGTCGATCACGACGACCGACGACGGATTCGCGGCCGCGATCCGCTCGACGTCCGCGAGCGGCAGCGCGCGCCCGGTCGGCGCATTCGGGTTCGGAAACAGCACGCCGCCGGCGTCGTCGAGATAGTCGTCGACGCGGATCGAGAAATCGTCCGCGAGCGGCACGACCGTGGTCTCGACGCCGTACAGGCGCGCGTAGGTCGGATAGAAGCTGTACGTGATGTCGGGAAAGCGCAGCGGCCGGTCGTGCTTGAGCAGCGCCTGGAACGCGTGCGCGAGCACCTCGTCGGAGCCGTTGCCGACGAACACCTGTTCGGGCTGGATGCGGTGATGGGCCGCGACCGTCTCGCGCAGCGCGCGTGCGACCGGGTCCGGATAGCGGCGCAGCGTGTCGCCGGTGTCGCCGAGTTCGCGTGCGATCGCCGCGACGACGCGCGGCGACGGCGGATAGGGATTCTCGTTGGTGTTCAGCTTGACGGGGTGCGCGAGCGCGGGCTGTTCGCCCGGCACGTAAGGCACGAGTTGCTGAACGACGTCGCTCCAGTAACGGCTCACCGCGTGGCTCCTGTCGGGCAAAACGTCGAGATTACCGCATGTGCGCGTCGCGGTGGGGCGGGCGGGGCCGCCCGGTTGCGCCGGACGGCCGACGCACCGGGCCGGTGCGCAGTGCGATCAGTTGCGATGCAGCTGCATCGTTGCGCGATCGAGTTCGCCCTTGACGACCATCGGCATCACCGCGAGCGCGCGTTCGATCGATGCGTCGATCACGTCCTGTTCCTCGCGGCGCGGGGGTTTCAGCACGAAGTTCGCGACGTCGGGCTTCGCGCCGGCGCGCGCGCTTTCCGGAATCAGGTCACGCGGATGGCCGATGCCGATCCGCAGCCGCCAGTATTGCTGCGACGACAGGTGCGCGGAGATGTCCTTGAGGCCGTTGTGGCCGCCGCTGCCGCCGCCGAGCTTCAGCTTCACGGTGCCGGGCGGCAGGTCGAGCTCGTCGTGCGCGACGAGGATCTGGTCGGGCAGGATCTTGAAGAATTGCGCGAGCGCGACGACCGACTGGCCGGAGCGGTTCATGTAGGTCTGCGGCTCGAGCAGATGAACTTCCTCGCCATGCAGGCGCGCTTTCGCGTAGAAGCCGTGGAAGCGGCGTTCGTCGCGCAGCGTCGTGCCGGCTTCGCGGGCGAGCTGGTCGATCAGCCAGAAACCGGCGTTGTGGCGCGTCGCGGTGTATTCCGCCCCGGGATTGCCGAGGCCGACGATCAGTTTGATCATGACGTTTCGAAGGCGGTGGCTGCCGCCTGGGCGCAGAAAAAGAAAAACCCGCCGGGCAAGCCGCGGCGGGTTGCGTCGACCGTTTCGTGAAACGGATCGATGGGGCGTACAGGCAGCCGCTTAGGCAGCCGGCGTTTCGCCTTCTGCTGCGTCCGACACGGCACCCGCCGGGACCGTCGCCGAAGCGATGACCGGGTTTTCCGCATCGACGTGCGCGACCAGTGCGACGCCCTTCGGCAGTGCGATGTCCTTCGCGTGCAGCGACTGACCGGCTTCGATCTTCGACAGGTCGACTTCGAGGAACTCCGGCAGGTCGGCCGGCAGGCACTCGATTTCGATTTCCGTCGCGACGTGCGAAACGATCGCGCTCGACAGCTTCACGGCCGGGCTGACTTCTGCGTTCAGGAAGTGCAGCGGTGCCTTCGTGTGCAGCTTCTTCTTCGCGTCGACGCGCTGGAAGTCAACGTGCAGCACGAGTTGCTTGAACGGGTGGTATTGCACGTCGCGCAGCAGAACCTGTTGCGACTGGCCAGCCACTTCCAGGTCGAGGATCGACGAGTGGAAGGCTTCCTTCTTCAGTGCATGCCACAGCGCGTTGTGATCCAGTTCGATCTTTTGCGGGGCTGCTTCGCCACCGTAGACGATACCCGTGGTCTTACCGGCGTTGCGCAGGCGGCGGCTCGCACCCGTACCTTGCTGTTGGCGCTCGAAAGCGACGACTTTCATGTGATTCTCCATGTGCTGCCCGCGACCAGGCAGTAAAACGGGGCCATCAAGCGGCCCCCGATGAAACGGCCGGGGTTTCGTCTATCCCGTCCGATTGTGCAAAAAGCGAAGCGTTGCCGCTTCGCTTTCCGCGCATGCTTTGTTTCGTCGATTCGCGATCAGGATTCCGCGAACAGCGACATCACCGAATCGCCGCGGCGAATCCGCGAGAACGTCTCGGCCAGCAGGCTCGCGCTCGTCAGCGAGCGGATCTTCGAGCACGCCAGCGATTCGGCCGACAGCGGAATCGTATCGGTGACGACCAGCTCGTCGAGTTCCGATGCGGCGATACGCTCGGCGGCGCCGCCCGACAGCACCGGGTGCGTCGCGTACGCGAACACCTGTTTCGCACCGCGCGCCTTCAGCACTTGTGCAGCCTTGCAGAGCGTGCCTGCCGTATCGACCATGTCGTCCATGATCACGCAGGTGCGGCCTTCGACTTCACCGATGATGTTCATCACTTCGGCGACGTTCGCCTTCGGACGACGCTTGTCGATGATCGCGAGATCGCAGTTGAGCTGCTTCGCGAGTGCCCGGGCACGCACCACGCCGCCGACGTCCGGCGACACGACGAGCAGATCCGAGTAGTTCTGCTTGCGCAGGTCGCCCAGCAGGATCGGCGTCGCGTAGATGTTGTCGACCGGGATGTCGAAGAAGCCCTGAATCTGGTCGGCGTGCAGATCCATCGTGATGATCCGCTCGACGCCGGCGATTTCCAGCATGTTCGCGACGACCTTCGCCGAGATCGCGACGCGCGCCGAGCGCGGGCGGCGATCCTGACGGGCGTAGCCGAAGTAGGGGATGGCAGCGGTGATCCGGCCGGCGGATGCGCGCTTGAGCGCATCGACCATGATCATCAGTTCCATCAGATTGTCGTTCGCCGGTGCGCACGTGGATTGCAGGACGAAGACGTCCTTGCCGCGCACGTTTTCCTGGATCTCGACCTGGATCTCGCCGTCGGAGAAACGGCTGACCATCGCTTTGCCGAGGGGAATACCAAGGATACTGACGACTTCCTGGGCGAGCGCGGGATTCGCGTTGCCAGTAAAGACCATCAGGCCATCATGGCTGTGGCTGCTCATCGTGCACCTGCTTCAGGCTTGGGCGGGAAATGCGGGAAAATTTTTGGCAGGGGAGGAAGGACTCGAACCCTCGCATGCCGGAATCAAAATCCGGTGCCTTGACCAACTTGGCGACTCCCCTACACTTAACTGATAACTTCACCGAACTTGTGTAGGCCGTTCGGCAAAGTAAAACTTCATGACGCGAAAGCGAAGAGCGGATGCTCGTTCAGACTCTCGGCAACTGCGCCATTCCAACTGGCGGGCAGTTTGGCTTTCGCCGCTTCTGCCTCGTGCTTGCTGTGAAACGCTGCAAACACGCTAGCTCCGGAGCCGGTCATCCTCGCGGGGGTCACATCATACAACCATTTGACCACCTGCGCAACTTCCGCGTACTTCCTTGTTACAACTTCCTGCATATCGTTCCGGCCGAAGCTATCTGGCCATTCCGCATCGCTGGTTTGCTGTGCAAGAAAGTCAGCAATTGTGACGGGCTTCGTATCTCTTGTCAACAACTCATCTGAAAATATTTCAGCGGTCGGGACATGAACGCGTGGCGTCACAACCAGGAACCAGCGAGTCGGCAATTCTACCTCAGCTAATTCTTCTCCGATACCCTCTGCGAACGCATTTTTTCCAAAAATAAAAAACGGGACGTCGGCGCCGAGTTTGACCGCGAGCGCCTGGAGTTCCGTGCGCGGCAAATCGAGTTGCCACAGACGGTTCAGCGCGAGCAGCGTCGTCGCCGCGTCGGAGCTGCCGCCGCCGAGGCCGGCGCCCATCGGCAGGATCTTGTCGATCTCGATGTCGACGCCGTGCGCGGTGCCCGTATGCGCCTTCAGCAGGTTCGCCGCGCGCACGACGAGATCGCTTTCCTCGGGCACGCCGGGCACGTCGGTCGCGCGTGCGACGCGGCCGTCGTCGCGCCGCGTGAAGTGCAGCGTGTCGCCCCAGTTCAGCAGCTGGAATACGCTCTGCAGATCGTGATAGCCGTTCGGACGACGGCCGGTGATGTGCAGGAACAGGTTGAGTTTCGCGGGCGCCAGGCAATTGCGCAGCGAGCGGGTCGAATCGGTCATGCGGGTATCGGGGCTAGGCGCGCGTGCTCACTGATCGAGCACGAGCTTGATGTCGAGCGGCGGCGTCGCGCGCACGAGGTTGACGCGTTTGACGCCCGTGGCCGGGGCATCCGCGTAGGCGAGGTAGTCGATCGTCCAGCCGTCCTGGCGCAGCTGCTTGATGCGCGTGGCGTCGGCCGGGTCGCGCACGGTTTCGGCGGGCGTCGCGGGCGCGGCGGTCGGCAGCAGCCAGTAGCGCAGGCCCGCGAGCGGCAGCTCGAAGCCGAGCGTCTTCTGCATCAGGTCGCCGACGTCGGGTGCATATTGGGTCGGGCGGTTCGGCAATTCGAGCGAGGCCGCGCGCGGCGTCGATTTCACGACCGCGAGCGTCTGGCCGAGCGGGCTGCGCAGTTCGAGCGACACGTCGTCGCCGTGCTCCTGCCAGTCGAAATTGCCGTACACGTTCTGCGGGTTGCCGAGACGGTCGTCGTACCGCACCGCGAAGCGGCCGTGGTACGCATGCGTGGCCGCCGTCTGCAGCGCGGCGCCCGTCGGTGCGTTGGCCGACGGCGGCGTGCTCGCGCAGCCGGCGAGCGCGAGCGCCGCGCCGGCCGCGGCCAGCGTGCGCCGCGTGCGGGAGGACAGGGAAAACATCGGGAACATCCGCATCAGAGGCCGTTGATCTGCAGGCGTTTGAGCGTCTGCACGAGCGTTTCGTTGTCGGGCTCGAGCTTCTGCGCGGCACGCAACGCGTTGCGCGCGTCGTCCTGCGCGCCGCTCTTCCACAGCACTTCGCCGAGATGCGCGCCGATTTCGGCGTTCGGCTGCAGTTCGTAGGCACGCTGCAGCACCTTGGTCGCGCCGGCCGTGTCGCCCATCCGGTACTTCACCCAGCCGAGGCTGTCCATGATGTACGCGTCGTTCGGCGCGAGCGCCATCGCCTTGTCGATCAGCTTGCTGGCCTCGGGCAGGCGCTGGTTGCGGTCGGCGAGCGAATAGCCGAGCGCGTTGTAGGCCTGCGGGTTATCGGGCTGCGTACGGATCAGCTCGCGCAACTGCTTTTCCATCGTCGCGTAGTGGCCGGTCTTTTCGGCCGCCATCGCGTAGTCGTAGCGCAGGTCGGGATCGTCCGGGAAGTCCTGGACGGCCTGCCCGAGCCGCGCCTCCGCTTCCGGATAGCGCTTCGCCGTGAACAGGATCGACGCATCGGTGCGCGCGACCACGGCCGCGTCGCGCGGATCCGAGATCGGCAGGTTGTCGAGCACCTTGCGCGCCTCGTCGGTCTTGCCCTGTTTCTGCAGCAGCTGCGCGCGCGTGATCTGCGCGGGCAGGTAGTGCTGGCTCGTCTGGTCGACCTTGTCGAGCCACTGCGACGCCTGCGCGTCGTTGTTCTGGTCGATCGCGATCTGCGCGAGGTAGATGTAGCCCTGGCCGACGTCGAGGTTCGGCTGCTTGTCGCCGAGCTGCACGTACTGCTTCAGGTAGCCGGTCGCCTCGTCGAGTTTCTTCTGCTGGATCTTGATCAGCGCGAGCGCCATCAGCGGCGTCGGATCCTTCGCGTCGAGCTTGCGCATCGTCTCGAACTGCTTCTGCGCGTCGTCGAGGCGGTCGTCGGCGAGATAGAGCTGCGACAGCGCGAGCCGCGCGTCGCGCGACTTCGGATTCTGCTGAACGTACTTCTCGAACGACACGATGCCGGCCGCGCGTTCAGCCGGCCCCATCTGCGACAGCATCAACGCCGCCGGCAGGTAGTCGGGGCGAATCTGCAGCGCCTGCTTCAGCGATTGCGCGGCGCCGTCCTTGTCGTCGACCGCGAGCTGCTGCCGCGCGATCGCGAGCTGCGACTCGGGGCGATTCATGTCGTTCTTCAGCATGTCCTTCAGCACCGCGAGCCCGCCGACGCGGTCGGGGCCGCGCACGAGCAGCGCCTGCAGCGCGAGGATCGCCGGGCCGCGCGTGTCGCCGGTCGCGCGGGCCAGCTCGCGCGCGAGCATCGGCTGCGCGTCGGCCGGCTTGCCGGCGAGCACCAGCAGCGCGGCGTCGACCTGCGACGCGCGGTTCGAATCCGGCGCGTACTGACGCCACAGGTTCGCGGCGGACAGCGCGTCGGCCGGGCTCTGCGCGCCGAGCGCGATTTCGGTCGCGCGCTGCGCCATGCGCGGATCGCGCGTGTCGCGGGCCAGCGCGAGGTAGGTCTGGTAGGCCGGCGCCGGCTGGTTGCGCTGAAGCGCGACCTCGGCGGCGAGCACCTGGTAGACGATCTGGCTCGTCAGCGGCACGCCGGGGAGATTCTTCTGCTCGTCCGGCAACACATGCTCGAACGCACCCTGCGGCGCCGCGTCGTCCGATGCCGGATCCTGCGCGTGGGCCGGAAAGGCGGTGAGGGTCCAGGCGGCAAACAGCGCGGCACCGAGTGCACGGCGGACCGGGAAGGCGCGCGCGCCGCGCACGGCGGCGGGGCGCTTCTGAAGCAGCTTCGAGGGCAGGGTCATGGAAATCCGTTCGATGTTTCAACCGATTGTAACGCGCTCGCTACAATACACGCACGATCGTGATAGGGTCCGTTTACCTGTGGAACCCGCATGCGAATGCCCGAAATCGCCCGCCTCGCGTGCTGCCAGGCGGGCAATTTCGGGCATTCCCGTGTTTAATGCGGGGGCGCCGCGAGAACGGCCGTTCTCGTGGCGGCGCATGCGCGTTCCCGCTGTAAACAGACCGTAGCCTCAGACCCGCAAAACATGCCAGAGTTGCCAGAAGTCGAAGTCACGCGCCGGGGCATCGAGCCCTTTGTCGCGGGCCGCCGCGTCGAGCGTGTCGACGTCCGTACCGCGATGCTGCGCTGGCCCGTGCCGGCGGGGCTCGCCGAGCAGTTGCGCGCGCGCGAGGTGCTCGCCGTCGAGCGCCGCGGCAAGTACCTGTTGTTCGAAGTCGATGCCGGCTGGTTCATCGTCCATCTCGGGATGACGGGCACGCTGCGCGTGCTGCCCGCGGCCGGCGTGCCGGTCGCGGCGAAGCACGACCACATCGACTGGATCTTCGACGAATTCGTGCTGCGGTTCCGCGATCCGCGCCGCTTCGGCGCCGTGCTGTGGCACCCGCGTGAAGCAGGCGACGTGCATGCGCATCCGCTCCTCGCGAGCCTCGGCGTCGAGCCGTTCTCGCCCGCGTTCACCGGCGCGCTGCTGCATGCGCGCACGCGCGGCCGCACGGTGTCGGTCAAGCAGGCGCTGCTCGCGGGCGACATGGTCGTCGGCGTCGGCAACATCTATGCGTCGGAGAGCCTGTTTCGCGCCGGCATCCGGCCGACGACCGCCGCCGGCAAGGTATCGCTGCCGCGCTACGAGCGGCTGGCCGATGCGGTGCGCGCGACGCTCGCCGACGCGATCGAGCGCGGCGGCAGCACGTTGCGCGATTTCGTCGGCAGCAACGGCGAAAGCGGCTACTTCCAGCTCGACTGCTTCGTCTACGATCGCGCCGGCCAGCCGTGCCGCGTATGCGGCACATCGATCCGCCAGATCGTGCAGGGCCAGCGGTCGACCTATTTCTGCCCGACGTGCCAGCGTTGAAACCCTTTTCCACGATCAGACCACTTGAAGCCGCCCCGCATCGCCCCCGCTCCGTTCCCCGTCACGCCGCTGCACCGCACGTTCGCCACGCGTCTCGTCGCGTGGCAGCGCGAGCATGGCCGCCATGACCTGCCCTGGCAGAACACCCGCGATCCGTACCGGATCTGGCTGTCGGAAATCATGCTGCAGCAGACGCAGGTATCGACCGTCATTCCGTATTACACGCGCTTTCTCGACCGCTACCCCGACGTCGCCGCGCTCGCGGCCGCGCCGACCGACGACGTGATGGCGCTGTGGGCGGGGCTCGGCTACTACTCGCGTGCGCGCAACCTGCACCGCTGCGCGCAGGTCGTCGTCGCCGAGCACGGCGGCGCGTTTCCGGCGACGCCCGACGCCCTGGCCGAACTGCCGGGTATCGGCCGCTCGACAGCTGCCGCGATCGCGTCGTTTGCATACGGCGCGCGCGCGACGATCCTCGACGGCAACGTGAAGCGCGTGCTCGCGCGGGTATTCGGCGTCGAGGGCTTTCCGGGCGAGAAGCGTGTCGAGAACGATATGTGGGCGCTCGCCGAATCGCTGCTGCCCGATGCCGCGAACGCGGCCGACGTGAGCGCGTATACGCAGGGGCTGATGGATCTGGGCGCGACGCTGTGCGTGCGCGGCAAGCCCGACTGCGCGCGCTGCCCGTTCGCGGGCGACTGCGTCGCGCAATCGACCGGCCGCCAGCGCGAGCTGCCGGCCGCGCGGCCGAAGAAGGCCGTGCCGACGCGCAAGACCTGGATGCTCGTGCTGCGCGACGGCGACGCCGTGCTGCTCGAGCGACGGCCGCCGACCGGCATCTGGGGCGGGCTGTGGAGTCTGCCGCAAGCGGACGGCGACGCCGCGCTCGCGGATCTCGCGCGCGGCTTCGGCGGCGGCGGCACGGTGCCGCTCGCGCCGCTCACGCATACGTTCACGCATTTCCGGCTCGAGATCGAGCCGCGGCTCAGCGATGTGGCGGACGGCGGCGGCCTGCCGTCGCAGGCGCGGGACGCGGACACCGCGTGGGTGCCGCTGAGCCGGCTCGATGCGTACGGCGTGCCGGCGCCCGTGCGCAAGCTGCTCGATGCGCTGAGCGGGCCGCTGCTGTAACGAGCGGGGAAGGGCGCGGCGCGGGCCGCGTTCGGGAAGGCGCCGGGCTGCCGCGCGCAGGAAACGCCTTCGGGCGGGCGCAACGCGCGATGCGCGACGGATCTCGGGCGCGGGCGTTACAGCCAGCCGTGCCGGTCGAGCACGTGGTGCACGGCGTCGATGCGCGCGCCGACGTCCGGAAACTCCATCAGCTTCTGCCGCGCGCGCAGGTCGAGCGGCAGCAGTTCCGCGAGGCGATTCGATACCCAGCTCGGATCGTCGAGGCGGAACGGTTCGCCGAACGGCATTTTCTGCGGATCGGATTTCTTCAACGCTTCGATGATGCGCTCGAGCACCTCGGCGCACGAGCCGAACTGCGCGAGCGCCTGTTCGCCTTCGAGCGGGATGTCGTCGGGCAGCGGCTCCGCGATGCCGACCAGCAGCCCGTTGCCTTCGACGCGATAAGACAGCAGCTCGAAACGCTGCGTGCCGACCGCCTGCAGATACAGCATCCCGAATTCGCCGGTATCGCACTCGGTGATGCGCGCCATGCAGCCGATGGTTTCGGGTACCGACACCGCGCCGTCCTGCGCGACTTCGGGCCCGCTCCTGAGCAGGCACACGCCGAACGGTGCGTCGTCGCGCAGGCACGCGCGCGACATGTCGAGATAGCGCGCCTCGAACACCTTGAGCGGGAGCAGCCCTCCCGGAAACAGCACCGTGTGCAGCGGAAACAGCGGCAGGTCGATCAGGGTGGTCGATAGGGAGGACATGGCGCGCTGAGGAAGGAGCGGGCGTCGCTAGGGTCGGTCGACCTCGGAGACGAGCCGCGACGACGCGTCGACATCCACGGGCGCGTCACGATGCCGCACGATCACGTTCGCCTCGCGCGCCAGGCGCGCGGCGAGCGTTTCCGCGATGAACACCGAGCGATGCTGGCCGCCCGTGCAGCCGATGGCGACGGTCAGGTAGCTGCGGTTGTCATCGCGGAAGTGCGGCAGCCATTTCATCAGGAACGCATGGATGTCGTCGATCATCTGGTGGACGATCGGCAGTGCGTCGAGAAAGGCGATGACCGGCTGGTCGAGCCCGGTGAGCGGGCGCAACTCGTGGTCGTAGTACGGATTCGGCAGTGCGCGCACGTCGAACATCAGATCGGCGTCGAGCGGCACGCCGCGCTTGAAGCCGAACGATTCGAACATCACCATCAGGTCGTTGTTCTTTTGCTCGATGAAGCGCTTGACCCAGGTGCGCAGCGCGTTCGCGCGCAGCGTGCTGGTATCGATCTGATGGCCGAATTCGGCGAGCGGCGCGACGAGCTCGCGCTCGCGCTCGATCGCTTCCTCGAGCGACGACAGCAGGCCGACGTCCGCGTCGTGCGACCGCGAGCCCGACAGCGGATGGCGGCGGCGCGTTTCGGAGAAGCGCTGGATCAGCGACTGGGTGCTCGCGTTGAGGAACAGCACACGCACGTCGTGCTCGCGGGACAGCTCGCGGATCAGGCCGGGCATTTCGTCGAGCGACGCGCTCGAGCGCGCATCGATCGCGACCGCGAGCCGGCGCTGGCCGTCCTGCGCGAGGTAGCGGGCGAGTTCGGGAAGCACGTGCGGCGGCAGGTTGTCGACGCAGTAATAGCCTGCGTCTTCGAGCGCGTTCAGCGCGACGGACTTGCCTGAGCCGGAGATGCCGGTGATGAGGACGATGCGCATGGGAACAGAGAATCCTGACGTTTCATCATAGCACCGGCTCGACGCGTCGGCGTTGCGTGGCCGGCGCGTGCGGGTTACACCAGTTTGCCGGGGAACTGACTGTCGGGATCTTGCATCGCGAGTCGTTGCCGATCCATGAAATCGCGCAACGTGTCGATTCCGCGCAACTGCAGGATCGTGTTCCGGACGGCCGCCTCGACGAGCACCGCGAGGTTGCGGCCGGCCGCGACCTGGATCGTGACCTTGCTGATCGGCAAACCGAGCACGTCGACGGTCTGGCTTTCGAGCGGCAGGCGCTGGAATTCGCCGTCGGGGCGCCGCACCAGCTGGACGATCAGCTTCAGCTTCATTTTCCGCCGCACCGCGGTTTCGCCGAAGATCGTCTTGATGTCGAGCAGGCCGAGGCCGCGCACTTCGAGCAGGTTCTGCAGCAGCGGCGGGCAGCGCCCTTCGACGAAATCGGGGCCAAGACGGACGAAATCGACCGCGTCGTCGGCGACGAGGCCGTGGCCGCGGCTGATCAGCTCGAGGCCGAGCTCGCTCTTGCCGAGGCCCGAATCGCCGGTCAGCAGCACGCCCATCCCGAGGATGTCGAGGAACACGCCGTGCAGCGTCGCGCGCGGCGCGAGGATGCGCGACATGTAGAGCCGCAGGCTGTCGATCACCGCGGCGGCCGACATCGGCGTCGTGAACAGCGGGGTGGACGAGCGCGTGCAGCGCAGTACCAGTTCGGGCGGCGCCGCGGCGCCGCCGGCGACGACCAGGAACGGCGGTTCGAGCGCGATCAGCTCGGCCATGTGGCGCGAGCGGTCTTCGTCGGTCTGACGCTGGTAATAGTCGATTTCGGCTTCGCCGAGCACCTGGATCCGGTTCGGGTGGATCAGGTTCAGGTGGCCGACGAGGTCGGCGCTCGACGTGGCGTTGCCGACCGTGTCGGCCGAAAAGCCGCGTTCCCAGCCTTCATGCCCCGTCAGCCAGCTCAGTTTCAGCGTGGCTGCGTTGTCGTCGAAGATGCTCTGGGCGTTGATGCTGGACGTATCCATGACTCTCGTCACTCCAATGGGCCGGTGCGGGCGCGCGGCGACGGACGTCGCCATGCCGGGCCGGCGCCGGGCGGCCCTGGACGGCGGCGCGTGCCGCCTCGTACGGGGAAATATTCCGCCCGGAACAACTCAAGGTTGCCACTGAGTGAGCAGGCGATGCAACTCGGCGATATCCGTTTCGTTGTGCAGACGCTCGCGTGCGTCGCGATCGGACAGCAGTTGCGCGATCTCCGACAGGATCTCGAGGTGCTGCTGGGTGGCTTGCTCGGGGACGAGCAGGAAGATCAGGAGGCCGACCGGCTGGCCGTCGGGCGCTTCGAACGGGATCGCATCGGCGAGGCGGACGAACGCGGCGAGCGGGTGCTTGAGGCCCTTGATGCGGCCGTGCGGAATCGCGACACCTTCGCCGAGCCCGGTCGAACCGAGGCGCTCGCGCGCGAACAGGTTGTCCGTGACGGTGCTGCGACCGATGCCGTTCTGATTCTCGAACATCAGCCCGGCTTGTTCGAAGACGCGTTTCTTGCTGGTGACCGAGAGGTCGATGACGACGTTCTCTATGGGCAGGATTTTGGCTAGGCGATTCATGTTGGCAGGCGATTGGGCGGCCTGGGGTCTCCTTGCGGCGGCGGACTGATTTTCCATGTTCGGCGATATCAAGGCATGTGGCATGGCAACCTGCAACGCCGCTACCGCATCCAACACCCCCCGGCGATAACCGGAACATTATAGAGCACAGCCGCGTGCGTGGCGCAGCACGGACGGACCGGTTGCACCTGCGCTCGGCGTGGCAAAAAAAACGCCCGGCGAACCGGGCGGCGTGCGTGTTGCAGTGACGGTTATTGCGGCGGCAGTTCGATCTGGTCGATCGACGGTTGCAGCTTGATCGGGTCGTGCGCGTGCGTTTGCAGGCGCTCCATGTGCTTGACGACCTGGCGATCCAGCTTGTCGATCAGCAGATCGATCGCGGCGTACAGGTTGCCGTTCGCGCTTTCGACGAAGATGTCCTTGCCCTTCAGGTGCAGGTTGATTTCCGCGCGCTGCTGCTTGTCCTTTTCCTTGTGGTTGTCGACCGAGAGGATCACAGTGCCATCGATCACCTGATCGCTATGCCGTAGCACCCGGTCCAGCTTGGTGATCACGTATTCGCGAATGGCAGGCGTGACTTCAAGATGATGTCCACTGATCTTCAGGTTCATAGTGCTTCTCCAAGCGAGTGACCACCCGGCCGCATCGAGGCGGCGCTCCGGTCGACTTGCCCGTGCCGCACGAAGCGGCGTATCGCTGACAGGTCGCCCGGCCTGTTCCCCGTGTGCGCGGTGGTCGGGACACGCCTGCCGCCGGGCAGGCAGCAGGCTTAAAGAGACTTGCGCAGATTCACTGCCGGGATCTTGAGGGCTTCGCGATATTTCGCAACCGTGCGGCGCGCGACCACGAAACCCTGTTCTGCCAGCAGCTCGGCAATGCGGCTGTCCGAAAGTGGCGATTTTGGGTCTTCAGCTCCTATCAGTTGCTTGATGAGGGCTCGGATGGCGGTCGACGAGGCGGCGCCACCGGTGTCGGTCGAGACGTGAGATCCGAAGAAGTACTTAAATTCAAGCGTCCCGAACGGGGTCAGCATGTACTTCCCGGTTGTCACACGGCTGACAGTCGACTCGTGTAGGCCCAGCGTATCAGCTATTTCCCGCAAAACCAAGGGGCGCATGGCAATTTCACCGTGCGCAAAGAAATTCTTCTGACGCTCGACAATGGCCTGCGCGACACGCAGGATCGTGTCGAAACGCTGCTGGATGTTCTTGATCAACCAGCGCGCTTCCTGCAACTGCTGCTTCAGCGATCCGGCCGACGGATCGCCGCGGCTGTTGCGCAGGATGTTCGCGTACAGGTTGTTGATCCGCAGGCGCGGCACGACTTCCGGATTAAGCTCCGCGAGCCATCCCTGGCCGGCCTTCTTCACGATGATGTCGGGCACGACGTAGTCGGCCTCGGCCTTGCCGTATGCGGCGCCGGGGAACGGCTCCAGCGAGCGGATCAGCGCGTGCGCGTCGCGCAGCGCGTCGTCGCTCGCCTTCAGGTGCTTGCGCAACCGTGTGAAGTCGCGCGCGGCGAGCAGTTCGAGATGCTGCGACACGATCTCGAGCGCGAGCGTGCGCGTGGGGGACGGATCGAGGCGCAGCAACTGCAGCTTCAGGCATTCGGAGGCCGAGCGCGCGCCGACGCCGGCCGGGTCGAAGCTGTGCAGCAGCGCGAGCGCCGCGTTCAGTTCGTCGCAGTCGATTTCCAGTTCGGGCGGCAGGTCGGCGAGCACTTCGTCGAGCGTGGCGGTCAGGTAGCCGTCGTCGTCGAGCGATTCGATCAGGAACATCACGAGCGCGCGATCGCGCGGGCCGGCCTGCGTGACGCGCAACTGCGCCGAGAGATGATCGCGCAGCGACGTCGCGGCTTCCTGCACCTGCAGCGGCGGCAGGTCGTCGTCGTCGGACGCGCCGCTCGAGCGGCCGTATTCGTCGAGGTTCCACTGCGGGCCGTCGTTGCCGTCGCCGGACCCGTAACCGTCGTATTCGTCGGCGCCGGCCGGCTCGTCGCGCTCGGCGCGCTCGCTGGACGTGCTGCTGCCGTTCATCGCGGCCGGCTCGGTGTTCTGCGCGGGCGGCGTCTGCGCGATCAGCGATCCGTCCGCCGCGACGCGCAGCGGGCTCGCGATCCATTCGTCGTCGTTCTCGAGCAGCGGGTTCTGCGCGACGGCCATCGCGACTTCCTGTTGCAATTCGAGCGTCGACAACTGCAGGAGCCGGATCGACTGCTGCAGCTGCGGCGTCAGCGCCAGATGTTGCGACAGGCGGAGTTGAAGGCTGGCTTTCATGGCAAGGAGGGAGTCATACCGGCAGTTTGCCACGACCCAGGCGCATTGAGCCATCCGCGATTACGCGCGGCGCGCCGCCCGGCCGCGGGCAGGGCCGCGGGCGTGGATGCAAAGCGGGGCGCAGCCCCGCGCGGCGATGCCGGACGGGGTGCAGCCAGCCACGAGGAGGACGTTACATGCGGAAGTGTTCGCCGAGGTACACGCGGCGCACGCTTTCGTTTTCGATGATTTCGCTCGGCGCGCCGGCGGCCAGCACCGAACCGTCGCTGATGATATACGCGTGGTCGCAGATGCCGAGCGTCTCGCGGACGTTGTGGTCCGTGATCAGCACGCCGATGTTGCGCTGTTTCAGAAACTTGACGATCTTCTGGATCTCGAGCACCGCGATCGGGTCGACGCCGGCGAACGGTTCGTCGAGCAGGATGAAGTTCGGGTTGGTCGCGAGCGCACGCGCGATTTCGACGCGGCGCCGTTCGCCGCCCGACAGCGACAGCGCGGGGTTCTCGCGCAGGTGGCCGATCTGCAGCTCGTCGAGCAGCGCTTCGGTGCGCGACGAGATCGCGTCCTTCGACAGCCGCTTGCCGTCCTCGCCGTGCTGCAGCTCGAGCACCGCGCGGATGTTTTCCTCGACGGTCAGCTTGCGGAACACGGACGCTTCCTGCGGCAGGTACGACAGGCCGAGCGACGCGCGCTTGTGGATCGGCAGCAGGCTGATCGAGCTGCCGTTCAGCGAGATTTCGCCCGCGTCCGTCGGCACGAGGCCGACGATCATGTAGAACGACGTGGTCTTGCCGGCGCCGTTCGGGCCGAGCAGGCCGACGACTTCGCCGCTCTTCACGTCGAGCGACACGTCCTTGACGACCGTGCGCGAGCCGTAGCGCTTCTTCAGGTTGCGGACGACGAGCGAACTCGTGGTGCCGGCCGGCTGGCGGTTCGGGAGCGCGTTCATTGGCCCGGCGCCCCCTGGATCGTGGTCGACGGCGACAGCTTGGCCGGCGCCCCGTTCAGCGGCGCGGGGCCGCCGTTCTTCGGCGACAGCATCGCGCGCACGCGGCCGTTCGGGTTGCCCGGCGCCGCGACGTCCTTGCCGCCCTTCGCGGTGTAGAAGTCGCGCTGGCCGTCGTACGTGATCACGCTGCCGTGCACGGTATCGGCGACCGTCGACGTGCCCTGCAGGCGGCGCACGGTCGCGGCGGTGGTCAGCGTGGTCAGATCCTGCTTGCCGTCGTAGTCGATGCGCTCGGCGTCGCCGTCGATGTATTCGTCGAGGCCTTCGCGCTTCTGGCGGAACGTCGCGTGCTTCTTGCCGCTGCCGAACGACGTCGCGTACTGATAGCCTTCCGGGTCCTGGCGCACTTCGACGCGATCGCCCTTGATGATGATCGTGCCCTTCGTGATCACGACGTTGCCGGTCGCGACCGTGACCTGCTTCAGATCGTCATAGGTCAGGTTGTCGGCCTCGACGTTGATCGGCTTGTTCTGGTCGGCCTTCTCGGCATGGGCGAGCGGCGCCAGCCCGATGAGCGGGAGCGCCACGAGCGTCGCGGCGAGCGCGGCGCGGACGGCGCGCGCAGCGCCGCCGGAAATCTGTCGAGGGAACGGTTCGTTCATGCAGTCACGTGAGGGATGCGTCACTTGGGTTGACCTTTCGAGCCGCCGGACGTGTCCGCCGCGGCAATCGTGCCGCGCACGTTGCCGTAAAGCTCGATGACCCGGGTGACGTTGTTGTACTTCATGCCGTCGGTCGCGTTGACGAGCGACAGGCCGCGCTGAAGTTTAACCGGCTTTTCGGTCTGGATCACATCGTCATTGACGAAGATCCGGAAATGCTGGGAATCGGCCTGCATCTGCGGGTCGCCGCCGCCGGCCGCGCGCAGGATGCGCGCATCGTCGTACAAATCGACGATCGACACGTCGCCGTTGACGGTGCCGCGCTTCGCGGTGGTCGTCACGACCGGCTTGCCGGGCTGGAACGCGCGCATGGCCGGATCGGTCAGGTCGCTGCCTTCGGTGTCTTCGTAATGGACCAGCTTCGCGGCCGTCAGCCGGTACTGGGTCGTGCCGGTCTGGTCGAGCTCGGTGACCGAGAAGTTGTCCGCGAAATAGTCGGGCGTGTGGCGCTTCGGCTGAGCGACGCCCTCGCCCGGCGGCGGCAGCGTGGCCTGCAGCAGCCACCACGTGACGCCCGCGAGCGCGGCGACCGCGGCGAGCGGCAGCATCTGGGTCCAGCGGAAATGCGTGCTCATCGGTCAGGCTCCGCAGGCGGCGGCGAGCAGCGCGTCGTAGCGGCGCTGCGCGCGCAGGATCGCATCGCAGACCTCGCGCACGGCGCCGTGGCCGCCGCGCGCCTCGGCGACCCAGTGCGCGCGGGCGATCACCTCGGGGTGCGCGTTCGCGGGGGCCGTGGCGAAGCCGCAGCGCAGCATCACCGGCAGGTCGGGCCAGTCGTCGCCCATGTAGCCGCATGCGTCGGCCGTCAGGCCGAGCGACGCGATCAGGTCGGCGAACACGGCGAGCTTGTTCTCGACGCCCTGGAACAGGTGCGCGATCTTCATTTCCTTCGCGCGCGCCGCGACGATCTCCGAGCGGCGGCCCGTGATGATCGCGGTCGCGATGCCGGCTTCGCCGAGCAGCTTCACGCCGTGGCCGTCGAGCGAATTGAACGACTTCATCGCGTCGCCGGCCGCGGTAAACAGCAGGCCGCCGTCGGTCAGCACGCCGTCGACGTCGAAAATCATCAGCTTCACGCGGCTCGCGCGTTCGGCCGCAGTCAGCGCTGCGCTCATCAGATCACCTTCTTCGAAAACAGGTCGTGCATGTTCAGCGCGCCGATCAGCGCGCCGTCGGCATCGACGACCAGCATCTGGTTGATCCGGTGGCGCTCCATCAGTTCCACCGCCTCGACCGCCAGGTGATCCGGCGCAATCGTGCGCGGGTCGCGCGTCATGACTTCGGTGATCGGCAGCGTGCGGAAATCGCCGTCGCGTGCGAGTACGCGGCGCAGGTCGCCGTCCGTGAAGATGCCGGCGACCTTGCCGTCGGCATCGACCACGGCCGTCATGCCGAGGCGCTTCGCGGTGATCTGGAACAGCGCGTCCGACAGCGTGGCGTTCAGCCCGACGGACGGGACGTCGTCGCCCGAGCGCATCACGTCGCGCACGTAGGTGAGCAGGCGCCGGCCGAGCGCGCCGCCCGGATGCGAGCGCGCGAAATCTTCCGAGCCGAAGCCGCGCGCGTCGAGCACCGCGACGGCGAGCGCGTCGCCGAGCGCGAGCGCGGCGGTCGTGCTCGCGGTGGGCGCGAGGTTCAGCGGGCACGCTTCCTTCGACACCGCGGCGTTCAGGTTCACGTCGGCGAGCGTGCCGAGACTCGACCCGGCGCGGCCCGTGATCGCGATCAGCTTCGCGCCGATCCGCTTCACGAGCGGCAGGATCGCGACGAGTTCTTCCGATTCGCCGGAATAGGAGATGCCGATGAAGACGTCGTCGGAGGTGACCATCCCGAGGTCGCCGTGGCTGGCCTCGGCAGGGTGAACGAAGAAGGCCGGCGTACCGGTGCTGGCCAGCGTGGCTGCGATCTTGCGGGCGATATGCCCCGATTTGCCGATCCCGGAGACCACGACGCGACCGCGGCAGCCGAGCAGCAGCGCCACGGCCTCGACGAAGCCGCCGTCGAGCTGGTCGCGCAGCGCGCGCACGGCGTCCGCCTCGATGTCGAGCACGTCGCGGGCGAGCGCGAGCGCCCGATCATCATTGATTTTCGCTATCATGCGCGGAGTATAGCAAAGGCGTTTGTTCGCCGCGCCGCGCCTTCGGACTCGTCCGAGGTCGCCTGTCCCCCGCCACCACCCGCGCCCGCATTGCCGTGGCCCCGACGAACGAGGACGCTTCGCCTGTGATTTCCCCGCTCGAAATGACCCTGCTGCTGCTGCTGGCCTCGGTGGTGGGCGTCGTCGTATTCCGCTCGCTGAACCTGCCGCCGATGCTCGGCTACCTGACCGTCGGCATCCTGGTCGGCCCGCACGCATTCGGCGTCGCGGCGGATCTCGAACGGGCCGAGCATCTCGCGGAATTCGGCGTGGTGTTCCTGATGTTTTCGATCGGCCTCGAATTCTCGTTGGCGAAGCTGAGGTCGATGCAGCGGCTCGTGTTCGGCCTCGGCCTATTGCAGGTCGTCGCGACCCTCGTGCTCGCGCTCGTGCTCGGCGTGCTGTTCGAGCACTGGGTGCATATCACGTGGCAGGGCAGCATCGCGCTCGGCGGCGCGCTCGCGATGTCGTCGACGGCGATCGTGTCGAAGATGCTCGCCGAGCGGCTCGAGATCGAGACCGAGCACGGCCGCAACATCTTCGGCGTGCTGCTGTTCCAGGATCTGGCGGTCGTGCCGCTGCTGATCGTGATCGCCGCGTTCGGCGCCGAATCGTCGAAGGATCTCGCGCTCACGCTCGGCTTCGCGGCGGTCAAGATCGTGATCGCGCTCACGCTGCTGCTCGTCATCGGCCAGCGCTTCATGACGCGCTGGCTCAACGTCGTCGCGCGGCGCCGCTCGCAGGAGCTGTTCGTGCTGAACCTGCTGCTCGTCACGCTCGGCGCCGCGTTCGTCACCGACCGCTTCGGCCTGTCGCTCGCGCTCGGCGCGTTCATCGCGGGGATGCTCATTTCCGAGACGCCGTTCCGCCATCAGGTGGAAGAGGACATCAAGCCGTTCCGCGACGTGCTGCTCGGCCTGTTCTTCGTGACGACGGGGATGCTGCTCGATCCGCGCGTGATCTGGGAGCATCCGTTGATCGTGCTGGGCTTCTTCGTCGGGCAGATCCTGTTCAAGGCGACGATGATCACCGGGCTCGCGCGGCTGTTCGGCGCGACGCCGGGCGTCGCGATGCGCACGGGCATCGGCCTCGCGCAGGCCGGCGAATTCGGCTTCGTGCTGCTGAACCTGATCCTCGACCGGCACCTCGTCGATTCGACGCTGCTGCAGGCGATCCTCGCGTCGATGCTGCTGTCGATGCTCGCCGCGCCGTTCCTGATCCAGAACGCGGACCGCATCGTGATGCGGCTGTCGTCGACCGAATGGATGCAGCAGTCGCTGCAGATGACGCGGATCGCGACGCAAAGCCTCAAGCAGCGCGGCCACGTGATCATCTGCGGCTACGGCCGCGCGGGCCAGAACCTCGCGCGCATGCTCGAGCAGGAAGGCATTTCGTACGTCGCGCTCGACCTCGACCCCGATCGCGTGAGCGCGGCCGCGACGGCCGGCGAATCGGTCGTGTTCGGCGACGCGGCGCGCCGCGAGTCGCTGCTCGCGGCCGGTATCCACCGCGCGGCGGCCGTCGCGATCACCTACGCGAACACGCCGTCCGCGCTGCGCGTGCTGCATCACGTGCACGAGCTGGAGCCGACGCTGCCGGCGATCGTGCGCACCGTCGACGATGCCGATCTCGAGAAGCTGCTCGCGGCCGGCGCGACCGAGGTGATTCCGGAGATCGTCGAAGGCAGCCTGATGCTCGCGTCGCATACGCTGGTGCTGGTCGGTGTGCCGATGCGCAAGGTCGTGCGGCGCGTCGAGGAGATGCGCGACGAGCGCTACAGCCTGCTGCGCGGCTATTTCCGCGGCGCGGACGATGCGGACGACGACGACCACGAGCAGGTGCGGCTACAATCGGTGCCGGTCGATGCGCGCGCGGACGCGGTCGGGCGTTCGCTGGAAGAACTCGGGCTGTACGCGCTCGGGCTGGAAGTCACGGCGATCCGCCGGCACGGCATCCGCGGCGTCGAACCCGATCCGCAGACCAAGCTGCGCGCGAGCGACATCGTGGTGCTGCGCGGGCTGCCCGAGGCGCTCGCGCTCGCGGAGGAGCGGTTGTCGCGCCATCGGCGCGATCCGCCGGCCGCCGCCGCGTGAGCCGCGATTCGCAACCTGACCCGTATTGATCAGAAACGGTGCCCGATCTTCGCGCACCGTTTTTTTCGGAGAGTTCCATGCCGCATTCGCCGCCGGGCGCACCGCTCGATCCGGTCGCCTTCATCCACAGCCAGATCCGCACGGTGTCCGACTGGCCGCAGCCGGGCGTGCAGTTCCGCGACATCACGACGCTGCTGCAGAGCCCGAAGGCGCTGCGCATCCTCGTCGACCTGTTCGTCGAACGCTATGTCGACGCGAAGCTCGACTACGTTGCGGGCCTCGACGCGCGCGGCTTCATCATCGCGCCGATCGTCGCGTACGAGCTGAGCGTCGGCTTCGTGCCGATCCGCAAGGTCGGCAAGCTGCCGTACAAGACGCGTTCGGAGTCGTACGACCTCGAATACGGCAGCGCGACGGTCGAGATCCACGAAGATGCGTGCAAGCCCGGCGATCGCGTGATCATCATGGACGACCTGATCGCGACCGGCGGCACGATGATGGCGGGGTGCAACCTGCTGCAGCGGCTCGGCGCGGAGGTCGTCGAAGGCGCGGCGATCATCGACCTGCCCGATCTCGGCGGCTCGACGCTGTTGCGCGACGCCGGACTGCCGGTCTATACCGTTACCGAATTCCCCGGCCACTGAACGCCGGCCCGTCGGGGCTTGCCGTCCCGGCTGGCCTTGGTTCACCGCTTGGTTCATCTTCCGCAGCGAGGTCACGATGCCCAACTTCATGCTGTTTCTCGCCACGTCGATCGCGATCACGTTCGCGCCGGGGCCCGACAACCTGCAGGTGCTCGCTCGCGGCATCTCGCAGGGGCGCGCGGCTGGCTTCGTCGCCGCGCTCGGCTTCACGGCGGGGATCCTGTTCCACACGACGCTCGCGGCGCTCGGCGTCGCGGCCGTGCTGCGCTCGTCGCCGGTCGCGTTCCAGATCCTGAAGCTCGCGGGCGCCGCGTATCTCGTGTGGATCGGCATCAAGGCGCTGCGCAGCCAGGGGCTCGCGAACGCGCATGCGCGCCCGCCGCAGCCGCTCGCCACGATTTTCCGGCAGAGCGTGATCGGCAACCTGATGAACCCGAAGGTCACGCTGTTCTTCGTCGTGTTCCTGCCGCAGTTCGTCGATCCGCACGGCGCGCAGAGCGTGACGCTGCAGATGTTCGAGCTCGGCGCGCTGTTCATGCTGCAGACGGCCGCGGTCTTCTCGCTGTTCGGCGTCGGCGCGGGCATGATCGGCGCATGGCTGAAGCGCCGCCCGAAGGCCGGCGTGTGGCTCGACCGGATCGCCGGCGCGACGTTCATCGCGATCGGCATTCGCGTCGCGCTGAAGGATTGATGACGATGACGTTTCCGTGCATCGCGGCTGCGCGCCGCTTCGATCCGGCCGCGCACCTGCGTTTCGAGATCGCCGGCCAGGCGGTCGGCTGGGTGCGCCGCCAGGACGTCGCGAAGCTCGCGCGCTGGCCCGACGTGTTCGAGCTGACCGCCGAGCGCGTCGTGCTGTCGGCGCGCTACGATTCGGTCGACGCGCGCAGCATGGCGCTCGCCAGCGCGATCGGCGCGCTCGCGGCCGAAGGCGCGATTCCCGGCTGGCGCGACGAGATCTACGCGATCCGCAACCGCTTCGACGATCCGCCGCTCGCGTACATCGAGCGCGCCGCGTCGCGCTTCTTCGGCACGCAGACCTATGCGGTGCACGTGAACGGCATCGTAGAATATGCGGTTACGCCGGGCGAGCCGCCCGTCGCGGCCGCGCCGAAGATGTGGCTCGGCCGTCGCAGCGCGACCAAGGCCACCGACCCCGGCATGCTCGACAACGTCGTCGCGGGCGGGATCGGCTGGGGGCTGGGCGTTCACGAGACGCTCGCGAAGGAGTGCTGGGAAGAAGCCGGCATTCCGGCCGACCTGGCGGCGCGCGCGATCGCGGGCCGCACCGTGCAGGTGCTGAACGCGCTGCCGGAAGGCACGCAGTCGGAACTGATCTTCGTGTACGACCTGCCGCTGCCGCACGACTTCGCGCCGCGCAACCAGGACGGCGAAGTGGCCGAGCACCTGCTGGCCGGCGTGCCCGAGGTGATCGGCTGGCTGCGCGAAGGCCGCGCGACGATGGATGCGAGCCTCGCGACGCTCGACACGCTGCTGCGCCACCGCTGGATTGCGGCGGCCGACGCGGCCGGCATCGACGCGCTGTTCGTGCCGGCTGCATGACGCGCGCCGCGACGCGCGGCTCGCGGCGCGCACGGGCAATTTGACGAATACGGAAACAATGGGAGTAGCGGTCATGCCGACCGATCACAGCTTTATCTTGAAACTGTCGTGCCCCGACCGGCACGGCATCGTCCATGCGGTCTCGGGCTTCCTGTTCGAGCGCAACCACAACATCCTCGATTCCGCGCAGTTCGGCGACAGCCGCACCAGCGAGTTCTTCATGCGCGTGCACTTCGAGCAGGACGGCGGCGGCGTGGATGCCGCGTCGGCGCTCGACACGCTTCGCAAGGAATTCGCGCCGCTCGCCGAACAGTTCGCGATGCGCTGGGAGCTGCACGATGCGGCCGTGAAGCCGCGCGTCGTGATCATGGTGTCGAAGATCGGCCACTGCCTGAACGACCTGCTGTTCCGCTATCGCACCGGCCAGCTGCCGATCGAGATTCCGGCGATCGTGTCGAACCACAAGGAGTTCTACCAGCTCGCCGCGAGCTACAACATTCCGTTCCATCACTTCCCGCTGATCGGCGGTTCGTCCGATGCCGCGAAGGCCGCGCAGGAAGCACGCGTGCTGGAGGTGATCGACGAGCATCAGGCCGATCTCGTCGTGCTCGCGCGCTACATGCAGATCCTGTCGCCGAACATGTGCGAGCAGCTCGCCGGGCGCGCGATCAACATCCACCATTCGTTCCTGCCGAGCTTCAAGGGCGCGAAGCCTTACTACCAGGCGTTCGACCGCGGCGTGAAGCTGATCGGCGCGACCGCGCACTACGTGACGACCGATCTCGACGAAGGCCCGATCATCGAGCAGGAAGTCGAGCGCGTCGACCACAGCATGACGCCCGACCAGCTGACCGCGATCGGCCGCGACGTCGAGTGCGTGACGCTCGCGCGCGCGGTGAAGTGGCACGTCGAGCACCGGATCGTGCTGAACGGGACGAAGACGGTCGTGTTCCGCTGATCCGTCGGCCCCGACAGGCCGGCTCCATCAGCGAAAACGCCGCGCCCTTCACGGGGCGCGGCGTTTTTGTTTGCCGTTGGCGAGCGGTGGCTTCAGATCAGCCGCAGCAGGTACAGTTCGCGTTTCAGGTACGCATAGAAGATCGGCGCGGCGATCACGCCCGGCAGCCCGAACGCGGCCTCCATGATCAGCATCGCGAGCAGCAGCTCCCACGCGCGCGACTCGATCTGGCCGCCGATGATCTTCGCGTTCAGGAAGTATTCGAGCTTGTGGATGACCACGAGGAACGCGAGCGACGCGATCGCGGTGCCCATGCTGACCGACAGCGACACCGCGACGATCAGCGTATTCGAGATCAGGTTGCCGATCACGGGCAGCAGGCCGACGATGAACGTGACGAGCACGAGCGTTTTCGACAGCGGCAGCCGCTGATGGAAGATCGGCAGCGCGACGAGCAGGTAGATGCCGGTGAAGGCCGCGTTGATCGCAGAGATCTTGATCTGCGCGAACACGATGCGGCGGAACGCGTCGGCGAAGCGCGACACGCGCGTGACGAGCGCGGTCGACAGCGGCCGGCGCGCCTTGTCCTGCTCGACGCCGATCGCGATCATCGCGCCGATGATCATCCCGAACAGCACGTGACCGAAGCCGCGCGCGACGCTCTTGCCGCTTTGCTGGAGCTGGTCCATGTGCGAGTGCATCAGCACGGCGGCCTTCGTCTTCATCTGTTCGACGTCGACGGGCAGCAGGTTCGCGATCCAGGCCGGCGTGCGCGCGCGGGTCTGCTCGACGATCTGCATCAGCTGGCCGAGCAGGCTCTGCAGGTTCGGCACCGTATGCTCGAAATGCTCGATGATGGCGAGCGTCAGGCCGGTGAGCGCGCCGACGATCGCGATCGACAGCAGCACGACCGCGACCCAGCGCGCGCGCATGCTGGTGGTATGGCGTTCGATCACGGGTGCGATCGTGTGGATCAACTGATAGACCAGCAGGCCGGCCAGCATCCCGCCGAGCAGCTTGAGCTCGAGGACGAGCCACATCATGACGAGCGCGAAGAGATAGCTGCCGATCTCGAGTGCCGACAGCTTCGGCAGGCTCAAGTCGCTCGTCAGCCGCACGCTGCGCAGGTGCGGCTCGCGGTTCTGCGCGTCGCGCGACTCTTGTTGCTTCTCCATCGTGGATTCCTGTTGTCCCTGTGTCGTGCCGCGCGGCACGCGGCAGAGCGCGGGTCGCCGGGCGCCGCACCGGATTGGTGCGGATGACGAACCTTACGACCGTAAAGTATAGCTGCCATTATGGGCCGCAAACGGGCCGTTTGGCGCGTGGTGTAAACGCAGAAGGGAAAACGAGGGGGCGCGGCCAGCCCTCGGCGCGCGGCCAGGCGGCCGCGCGCGGTAAGGGCGGGGGCGTCAGCCGGCCGCGACTTTGCGGGTCGGACGCTTGAGCAGCGGCGCGAGGTACTTGCCGGTGAAGCTCGCCTTCGTCTTCGCGACCTGCTCGGGCGTGCCCTGCGCGATGATCTGGCCGCCGCCGGCGCCGCCTTCGGGGCCGAGGTCGATCACCCAGTCGGCCGTCTTGATCACGTCGAGGTTGTGCTCGATGATCACGACCGTGTTGCCCTGGTCGCGCAGCCGGTGGATCACTTCCAGCAGCAGCGCGATGTCGTGGAAGTGCAGGCCGGTGGTGGGCTCGTCGAGGATGTACAGCGTGCGGCCGGTGTCGCGCTTCGACAGCTCCAGCGACAGCTTCACGCGCTGCGCCTCGCCGCCCGACAGCGTCGTGGCCGACTGGCCGAGGCGGATGTAGCCGAGGCCGACGTCGAGCAGCGTCTTCAGCTTGCGCGCAATGACCGGCACCGCGCTGAAGAACTCGTACGCGTGCTCGACCGTCATGTCGAGCACTTCACTGATGTTCTTGCCCTTGTAGTGCACTTCGAGCGTTTCGCGGTTGTAGCGCTTGCCGTGGCACACGTCGCACGGCACGTAGACGTCCGGCAAGAAGTGCATCTCGACCTTCAGCACGCCGTCGCCCTGACACGATTCGCAGCGGCCGCCCTTCACGTTGAACGAGAAGCGGCCCGGATCGTAGCCGCGCTCCTTCGACGTCGGCACGCCCGAGAACAATTCGCGGATCGGCGTGAACAGGCCCGTGTAGGTGGCCGGGTTCGAACGCGGCGTGCGGCCGATCGGCGACTGGTCGACGTTGATCACCTTGTCGAAGTGCTCGAGGCCCTCGATCGCCTCGTGCGGCGCCGGCTCGGCCGACGAACCGTACAGGTGGCGCGCGACCGCGTGATACAGCGTGTCGTTGATCAGCGTCGACTTGCCGGAGCCCGACACGCCGGTGATGCAGGTCAGGAGCCCGACCGGCAGCTCGAGATCGACGTGCTTCAGGTTGTTGCCGTGCGCGTCGACGATGCGCAGCATCCGCTCCGGATCGGGCGCGAGCCGCTCGTCCGGATACTCGATCACGCGCTTGCCGACGAGGTATTGGCCGGTCAGCGACTGCGGGTTCGACTGCACCTGCTTCGGTGTGCCTTCGGCCACCACGACGCCGCCGTGCTCGCCCGCGCCGGGGCCCATGTCGACGACGTAGTCGGCCGTGCGGATCATGTCCTCGTCGTGCTCGACGACGATCACCGAATTGCCGAGGTCGCGCAGATGCTTGAGCGTCGCGATCAGGCGGTCGTTGTCGCGCTGGTGCAGGCCGATCGACGGCTCGTCGAGCACGTACATCACGCCCGTGAGCCCCGAGCCGATCTGCGACGCGAGCCGGATGCGCTGCGCCTCGCCGCCCGACAGCGTCTCGGCGCTGCGCTCGAGCGACAGGTAATCGAGGCCGACGTTGTTCAGGAACGTCAGGCGCGCGACGATTTCCTTGATCACCTTGTCGGCGATCTCGCGCTTCGCGCCGTCGAGCGTCAGCCCGTCGAAATAGCCGAGCGCGTCGCGCAGCGGCCAGCCGCTGATTTCATAGATGCCGCGCGCGTAGTCGCCGGTGCCGATCCGCACGTGGCGCGCCTCGCGGCGCAGGCGTGTGCCGTCGCAGGACGGGCACGGCTGGTTGTTCTGGTACTTCGACAGCTCTTCGCGCACCGCGACCGAATCGGTCTCGCGGTAGCGGCGTTCGAGGTTCGGGATGATCCCCTCGAACACGTGCTCGCGGATCGTCGTGCGGCCGCGCTCGTTGATGTACGAGAACGGGATCGTCTGCTTGCCCGAACCGAACAGCAGCACCTTGCGGATCTTTTCGGGGAGATCCTCGAACGCGGCGTCGATGTCGAATTCGTAGAACGCCGCGAGGCTCTGCAGCATCTGGAAGTAGAACTGGTTGCGGCGGTCCCAGCCCTTCACCGCGCCGGCGGCCAGCGACAGCGACGGGTGCGCGACGACCCGCTTCGGGTCGAAGAACGTGATCTGGCCGAGGCCGTCGCATTCCGGGCACGCGCCCATCGGGTTGTTGAACGAGAACAGGCGCGGCTCGAGCTCCTGCAGCGAGTACGAGCAGATCGGGCACGCGAACTTCGAGCTGAACAGGTGCTCGCGGTCGGTATCCATTTCCAGCGCGATCGCGCGGCCGTCGGCGAGGCGCAGCGCCGTCTCGAACGATTCGGCGAGCCGCTGCTTCATGTCCGGGCGCACCTTCAGGCGATCGACGACGACGTCGATCGTGTGCTTGTCGTTCTTCTTCAGCTTCGGCAGCGACTCGACCTCGTAGATCTTCGCGACGCCTTCGTTCGCGGTGCCGCCGCCCGAGCGCACGCGAAAGCGCACGAAGCCCTGCGCCTGCATCTCCTCGAACAGCTCGGCGTGCTCGCCCTTGCGGTTCGCGACGACGGGCGCGAGGATCATCAGCTTGGTTTCCTCGGGCAGCGCGAGCGCCGCGTCGACCATCTGCGACACGCTCTGCGCCTCGAGCGGGATGTCGTGGTCGGGGCAGTACGGCGTGCCGACACGTGCGTACAAAAGTCGCAGGTAGTCGTGGATTTCCGTGACCGTGCCGACGGTCGAACGCGGGTTGTGGGACGTCGCCTTCTGCTCGATCGAGATCGCCGGCGACAGCCCCTCGATCAGGTCGACGTCGGGCTTCTCCATCAGCTGCAGGAACTGCCGGGCGTACGCGGACAGGCTTTCCACGTAGCGGCGCTGGCCCTCGGCATAAAGGGTGTCGAACGCGAGCGACGACTTGCCCGACCCGGACAACCCGGTAATCACGACCAGTTTGTGGCGCGGCAGGTCGAGATTGACGTTTTTCAGGTTGTGGGTGCGTGCCCCACGGATACGGATCTGTTCCATGAACCTGGCGAAAATGGAGGGAACCAAACCTGCTACTATAACGGCTTTTCGAGACCGTCGTTTACGGCCCCCAGCCTTTACAGCAGGTGGCAGCAAGGCGACGCCTGCGCCGGGGAAAGCGGTCGCGCCGCACGTTCCGGGCGGCCCGCAGGCCGCCTGCATCCGGCCCCGACGTGTCGCCGAAAGGCCGCCCGGCCGCCGGTCCTGATCTCCCGCCGCCCGCTGCCGGGCGGACATTCCGATCATTCGAAATTCATTCCCGATGTCCAATCCGTCTGCCACGTCTTCCCGCATGACTGCGCCCGAACTGCGCGCGACCACGTCGCTCGCGGCGATCTTCGCGTTGCGCATGCTCGGCCTGTTCATGATCATGCCGGTGTTCTCGGTCTACGCGAAAACCATCCCGGGCGGCGACAACGTGCTGCTCGTCGGGGTCGCGCTCGGGGCCTACGGCGTCACGCAGTCGCTGTTCTATATCTTCTACGGCTGGGCGTCCGACAAGTTCGGCCGCAAGCCGGTGATCGCCACCGGCCTCGTGATCTTCGCGCTCGGCAGTTTCGTCGCCGCGTTCGCGCACGACATCACGTGGATCATCGTCGGCCGCGTGATCCAGGGGATGGGCGCCGTGTCGTCGGCGGTGCTCGCGTTCATCGCCGACCTGACCTCCGAGCAGAACCGCACGAAGGCGATGGCGATGGTCGGCGGCTCGATCGGCGTGTCGTTCGCGGTCGCGATCGTCGGCGCGCCGATCGTGTTCCACTGGGTCGGGATGAGCGGGCTGTTCGCGATCGTCGGCGCGCTGTCGATCCTCGCGATCGGCGTCGTGCTGTGGATCGTGCCCGACGCGGCGAAGCCCGTGCACGTGCCCGCGCCGTTCGCCGAGGTGCTGCACAACGTCGAGCTGCTGCGCCTGAACTTCGGCGTGCTGGTGCTGCACGCGACGCAGACGGCGCTGTTCCTCGTCGTGCCGCGCCTGCTGGTGGACGGCGGGCTGCCGGTCGCCGCGCACTGGAAGGTCTACCTGCCGGTGATGGGGCTCGCGTTCGTGATGATGGTGCCGGCGATCATCGTCGCGGAAAAACGGGGCAAGATGAAGCCGGTGCTGCTCGGCGGCATTCTGGCTATCCTGATCGGCCAATTGTTGCTCGGCAGCGCACCGCATACCATTCTGATTGTGGCGGCGATCCTGTTCGTGTACTTCCTCGGGTTCAACATCCTGGAAGCGTCGCAGCCGTCGCTCGTGTCGAAGCTCGCGCCGGGTTCGCGCAAGGGCGCGGCCACGGGCGTCTACAACACCACGCAGTCGATCGGGCTCGCGCTCGGCGGCATCGTGGGCGGCTGGCTGCTGAAGCACGGCGGCGCGAACACGGTGTTTTATACCTGTTCGGGGCTCGTTGCCGCGTGGCTTATAATCGCGGCCAGCATGAAAGCGCCGCCGCGCAAGGCCTGAATCTTGTTTCGGGCAGGCATCGGCAGCGCGCCGGCTTGCCCCGGCGGGCCGTTCCGGCGATACACGCGGGCGGCCCCGCATCGAATTTACTGGAGAAACACATGGCATCCGTCAACAAGGTCATCCTCGTCGGCAACCTCGGCGCCGATCCTGAAGTCCGTTACCTGCCGAGCGGCGACGCGGTTGCGAACATCCGTCTCGCGACGACCGACCGCTACAAGGACAAGGCGAGCGGCGATTTCAAGGAAATGACCGAGTGGCATCGCGTCGCGTTCTTCGGCCGTCTGGCGGAGATCGTCAGCGAATACCTGAAGAAGGGTTCGTCGGTCTATATCGAAGGCCGCATCCGTACGCGCAAGTGGCAGGGCCAGGACGGCCAGGACCGTTACTCGACCGAAATCGTCGCCGAACAGATGCAGATGCTCGGCGGCCGCGGCGGTTCGGGCGGCGGTGGCGGCGGTGACGAAGGCGGTTATGGCGGCGGCTACGGTGGTGGCGGCGGTCGCGGCGAGCAGGCGGAGCGCGGCGGTGGCGGCGGCCGTGCCAGCGGCGCAGCGCGTGGCGGTGCGGGTGGCGGCGGCCAGAGCCGTCCGAGCGCACCGGCCGGCGGCGGCTTCGACGAGATGGACGACGATATTCCGTTCTAACCGCAAGTCGCACCCTCGCATCACGATGGGCCCGAACGTCCGAGTCAAGCCAGCTGCTTGGCCCGGGTTTTCGGGCCTTGCTTCGTTTACGTCGTTCCTGCACGCCGCTCTCCGGATCAAACGTGGCTGACGCACTCCCCGACCTCATCGCGCCCCATCTCGACGTCCTGTTCTGCGGAATCAATCCCGGCCTGGTCGCGGCCGCGACCGGCCATCACTTCGCGGGGCGAAACAACCGCTTCTGGCGCGTAATCTATCTCGCGGGCTTCACGCCGACGGAGCTTTCGCCGCAGGACGACCGCGCGATACTCCGGTACGGCTGCGGGCTGACGGCCG
Source organism: Burkholderia sp. BCC0044 (assembly GCF_902832955.1). Classification (NCBI taxonomy): domain Bacteria; kingdom Pseudomonadati; phylum Pseudomonadota; class Betaproteobacteria; order Burkholderiales; family Burkholderiaceae; genus Burkholderia; species Burkholderia sp. BCC0044. The sequence continues at coordinate 42,139 of NZ_CADFDO010000005.1, read as the reverse complement.
TGGTGTCGCGGCCGACCGCGAGGGCCGATCAACTGTCGCGCGCGGAATTCGCGGCCGCGGCCGCCGGCTTCGAACAGAAGGTCGCGCAGCATGCACCGCGCTTCGTCGCGTTTCTCGGCAAGGCGGCGTATTCGGCGCTGTCGGGGCAACGGGAAGTCGCGTGGGGATTGCAGCCGGCCCGCATCGGGCACGCACGCGTGTGGGTGCTCCCCAACCCCAGCGGCAGAAACCTCGCATTCGGGCTCGACGACCTGGTCGACGCGTATCGCGAGCTTCATCTCGCGGCGGCGACGGAGAGGCACGATGCGACGCAGTAAGGCGGCGGCTGCGTGGCCGGGCGTCATCGTGCCGCGCGCGTTCTTCAACCGCATGGCCACCGAAGTCGCGCCGCAACTGCTCAACAAGATTCTCGCGGCAGCGGACGGCCGGACCGGCCGCATCGTCGAAGTGGAAGCGTATGCGGGCGCGCTCGATCCGGCCGCGCACACCTATCGCGGCAAGACGCCGCGCAACGCGACGATGTTCGGCCCGCCCGGGCACTTCTACGTGTATTTCACGTACGGCATGCACTGGTGCTGCAACTGCGTGTGCGGCCCGGACGGCGCGGGAACCGGCGTGCTGATCCGTGCGCTGGAACCGCTGCACGGGCTCGACCAGATGCGGGCGGCGCGGCCGCCGCGCACGCGCGATCGCGACCTGTGCCGCGGGCCGGCGCGGCTGACGCAGGCGATGGGGATCGGCGGTGCGCAGGATGGCGTCGACCTGGTCGGCGCGCGCGACGGGTTCGCGATCGTCGACGACGGGATGGCGCCGCCGGCCGATCTGGCGGGCGGGCCGCGCATCGGCATTCGCGTCGGCCAGGATCTGCCGTGGCGGTGGAGCGTGCCCGGCAACCGATACGTATCGGGCGCGGTGCCGCGCATCTGACGCGTGGCGCGCCGCAGTCGCGTACAAGTCGCGTATCAGCCGCGCACAATTCGACCTGCGTCACGCGGTCGCCATTATTGACCGGCTAAGCTCACCGTTTCGACGTTTCGATCGAGGGGGCACCATGCGGCGGGTCGTATTCAACCAAAAGGGCGGCGTGGGCAAGTCGACGATCGTCTGCAACCTGGCGGCGATCAGCGCGAGCGAAGGACTGCGCACGCTCGTCATCGATCTCGATGCGCAGGCGAACTCGACGCGCTACCTGCTCGGCGACGCCGCGGCCGATGCGCAACCGGGCGTCGCCGGCTTCTTCGAAACCGCGCTGACCTTCAACTTCCGCCCGGTCGACGTCGCGTCGTTCATCCACGCGACCCCGTTCGACGGGCTCGACGTGATGCCCGCGCATCCGGATCTCGACACGCTGCACGGCAAGCTCGAATCGCGCTACAAGATCTACAAGCTGCGCGACGCGCTGAACGAGCTCGACATGTACGACGCCATATACATCGACACGCCGCCCGCGCTGAATTTCTATACGCGCTCGGCGCTGATCGCGGTCGAGCGCTGCCTGATCCCGTTCGACTGCGACGATTTCTCGCGCCGCGCGCTGTACACGCTGCTCGAGAACGTGAAGGAGATCCAGCAGGACCACAACGCGGCGCTCGAGGTGGAAGGGATCGTCATCAACCAGTTCCAGCCGCGCGCGAGCCTGCCGCAACGGCTGGTCGACGAGCTCGTCGACGAAGGGCTGCCGGTGCTCGCGTCGCGGCTGTCCGCATCGGTGAAGATCCGCGAATCGCATCAGCAGTCGACGCCGGTGATCCATCTCGAGCCGGCGCACAAGCTCGCGCAGGAGTTCCGCGCACTGCATCGCGAACTGGCCGGCTGAGCCCGCGCGCGACCGTATCGACCGAGGCCGCTTCGAGCGGCCTTTTTTTCGCGACCGGCGATTCGTCCGATTATTGATTTCGTCGTTAGTAATGCAGAAAACGATTTCATAATAAATTGCGAAAAAACGATTACATAAACCGTCGATCCATTTTCAATGGAGGCCGGTTTTCTAATAATCTGAATAATGGACTGGTAAATGTTGCGCGACGTCATGATGCGCTATGCTGTAAAGAGGTAAAAAGGCATTGCGGGTCGGAGCGGACGATATCCTGTCTGATATTTCGGCGCGCCCCGAGGCACGGCGGTCGCTTCAAAGGGTAATAAGGGTTTATACCTATCATTAATGCCACTTAATTGACAATTAATCGATCTAGAATGACTTCCTTCAACTTCCCGTGCCCAAACAGGTAGCGGGTTGCCAATAAGGAAGCGACTGTCGATCCAGCTTCCATTTTTCGTTACGTTTGTCTCTCGCATTGCTAACAGGAGCGTGCCCGATGTCCGTATTTGCCCCCGAAAAACTCACCGCCGATTATCAATCCGGTATCGCCGCGTGGTTTGCGATCGCCCGTCCGGCGATCCACGGTTTCGAGGCTGTCGTCGAACTCAACCTGCAAGCGGCCCGGACGGCGCTCGAGGAATACGAGGACAAGCTGAAGAACGCGTTCAGCAGCAGCAACCCGGCCGCGGGCTTCGCGCAGCAGGTCGCGGCGCCGCAGGAAGCGGCCGGCAAGGTCGTGTCGTACGGCCGCCATCTGTTCGACATCGCGGTGTCGACGCAGTCCGAATGGGCGAAGGTCGCGCAGGCGCAATACGAACAGAACGACAAGCGCCTGAAGGACGTGCTCGGCGAACTGTCGAAGCACGCACCGGCCGGCTCGGCACCGGTGGTGGCCGCGCTGAATTCGGCGCTGTCCGCGGCGAGCGCCGCGGCCGACTCCGTGCGTGCAGCGACGGGGCAGGCGATCGAAGCGGCGCAGAGCGGCTTCGATGCGGTCAGCGAAACGGCCACGCGCGGCGCCAAGCAGACGGCCGCCGCCGCGCGCAAGGACGCAGCGGCGGCGCGCGAATCGGCCGCGTAACCGCGTGAAGGCGTGTCGCGCGCAGGCGCGACACGATTGATCGGCGCCGGATGGCGTCGGACGCCGCGTGTGCCACGCGGGGTTCGGCACACGTCCGGTTCGCCGCAAGACGCCCGTGCACGGTTGCCCGTGCCGCGGTGTGCCGTGCCGCCCGTGCGAACGAATGCTGCCCGCCGATACGGCGGCGTGCGACCGCGCTCGCGCCGGGTGGCCCGGTGCACGCCATCGCTGCGGGCAGCCGCCTCGTGCCGGCGTCACCACGACGAACTGATTTCGATGCAGGAACTGAACATGACGGATGTAGTGATCGTATCGGCCGCGCGGACCGCGGTCGGCAAATTCGGCGGCTCGCTCGCGAAGATTGCGGCGCCCGAACTGGGCGCGACGGTGATCCGCGCGGTGCTGGAGCGTGCGGGCGTGAAGCCCGAGCAGGTCAGCGAAGTGATCATGGGCCAGGTGCTGACGGCCGGCTCGGGGCAGAACCCCGCGCGCCAGTCGCTGATCAAGGCGGGGCTGCCGACGGCCGTGCCGGGCATGACGATCAACAAGGTGTGCGGCTCGGGCCTGAAGGCCGTGATGCTGGCGGCGAACGCGATCGTCGCGGGCGACGCGGACATCGTGATCGCAGGCGGCCAGGAGAACATGAGCGCGTCGCCGCACGTGCTGCCGGGCTCGCGCGACGGGTTCCGGATGGGCGACGCGAAGCTGGTCGACACGATGATCGTCGACGGTCTGTGGGACGTGTACAACCAGTACCACATGGGCATCACGGCGGAGAACGTCGCGAAGGAATACGGGATCACGCGCGAAGAGCAGGACGCGTTCGCGGCGCTGTCGCAGAACAAGGCGGAAGCCGCGCAGAAGGCCGGCTGTTTCGACGACGAGATCGTGCCGGTGTCGATCCCGCAACGCAAGGGCGAGCCGCTGCAGTTCGCGACCGACGAGTTCGTGCGTCACGGCGTGACGGCGGAGTCGCTGGCCGGGCTGAAGCCGGCGTTCTCGAAGGAAGGCTCGGTGACGGCGGCGAACGCGTCGGGGCTGAACGACGGCGCGGCGGCGGTGCTGGTGATGTCGGCGCAGAAGGCGGCGGCCTTGGGGCTGACGCCGCTGGCGCGGATCAAGGCGTACGCGAACGCGGGCGTGGACCCGAGCGTGATGGGCATGGGCCCGGTGCCGGCGTCGCGCCGTGCGCTGGAGCGCGCGGGCTGGACGCCGGGCGACCTGGACCTGATGGAGATCAACGAAGCGTTCGCGGCGCAGGCGCTGGCGGTGCACAAGCAGATGGGCTGGGACACGTCGAAGGTGAACGTGAACGGCGGGGCGATCGCGATCGGGCATCCGATCGGCGCGTCGGGCTGCCGGATCCTGGTGACGCTGCTGCACGAGATGGTCAAGCGCGACGCGAAGCGCGGGCTGGCGTCGCTGTGCATCGGCGGCGGGATGGGCGTCGCGCTCGCGGTCGAGCGCGTCTGAGCAGCGGCCTGACGACACGGTTCGCTTGCGGCGCGGGCCAGCGCCGCGGGCGAGCGAGGTAGTTTTCGCGCAACACAGGTAGTCAACGACAAGCGCGAGGTGCCGGTGCGTGCTGCGCCCGCGACGCGGGCGGCTGCGCATCGAAGCGGTGGGGCGGCAGCAGGTGCGATGCCGTCGCCCCGCCTTTCATCGATTACTTTTTTGTCGGTAATTCATAGTATGACTAAGCGAATCGCAGTTGTGACAGGTGGGATGGGCGGCCTCGGCGAGGCGGTCAGCATCCGGTTGAACGACGCGGGTCACCGGGTAGTCGTCACGTATTCGCCGAACAACGCCGGCGCGGACCGCTGGCTGACCGAGATGCATGCGGCCGGCCGCGAATTCCATGCGTATCCGGTGGACGTGGCCGATCACGACTCGTGCCAGCAATGTATCGAGAAGGTCGTGCGGGACGTCGGCCCGGTCGACATTCTCGTGAACAACGCGGGCATCACGCGCGACATGACGCTGCGCAAGCTCGACAAGGTCAACTGGGACGCGGTGATCCGCACGAACCTAGATTCCGTGTTCAACATGACGAAGCCGGTCTGCGACGGCATGGTCGAGCGCGGCTGGGGCCGCATCGTCAACATCTCGTCGGTGAACGGCTCGAAGGGTTCGGTCGGCCAGACCAACTACGCGGCCGCGAAGGCCGGCATGCACGGTTTCACGAAATCGCTCGCGCTCGAGGTCGCGCGCAAGGGCGTGACGGTGAACACGGTGTCGCCGGGCTATCTCGCGACGAAGATGGTCACCGCGATCCCGCAGGACATCCTCGACACGAAGATCCTCCCGCAGATTCCGGCGGGCCGGCTCGGCAAGCCCGAGGAAGTCGCGGCGCTGGTGGCGTACCTGTGCTCGGAGGAGGCCGGCTTCGTGACGGGCTCCAACATCGCGATCAACGGCGGTCAGCACATGCACTGACGCACGGCGGCCCGCACGCATTCGCGCGCGGGCGGGCCGCGTTCCCCCTATCCCGTGCCGGAGCGGCGGCAGGCGCGCCGCTTCGGCCTCGCATTCCGGAGAACGCATGGGCGACACCTGGATAGGATTCGTGATCGGCGGCTCGGCACTGGCCGTCGCGCTGACGATGGCGATCTCGCTCTACTGGCTCGAGCGGCGCCGCGCGCGGCTGCTGCGGAACTTCGATCATCGCGATTGCTGGCTCGTCGCATACGGCAAGTGCTTCGCGCGCCGGCCGGCGAGGTCGCCACGCCGCATGCGCGGTGCACGCTGACGGCGGCGCCGACGCGTCGCAATCGGTGAGCGGTCGATCAGCGGTCACGCCCCGCGCGCATGCCGTCGGCCCCGCGCGCGGGATGCGTGATCAGTTCTTTTCGCGCTTTCCAGCCGGCTCGCTCGCGTCGTTCTTGTGGAAGACCCGCTTCGTCGTGCGCTTGGTGGCCTCCCAGCCTTCGCGCGACGCATGGGCGACGCCGTGCCCGACCGCCTTCGCGGCGCTCGCGGTCGCGTGGCCGAAGCTGCGTGCGGCCTCGCCGGTCTTGTGCGCGGCTTCCTTCGAATCGCGCTTGATGTCCTGCTTCACTTCCGACATGTCCGCGTGTGCGAGCGGGCTGAGCAGCGCCAGGACGAGCGCGGCGCCGATGAACTGACGAACTTTCACGACCGGTTTCCTTGAGGTAAGCCTCGTCATCGAGGATTCGGGTGGCCGGCAGGCGCCGGTTGAAACGCGCCGGCGGCCGACGCGTCGAGCATCACCGCCGCGCGGCCGGACAGCAGCACGCGCTCGCCGCAGCGCAGCGCGAAGCCGTACAGCACCGAGCGGGCGTCGCCGCTCACGCGTTGCGCGTCGACGGTGAGCGGCGCGTCGAACGTGTCGAGCCGGTCGACGAACGCGTCGACGTTGCGCACGCTCGCGAGATAGCCGACGCGCGGGCGCGCTTCGTGCGCGCCGAGCAGCGCGCCGTGCACGGCCATCGCCTGCGCCGCGTATTCGATGCCGCACACCGACGCGAGCCGCCCATGCGCGCGCAGCGGGTTGTGCGGATCGCGGTGGCTCGTCGCGGTGCAGCGAATTCGTTCGGCATCCCACGCATCGACCGAATCGAGCACGCACATCGCGCCGGCGTGCGGAATATGCGCGGCAATCCACGCATGGTCGAGCGGCGGGGTCAATCCGACCGTTGCGGTCATCGCACGCGCTCCGCGAAGGATTCGGACATCGCGACGTCGATCTGCACGCGCGCATCGTCCAGGTAGTCGAGCACGACGCGCGTCGAGCGCCGCGCGGCGAGCGCATCGAGCAGCGGCAGCACGCGGGCGGCTGGATGGCCGGCGCGCAGCGCGTCGAGTCCGGCATGCGCGAGCGTCGTCGCCGGCGCGTCGGTGAGCTGCACGTCGATGCGGGCGAGCGCGCGTTCGCTGGCCTCCGGCGCGAACACGAGCCCGACGCCGAATGCGTCGTCGATCGGCCGCACCGCGCGCAGCGGTTCCGGATAGTCGGTGTCGTACGCGATCAGCAGGCTCGGCGCGCGATCGACGACGACCTGGCACAGGCTTTCGAGCAGGCCGGCGGCAAAGCTGCCGTCGTGCGCGCACAGCACGTTCGACGTCGCCGTCGCGCGGGTCGCGATGCTCCAGTAGCCGGCCGGCGCGTTGTGCACCGAGTTGTGGAAGCGGGTCGGCGACAGCTGGCGATCGTCGCCGGCCAGCGTTTCGCAGATCGCGTGGCAGTTCTGGCCGTCGCCGCCGGATGCGCTGAACACGGTCGCGAGCGTCGCGGCGTCGCGGCCGCTCGCGGCCACCGCTTCGTGGCCGACCGCGAGCGCGGTGCGCACGACGGGCCCCGTGCGGCGCCGTTCGGCGGACGGCAGCCCGGCCGGCGGCGGCAGCTCGGTGCGGGCCGGCACGTAGGGTGCGCGGCCCGCGAGCACGTCGGCCGCGTGCGGCCAGTCGCTCAATCCCGGCCCGACGAGGCCGATGCTTTCGATGAAGGCGGTGAGTGTCATGGCGGGCCTCAGCGGCGGGCGCGACCGGCCACCCACTGGGCGCGGCCGAGGATCAGGCTGCAATTCGTGCCGCCGAAGCCGAACGAATTGGAGAGGACGGCGCGCACGCGCGTGTCGCGGCTCGCGAGCACGTAATCGGCTGCGAGCGCCGGGTCGGGCTGCGTCGTGTTGACGCCGGCCGGCACGAACTGCTCGCGCAGCGCGAGCGCGGCGACGATCGCCTCCAGCGCGCCGGCCGCGCCGAGTGTGTGGCCGGTCGCGCCCTTCGTCGAGCTGCACGGCGTGCGGGCGAACAGCGCGCCGAGCGCGCGGCTTTCCGCTGCATCGTTGCTCGGCGTCGCGGTGCCGTGCAGGTTCACGTAGTCGATATCGTGCGCGCCGAGGCCGGCAGACGCGAGCGCCTGCTCGATCGCGGCGCGCGCGCCGAGCCCTTCCGGATGCGGCGACGACATGTGGTGCGCGTCGCTCGATTCGCCGATGCCGAGCAGCAGGATCGCGTCGTCGTCGAGCACCGCGGGCGGGGCAGGGACGCGTTCGACGAGCGCGAACGCGGCGGCTTCGCCGATCGAGATGCCGTCGCGTGCGACGTCGAACGGCCGGCACGGCCGGCGCGACAGCAGTTCGAGCGAGTTGAAGCCGTACAGCGTGGTCAGGCACAGCGAATCGACGCCGCCGACGACGGCCGCGTCGATCAGTCCGGCCTCGATCATGCGGCGCGCGGAGCCGAACACCTTCGCGCCCGACGAGCACGCGGACGAGATCGCCATCGCCGGCCCGCGCAGCGCGAAATACGCGCGCACGAACGCGGCCGGCGAATACGGGTTGTGCGTGTGCGCATAGCGGAAGTCGGCCGGCAGCGCGCCGCTCGCCGGGTCGCGGCGTTGGTACGCGCGTTCGGTTTCGAGGATGCCGGCCGTGCTCGTGCCGACGAACACGCCGACGCGTGCGGCGCCGTGGCGCGCGACCGCCGCCGCGACGCGCGCGTCGAAGCCGTCCTGCGTGAGGCCGAGTTGCGCGAGCCGGTTGTTGCGGCATTCGAAGTCGGCGAGATCGGCGCGCACGGGTTGCGCATCGACGCCGTCCACCGCGCCGATCCACGTGTCGAGATCCGCGCGCTCGAAGTTGCACGGCACGAGGCCGCCGCGGGCGTCGCGCAGCGCATCGAGGGTCGCGTCGAGGCCGCGGCCGATGCAACTGGTGGCGGTGAAGTGCGAGAGCAGGAGAGGGTTCACGAGGGTCGCATCCGGTGGCCGGAACGGGCGCTGCGGCAGGGCCTGCACGCGCGCCGTTCGAGGTCAGATTTTATCAAACGGGGGTGCCGGAACGCCCGGCTGGCCCGACGGTTCAGGCACGAGCGCCGCGCGCAGGGTGGTGCAGTGCAACTGCGCGTCGGCGGCCGCGCGCAGCACCGCGGGCAGCACGTCGAGCACGACCGGTTCGCCGCGCGCATCGCGCGCCGCATGACCGTCGTGGACCAGCAGGATGTCGCGCGCATCGAGCCCGTGCAGCAGGCGGCGCGTGACGGTCGAGGCGTCGCGCGCCCGCGTGTCGAAGCCGCGCCGCGTCCAGCTCGCCAGTTGCAGGCCGAATTCGCACAGCACCGGTTCGAGAAACGGATTGCGCAGGCCGGCCGGCGCGCGGAAGAACAACGGGCGCGTACCGGCGATGTCGGTCAGCGTCTGCTGCGCGGCCGCGATCTCGCGCCGCAGCGCGGCCGGCCCCGACAGCGAGAACGTATGGCGGTGCCGCTGGCTGTGGTTCTCGACCGCGTGGCCGCGCGCGACGATCGCCTCGATCCACCGCGGATGGCGGCGCGCGAGATCGCCGATGCAGAAGAACGTCGCGCGTGCGCCGTAACGGTCGAGCAGGTCGAGCACGCGCGGCGTGACGTCCGGGTCCGGGCCGTCGTCGATCGTCAGCGCGATGCGGCGGCCCGCGCCGGCCGGCAGGCGCGTCCAGTTCGGGCCGAGCAGCGTGCTGCGCGGCCACAGGCCGGCGGCGGTCAATGCGAGATGCGACGCGACCACGCCGCCGACGGCCCACGGCCACGTGGCCGGTTGCGCGATCACGGCGGCGGCCGCACCCGCGTGCAGGGCGACCGTGCCGGCGATCAGCGGCGTCGGCTTCCAGCGGCGTGCGTCGCCGGTATCGCGCGGCGGAATGAAAGGCGGCACGTTCATGCGCGGCCTCCTCGTTCGTGATTGCCGGCCGCCGGCGCGGCGCGCGGCGCGAGAATCGCCGCGAACGCGAGCGCGAGCATCGCGCCGGGGCCGACGGTCAACCCGAAGGTTTCGAGCAGCGGCACGCGCGACAGCGCGAGCAACCCGAAGCCGGCGACCGTCGCGAGGTTCGCGATCAGCAGCGAGACGAGCGTGTACGGCGTGACGGGCTGCGCGTCGTCGCGCCTGCAGAAGAACAGCGCGTAGTTCGAGCCGACCGCGACGATCAGCAGCATCCCGACGAGATGCAGGATCGTCAGTTGCACGCCGGCGAGCGCGAAGCCGGCCGTCACGACCAGCACGGCTGCGACGAGTGGGGCGAGGGCGCGCAGAGCGCGGCGCGGCGAGCGCAGCGCGATCAGCAGCAGCACGGCGATCGCGGCGAATCCTGCGAGCGACAGCCGGATGTCCTCGTGCACGTAGCTCACGTACAGGCGATCGGCTTCGGCCTTCATGTCGACGAACAGCGCATCGGGCACGCCCGCGCGCGCGACGGCGGCGCGAATCGGCGTGGCGTCGAGGCTCGACGCCGGCTGCGCGGCGCGCGCGGCGTCCGGCGCGCGCAGCGGCAGCATCGCGCTCCAGCGGCCGTCGCGTTCGGTCAGCAGCGCATCGACGGCGAGCGCCATCGACGTGCCGCGCAGGTCCGCGCGCGTCAGCAGCGGCGCGTGGCGCGCGGCGTCGACATCGGCGAGGAACGGCGCGAACAGGTCGGGTTTCACCGCGATCGGCTGATGCGCGACGGCATCGCGCATCCGGGCGGCGAGTGCATCCGCGGCCGGCAGGCTCGCCTGGCGCGCGCGCTGCGCGGCGTCGCTCGGCAGGTAGCGGGCGGGATTTTCGAAACCGCCGAGCGCGCCTCGGTCGACCAGCGGCTGCAATTGCGCGGCGACCTTTTCCGCGCCTTCGAGCGCGGCCTGTTCGGTCGGCGCGGCAATCACGACGAGGTCGCGCACGTCGGGCGCGCCGACATCGGCGCGCAGCCGCGCGTCGAGCGCTTGCGCTGGCGCCGGCACGGGGCTGAGCGCGGCGAGTTCGCGGCTCCACAGGCCGTCGCGATGCAGCACGAGCGTCGCGCATGCGGCGACCACCAGCACCGCGAGCGGCCAGCGCAGCCGCGGCGCGGCGTCGGCCGCGCGCGCGAGCACGGCGCCGACGCGCGATACGTCGCGGATCGCGACATGCTCGCCGCGCAGGTGCGGCAGCACGAAGCGCGTGACGAGCGCGGCGGCCGTCAGCCCGACGATCGAATAGAGCCCGAGTTGCACGAGGCCCGGGAAGCCGGAGAACAGCATCGACGTGAATCCGCACACGGAGGTCAGCACGCCGAGCCGGATCGTCGGCCAGTATGCGGCGACCCACGCGCGCGTCGCGTCAGCCGGGCGCGCCGAACCACGCGTGCCGGCCTGCGCCGATTGCACGAACAGGTAGATCGAATAGTCGACGGCTTCGCCGATCAGCGTCGTGCCGAACCCGAGCGTCAGCCCGTGGACCGTGCCGAACGCGACGCTGACCGCCGCGATCCCGGCCGCGATGCCCGTCAGCACCGGCAGCAGGCCGAGCGCGAGCGTGCGCGGCGAGCGGTACAGCGTGAGCAGCAGCGCGACGATCAGCACGACGCTCGCCGTCGACAACCGTTCGACGTCGTGCCGGATCGTGTCGCGGGTGTCGACCGAGAACACGCCGGGGCCCGTCATCGCGAGCGTGGTGCCGGCCGCGTTCGGCACGGCCTGCGTCGCGGCCGCGAACGCGCGGCGCACGGCGTCGATCGCGCGGGCCTGCGCGTCGGTATCGGAGCCGGCGGCGGCCGTCTGCACGACCAGCACCGCGCGCGTGCCGTCGCGCGACGCCCACACGCCGTCGCGGCTCGCCGGTTGGGCCGCGCTGTCGAGCCCGTCGACGAGCGCGGCGACTTCGCCGGTCGGGTCGCGCGGCAGCATTGCCTTCGCGACGAGGCCGGCCGACGACGCCAGCAGGTCGAGGCTGTCGCCGAGCGCCTGGTGCAGGCCGTCGGCGCTGAAGCGCTGCGGCGTGACGGCCGGGCTCAGCAGGTAACGATGATCGAAGATGAATTGCCGGTCGCGCGCGTCGTTCGCGGCTTCGCCGTTGTGCACGGCCGCGAACTGCGGATCGGTGCGCAGCGTGCCGGCAACGCGCCGCGACAGCGCGGCGCGTGTGCCCGCATCGCCGCCGTCGATCGCGACGAGGATCAGGCGCGACACGATGCCGTCGCGCAACTGGTCGACGAGCACGCGCTGCCCGGCGCTCGGCGCATTCGGCAGGAACGCGGACAGGTCGGCCGTGAACTGCGCGCGCCCGATCGCGATACCGCACACGACGAGCGCGAGCAGCCACGCGAGCACCGCGCGCTGCCGCCACGCGGGCACGCGGCGGGTGACGGGCGAGGGGCGCGTGCGATCGTCCATCAGTTCGCGTTCGCCGCGACGGGTTGCAGGCGCATCACCGAACGATCGCCGTCGGCCTGCCGGATCGCGACGCTGCGCAACACGCCGCGCGTGCCGTCGAGCGTGATCGTGCTGACGACCTTCAGCATCCGCGAATCGAGCGGCGTGAGCGTCAGCGTCCAGTCGTCGCCGCGTCCGGACAGGGCGACCTTGTACACCTGTTCGAGCGCGAAGCGGTTGCCGGCGAGCGTCGCGCGGATGCTGTCGATGAACGCGCCGAGCTCCGGATAGCGCGCGAGCGCGAGCGTGTATTTGCGGTTGTTGCGCTCGACGGTGAGCATGTCGCCGTCGACGACGAGGTGTTCGGGCTTCGGGCGCAGCGTGTGCTTTTCCAGATGGTCGGGCGCGACGAACACCAGTTCGCCCGACGATTCGACCGGCTGCGCGGCGATCGACAGAGTCTTCGTCTCGGTGAAGGTCGCGCGGCCCGACTTGTGCTGCGCGAGCGTCGACATCAGCCGGTCGAGGGTCCATGCCGAGCCGGCATCGGCCGCGTGCGCGGGCACGGCCAGCGCGATCGCGGCGGCGGTGGCGGCGAACACGCGGGCCACGCAGGCAACGTGGTGCGACGAGAACGGAAACAGGCAGCGGCGAACGGCGGTCATGCGTCGGAATCCCTCGTGGCGGGCAGCTCGGCACCGGCATGCAGTGCCTCGCGGCGCACGGCCGCGGCCTCGCCGCCTTGCCAGAAATCGAAATAGTTGAACCAGTTGTACGGCGCCGCGCGGCAGTACTTGTCGAGCAGCGCGACGTAGCGCGCGAGCGCCGCATCGACCGCCGCCGCGCGCGCATCGCGCCGCACGTCGGAGAAATCGGCGAGCGTCTCGAAGTGCACATCGTAGCGGTTGCCGTCGCGATAGAGGCCGGTCATGAAGATCACCCGGCGCTTCAGCATCGCGGCCATGTAAAGCGGCCCGAGCGGGAACGCGGCCGGCGCGCCGAGCAGCGGCACGCGCCGCAGCGACGCGGCCGCGTCGTCGAGCAGCGTGCGGTCGGCGAGCATGCCGACCATGCAGTTCGCGTCGAGGCGCTCGCGCACCTTCAGCATCGAGTCGACCTGCCCGAGCGGAATGACCTCCGGTTGCGCGGCCGGGTTCACCGCGGCGAGCGTCGCGTTGATCTTGCGCGCGTTCTTCTCGTACATCGTGACGACCACGCGCAGGTCCGGGTGCGTGCGGCCGATCGCGCGCACGACCTCGAAGCTGCCGAGGTGCGCGCCCATCAGGAACGCACCGCGCCCGCCCGCGAGCGCGTCGTCGACGAGCGTTTCGCCGTGCAGCCGGATGTCGAACAGGTCGAAGCGCCCGTTCATCAGGTAGACGCGATCGTGAATCGTCGCCGCGAACGTGAACACGTGCCGGTACACGTCGCGCCAGCGCGCGGGGCGGCCGAGCACGCGACGCAGGTAGTCGCGCGACGCCGCGCACGCGGCCGGCGAGAACAGCACGAAGTACGTCGCGATCAGGTGCAGCACGATGCGCGCGCGCTGCCGGCCGAAGCGCAGCGAGATCCACGTCATCGCGCGCAGCAAGCTCGCGTTGCTGCGCTCCTGGCGCTCGGCCCACGCGGTGCGCTTCATCGCTGCGCGCCGTCCTGCGCGGGCGGCGGCGCGGACAGCACGCCGGTCGCGACTTCGCGCGACCCCGCGCGCACCGTGAAGCGGATCGCGCCGCTGGCCGCGGCGTCGTACGCGAGCGCGAGCGGTTCGCCGGGCGCGACCGGGCTCAGGAATTTCGCGGACCCGAGCCGCCACGTGTGCAGCGGACGGTTCAGCGCCGTGCCGATCGTATGGATCGCGTGATCGAGCAGCACGACGCCCGGCACGACCGGATGGCCGGGGAAATGGCCGGGCAGCGCGGGATGGTCGGCGGCAATCGTGAACGCGAGTGCGGGCATGCCGGCCGACTCCTGCTCGGCCGTCGGCGCGGCCGTTGCGGTCGCCGCGCGCGCATGGTGCGCGACGAGCGCGGCCAGCACGTCGCGCGGCAGCTTGCCCGTTTCGTTGCGCGGCAGCGCATCGACGAACACGAGTGGGCGCGGCATGAACGCGGGATCGATCCGCTCGCGCAGCGCGCGTTGCAGATCGGCGGCCGCGAGCGTCGGCGCGACGACGAGCGCGACGAGCCGCGTGACCGGTTCGAGCGCCGTGTCGCCGTGCGCCGGCGCGGCTTCGTCGGGCATGAAGAACACGCCGTCGACCACCTGGGCAATCGCATTGAGCTGATGGTTCAGGTAGGCGAGCGACGTGCGCTTGCCGGCGATGTTGACGAGATCGGCCTTGCGGCCGTGCAACAGGAACCGGCCGTCGCCGAGCAGTTCGAGCGCATCGCCCATCGGCACCGGCGCCTCGACGTGCCCGCCCGATACCCACACGGTCGGCCCGCTGTCGTCGGCGTCCGGTTCGTCGCGCGCGTCGAGCCGGATGTCCGGGAACAGTTCCCACGCCGCGCCTTGCGACGTGCGTCGGGTCGCGATCTGGCCGGTCTCGGTGCTGCCGTAGATCTCGACGAGCGGCGCGTCGAGCGCGGCCTCGGCTTCGCACGCGAGCTTTTCCGACAGCGGCGCGGTGGCCGACAGCACGAGCGCCGCGCGCGGCAGCGCATGGCCGGCCGACAGCAGCGCCCGCAGGTGGATCGGCGACGTGACGAGCACGCGCGGCTGCGGGATCGCGTCGAGTTCGTCGCGAATGTCGCCCGGGTAGAACGGCTGGCGGTTGCTGAACGCGAGGCCGCCGAGCAGCGCGAGCAGCACCGTCGACTCGAAGCCGTACATGTGCTGCGCGGGCACCGTGCCGATCAGCGTGGCCGCGCGGCCGTCGAGCAGCCCGAGGCGGTCGGCCGCCGCGCGCACGCAGCCGACCAGGAAGCCCCAGGTCTTGCGGTGCGGCACCGGCTGGCCGGTCGAGCCGGACGTGAACACGTACGCCATGATCCGCGCCGCATCGATCTGCGGCACGGCGAACGGCGCATCGCTTGCGAGTTCGCCCGGCGCGGCATCGGGATACGCGAAGCGCGGCAGGTCGATCGTGCAATCGGGCGCGTCGTGCAGGCAGAACGCGTCGGGCGCGAACGACGCGAGCTGGCGGACCATTTCCGGCGTGTGCGTCGACGGCAGCAGGCTGATCTTGCCGGCGACGAGCGCCGCGCACAGGCTGACCGCGAAGCGATAGCGGTCGCGGCACACGTTGAACACGTGACCGCCGGCGGGCAGCGCGGCGGCCACGCGCGCGACGTCGGCGACGAACGCGCGCACGGTGACGGGCGAGCCGTCGCGCCAGGCGATCGTCTGGTCCGGCGAGGAATGGAATACCAGCGGGTGAGTCGGCATAAATCGGTCAAGACGGGAACGAAGGCCGGCGCGGCCGTGCGGCCGCGCCGGTCATGAATTCATCGCGACGCCTGCGATGCGTGGGTCGACGCGCGATACGCGCGCACCGCGTCGACCATCCGCGGCCGCGGCTCGTGCGGCAGCGCGACACGCCGGCACGCATGCTCGGCGGCGAACATCACGGCGACGAGCGGCAGCGACAGATAGTTCGCGAAGGTCGACCACGTGACGATCGGCGCGGTCGCGAACAGCAGCGTCGACACGACGGCGATCGCGACGAAGAACAGCGTCCACGCGAGCGTGATCTGCCGCGTGTAGCGCGCGACGGCCGGCGTGACCGTGCCGTGGATCATCGCCGCGAAGCGCGTGCACAGCGGCACCTGGCCGGCCACGAGCGTGCGGCCGAACAGCAGCGCCATCGCGACGTTGAAGCTCGCGTGTTCCAGATACAGGCCCCATTCGAAGTGCTGCGCGAGCGGCGCGCGCGCGGCCCACAGCGCGGCGGCGGCCAGCAGCCAGGCCGGCACGAGCCACGCGCGCCGCGGCGAGCGCAGCGCCACGCCCAGCGCGAGCAGCAGCGGCGGCACGAGCGCCATCGCGAGGCCGAAGCCGTGCGCGCCGGGCGTCGCGCTCGCGTAATGCGCGCCGGCTTGGTAGGCGGCCACCGCGCCGACCGCGGCGACACCGCGCACGACGGGCAGCAGCCGGCTCATCGGCAGCCTCCGGGCGTGCGGCGTGCGCACCGGCCGGCGGCCGGGTGGCAGCGGCTGACGGACGGGCGAACCGGAACGGAGCGCAAGGGCGGACGCGACATGACTGGAAACATCGGGCGGATCGTGGCCGGACGCGGTGGTCGGGCCGTCAAACATCATATGAATGGCGGCCGGGACGCGGGGTCCGGGCCGGTGGTCGGGCATGCTCATTTTAGGGCCGCGGCAGTGCGGGTTCGGGGCGGCCGCGACCGGGTTTTGTAACCGATTGTATGGCACCGGACGAACGGTTTCGCGGGGTCGGTCCATTTCCATCCAAAGCGGCTCAAGCGTCTCGTGCATTCGCGTCCGAAACGGGCCGCCGCGGCGGCTCGCCAGTCTTGTAACCATTCGCGGTATACGACCCGATACCCTTCGTCTAGAATCCGCGTAACTTTTACAAACAATCCCCCAACGACGCAGGCGGGGAAGCCGGCAGAGGCCGGAGGGACGGAGATTCGCACGCGCCGGGCGTGCACGACGGTCGTCGTTTTCCGGGCGCCTCCCGCTGTCATGGGCCGCCTGCACGCACGCATGATGAACGCACTGGAACAAGAGCTCGCCACGCTGATCATCGGCGAATTGAATCTCGAAGACGTCCCGCTCGACACAGTGACGGCCGACACCCCGCTGTATGGCGAAGGTTTCGGGCTCGACTCCATCGACATCCTGGAAATCGCGCTGCTGATTTCGAAGAAGTACGGCTTCGAACTGCGCTCGGACAATCCGGACAACCAAAAGATCTTCGCGACGCTCGGTGCGTTGGCGGCCTACGTCGCCGCGTATCGCACGAAGTGACGCAACAGTGAAGACGGCACGCGGCTGCGCTCGACGGACGACGCGCGGCCGCGTCGATCGAGGTGACAACGCGATGAACGGAGCAATTCGATGCGGGCGCTCGTGACGGGCGGCAGCGGCGCACTCGGGCAGGCGATCTGCACGGCGCTCGCGCAGGCCGGCCATGAAGTGTGGGTGCATGCGAACCGCCATCTCGCGCAGGCGCAAGCCGTCGCGCAGCAGATCGTCGCGGCCGGCGGCGCCGCGCACGCGATCGCGTTCGACGTGACCGACGCCGATGCGACGCTCGCCGCGCTGAAGCCGTTCATCGACGATGCGCCGGTGCAGATCCTCGTCAACAACGCGGGCATTCACGACGACGCGCCGCTGGCCGGCATGTCGCACCGGCAGTGGCACAGCGTGATCGACGTGACGCTCAACGGCTTTTTCAACGTCACGCAGCCGCTGCTGCTGCCGATGATCCGCACGCGGCGCGGACGGATCGTCAACATCGCGTCGGTGGCCGGCGTGACCGGCAATCGCGGGCAGGCCAACTACGCGGCCGCGAAGGCGGGGCTGATCGGCGCGACGAAGTCGCTGTCGCTGGAGCTCGCGTCGCGCGGCATCACCGTGAACGCGGTGGCGCCCGGCATCATCGCGTCGCCGATGGCCGACCAGGCGTTTCCCGCCGAACGCATCAAGCAGCTCGTGCCCGCGCAGCGTGCGGGCCGGCCCGACGAAGTCGCGGCGATGGTCGCGTATCTGGTATCCGACGCCGCGGCCTATGTGACGGGGCAGGTGTTGTCCGTCAACGGCGGGCTCGCATGACGAAGCGCGCCGCGTCGGCCTGACGTAACGCAACGCGATGCAGGGCCGCGTGATCGCGCGGCCTGCGCCGCATAGTGAGGAAATCGAAGTGCCCGTGCATCCAGTCGACGCCGAACGGCGCCCGTGTTCGCTGTTGCCCGCCGCGCCGTTCGCGCCCGGCGGCGACCGCGCGCTGCGGCTCGTCCAGACGAGCGATGCGCGGCTCGTCGCGCTGCTGCGCGATGCGCGCAACCGCGGCGACGGATTCGATCGCGTGTTTCCCGGCGCGCTGGGCGCGGTGTGCATCGGCGCGGCGGGAACGCAGCACGCATCGCGCGCCGACGCAATGGCGCGGATGCTGACCGATGCCGCGCCCGGCCTGCCGGTCGCGCCGGTGCAGATGGCGCTGCTCGGCGCCGAAGTTGCACCGGGCGATGCCGTCTGCGAACTGTGGCAATGCGATGCGCACGACCTGCGCAGCGAGCGGCGCGGGGCGCTGCACTACCGCTACAGCGAAGCGGCGGGGCTCGTGTTCGGCAGCCTCGTCGTGCACGAGACGGACGCGGCGTACGACGCGGCGTACGACGCGCCGCGCGATGGCGGCACGCCGCTCGAACGTGCGACGTTCGATGCATACCGCGCGCTGTTCGACCTGCTCGATACGCTCGGCATGCCGCATCCGCTGCGGATCTGGAACACCGTGCCGGCGATCAATGCGGTGCAGTGCGGGATCGAGCGCTACCGTCAGTTCAATATCGGCCGTCAGCGCGCGTTCGACGCATGCCGCCGCGCGCTCACGGGCAGCGTGCCGGCCGCGTGCGCGCTCGGCTCGGTCGTGCCGGTCGCGGGCGATGCGCCGCCGGCCGCGCCGCTCGCGATTCATTTCCTCGCGAGCCGCACGCCGGCCGATGCCGTGGAGAACCCGCGCCAGGTCAGCGCGTATCACTATCCGGCGCAGTACGGCCCGCGCGCGCCGACGTTCGCGCGCGCCGCAGCGTGGACGGACGGCGACGCGACGCCGGCGCTGTTCGTATCGGGCACCGCGAGCATCGTCGGGCATCGCACCGTGCATCGCGGCGACGTCGTCGCGCAGACGCGCGAGACGGTCGCGAACCTCGCGGCCGTGCTCGAGCAGGCCGCGCGGCAGGGGCACGGCCCGTTCTCGCTCGCGGGCTTGAACTATCGCGTCTACGTGCGCGACGCCGGCGACACCGCGGCGCTGGCCGCGATCGGCCGCGTGCTGCGCGACGCGGCCGGTTCTCACGTGCGGCCGCTGTTCGTTCATGCGGACGTGTGTCGCGACGACCTGCTGGTCGAGATCGAGGCCAGCGCGGGTCATGCGATGGAGTGGCTGTCATGAAGCGCGAGAACCTCACGATCCGGCAACCGGCCCGGCATGCGGCCGGTGTCGACGAAGCGTGCCGGCGTTCGTCGGCAAGTCATACACTTTTGTCAGGATCCCCGTCTTCGACTTCGGCTGTTTCCATGTCCAAGCTGCACGCGTCGTCCACCCATCTCGTCCTGATTCCGAGCTACAACCCGGGCGCCAAGGTCGACACGACCGTGCGCAATGCCCGCGCGCAGTGGAACCCGGTGTGGGTCGTCGTCGACGGCAGCACCGACGGCAGCGCCGAACGGCTGCGGGCGATGGCCGAGCGCGATCCCGGCTTGCGCGTGATCGTGCTGCCGGAGAATCGCGGCAAGGGCGCCGCGGTGCTCGCGGGGCTCGACGCGGCGGCCGCGAGCGGCTTCACGCACGTGCTGACGATGGATTCCGACGGCCAGCATCCGGCCGAGCTGATTCCCGCCTTCATGGCGGCATCGCAGGCCGCGCCCGACGCGATGGTGCTCGGCGTGCCGAAGTTCGACGCGAATGCGCCGCAGTTACGCGTGCAGGGGCGCCGGCTGTCGAACGCGTGGGCCGACCTCGAGACGCTGTGGGCCGGGATCGGCGATTCGCTGTACGGCTTTCGCGTGTATCCGGTCGCGCCGCTGGCGGCGATCATGCGGCGCCAGCCGTGGATGCGCGGCTTCGACTTCGATCCCGAAGCGGCCGTGCGGCTGTGCTGGGCCGGCGTGCGTCCGATCCGCATCGATGCGCCGGTGCGCTATTTCGGCCGGCACGAGGGCGGCGTGTCGCACTTTCACTACGGCCGCGACAACGCGCTGCTCGCGTGGATGCACCTGCGCCTGTTCACCGGCTTCGCGATGCGGCTGCCGATGCTGGTCGCACGCCGCCTGACGCGGCGCCGCGATCAGACGGCCTGAGCGAAGGCCCGTCCGCTTTCCTTCCCGGTCGCCGCCCGCGTGCGGCGATTGCCCCGCTTTTCGTCATCAATCCGGGGCCAGATCGGCGCGTCATGTCAATCCGCTGAGTAATGAACGTGTCATCCGATGTAAACATCTGGTAATTTTCTGCCGGATTATGCAAAATCGCCGCTCCCAAATACAACTATCGAGGGATTCCGGGATGCAACTCAAGAAAGCGGTGGCGGCGTGTGGCGTGGCGTTCCTGTTGAGCGCATGCGGCGGGGTACAGAGCCTTGACGCGAACAGCCTGACGTCGGCGGGGACCAACCTGTACAAGGCGGCGACGCTGTCGGACAGCGACATCGCCGCGCTGTCGAACGAATCGTGCAAGTCGAGCGACGCCGAATCGAAGATCGCGCCGGCCAACAGCGCCTACGCGAAGCGCCTGACGAAGGTGATGAAGGGCTTCGGCGACATGACGCTGAACGGCCAGAAGATCAACTACAAGGTCTACGTGACCAAGGACGTCAACGCGTGGGCGATGGGCAACGGCTGCGTGCGCGTATACAGCGGCCTGATGGACATGATGAACGACGACGAGCTGCGCGGCGTGATCGGCCATGAAATGGGCCACGTCGCGCTCGGTCACTCGAAGAAGGCGATGCAGACGGCGTACGCGGTGAGCGCGGCGCGCAGCGCGGCCGGCGCGGCATCGCCGGGCGTGGCGGCGCTGTCGAGCTCGCAGCTCGGCGACATCACCGAGAAGTTCATCAACGCGCAGTTCTCGCAGTCGCAGGAAAGCGCGGCCGACGACTACTCGTTCGACCTGATGAAGCAGAAGGGCATGAGCCAGAAGGGCCTCGTCACCGGCTTCCAGAAGCTTGCGCAGATGGACGGCGGCCAGAGCTCGATGATGAGCTCGCACCCGTCGTCGGCGAGCCGTGCGCAGCACATCCAGGATCGCATCGCGAAAGGTAGCTGATCGCGCAACGGATCGCCGGCCGTCAGCGTCGGCGATCGGCACGCGACATGAAGAAACCCACGCTCGTTCGGGCGTGGGTTTTTTGTTTGTTCGGCATGCACGTCGCCGCTTGCTGGCTCGAAACCGCGCACGCGAAAGACGACGCGGCCGTCGAAGCCGCGACCGACGCGAAGCTGCACGAGGCGATTGCATTCGCGTCGGACAACACGATGTTCCTGCATCTACATACGAGCGCGATCGGCATGTTGCGCGAGCACATTTCGATCGACGTGGCCGGATGACGATGGAGGACGAGCAGGCATCCGAGTTGCTGTCATTGCGGCACCAGGTCGTGTGCGAGGCGATTTGCGCGCACCGGCCCGAAGAGGCGAGTGCAGACGCATATCGGCTGCGTGCGCAGCCATTTCGAACGGAGCGGCGCACCGTGAGATTGGTCGGACCAGCGCCGGTGCCCGCGCGTGCGGCGAGCGGCCGCGCATCACGCATCACGAGCCGCCGTGCCCGACGCACGTGGCGGCGGCGCGGCGCAGCATGCGGGGTGCGCTCGATTGACCGGTTCGTCGGGCGCCCACTAGAATCGACCGGAACCGCCTGTCAGCCGCGCGCCGCGGCGATGACGTGCCCATTGATCCGACTGTCGAGGAAGCTTTCGTGCTCACGTCCCTGATCCGGCGCGCGCCGGCCGCGCTGTCGTGGCGCGCCGCATGCCGCCAGGCCCGCGCGCTGATCGTCTGCGCGCTGCTGCCGCTCGCCGCGTGCGCGACGCATCCGCCCGCCACCTCGCTCGATCGTCCCGTTTCCCATGCGTTGCCGGCCGATACCGCGACACCGTTGCGCGATGCGCTGGCCGCACCGGAAGCCGCGCATCCGCGGCAATCGGGCTTCCGGCTGCTGGCCGACGGCGCCACCGCGTTGCAGATGCGCATCGCGCTCGCGCGTGCGGCGACGAAGACGCTCGACATGCAGTACTACATCGCGACCGAGGATACGACCGGCAAGCTGCTGCTCGGCGCGGCGCTGTACGCGGCCGATCGCGGCGTGCGCGTGCGGATGCTGGTCGACGATCTCAACTTCGACGATATCGACCGCGTGATGGCTGCGCTCAACACGCACCAGAACATCGAGATCCGCGTGTTCAACCCGTTCGGCGCATCGCAGCACGGCATGGTCGAGCGCACGGCCAACTTCTTCACGCGGATCGACAGCTTCACGCGCCGGATGCACAACAAGGCGATGATCGCGGACAACCAGCTCGCGATCGTCGGCGGCCGCAATCTCGGCGACGAATACTTCAGCGCGAGCCCGACGCTGCAGTTTCGCGATCTCGACGTGCTGGCGGCCGGCCCCGTGACGAACGACATCTCGACGAGCTTCGACGACTACTGGGCGAGCGCGAGCAGCTATCCGCTGCGCGTGCTCAATCATCAGAAGTTCGATCCGAAGGATCTCGACGCGATGCGCGACGAGCTGCGCGACCACTGGCGCAAGAACGCCGATCCGTACAACGCGAAGCCGCTGAACGCGACGCCGCTCGCCCGGCAGATCGCGCGCGACGAACTCGAACTCGTGTGGGCGCCGGCCGAATTCAAGGTCGATGCACCGACCAAGGTCGCGCGACCGACCGGCACGTACGTGAGCCCGCCGATGCAGCGCCTGGCCGACCTGATACGCGGCGCGCGGCAGGAATTCCTCGCGTTTTCGCCGTACTTCGTGCCGCACGACGCCGGCGTGAAGGTCCTCGGCGATACGGTCGCGCGCGGCGTGCGCGTCGCGGTCGTCACGAATTCGCTCGCGGCGACCGACGCGGTCGCGGTGCAGTCCGGCTATGCGCCGTACCGCGTGCCGTTGCTGCAGCGCGGCGTCGAGCTGTACGAATTCAAGTCGCAGCCGGACCAGCAGCCCGCGCGGCTGTTCGGGTCGCGTTCGCGCGCGAGCCTGCATGCAAAGGCGTACGTGATCGACCGGCAGATCCTCGTGATCGGCTCGCTGAACCTCGACCCGCGTTCCGCGCACCTGAACACCGAGCTTGCGCTCGTGATCCACAGCCCGGTTCTCGCGCAGCAGGCCGCGGCGATCTTCGCGCGCGTCACGCAGCCGGACGAAAGCTACCGCGTCACGCTCGCGAAGCGGACGGGCGGCAGCGCGCCCGCGCTCGAATGGACGGGCACCGAAGGCGGTCAGACCACCACCTATCACGTCGACCCGCATGCCGGGCTGCTGCGCAACGTGATGACGGGCATCTTCACGCTGCTGCCGGTCGACGACCAGTTGTAAGGGCGGGAACGGCTCCGGCAAAACCCGCGTTACCGGTGCGCGGGGAATGGTGATATGGTTGTGCACGCAACGATATCTGAATCGTGCAGGGCGCCGGCGGATCACCCGCACAATGCGGGCCGGAACGGCGCGCCGCACAAGTGCAATACGCATGCACTGCACTGAACTGCGCCGCGCGGCGCCGGCAGACGATGGACGATGCGCACCGCCACGCGCCGTGGCCGCGCCCCCGCAACCGGAGTTCCCCCATGCAACGTGTACCGAACCAGCCGTTCGCGCGCCCCGCGCGTTTCTCCGAAGCCGAATGGCAGGCGCGTGTGCAGCTCGCGGCCGCCTACCGCATCTTCGACACCCTCGGCTGGACCGAACTGATCTACAACCATATCTCGCTGCGCGTGCCCGGCGAGGACGGTCATTTCCTGATCAACCCGTTCGGGCTCCATTATCGCGAGGTGTGCGCGTCGAACCTCGTGAAGATCGACATCGACGGCAACGTGATCGGCCATGCCGACTGGCCGATCAATCCGGCCGGCTTCACGTTCCACAGCGCGATCCATGCGGCGCTGCCCGATGCGCACTGCGTGATGCACGTGCACACGACGCCGACGATGGCCGTGTGCTGCTCGCGCGACGGGTTGTCGTTCTCGAATTTCTATTCGGCGCAGCTGTACGGGAAGATCGCGTATCACGACTTCGAAGGCATCACCGTGCATCTCGAGGAGGGCCGGCGCATCGTCGAGAGCGCCGGCGGGCGGCCCGTGCTGCTGCTGCGCAACCACGGGCCCGTGACGATCGGCGCGACGCTCGCGCAGACGTTTTCGCTGATGTGGCTGCTCAACCGGGCGTGCGAGGTGCAGATCGCGACGCATGCGATCGGCGATGCGCTGCCGATTGCGCCGGCCGTGCTCGAAGGGTGCGTGCGCGATTCGCTGAATTTCGATCCGAAGCATGGCGCGGGGCAGGACGCGTTCGACGCGCTGCAGCGTATCGTCGACCGGATCGATCCGGGCTACCGCGCGTGATGCGGATGGCGTGCCCGGACGGCGCGCCCGGTCAGAACCGGTAGCCGAGGCCGGCCTGGATCACGTCGGTGTCGCGGTCGTAGCGCGTGACCACGCGGTTCCACGTGATGCGCGTGAGCCAGCGGTCGGAGAGCCGGTAACTGGCCGAGATCGACACGATGCCGGAGAACCGGCCGTCGCCCGGGCCCGGCCGGCCTTCGCGATTGCGCTGGTTGACGGTGAAATACGCGCCGGCGCCGGCCGACAGCGTGAGCTTGTCGTTCAGGAACGCGCGCGTGAGCCACAGCTCGGACGCGATCCCGTTGCGGCGGACCGCCTGCTTCGCGCCTTCGTACATCCACGTTGCGGTCCAGTCGACCGAACGCGTGAGGCCGCGCCGGTATTCGATGCTGCCGCCGAGCGTCGATGGCGACGAGCGGCTGTTGAGAATCGTCTCGCCGAGCATCGCGGTGACTTCGTTGTGCGTAACCTTGCGCGTGCGCGGCAGCGCGGTGTCGCGCGGGCCCGGCGTGTCGGGCGCGTCGAGCTGGTAGCCGACGCCGAACATCACCGATGTCGTGTCGGGGCCGCTGAACACCTGTGCGCGGTTGACCTGAAGTTGCGCGATCCAGCGGTGCGACGTGTAGTACGCGGCGCGCACGCTCATCAGCACGCCCCAGCCATGTGTATTCGAATAACTGCGCGAGTCACCGCGGCCTTCGGCGGCCGGCACCGTGTCGAAGTAGCGATACGGGCCCGCTCCGGCCGACAGCACCAGCCGGCGATTCTCGATCGGCATGCGGCCCCAGAACTGCACCGCCTGGCCATCGCGGTGGTGATTCGGAATATGGCCTTCGTTGTACCACGTGAAGCCGAGCGCGGTATGCGGGCTCAAGCCTTCCTGGTAATCGAACGCCCACGAATACGTGCGTTGGCCGCCGCCCCACAGCGGGCCGGCGAACAACGAGAACTCCTGTGCGTCGACGGGCGCGCCGTAGAGGGCGGCGACGGAGCAGAGACCCGCCAGCAGCGGGCGGACACGGACGGGGCGGGTCGGGCAGGGCATCGGGAGACGGGCCGGCACGGTTCACTTTCCAGTCACGACAACACGCGATCATTTTCCTGCGCGGGAAAACACGTGTCGACCCGGGTTCGCGCAATAACCTCTTACACGTATCGTGACAACATGCGGGGTACGCGGTCGGGTCCAGGCAAGCATCGGCACGCGCGTCGATCGCAACTTCAGAGCGCCGCAAAATGATTTGGCATGCTTGGTATTCTGGAAAAGAGCATTCGCGCGCTGCATGTTGCTTGCCGCCGGAGACCCGCAAAAAAAACGCGGCCGGGGTGGCCGCGTGAATACTCGCAGACTCCTTCGGACGAAGGAAACAAGCAACTGTGAAACGAAGTGTAGCGAAAGCCCGCGCACGGATTCAGCCATCAGGCTGCAAAAGTCTGTTCCAGCCTGACGCAGACCGGCGCGCGCGGCGTCGCGCAAGATCGCCGGCCACGCGCGGCGCGCCGACGGGCGGTGCGGCGATTCGCAGCATGGCCGTTCGGCGGACTGCCGGCGCCGCGGCGATCGACTACCATCATGCGTAGCGCCCCCGCCCGGGCGGCGTACCACGTCGTACAAGGAGAATCCATGCTCAAGCTGCGTTTGCTCCAGGTCGCGTTATTCGCGGGTGTACTGGTCGCCGGCAGCGCCGCTGCCGAAACGGTGCGCCTGTCCGCCAACCTGCAGCCGTCGAGCGAAGTGCCGCCGACGGCGACCAAGGGCTCGGGCACCGTCGTCGCCGCCTACGACACGGCCACCCGCATGCTGCAGTGGACGGTCACTTACGAACATCTCACGGGGCCGGCCACGGCCGCGCATTTCCACGGGCCCGCGCCGGTCGGCCAGAACGCCGGCGTGCAGGTGCCGATTCCGAAGGACGAGCTGGCGAGCCCGATCAAGGGTTCGAAGGAACTCACGGACGCGCAGGTCACCGACCTGATGGGCGGCAGGTGGTACTTCAACATTCATACGAAGGAACACCCGTCGGGGGAGATCCGCGGGCAGATGATGCCGGCGAACTGAGCGCCGGCGTTTGATGTAGAGGCACCTGTCGAGCGACGCGGGAGTGTTCGCACGTACCATCGTCACATTGCGATGACGGAGTGCGTCCGATGAGTTGGCAAAGCAAGTTCGCCTGTTGGCTGTTGCGCTGGCAGTTTCGTCCCGAGACCACGCGCGAGGTGCTCGACCCCGCGCGTGCCCGGCGCTTTACCGACCTGCGGATGATCGTGCCGCGCCGCGCACCGTCGGGCTACCGGCTGCGCCAGTGCTACGGCCCGGGCGACGCACCGCTGCGCGGCGAATGGCTCGAACGCACCGACGCGGGCGCGGCGCGCGGTTCCGGCCGCACGCTGTTGTATTTCCACGGCGGCGGTTACTACTTCTGTTCGACGAAGACCCACCGGCCGCTGGTGTTCGGGCTGACGAAGCGCGCGGGCGTGCGCGCGTTCTCGCTCGACTACCGCCTCGCGCCCGAAAACCGCTTCCCGGCCGCGCTCGACGATGCGCTCGCCGCGTACCGGCAACTGCTGGCCCTCGGCACGCCGCCCGAGTCGATCGTGTTCGGCGGCGATTCGGCGGGCGGCGGCCTCGCGCTCGCGACGCTCGTCGCGCTGCGCGATCGCGGCGAGCCGCTGCCGGCCGGCGCGATCCTGTTCTCGCCGTGGACGGACCTCGCCGGCACCGGCGGCACGATGCGCAGCAACGACGGCGTCGACCCGATG
Source organism: Burkholderia sp. BCC0044 (assembly GCF_902832955.1). Taxonomy (NCBI): domain Bacteria; kingdom Pseudomonadati; phylum Pseudomonadota; class Betaproteobacteria; order Burkholderiales; family Burkholderiaceae; genus Burkholderia; species Burkholderia sp. BCC0044. The sequence goes on along the minus strand of NZ_CADFDO010000005.1, from coordinate 15,126 downwards.
TTCGCGGCCGCGGCGCTGCCGAAGGCGGCGAAGCTGTATCTCGGCGACGCGCCGGCGACGCATCCGTACGCGTCGCCGTTTTACGCCGATTTCACGGGCCTGCCGCCGCTGTACATCCAGGCCGGCAGCACCGAGGTGCTGCTCGACGATTCGCGCCGCGTCGCCGAGAAGGCAAAGGCGGCCGGCGTTCAGGTTGATATCGAGGTGTGGCCCGACATGCCGCACGTGTGGCAACTGTACGCGCCGATGGTGCCGGAAGCGCGCGACGCGCTCGACCGCGCGGCCGCGTTCCTGCGCCGTGTCGCGGTCGAGCGTGCAGTTCAGCGCGCGGGCGAGGCGTCGATTGCCTGATAGGCCGCCTGGACGGCCACCGAGCCGTACTTGCGTTCGAGCCGGCGCACGGTGAAGTGGCCGTGCGCCATCTGCTGGAAGTGGTCGATGAACAGCGTGTTGACGGTCGCGCCGAGCACCGCGCCGATCGCCGGGATCGACTTCGCGGCCATCTGCTCGGTCACCTGCACCGAGAAGCGCGACGCCACCGTCTGCACGAGCTTGAACACGGCCGCCGAGCTGTGCGCGGCGATGCCTTTCGCCGTGATGTCCGACGACGCCTTCGAGATCGCCTGCGCGAGCGCGCCGCGCAGCACGAAATAGCCGAGGTCGGCGTCCTCCTCCTGCTTGTCCGCGTGGCCGCCCATGCCGAGCACGGCCAGGCATTGCAGCTGCGTATCGACCGAGGTCAGGTCCTCGCCCTCGCTGCGCGCGATGTCGCACACCGAGCGGAAGATCAGCGTGGTCGTCACCGGCAGCTCGACCGGCAGCGCGAGAAAGCCGAACGCGCCGCCCGCCGCGCCGGTCGTCGCGACCGCGAGCTTGTGCAGCAGATTGCTCGGCTTCTCGGGCTCGGCGTCCGGCGCCTGCGGCTTGCCGAGCGTGCGCAGCGCGATGTTCAGGCACTTGCGCAGCGCGAGCTGCGTCGCATCGTTGATCTTGCCGGTCGCGAAGTCCGGCAGCCGCGCGATCATTTTCTCGACCGGCGCGCCGAGCACACCCGTCAGCTTCATCGTCAGCGACGGGCTTTCCAGCACCTGCTTCGCGCGCCGCAGCGCGTCCCGATCGTCGGCCGACAGCGTCGTCGCGGGGGTGATTGAAATCGGTTCCATCTTTCTCCTTGGCATGAACAGGCCCTGACCCATCGCCAGCCTAGATTACTCCCGCATGCTAGAATTTTGAGATTCTTTGACCCGGCAAAAGTTGCATCGACAAAAAATGGCCGTTCACACTGCCGCCCACCATTCGAGCGGGCAAGTCCTGCCATTCCGCGAATCGCTGCTCGCGATGATCGGGATCTCGTTCGTCACCATGCTGGTCGCGCTGGACCAGACCGTCGTCGGCACCGCGCTGCCGACCATCGTCGCCGAACTCCGCGGCTTCGACCTGTACGCGTGGGTCGCGACCTCGTACCTGCTCAGTTCCGTGATCACGGTGCCGATCTTCGGCCGGCTCGGCGACTACTACGGCCGCAAGCCGTTCGTGATCGCGTCGATCGTCGTGTTCACCGGCGCGTCGGTGTTGTGCGGTATGGCCAACGACATGCTGACCCTCGTGCTCGCGCGCGGGCTGCAGGGGATCGGCGGCGGGATGCTGGTCGGCACCGCGTTCGCGTGCATTCCCGATCTGTTCCCCGATTCCGTCGTGCGGCTGCGCTGGCAGGTGCTGATGAGCTCCGCGTTCGGCATCGCGAACGCGGTCGGCCCGTCGCTCGGCGGCGTGCTGACCCAGTCGTTCGGCTGGCGCTCGGTGTTCTACGTGAACCTGCCGGTCGGCCTGCTGTCGCTGTTGTTCGTGTGGCGCTACCTGCCGCACCTGCGCCACGTCGAGCACGACCGCAAGATGCGGCTCGACTGGCCGGGCGCGCTGTTGATCGCGCTGTCGCTCGGCGCGCTGCAACTGTTCGTCGAATGGCTGCCGAAGTACGGCATCGCGAGCTGGGCGTCGCTGCTGCTCGTCGTCGCGGTCGGCGCCGGCATCGGCCTGTGGCACCGGGAGAAGCGCTGCGCGCAGCCGATTCTGCCGTTCGACATGTTCGGCAACCGCGCGCTGTCGGCGCTCTTCGTGCTCGCGATCCTCGCCGGTTTCTCGATGTTCTCGCTGCTGTTCTACGCGCCGTTGCTGTTCCAGGGCGGCTTCGGGATGTCGCCGAAGGAAGCCGGGCTCGTGATCACGCCGCTCGTCGTGTTCATCACGATCGGCAGCATCATGAACGGCCGCGTCGTCACGCGCATTCGCAACCCGAACGCGATGCTGCACGTCGGCTTCGTGCTGTTCGCCATCGCGTGCGCGGGCATCGTCGTGGCGACCCACACGACGCCGACCTGGATGCTGATGGCGCTGATGGTCGCGGGCGGCATCGGGCTCGGCTTCGTGCTGCCGAACCTGACCGTGTTCGCGCAGCAGACGGCCGGCCGCGAGCACCTCGGCATCGCGACCGCACTGCTGCAGTCGCTGCGGATGGTCGGCGGGATGCTCGGCACCGCGCTCACGGGTACGCTCGTCAATCAGATGTATTCGAGCGGCGTGCGCAATGCGCTGTCGGCTGATCACGCGATGCAGTGGCACGCGCGGCTCGCCGATCCGCAGATCCTGATCGATCGCGCGGCGCAGGGCGGTCTCGTCGCGGAGTTGACGCGTGCCGGGCATAATGGCGCGCTGTTGCTGGAAGCGGCCCGCGAATCGCTGGTCGGCGCGATTCATCTGGGCGTCGCGATGGCGGCCGTCGTCGCCGTGGTGTCGGTGTGGCAGTGCCGCCGCGTGCCGCCGATCGCGCTACGGCGCAAGATCGAACCGCACGTCGCGGCCGATTGACCGATCGGGCGAGCGATTCGACGACTCAACGATTCACCGGAACGAAATCAGCGCATGGAAGAACAGGACCGCGTCGCGATCTTGCAGCAATTCGGACGCACGTATCGCGCATTCATGACCGCGTTCGAAGCGCACGTCGGGCAGCCGATGCCGCGCTGGCGCATCATGGTCGCGCTGCACACGATGGACGGGCATTCGTCGCAGAAGAAGCTTGTCGAAGTGCTGCGCATCGATCCGGGCGCGCTCACGCGCCAGTTGAAGTCGCTCGATGCGCTCGGCTGGATCGAGCGCGAGTCGGACGTGCGCGACAACCGCGTGACCAACGTCACGCTGACGGACGCAGGCCGCGCGGCGTTCGACGCGTGCCTGCCGCGCCGCAAGGCGTTTCTCGAACAGACGATGGCGCAGTTGCCGGACGACGTGCTCAATGCACTGTCGGGTGCGCTCGCGATGCTGGAATCGCGGATCGCGGACGTCGGGTCGACACCGGCCGCGCGTTGACGTGCGCGGCCGGGCGGCACGTCAGCGCCGCCGGCCATCGCTTCATTTCATTCTGAGTGGGTGCAGGTTTACAGCTCGATGCGCGTGCCGAGCAGCGCGAGGAACTGCGCGAGCCAGGCCGGATGCGCGGGCCATGCGGGCGCGGTGACGAACGGCGCGTCGGTCACGGCCGCGTCGACCGGAATGTCCGCGTATTCGCCGCCCGCCAGCTTCACTTCCGGCGCGCAGGCCGGGTAGGCCGAAATGCGCTTGCCGCGGATCACGTCGGCGGCCGCGAGCAGTTGCGCCGCGTGGCAGATCGCCGCGATCGGCTTGCCGGCTTCGGCGAACTCGCGCACGAGCGAAATCACCTTCGGATCGAGTCGCAGATATTCGGGCGCACGGCCGCCCGCGATCGCGAGTGCGTCGTAGCGCGCCGCATCGACGTCGTCGAACGCCGCGTTCAGCGTGAAGTGGTGGCCGGGTTTCTCGGTGTAGGTCTGGTCGCCCTCGAAATCGTGGATCGCGGTCTTGATCTTGTCGCCCGCGCGCTTGCCCGGGCAGACTGCGTCGACGTGGTGGCCGACGGCCTGCAGCGCCTGGAACGGCACCATCGTTTCGTAGTCTTCGGCGAAATCGCCGGTCAGGAACAGGATCTTCTTCGCGGCCATGGCTTTCTCCAGTGAAGCAGCGTTGAAGGCCCGGTCGCGCCGTGCATGACGGCCGTGACGGGCCCCGAGGACGAAAGCGCAGTGTACTCCCGCAGATTGAAGCGCGCGTGACGGCCGCCCCGCGCGAGCGGCAGGGCGGCGCGGCGTGCGGCGTGCGTCAGAAGAAGGTTTCGACGACTTCCGTCACGCGGAACTGCGGATCGAGCACGAGCACCTGGCGCCACTTGTCGAACGTCAGGCACGGGTGCGAGATGTCGAACGCGACCATGTCGCCGACCTTCACGTCCGCGCCCGGCGGGATCTGCAGGTACGCGTGCTGGTCCATCATCCCGGTGACGGCCCAGCCTTCGGTGGCGGCGACGTCGCGCGGCGCGGTGTCGCGACCCGGGCGGAAGTGGCGCGCCGGCTCGGGCAGGCCCGCGTCGAATGCCGCGTCGCGCTTGCCGAGCGCGACGATCGCACGGTCGGCTTCCGGCACCGACTGCACGTACGCCCACAGCTGCAGCGCCGGCAGCAGCCCTTCGCCCATCGAGCGGGCGATCGGGTTGCGCGCGAACACGTCGGTCTGCGCTTTCTTGTAGATGCCGACATCGTGCGTCAGGTAGCAGCCCGGACGCAGCACGACTTCCGCGAAGCCCGCGTCGGACGCCTTCCTGAATTCTTCCGCGACCACGTCGTACCACGCCGAACCGGCGCCGGACAGGATCGCCGGCGTGCGCGCGAAGCGGCCGGCTTCGGCCAGCTCGCGCGTGAGCGCGACGGCTTCCTGCAGGAACGCGCGGATTTCGCCTTCCTCTTTCAGCACGCCTTCATAGAGCTCGATGCCGGCCAGCTTCAGCGTGTCCGGATAGCGTGCGATCGCGGCCAGCACGGCCTCGCGCTGCGCGGCATCGCGCACGCCCGCGCGGCCGCCCGGCACGCCGAGCTCGATCAGCACGTTCAGCGATTTTTTCGCGTCGCCGAAGAAGCGGCCGAGCTGGTCGACGCTCTCCGCGGAATCGACGAGACAGAAGAATTCGAAATCGGGATCGGACAGCAGCCCGGCGATGATCGTCATGTTCTGGCGGCCGACCAACTGGTTCGCGAGCAACACGCGGCGCACGCCGCCGTGATACGCGGCCTGCGTCTGGTGCGCGGTCGCGAGCGTGATGCCCCACGCGCCGGCGTCGAGCTGGCGGCGGAACAGTTGCGGCGCCATCGTCGTCTTGCCGTGCGGCGCGAACTTGACGCCGTATTTCTGCACGAACGCCTGCATCCAGTTCAGGTTGTGCTCGACGCGATCCTCGTAAAGCACGGCGGCCGGCAGGCTGACGTCTTCCGCGAGCAGGTTCCATTCGAGCCGGCCCGCGTCGCCGAGCGGCACGCTCGCGCTCGGCAGATTGCCCAGGCCCTTGCCGAACGGATCGATCGTCGCTTCCTGATAGTTTGTAACTTTCATGTCATCCCGCTCCATCATCACTATGCATTGCACTGAAGTTGACATGCAGATGGTACAGAAAGTAGCATCGGCGCGGTGATGTTATTTAATAACATCAAGCCCACCCTTTTCGCCGATGAATACGCCCGCTTCCCCGTCCGCTCCGCTCGCCGCCGAGCCGCATCCGGCTCAGGCCGCCCCGCCGGTCCTCGACATCGTCGCGCGGATCGCCGAGTGCGCGCCCGAGCTGCGCGAAGCCGAGCGCAAGGTCGCCGCGTTCATCCTCGCCGATCTGGCGCGCGCCGCGCATGCGAGCATCGGCGCGCTCGCGCGCGACGCGGAGGTCAGCGTCGCGACGGTCACGCGTTTCGCGAAGGCCGTCGGCTGCCGCGACGTGCGCGAACTGAAGGTGCTCGTCGCGCAGGCGGCGGCCGTCGGCCAGCGCTTCCTGGTGCCGTCCGACGACACGCCGGCCGACGACGCGAGCCCCGCGTCGATGGTCTACGACGAGATCCGCGTGGCGCTCGCGCACAACCACCAGCTGCTGCGCAATACGTCGTTCGACGCGGCGGCCGACCTGCTCGCCGCCGCGAAGATGACCTACGTGTACGGGCAGGGCGGCGGCTCGACCGCGCTGGCCGACGAGCTGCGCTTCCGGCTCGTGCGTTTCGGCCGGCCGGTCGCGAGCTACCAGGACAGCCTGTTGCAGCGGATGGTGGCCGCGACGCTGTCGAGCGACACCGTCGTCGTCGCGTTGTCGGTGAGCGGGCGCGTACCCGAGCTGCTCGAAAGCTGCCGGCTCGCGAAGCGCTACGGCGCGAAGCTGATCGCGATCACCGCGCCGGCGTCGCCGCTCGCGAAGCTCGCCGACCACCTGATTCCCGTCGTCGCGTTCGAAACCGATTTCATCTACAAGCCGTCGACATCGCGCTACGCGATGATGATGGCGATCGACGTGCTCGTCACCGGCGTCGCATTGCGGCTCGGCGATGCGGGCCGGGAATCGCTGCGCCGCATCAAACACGCGCTCGATGCGCACCGCGGCGGCGGAGACCGTCAACCGGTAGGAGACTGACCATGCATTCGCATCCCGAAGCGGCCGATACGCTGATCGTCGGCGCGCAGTTGTACGACGGCACCGGCGCGCCGCCCGTCACGCGCGACGTCGCGATCCGCAACGGCCTGATCGCGGCGATCGGCAACCTGTCGAACTGGCTCGCCGAGAACGTCGTCGACGCGAACGGCCGGGCGCTCGCGCCGGGTTTCGTCGACGTGCACACGCACGACGACACGCACGTGATCCGCGCGCCGGAGATGATCCCGAAGATCTCGCAGGGCGTGACGACCGTGATCGTCGGCAACTGCGGGATCAGCGCCTCGCCGGTGACGCTCGCGGGCGATCCGCCCGACCCGATGAACCTGCTCGGCGAGCGCGGCGCGTTCCAGTATCCGACCTTCGCCGCTTACGTCGCGGCCGTGAACGCTGCGCGCCCGTCCGTGAACGTCGCGGCGCTCGTCGGCCATACGGCGCTGCGCAACAACCAGATGGACCGCCTCGACCGCGCGGCGACCGACGGCGAGATTGCCGGCATGCGCGCGCAGCTCGAGGAGGCACTCGCGAATGGCGCGCTCGGCCTGTCGTCGGGCCTCGCGTACGGCTCCGCGTTCGCGGCGCCGGCCGAGGAAGTGATGGCGCTCGCTGAGCCGCTCGCCCAAGCCGGCGCGCTGTACACGACGCACATGCGCACCGAGTTCGACGCGATCCTCGACGCGATGGACGAGGCCTATCGCGTCGGCCGCCACGCGCAGGTGCCGGTCGTGATCTCGCACCTGAAGTGCGCGGGCCCGTCGAACTGGGGGCGCAGCACCGAGGTGCTCGCGTCGCTCGAAGGCGCGCGCCGCTACCAGCCGGTCGGCTGCGACTGCTATCCGTACAGCCGCAGCTCGTCGACGCTCGACCTGAAGCAGGTGACGGGCGACATCGACATCACGATCACGTGGTCGGAGCCGCACCCGGAAGTCGCGGGCAAGCTGCTGAAGGCGATCGCGGCCGACTGGGGCGTGACGGAGCAGGAAGCCGCGCAGCGCATCCGCCCGGCGGGCGCCGTGTACCACAACATGTCCGAGGACGACGTGCGCAAGATCCTGTCGCATCCGGCGACGATGGTCGGCTCCGACGGCCTGCCGAACGATCCGCTGCCGCACCCGCGGCTGTGGGGCGCGTTCCCGCGCGTGCTCGGCCACTACGTACGCGAGACCAACCTGCTGCCGCTCGAGGAGGCGATCCGCAAGATGACGTCGCTGTCCGCGCGCCGCTACGGGATCGCGAAGCGCGGCGAAGTGCATGTCGGCTACCACGCGGATCTCGTGCTGTTCGATCCGGCGCGTGTGAGCGACGCCGCGACGTTCGAGAAGCCGCAACAACCCGCGCACGGGATCGACGCCGTGTGGGTGAACGGCGTGCTGACCTACGAAAACGGCCAGCCGACCGGCGAGCGCGCCGGCGGGTTCGTCGCGCGCGGCGAGCGCGTGGCGGCCAGTGCCGATGCGGCGTTCTGAACGCGCGCATTCCGATCTTCCGCGCGCCGCAGCAGCTGGCGCGCGCATCCGCAACCGTGCGTTGCATGGGGCCGGAGCAGGCGCTGAAGCGCCGGCTCCGGCCGACAAACGAGGAGTGAAACGATGAAGCGATATGGCGTAGGCGAAGCGAAGGGGACCGGCGGCCAGGTGATGCCGTTCGCGCGTGCGGTCGAGGCCGACGGCTGGCTGTACGTGTCGGGCCAGACGCCGATGGTGAACGGCGAGGTCGTCGAAGGCGGGATCGTCACGCAGTCGAAGCAGACGATCGAGAACGTGATCGCGATCCTGAAGGAAGCCGGCTACGGCCTCGAGCACGTCGTGCGCTGCGGCGTATGGCTCGACGACGCGCGCGACTTCGCGTCGTTCAACAAGGTGTTCGTGTCGTACTTCGGCGAGAACCCGCCGGCCCGCGCGTGCGTGCAGTCGAGCATGGTCATCGACTGCAAGGTCGAGGTCGATTGCATCGCTTACAAGCCGCCGGTGAAGTAATACGGCGAGGGCGGAAGCTTTACAACAAGGCCGGTGCATTGACGTGCACCGGCCTTGTTGCATTTGAGGCAGTCGATGCGAGGGCGAGCAGATAAGCGGAGGACGTTCAAATACAACTCGGTACGAGCGGCCCGGAACTTTGCATTGTGTGACGAAGTTTTTTCCAACGGGCCCCAACGTGACACCTGTCCGAGCGGGCTGCGACAGCAAGCCGCGGATGCATGGCGCGATTCGCCGGGTACAACCGCCTTTCAAACCAGGGGGCAAGGTGTTTTGATGGAAAACGTGCGTTGGGATGAGATCGAGGTCTTCGTCAGATCAGAGGTAAGGCTTGGCAAATCGACGCCGTTGTTCGCCGCCACGAGGCTTTGGGAGAATCTTGGCCAGACCGGCGACGAAGCCGACGATTTCATGGGTCGCTTTTTCGAGCGTTTTTCCGTCGATACCGGCGACTTCGATTTTTACCGGTATTTCCTGATGGAGGGCGAAGGGGGCTTCTATTCGTTGTTCCGTCGATGGGTGCTCCGAAAACCGCACGCTCTCGAACGGGAACCGATCACGCTGGCAATGCTGTACCGCGCAGCGGTCGAACGGAAATGGGATGCCGCGCGACTGGCTAAGTGGCCGTGAGAGCCGAGACGAGGGCGTGGGGGCTACCGCCATCCGACAGTATCGCGAAAGAACCGGACGGAGGCGGCGAGAGTGCAATGGTGATTTGGATCGCAGTTTTGATGTTGGCGCTCGCGCTCAGCCACAGTGCGGCTGCGGGCACGCTGTCCAATAGGGTATCGCCTGCCGGCGCGGTACCCGCTGTCGTGCCGGAGTCAGTCGAAATCGTCAGGAACGGTGCATGGTCGGCTGATATCAGCGGGGATGAAACGGCAGAGATGTGTCGTGCGTTCGTTCTTCGGCAGGCGGATGTCAGCGCGTTTTTCAAGCGTGCGGACCGCGTAACAGAACGGGCGTGCAGCCATGACCTGGACGCCGCGAATTGCTATGCCGAAGGCGAAGCGCGTCTAGCAGGTGGTGGCGCGGCGAAATGGAGGATAGACCAGGCAAGGCGAGGCTTCATTTCCCTGCACGATGGTCGAACAATCTACCTGTATTGTCCGAAGTGCCGGGCCGACGTGTTCGCACCGAATTAGAGAGGCGCGCCTTCCGCAAGGCGGTGTCGGCGGACGGCAACATGCCCGCCAGCCCACTCGTTCACTGCCGCGCCGTCCGCGCGTTATCCGGCATCGGCTGGTTGTAGTTCGTACGGAACGGGTTGATGTCGAGCCCGCCGCGGCGCGTATAGCGCGCATACACCGCGAGCTTCACCGGTTTGCACGCATGCAGGATGTCCAGAAAGATCCGCTCGACGCACTGCTCGTGAAAGCCCGTGTGATTACGGAACGAGATGATGTAGCGCAGCAGGCCCGCGTGGTCGATCTGCGGCCCGACGTAGTGGATCTGCACGCTGCCCCAGTCGGGCTGGCCCGTGACCGGGCAGTTCGAGCGCAGCAGGTCGGACACGAGCGTCTCCTCGACCGGCGCTTCGTCCTCGCCGCTGGCGGCCGACAGCAGCGACGGATCGGGTTCGTACACGTCGGTGTCGAGGTCGAGCCGGTCGAGCGACAGCCCGTCGAGCTCGTCCATCTCCAGCTGGCGGAAATCGTGCGCCGACACCAGTTGCACCGATACGCTCGCGCCGCACGCGGCCGACACGTCGCGCTTCAGCACGTCGCGCACCGCGTCGACCGAGTCGAACTTCGACTGCGCGAACGAGCCGAGATACAGCTTGAACGACTTCGATTCGACGATGTTCGGCGATTCGGCCGGCACGTAGAACGTCGCGATCGCGACCTGCGGCTTGCCGCGCGCGTTGAGCCACGACAGCTCGTACGCGTTCCAGATGTCGGTGCCGAAGAACGGCAGCGCCGACGTGATGCCGAGCTGCTCGCGCGCGCCGGCGCGCGGAATCGGGAACAGCAGCGACGCGTCGTACTGCGCCGCGTAGACGGTGGCCTTGCCGAGCGGGGAATGTTCGGGATTCATTGCACGAAGCCTTTACGACAGGAAGAGGCGGTAAGCCGGGTTGGCGCTCTCTTCGACATACGGATAGCCGAGCGCCGCGAGAAAGCGTTCGAATTCGGCGCGATCGGCCTGCGGCACCTGCAGCCCGACGAGGATCGAGCTGTAGTCCGCGCCCTGGTTGCGGTAGTGGAACAGGCTGATGTTCCAGTCCGGCGCCATCGACGACAGGAACTTCATCAGCGCGCCCGGCCGTTCCGGGAATTCGAAGCGGAACAGGCGCTCGTCGAGCGCGAGCGGCGAGCGGCCGCCGACCATGTAGCGGATGTGTTCCTTCGACAGCTCGTCGTGCGTCAGGTCGACGCTGTTGAAACCGTGCGACTCGAAGTTCGCGGCGATCTCCGCCGATTCGCCGCGGCGCTTGATCTGCACGCCGACGAAGATATGCGCGGATTGCGCATCGGCGATCCGGTAGTTGAACTCGGTGACGTTGCGATCGCCGACGAGCGAGCAGAAGCGCTTGAAGCTGCCGCGTTCCTCGGGGATCGTGACCGCGAACACGGCCTCGCGCGCCTCGCCGACCTCCGCGCGCTCGGCGACGAAGCGCATCCGGTCGAAATTCATGTTCGCGCCGGACGTGACCGCGACGAGCGTCTGGTTCTCGATCCCTTCGCGTTCCGCGTACAGCTTCGCGCCCGCGACCGCGAGCGCGCCGGACGGCTCGAGCACGCTGCGCGTGTCCTGGAACACGTCCTTGATCGCCGCGCACAGCGCGTCGGTATTGACCGTCACGACGCCGTCGAGGAATTCGCGGCACAGCCGGAACGTTTCCTCGCCGACGAGCTTCACCGCGGTGCCGTCCGCGAACAGGCCGACTTCGCTCAGCTCGATGCGCTCGCCCGCGTCCAGCGACTGCTTCATCGCGCACGAATCCTCGGCCTGCACGCCGATCACCTTGATCTCCGGGCGCACCGCCTTCACGTACGCGGCGACGCCGGACGCGAGCCCGCCGCCGCCGATCGGCACGAAGATCGCGTGGATCGGGCCCTGGTGCTGGCGCAGGATCTCCATCGCGATCGTGCCCTGGCCGGCGATCACGTACGGATCGTCGAACGGGTGGACGAACGTGAGGTCGCGCTCCTGCTGGACCTTGACCGCGTGCGCGTACGCATCGCTGTACGATTCGCCCGCCTGGATCACCTCGACGCTTGGGCCGCCATGCGCGCGCACCGCGTCGACCTTCACCTGCGGCGTCGTGACCGGCACGACGATCACGGCCTTCACGCCCATCCGGGCCGCCGAGAACGCGACGCCCTGTGCGTGGTTGCCGGCCGACGCGGTAATCACGCCGCGCGCGAGCGCGTCCGCCGGAATGTGCGCCATCTTGTTGTACGCGCCGCGCAGCTTGAACGAGAACACCGGCTGGTTGTCCTCGCGCTTCAGGTAAACGGCGTTGCGCAGCCGGGCCGACAGGTTGCGGGCCGGTTCGAGTTCCGTCTCGATCGCGACGTCGTAGACGCGCGCGGTGAGGATTTTCTTCAGGTAATCGTGGGATGCCATGGGCGCTCGCGTGCAGTGCGGATGCAGACGGTAAAGGGTCAATGATAGCGCCAAGGGTCCGCCCGCACGCAAGCGGCATGCCGGGCGGGCGGTCATGAGCGGTCATGTGCGGGTGCGGGCAGGGCATTCGCGCCGCCGGGCGCCGCTTTTTACCGGTGCGCCTTACCGGTTTAACCGCATGGTTACCGACCGGACGGACGGCGAATGGTCGCACGAAATCGCGCCGAACCCCGCCCGGCGCGGCTCGCGGCGATAGCCCCACGAGCTGTCCGGCGTGTCACGGGCGGCGCGATCATGGGTTAGAATTCCGTTTTGAATCAAGGATTCGGAAGATGCAGAGGCACCCTCGGATCGCACCGTTGAAGCCGACGCCGCGCGCAGCCAGCCCCGCGGCCGAACGGCATGCGCGCCGCGCGCGATCGTGCTGATGGTCCCGAGTGCCGCCAGGCCCTGTCGCCGGCCGGGAGGGGCGAGTCGCCCGCTCCGGCCCCATGAAGGACAGCCGCGCGCCTGGTAACAGAACAGATTTCCCCAAGATTGCGCCCACGCGCTTGCCGACGCCCGTGCACGGGATATCGGCCCTCCGAGTCGTCCGAACATGAACGCACCACAAGTTTTCGATCCGCATGGCGCGGCCGCCACCGTCGCCGCCGACCCCGCGCCCCGCTTGCGCGAGATTCCCTACAACTACACGTCCTTTTCGGATCGCGAGATCGTGATCCGCCTGCTCGGCGAAGAGGCGTGGGCGGTGCTCGACGAACTGCGCGCCGAGCGCCGCACGGGCCGCTCGGCACGGATGCTGTATGAAGTGCTCGGCGACATCTGGGTCGTGCGTCGCAACCCGTACCTGCAGGACGACCTGCTCGACAACCCGAAGCGCCGCGCGCTGCTGATCGAGGCGCTGAACCACCGCCTCACCGAGATCGGCAAGCGCCGCAACGCGGATCTCACCGAGCACCGCGACGACGCCGGCCGCGAACGCGCATCGCGCGTCGAAATGCTCGAAACCGCCGCGCAGCGCGCGGTCGACGAGTTCGCCGACGAATTCGACAAGATGGCCGAGCTGCGCCGCCGCGCGACCAAGGCGCTCGGCCGCTGCACGCAGAAGGACAACATCCGCTTCGACGGGCTGTCGCGCGTGTCGCACGTGACCGACGCGACCGACTGGCGCGTCGAATACCCGTTCGTCGTGCTGACGCCGGACACCGAAGCCGAGATCGCCGCGCTGGTCAAGGCCTGCTTCGAACTCGGCCTGACCGTGATCCCGCGCGGCGGCGGCACCGGCTACACGGGCGGCGCGGTGCCGCTCACGCCGTTCTCCGCGGTGATCAACACCGAGAAGCTCGAACAGCTCGGCGCGGTCGAGCTGACCGAGTTGCCGGGCGTCGCGCACAAGGTGCCGACGATCTTCTCCGGCGCGGGCGTCGTCACGCGCCGCGTGACGGAGGCGGCCGAAGCGGCCGGCTACGTGTTCGCGGTCGATCCGACCTCGCTCGACGCCTCGTGCATCGGCGGCAACGTCGCGATGAACGCGGGCGGCAAGAAGGCCGTGCTGTGGGGCACCGCGCTCGACAACCTCGCGTGGTGGCGAATGGTCGACCCGGACGGCAACTGGCTCGAAGTCACGCGCCACGAGCACAACCAGGGCAAGATCCACGACATCGCGGTCGCGCGCTTCGAGCTGAAGTGGTTCGACGGCGCGTACGCGCCGGGCGAGAAGCTGCTGCGCACTGAAATGCTCGAGATCGAAGGCCGCCGGTTCCGCAAGGAAGGGCTCGGCAAGGACGTCACCGACAAGTTCCTCGCCGGCCTGCCGGGCGTGCAGAAGGAAGGCTGCGACGGGCTCATCACGTCCGCGCGCTGGGTGCTGCACAAGATGCCCGCGCACACGCGCACCGTCTGCCTCGAATTCTTCGGCCAGGCGCGCGAGGCGATCCCGAGCATCGTCGAGATCAAGGACTACCTGTTCGAGACGTCGAAGCAGGGCGGCGCGATCCTCGCAGGCCTCGAGCACCTCGACGAGCGCTACCTGCGCGCGGTCGGCTACGCGACCAAGAGCAAGCGCAACGCGTTCCCGAAGATGGTGCTGATCGGCGACATCGTCGGCGACGACGCCGATGCGGTCGCGCAGGCGACGTCCGAAGTGATCCGGATGGCGAACGGCAAGAGCGGCGAAGGCTTCGTCGCGGTCAGCGCGGAGGCGCGCAAGCGCTTCTGGCTCGACCGCAGCCGCACGGCCGCGATCGCGAAGCACACCAACGCGTTCAAGATCAACGAGGACGTCGTGATCCCGCTGAACCGGATGGGCGAGTACACCGACGGCATCGAGCGGATCAACATCGAGCTGTCGCTGAAGAACAAGCTGCAACTGGTGGACGCGCTCGAAGCGTTCTTCAGGGGCGGCAACCTGCCGCTCGGCAAGACCGACGACGCGAACGAGATCCCGAGCGCCGAACTGCTGGAAGACCGCGTGCAGCAGGCGCTGGAGCTGCTCAAGCGCGTGCGCGCACGCTGGGAATTCGTGCGCGACCGGCTCGACCAGCCGCTGCGCGAGGCGCAGCACTACCTCGTGCAGCTCGGCTACGAGGCGCTCGCGGAGAAGTTCGCCGATCGCGCGGACGAGCAGCCGGGCGCGACCGTGTTCCACATCACGCAGGACCGCACGGTCCGGATCTCGTGGAAGCAGGAGATCCGCGCGGAACTGCGCGCGATCTTCAACGGCGGCGCGTTCAAGCCGATCCTCGACGAAGCGCAGGCGATCCACAAGCGCGTGCTGCGCGGGCGCGTGTTCGTCGCGCTGCACATGCACGCGGGCGACGGCAACGTCCACACGAACATCCCGGTCAACTCCGACAACTACGAGATGCTGCAGGACGCGCACGCGTCGGTCGCCCGCATCATGACGCTCGCGCGCTCGCTCGATGGCGTGATTTCCGGCGAACACGGGATCGGCATCACCAAGCTCGAATTCCTGACCGACGACGAGATCGCCGAATTCCGCGCGTACAAGCAGCGCGTCGACCCGAACGGGCGCTTCAACAAGGGCAAGCT
>NZ_CADFDO010000004.1:438498-1155499 GCF_902832955.1 Burkholderia sp. BCC0044 | reverse complement strand
GGCGACCAACTACGGCGCGGCGCTGGGCGGCTTCGGCGGCGGCGTGGGCGGCGCGCTGGCCGGCTTCTCGTCGACGCCGGAAGGCAAGGCGACGGTCGTCGCGTTCATCGATGCGTACAACAAGATGGTCGTCGCGCTGCGCAGCTACAAGGCGCAGGACGTGAAGGGCGGGCTGGGCCGCGGTGGCCAACTGCAGGTGAACTGACGTCGCCGGCCGAGTGCGGATTCCTGATTCCCGATTCGTGATGGTCGGTGCGTGCGGCGTGATTCGCGCGTACTGGCTGCGTTCGTCCTGTTCATCATTCAGAAGGTGATCCCGATGAAAGCCGTTGCACTGATCGCATTGACCTGCCTCGCGCTGACCGCCTGCGGCGGCGGCGACGACAATTCCTCGCCCGCGGCGTCCGGCGGATCGGGCACGAGCAACAACGGCGGCAGCGGCGGCAGCGGTGGAACGCCGACCACCGGCACATCCGGCGGCAATCCGGGCTCGCCGACCGCGTCGAACGTCGAGTGCGATCCGGTTTACCAGCAGGGCGATACCGTGCAGTTGCACACGTATACGCAAGCGACGTCGCAGAGCCCGTCGGTCGACAACGGCGTGTACACGCGGACTTACGCGCCGGCGACGTTCAACGGCGTGGCGCTCACGCAGCAGGCCGAAACCACGTCCGGTTCGCCGATCCAGACCAATGACTACTACCTCGTCGGCAACGGCGTGCGCACGAACTACGGCAGCGAGGTTTACAGCGGCGGCACGCTCGTGTTGCGCGACGTGAACTCGCCGCCCTATGTCGAGACGATCGGACTCGCGGGAAGCGAGACGGTGAACTACGTGGATACGCCCGTCGTTCCGTCAGGCGGCGCGCAAACGTCCGTGTCGATCCAGCGGACCTACGTCGCGCGCGAAACGGTCAGCCTCAGGAACGGCAAGGTCTTTGCGAACGCCTGCCACTATCAGACCACGGAGACCGCCGCCAACCAGGCGGTGACGACCAAGACGAGCGCGGACGACTGGCTCGCGCCGGGCGTCGGCCTGGTCAAGTCGGTCGCCAACGTCGGCGGCACGCAGATCATCACGCGCGAACTGGAAGCAGCGACGGTAGGCGGCAAGTCGTACTAGGGATCGACGCGAGATGCGCGCGGCGGACGGAGCAGTTGCGCCATCCCGCCGCGCCGTTCGCCCGACAACACGACGCGGTGGCGGACATCGACATCCCGCTCGATCAGGACTGCGAACACATCGTACCCCAGCCCTTCAGATGGAACGCAGGAACGCGGCGGACACGCCCAACCGAAGATCCGACGAGAGATTGCGCGACCGTGCGATTTCCTTCGTGAGTTGCATGACCGTGCGGCATGCCAGCGTCAGTTCGCCGTGAGGCGACATGGCGAGCGCAATGAAGCGCGGCACGGACGGATCGACCACCATCGCCGCCTGCAACCGGCATTCCCGTTCCAGATTGGCGATCGCGTAAGGGCCCAGCAACGCATGGATGCCGCCGTCGGCGACGATGTGCCCCTGCAGGCTCAGGGAATCGGCTTCCGCCGCGAAATTCAGCGACACCTGATGTTCGCCCGCGATTTGTTCGAGCCGCTCGCGCCAGCTATTGGGGCGGCAGAAAGAGACCAGCGGAATCCCATCGAGCCTGGAAAACGCGATCGTCGGCTGACTGGTCAGAGGATCGCCTTCCGCCCCCACCAGGTAAGTCGCGGCCTCGACCAGATATTCGTCGCCGTTTCTCGGCGTCGGACTATTTCGAAACAGGATCGCGAGATCGACGCTGCCGTTCTCCAGCCAGGTTTCCAGCAACGCCCCTTGACCCTCGCGCACCTGTAACTGCACCAGCGGGTAACGCTCGCGAAGCTGGTGGTAAAGGGTGCTGACGAGGGGATGAGCGGTGGAGGGCAGGATTCCGAGCCTGACCACGCCGATCGGCTCGCCCGCCGTGCTGCGGATGTCGTTGGACAACTGCTCCGTGCTGGCCAGCCACGTCCTCACGCGCGGCGCGATACGCGCGCCCAGCTCGGTCAATACCACGCCGCGCCCTGTCCGTTGAAACAGACGGCCGCCGCAATACTGCTCGAGCTCGACGATCTGCCGGCTGATGTGAGGCTGGCTGGTCCCGTAAGCAACGGCCGTCTTGCTCAGGCTCCCGAGTTCCGCCGCGTCGATGAATAGCTTCCAGGCCGCATAGTCCACCGCGAAGCCTCCCCGTAGATATGTCGAATCAGTATAGCTGAAATGTGCAATTTGGCCGTTCTCGCATGGGTCGGGCGTCCCTACACTGCAACGCATGCACCGTTGTTCCGGCTCGATGCGAAGCGGGCAGCGGGCTCTCCTCCGGCAAAGAGGAGCGGAAAAGCTCACATTTGGAGACGTCATGAAGGCAATCGATCTGCGCGGTCTGGTCCCGGCACCCGTTACCCCTTTCACCCGCGACGGCGCGGTCGACCATGCGGCAATTCAACGGCTGGGCGCGTGGCTGGGCGGCATCGAAGGCGTCAAAGGTCTGACGGTTCTCGGGCACGCAGGCGAAGGCACGTTCCTCTCGCAGAAAGAACAGGCTCGAGTCATCGAAAGCTTCGTGAAGTCCGTCGACGGCAAGCTTCCGGTCATCGCCGGCATCACGCTCGAAGGCACGGAAGTGGCGGTGGAAGAGGCGAAGCGCGCAGTCGAGGCCGGCGCGTCGGCCGGTCTGGTGTATCCGTCGCACGGCTGGCTGCGCTTCGGCTATCAGAAAGGCGCGCCGCAGGATCGCTACCGCGCGATCCACGAGGGCAGCGGCCTGCCGCTCATCCTGTTCCAGTACCCGGACGCCACCAAGGCGACCTACAACCTCGAAACACAGCTGGAAATCGCGGCGCAACCGGGCGTCTTCGCGATGAAAAACGGCGTGCGCAACATGCGTCGCTGGGACGTCGAGATTCCGATCATCCGACGCGAGCGTCCGGAACTGCAAATCCTGACCTGCCACGACGAGTATCTGCTCCATACGATGTTCGACGTCGACGGCGCGCTCGTCGGCTACGGCGGCCTGGCTCCCGAGCCGCTCATCGAACTGATCAAGGCAGGCAAGGCGAAAGACTACCCGGCCGCCCGCGCGATTCACGATCGCCTGCTGCCGGTGACGCGCAACGTGTATCACCGCGGGTCGCACATGGAAGGCACCGTCGCGCTCAAGCACGGTCTGGTGGCGCGCGGCATCCTCGAGCACGCCACGGTGCGCTCGCCATTGCTGCCGCTCGCCGAGGGCGCGGACGTTGAAATCGCGAACGCGCTTCGTTCGGCCGGCCTCGTCGACCGACTCCGGCGCGGTACGTCCATAGCCGGATGACGACGGCGCAGCGCCGCCCGCTTGCCGTCGGCATCGAGCAGTCGGGGCGGCGCGCGGAACCTCGTTGGGCGCGCCGCCGCCGACAGGCTCGGCAAACGATAAAAAACGCGCCGATGTCGCGGCAAACCATAAAAAAACGCGACCGGTGCTACAAAACAAGAAGCAAGCCGAAGGTCCATAAAATGCAGCTTTTCAGGAGACAGCATGAACACCCCTTCGACCGCCTGCGGCGTCGACCTTGGTCGATCCGCGAGCGAAACGCGTCCCATGAGCGAGCAACTGCGGGCGGCGAACCTGCTGTTCCGCATCGAGAACGTGCCGTTCTGCAAGTGGCACACCCGGGCACGGATCGTCATGGGCAGCGCGACCCTCTTCGATGCATTCGACGCACTTTCGCTGGCTTTCGTGCTGCCCGTCCTGGTGGGGCTGTGGCATCTTTCTCCCGGTCAGATCGGCGTGCTGATCGCTGCCGGCTATCTGGGCCAGGTCGTCGGCGCATTGGTCTTCGGCTGGCTGGCCGAGCGTGTGGGGCGGGTGCCGAGCGCGACCGTCGCGGTGGGTGTCATGTCGGCGATGAGCATCGTATGCGCGTTCACCGGCAGCTTTCACATGCTGTTTCTGATGCGTTTCCTGCAAGGCATCGGCGTGGGCGGAGAAGTGCCCGTGGCCGCCACGTACATCAACGAGCTGTCTCAGGCGCACGGCCGCGGACGTTTCTTCATCCTGTACGAACTCATTTTCCCGTTGGGCCTGCTCGCGGCCGCGCAACTCGGAGCGTTCGTCGTCCCGCGCTTCGGCTGGGAATATATGTTCCTGATCGGCGGGATTCCCGGCATGGTCGTCGCGATCCTGATCGCACGTCTTCCGGAATCGCCGCGCTGGCTCGTTTCACGCGGGCGTTTCGACAAGGCCGAACGCATCATCGAGCGGCTGGAAGCCAGCACGACGAAACGCAACCTCGATACGCAGACCCAAAGGGCCGAGGTGGACGCGCGCGTGGCGGGCCTTCTGGTCGGACGACAGTCGAAGCGGAAGGGAACGTGGAAGGAACTCTTCTCGCCGTTCTATCGAGGCCGCACCGTCGTCGTGTGGCTGCTTTGGGCGAGCGCTTATTTCGTGGCCAATGGCATCAACAACTGGCTGCCGAGCCTCTACAAGACGGTCTACCATCTGCCGCTGCAGACGTCGCTTCAGATGGCGTCCATTTCGAACGTCCTGAGTACGTGCGGGGTGCTTGCCTGTGCGCTGCTGATCGATCGGGTCGGGCGCCGCCGGTGGGCAATGGCCTGCTTCATCGTCAGCGCGGCCCTGCTCGCCGTACTCGGCATTCATGGCGCAGGCAGCGCCTGGTCCGTGATGTTGCTCGGATCGTCGGCGTACGCGGTGATGGCAACGACCACCGTCCTTCTGTACCTGTACACCCCTGAGATCTACCCCACCCGGATGCGCGCCATCGGCACCGGTCTCGCGACTTCGTGGCTGCGCGCGGCGTCTGCTGCCGCGCCGGCGATCGTCGGCGTCGTATTGACCGGGAAAGGCATCGCCGCGGTATTCGTCATGTTCGCGGTGGTCAGTGCGGTGGGCTTCTTCGTCGCCGCGCGAATGGTGGAGACGACCAATCGTTCGCTCGAAGAGATTTCCCCGTAGTCACTCGCATGCCTGACGGCGCCTTCCCCTGAGAAGCCTCGAGGGAAGGCGTTTCCTCGCTGGTCACGCCAGTGGCTTCAGCGACATGCTTGCAACAAGCGCCGCCGTTACAGCGTAATCCATCAGTACTGCTGAGTGGATCGCCACGGAAAAAGACGCTCACAACAATATGAATGGAGACAACCGAAATGAAAAAGACACGACAGGTCGTGCTGCGCGTTGCCGCCCGGCGCGTCGTCGGTACGCTCGGCATGACGGCGATATTCGGCGCCGGTCTGGCATCGACTTCCGTCGGAGCGCGCGCGGATAGCGGCTCCCAGGTCCAGCTTTATGGCCTCATCGGCACCTACGTCGGCAGCATCAAACGCAGCGACACGCCGCAGGCCGCGGTGCAGATGGGGAGCGGCGGGCTGACCACATCGTTCTGGGGAATCCGCGGCAAGGAAGACCTCGGCGGCGGCGTCGGCGCCATTTTCGTTCTCGAAAGCTTCTTTCAACCCGCGAACGGCGCGCTGGGGCGCAGTACGGCGGACCCGTTCTGGTCGCGCAATGCGTACGTGGGCTTTCAGGGCGACTTCGGCCAGTTGACCTTCGGGCGACAAAGAAACCCGGCCTATACGGCCGAATCCCTCGTCAATCCGTTCGGATCCTCGACCGTCTTCTCTCCGCTCGTCCTGCAGACGTTCGTGACCAACTATGGCGGGACGATCATCGGCGACACGGTGTGGAACAACACCGTCAAGTACACGACGCCGGACTTCAACGGGTTCGGCGCCACCGTCATCTATGGTCTTGGCGGCGTGGCGGGTTCGCCGGGCGTCGGTAATCTCGGCGTTCACTTGAACTATCAAGGGCATGGCCTCACGGCCGTGTTGTCCGGCCAGCGCGTGCGGTATACCGCGGCAGGGCCGGTCGGCGCGCAGTACGCCTATCTGGCCGGCGCGGCATACGACTTCAAGTTCGTCACGCTCTACGGCGCGTGGGCGATGACGAGCGACGCGCGTACGCCGACCGGCAGCCACACCTACGAAGCCGGTTTGTCGATCCCGTTGTCACCGGCCGACTTCCTGTTGGCGGAGTGGGCGCGCACGAAGCGGTCCGGCGCTACCCCGGCGGCCGGCAGCCTGCGGAACACCGCGTCCATCGGCTACAACCACCTTCTGTCGAAACGGACGGACATCTACGCGATTTACGCTTACGACAAGCTGAGCGCTCACCCCACCGGCAACACATTTGCGGTGGGCCTTCGCCACACGTTCTGATTCCCGCCCGCGTCCGCTCCCACGCCGCGCAGCGCTAAATCCTTCCCTGAACGGAAGGTCGCGTTTATGATCCGCCATGCAAGCGGTGGTCGCTGGAATCGTCTGGTTGGTCGCACAACCATTCCGTTCCTTCGGCACCGCTTTCCTTTTGTGCCCAACCTTCACACGAATTCACGAAGACCCCATGCAACGCGTGGTCTCGTCGTCGCCGAATCGAAAGCGATCTGTAAACCACAATGCTGCCGACCAGTTATAACGCGTTGCTCGTTCTTCTTTCGCTGCTGATTGCCATCTTGGCGTCCTACACCGTGCTGGACATGGCCGGGCGCATCAAGAGCGCTCAGGGGCGCGCCGCACATTGGTGGCTGGTCGGCGGGGCTTGCGTGATGGGCACGGGCATCTGGTCGATGCATTTCGTCGGCATGCTCGCCTTCGCGTTGCCGATTCCACTGGGATACGATCCGGCCATTACCTTGCTGTCGTTGCTGATCGCGATCGTCTGCTCCACGGGCGCACTGTGGCTCGTCTGTCGCGACACGCTGAAGTGGCGCCGGCTATGCGGCGGGGCGATGTTGATGGGGGCCGGCGTGGCGGGAATGCATTACACGGGCATGGCCTCGATGCGCATGTCGCCCGGCATCCAGTACGACCCGTTGCTCGTTTGCCTGTCGGTCGCGATTGCCGTGGTCGCATCGGGCGCCGTGCTGTGGATCGTATTCATCCGGCGCGCCAACTCGTCTCGCGTGCGCCTGCTCAATCTGGGATCGGCCGCCCTGATGGGCGCCGCCATCGCCGGCATGCACTATACCGGGATGGCCGCCGCCCGCTTCACGCTGGGCAGCATCTGCGGTGCGGCCGGCTCGCGCATGGACGCCGGCTGGCTGGCACTCGTCATCATCGTGGCCACGTTGGCCATCCTTGCGATCGCGTTGATCGTCTCGATCCTCGATCTGCGTCTGGAGGCCCGTACGGCGGTACTGGCCACGTCGCTGGCCGAAGCCAATCAGGAATTGACGTATCTGGCGCTGCACGACAACCTCACCAAGCTGCCCAATCGCGTGCTGCTCGAAGACCGGATCGACCAGGCGATCCAGAGCACCGACCGCGAGCACGGGAGTTTCGCGCTGATGTTCATGGATCTCGATGGATTCAAGGCGGTCAACGACGCCTATGGTCATCATGTCGGCGATCTGTTGCTGGTCGACGTCGCGCGACGCATCGGCGCGAACCTGCGTGCGCAGGACACGATGGCGCGGCTGGGTGGCGACGAGTTCGTGCTGGTCGTGGCGGTGGACGAGCCCGCGGACGCGGCCGACGTGGCGGACAAGGTATTGGAGGTGATCCGGAAACCGTTTCGCGTGGCCGAGCACGAATTGCGCGTGTCGGCCAGTATCGGTATCGCGCTCTATCCCGGCAACGGCAGCGATTTCCGGGACCTGATGACCAACGCCGATGCAGCGATGTATCACGCGAAGGCACTCGGCCGGAACGCGTACTGCTTCTTCGAGGTATCGATGAACGCGAATGTCCGCGAGCACCTGAAAATCGTGCAGGAACTGCGTCTCGCGCTGGAGCGGCGTGAGCTGGTCCTGCATTATCAGCCGAAGTTCGACGTCCCCCATGGACCGATCATCGGCGTCGAGGCGCTCTTGCGGTGGATGCACCCGACGCGCGGCCTCATTTCGCCGGATCAGTTCATCTCGATTGCGGAAAAGACCGGATTGATCGTGCCGATCGGCGAGTGGGTCCTGGACGAGGCGTGCCGGCAGATGCGCGTGTGGTGCGATGCAGGCCGAACCGACTGGACGATGGCCGTCAACCTGTCGCCGCTGCAATTCGGCCACGCGAGCCTGATCCGGGTCGTGGAGGCCACGTTGCAGCGGCACGCGCTGGAGCCGCACTGCCTGACGCTGGAGATCACCGAATCGACCGCGATGCGCGATGCCGACGCCAGCTTGAGAATCCTGCAGCAGCTTCACGACATGGGCGTGCGCATTTCGATCGACGATTTTGGAACGGGTTATTCGAGCCTGCTGTATCTCAAGCGCTTGCCGGCCAGCGAGCTGAAGATCGACCGGGGGTTCATCCGCGATCTCGAACACGATACCGAAGATGCCGCGATCATTTCCGCGATCGTCGCGCTCGGCCGGGCACTGGACCTGAAGATCGTCGCGGAGGGCGTGGAAACGACCGCGCAGCAGCAGTTCCTGACCAAACTCGGCTGCAATTCGCTGCAGGGTTTTCTGCTTGGGCGGCCGATGCCGGCGGATCACTTCGTTGGAATGGCCGCGCACGGCAACGGGATCAACACCGTCTGAGTGTTTTCCGTATCCGGCGTGGCGGCGGTGCACGCAGGCTCACTGCTCGAGCGCCATTGAGCGCCCCCGGCCCGCACGGCTTCGCCGTCCAGCCGTCGCAGACGAAGCATTCCTTCATGGAACGTGAAGTCGTCGTGGCCTACGGCTGCGCAACTTCATCGGGATCAAATCATTCGGAATCCTTGTTGAATTCGACTCGTTCCGGATTTCGGTACGGTACCGAATGCGGGCGAAGGTGTCGTCGCCCTTGTTTGTGCCGTGGGAGCCGCGATCCGCAAGCACCGGGCACGCAGCCGGCAACCGAAGGCGGCGTCCCGCATCGACCTGCGGCGATCCGCGCACGTTCCTGCCCGCCTTCACCGACGTGCCGCGGCCGATCTGGACAGGGAGCGGCGTCGAAAGGCGGTTGAGATCGAACCGCGTGCGGTGCACAATCCGGAAACAGAAATAGATAGCGCAAACGGGCCGCCTCACTCTACGTTTTCCAACGATGGATGGAACGACGCGCCGGCGTTCGACCGGCGCAGTTGTCCGTCGTCGTGCACGAGCGGGATATCACGTCGAATTCGCGGGTCCCGTTCATCGTCAATCCGGGTCGGATTCCCGATCGGCACGAACTGAACAAGATGGATGCTCCTGACCTCAATCTGCTGATTGTTCTAGATGCGTTGTTATCCGAGAACAGCGTCGCGCGGGCCGCCGAGACGCTCGGTCTCAGCCCGTCGGCGTTGAGCCGGTCCCTGGCCCGCCTGCGGGCCACGACGGGCGATCCGCTGCTGGTCCGGGCCGGGCGCGATCTGGTGCCGACGCCCCATGCGCTCGAACTGCGGGTCAAGGTTCGCGCGCTCGTGGAAGGGGCGCAGGCCGTCCTGTGCCCGTGCAAGAACGCCGATCTCGGCGGCCTTGAGCGCACCTTCGCCATTCGCGCAAACGAAGGCTTCGTCGATACGTTCGCGGCCGAACTGCTCGCGCTGATCATGGAAACCGCGCCGAACGTGCGGCTGCGCTTCGCGCCGAAGCCGGACAAGAGCGTCGAGGCGTTGCGCATGGGGGCCGTCGATCTGGAAATCGGCGTAGTGGGCCATACGGGCCCCGAGTTGCGTGTGCAGGCGCTGTTCCGCGATCGCTTCATCGGCGTCGTTCGCGCAGGTCACCCGCTTGCCCGGGAAGAGGTCACGCCGCAACGATATGCGTCATTCGGCCATATCAGCGTGTCGCGACGCGGGCAGCTCAGCGGTCCCATCGACAACCTGCTCGAGACGCTGGGGCTGCAGCGAAGCGTCGCGGCGATCGTGTCCAGTTTTCCGGCCGCGTTGTCCCTGGCGCGCGACTCGGACCTGATCGCCAATGTGCCGGAGCGGCAGACCGGAAAATCGCGCGGGGGGATGTTCAGCTTCCCGCTGCCGGTGCTGACGGAGACGTTGACGGTTTCGCAGATATGGCACCCGCGCTTCGACAACGATCCCGCGCATCGCTGGCTGCGCAGCTGCCTGCGGCGCGTCTGCGCGACTCCGGAGTCGTCGTTGTACGATGTCGGCGCACCGGAACCATAACGGTGCAAACGTCCCGGTCGCACGCGTCAACTGCACGAATACATTGAGCGTGACGCATCTTCCGCATGGGATTGCATCTCGGTATGCTCGACATTGTCCGATTGCTGCGTCCGGTGTAATCAATCCGCATTGCATCGTTTCGTTCAATGCACTTTAAACAGCGATTGTTGACCGACCATTGCCGATAATGATTTCGAGGTGCGCGAGCGGCGCATGGCCGAATCGCACGCATCATCGTCGTTAATAAATAAAGGAACAGGCCGGCGCTTTCGCGCCGAGTACTGTCGTTTGCACGTTCGAGGGCTGAATAGGGTGATGCGTGTTTCGCAGGAAGGGCGCGCACCGGGTCGGCCGGCTTGGGTTAATTGCTCTGGAGGTTAGAATGACTCGGTTGACGTTGAACATTACTCCCCCCACTGCGGTTGCGTTGAGTGCGAGAGAGTGTGAAGTATTGAAATGGGCAGCCGAAGGGAAGACTGCCTATGAGATCGGCATGATTCTCGGATTGACCGAAAGAACGATCAATTTTCACATTTCGCGATCCATTGCCAAGCTGGATGCCTCGAACAAGACGAATGCGGTGGTGAAAGCCGTGTTGATGGGCTTGATCGTATTCATATAGGACGGACCCCGGGGTGCCTGCCCCGGGAAGCCGCCTGTCAAATTGCGCCCTGGAACGCCAGCACGCGCGCCTTGAACTCCTCGGGAACCTGCATCGTCGCATTGCTCGCATAGTCGAACATCACATGCGTCGACTGCGCGCGGGCGACGATCGCGTCGTCGCCCGCCGTGCCGTTGTCCCGCATCATCAGGTGCTCGAGCTCGAAGCTCTTCGATCCGAAACGGGTGATGCTGCTGCGCACCGTGATCGTATCCCCGTACTGGGCCGGCTTCAGATACTCGCACGACGTCTTGACCATGATGTGCGGCAACTTCTCCGAATACGGCAACTCCAGCAGGTCGTGCATGAACGTCAGATAGGCATGCTGAAGGTAATCGTAATAAACCGGGCTGCTGACATGTCCGAGGCCATCGGTTTCCCGGTATTTAACCGTGATTTCCGTTTCATAGAAATTTTTCGTCATGTGTATCTCCATGTGAGGGTGCGAGGTGCAATGGTGCTTTGTCCTCACGATGAAAATAGATTGAATCCGTCTATTTCAGATACTGTAAAAAATAGCAGATTACGGGAATTCGATAGGCGACTGAGATAAATGACAGTATCGAATCGAATTCTATAAAGCTTTAATTGACCCCGTGAGTTTCGTATTGTCGAAAGCGGAGAGTCAAGTGGAACAGCCTCATCTGAAAGCGACGACGGTCACCGGGGCGACGCAACTGCGTGGCGAACTGCGCGTCGACGACGCGACCGCCCGCGTAGTGAGTGGCGCCCGCCGCGCACTCGCCCGCATCCTGGCGGGTGAGGACGATCGCCTCGCGCTGATCGTCGGGCCGTGCTCGATTCATGACACGGCTGCCGCGCTGGAATTCGCGCACCGGCTTGCGCCGCTGCGCGCGTGCTACGCCGATACGCTCGAGATCGTGATGCGCGCGTACTTCGAAAAACCGCGTACCACGGTCGGCTGGAAGGGGTTGATCAACGATCCGCTACTCGACGGAAGCTATCGCGTCGACGACGGATTGCGTCTTGCGCGCCGCCTGCTGCTCGACGTCAACGCGTTCGGCATGCCCGTCGCCACCGAGTTTCTCGACCCGCTCACGGCGCCTTATCTCGACGATCTGGTGGCCTGGGGCGCGATCGGCGCGCGCACGACTGAATCGCAGATTCACCGGCAGCTCGCATCGGGCCTCGATGCGCCGATCGGCTTCAAGAACGGTACGGACGGCAACGTGAAGATCGCGATCGACGCGATTCACACGTCGCGGGCGGCGCATCACTATCTCCGCCCGCACGACGCAGGCGGCCTCGAGGTCGCGTCCACCCAGGGCAATCCGAATACGCACATCGTGCTGCGTGGCGGGAGCGTGCCGAACTATGACGACGTCAGCGTGAGCGCCGCCTGCGCGGCGTTGCGCGACGCGCGATTGCCGCCGCACGTCGTGATCGATGCGAGTCACGGCAACAGCGGAAAGCAGACGCGCGCGCAAATCGCCGTGTGCGAGAACGTGGCAGGGCAATTGCGCGACGGGCAGCGCGCGATTGCCGGCGTGATGATCGAGTCGTTCCTCGTCGAGGGGCGGCAGGACATCGTGCCCGGCCGGGCGCTGACCTTCGGGCAGAGCGTGACGGACGCGTGCCTCGGTTGGGAGGACACGGTCGCACTGATCGAGCTGTTTGCCGCCGCGATCGTGTCGCGACGGCGGTCCCGAGTCGGCTTTCTGGTGCCGGGTGTGGCGGCCGGCGCCGTCCAAGCCGTTTCTTACTGAAAGGAGCTTTCTTGAACTCACCCATCGATATCGCACGCGCGCTCGACTGGAAGGGGGACGGCGCGAGCCGGACACCGTTCGAGGCCTACACGAGCGATGCGCTGTACCAGCGCGAACTGGAGCGGTTGTTCTATTCGAAACACTGGTGTTACATCGGCCTCGACGCGGAAGTGCCGTCCCCCGGCGATTTTCAGCGCACCGAAGTCGGCGAGCGTTCGGTCGTGATGACACGCACCGAGGACGGCGAGGTGGTCGTGTTCGAGAACGCGTGCGCGCATCGCGGCATGCAGTTCTGTCGCGAGCGCGCGGGGAACGCGAAGGATTTCCACTGCCCGTATCACCAGTGGAACTACGATCTGAAGGGCAACCTCGTCGGTGTGCCGTTCCGTCGCGGCGTACGGCAGAGCGGCAAGATCAACGGCGGCATGCCGCCGGATTTCGATCCGAAGAATCACGGGTTGCGGCGGCTGCGCGTGTCGACGCGCGGCGGCGCGGTGTTCGCGTCGTTCGACCAGGACGTCGAGTCGTTCGAGGACTTCCTCGGTCCCGACATCCTGCGCTATTACGACCGCCTGTTCCACGGGCCGAAGCTGACCGTGCTCGGTTATACGCGCCAGCGGGTGCCGAGCAACTGGAAGCTGATGGTGGAGAACATCAAGGACCCGTATCACGCGGGCCTCCTGCATACCTGGTTCGTCAACTTCGGGCTGTGGCGCGCGGACAATCCGGCGCAGCTCGTCACCGACGCGCATCGCCGTCACGGCGCGATGATCTCGATCCGCAGCGGCGGGGGCGGCGGGGAGGTCACGCACAACGTGACGAGCTTCAAGGAGCGCATGACGCTGAACGACGACCGTTTCCTCGACGTCGTGCACGAGCCGTGGTGGGGCGAGCCGACGGTCGTGATGCTGACGCTGATGCCGAGCGTGATCATCCAGCAGCAGGTGAATGCGCTGTCGACCCGGCGCATCCGCCCGGTCAGCCCCGGCGTGTTCGATTACGTGTGGACGCACTTCGGATTCGAAACGGACGACGAGGACATGACGCGCCGCCGGCTGCGCCAGGCCAACCTGTTCGGGCCGGCCGGCTTCGTTTCGGCGGACGACGGCGAAGTGATCGAATGCGTGCAACAGAGCTTCGAGCAGATCCAGCACGGCAACGTGTACAACGAGCTCGGCGGCCGCGAGGTCGACGAGCGCACCGACCATATGGTCAGCGAAACGCTCGTGCGCGGCATGTACCAGTATTGGCGCCACGTGATGGAGGCATGAATGACGATTTCATCCGCATGGGCCGGCGCACGGCTCGCGCCGCGCGACACCGGAACGGTTGCTGCGACCTTCGCCGATTTCTACGGGCTCGTGGATCTGAATGCCCGCTATGCGTCCGCGCTGGATCGCGGCGACTGGGACGCGTGGCCGGAATTCTTCGAAGAGGACTGCACGTACCAGTTGCTGCCGCGCGAGAATCACGAACGCGATTTTCCGCTGGCGCTGCTCGCGTTCGAGAGCAAGGGGATGCTGAAAGATCGCGTGTACGGCATCAAGGAGACGCTGTTCTATGACCCGTACTACCAGCGCCACCTGATCGGCACGCCGCTCATCACGTATCTCGACGAATCGGTGATCGAGGCCGAGACGAACTACGCGGTGCTGCGCACCAAGAGCGAGCAGATGAGCGACGTGTACAACACCGGCCGCTATCTCGACCGGATACGCCGGACGCCGCACGGGCTGCGGTTTGAGTCGCGCATCTGCGTGTACGACAGCGAGATGGTTCCCAATTCGATCATCTACCCGATCTGAGGAGGCAGCGTGACGACGGAATGGATCTATACGGTCGATACGGCCGCGGTGCGCGAGCAGGGTTTGACGGGCGTGGTGGTCGGCGGGCGCGACGTTGCGTTGTTCGCGGTCGACGACGAGATCTTCGCGGCCGACAACCGCTGCACGCACGGGGAGGCGCGTCTGAGCGACGGTTTTCTGCTCGACGATGAAATCGAATGTCCGCTGCATCAGGGGCGCTTCAGCGTGCGTACCGGCGCCGCGCTGTGCGCGCCGGTCACGGCCTGCGTGAAGACGTTCCCGGTGAAGATCGAGGCGGGCCGCGTGTTCGTGCGATTCGATGCCGAAGTCGCGCATGACGGGGCGGATGCGTCGACGGGAGAGCGGACATGAGTGCCTACGTGGTGGTGGACGTCGACGTGTACGACGACGTGCGTTTCGCGGAGTACCGCAAGCTCGGTGTGCCGACGATCGCCGCGCATGGCGGCCGCGTGCTCGCGCGCAGCGACGACGTGGTCGTGCTCGAAGGCGAATGGACGCCGCGGCGTGTGGTCGTGCTGGAGTTCGACGATCTCGATGCGGCGCGCCGCTGGCACGGCTCCGACGAATATCAGCGTGCGAGGCAGTTGCGGCTCGACGCGGCCGACACGCACAGCGTCGCGCTCGCGAGCCTGTGACGCAGGGGCCGCGGCTGGGCCGCGGCCTCGCCAGACCCAGTGGGGAGAAGACATGACGGCATATATCGTGTTTGACATCGACGTTCACGACGCACGCGGCTACGAGGATTACCGGAAGATCGGCGCGCCGACCGTCGCGGAATTCGGCGGGCGTTTCCTGGTGCGCGGCGGCGACGCGGCCACGCTCGAAGGCGCGTGGTCGCCTCGGCGCGTCGTGGTGCTCGAATTCGATTCGATCGAGCGGGCCCACGCGTGGTACGAGTCCGACGGCTATCGCCGCGCACGGGAAATTCGCGAACGCACCGCGCGCACGATCGGCATCATCGTGCAGGGCGCGGCGTCGGCGTCGGCGCCGGCCGCGGGAGAGCGCGGATGACCCGGACGACTTCGGCGACACGCATCGCGATCGTAGGCGCGGGCATCGGCGGATGCGCGCTCGGCGCGATGCTGCAACGGACCGGCCATGCCGTGCGGCTGTTCGAGCAGGCGCCGGCCTTCGCGCGAGTGGGGGCCGGCATTCATCTGAGCCCGAACCTGATGCGGGTGATGCGGCTGCTCGGCGTGCATCGCCAGGCGCTATGGGCCGGCCAGGAACCGGACGCGTTCGCCAACCGGCAGGCGGCCGACGGCGAGTTGCTGTATCGGCTGCCGCTCGGCGAAGGCGCGATTCAACGCTTCGGCGCGACGTTCGTGACGCTCAAGCGCGCCGACCTGCATGCCGCGCTGTTGTCGGCGGTGGCGCCCGCGACGATCGCGTGGGGAAAGCGTCTCGCCGGTCTGGACACGGCGGGCGACGCGATCCGGCTGACGTTCGAGGACGGTTCGAGCGAAACCGCCGATCTGGTGATCGGCGCGGACGGTTTGCGCTCGCGCGTGCGCGAGGCGCTGCGCGGTTTCGAGGCGCCGGAATTCTCCGGGCAGGTCGCGTTTCGCGGCGCCTATCCGCGTGCGCTGCTCGGCGAACGGGCGGTCGAGGATCTGACCAAGTGGTGGGGCGACCGGAAATTCGTGCTGTCGTACTGGCTCGATCGGGCGCGCCGCGAATTCTATTTCGCGGCGATGACACCGCAGGACGAGTGGCCCACGCAGGCCTCGTCGATGCCGGGCGACGTCGACGAGATGCAGGCGATCTTCGCGGATTTCCATCCGGCCGTACGCCATATGCTCGCATGCGCACCCCGCGAGTCGGTGATGAAGTGGGCGTTGTTCGAACGTTCGCCGCAGTTCGAGTTCGGCAACGAGCGCGTCGTGCTGATCGGCGACGCCTGTCATCCGATGCGGCCGTTCATGTCGCAGGGCGCGGCGATGGCGCTCGAGGACGCGACGGTCCTGCTGCGTGCGCTCATCGGCGCGTCGAGCGCGGCGAGTGCGTTCTCGACGTATGCGCAGTGCCGTGTCGCGCGACTGGGCGAAGTGCATCGCGTTTCCGCCGCGAATACCTTCATGCACGGCCCGACCGAGCCGGACTGGGTGTTCGGCTACGATGCGCTGACCGCGCACGCGTCGCCCGCGCTGCCCCCGTTGCCTGTCGAGCTCGACTGGCTGGTCGGCGCGTCGCCGCTCGCCGCGCGCATGCAGGCGGCGGCGACGCGTGCGGCACCGCCGTATCCGTCGCCGCTGATGGGGCGCGCGCCCGCATCGTATTAGACGGGTGCCGGGTTGCGCTCGAAGCCGCGTTGGTGCCAGTACGGATAGGGGAGTGGCGTCGTACTGGCGGCATCGAGCCGCTTCACCTGGTCGGGCGTCAATGCCCAACCGGCGGCCTGCGCGTTTTCGCGCAGTTGCGTGGCGTTGCGGGCACCGATGATCACGTTCGCGACGGACGGCCGCTGCAGCAGCCAGTTGAGTGCGACCTGGGCGACCGTCTTGCGGGTTTCGGCGGCGATCTCGTCGAGCGCATCGACGACGCGGTGCAGCAGCGCATCCGCGACGGGCGGCCCTTCGCCGGCGGTCTTGTGCAGCCGGCTCGTCTCCGGCAACGGCCGTCCGCGGCCGATCAGCCCGGTCAGGCGCCCCCATCCGAGCGGGCTCCAGACCATGGCGGACACCTGCTGGTCGAGCGCGAGCGGCATCAGTTCCGTTTCGTAGTCGCGGCCGATCAGCGAATAGTAGACCTGGTGCACGGCATGCCTCGCGAGCCCGTCGCGATCGGCGGCCGCGAGCGACTTCATCAGATGCCAGCCGGAGAAGTTCGAGCAGCCGATCACGCGAATCTTGCCGGCGCGCACGAAATCGTCGAGCGTGCGCAGGGTTTCCTCGACGCGCGTCTGGGCATCGAAGCCATGCAGCTGGTACACGTCGATGTAATCGGTGCCGAGCCGCCTGAGGCTGCCGTGAATGGCATTGGCGAGATGGTGGCGCGACGAGCCGACGTCGTTCGGGCCCTCGCCGAGCCGAAAGGTGCCCTTCGTCGAGACGATCACGCGATCGCGTCGGCCGGCGATCGCCTGGCCGAGCAGCTCTTCGGCGAGCCCGTCCGAATAGACGTCCGCGCTGTCGAACATCGAGATGCCCGCGTCGAGCGCAATGTCGACGAGCTCGCGCGCGCCGCTCGCGTCCGTGTTGCCCCATTCCCGGAAGAATGCGTTCCCGCCGCCGAACGTCGCGGTGCCGAGGCTCAGAACGGGGACCTTGAAGCCGGTTCCGCCGAGGGTTCGGTATTCCATGATCTGTACTCCTTGTCGAGGTGTGAAGGACTGCGCGATTGCGCCGCGACGGCGGCGGATACAGGTGCGCGGACGGCCGACCATGCGCCGGCCGTCCGACGGGGCTCACGGCGGCGACCGATCGGTGTGCATCAGCCACCCGGTCAGCAGCGCGCCGGCGAATGCGGCGCAGGCGCCGACGGCGAAGGCGGACGGATAGTCGGTACGCGCGACGATCCAGCCCGCGAGCGGACCGGTGCACGCATAGGCGACGTCCTGGAACGCCGTGAAGCCGCCGAGCGCGGTGCCGCGCGCCTGCGCCGGCACGTGCCGGAGGGTGGCGACGCCCAGCGCGGGAAAGACCAGCGAACAGCCGAGGCCGGACACGGTCGCGCCGACGAGCGCGACCCCGGAGGTCGGGGCCGCCCACAACAGCCCCTGGCCGATCGTCTCGACCGCGAGCGCGGCGAGCGCGACCGGATAGCCGCCGAACCGGTCGGGCAAATGGCCGAACAGGACACGGACCAGGACGAAGGCGCCGCCGAAGCAACTGAGTGCGAGGGCCGCGCCGTCCCATCGACGCGCATGGAACAGCAGCGTCACGAACGCGCCGATCGCCGCGAAGCCGACGCCCTGCAGTGCGAGGCTGCATCCGGGCCGCGCGATGATGCGCAGCACGCGGGACAGCGGCACCCGCAGGCCCGGCTGGGGGGCGACGGCGGGCAGCGGGGCGACGACCGCGAGTGCCGCGCAGGGCAGTACGATCGTGGCGACCGCCACGGCTGCCAGCCCGCCGGCGCGCGCGAGCGCCATGCCGCAGGGCGCGCCGAGCGCGATCGCGCCGTAGAGCGCCATGCCGGTCCACGACAGCACGCGGCCCGAGCGGCTCGCACCGAGCGTGCCGATGCCCCACGCGAGCGCCCCGGTGACGAGCTGGCTTTCTCCGAGTCCGGACAGGAGCCGCGCGGCGATCAGCAGCGCGAGACGGGCGTCCGGGCCGGCCGGCGCCGCGGCACTCGCGACGTAGACGCCGCCCGCGACGGCGCACGATACGAGTCCCGCGCACGTCGTGCGCTTCGCGCCGCGATGATCGGCGCGGCGCCCCGCGAGGCTCCGCGTGAGCACCGTGGCGAGGAACTGCGCGCCGACCGCCGTGCCGACGACGAGCGTGCCGAAGCCGAGCGTGTCGTGCACGAACAGCGGCACGACGGGCAGCAGGAAGCCGAAGGTCAGCGCACCGAGAAAGACGCCGAAACAGATGAACCGGGCGGTGCGTGCCGGGTCGACGTGGGGCGCGGCGACGTTCTGCAGGTCGGGAGCGTTCATCGGAAGGAACCGGTTGATCGGCGTCACGGGCGCCGGAAGCGGATGGACCAGACGGTCAGCAGGGTCGCGCCGAACAGCAGCAGGCAACCGAACGAGAAATCGTTGAGCGCGAGCATGTGGGCTTGCACGTCGATCGAGCGGCTGACCGACGCGAGCGCGCCGGCCGGCGACATGCCGGCATGTTCGAGCCGCGCGAGCCAGTCGCCGGCAGCCGGATCGAACGGCGTGATGCGATCGACGAGGTAAGTGTTGTGAATGCGCGAGCGCCGTTCGAAATAGGTCGGCGCGACGGAGGTGGCGACGCTCGTGCCGATCCGGCGCAGCGCGTTCTGCACGCCGGATGCCGCCGGCAGCCTGTCGCGCGGCAACCCGGCGATCGACAGCGACACGAGCGGCGTGATGAAGAACGCGGTTGCCGCGCCCATCAGCAGCGAGTTGGCCGCGATGTCGCCGAGCGTCACGTCGGTATTGAAGCCCATGCGCCAGAACGACGCCGCGCCCCAGCCGAGCAGCGCCACGGTTGCGAGGTGGCGCGGGTCGCTGCGCCCCTGGATGCGCCCGATCAGCGGCGCGATCACGATACCCGCGATGCCGAGCGGCGCGGTCGCGATGCCGGCCCAGGTCGCCGTGTAGCCCTGCTCGGTCTGCAGCCAGAGCGGCACGAGCACGAGCGCGCCGTAGTAGACGCCGAAGCCGACCGTCACGGCGATCGTTCCCGCGGTGAAACCGCGATCCGCGAACAGCCGCAGGTCGACGATCGGATGCGCATCGGTCAGCTCCCAGAGGACCAGCGCGACGAACGATACGACGCAGAGCACGGCGAGCGCGCGGATCTCGATCGCCGCGAACCAGTCGAGGTTCTGGCCGCGGTCGAGCATCAGTTGCAGCGAGCCGAATGCGGCGGCGAGCAGCAGCAGGCCGACGAAATCGACGGGAAGGTGGCGGGTCGGGTTGTCGCGCCGGCCGAGAAAGCGCGTCAGCACGAGCAGGACCAGCGCCCCGGTCGGCACGTTGACGTAGAAGATGTAGGGCCACGCGAGATTGTCGGTGATCCAGCCGCCGGCAATGGGGCCGAGCACGGGCGCAACGAAGGTGGTGGTCTGCCAGACCGACAGGGCGACGTTGCGGCGCGCGGCCGGAAAGACGGCCACCAGCAGCGCCTGCGAGAGCGCGGTGATCGGCCCGGAAGCCGCGCCTTGCAGCGCGCGGAACAGCAGCAGCGATTCGAAATTCGGCGCGAGGCCGCACAGGATCGACGTCAGGACGAACAGCACGACCGATACCCGGAACAGCCGCACCTGGCCGAAGCGCTGCGCGAGCCAGCCGGTCAGCGGCAGCGTGATCGCGAGCGGCGTCGCGAACGACGTCAGCATCCAGGTGCCCATGTCGGGCGCGACGCCGAGATCGCCGGCGATGGTCGGCACCGCGACGTTGGCGATCGTCAAATCGAGCGTCTGCATGAAGTTGGCGACACTGATCGCGATCGCGACCAGAACGAGAGCCGGGCCCTGCATCGGCTCCAGCGGCAGTTTCGGCGCCGCAGCCCGCGTGAAGAGCGCCATGCTCAGGCTCCCGGCGCGCGGCGTGCGGCCGCGCCGTCGTTCGCGCGGATCGTGTCGTTGACGAGCGCGTCGCCGGCCGACGCATCGCCGTCGAAGATCGACGTCGCGTCGATCGGGCGCGGCGGGGCGGCCGGCGCGGGGCGCACGGACGCCGACGCGGTGCCGGGCGCGCCGTCGCCGAGCGCGACCGACGCGTTCATCGACAGGCCGATGCGCAGCGGATGCGCGCGCAGTTCGCCGGGATCGAGCGCGACCCGCACGGGTACGCGTTGCACGACCTTGATCCAGTTGCCGGTCGCGTTTTGCGCGGGCACCGACGCGAACGCCGAACCCGTGCCCGCCTCGACGCCCTCGATGCGGCCGTGGAATACCACGTTCGCGCCATACAGGTCCGAGCGAAGCTCGACGGCCTGCCCGGCGTGCATCCCGCGCAACTGCGATTCCTTGAAATTGGCCTCGACCCACACGTGGTCGAGCGGCACGAGCGCCATGGCCGGCGCGCCGGGCGCGACGTGTTGGCCGACCTGCACGACACGACGCGTCACGAGGCCCGCCAGCGGCGCGCGAATCTCGGTGCGGCGCAGCGCGAGCGCCGCACTGCGCACGCGAGCGGCGGCGGCGCGCACCAGCGGATTCGAGTCGATCGACGTGCCGTCCACGCGGGCCCGCGATGCGTCGTACGCGGCCTGTTGCGCGTCGAGCGCGGCGGACGCACTGGTCATCGCGTCGCGCGCATGGCGAATGTCCTCGCGCGATACGCCGCCGTCCTGCGCGAGCCCCAGCCGTCGCTGCAGATCGTCGGATGCCTTCGACAGCTCGGCCTTGCGCTGGAGGATCTGTGCGGCCTCGCGTGCGGTGTCGGCATGCGCGGTGCGGTACTCGCGCACCGCGTGGGCGAGCTGGGCCACGGCGTCGTCGAGCGCGAGCCGGGCATCGGTCGGGTCGATGCGGAACAGCGGATCGCCGGCACGCACCCATTCCGCGTTCTGCACCATGATCGTGTCGACCGTGCCTGCGACCTGCGGCGATACCTGCACGACGTCGCCGGTCACGTAGGCGTCGTCGGTCGTCTCGGTGCCGCGCGACGCGAGCCACCAGTAGCCGCCGGCCAGCGCGGCCAATGCGAGCACGATGAAGAACCAGCGGAAGTAGCGCCGCCGCGTGGTGCGCAGCGCGTGTTCGGCGGGCGGCGGCAACGCCGCGCCCGCGGCTGCCGGCGCGGCCGGCGGGGTGTCGGTGCGATTCATTGCGAGGCTCCAGGGTTCGTTGCGCCGCCGAGTGCGGCGATCAGCCGGACGTGCTCGACGGCAAGCGAGGTGTCGGCGCGAGCGACCGAGCGACGGTCTTCAAGCAGCCGGGTTTCGGCGAGCAGCACGTCGAGGTAACCGGAAATGCCTTTCTGGTATCGCCGCGTTTCGATGTCGTAGGTCTGCCGGGCTTGCGCGAGCGCATCGCGATTCAGGTCGCGCTGCCTCGCCAGCGCGTCGAGCTGCACGAGCGAGTCGCTGACCTGGGCGAGGGCATTGACGACGGTGTCGTCGTAGTCGGCGACGGCGGCGTTGTAGGCGTCGGTCTGTGCGCGCAGGCCGGCGCGCAGCCTGCCGCCTTCGAAGATCGGCAGCGTGATCGCGGGGCCCGCGCCGAATGTGCCGCTGCTGCCGTGAAACAGCGCGCGAAAGCCGAAGCTCTGCACGCCGGCGAATGCCAGCAGGTTGATGTCCGGATAGAACGCCGCGCGCGCGGCATCGATGTCGGCCGATGCGGCCTCGACGCGATAGCGGGCCGCCAGGATGTCGGGGCGGCGTCCGACGAGCGCGGCCGGCAGCGTCGCGGGCAGCGGCGCGACGGCCTGCAGCACGCGGGGTGACGGCGTGAGCGTGTCCGCGTAGCCGGGCCCGCGCCCGACCAGCGCCGCGAGCCGGTGGCGCAGCAGCGCAACGGCCGCGTGCTGCCGCTCCACGTCGGCCTGGGCGAGCGGCAGCGGCTCGCCGGCACGCGCGACCGCGACCGGCATGTCGAGCCCCGCCGCTTCGCGCTGACGGGTGAGGCGCAGCAGATATTCGTGTTGACGCAACGTATCGTTCGCGATGTCGAGCAATTGCAGCTCGAGCGCGAGTTGCAGATACGTTTCGACGAGCGCGGCCTGCAACGACACGGTGGCCGCGCGTTCGAGCGCCTGCTGTTCGCCCGCGCGCAGCGTCGCGGCGCGGGTCAGTGCGCGCAGGCGTCCGGCGATGTCGAGATCGAACGACGCATTCAGCAGCGCTTGCGCGTTGACTTGCCAGTGGCCCGCGGCGGGCGGCGGGACGTTGTAGCTGCGCGGCAGCCGGGTCGGTATCGCGCTGGCCGATGCACCGAGCAGCGGCAGCGAATCCGCCGCGCTGACGTCGGCTTGCGCGAGGGCCTCGTCGACCCGGGCGCGCTGCGCCTTCAACGACGGCGCGCCCGCGAGCGCGTCGGCCAGCACGCGGTCGAGCTGCGGATCGCCGAATGCGCGCCACCAATGCGCGTCCACGTCGGCCCGGCCGCTGGCCGACCGAAGCGCGATCCCCGGATCGAGCTGCGTCACCGCGGTGATCTTCTGCGGGTCCGGCTGCTGGCCGAACGGGGCGCAGCCGGCCATCACGGCCGCCGTGACGGCTGCAGAGGCGATCGGGCCCCATCTTCGGGTCGAAGCAAGGAACTTGGACATGATCGGTTTCCACGAGTCCGGTTGACGAATTCAACCTATCTAAAAATATATCTTTAGATAATATCGAGCATGGAGCAACTGACAGAAATGGCAGTGCGGACCGCCGGCGGCGGGACGGGGTGCGGGAAGCGGAGGCGAGCGAGCCGCGCGCGGGGGCGCGGCCGTCAGGCGGAGGCGGAAGCGGAGACGGCAAGGGCAGCCGCGACGATTTCGTCGATCGACGCGCCGCGCGTGTCGAGCAGGCGATGCGCGCAGGCCCGATACAGCGGATCGCGCGCCTGCTGCAACTCGGTCAGCACGGTGCGCGGATCGCGCACATTCAGGAGTGGGCGCGCCGGATGATGCCGGGTGCGCTGGTACAGCGTGTCGATGTCGCTGAGCAGGTAGATCACGTGGCAGCGCGCGTTGAGGCGCGCGCGGGTATCGTCGCGCAGCACCGCACCGCCGCCGGTGGCGAGGATCAGCGGGTTGCGGCGCGACAGCGCATCGATGACGTCGGCTTCGCGGGCGCGGAACGTCGGCATCGAAAACAGCGTGGAAAGCGGCGCACCGAAGCGCGCCTCGAGCTCCCGGTCGGAATCCGCGAACGGGCGGCCGAGCGCCGCCGCGAGCGCCGCACCGACGGTCGTCTTGCCCGCGCCGGGCATGCCGATCAACGCGATGCGCGGATGGGGGGCCGCCGTCACAGCCGGTTCCACAGCGAATGCGTTCGGCGCGTCGCCGCCGTGATCCGGCGCTGGCGCACCGTATTGGCGAGGCGGTCCAGGACGTCGGTCATTCTGGCGGGCGAGACGGGCATGGCCCCGGGTTGCGCGGACAGGTCACCCAGCGCGATGCCACCGAGCTGCACGTCGTTCGCAAGCAGCGCGTCGGTCAGCGCCGCGACGCGCGCATCGATGCCGGCCCACGCATTGCCGAAATCGGCGAGCACGCGGCGCGAGGCCGCGGGCGCCGCGAGGCAGTCGCGCCAGGGCACCAGTACGCCGCCGACGGGCGGCGCGCCGCGGGCGGTCTCG
The DNA here is from genome assembly GCF_902832955.1 of Burkholderia sp. BCC0044. Lineage (NCBI taxonomy): Bacteria > Pseudomonadati > Pseudomonadota > Betaproteobacteria > Burkholderiales > Burkholderiaceae > Burkholderia > Burkholderia sp. BCC0044. Next base: position 1,131,291 of record NZ_CADFDO010000004.1, on the reverse strand, counting down.
AGCAGCCGCCAGCCGTGTGCGGTGGCGCCGTGCTGCGTGCACCAGCGACCATAGGCCGTCGCCGACGTGTCGACGACCAGCGCCGTCGGCAGCCGCAGTCTGCCGAGCCGGCGAAGCAGTGCGGCGCGCGCAGCGTCGTCGACTTCCGGTGCCGCAACGCGCTGCACGTGCGTCAGCAATTCGAGCTCGTCCTCGTAGTCGGCACGCAATGCACGCAACCATGCGCCGGTATCCCGACGCAGCGCCGGCGGCACGACGCCGAGCAGGACCAGCAGGCGATCGTCGTGGCCGTTGCAGATGGCCCGTACCCGGCGCGCGACGGCGGCATTGGCGGACGCGGCGCTCATGTCGCGCTCGGCTCGGCAATGGCGTCGGAATCGGCGATCAGCGCGCGCGGATAGGAACCGAGGATGCGCAGGTCGGTGGCGATCGTCCTGATGTCGTCCAGGGCGGCGAGGACATGCGCGTCGTGCCGGTGCCCGTCGATGTCGATGAAGAAACGGTACGCCCACCCGGTGGTGCGGCCGGGGCGCGCGTCGAGCCACAGCACCGAGATCCGGTGCCGCGCCAACGCATCGAACACACCGGCAAGCGCGCCGATCGTATCGTTGAGCTGCAGCAGAAGGCTGGTGCGGTCGTAGCCTGTCGGCTCGGCAGGCGGCCCGCCGAGGACGAGGAAGCGCGTGCGATTGCCGGGTTCGTCCTGGATCGCGTGCGCCACGATGCGCAATCCGTATCGATCGGCCGCCCGCTCGCCGGCGATCGCCGCGCAATCCGTCATGCTCGCTGCCTCGCACGCGGCCGCGGCGTTGCTCGCGACAGGGACGCGCCGCAACCGCGGTGCATGCGCGTCGAGCCACGCACGACACTGTGCCAGCGCCTGCTGATGGCCGAGCACGCAATCGACGCCGTCGAGCGTGCCGGATGCACTCAGCAGGCAGTGCGCGACCGGCAGCACGATCTCGCCGACGACCGGAGCGGTTGTGTCGGCCAGCAGGTCGATCGCGCGCGTGACGGCGCCTTCGGTCGAATTCTCGATCGGCACCACCGCGTATTCGACGTCCGCCGCGGCCAGTGCGGCGAAGGTGGCGTCGAGCGTGTCGCACGCATGCGGACGGATCGGCGTGCCGAAGTAGCGCTGCATGGCGGTCTCGGTGAAGGTGCCGGACGGGCCGAGGAACGCAATCGACGGCACCTGCTGCAACTCGCGGCTGACGCGGAACAGCGCCTGCCAGATCGCCGCGACGTGGCGCTCCTGCAGCAGCCCGTGCGGCCGGGTGCACAGCTGCGCGACGATTTCCGTTTCCCGTGCCGGCTGGCGGACCGTCTGGCCGGCGAGCGCCTTGACCCGGCCGATCTCCGCGGCGTACTGCATCCGTCGCGCGATCAGCGCGAGCAGTTTCCGGTCGATGGCATCGATCTGCGCGCGCTGCGGCGCGACCGGGTCGTGAGCGGGCAGGGCGGTGGCGGTGAGGGTCATGGCGGTACCGTGGAGGCAGCGAAGGAAGGCGGGTGTCCGGTCACTGCGCGAGCGCGGGCCGGCCGATGCGGGCGGACTCGTGACGCATGCGCTCGAGCGCGATGCCGTACTCGAGCTCGAGGCGGGCGACGATCTGCCCGACGCCCGGCACCGTGTCCATCGAGCCGACGCCCTGCCCGGCGCCCCAGATGTCGCGCCACTGCCTGGCACCGGACTCGGGCGAGAAATCGAGACTTGCGTGCTCGGCGCGAGGCAGGTTGCGCACGTCCATGCCCGCGGCCTCGATGCTCTGGCGCAGATAGTTGCCGTACACGCCGCTGAACGCATCGGTGTAGACGATGTCGGCGGCGGTGGCCTCGACGATCGTGTCCTTGTAGCGCTGCGCCACGTTGGCTTCGCGGGACGCCAGGAAGCGGGTGCCCATGTACGCGCAGTCGGCCCCCAATGCCCGTGCCGCCGCGATGGCCGCGCCCGTGGCGATCGCGCCGGACAGCGCGACGAAGCCGTCATGAAAGCGTCGAACCTCCGATACCAGCGCGAACGGGGACAGCGTGCCGGCATGCCCGCCCGCTCCCGCCGCGACCAGGATCAGGCCGTCGACGCCGGCTGCGAGCGCTTTCTCCGCGTGTCGTACGGTCGTGACGTCGTGCAGCACGACACCGCCGTACGCGTGCACGGCGTCGACGATCTCGCGCGACGGTGCACGCAGGCTCGTGATCAGGATCGGCGTGCGCCGGTCGATGCAGATCCGCAGGTCGGCGTCGAGCCGCGTGTTGCTCTGATGGCAGATGTGATTGACCGCGTACGGCCCCACGCACGCGTCCGGATGGGCGGCGCGATGCGCGGCCAGTTCCGCGTCGATTCGATCGATCCAGTCGCCGAGCTGCGCGCTCGGCCGGGCGTTGAGCGCGGGAAAGGTGCCGACGATCCCGCTCTTGCACTGGGCCAGCACCATCTCGGGGTAACTGGCGATCAGCATCGGCGCCGCGATCAGCGGCAGGCGCAGGTCAGGCAGCAGCGGCGGGCGCATCGGGGTGTCTCCTCCGTCGGTGCTCATTGCGCGACCGGTGCGCGGTCGCGGCGTTCGGCAAGCCGCTCGTGAAAACCGTCGCGACCGACCGCGCAGCGTGTATGGATGCCTTCGCCGACGACGCCGGCCGCATCGCGAACCGATACCTTGTAGGTCATCATGCGGCCTTCCACGGCGACCAGCTCGGCGTCGACCGTGACTTCCCAGTCGGGAGGCGTCGGAGCCAGATGCTTGATCTCGAAGTTGTAGCCGACCGTCATCAGGTCGGCGCCGAGCAGGTGATCGGTGGCCTGCATGCAGGTCTGCTCGATGAAGATGATCATGATCGGACTGGCCAGCGCGTGCGCTTCGCCGCCCCATTGATCTGCAAGCGAAATCGTATCGACGCGGTGCGTGGCGCGGGCACGGAGGCCGGGCTGGATGGTCAAGGCAGACTCATTCAGGACGGTAAAGGAAAAACGGGCGATCACGCCGCGTGCATGTGCGACGCGGTCGCGCGGCGCTGCATCTGGTTGAAGATGTTGCGGGCGTGCATCTCTTCGGTGCCGCCCGCCGTCCCCATCGCGAGTGCGTCGGCGACGAAGGCCGCGATCGGGCCGCGGCGATAGCCGTCGCTGCCGTAGATCGCGAGCAGGTGCAGCGCGGCCTGGGTCAGATCGCGGGCGCCGCCCAGTTTCGCGATCGAGCAACTGGCGAGCGCGGACGGGTCGCCCGCGCGCAACTGGTCGAGTGCGGCGAGTGCCATCCAGCGCGAGCGTTCCGAACCGACGTGAATGTCGACGAGCCGCCGCTGCACGTGCTGATGATGGTCGAGCGTGACACCGAGCGCACCGCGTTCGCGGACGTAGGCGAGTGCGTCGTCGAGGAACGGCCCGACCACGTCCGCGCACAGCAGCCCGAACAACGCCCGGTTCATCGACGCGATGTCCATCAGAATGCGCAATCCATCCTTTGGACTGCAAAGCAAATCGTCCGTGCCGACAGACACACCGTCGAACGTCATGTCTCCGATCGGCAGATCGGCGACGCCCAGGGTTTCCTGAGGCGCGCTGCGCGTCACGCCGGCGCGTTGCGGATCGAGAAGCACCAGCGCCGTGCCGGATCGGCTTTCGTGCGTGACGCTCGCGGCGACGAGGATGAGTGCCGCGTCGGGTGCGTGGCTGATGTTGTACTTGTGACCGTCGAGGCGGAATGCCTGGCCGTCCGGCGCGACGCGGGTCTGCAGTGCACGGATCTCGGTGCCGGTGCCTTTTTCGGAAATCGCGGTGGCGGCCACCGCGCCGGACATCAGGGCCGGCAGGAACCGGTCGCGCTGTGCTGGCGTGCCGTGGCGTTGCAGTGCGCGTATCACGGTTGCCTGATTCGCCAGCGCCATCGCGAAGCCGACGGATCGCGTCGCGGTCACGATCGCCTCGAATGCGGCGATGAACCCGTTCGACGACGAGTCCGCGCCTGCGTCGCGATCGGCGGCGAGCAAGCGCCACAACCCTGCTTCGGACAGCGCGCGCCAGGTTGCCCAGTCGAAGCCGCGGCGCGGCGACGGCGCGAAGTGACGCAGTGCAATGGCGCGATAGGTGGCGGCAGCGGCGCGTTGATCCGGGGTGGCTTCGAAGTTCATGGTGTCCCTGAGGCGATGCGGATACGGTACGGCCAATCTATCCAAAACCCCGAGCGCGAGAAACTGTCAGTTTTCGCAATCGGCCGTATCGACTCGGGAGGGGACCGCGTTCGTGGCGGCATGACGGCACGAAGCCGACGAAATCGCATCACCAAGGGGGGATTGGGGGGGGTGGCCGAGCAGGATTGCTTGTCGGCGGAGGGAATTGGCAGACGCAGCCCGAAGCCGCTTGAAGTCGTTTCGTTTTGAGACGAGGTCAAAAACAGGGGCGCCAATCGACACCATCAACGAAGCGACGAGGAACGCGCCGCCCGCTTACGGAGGATGAAATTCGCGTGCTTGGGGCAACTCATGCCGGCCGCACGCCCGTCACGTTCCATAGAGTCAGTGGTTTGGATGATGCTCGCATGGGGTACGCGTCTCGGTGAGACGGCCATGACGCGATGGACTGACCTTGATTTCAAGGCGCGGACGCGGACGATCCCAAAGGCGTAAACGAAATCGAAAGCGGCGATTCTCGATTCATCTGTCAGACTTCGCGCTTGCGCGATTCGTTGCCCAGCAAACCGTGCGCGCCGGACTGCCCGAGGGTGACGCACGCCGACAATAGGGATTTCCGTCTCGACAGGGTAAGAATCCACACCTCGGCATCAATAGAGTTTGCATGGTGATACATGACCGCCAACGCCCCAAGGACGCGTCGACCGAAGGCGGCACGATGGTAAAGGACGGTCTAACTGTCTCAGGCGGTCAATGGAAATGCCATGACTTGCGTCGGATATGCGGAACGATGATGCAGTCCATAGGCGTCCCTGAAAGCGTCGAGCATAGACGCCTCAACCATGTTCGCAAAAATCCGCTTGATCGCATCTATCCGAGATTGGATTACGACGCCCAAATGCGAGACGCGTGGCAGAGGTGGGGCGACCGCCTTTCGGTATTACTTGGTACAGATGTGCTCCCATTGGCGTCCCGACGTTCAGCTCAAGCGTAAAGTACGCCTTTGAGAGCGCAAGATTACCGAGGTACGAACGTTAACTTGTTACCGTTTCCGTCCTTACACTCTGCACCGACATTCATCAGCGTAAGAGGCCACGAAAGCAAGTTGTCGTTAATGTTGACATGATCCCAGCCTGCATTTCCAATTTTAAGGACAAGCTGCTGACAAGCGTCGGCAGGCACGCCAAAATAATCAATGGAGACACGTTTTCCGTTTGTCGGCGCCCCAAATCTCACCATGCCACCCCATACGTTACTTATATTGCTACCTTGTACCGCCATGTTGGCCGGGACGATATTGAATTTAATCGCCAAATCATTGGTTATGCCTTTGAAGTGATTCTGTTTGTTAAGTTCGTCTAGTTGCGCCCGCATATGCATAATGTTCGATGCTTCCTCCGTGATCTCCGACGCACGGAACAGTTTGCCGATGCCGGCTGCTGCCGCGGCTAGCATGACGATGCCGACGATCATTACAACCAGAGTCTCAATTAAGGTAAAGCCTCGCTGATTGTCGAGTCGAGGAACTGATTTGTTGCGAATCATATGCTATTGCTCCATAGAGTTTTGCTCGCCTCGATGACGTACGGGCGAATGTGTGATGCCGGTTCGTCGAAGAAGGATACTGTTTGTTAACGGAAAGGAATATTGGCCGATGCCTAAAGCAGTATCGTTCAACGCCGATTTTTGTGTCTCGAAAATAGGCCGTTTCCTATAAATCTGAATTCGAGCAGTACGTCGGGCAATGCAAGAGCACGGATTTGATTTTTGCGGGGCAGGCGCGCGTTAGGGATGCGGCAAAGCGACCCAAGCAACTGGTGCGACAGCGCTGCCTGACCGGAAAGTGGTAGTGGCCGGCTGTGGCGTCGGCAAGAGCTCGACGTCTTCTGGTCATCCGGCGGGAAACTCCATCACGAAAACAGAAAAATGGGATTTGGCTGGCATATAAATGGGAATCGGCTGATATGCCAGACTTTTATTGTATTTTAAAATTCTTTGCCGATTTTTTGGTGTAAATGCTTTAATTGATGATTGGATTTTATTTTTGTGCGGCTAATCATTTGGAATTCCGCTAATGGCGGTCAAATGTGATTTTTGTGTGGAGTGTGAAGTAAATGAATGCGGATGAATTGTCGCCCCAGGTTGCCCATTAGAAAGAATTTACCCTGATTGAGGCGCTGGTCGTAACGATTGTTGGCATCGTAATGCTGGCGGCGGCAGCGGTGGGCATTGGTAAAGTATTTCGTACTTCGGAAATTTCGACGGAGGCCGATCATCTATTAAAATAACGACAAATTTGAAGAATTTAAAAAGTTCGGGTGGATATAAGGATTTAAATAATGCGCTCGCGGTGCAATATGGAGCCATCCCGGCGGATATGTCGACGAGCGCCGATGGGGCCGGCATTTTTAATAGTTGGAATGGCGCCGTGACGATCAAGGCTGCGAGCGATGGTAATTCTTTCTACATTACATACGATGGAGTTCCCCCGGAGGCGTGTCAGCAGCTTGTGCTCAAGTTGAGGACGGGAAACCTGTTGCACAGGGCCTTTTGGGAAACCTTAAAGGTTGGAGGGACCAGGATTTATTCAACTACCGACCTCAATGCAATCGGTGAGGCTTGTAAAGCACCCGCCAACAGACTTGAGTTCCTGTCGGTTTCGTGACGAGGTGAAATTGATCATTTCGCATCCAACGACTCGGTTGAAGTGCTGAGGCGCGCGTCAATGGTGATTTTTTCGCTGGTGCTCGTTTCTAACGTTCGTTGCCGGAGCTTGTGGCTGATCGCGACTGCCAATCAACGCACGAGAGGGCCTTCCCGGACGGGAAGCGTTCATATAGACGGCCAGTGCCCCGCTTTGTGAAGTCTTCGGCGTGTCGCGCCCGGACGTATCGGTACGACTGTCGTGTCCGATGACGTGGCGCGATGGCCGTCAATCACCACAGACCGACGATGTGAGCGTGGTCGAATAAATTCGCCGAGTCGTCGCGATTTGCCCGCCAATAGCTATCGCCGGGTGCGGGGCTCGCTGCGCAATGAACGCATTGCCGTCGGACAGGCGCCCGTCACTGCGAAGTACATCTATCGCATCATGCACGCTCATCCCGGCCGCAACGTCGGCTCGATGGCTAAGTGGCCGCGACCGCCGTTGATGTTCGGATGGCTTGGGATTTCGCTGCGACCGCGAGGCAATGAGCTGGCTGGCGCATGGAAATTGCTGCACGGATAGCGGTGGCATCGTTCGATCTTGCCCTCGGTCCGAGCGCGGTACGGTTGGCACCGTCTGGGCTGGAAGCCGTACCGCGTGGCCAGATCGAGGAGCCTGGCGTGCCAGCGATGTTGACCGTCACCATATGCATCGTGGTAGCCGACGATGGTCCGGGCGTTGTCGTAGCGGGTTTCGCAAGGAATGCCATGCAGCGCATGATGACAAGACGACCGGCGCCTCGGCGAAAGACTGCGATATCACGCTGCATCTGTCGACCAGGCTCGGTCTCGAATCTCACGACCGGGTCTTCTGCCTTGAGCGCGGACTCGTGTCCGTTCCTGAAACGCGCAGCAGCGCGGCGCTCATGTGCTTGAGGATGTACGCCTCGAACGATCCAAACCTGGTTGGCCACTGTTCACGCGGCTTGTAACGCGGCACTTCCTCGGCTGGCAGGTATCGCGCCATCGTGTTGTGAGAAATACCCAAGTGCCTGCAAACCACCGTCGGCACGAAAGACGGCTAAATGATTCTCCTGGGTGGGCTGATGCAGGACTGCGACACGAAACGGCTTCAGTTGGTTGCTGTCACTTCCTTGATGGTCGCAGCGCATCACAGATGCAGAATGGAAGTATTGCTGGTACTGCGAGCGCCGCGGATAAGCGAGGAGACAGAGGCTAGCGGTCGCTCACGAACGCGATCTTGTTGCCATCCTTGCCGCCGGCATCGCAACGGGTTCCGAGATCTTTAAGGGTCACGTTTTCCGGAATCGGCTGATCGTTTATTTGAATTCGTTTCAAGCTGCTTCCCAATGCGAGGACCAGCCTTTGACAAGCGTCTGGGGGAACATTGTAGTAGTCGATAAAGAGGCTCTCCCCGTTGTCAGTTGGTCCGATATTCACCAACCCACCCCAGCTGTTGTAGATCTTTTCGTCACCCTGAATCATCATGTTGGTCGGGATGGCCTTGTACTGAATCGCGAGCGCATTTGTCATATCCTTGAAGCCGTGATTGCCGTCGCCGACGAGATCCCTCAGTACGGCGCGCATCTGCAAGATGTTCGACGTTTCCGTCGAAACTTCCGAGTTGCGGAAGAGTTTACCGATGCCAGCGGCAGCCGCGCCTAGAATGATGATGCCGACAATCATGACGACCAGCGCTTCAACCAGGGTAAAACCTTTCTGCCCCTCAAATAGGGAATCTGATTCTTTTGTAGTCACGGACTATTACTATAATTGGAAGATTGGAAAGGAGCGTGCGGATGAATTGCATCGATTCGCACCGATTCCACATACGCGAGTGCGCTATTTTCGCACTACACCCGGCACGCAGAAAATCGGCCGATTCCTAAAGCGATGTCGTCCTGCGCCTGTTTTTTGTACGCAAATAAGCTGTCGCCTATGAAATCGGGCTCGAGCGGCATGTCGGTGCACGACCGGAACGCGGTTTGATCTTCGATAAGCGGTCGGCCATGATGGCCGATGCGATTCGGGCCGGGCTTGCGGGGGCAGGTGCCGAGCCGCGTGACGGCTGCATGCATGAAAGACGGTGGGATGATCGTGTGCCGAGCGGTTCGGTGCAGGACCCCGCTGGCACGACACAGGCCAGTTTCAGAGAGTTGATGTGTCTCGACGATCACCGTAGATCGCAGGACCGTACGGAAGTGCTGTTGATGTGTGGGCGGTCGCGACCTACAGGTTGTGTAAAGCGACTGACCACCCCGGTCTCCCATCCGGGCTGACGCCGCCAAGAACGTGGTAGAGCTGTCACGTACGGCTTCGGAGCAAGTATGCGCGAGACGTTGTCGGGCGAGTTGAAATCCGAACTGTCCAGAAATTGTTGAACATGCATGCGCCTCATGCTTCGTGTCTGGACAATACGACTCGGCAGGGCGCAATACTTCATCGTCGTCGCGGGAGGTGATGCTCTGCTTCTTGGAATTCTCGCTTGCTCGATCCGTTGTGAGGTGAACACTGTTCGCCGGTTTTCGAAGTGCGATGTTCGCTGCGGCTCGACGAAAATATCAAGCACATGGTTTGGCACCTGTGTCAATCGAGTTGTGATTCTGAGTCGTTGGCCCTGTCTCGTTGAGTTGATCGCGGCATCAAGGTTTCGGTTGACCGCTGCCTCTTGTCGGGTGCCGAGTGTCGGGATCTTTGGGTGAATGGAAATAAGACAAGGCCTATTTTTTTTAAAAAAATTGGGCGCTTGTCGACGTTCTTTTAATCCATGGTCGATTTTGCCCGCGCCCTGCTAGCCGCACAATCTAGCACGCTTTCATACGTTGATATCGCATCCGGATATCCGGGAAGTTGCGATGCTGCGATAACGGCGTAGCGAGAGGTTAATTGAGCCGGCGCATGATCGAGGAGATGCCTTGCGGCATATGTCGACGAGAGGGTCCAAAAGATCTGATCCGAACATGGTGGCGGTTGACGTAACGCAATCCGTTCGTAGATACCCCCGCCTTCCCGCTCTACAGCCGAGTTCTTGCGGAGCAGGTGCCGTGGCGATTTTCCGGTGCTGTTCTATTTTTTGGGGTTTCACACGGAGTAAGAAAAAGTGAGTATCAACAAGTCAGTGTCCCGAGTCGACGGGCAGAAAGGTTTTACCCTGATCGAAGCGTTGGTCGTGATGATCGTCGGCATTGTCATTCTCGCCGCTGCTGCAGCGGGTATCGGCAAGCTGTTCCGTTCTTCGGAGATTGCGACCGAAGCAGAGAACATCACGCAGATGTCGGCTACCTTGAAGAACCTCAAGAACGGCGCGAACGGTTACACCGGCCTCAGCAATGCGCTGGCAGTGCAGTACAAGGCTGTTCCGGCAACGATGACTACGAGCACCGGCGATAAAGGAGCGACGAACCTCTTCAATACCTGGAATGGCGCGGTGAATATCACGGCAGCAAACAGCAATCAGGCATACCAGATCGAGTACCAAGGGGTGCCCGCCGAAGCCTGTCAGCAGCTTGCGCTCAAGCTGCGCAACGCGGGCTGGGCCAGCGTGAAGGCGGGCACAACCGACATCACGTCGACGACGAGTCTTACGGATATCGGCACCGCTTGTACCGGCGATTCGACCACGCTTACGTTCGTGTCGTCGAGCTGATCGCCCGGATGGGTAAGCGGCCCGGTTGGCACTGCTGTTGATCGGGTTCGGGTGGGGAGGGCTTCGCGCGATCCGACGATTTCGCTCGCTTGCCCCACCCGATAGTTGGAGTCGAGTGGCTAACGGCAAATCGCAAAGGGCGGTATCGAGAGGAAAGCGGGCGCTGCCGTAGTCGAGGCGTTGGTCGTGACGAGTGCCGGTATCGAGTTGGTATCGATGTTCTGACCGCGGTAGCGACAGGTATCGGCAGGTTGTTCCGCTCGTCGGCGATTGCGACCGAGGCCGGAGCATGTGCAGATATCTGCCGATCCTGGCAACTTCAAGAATGGCGCGAACGGCTAATTTCGGATGCGAGCAAGGACGACGCCAATGCGCTCGAATTTGTCGTTGCCCCTTGATCCGCGATCTTTTTATGGAATTGCAGCATGCATAGTAACAAGTCAGTCCCCCGTCATGGCGGGCAACAGGGCTTTACCTTGGTCGAGGCCCTGGTCGTGATGATCGTCGGTATCGTCATTCTGGCGGCGGCAGCCGCGGGTATCGGCAAGCTGTTCCGTTCTTCGGAGATTGCGACCGAAGCGGAGAACATTACGCAGATGTCGGCCAACCTGAGGAACCTCAAGAACGGCGCGAATGGCTATGCGGGCCTTAAGAATTCGATCGCGGTGCAGTACAAGGCCGTTCCGGCCACGATGACCGTATCGACGACTACCCAGGGTGACGAGACGACGTCGACCATCAAGAATACCTGGAACGGCGAAGTAGAGATCAAAGCGCACGGTGACAGCAACCAGACTTACTCGATCAAGTATGGCGATGTCCCCCCCGAGGCTTGTCAGCAGCTGGTTCTCAAGCTGCGGAATGCGGGCTGGTCGAGCCTGACGGCAGGGAGTGCCGAGATCACGTCGGCTACCAGCCTCAGTGCTATCGGCGATGCCTGCAAAGCTGACAAGAATATTCTCACCTTCGTGTCGACGAGTTGACTCGCGTGAGTGACGCGACGCAGGTCGCGTCACCTGACGGTTACCTCGACAGGAAGCGTACCAGTCAGTGAGGAGTCCATGACTTTTGCGCAAATTTTTTCCTGCCCGGCATTTGCGGTCACGGTTGGCGTGTTTACGGGGCTTTGCGTCGGCAGCTTTCTCAATGTCGTGATTCACCGGGTGCCGCTCAAGCTCTTTGCGGAACCCGGTGCAGCAGCAAGCGAGAGTGTGTGTCTGTCCCGATCGCGCTGCCCGCGTTGCCGCAAGGCCATTGCGGCGAGGGACAACGTCCCGCTTCTGAGTTACCTGCTGCTGCGCGGACGGTGTCGACATTGCAGGCTGCGAATTTCGGCACGCTACCCGCTCATCGAGGGGCTTGCGGCGGTGTTGTTCGGTGCCGCGGGGATGAAGCTGGGCCTGGGCTATGCGTGGGTTGGACTATGTCTGTTGTCGGCCTTCCTGATCGCGCTCAGTGCGATCGATGTCGATCATCTGGTGTTGCCCGACGTTCTGACGTTGCCCCTGCTGGGCCTTGGCATCGCGTTCAACGCCGGCCCGGGGTTCGTCAGTCCCGCCGCGTCGCTGGCGGGAGCTGTCGCCGGTTACGTCTTTCTATGGCTGGTAGCGAAGGTATCCGCACGTATCGTCGGGCGCGAGGCGCTGGGCATGGGCGATGCAAAGCTGTTGGCCGCGCTGGGCGCGTGGCTTGGATTCAATGCGATCGTACCGATCGTGGTTATCGCGGTGGCGGTTGCCGCTGCGTTGATGATGCTCGCGCGCATTCGCACCGGAGCGCGCGGTGGCGTGCAGGTTCCGTTCGGTCCGTCGCTGGCGGTCGGAGCCTTGTGCGTCGCGCTTCATGTTTCGTGAGATCGAGTTATGCAGCGGAAAGGACTGAATACAGGAAGAGCGTTTCCCGCGCGGCGATCCGGTGCGGGCTTTACGTTACTGGAAGTGATCGTCGCGTTGATCGTCATCACGTCGATGCTGGGCGTGGCTGCGGTCTGGCTGGGGCGCTATAACGATTATGTCGCCAACAAGATGGTAGCAGGCCAGATGCGACGGCTTGGCGATGCCGTCAAGCAATACGTGGATGCCAATCAAGCCACGCTTAGCAAGGAAAAGGACGGCGCGGTGAAGGTTCCATGGGACAAGGTGAAGCCCTATCTGCCGGCCGGCCTCGATGAGAATACGGTCAATCCGCTCGGTCAGACGTATGGAGGAAGGCTTCGCGTCGTCACGCTGCCCAACGGCAGCAAGCGCGTCGACACGATCATTTATACGAATGGCGCCACCGATGTGGGCACGCATTCGAGAAAAGTGGCGAAGCTGATCGGTGCTGGCGGCTTTTATTTCGATTGGAATCGTGTCAAGGGAGTTGTTGGTAACAAACCCACTTACTGGGACGCAAACGGACAGGTGAATGACCCGTCCAGCCTGGACACCTTCTGGCTTAACGGCAAGCTTCTTACAAGCGACATAAGCCAGATCATGTACGTACCGGATTTTGGTGAGTCGACGAGCGACAATCCCGACCAGGATGGCCTCCTCCATCGAAAGGTCGTAGCGGATCATCCGGAGTTGAACCGGATGGAGACCGATGTCGATATGAATTCGAACAGCGTCAATAACGTCGGCTCCGTGAATATGACCAGGAGTGGTCAGATAAACGGCGTCAACCGAATTCAGTTCGGTAAGACGAGTAACGCTGATCCGGTTTCGGTCGCGATTTCATCATACGGTTGGTTCACTATTGGCGACCCTAAGTCAAAGCGGACCGCTCTGTGGGCGGGTGAAATCGAGGCCGACGGAAATTTGAAGGTCCATGCGAACTCGACTGTCGAGGGGAATTCGACGATCAAAGGAAATTCATCGATCGGCGGGAATGAATCAGTTACCGGGACCGTATCAGCGCAGCGTGTCGAGACCACTGGCGCAGTTGTGGCAGGTTACGATCTCGCGCTAAAAAAAGGCGATTTAGTCTTTCAGGGGGGCGCTATGAAAGAAGGCGCAGCCTGTAGCGGAGATGGCCGAGTCAACCGAAATTCTGCGGGGGATCTCATGGTCTGCAAGAGCAGGAGGTGGAGTGTGGTTGGCGGGACGCAGTTCTTGAAAGGAGGAGGCGTCGATTTAAGGGGATATGCGGAATATACCAGTATGGCCGAAAAAGGTGATCATTACGTTAGTAGATTTTTTAATAAATATGATGTGCCGGCACTTGTAACGGTGACGTCAGTTGTGGGTGATGTCAATGTTCGCCGATGTTTAGTCGCTATATATCCGGCTGATTCAAATGGAAACTCTCATATGTGGACGTATCCGATAGCGCTTAATATTAGGCCGGTGCATCCTAAAAACGAGTACGACATAGTTCATCTTTCTTTTGATGCTTGTTCTGCGACGTTTGTTGCCGCGCCGGGGGAGCATTACAATTTTGTAACCACTCTTGATCCACACATCTCATACGTGTACTGATACACCGCCCTCCCGGTTGATAACTTCAAGGAACAAAAACTCGTGCGCGCGTACGCGCGAGGAGAAGGACTATGTCAATGATAAGTAAGCTGACCAGGTTTAGCCTGGCCACGTCGGTTATCGCTGTACTAAACGGTTGCGTCGCCTCGACCTTGAGTGATGCCGACCCTCACGCCGTGGTGGATGGGAGCACGGGCGTGAGTGCTGGCGTGCATGTCGCATCGACAAACCATACGCTGGATCCCGTGCTCACCGTGCATGCCCTCGAACGCGAACCGCGAGACCAGGAGACATGGCAAGCCCTTTCCGGCCAAAGCCTTCGCGACACCATCGCCGCTTGGTCATCCCGGGCAGGGTATGAATTAGTGTGGGACGCGGACTACGATTTCCCGGTACGGGCCGGCATCCACCTGACCGGTGACTTCATCGACGTCGTGACGAACCTGTTCAACGCGTATGCCGCGGCAGACCGCCCACTGTCGGTCGACATCTTCAAGGAACAGAACCTCGTGCGCGTGCAGGCGCGGGGAGAATGACGATGTTCATGGTACGCAAGCTGGCTCGGCTCAGTCTGGCCGCATCGATCATCGCTGTACTGAGCGGTTGCACTACGCTCATGCGCGAGGCCGAACCTCACACCGTGCTGGGATGGGTTATGGGCGTGAGGGCCGGCACGCCGACCGCACCGGCCGAACCCGCGGCTGAGCCTTCGCTCCTCGCGTACGCCTCCGCGCCCGAGTCGTATGGGGAAGAGACATGGCAAGCATTTTCCGGCCAAAGCCTTCGCGATACCGTCGCGGCCTGGTCGTCCCGGGCGGGCTATGAGCTGGTCTGGGACGCGGACTACGACTTTCCCGTACGGGCCGGCATACGCCTCGCTGGAGGCTTCATCCAGGTCGTGACGAATCTGTTCAATGCGTATGCCGCGGCAGACCGCCCGCTGTCGGTCGATATTTTCAAGGAACAAAAACTCGTGCGAGTGTACGCGCGGGGAGAATGACTATGTCCACACTATGTAAGCTGACCCGGCTCAGCTTGGCTGCATCAATTATCGTAGTACTAAGCGGCTGCGCGACGTCGACGTTGCGCGATGCCGAACGCACCACGGATCGCGACATGGCGGAAGCGGACGCGAGCATCGCCACGCTGCACGCCGCAGAGGCGTCGGCCGTGCGTGTCCACGAGAGCGGTTACTGGGTAGCGAATCAGTCGCAGCCGTTGTCGATCAAGCCCGAGATGATTTCCTGCAACCTCACGATGCATGAGGCCGTGCCGCTCACGCTCAGCATGTTCGCCGACAAGCTGCAGCGTATTTGCGGAGTGCCGGTGCGCGTCAGTGCCGATGCATTGCGTCCGCCATCGGCTTCGGTTTCGGCGTCCGACGTTGCCAAGGGCGATGCAGGCGACAAGAACGGGAGCCGTGCGATCGTCATCGGTCCGAATGGTCCGTCGGGCGACAAAGCCCCCGAACCGAAGGAACCCACGGTGATGCCGAACTGGCAAGGCGACCTGCCGGGCCTGCTCGATTCGGTGGTGGCGCAAGTTGGCGTGCACTGGCGGATCAAGGGCGGAGAGGTGCACATCTTCCGCACGGAGACGCGCACGTTCCAGATCTACGCGTTGCCGGGCACCGATGCACTGTCGAGCAGTGTCACGACGAGCAATATGTCGTCGATGGGCATCAGCGGCGGTGGCGGCACGGGCGGTGGTGGCGGTGGCGGAGATGGCGGTGTCAGCGGTCAGGCCGGCAGCGCGCAATCGGTTGCGACGACACTGACCAGCTCGGTCATGAACGACGTGGCCAAGACCGTGCAGGCCATGGTCACGCCGGGGCAAGGCAAGTTCACGCTCGCGCCGGGCACGGGGTCCATGACGATCACCGACACACCGGATGTGCTCGATCGAATCGCGTCCTTTATCGAGACGCAAAACAAACTGCTGACCAAGCAGGTGGTGCTCAACGTCAAGATCCTGAGCGTCACGTTCGATCGTACCGACCAGTACGGCGTGGACTGGAATCTTGCCTACAACGGCGCACTTTTCGGTTCCGGTATCACGAGCGCCGATGCCGGTGCCGTCGAAGGTGCAGGCGCGAACGTCAAGATCCTCAAGGGGCCGTTCAAGGATTCATCGTTGCTGATCAAGGCGCTGTCCGCCCAGGGCAA
This sequence comes from Burkholderia sp. BCC0044, assembly GCF_902832955.1. Lineage (NCBI taxonomy): Bacteria > Pseudomonadati > Pseudomonadota > Betaproteobacteria > Burkholderiales > Burkholderiaceae > Burkholderia > Burkholderia sp. BCC0044. The sequence continues at coordinate 1,115,227 of NZ_CADFDO010000004.1, read as the reverse complement.
GGTATCGGTCGTCACCCAGCCGTCCGTGACGACGCTGAATCTGCAGGCAGTGCCCATGCAGGTGTCCACCCAGACGGGCTACGTGGCTTCCGTCACGAGCAACCAGGTGGCCCAGGCCGGTACGTCCATGGGCATTCAGCCGGGTACGGTCACGACGGGTTTCAACATGATGCTGCTCCCGTATGCGATGGCGGATCGTCAGGTCCTGCTCCAGTACAACATCAGCCTGAGCAATCTGGCCAAACTGGAAACCTTCGGCGACAAGAAAACCGGCCAGGTGCAGTTGCCGACGGTCGACTTGCGCGCGTTCGCTCAGAAGGTCCGGCTGCGCTCGGGCGAAACGCTGGCGCTGTCGGGCTTCGAACAGAACAGCGACACCAGCAAGCGCTCGGGTGTAGGTAGCCCGAACAACCAGCTCCTCGGTGGCAACCGCTACGCGGAGAAGCATCACAGCGTCATCGTCATTCTCATTACTCCGGTCGTGGCAGGCTGAGCATGAGCAAGAACGAGAGCAGGGCGCTGGAAGACGCCCATACCGTCATGTTGCATGGCAAGCGACTGGTCTCCGGCCTCGTGTGGCAGCCGCCCGTTGCGCGGCTCGGGCGCGGCATCATGCAGCGCCAGGGTCGCACGGCGGGGTTCGGGCTGGCCGTGCGTCATACCGTGGGGCAGACCGTGCAAGTGGGCTACGGTGTCAAGGAAATCGGCAAGCCAGGCTTTCATTCGCTTGCAGCCGTGCTGGCCACCGTGGTGGAGCAGCAGGACTGGATCGGCGCATTCCGATTGTCCGACACGCGCTACGTACTCGTTGGCGTGAGACAAGGTGCCATCATGGCCGGGCGCGATGTCGTTGGCGCTCGGGGCGACGTCGAGGCCTTGCTGCGCGACACCGTTCACTTGGCCGAAGACGCCGGTGAGCGATGGGACGCAATCTATGCACCGAAGGAATTCGACACGCCGTGGCAGGAAGTGTCGCTGGCCCGGTTGCTGCCGAAATCCGCACTGAGGTCCTCGGGGCGGCTGGAGTCGCTCACCGGCGAGATGTCGCAGCATCAGAAGCGGGTTTTCCTCGGCGTCGCCGCCGGCCTGCTGGCCGTGGCGGCCGGCGGCTGGGCATGGCATGCCTATGTCGCGCGGATGGCACGGCAGGCAGCTGCGCTGGAAGGCGGAACGATAACGGTGCCGCCGCCTCATCCGTGGAAGGCCATGGCGACCGTGCCCGTGCAACTGTCGACGTGGCGGCACGTCGTCGAGCGCGTTCCCCTCTTCATTGCAGGATGGCGAGCACAAGAGGCGACGCTCGACGCGGGGACGATCGCCGTGACGTACCGCCGGAGCGGCGGAATGCCGGTGGCCGCTTTTCAGGCAGCGGCAACGGGGATCTTCGGTCCTGCCGTGGAGCTGTTGGACCAGGGCGAACAGGCGAAGGTCAAGGTCGGTTTTGCGTCGGCAACGGGTGGGCAGGACGATGTCCTGCACTCGCAGGATGACGCGTTCGTCGCTTTCACGTCGCATTTCCAGTCGCTGGGCATGGCCGTACCCAAGCTCGGCAAGCGCAAGGAAACGCCTCCTGAAGCGCCGGCGCCCGTCGCGGGCGCACGGAAACAGATCTTCGCGCAGCCGGATTGGCAGAGCTATGAATGGGCGACTTCGATCCCGGTCCCGCGGCCTGATTTACTCGGCAACGCTATCCCCGGGCTTCGCCTCACCACCACGAAAATTACTTTCTCTGATGGCGCACCTCAATGGGCGCTCAAAGGAGTGCTTTATGTCAAAGACTAATGTTCTGTTTCTCGGCGCTTCCCTGGCGCTCGTCCTCCCGGCGCTTCACGCGCAGACCCTCCCCGACGCGAAGCATCCGTCGGCGGAACAGCCGACGGCAGGTGCCGTCCAGCGTATCCCTGCAGTACCTGCTGCCGCGATCGCGGCGACGGCGGACGACACCGTCGCCGCGCAGCTCGTGAAACTTCAAACGGAAGTGATGTTGCTTAAGGCGCAGACTGCAAAGGCGCAGGCGCAGGCCGAACTCCAGAAGGCGTCGGCCGGGAGTGCAGGCGATGGCGGTGGCAACAGCATCGGTGTCAGTCACGGCGTACCCGCCGTGCTGTCGACTTACGGTCGCGACGACGCATTGACCGCGACGCTGCGACTCAACTCCGGAGGCGTGCTCGATGCACGTGTCGGCGACAGTATCCCGGGCGGCTATCGCCTTGCGCAGATTGACGGCGGCAGCGTTACGTTTGCCAAGGGCGGACGCCAGTTCAAAGTGGGGCTGAGCGGCGGTCCGGCCATGCCTCCGCCAGTGCAAGGCGGCGGCGCGCTCATGCTCGCACCGCCGTTGCCTGCGCGCGATTGACCGCGCGGAGTTCGATGATGAGTTATGTACTCTCGGATCTGATTACGCTGATCCAGAACGGCGCACGCATTCTCTCCGCCGAGGCCGGCGATTTCGAAGTCGCCGAGGACAATCGCGGGCTGATGTGTCTGGTCGAGATTCCGCAGGAACAGGGACGGTGCATCCTGGCGATCTCGTCCTCGCATCGTCTCGATCCGCACGTGCTGAGCTACCAGGAAACCGTGCGGCGTCACGGGCGCTCCTGCGAGGTGCTCGTGTGCGGCATGCGCGCCGTACTGGACCTGTATCGGCTCGGCTCGGGCCGCGACCGGAAGTCCGTGAGCAGCGAATCCGAAGCGCAGCGATACATCATCGAACTCATGCGCGACGCCGCGGCCGCGCGCGCTTCGGACGTCCACATCATTGCGCGACATAGTTATTGCGAGATCCGCACCCGTATCGACGGTTATCTGCACCCGGTCGGCCAGCTTCGTCCGGAAGAAGGCATGCGACTGTGCGCGACCGTCTATCAGAGCATGTGCCTCGCCGAACCGACTTTCAAGCCGATGCAGGCGCAACGGGCGCGCATGAAGGAGGAGTTTCTCAACGAATGCGGCTTGTCCGGCGCGCGTATCAATACGCGTCCGCTGGAGCGGGGCATGATGATGGTGATGCGTCTGCTGTACACCGACAGCCCGGGGGCGCCCACCAATCTTGCCGATCTTGGCTACCTGCCGGAACAGTGCGAGGTTCTCGAGGAGCTCATGGAGCAGCGTACCGGCGTGGTATTGCTGTCCGGCCCGACCGGCAGCGGCAAGAGCACGACGTTGAAGGTCGTGATGAAGAACATGCTGGAGCAGCATACGGGCATCCATCTTCTGACGCTGGAAGACCCTCCGGAGTACGAAATTACCGGTGCCAACCAGTCGCCTGTAAGCGGTGATCGGGGAGAGGGTGCGAACGTCGAGCAGGAATGGGCGAATGCCATTGCCGATGCGATGCGACTGGATCCCGATGTGATCATGGTGGGCGAGGTCCGCGACGCCGTAACGGCCAAGATGGCGTTCCGCGCGGCGATGACGGGCCACCTGATCTGGACCACGATTCACGCGAACGACGCGTTGGCGATCTTGCCACGTCTGGAGGACGAAGGCGTCAGGCCGTCCCTGTTGACCGATTCAACGCTGGTGACCGGACTGGTCAATCAGTCGCTCGTGCAGCGTCTGTGTCCTGCCTGCAAGATCCCCCTTGCAGGGAATGAACACCTGCTTGGCGCGCGACAGTTGCATCGGGTCAAGCAGTACTGTGATCCGGACGCCGTGCGTCTTCAGGGTGCCGGGTGTGATGTCTGCAAGCAGCGAGGCATCGTCGGACGTACCGTCGTCGCCGAGGTCGTGCGGACATCGCCCGGGATGATGCAGGCCTATGTGCGAGGGCATCATCTCGAGGCGAGTCGTTACTGGATCGAGGAAGAGAACGGGTTAGGCAAGGTCGACGCACTGATCCGCAAGATCAACGAGGGGGTGGTGGACCCTCGTGCGGGCGAACGCATCATCGGACCTATCAGGCCCAGCAACGTTTCCTTTCAGTCGGGAGGTCTTCATTCATGACCGGTATTTTGAGTAACCTCAATGACAAGGTCGCAAAGCTCCAGTTTGGCGCAAAGAAGCGCATCCACTTCTACGGCCATCTTTCGATGATGCTCGAGAATCGCATCATGCTGATCGATGCGCTGCGCGAAATGTACGATGTCGCCAGCAACGAAGGAAGAAACCCGGGGGCGGGTTACGCCATCATTCTGGACAGTTGCCAGACGGCGGTTTCCCAGGGCAACACGCTCGCGGAAGGTCTTGCCCCATGGATCTCCGCCAACGAGGCTGCTGTCATCGCGGCTGGGGAGCAAGCCGGCGACATGCGGAGCGCGTTCCAGGATGCAGTTGCCATGATCGAAGCCGGCGCGAAGATACGCACCGCCGTCGTCGGTGCGTCGATCTACCCGGTCGTGCTTCTGGTGATGCTGTGCGTCCTCCTGCACATTGTCGCCAGCGATCTGGTGCCGAAACTGTCTGCTGTTTCCAATCCGGAGAACTGGTCCGGTGCAGCCTATTTCCTTTATCTCATCGGCACCTTTGTCAACGACTACGGCCTTTATGCGGCAGCCGGCACGGTTGTGCTGCTGCTGGCTATCGGTTTGTCGTTGCCGCTGCTCCGCGGAAGAGTACGTACGGTCCTGGATCGCCTGCCGCCGTGGTCGATCTACCGGACGATCCACGGGGCCATTTTCATGCTGAACGTTTCGCTGCTCGTCCGCTCCGGAATGATGTTGCAGTCGGCACTGGAACTCCTGCACGAACGGGCGGGATCACGCTGGCTGCGCGACCGTATCGAAGCCACGCTGGACAACATTGCCGTGGGCGCGGGCTTTGGCGATGCGTTGTATGACACCGGCTATGAGTTTCCCGACCGAGAGGCAATCGGTTATTTGCGACTCCTGTCCCGCCTGCAAGGGTTTGATCAGTCGATGGCCAAATTTGCGCGACATTGGCTGGACGAGACCATCGTCAAGGTGCAGGCGGCCTCGCGGGGATTCCTGATGGCATCGATTCTTCTGATGGGAGGGATGCTCACGGTAGTGGTGACGGCGGTTTCCGACATCGAGAATGCGATTGAAACGTCCGTTTCCCAGCCTTCTGTTTAATCGTGTTTCATTCCGGAAAAATATTTTGCACACCAAATCGTTAATGAAAGAAAATCCGGTCGAGAACAGCGATCGCTTCCGGAAACTGGCCGAACTTCGGCGCGCCTGTGGTCCGATCATTCTTGAGGCGCTCGAAGACAGCGACGTGGTTGAAATCATCATCAACCCGGACGGATCGTTGTGGATCGAATCCCATAGCGCGGGTATGCGCATGGTGGAGCCCAATTTCCCGACGGACGCGGTGGAAGCGATCGTGACGCTTTCGGGCCAACTTCAACGGTCGCCGATTCCGGTTGGCGAACCGATCGTCGAAGGCGAGTTTCCCCTCGATGGTTCGCGACTTGCCGGTGTACTTCCTCCCCTCGCGACAGCGCCGATGCTGGCTTTGCGCAAGCACTCGCCGTCGGTGTTCACCCTCGACCAGTACAAAAAGAGCGGCATCTTCAAGCGCGTTGGCAGCCCCGTTCAACGATCCGCTCCGGAAGCCATGCGCAGCTTCGAACATCCGATCGACGCGATTCGCGAGGCGGTCGGCGCGCGCAAGAACGTACTCATCGTCGGGGGCACCGGTAGCGGCAAGACCACGCTGACCAATGCGATTCTCCGAGAGATTTCCGATCAATGTCCGCGTGACCGCATCGTCGCGCTGGAAGACACGGTGGAGCTTCAGGTCAGCGCCAGGAATCATGCGCTGCTGCGTACCAGCAAGGATGCGGATCTTCGTCGTTTGCTTCGCGTCACCATGCGCCTTCGCCCCGATCGCATCGTGGTCGGGGAGGTTCGAGGTGGTGAAGCCTATACATTGTTGAAGAGCTGGAACTCGGGCCATGCGGGTGGCCTGGCCACCATGCACGCCAACTCGTCGGAGGAAGGGCTCCAGAAACTGGCTCACTATATTTACGAGGATCCGGCAGCGCAAAGTTTCACGCCCGAGGCCATCGGCTGGATGATCGCAAGCGCAGTCAACCTCATCGTGGTGATCGAGCGGTGTGCGAGCGAGCCTGGCCGCATCGTGACGGAGATCTGCGAGGTCACCGGCTACATGAATGAACGCTATTCGCTGAATACGCTTCGTTTGCAGATCGCTACCGGGCGTAGCGAATTCAAGCTTCGTGTCTAGGATGGCGATTCATGAGCGTTCCTTTTTGCCGCCGTAGCGGCGCCAGCGTAGGGGGCTTGCTATTCGCGTTGACGTTTCCCGTATGGACCACCCATGCAGCAGACATGCCGACAGAGCGGATTACCTGTTCGATCGCCGCGGCCGTCAGATACCAGATTCCCGTAAACGCGATGCTTGCCGTGGCGGAACAAGAGGGTGGCCGGCCGGGATTGCGGATGCGCAATGCCAATGGCACCTACGACGTTGGCGCGATGCAGATGAACACGGCCTATCTGAAAGAGCTGAAGCGATTCGGTATCGAGGAGCGTGACGTCGCAGGGCCGGGATGCTATCCCTATCACCTGGCGGCGTGGCGGCTTCGCCGGCACGTGCTCGATGATCGGGGGGACATCTGGACGCGAATTGCCAACTACCACTCGCGGACACCGGTGTACAACGCTCGATATCGGGCGGCAATCATCAAGCGAGCGACCCGGTGGGCTACATGGCTCAAGGCCCGGTATCCCACCTATGTCGCGTACTGATCCCTCTTCGACGCAAGGTTTTTCAAATCATAGCGAGTATGTAAGACAAATGAATCTCCGCAAATCAGTGCTCTGCTGCAGCCGGCAGCAGGGTTTTACGCTAATCGAGGCGTTGGTCGTGATGATCGTCGGTATCGTCATTCTGGCCGCGTCCGCGGCGGGTATCGGCAAGCTGCTTCGGAACTCGGAGATCTCGACCGAGGCGTCAAACATCACGCTGATGCGGGACAACTTGAAGGATCTCAGAAACGGCAAGGATTACTTTACCGGAATCAAAAATTCGCTCGCGATCCGGTACAAGGCCATCCCGGCCAACATGAGCTGGAGCGGTGAAAAGATCGTCAATGCCTGGGGGGGCGACGTGAATATCGGATCGACCGATGGCGGCAAGGTTTTTTTTATCGACTACTACAACGTGCCCACTGAAGCTTGTCAGATGCTGGTCCTCAAGCTGGGGACGCTGGGCTGGAAACGAATTCAGATAAATGACGCGAAAATTCAGGAGAATTTCACCCTGGCGGACCTCGGTAAGTTTTGTAAGGACGACAGCGGCGATAGAAACAAGATGGCGTTCGTAGGCGACTGATGTTTTCTCGACGGGCACCTATGGTGCCCGGCGACGCGGTAGAGATTGAAACGCTCGATTACGCGACCGGATGACGCCCAGGTCCATCCAGCCGCGCCGCATCGTGCGTGCGTGACCAGAGGGCCGCAGAGGGGACACGGCAGCGGCTGCGATTATTTCCATCGGATCAATACCGCACGCGTCAGCAATGTGCGGTCCATTCATCGAAGCGACTCCGATTTGTGCGGTGGTCGTCGTTGGTCGATTGGCGGATATCAAGCCGTTTCGAAAGGGCATAGTTGGACTCGACGCCAAGGCATCGCTTGGCTTCGTCGAGGTAATCGATGGTCGTTTTCGTACAGAAACACCGCAAAAACCAATCCCAACTCGCTGCAACGGATACTTCGATGCTCTCGCACATACAACGTTCCAGACCTAGAAGCATCCATGGCTCGATGCTTCGAGGTAGCGAGGTATGATTCGAATCGTCCCCGGCACCGATTACGCAGCCCCCCGGATGGGCACGGATGGCCATTCTCGACCCATGCACCGGGCGATGTAGCGCTTATGCGGGAGCGTTTAGTGGATCGAGTCTTGGCTGGTGCGTCCGGATATGTTGTCAGGGATATCGTCCGTCGGGAAGGGGAATATGAAGTCGACGGAATGCTGCACTGCCGGGTCGAAAGTCGTCCATCCTGCAATCAGCGCATTGAACATCAAGTACAAGCCAGGCGGCAGTTGGTCCTCGACGAAGTGATCGTATTTACTCGCAAGGCGGGTAGTCGTCGATTCGCGTTCGAGTTGGCGGACGTTTTGCAGTTGCTGCCCGAAGTAGAAGCACATGTTCAGCACGTGCTCGACCATGAGCATTTCACTCCTGCTCCGGACGTGCGGAAAGTGTCCCGCTGCATCCGCTCTGACGCGCAGAAGTTCTTGTCGGATTTCTTCGATCAATAGTAATTTTGGCGGTTTGTCTTGCATGTGCTCGCTCTCCAATAAATCGTACTACTGTACGAGGCTTTTGAATTTATGCGTGCCCTGCGCTCGTTGTTCTGGACTTTTCTGGTGAGTGACGAATGACTCGTCGTTGCCCAACAACTCCGCCGCTCGCAAACCGGTTTACACCGTTTCCAATTTCAACAGCCTGCTAAGGCGGAGCGTCGCGCTCGCACGGCGTAGACGCCAGGCTCTGCAGCCTCTGGCAAACCTGAGCGGTTCAATATCACGCAGGGGGGATCGGTGGAACCAGCGGAATCGGCTCAACCGGCGGTTTCGCAAATTGCGAAGGCACGGCCATTTGGTCATTTTTGTCATAGACGAACGTAGCCTCGTCTGACCGCGATGACGGGAGCGTTATCCGGATGATTGGCACGATGCGCTTCGAGGCCTGCTGGTAATCGACTTGGTCATCTTGGGCACCCTTGAGTCCATTTGCGTGACCTCCGAGATAGAAAAATGCCATGATCGGCAACTTCTCAGGGATATCTTGCTCCCATGTAGCTAAGCGCAGCTCATTTTGCTCATGAATGGATTCTTCGGCAATTAATGTCATTGCGTCAATACTGGTTTTGAAAATGGCGGAGGTCGCCGAGGCGCCGTGATGGACGTCGAAGCCACATTGGTGTGCGTGCCTATTGCCACTTGTGCTGTTGTAGTGTGAATGCCATTCCTCCGCAGTTGAAATACCTCGCGCCTGACATGGGCCGCTGTCAGTAGGAAATGAATTATCTGCTCCGCATCCTTTGTCCACTCGATTCTCGGTATTGGCATCGATTGGGAAAGAGCATAGAATTTCAGGCTCGATGACATTCGGCTTTATATTATATTTATACGGAACGAAAATTAGTCCATTGCTATATCCATAAGCCAGTTTGCTGAATTTCGAATCTTTTCGAAGATAGGAGAATGAGACGCCTCCACTCGCGACGGAAGCAGGGCTCGGGTTCCATGAGTGGTACTGAGACGAATGCACAGTTCCGCGAAGCAATACCCCGGAACAGCGAAACGCCGGGTTTGTCGCACTACCGCAATCTGGAGCCAAGTTATTGTAATTGTCCGTGAGCTGTCGTGCGACCTTGTTACCACCGACTCCGACAAGCGCGGCCGAGTCACTTTCACCCGAGTATGCATGGACGAGTGAGATCCTGGCCAGGAAAGCCACCATTATCGTCAGGGTGATAAATGATTTTAATTTCATTCTCCAATTTTGCTTGACATAGATGAAATTCTGCATTGTCTGCACTCTTGATTTTATTTGACTGGACAGGCGAGCCCGTCATCTCGTCCGGGCGTTAATGGAATGGACGCTCCACGCCGCGGCATAGATATGCCGAAATGGCGAGGGCTTGGAAACGGTTTTGGATAAGCGCCATGGCGCTGTTACTTGCCGACGAGCTGTTTGACCTCATGCATCGGAGCAACCAGGACCGAGGATGGGCAGACCGATAGCGGCGTTGCTTATCGGAGGGGAATGATGCGTTGCCACGATTCACTTGCGACGGCTTCGGCGCACGGTAACCGCCCGCGGCTTGTCTTTACCCACACGCTCGCCAAGGCGGGAAAATTCTCGGGTGGTCGCGCCGGATATCGTGCGTACGTGCAGGCGATCGTTGAAGCCATGACGCTCATTCGGCGTCGCCATCACTCATCGCTTTTGCCCAACGCCGGCTGCTCGTCGGAATCCGCTGTCTCGCCGCTCCATGTCTGCTGGTCCTATTGCGTATTGCCAACGGGACCAGCCTCGACGATGAGGTATGCTAATCACAGCCCGAAACGCAACTCAAAGCGTCATGCCGGTTCACCACACGAAACCAGCGCCGACGCCGCCCGCCACGGTTCCTCGTGTGTTCGTCGAGCCAGAAGCCTTGATGATCCAGCGCCCAGCGTAGGTGGACAGACCTACTGCAAGAGCAGATTGGCCAGCGTACGTGCCGCCCCCCGCTGCGACGATGCTCTTTCCGGGCGCCGGCGCTTGCGGCAGCGACGCGATGGCTATGGCTGACGCGGTGCCTCCATTTGCATCTGCACGATCATGTTCGATCTGCGACCGCAGGCCGCTCACCGATTCGTTGAGTTGTTGGACGTTGACCGCATCCGTCGGTGTGACACCGGCCGACACGTTGGTCAGCGTGCGCGTCATGCCCGTGGCGCTGTTGCCGAACGAGACGGCGTTGTCCGCGTCTGCAACGGAACCTGCACCAATTGCAATGCTGTTATTACCCCAAGCTGTCGCGCCCTGGCCGACCACCGTACTGTTCTCGCCGTGAGCTGATGCAGCTTGCCCGATCACAGTGCTATTGACTGCACGTGCATCCGCCCCGGCGCCGATTGCTGTCCCGCCCGACGCTTGCACCGCCGAATCCGCACCGATTGCCGTGGTGCCTGCGGCATCGCTCCTGATAACGGAACCCGAGCCGGTGCCGATGCCGTCATCGTCACTGCGCAGATTAGTCATCGTCATGATCCGGCTATCACCGCGCGATTCGCCGATACCGGTTTCGATCTTGCCGACGCGATCGTCCATCGCGCCCATTCGGTTTTCGAAGTCGCTTTGCAGCGACGACAACTGGCCATAGTTCACTGCGTCGTATCGGCTCTTGCCATCGGCCACGTTGGTCAGCATCACCGGCGCTGCCGAGGGGCCGCCCAGCGTCACCGAGCCATAGTTCCGATTACCGTGCGAGTCGAGATCGTAGCGCACCGCCAGCGAATCCGTGGCGCCATACGAGGCAGCCGCCTGCACAGCCTCCGATACCGTCGCGTACTTGTGACCGCTCACTTCAATCGAATGAATCGCGACGTGGCCGCTTTCATCGACCGTCGTGTCGCCCCAGATCACGCTAGCAAGACTCGCAGCCGTGCCGTGCAACTGCGCCACGTTCACTGCATCGGTACCTTGCGTACCCGCCGCAACGTTCACGATCTGGCGCTCGCCTCCAGCACTGCCCACTGAAACGGTATTGGCTCGACTCGCCCGGGAGCCCGCCCCCAGGGCCACTGCGCCGTTCGCCCCGTTTTCCACGAAGGCTTTCGCGCCCAGCGCCATCGCGTCGGCCACTGTCCGGGTAACGTTCGCCCCCGTGCCCAGCGCAATGCCATTCGTCGAGCCCAGGACGACCTCGGCGCCATTGCCGATCGCAATCGAACTCTCCCCGATCGCCTGCACATTGTTATTGCCGACTGCGATCGCGTTCTCGCCGTTCGCCTTCGCCTGCGAACCAATTGCAAGCGCACTGGCTCCATTCGTCGTCACATGTGATCCGATCGCCACAGAGTATGGCTGCTCGGCTCCCGTTTGCGCCATGTTGCCGATCGCCACGGAGTTGTCCGAGATCGCCATGGTACGCAAGCCAATGGCAATCGTGTCTGCCCCCGCGGCAACCGAGCCGACACCGATTGCAGCCGAAGTCGTACTCTCCGGGTCGCCGCCGGCGATATCCGCCGCGTTCGGCAGGCTACCATCAGCGCCCTGACCGTCGATCAGCACGAAATTCGACAAACGTTGCTCGTCGACGACAACGGGATTGGCAACCAGCAAGCCGCGTCGCGACTCCAGATCGGCAGAGAGCTTGTCTGCTCGGCTCGATACCTTCCCAATCGCATCCGTCAGCTGATTCAAGTTGACTGCGTCGGTACCTCTCGTACCCGCCGCCATGTTCGAAATGCGGCGCTCGCGCCCCACGTCGCCAACCGACACTTGATTTGCCTCTTGTGCGACCGAATTGATACCGATCGCGACCGAACTGGGCCCGGTCACGCGCGAGCCGGCACCCAAGGCGATCGAGCCGTCCGCTATCGCATTTGCACCCCCGCCGATCGCAACGGCATTGGTTCCCGTCGCAACCGCGGACACACCTTGCGGCTTGATGTTGATGGACTTCATGGCAAGGCTGACGTCAGCCAGCTCATCGCGTATCGGCTGCGTAGCGGCAGCCAATTGCCCCACATTGGCCGCGTCGGTATCCGCAGTGCCTCCCGCGACGTTCTTCAACGTCGTGCCACGCTTGCCACGCAGCGTTATCGTGCTCCCGGCGGCATCGTCGTATGCCACCGCATTCGGATCCATGCCGCCGCCACTGTCCGCGGCTGCCGCAATCGCGTCGCCGACGTTACCGTATGCTTTGCCGCCAATGCGATACTGGGGCGCCGTCACGTTACCTGCCGCGTCCACCGTCGAACCGCCACCCAGCGCCGCCGCAACGCTCCGTGACGCACGGTACAATTGCGAACCGTTTATCGCTTCCATGCTCGTCGCGCTCACCGTGCCGGTCGCGACGCTCTTCAACGTCGTGCCCTTCACGCCAAGCGTGATCGAACTCTTTGCGGAATCGTCATAAACGACCGCATCCGGATCCGTACCGCTATCGGCGGCCGCCGCGATCGCATCAACGACGTTGTCGAACGCTTTGTCGCCAACTCGATATGTTGGCGCCTTTACGTAGCCGTTGGCGTCGATGTTCACACCAAGCACGTTCGCCACCCTCGAAAGCTGGTTGACGTTGACTGCATCACCGGCATGCCCGCCGTTCTTGACATTGGTGACTCTGGAACCCGAAACGCTGATCCCCGTCCTGGACGACAAGACAACCTGATTGCCAGTGATGGTCGCTCCTTCGGCATCGACCACTACGCGATTTGCCCTGAACGGATCGTCACCATAAAACAGCCCAGCCGACCTGCTTCCCGCCCATACGCCTGACCACAAATACGTGTCCGCCCCGTTACCGGAGGTGAGATAAGAAAAATACCGACCCGCCATCTGGGACAAATGAGCCCCGCGCACGCCTCTATAATCTGGATTATCCCATCGGGCACAGTTTTTAAATTGCCCGTCGCTATTCAGGCAATTACTGTCCACCGGGGTTTGGTATCCAATATACGGATCATGCGCATACGCAGCGGGAGAAAACAGGCCACCACACCCACCACCAACGGCCGTTGCAAGGACAAGTGAGACCTTATACAGCTCGCGTGCTCCCACATGCAACATCACGCTCGAAACAAACTTACATCGCATGCCAGTCAATTCCAATAATTAAAATACAGGCCAATAACCATTGCAATAATTCGCCAAAATTGAAAACCCGGAAGGCGATGCCATTCCAAGCCGTTGCGAATTTATTTAAGTGCCTTGATTCGAGAAAAAATTCGGCTATCCAGTGAATTTTTTGCACCGGTCAAAAAAAATCCAGCGAATTAACGGGCATAATTCGCCAATCAGATCTTTTGTGACAAAAAACGCTGTCTGGATTTTCTAATTTTTCCTTCTGCAGAAATGTACATATAGAAGTGAAGCACATGAATTCGAGGCATATGCAGTGCGAGGAAAACGCAACGCACGGCGCCGATTAATTTGTGCGACGCAGTTCACCCCAAAACTACACGCACATCATCATTTCCATAAAATAGCAACGTCCGTGCCGGCAGCAGAATACCGGCACCGGGAGGCTGGCCTCAATACATAGTCGAAATACTGTTGTAATTTTGAAAATTTTTTGAATTCCAGAATTATCCAGCGGCATTTTTGGATGGGCGCGCTATCGTACCGGTCGTGCGGTTGTATAAATGGGGGGCGATTTCAATGTCAATCATCGATAGCAGGTCGACTTAGCGCGGTAAATGGCGCCCTCGCGCATGGGGAGTGTGGCGACAGGCAGCTGGGCCCGCCACACCATGGCCGGTACGGCATGAGACGACCATGTCAGGCATTGTCGATTTCACGCAGTCGATTTCGCCATTGACGCGTAGGCCGGCGAGGTTCTGGAAGCGGAATGGCTGCCATCAATATGGCCGCTGCGACAGCGAAAGTCTTGCCCGCATCGTGCGGTAATTTCGCGTTTTCCGACAACGGTGAGGGCTGACCGCTCGGGTGTCATCCGTGCACCAACGGTTACGCCGACCGACATGCGGCTCCGTCGTATCACGACGGACTCGACGCATAGCATTCGCGGGCGCCGAATCTCGGTGTTTCGGTGGCTGGCAACCGAATCGGGTGCAAGTGGACGACGTTGCTCGTGCTCACTAACGAGGGCCGGCTGTTTCGAGCATCGATCCACAACTTGACACGCCGACGCATCGTCGATGATCGATGCCCACGGACATGCAAGCGGATCTCTCTTTGCGAACGTTGCGCAACGCCTGCTTGCAACGCAAGTCCCGTGGTTTGCTGTTGGCCCCGGAGGGCAAACCAAGCATATCCGATCTGGCGGCCGGACTTGGTATGGCGCTTCGACCAGCAGGTAACGTGCAATCGCGCCGGATGACACGTCGCCGCAAATCTCCAAACCTTTCTACTGCGAACAACTTTACGTCAAAACACGACGTTCTCTAAAACATTTCAAACGATGTGGAGGAATTAATCTAACAGCAAGATGGAGATTGGAAGTATCAATAAGAATAAATCGGCGAATTTTCATATTCAAAAAATCACTATGAATTACTTGATTAGATCATTTATATCTTTGGTGGCAATCTTTTTTCTCGGCCAGACCGCTGCCGCAAAAGACGCCGTCGCTCAGGCGGACAAAAAAGTCATCGACTACGTCGGACCTATTGCGATCAGCCAACTACATAATTGGTATTACAGAACTCCGAGGAGCTGCGGCGGGCCGTATCGGCCGGCTTTCCTGTGTAGCGGAGTCATGTTGCGCGCCACCGTAGAGAGTCCCTCTTTCCGGCCGTGGAATCCAAGCCCGGCCTCGCAAGCCGGTGGTGGAGTTTCTTTCTCTTGGATCAGAGCCGATAATAATTTTTCACATCTTGCTTTCGGTTATAAAAATGGGTTCATACTCTATCCTGGGTTCAGCAAACTTCAAGGTAAAGACAGCGTAATGGTCCTTTGCGCCTATTCAATGGATGGCGGTACCGACCGACGCGCCGGAAACGGCTGCGGGGCGTCCAGCACTTACCCCAATGAAAGCCGACCTTGCATCGACCAGGGAATTACAGATGCTCAAAAATGGATGGAGCATTTCAATTCGTTAAAAATCAAATACAGCGATCAATGTGGCTGGGATGTCACCCAAGGGCACTTCGGCATCGCAGATCATTTTTATCAAAGCATTCTAGCAAGGAACAAAATGCTTTCGCCGTGGTGGGAAACCCAAAACGAGCTACGCGTGGCCACATGGAAGCAAAACAATGGTGAAAAACTTCCGATTCATTCATTTTTCTACATAGCTGGAGATAGTCAAGCCCTGATCAATGCCAAAACCGATCAGAAAAATTTTTACCGGGACTATGGAATAGTAGTTCCTGTTGTTTCAATCACCCTTCCAACGTCAAAAGACAAGAAGGCCTCTTTTTCTTATAAACGCAGTGATCAATCTCCCGAAGTTTTGTAGCAATGCAATGAGAATCAAAAATATGGGAAATCTATCGATGACGTCCGTCGCCCGATAATCGGGGGCTATGTGTTTCGTCAAGCGTTAGGGGTGAACCGCTCGGATTTCTTGGACAGTGCCGAGCGTTAGTGTTCGGTCTTTCATGAGCCTTCGGCCGTAGGCCGAAGGCTGTATTGCCGGGCGAATTCACTCGGTGTTAGCTCTTTGAGCGCCATGTGAGGTCGAGTCTCATTGTAGTCGCGGCGCCAAGCCTCGATCTCCCGTTTGGCTTCCGCCGACGATTCGAACCAGTGCAGGTTCAGACATTCGTCCCTGAACGAGCCGTTGAATGTCTCGATGAAGCTGTTGTCGGTGGGCTTGCCTGGCCGGCTGAAGTCGATCTGCACCTTGTAGTGGTAGGTCCACATGTCCAGCAGGCGACCCGAGAATTCGGCGCCGTTATCGGCGAACAGGAACCTCGGTGCGCGGCGCTGAGCCACCAAACGATTCAGCACTGACACGACGTCCTCGGCACGCAAGCGCTTGCCTACTTCAATGGCCGGCGCTTCACGACTAAAGAGGTCGACGACCGTCAGGGCGCGCAAGCGGCTGCCGTCGGCTAACTGGTCCGCTACGAAGTCCAGACTCCAGACTTCATTGGGACGAACCGACACGCAACGCTCGCGGCGCGACACCACCATCTTGCGGCGCTTGGGCCGCTTCGAACGCAGTTGACGCTGCGATAGTAGTAGGTACTGCGAGCTTGCTTGACCAGCCGGCACGCCCGCTGCGTCGGAAGACCGTAGTGATCCACGATGTAGCTCACTGCCTGTCTCTTCAGCGCGGGCGCGGCCACTTTTTTGTGGCGATAATCGCTGCATATTGTTTAGCGCTAGACTTATCTACGCTGTCTGCAGTAGTTTCCGATGAATTTGCCGGTGCCCCGAGCGCCTAGGGCGCAATCGCCCAGTGGTTGAACCTGGACAGGAGACTCAACTGACCTCAGATCGGACGACTTTGTAGACCAGCAGCGCACGGGTGGCCTAAGCGGACATGGGAGTTGATCCAATATTTCGGGCCCTATCGCCGTGCCGAGGCGGCGCTTGACACATGCATCAGAGGGGCCGAGGAAAATCAGCCGTGCCTGCGTCTCGACCGGCGGCGTGCGATCGTTGAACGTGTGCTGGGCGGCACGACGCACAACTTGCGGCCGTACCGAAGATTCCTACATGGAGGCGGGCAGGAACGTCTGCAGCGCCTCGTGGCAAGCTCCAATCGTTCGCCGATTCCGGATTCCTTCAGTGGAGAGACGAGCTCGGCTGAGAGCGACGAGTAAGGTTTGGATCGTTGATGGCCCGCGGACAGCGTTATCGGGCCATGCCCTCCGAACTCGACGGATTGGTAATATAGTGGCATCCGTATATCTGATACGGCTGTACGCTAACTCACTGGACGGGAAGAACCTATGAGCACACTTCCGGGCCGCGCATCAGCAACTCGTATCGCCATACTCGAAGATAACGCTGCACAGGCGAAAACGTTGGTGACATGGCTTGAAAACGCGGGCTACCACGCCGTGGTCAGGGATGACGGCGTTCGCTTTCTCGAACTTACCGAGCATGAGGGGTTCGACATGCTGTTGCTCGACTGGGACGTGCCAGGCATGTCGGGCATCGACGTGTTGAAGCGTGTTCGGGCACGTTTGCAATATGCCTTGCCGATCTTGATGATCACGCAGCACGACGATGCTCGCGATATCGTGCACGGCCTCGAGCAGGGTGCGGACGACTACATCGTCAAGCCGCCGGCGGAGCGGGTGCTGCTCGCGCGGATTGCAGCGCAATTGCGCAAATATTATCCGGATATGCAGGTCGCCGAGCGTCTTGTGGTCGGCGATTACGAACTGGATCCGGCATCCCTCCGTGTCGTATGGCGAGGCGAGGAACTGCCGAAGTTGCAGCAGCGCGAATTCGACCTGGCCCATTGTCTGTTCAAGAGCGCGGGAAGCATCGTGACCAAGGACGTATTGCGCAGGTTCGTCGAAGCCGAACAGGATGAAGAGGCGGTGGCCTTGACTGGCGAGCTGAATGCATTGAAGGCCGAGTTCGATGCGATGGACGATATCGACAACGCTTTGTCGCAGCGGCGCATGCAATTGAAAGCGCGCATCGACGAACTGGATGCGCAGCTCGTCGAGTGGCGGCGCGGGCGTGATCGCAGGCAGGACGTGTTGCTGGCAACCTACATCAGTCGCTTGCGCAGCAAGCTGCAGTTGCGTGCATTGAAGAGCGGCATGGTGATCACGACGGTCTACGGCTACGGCTATCGGCTCGAACGCGCACAGGAAGCGATATCGGCGAAGTCGGACGTGCTCGCGCGCGAGCACCTCCCTGGCGACTCGCAATAGCCGTGCGCCGCTTGTCCGCGTTCATTCGGTATTTCTTCAAAAATTTCGCTCGGCTGGGGCCGGTGCGCGGGTTAGCCGTTGTCGCAATGCTCGCGATTGCCGCATTGAGCGGGCATCCGGGCGTCAGCGTCGTATCCGGCGCCTTTGACCGGATCTTGTTCGATGCGATGCAGGAGTTTTACGAGCGCGGTCATTCGAGCAACGTCGCGGTCATCAACATCGACGAGCCGACGCTCGAGGCGCTCGGGTTGCACGACCGGCTCGATCACCCGCAGAAGCTGCTCGCTCATCTGAAAGAAGCACGCGCCGTCGTGCTCGATCTTCCATTCGTACCCTGTTCCACCGAACTCGACCTTATCCAGGGCATGCGCGAAAACGGCAAGGTCGTGCTGACATTTCCGGATTGCAGGAAAAGAACGCGAAACGTCGACATGCTGTTGCCCGGGCCGACCCTTCGTGACGTGGCGGCGGGTATTGGCCAGCGTGACATCACGATCGGGCACTTCGGCGTCGTGGAGGGATTCGTGCCCTATGCGCGCATTGGCGATCGCGTCTATCCACATGCGGCCCTTGAAGCGCTCCGCGTTGCCGGCGTTGTGCCGCCGGTCGATCCCAAGCGCTATATGAAGGCGCACGCGGTCGCGGTCGGGCAGGTGCGTACCGACGCCGTGCTGGCGATGCTGCACGGCCCGGAGGACCTTGCACAGTACTCGTATCTCGATGTGCTGGACGGACGTATACCCGATTCGGATTTCGCGGGAAAGATCGTCTTCATCGGCCATTCGGCGTGGCTGGGCGAGGGGCGTTACGAAGTTTCATCGCTCAATACCGACAACGTATCGCATGCGCAGCTCGATGCGTTGATTACGGAGGCCGTCGAGAATGGCCATCTCGTGCATAAGCTGCCCAGCTCGGTCACGATACCGCTCTTCCTGTTGCTGACGTTCGGTCTCGTGCTGAACTGCATGTTCGTACCCGGCCGGGCGATGCACATCGCCGCGCTCGGCTGGGGCATGTTGCTGTTTCTCATCCCGTTGGGGTTGCTCGCATTCCATATATGGCTACCGGTCGGGCTGTTGCCGTTCGTGTGGCCGGTACTCTACGGCTTCTTTGCCTGGGAGCGGCATGGGCGCATGGTGGCCTTGCTTCGTCGGGAGGTCGCGGAGCTGGGCGCCATTGCGGCGTCCATTGGCACCCTGCGAACGAATTCGGCAAAGGCGTTCGGGAAGGGGGCTGGCGAGTTGAGGGACGTCAAGGCGGCGATGCGAGAGGTTCGCGCGTGGCAGCAGCTTTACGTCGACGTGATCAACCAGCTGCCGTACCCGGTATTTTTGACGATCGGGGGCAAAGTGGCGGTGTGCAACGCCAAGGCTGCCGAGGTGATGAACGCCCACGTGGAAGGCGACGCAACAGTCGAAGCGCCGGTGACGAAGATCGAGATGCTCGTCGCGGAAAGTATTCGCTCCCGCTCCAATGTCGAGCGAGAGATGAGCTGGAATGGCCGCGATCATCTGCTGACTTGCGAGCTGTTGTCCGAGACGTCGAGCGAATCCTCCGCCGGCCCGGAAGCCGCGCCGTCGCACCTCGTCTGCCTGATCGACGTTGCCGACCTGAAGAGCGGCGTGTCACACGCCCAACTGGTGCTGCGCCATATCGCTCACGACATGCGCAGCCCGCTGTCGTCGATTCTCGCGCTGATCGAGCGCC
The DNA here is from genome assembly GCF_902832955.1 of Burkholderia sp. BCC0044. Classification (NCBI taxonomy): domain Bacteria; kingdom Pseudomonadati; phylum Pseudomonadota; class Betaproteobacteria; order Burkholderiales; family Burkholderiaceae; genus Burkholderia; species Burkholderia sp. BCC0044. Next base: position 1,095,550 of record NZ_CADFDO010000004.1, on the reverse strand, counting down.
GAGGGGTGCAGACGCTCGAGTCAGGCACCAGCAGCGACGAGACATTCCTGCGCGATCTGCGTCAGCAGGCCGATTACTCTCTACGCGTGGCAAACGGGTTCATGCAGCTATCGCGTGCAGAGCAGTTGGTGCAGGAGCACTTCGTGCCCATCTTGCTGAACGACATTGCCGAGCAGGCGATCGACCATATCAGCGTGCGCGCGCAGCAAAAATCCATCATGCTGGTTGGTCCGAATGCCGGGGACGAGGATGCGCTGGTGATGGGCGATCCGGACATGCTCGAGCGGGCGATCGTCAACGTGCTCGACAACGCGGTCAAGTATTCGCCAACGGGTACGCAGATCGAGGTGTGGGTGACTGCCGACGACGCGAACCATTTCACGCTTCATGTTCGCGATCAGGGTATCGGCATGTCTCAGGACAGCGTGCGTCGGCTGTTCGAGCCGTTCTTCCAGGCAGAGCGCCGGCGTGACGTCGATGGCGGGGTGGGGCTCGGGATGCCGTTCGTGAAAGCCGTGATCGACCGGCATGGCGGACGAATAGACGTGTCGAGCCGGATCGGCGAGGGTACCGAATTCATGATCCGGATGCCGGGCATGGGTGACGCGTAGTCGGTTCGCGATCTCGATTTACTTCAATCCGCAAGCAAGAAAATCGGCCGCTGCGCAGTCGATTCGACGCATGCGTGGCAGCTCACAGCTTTTTGTCGCGGACCTGTCGCACGAGATAGTCCGCAACCGAAATGGCGCCTTCAATGCTTTTCGTATAGGCCGGCCCGGTCTTGTACTTGCCTTGTATCACGAGGGTAGGTACACCGTCGATCGCATATCGCTTCGGCAACGCCGCGGATTGCCCAACCTGAGCCTGCACGCTGAACGAATGGTACACATTCAGGAATTTGGACTTGTCGACGCCTTGTGTCGCGACGAAGTCGGCCTGCGCTTGAGGTGAGAGCAGATAGTTGCGGCGCGTGAGAATCGCATCGAAGACGGCTGAATCGATCTTGTCGGAAACGCCGAGTGCGGACAACGTATAAAACAATTGCGAATGAGCGGCGTAACTCGGATGAAACGCGACCGGGATGCGCTTGAATTCGATCGTGCCCGCGTATTTTGCTTTCCAGGGCTTGATGGCCGATTCGAGGGCATGGCAGTGTCGGCAGCCATACCAGAAGAATTCGATGACCTCGATCTTGCCGGCGGGCGCCGAGACGGGCACGGGGGAGGTCATTACCTCATAGTCCGTCCCGGCAATGGGCGCGGAAGGCGAGGCTGATGCGGATCCGAACATTGCGCTGACAAGCAGCACGCCAAACTTTTTTTTCATGGGAATGTCCTGGTTTCAATATCGCATTGAAGCAGTGGGATGTTCCGGCGATAGCGGAGCCGGGCAGAGATAGTCCGGCTGCGGCGCGCTCATCACGCCGCAGCCGGGGTTACGGCCGGATCACGTTATTTCGTGTATTCCTCCCATGCCTGTTCCCACGCGCTGCCTTTGCCGGGCTCATACGCCCAGGCGGACATCGAGCACCAGTTGGTGTACGGGAAAGGCTTGCAGCGATACCGCTTGCCTTGATTCGACACGATGTCGCCTGCTTTGTATTGGGTGCCTTCCTTGTATTGCGGATGGTCGTCGCTCTCGCCACCCCCACCGCCACCCCCACCGCCTGTATCGTCGCCATAGAGCTTCCATGCATCGTTCCATGCGAAGCCCTTGCCCGGTTCATAGGCTGCAGGCGAGCCCGAGCACCAGCCGCTGTACGGGAACGGCTTGCACTGGTAGAGCTTGCCCGCGTTCGATACGATGTCGCCGGCGTTGTACGGACCGCCTGGCTTGTACGCCGGGTGCTTGCCTTTCTCTCCACCGCCCGACTCGTTTGCTTTCACGATCACCGTGTGCGTCGCGGTGGACGACAGCTTGCCGTCGCTCACCTTGACCGAGAAGGCGAACGACTGATTCTTCGGCAGCGACGGTGCGCTGAAACGCAACGTTGCACCGGCAGGTTGTGCGTTGATCCCGGACGGGACCGACCATTCGAACGTCAGTTTGTCGCCGTCCGGATCGGTCGATTTCTCCGCGGAGAGCACCACGTTCTGGCCGGCCGCGACCGTTGCCGGACCGTCGAGGCGTGCAACGGGCGGATGGTTCTTCACCGGTGTCGGGTCCTCTGACGAATCGACCCTGGCTGTCACGACGACCTGCGCGCTGTCATGCAGACCGGCCGGATCGGTGACCGTGACACGGAACGTATACTTCGTGTCCTGCTTGACGGAGGGCACGTCCACGGTCGCTTTCGCACTCGTCGGATTGCCGATCTTCAGTGAATCGCCGCCGATCTGCTCCCACTTGAACGTCAGCTTGTCGCCGTCCGGATCGCGCGACTGCGATGCGTCGAGCGAGATCGTTTTCGCTCCGGTCACCGTCAGGTTGGCGCCGGCATTGGCGATCGGCGCGCGGTTGCCCGTATGGCCGCCGTCGTGGCCCAGGCCCTTGTGCATCGCGTTCAGGATGTCGCCGTTGTCCGCATCGATTTCCCACGAGAACAATCCGCCCAACTGCTGTTTGCGTACATATTCTCCCTTTGCGACTACGGACCGCTCGTCGTCGAAGGTAACCAGATCGCCTGTGCTCTTGTTGAAGACATAGGGCGCTTCGGCCTGCTGATCGTAACGGTACTCGTAGCCGTTGATACCCGTGTTGTTCGGGCCGACCATCTTTGCCGCGATCGCCTTGTAGTCGAGCACGCCCGGCTCCCAGCCGCCGGCGACTGGGCCTTTCGCCGTGCCGGTGAACGGAATGTCGTCCGTGTAGCCCGACACGCCGGTCCAGCCACGCCCGTACATGGCGGTACCGACCACCAGTTTCTTCGGATCGACACCTTGCTCAATCAGCGCCTTGATCGAGTTGTCGACGGTGTAGCGGGTATCCGGTTTCCAGGCCGGTGCATACAGCGCGGTCTGATGACCCAGCTCGGTCAGACTGAACGCACCGTAGAAGTCGTACGTCATGTCGAACAGGTAGTCCATGTACTTCGTGGCGTCCTTGTAGTTCACCACGCCGATCTTGTCCTGCCCCGAACCGATCGCCGACGTCAGCTGATACGTCTTGCCGGTCTCCTTCGACATCTTGTCGAGCATCTGTCGCAACTCTTTCATCAGCGTCACGTACAGCGCGCCATCCGTCTGCGGATTGCCGATCGATGCATTGGCGCCTTTGCCGCCCGGGAATTCCCAGTCGATATCGACGCCGTCGAAGAACTTCCACGTGCGCAGCAGTTGCTCGACGGAATCGACGAACACCTTCCGCTTGGCCGGATCATGCATCTGGAAAAACGGATCGGACAGCGTCCAGCCGCCGATCGACGGAAGGATCTTCAACTGCGGGTTGCGCTTCTTCGCGGCCATCATCTGGCCGAGCACGCCCTTCAGCTTCGAGTTCGCACCCTGGCCCGGCAGCGCCTTCGCGATTTCGCCGTAGATGTCGTGAATCGTGACGCTGAAGTCGGGCAGGCCCGAACAGCTCTGCTGCAGGGTATTGAACGAGCTCGGCATGTCATGCGCGAGCGATCCGTTCACGTTCTGCCCGCCGCAGATCGGGATGAAGCCGTACAGCATGTGCGTGAGGTTTTCGACCGGCACGTTGTCGACGTTGTAGTGACGATCGTAGATCGACCACGATGCGAAGTAGGTGCCGACCACCGAGCCCGAGGTGTTCTTGTACGGCTTGTTGGCCTTGCTCGCGTTGTCGGGCAGGTCGTCCGCCAGTTCGGGAAGCGTATCGAACACGGTCACGTCGATGGGGGCGCTGTCGCTCGATGCACCATTTGCGTCGGTCACGCGCACCTGCATTTTCTTCACGCCGGGCGTCTTCACGTTCGCGACCACCTGGCCGCTTTGCGTGCCGCCGGGCGTCATCCTGACCTCGGACGCCGGATCGACGACGCCGTTGACCACCGCGACAGCCTTCACGGCGGTGCCGTTGCTCCAGATATCGAACGGCAACGGCACGCCGACCTTCTTGTTCAGCTTGACGACGTCCTTGTAGGTCGGGCCGCCGCCCATGGCCTTTTGCAAGTCGATCTCGACGAACCCGTGCGGCTTCGAGGTGATTTCATAGGATTTGAGCGACGGCTTCCCGGGGGCGGCAAGCGCATGGCTCGCGAAACACAGTGTGCTCGCGGCCGCGAGCACCGCGATAGGAAGCGTCCTGACCCGGCTTGCGCGCGCGGTTTGACAGGAATATGGATTTTTTTGATTCAATTTGAGCATCGTCCTGATGAGAGTAGGAGAGTGTCCGAGAAGACGTGCGCAGTGTTTTCTCTTGACCGACGCATGCCTAACAATCTTGACGAATGCTTGACGAAAACGCGTGAGCGGCCGCCCCCGGTTCAGAAAAAGTTCAGGAACGTGGGCGCGGGAGCGATGGCCGACGAAACTGCGATGCGCGTGCAGGTACGGCGCAATCCCGCCGGATTCATTGCCGGTACAGATCAATCCCTGTCGAAGACCCTATCGGCACATCGAATCTACTGAAAAGAACCATGACGAAGAAGTCTACGTATTACGCCGCTGCCAGGTTGTCGCCGCTCGCCGTATGCGCGGCGATGTTTTTTACCCAGCAAGCGTTCGCGCACGGGTATCTTGCCGATCCGCCGTCTCGCAATCTGCTTTGCAGTTCCAAGCGTGGCCCGGCTCAGAACTTCAACTGCGGCTCGGTCACCTGGGAGCCTCAGAGCATCGAAGGCAAACAGGGATTCCCGCAAGGTGGCGCGCCCGATAGCCAGATCGCGAGTGGCGGCGTGCCGCAATTCAGCGAGCTGAACGAACAGGCCGTCGATCGCTGGAAGATCAATGACATCAAGCCGGGCACGCACAAGTTCAAGTGGGTCTTCACGGCACCGCACGTGACGAAGGGATTCAAATACTATCTGACGAAACAGGGATGGAATCCGAATCGACCGATCACGCGAGACCAACTCGACCTCACGCCGTTCTGCACGATCGATGGCGGGATGAAGAAGGCCGATCAGATCGGGCCTCACGTCTGCACGCTGCCGTCGGATCGGAGTGGCTACCACGTGATGCTGACGACCTGGGAGGTCGGCGACACGGCAGGCATGTTCTACAACGTGGCCGACCTGAACATCAAGTCGGACGGCAGTCATACCGATCCGGACAAACCGTCCTGGTCGGCGGTCGGCAACATCGCGCCGACGATGGACCTGAAGGCCGGCGACAAGGTGACGAACCGCGTGTTCAAGGCGAGCGGCGAGGTGCCGTCGATGAAGACGACGGTGACGATTGCGACGGCGGAGCAGGGTGAGCGCAACATGTGGCCGATGCTGCTGGCCAAGGAAATCAATCGCACGCAGGCGGCGAACCTGATCGCGGGCATTTCGCGTGACGGCCGCATCGCGCCCGCGCTCGGCAAGAACGACGTGTTTGCGAAGAAAGGCGGCGGTGTGATTCGCACTGAAACCACGATCGACAAGAAGCAGGACGTCGGCCTCGACGAAGGGTTCAGCATGACCTCGAACCCCGAGTTCAGGATCCAGAACGGCAAGGCGCTCGCGAAATTCTTCCTGAAATTCAACCATTCGAAGAACACGCATGTGACGGTCAAGGTCTATGACGCGGCGAACGCGCTGGTCGGTTCGAAGTCTGCCACGATGCGACTGCACGGCGATCTGAACGTCGGCGTCGCGAATGCGAAGCCGGGCACCCACACGGCGGTCGCGACGTCGCAAATCGAAGGCGGCACGCTGAAGCAGGAAACGACCACATTCAGGTTCGTCGACGAATCCGGTCACGGCGAGAGCGTACGTTGCCATGCCGAATGGCAACAGGGCGAAGCGTACACGGGCGGCGCGAAGGTGGTGCGCAACGGGCGCATCTACGAGGCACGCTGGTGGACGCGGGGCGATGCTCCGGGCAATCCGGAGACGACGGGCGCCGACCATACGGGCAAGGTCTGGAAGGATCTCGGTACTTGCGGCAAGTGAGTGCCATGCAATGAAAGCAACGGCCAGGGCACCCACCGGATGCGCGGCCGCATTTCGATAGCGGGTTGATGTTGATCCCTTCGCCGGCCGGGTTGCTGCCCGGCCGGCGCTTGCGTGGCGCTGTGCGTCCACGCCCACGACACATCCTTCTTCGAAGCAGGCGTTCGCGCCAAGCCGGATTTCATTCGGAATCCGCATTACTTCCACCGAGGAAAAAATCTTGGAATCAAATCGTGCGTTGCGCGCGGGCAGATTGTCGCGCGCGCAAAAGGGCTTCACGCTGCTCGAACTGCTGGTCGTGTTGCTCATCATTGCGTTGCTGGCCGGCTACGTGGGCCCGAAGCTATTCTCGCAGGTCGACAAGGCGAAGGTGAAATCGACCGAGGCGCAGATGAAGACGGTGGGCGATGCGCTTACCCAGTTCCGTCTCGATACCGGGCGCTACCCGACGCCGGACGAAGGGCTCGATGCGCTCGTCGTCATGCCTCAGGACGCTGACGGCTGGAACGGCCCCTATCTTGCGAAAGCCGTTCCGAAGGATGCGTGGGGGCGGGCATATCAATGGAACGTGCCGGGCCGCGACAGCGAGGCGGAAATCGTGTCGCTGGGGCGTGACGGAAGACCAGGCGGGAGCGGCGTCGATGCAGATCTTGTCTACGGTATTTGAGCGCGGCGCGCTCGTGCGTCGACTGCTCGTGGCTGTCGGCTTCGCAGTGGGTACGTCGAGCGCTGTCGCGAAGGACTGCTTCTCGCTGGCCGGCGAGCGTCATGACATCGATCCGCTGCTGCTCGTGGCGATCGCGGAGATCGAGTCGTCGATGAATCCACGCGCGTTCAACAGGAACCGGAACGGTACCTATGACCTCGGGCTGATGCAGATCAACAGCACGCATCTGCCCCGACTGAGCAAGGCCGGTATCACGAAACGACAGTTGATCGAAGAGCCGTGCACGGCGATCGATACCGGCGCATCCATCCTGGCCGGCTTCGTCGAGCGTCACGGTTACACCTGGAATGCGGTCGGCGCGTACAACGCCGGTTCGGCACCGAACCGCACGGCCGAGCGCAAGGCGTATGCGACGAAGGTCTGGCAGGTGTATCGCAAGCTCACGAGCGATCGCACCGCGAACATGATCAGGCTCGCGAGGTGGCGACGGTGAGCACGCAGGCGTTCGACGTCCAACTGCTGGTCGACGGCCGTATCGTGGAGCGGATCGCGCATGGTATCGACGAGGCCGATGTCCGCGCGCAGTTGGGTCCTTCCGCCGGAATCGTCGTGACGATCAATCGCCGTGCGGGATTCGGAAAACGGACCAAACGGCCTGCGTTTGCCCTCGCACTGTTTTTGCAGGAGCTGTCGACGCTGCTCGATGCGGGGCTCGTACTGCTCGAAGCGCTGCAGGCGCTACGCGACAAGACAGGCGACGATCGTGCATCGAAATCCGTGCTGGACCGCATCGTCGCCGTGATGGTCGAGGGCCAGCCGTTGTCCGTGGCGCTCGCGCGGCAGCCTGACGTGTTTCCCGCCCTGCTCGTCACGACGATCGAATCGGCGGAAGGCAGCGGCCAGCTGCCGCACGTGCTGAAGCGCTATCTGCAATACGAGACGCGTATAGCGAATATCCGCAAGCGTGTGGTGGGTGCGCTCGTCTATCCGGCGCTCGTGATCGGGATCGGTTGCGCGATTCTGCTTTTCATGGCGTTTTTCGTGATTCCGCGGTTCGCCACGGTGTTCGAAACGATGAATACGCTGCCGGCGACCGCACGAGCGATGCTCGCCTGGTCGAACCTGCTCAAGAACCACGGCGGCGCGATCTGCATCGCGCTAGCAGCCGCCGTGACGTTCGGCTTCGTTGCGATCCGCGGCGGTGCATTGAAGCGGCTCGGCCGGATGCTGTTGTGGCGGCTGCCGAGGGTGCGGGATGTCGCTGCATTGTTCGCGCTGACACGCTTTTACCGAACCGTTGGCCTACTCGCGGGCGGAGGAACGCCGGCATTGACGGCCCTCGAGCTGGCGGGCAGGGCGCTCCCCGAACAATATTGCCTGCGGCTTGACGCCGCGCTCGTCGAGTTGCGTGCGGGCCGGACGGTGTCTGCCGTTCTCGCACAACACGCGCTCACCACACCGGTCGCCGAACGGTTGCTGCGCGTCGGCGAGCAGAGTGGCGATCTAGCCGGCATGTGCGAACACATCGCACAGTTCCACGATGCCGAGATCGATCGGGCAATCGAAATGATCAGCAAGGTATTCGAACCGGTTCTGATGCTCGCGGTCGGCGCAATCGTCGGCACGGTCGTCGTTCTGCTTTACATGCCGGTATTCGAACTGGCGGACAGCATCGGCTGACCATGGCGTGGCGCTGTTGACCGTTCGATTCAAATAGAAGGACAAGAGAACATGCAAATGCAATCTGCTGCCGAACGCTGGAAAGCCGAAGCCGACGAGGCCGGCATGGGCGTCGCGGGCTACATGATGAACGCCGTGGCGAATGAAACGTCGCGGCTTGCCGACGCGGCCGAGTCGCTTGGCATCGGGGCGGTCCGGCCTGACGCCTTGCGTGCGGCACGCACGCGGTTCGACCTGCTGCCGCTCGCTGATGCGCTGGCGCTGCGCGTGCTGCCCGTCGAGCTGGACGATGCGTTGTGCTTCGTACTGGCCGATCCGTTCGCACGTGTGACCCGGGACGAGCTGTTCGGACGCTTTGCGCATCGTCCGGTCGCGTTTGCGGTGAGCGTGCCGGGCGAAGTCGAGCGTCTGCTTGGAGAAGCCGAGGCGAACGAGCGATTGATGGATGACGACGTGACACTCGATGCGCGCGGCGATTCGCTCGAACATGCGATCGAGTCGATTACGTTGTCGAGCATCGCGAAGGACGAGAGTCCGATCATCCGGCTGGTCAATATGGCGCTGTACGATGCGCTTCAGGCTCGCGCGAGCGATATCCACCTGGAGGCCGCGCCAGACGGGCTCGCCGTCCGTTACCGGATCGACGGCGTGTTGCAGGCCATCAGGCGTATCCCGGGGATCGAGATCGCGATCCAGACGATGTCACGGCTGAAGGTTCTCGCTTCGCTCGACATCGCCGAAAAGCGCGTGCCGCAGGACGGTCGGTTCAAGGTGGCGCTGCAAGGGCGCCAGATCGATTACCGGGTGTCGATCATCCCGGGGACGTATGGCGAGAATGCCGTCCTGCGCGTGCTGGACAAGTCGGATCGCGGCCAGGAAGTCAGCCTCGATGTACTCGGCTTCGACGCACGCACCGCGCGGCGGGTGCGCGATCTCGCCCATCGCCCATACGGATTGATGCTCGTGACCGGCCCGACCGGCAGCGGGAAATCGACGACGCTCTACGCCGTGCTGTCCGAAATCAACAATGGCGACGACAAGATCATCACGATCGAGGATCCCGTCGAATACGAGTTGTCGGGTGTACTTCAGATTCCGGTGAACGACCGCAAGGGGTTGACGTTTGCGCGCGGCTTGCGCGCGATTCTGCGGCACGATCCGGATACCGTGATGGTCGGCGAGATCCGCGACGAAGAGACTGCATCGATCGCGGTGCAATCCGCGCTGACGGGACACCGGGTGCTGTCGACCGTGCATGCGAACGACGGCTTCAGCGTGATCGATCGTTTCATCTACATGGGCGTCGAGCCGTCTACGTTTCTCGAAGCGCTGAACGGCGTCGTGTCCCAGCGACTCGTGCGGCGCATCTGCACCGTGTGCGGAGACTCGCATGGTGGCGGCAGCGACTGCCTCGATGCCGCATCGCTTGACGATTTGCGTCACGTGGTGAAGCCGGGCGCCGGGTGCGACACCTGTCGTGGTACCGGGTATCACGGCCGGATCGGTCTGGCGGAAGTCCTGCCGCTGGACGCGGCAATGAAGTCCGCATTGCTCGAGCGCTCGCTGGACAAGCGGATGCAGGCGCTCGCAAGCAACGCAGACTACCAGTCGATCCGCGACGCAGGTCTCGAAGCGGTCCGGCAGCGGCTGACGACATTCCAGGAGGTGCAGCGTGCGATCGATCTTCAATGACGCATTCGCGCACGTGGACGCACACCGGCTGCGTATCTGGACCGGGGCCGGTGCATCGCGTCGCGCCGACGGACCGCTGATCGACATCGCGCACGAGGGCGTGCCGGCGCTTGCGTTCGCCGCGGCGCTCAGCGGCCTGCCGAAGGCGCGAAACGCATTGTTCAACCGGGTACGCCTGCAGTTCGCGTATCCGTGGGCGCAGGCGGTCGTGTTGCCCTGGCAGTCGGGCGTGTGGTCGGACGCCGCATGGTGTGCTTATGGACGCGCGCTGTTCGACGTCCGCGCGTTGCGCATACCGCTCGCGATCCGGATCGAGCCTGCGCGGTTCGGCCGAGCGCGGCTTGCCGTTGCGTTGTCCGACGACGTGCTGCGCGGATGCATCGAGGCGAGCCGGGCGACCGGCTGGAAATTGACCGGGTGCCGCGATGTACTGTCGGTCGCGCTGCAAACGCATCGGAAGCTCATGCGTGAGCGCGATCTCCAGGTGCTGCTGCGCCAACGCGACGTCGCGACGTGCCTGTTCCGTCGTGATGGGGAATGGGCGGACATCGTCACGTTGCCGTATCGCGCGGATCAGCGCGTCGACGATCTGGCCGGTGCGGCGGCGTTGATGAGCGGCCTGCCGTTGATCGGGCAGACCTATGCGACGCGTGTGCCCGATACGGCAGGCATTGCCGATTCCGCGAGCGGTACCACGCTGTACCCGCTGTCGCAGGAGGGGGAGCCGGAATGAATTCGCTGGATTTCCTGTCCACACGACGCCGAATCAGGCCATGGGCCGTCGCGATGCTTGGCGTCGCCGCCATCGCGCTGGGAAGTGTCGCGGAAAACGTGACACGTATTGCGCAGCTCGAGGAGGAGGTCGCGCAGATCGATGCCGATGTCGAACTGCGGCAGCGAGCGGTAGAGCGTGAACGGCGCAGGCAGAAGAACATGACGCCGGAACAGAAGCGCATCGAGCACATGCTTGCCCACCAGCGGGCGAAACAGGACGGATCCGGATTGGAGGTCGTCGACTGGATCGAGCGCGCGTGGGTGCCTGAGATCGCGTTGACTCAGCTGACGGTCGACAAGGCCGGGCGTAGCGCACGAATCGAAGGTGGCGCAGCGGATCTCTCCCAGGTGTTCCAGTTCGTCGAACGCTTGCATGAGCGGCATGAAAAACGCCGTGTCGGTCTGCTTCAGCATCGCATACAGACGATAGCGGGGCGCAACGTCTACCTCTTCAGTGTGAGCGTCGAGGCATCATGAACTGGAATATTCGTTTCGATTTCGACACGTGCCGCGATCGTCTGCGCTGGGCCGCGTATGTGACCCGGCGCCGGCTCGGCGCCGTCGGCTTCGCCGCGGCGATCGTTGCCGCGGCGGTTCCGATTGCACACGTGCGCTACTTTCAGCCGGAAGCGGACAGGCTCGTCGAAGCGCGCGCCGACGCGAGCCGGGCACTCTCCGCGTTGGCGAAGCAGGGATCGCCGCGTGACACGCGCGGCATGACGTTGCGGGATGTGCAAAAGCTGCGCGTTGCCGAACAAGCCTACGCCGTGTTCGAGCTGCTCGAACGGAATGGCGTCGAGCGCAAGCACGCGACGTACCGGCACGACGTCGAGGTGAAGGGCCAACTGCGCCGGATGACCATCGATATTGCGGCGAGCGGCACCTACGCGGACTTGCGGGCCGCGCTGCGTGCAATCTCGGATCAGCCGATGGTACGGGTCGAGAGCATGACGCTCGCCCGCGACAATATCGACGATGTGCAGCTCGAGATCGATGTACGCGTCAGCATTCTGGGGCCGGACGCATGATCGCCGCATTTCGTTTACTGCCGCGCATGATGTTGGCGGCTTCCCTGACCGTTGGCGCCGTTGCTGCATCGAGTGAGCCGGTCGATTCGCAATCCGACTCGCGAGCGGTCGTCGGCGTATTCCCGTCGCAACAGTGGGCATCGCTCGGGAAGCCGGCGGAGGCTGCCGTGCCGCCCGGCCCGTCCGGTCGACCGGATGACGAGTCGTTCGACAGCGGCCCCGCCACGGATCCCGAGCCGGTTGCCCCGCCGTTCACGCTGACGGGTGAATGGCACGACGGTGCCCAACGCGTGCTTGTCCTCGACGATGGTTTCGTGTTGCGGCTGCTGTGCGAGCGCCGCTGCGACGTACGTGGTGCGGTCGCACCGGGCGAACAAATTTCAGACGGCTACCGGCTGAAGCGCGTGACCGAGCACGGCGCGTTGATCGCCGATGCGGCCGGTACTGAATTTACGCTGCCGCTGCAGGTAGCGACGCCTTGAACAGAATTAAACGAGATTCCCGACTTCATCATGAAATACACCATCAGTTTGCTTGCGGTGCTTGCGGCGTTCGCGCTGACGGGGTGCGCGGGCACCCCGTCGACACCGGCAACGCCGGCGTCCCCACGCTCCGACGATGCGCTCGCTGCGTTGAAGACGCGGCAGGCCACCGCCCCGAACGATCTCGACGTGGCCATTGCGTTGCCGGTCGCGCAGCAGAACTACGTCCGCGGCGAACTTGCGCAGGCTGAAACGCAGGCCGCGCAAGGCGACTATGCGGCCGCGATCGGCCATCTCGGCAATGCGTTGAGCGAGGAGCCGGGCAACCTGAAGGCGCTGCAGGACTTGCATCGTGTCGAACGCGGCCAGCAGTTGCGAGACGACTTCTTGCGGGCCGAGCGATTGCGCGACAGCCATCCGATGGAGGCGCTTGAAATCGTGCGCGGCATTCTCGCGGAGCAGCCGAATCATTCGGAGGCGAAACGTCTGCACGGCGCATTGCTGCGTGCGTCGAAGCCGAGTCGCACGGCGCGGCCGCAGCTGGCCGACACGTTGCGCAAGCCGGTGTCGCTCAATTTCCGGGAACAGCCGATCGGCAGCATCTTCGATGTGATTTCGCGGATGTCCGGTGTGAATTTCGTGTTCGACCAGGACGTGCAGATGGACAAGCAGGCGACGTTGCTTGCCGGCCGCACCACGGCCGAGGATGCGATCAACCTGCTGCTGCGCACCAACCAGCTCGAGAAGAAGGTGCTCGACAAGCACACGCTGCTCGTCTACCCGTCGCAGCCTGAAAAGGCCCGCAACTACACGGAGTTCGCGATTCGCACGTTTTTCCTGTCGCATGCGGAGGCGAAGTCGGTGATGACCGCATTGCGCCAGATGATCAAGCCGAAGGACATCTATGTCGACGAGCGGGTCAATGCGGTCGTCATGCGCGACACGCCGGAGACGATTCGCGTTGCCGAGCGCATCGTGATGGGCCTCGATATTCCGCAGTCGGAAGTCACGCTCGACGTGCAGGTGCTCGAGGTCAACATGAACGACCAGCTCGATCTAGGCGTCGCGTATCCCGGCAAGGTCCAGTTCGATGCGCTCGCCGGCGTTGCGTCCGCGCCGATGACGCTCGGCGATCTGCTGCGAATCAATCGCGACCGGGTCGGCGTGTCGAGCGAGGCCGGTGCGTTGTCGATGGCGATCAATTTGCTGCAGAAGCAGGGCAAGACGAAGACGCTGGCCAACCCCAAGATCCGCGTGCGCAACATGGAGAAGGCGAACATCAAGATCGGCGAGCGCGTACCGATCGTGACGACCACCAATGCGAACGGCGTGGTCAGCGAATCGGTCAACTACCAGGACGTCGGCTTGAGTCTGAAGGTCGAGCCGCGCATCAGCCTGAACGATGAAGTCAGCGTGAAGGTCAATCTCGAAGTCAGCAGCATCCTGTCGAAGGAGACGACGAAGACGGGGCTCGTCGCCTATTCGCTCGGCACGCGCAATGCGGAGACGCTGATGACGGCGCAGAACGGCGAGACGCAAATTCTGGCCGGTCTGGTGAAGCGCAGCGAAAGCACCGACGTCACGGGGCTGCCGGGATTGTCCCGATTGCCGCTCTTGGGCCGGCTGTTCGGTTCGAATGCGACGGTCGACGAGAAATCCGAAATCGTATTGCTGATCACGCCGCACATCGAGCGCAATCTCGACCTGCCGGAGGCGGCGGTGACCACGTTCCTGTCCGGTACGGAGACACGCGTCACGACCGAGCCGCTGACGCTCGAGTCGGCCGCTTCGTCGGCGCGACCGGCCGATGCCGCGCCGCCGGAACTCGATGATCCGATCCTGTCCGCCGATGGCGCGGCAGACGCACGGCGGGCAGAGGGACGCGCCGGTACGTCGCCGGGTGGCACCGAGCGGCCGCCGGGGGCAGGCATGATGCGAACGCGTGATGTGGATGCCCGAGGATCGCAGGGGGCGCGTGACCGCGAGCAAGCCGCAGCATCGCCGGATACGACGCACGGCGATGCCTATGCATGGCGCGATGATTCGCCGAAATCGCGGCGAGGCGTCGCGCGGCCGGGAGCCGTCGCATGATCTGTCGACGCCCCCGCGCGTCACGCGGCTTCACGCTGGTTGAGCTGCTCGCGTCGCTGACGCTGCTCGCACTCCTCGCGACGGTCGCGCTGCCGCTCGCCGAGCTCGCCAAGCGTCGCGCACACGAAACGGAATTACGACGCTCGCTCGTCACGATCCGAACCGCGCTCGACGCGTACAAGCGCGCGTCCGACGCCGGGCATATCGAGCGCAGCATCGACGACAGCGGCTATCCGCCGGATCTTCGTACGCTGGTCGATGGCGTCGAGGACAAGAAGAATCCGGGCGGTGCGCACCTTTATTTTCTGAGGCGCATCCCGATCGATCCGATGTGCGACTGCGACGGCAAGGCGCCCGAGGACATGTGGGAAACGCGCGGCTATGACAGCGATCCGGAATCCTTTTCGTCCGGCAAGGACGTGTTCGACGTCCGGTCGAGTAATCGTGAGGAGGGAATCAATGGCGTTCCGTACAACCAGTGGTAGCCGGGGGCGTCGCGCTGCGCGCGGATTCACGTTGATCGAATTGCTCGTGGTGATGGCGATCATTGCAACATTGACCGCACTCGTGTCGCCCGGCTATCTGAAGCAAGGCGATCGCGCCAAGGAAACCGTGATGCGTCACAACCTGACGACGCTTCGCGAGTCGATCGACGACTATCGCGCCGACCACGGCCGGGACCCGGAGTCGTTGCAGGCGCTTGTCGATGGCCGCTACCTGCATGACGTCCCGCTCGATCCGCTGACGGGCAAGCGTACGACCTGGGTGATCCAGCAGGGCGATACGGGCGGTGTACGCGATGTGCACAGCGGCGCGAAGGGGCGAGCCGTCGATGGGAGTCCTTATGACGCGTGGTGAGCGATACGGGCGGCCGCGCGAGCGCGGCATCGCGTATCTCGGTGTGCTGATGCTGGTCGGCGCGATTGCGCTTGGGATGACCCAGGTCGCGCGGGCCTGGCAGACCGTCCAGCAGCGCGAGCGGGAGGCGGAGCTGATGTTCGTTGGCGACCAGATGTGTCGCGCGATTGCGAGCTACTACAACTCGGCGGAAGGCAGCCGCTTTCCGCCGTCGCTCGACGCGCTCGTCGACGACCGGCGCGGGCCGCGCGTGTTGCGGCATCTGCGGCGCGTTTATCCGGATCCGCTGACCGGTTCCGCCGACTGGGGAATCGTCGAGGCGCCCGGTGGCGGCGTGATGGGCGTGTATAGCCGCGCGAAAGGTCAGCCGCTGAAACGGCGAGGGTTCGCGGACGACTATGCGGCGTTCGATGACAAGGATGCCTATTCGGATTGGGTGTTCGTTTATTTGCCCGTCGTGCGGGAGAGCGGTGTGTCCGGTGCCGACGCAGTGCTTTCGGGCGATGGCCCCGGCTCGCGGTGAATGGCGCGAGAGCGGCAATGTCCGTTGCGGTGACGTGTGCGGACAACGCAGCTACTGGATTCAATGTGCATGTCGATCGAACCGACGCATCGGTGGAACGGGTCATGCGCTGGAATGGCCCCGATGCCAGGCCCTGAGACAGTAACCGGAAAAACGCCGGATCCGACCGGGTCAGGTATTCCAGCGGCATTTCCCGACAAGCGAAATTTCCCGATCGTAAAGATTGCGCCATCCAGACAAAAGCTGATCGCTTGCGCTCGTGTTTGACACGGAATCGATGGTCGCTTGCATTCCGTTGTGCCGAAGCCCATGCGGCTCGAGCGTATATGGCCATGCCATTGGCATGGCGGCGATGATTTTTTTGATCGGCATCGGCATCGGCATCGGCATCGGCATCGGCATCGGCATCGGCATCGGCCTATTGATGCGGCAAAAAATAGGTCGAAAAGAGCCTTTTTTTACGCCATTTCCTGTATTTCGTGGCATCGGATGACATCGATAATCCATGAGGTTTTGGTGTCGGATGGCCGGCGCGTTCAAGCGCACCAGCGATGACCGGGGGCGCGAATCCCGAGGATTTCGTGGCTATGGGCCAAGACGATACAAGTCGATGAGTTCGACGGTTTGGTCGTTGGATGGCAGTGGTCCTCCATGCTGATGGATGACGCTATGTTGTGATGAGATAGAGAGTGTTTTATGAATAAGTCGTACAAGGTAGTTTGGAATGCATCCAGCGGCACGTGGGCAGCGGCTTCCGAAATTACGAAAGCTGGCTCCGGCGGAAAATCGTTGAAAAAGGCGCTCGTAAAAACCAAGCGGAGTCACGGGGTTTCCGCCGAGGCAATGATCTATCGTCCCATTTTGAATGTGGCTGAAAGTGTGCGCGTGACGGCACGGGAAAATGCCGCCGGATTGCGTAAGGCGCCTGTCTTGGTGGCGCTTTCCATCGGTGCCGGAATGGTCGGGTCCGCCGGTGCTAAAACGCATGGCGGCTCGGTCGATGGCGTAAGCGCTCACTGTGTTTCCGGAGCGCGCGCGGTATTGGGGCAATGCGGTCCGTTCACTTCGCTTGCAGCGATGGCTACCGATACGGCATCGTCGAGAATGCTCTCCGCAACCGCGAACGAACTATCAGTCAGTGCGAATGCGATGCCGCTTTATGACATCTCCTTGGGTTCGTATTCGATCGCCGTCGGCGAGCGAGCCTCCGACAACGCGGCGTCGGCCTTCGGAAGCGACGCAACTGCGAGAAGGTCGGGGACGGATGCCGCCGGGAGCGGCGCCACCGTATATGCCGGCGTCGGCGACGTGGTCGCGCCGGATGCTGGGGCCAATACGAATCGAAACTACTCGGTGTTGGTCGGTAACGACAAGCAGCAGCGTCAAATTGAGAACATGCGCGCGGGTACGGCAGATATTGACGCAGTGAACGTGACTCAATCGACAAAAACCATCGAGCAGATGTCTGGCCGGGCCGACACGCTATCGTCGAATTTGAAGTCGCGCCCCAGCCTGCTGATGGCCAATCCGCTCGCTGCCAAGGCTCAGGCTGTCTCCGATTTTGTGTCGATCGACGGCATGGGTGCGGACGGTAGCTTGCCAAACAACGCCAGTATCGCAGCCGGCGACCGGGACAGCACGACCGCCGCCGCGGTCGGCGTGGGCTCTCAGGCGGCGGGGGCAGACGCGATCGCGATCGGTTTGAGCAGCAACGCGCTCTCGGACAACTCGGTGGGGATCGGTAGCATGGCGCAAACGGGTGCTGGGCAACCGTACTCGGTAGCGATCGGCTCACATGCGTTTACCAGTGGAGCGGGCGCGCTTGCGATTGGCTCGAACGTGCAGGCAAACGGCGACAACGCGATCGCGGTGGGTAATCACGGGGTGGCGGCAATCGGTCAGAATTCAATTGCGATCGGCAATGGCGCGCAGTCTGCGACGGGGGCGGTCGACAGCATTGCGTTCGGCACGAGCGCAGACGTTGCGCCGGGTGTGACTGGCGCGATGGCGCTGGGTGCACGTGCCAGCGTGGCAAGCGACACGAATAGCGCCGTGGCGCTGGGTACGGGTTCCCTGGCGAATCGAGCCAATACCGTGTCGGTGGGCGGCGGCACGGCTGGCTTGCGCCAGATCGTCAACATTGCAGCGGGTACGCAAGATGCCGATGCCGTGAACGTAAAGCAGTTGAGCGGCGTTGCTACGGCGCTGGGCGGCGGTGCGGGTATCGACGCCAACGGCAAGGTGACGGCACCCAAGTATCACATCGGCGGCGAGGACTACGATAACGTCGGTGAGGCGATTGCGGCCGCAGCGGAGATTGGTACCGGTACGGATCCGAATGCGGTTGAGTATGAAGATGAAACGAAGAACACGGTCAAGCTGGCTGGCGAACACGGCACGACGCTGAAGAACGTTGCGGCCGGCACGGTGGACGGGGCGAGCATGGAAGCGGTGAACGGTTCGCAGCTGTTCGGCGCATCGGAGAGCGTGGCGAAAGCGCTGGGCGGTGGCGCGACGGTGAATGAGGCAGGCCAGTTGACGGCACCGAAGTACGCGCTGGAAGGCGGCACGAAAACCGTGGCAAGCGTGGGTGATGCGGTATCGAATCTGGACGGCCGCGTGACGACGAACGCAACGAACGTCGAGAATCTGCACAACGAGTTTATCAATTCCGGTCTGATGGACGACACGGGCAAGGTGCTTGCGGTGACGTATGACCGAAAGGAAGACGGCACGGCGGATCGAGGCTCGGTGACGCTGGGTGGTGCGGACGCGCCGGGCGCGGTGGCACTGAAGAACGTGGCGCCGGGCGTGGTGAGCGCGACGAGCAAGGACGCGGTAAACGGTTCGCAGCTGTTCGGCGCATCGGAGATCGTGGCGAAAGCGCTGGGCGGTGGCGCGACGGTGAATGAGGCAGGCCAGTTGACGGCACCGAGTTACGTGCTGGAAGACGGCACGAAAACCGTGGCAAGCGTGGGTGATGCGGTGTCGAATCTGGACGGCCGCGTGACGACGAACGCAACGAACGTCGAGAACCTGCGCAGCGAGTTTGCCAATTCCGGTCTGGTGGACGACACGGGCAAGTCGGTTGCGGCGGTGACATATGACCGAAAGGCGGACGGCGCGACGGATCGAGGCTCGGTGACGCTGGGCGGTGCGGATGCGCCGGGCGCGGTGGCACTGAAGAACGTGGCGCCGGGCGTGGTGAGCGCGACGAGCAAGGACGCGGTAAACGGTTCGCAGCTGTTCGGCGCGTCGGAGATCGTGGCGAAAGCGCTGGGCGGTGGCGCGACGGTGAATGAGGCAGGCCAGTTGACGGCACCGAGTTACGCGCTGGAAGACGGCACGAAAACCGTGGCAAGCGTGGGTGATGCGGTGTCGAATCTGGATGGCCGCGTGACGACGAACGCAACGAACGTCGAGAACCTGCGCAGCGAGTTTGCCAATTCCGGTCTGGTGGACGACACGGGCAAGTCGGTTGCGGCGGTGACGTATGACCGAAAGGCGGACGGCACGACGGATCGAGGCTCGGTGACGCTGGGCGGTGCGGACGCGTCCGGCACGGTCGCGCTGAAGAACGTGGCAGACGGCGTTGCCGATACCGACGCAGTGAACTGGCGGCAGCTGAACACGGGACTGTCGACCGTGACGAGCGATCTGGAAGAGGGCAACATCCAGTTGAAGTACATCAAGGTCAAAGCCAATGGCGCGCCCGCCATCGCCGGTGGTAATCAGGCGGTCGCGATCGGATCGCAAGCTTCGGCGAGTGGCCCTAACACACTGGCATTTGGCGCTGGCGCACGTGCCGTAGCGTCCGGAGCGGTCGCGCTTGGGTTCAATTCCGTTGCTGCTGATCCGATGACAGTATCCGTCGGCGCTGCCGGTAGCGAGCGCAAGATCGTCCACGTGAAGGCGGGGGAGATTGCCCCCAGGAGTACGGATGCGATCAACGGGGCACAGTTGTTTACTGCGTTGGGTGAGTTGAAATCGCATGTGGCAGCCGATCAGTCGCGCCTTCTGTCCCGGTTTACACTGGAGAATCCGGATGCGCCATCGGATTTTTTTAGCGTTGCAGGCAAGGTCGCGAACAGCACTGCAACTGTCACTGACGGTGACGTGGACCACACCGCAATCGCAATCGGTGTGGGTTCCGCGGCCGCGGGGGCGGATGCGTTTGCTGCCGGCGTGAGTGCCACCGCGAACTCGGATAATTCGGTGGCGATCGGTAGTACGGCGCAAACGGGTGCCGGACAACCCGACTCGGTAGCCATCGGTTCACATGTGTATACGAATGGAGCGGCCGCGCTTGCAATTGGTTCGAATGTGCAGGCAAACGGGGAAAACGCAATCGCGGTGGGTAATCACGAGGCGCAGGCAATTGGTCTGAATTCAATTGCGATCGGCAATAACGCCCAATCGGGAACCGATGCGATCGATGGCATTGCGTTCGGCACGGGGGCAGACGTGGCGCAGGGCGCGATCGGCGCGATGGCGCTGGGCGCACGCACCAGCGTGGAGGCGAATAATGCCGTGGCACTGGGTACAGGTTCCAAGGCGAATCGAGCCGACACCGTATCGGTAGGCGGTGGCACGGCTGGCTTGCGCCAGATCGTCAATGTTGCAGCGGGCGTGCAAGATGCCGATGCCGTGAACGTAAAGCAGTTGAGCGGCGTTGCTGCGGCGCTGGGCGGCGGCGCGCGTATCGACGCCAACGGTAACGTGACGGCGCCCAAGTATCACGTCGGCGGCGAGGACTACGATAACGTCGGGGACGCAATTAAGGCCGCAGCGGCCAGCGGCGGCGCGACGGATTCGCGGGCGGTGCGCTACGACGTCGACGCACAGGGCAACCCGAACTACGGATCGGTGACGCTGGGCGGCCCGGCGGCAGAGCCCGTGATACTTGCCCATGTTGCCGACGGCAAGAACCAGTACGACGCAGTCAACTATGGCCAACTCTCTTCGCTGCAAAGCGACTTCGAAAGCCGCCTCGGCACGATGGACGATCGCATCGACAGGATCGAAGCCACGGGCGGCGGTTCGGGCGGCGAAACGGGCGGCACGGTCAGCAATGACTTGATCAGCGGCTCGGGCGACGCAGGCCGGGCGGTCACACCGGTGAACCTGGGCAATGGCAGCAATAGCGTTGCGATCGGCTCGGCTTCGACGATCAATGGCGATGCCGGTAACGCCACGGCCGTCGGCGCGAACTCGACGGTGGGCGCCGCGGGCGGCACGGCGATGGGAGCCGGCGCCGATGCCCATGCGGCCAACAGCACCGCGATCGGGCAGGGCGCGTCGGCTCGCGGCGAGAACAGCGTTGCGATCGGTGCGGGTTCCGTCGCGAATGACGACAACACGGTCTCGTTCGGTGATGGGTCCGACCAGGGCAATCGCCGGATCGTCCACATCGCGGATGGCTTTAATGCGTCAGATGCGGCGACCAAGGGGCAGCTCGACCGGGCAGTCGGTGGTCTGCAAGGCCAGATCAACGGCATATCGCGCAATGCCTATTCGGGCATCGCGGCGGCCACGGCATTGACGATGATCCCGGGGGTCGACCCGGGCAAGATGCTGTCGTTCGGTATCGGCAGTGCGAGCTACAAAGGCTATCAGGCGATCGCGTTTGGCGGGGAGGCCCGCATTACGAAGAACCTGAAGATGAAGGCCGGTGTGGGCTTGTCGAGCGGCGGCAACACCGTTGGCATCGGGGCATCGTATCAGTGGTAATTGACTGACTGACGGAGCGCGAGATCCGCTCCGGTATTTTCGGACCCGCAACTTGCGGGTCCTTTTTATTCACATCCAATCCAGGTATCGAAACAATCCCGGTTCACGCGATCGATCCTCGCGCGGGAATGGGAATCGGCCGACGCCGCACTACGCCGATTCGTCCTTGGCTGATATACGGTGATCGCCATCAGCAGCGATACTCGACGTTCCATTAAACCCGAAGGAGGGACGAGGCGGCGCGTCACGTGTCGGTAAATTCGTCGCCTATATACGGATATGCAGGACATCACCGGTCGTTTCGCACTACCGCTCGTCACCCCTTTTTCCGATGTGCCGCCGCCATACGGTCGGCGCAGCAGCGCATACGTGAAAAGCCGGCGGCCGGCGCTCCGCGTGTTCGACTTGTGTCCGCACGGGATCGCGCGTGACCAGGCTAAAGCGTGTGCCGAAGATTTCGGGTCCGGCAACCGTGCGTGGCTGAATCAGCATCCGCCGCCCCGCTCGTGGCGGCGGATGCTCGCCATCGGCCTCGCCTTCGCGGCGTCGTGCAGTATTGCGACGCATCTACTGGAAAGCAGGCCCGTGCCGCCATCTCCCGATACCGTTTACCGGGGTGCAATTTCGATCCCATCGGCACCAGTGCCGGCGCGTGTGGCCGCTGTTGACGATTCGGATTCGCGTGTTGCAGATGTGGGGACAGGTGCGACGGCGCTTCCGGAGCGTGCGGTACCGCATCACGAGCCGGTGCTTGATACGGTGGTGCCGAAAGCGGTGATGAAGTCTGGCAAAACCCGCGGGCGTGCCCAGGTGCAAGGCGCGCGCGCGAATGGGCGAGCCAACGCGGAGCATTCGGTCCCGACGGGGAGCGTGGCCGAGGCAATCGGCATGACCGACGCAGAATTCGCGTATTGGCGCGAAGTAACGCTGGATCGCGCTTTCCCGCGCGAGCCCCATTCCCATCCCGATCCCGCAGAGGGCGGGTTGTACTTCAACTCCGTCGAGCACCCGCGCCTGATCCGGGACTGACAGCATGTAATGCGTTCGCGGTCCGATCGAAATCCACGCGATCCAGAATCCATTCAACATGCGTGCGGCTCAGACCGCATGACCGGACAATGCCATTCGGTCGGGCGTGACATGCCACCCGCACCGGGAACGACAGGCATGAGTCACGCGAACATGCCGGGCAGTCACGCATGTGGATCACCCACGCATCTCAGCGCCGGTCGAGCGCCGTCAACTTCGACCATCCAATGATGCGCGAAGAATGTGCGTTTCTTTGTGCTGACGATGAGAATTTTCTAGTCCCTTGAGGTGATGTCGAGCGCTATCGTTCAGGGCATTGGACTTCACGCGGCCGTTCGCGCCGGGATCTCCAGCTTGGGATGGCGCACTGTCGCAGTGACTTGATACCTTCTGTCGTCTCGGAGGCGTCCTCGAGGCAATTTTTTGATAGCCATGTTTGGAATTTCCCTCAATGAGTTTTATTGATCGCGAGAGTTATTTGAGTTCACCTCCGTCTGCGCCGGTTCCGGATAGCTTATTTATGGAGAGGAAAATAAATATTGTCGTCGCGGATTCCTATCCGATGATTGTCCAGGGGCTACGGTACATATTCTCGAGTGCGGAAAATATGCAAATCGTCGCCGAAACGAGTACGTTGTCCGGCATGGCTTCGCTGTTGACGAACAGCCAGTGCGATGTGTTGATCTGCGACTATTCGTTCGGCGACGATCCGGAGCCGGACGGGATGAGGATGCTTGAAACCATTCGGAGAGATCATCCGGAGGTGAAGATCATTCTGCTGGCCGAGCTGAGGGACGGGTTGTCCGTTCGGCGCGTGCTGAAAAAAGGAGTCTCGGCGTTCGTCGTGAAGTCCAGCGATGATTCGCTTTTCCTGCCGAAGATCGTCGAGAAGGTCATGCGCGGCAAAAAGTATGTCGATCCGGATATCGCGGGAGAGGTGCTGTGCGATTCCGGCAGAGGTAGCGGGAGACGAACGCGAACCAATTTATTGTCGCCGCGCGAGCTGGACGTGGTACGGCTTTTCGAGCGCGGAATGGCGGTGGGGGAAATCGCGGAAAAGCTCAGCCGAAGTCGAAAGACGATCAGTACCCAGAAAGCCAGTGCAATGCGGAAGTTCGGCGTGAAGACCGACGTCGATCTGGTGGACGCCGTGCGAGACATGCTTTGGAGGAATTGAACCATCCTGGGTTTGCTCGCGGTTCGTCCCTCTACAGGCGGCGATTCATTGGAAATGAAAGGGCCGGCCACGTCATCGTTAAATCAAGGTTTCGAGTTCGACATGATTGAAAATCGCAATAGACTTCCGTCGTTATGCCCCGCTTTTGTGATGGTTGCCGCATTGCTTTCGTCATGCGGCGGCGATTCCGGAGAAAGTGGTGGTAAGCAGGAGGAAAGTCACGGCAACGTGATTTCGGAAACGACCCGTGGCGAGGAGTCGGGAAAATCCAGAACCAATACGCACGAGGATGACGACACGTGGTATCGGCAGTGCCTTGCCGACGACACATCGGTCACGCCGTCGTCGACTCGCGCCGCGGCGTCTTATGGCAACGAGGTCATCGTCAAGATGCGGCCGTCATCCGGCGAGGTGCAACGCTACAGTGCCGCGACGGCGGGCGACATACGCGAGCGGGAGCGGCTCGATCGCGTGGTCGAGCGCGTCAATCAACGCCATGCGTCCGTGTCGTTGCACACGCTCGGAAGCGGTTCGACCGATGGCCGCCCGTCAGGCAATCTGCTTTCGGTAAAACGCTTGATGTCAGGTGGCGCCGCGGTGGTAGAGGTGTCGGCCGCAACGGATTCGATGGCGGATATTGTCGACGCGCTCGCAAGCGAGCCCGAAATCGAATACGCGGAGTTCAATTACCCGGTCCATTCGTTCGCCTTCGAGCAACCCGATGGCCAACATGGCGACACATGGTATCTGCGCGATGTCGACGCCGGGATCCGGATCGAGGACGCATGGCGTGTCACGCAAGGCATGCCCCGCGCGGTGACGGCCGTACTCGACACCGGTGTGACGCATCACCCGAACCTCGTGCCGCATCTGCTTCCCGGGTACAACTTCGTCACCGATACGTTTGCCGCGAATGGCAGCGGCCGGGGTTCGGATGCTCGAGACCCCGGCGACTGGATGGGTCAGGACGAGGCTGCTGGATTTGGACAAACCGTGCGGAACAGCAGTTGGCACGGGACGGGCATCGCCGGCGTCGTGGCGGCGACGACGAGCATGAATGGCTGGGAAGATCGCCATGGCGCGAGCATCCTGCCGGTGCGCGTGCTCGGCAAGGGCGGCGGGCAGACCAGCGATGTGGTCGACGGGATGCGATGGGCGGCGGGGCTGCCGGTGGTCGGCGCACCGGACAATCCGCATCCGGCCAAGGTCGTCAATCTGAGCCTCGGCTCGATCGGTGCCTGCAGCCGAACGTTTCAGGACGCAGTCGACGATCTCGTCGGGCACGGTGTGACCGTTGTCGCTGCTGCGGGTAATGACGGTGTCAACGACATCGACGCGCCGGCGAATTGTCGGGGCGTGATTTCCGTGGCGGGAAGCGACCGGACCGGTCGTCGCGTGTCGGACAGCAATACGCATCCGCGCGTGACGCTGAGCGCGCCGGGAACGAACATCTGGACGCTTTCGAATACCGGGAAGCAGGCGCCGGCCGATGCGTCCTACGACTATATGCACGGCACGAGCCTGGCCGCGCCGCAGGTGTCGGGCGTGGTGTCGCTGATGCTGACGACCAATCCCTGGTTGACCCCTTCCGAGGTCGCGAGCATCCTGAAGCGCACCGCACGCTTTACATCGATCCTATCGAAGACGCGGTCGTGCAGGGTGATTGCGCCGGGGCACGGGATAGTCGATGCGCATGCCGCGGTATCGGCTGCCGCAGCCGGGCGAAATAGCGGCGGCCATTGATCAAGCGGGGCTGACATCTGAGCGAGCGGCGCTGAGGGGTCCCATTTTTCGGCGACACGCCAGGATTCACGCGGTGCCTGTCAGCAACGTGTCGAGTCGGGCGGCCAGTTGCTCGACTTGTGCGCAAAAGGCTGCCAGTGCCGCCTCCTGGCCCGGCAGGCCATTCAGTCGAAGTCGTGCTGACAGGCGCTCGCCGTCGTCGGCCAGAACGTCCGGGCCGAACAATTTGCTGGCGCCGGCGATGCGATGAATACGCTCGGCCGCTGCTATCGCGTTGCCGCTTCGTACTGCGGTCTGCAGGAAAGCAATATCCTTCGTGGTCTCGATCAGGAAGCCCCGGATCAACGTCGGCCAGTGCGCTGTTTCTTCGAGCGAGAAAGGCGGGCCGGGCCGGGCCGTGACGTCCGTCCGTGTCGGGCCGGGCGACATCGCGGTCCAGCGCGCAAGCTGCTCGCGCAGCACGGCCAGCGTCGTCGGCTTGACGAGCAGGCCGTCCATGCCGGCTTCCGCGCATCGGGTCGCTTCGTCGGGCAATGCGTTGGCCGTCAACGCAAGAATGGGAATATGCCGCGATGGGTTTTCCCGGGAACGGATGCGTTTCGCCAACTCGTAACCGTCCATGTCCGGCATCGCGCAATCGCTGAGTACCAGGGCGATATCGGTATCGTCCAGTACGCGCAGTGCGTCCATGCCGTTGGAAACCGCGATGGCGGTATAGCCGAGCCGGTCGAGTTGTGCCTCGATGACGACGCGGTTGATCGGATGATCGTCGACGACGAGAATTCGAATGCCGGACGATGGAAGTTCGATCGATGGCAGACGGGTCTCGGCCTGGGCGGATCGCGGTGCGCCGGCGACATGAAGGCATAGTGCTTCGACCGCGGCGTAGGTCAGCGGATTGTGGCTGAGTCGACATATGCCGTCAGGCCCGACCTCGTAGCCCGTGGGGATGGGCTCGTCCGTGAGCCCGATCACGGGCCGGTTGTCGCGGATCTCGTCGAGCCGGCTTTCATCGACGAAGTGGATGTCCGCCTGCGAGGCGGGCCCCGTCACGACGACGCCAAGCGGGACCAGAAGTTCGCGTAGCGCGGTGGCGAGCGCCATGTCGGGTAGAACGATACCGGCCCGCTTTCCGGTCAGTGGCGTGGGGCGAGCAAGGAGGTGGACGTTCAGGTCGAATTCGACGATGACCCGCGTACCGACGCACGGAATGCTTTCAATGCGGATGACACCCTGCATCAGCTCGACCAGGCGTTTGCAGATGGCCAATCCGAGGCCCGTGCCACCGAAGCGGCGTGCGATCGACGTGTCGGCCTGAGCGAACGGCGCGAACAGGCATTGCAGTTGCGCCGGCGTGATGCCGATGCCGGTATCGTGGACCGTGAAGCGAACGCGCTGGCACGCATTGCGATGGTCGATGACCTCGATGCTGATGCCGACCTCTCCGTTTTCCGTGAATTTGATGGCGTTGCTCACCAGGTTGAAGAGAATCTGGCGAAGACGCAGGCCGTCGATCTCCAGCTCGGCAGCAAGCCGGTGGCTGACGAAATTGCGAACGATGAGGCCCTTGTCGTGGGCCAGCGTAGCGGCGACGGAGCTGACGCCGTCCAGAAGCGCGCGCAGGTCGGTCGGCTCGGCCACGATCTCCAGCTGTCCGGCATCGATCTTCGAGAAATCGAGTACGTCGTCGAGAATCTGCATCAAGGTCAACGCGGATTCCCCGATCATGTGAAGCATGCGCTGCTGCTTGGTGCCCAACGATTCGTGGCGCAGCAGCTCGAGCATGCCGATGATCCCGTTCATCGGCGTGCGTATCTCATGGCTCATGGTGGCCAGGAATCTCGATTTTGACGCCGCGGCTATTTCGGCGGCTTCTTTGGCGCGGGCCAGTTCTCCGGCTTGCGCCTTGGCGTGGGTGACATCCGACCACACGCCGCTCCAGAAGATCGTCCCGTCGTGCTCGGTTTGCGGCGTCGCTTCCGTATGAAGCCAGCGCTCCCGGCCATGGGAAAGACAGCGAAAGTCGATGGAGACCGGTTTCATGGTCAGCGCCGAATACTTGACTGCCGATCTGATGAGGGGGCGGTCATCCGGGTGAACCCGCGAAAGCGCATTCAGCGCATCGGCTTCCATCGTCTGCGCATCCAGATCCCACATGGCGTGCGTATTGCCTCCCACATAAGGAAAACGTAGCGCGCCGTCGGGGGTGCGTCGCAGTTCGAAGACGACCGCTGGAAGATGAGCGGTCACGCGCCTCAGTCGTTGGTCCAGTGCGCGTGCGCGCTGTTCCGCATCGCGAATGGTCGTGACGTCGACCAGCGTGACCAGAAGGCCGCCCGGTTTTCCGCTCGGCAACTGGAACGGATGCATCCAGTACAGCCAGGAGCGCTGCTTCTGGTCGCGATCCATCAGGTTGACCTCGGCGTGATGCGGGTGCTGCTGATCCTGAACCTGCTCGCTCATTGCGTGGATATGGGTACTCCATGCGGGTTCCAGCGGCGAAGCCTCGAGCATCGTCTTGCCGATCAGCTCCTCACGCTTCACCGAGAATGCGGTTTCATAAGCGCGGTTGAGCGCGATATATCGGTTCGCGCTGTCTTTGGCGACCAACGGGTACGGAAGCGACTCCATCAGCGCTTCGCGAAAGCTGAGCTGATCGGCCAGCTCATGCTCGATCGCCAGCCGCTGGCGAACCTCGTGGCGCAGCCGGACGTAGGCGGTGATGACAGTCGCCAGTACGAGCGCGGCGCCAAGCAACACGAGCTCGAACGTTTTCCATGGCAGGCCGGCCGAATAGCGCGGCCACAACCACCGGCTGCGAATGCGTTGCCGTTCCTTTTTCGGGATCGCGGCAATCGCGCGATTGATCAGCGGAAGCAATCGATCGTAGCGGCGGTTGACTGCAATACTCAGCCGGCTGTCGAGATCGGCCGGAGACACGATTTTGAGAACGCCGGGGAAGTAGTTGCGGATGTTGAAATCGACAATCGCGGCGTTGCCGACATAGGCGTCGGCACGCCCCTCCTCCACGGCCTTCATCGCTTGATAGGCGTTCGCGGTCACGGTAATGTCGGCACCGGGCATCTGTTGCCGTACCGTCGCGGGAAGCTCGCTGGGATCTGAAATGACGATCCGGCGGCCGGCAAGATCGACGATGCCTTGCGGCGACGCGTGAGGGCGGGTGACGATGACGTCGGGGAGGGTGATGAACGGAGCGCTATAGAGCAGGACCTCGTCACGGTTGGCTGGCGTATTGACGGGTGCGGCGGCATCCAGCTGGCCCGATTGCGCGAGCGACAGGGTTTCCGCCCAAGACGTCGTTTTCACGAGGGCAAAGCGAATGCCGAGCGATGCCGAAATATGGGCCAGATAGTCCGCAACGATGCCGCTCGGGCGATCGTCGGCGTCGAGATAGGCAATGGGCGCCCATTCCGGGTCCATGCCTAGTTTGATCGGGGGAAGCGAGGCGAGCCAACTGCGCTCGTCAGGTGTGAGCGTTAAACCACCGGCCGTGCCGCGAACGCGTGCCTGTGCTGCCGGCTCCGTCGGCCAGGGTTGCGTCAACCGGGGCATCGAAGCGTCCGTGCTTTCAGCCGTGACGGAATCGATCGGGCACGTAGTCAGGACTGCTATGGCAATGACGCAGCTCAACCGGATGCTGACCCAAAAGGTGTTTTTCAAAATGACGTACCGTGCGCGGTGGGTTGCGATGCTGCGGCCTATGCGGCGCGCACATTTCAGCTGATTTCGCCGTGAGCCCTGTCGTTTGGGCGGGCACGGCGCTTGAGTCGGGGCTATCCGTGATGCCCGGCCGCGGCCGCGGCCAGGCAGGCCGTGTCAGCCATTGAGTCCGAGACTGACGACGTACTCATAGAGCTCGGCATCGCTTTTGAGCCCGAGCTTGCGCTTCGCCGATATCTTGGCCCAACTGACCGTCTTGATGGTCCGATGCAGCATCTCGCCGACTTCCGTCGGCGATTTACCGCTGGCAAGGAGGCGCAGCACTTCCAGCTCCCGGGGCGTCAGATTCGCGGCCCGTTGGCTTTCCGTCTCGGTCAGTCCAAGCATCGTCAATTCGCGCTGCAGCTTGGCGCTGATGTAGATCGCGCCTCTCAGGGCGGTGCGAACGGCAGCGAACAGTTCATTTTTTTCCGCTCCTTTTTCCACGATTCCCAGGACGCCTTCGCTCAACATCGCGCGCAACAAACCGGCATTCGCCATGTTCGTGAGCACGATGACGGGTAAGGCTGCGTGTTCTCGTCGAATGGCCGATAGCATTGTCAATCCGTCCGCACGTCCGGTGTTCGGCATCGAGAAATCCGTAATCACGACGTCGCAAGCGACGTGTGCCAGGATCGTCATCAACTCACTGGAGTCACGAGCCTCTCCCACGACCTCCATGCCATTCTGCTCGATCAAAAGGCGACAGCCGAGCAACATGATCGGATGGTCGTCTGCGAGCACAACGCGCCAAGCCATTTTCAGAATCCCCAAAATTTATTTCGGCGAGTGTATCAAGCGGCAGGATGACTATGATGGTCAAGGCAAAAAACCAGATTGCGCCTAAGGTTTACACTTAAAAATAAGAATTGGCTGATTTTTCCAATGGCCGGATCGGTGTAGAGTTTCGAGTAAATATGAAATTATTTTAAGATATTTAATCACCGATATTTGTTTTTTTATTGGAGATGGTGGTGAGAGTGGCGGCAATGAGAATGCTGATCCTTACGGCCAGTTTTTGGGGGATTTCGGCCCAAGGTGGTGTCGGAGAAGACCTTGGGGAATGGGTTGAGTAAGTTAAAAAACCAGATAACGAGCAGCGGATCGATCGCGACTTGACGACACGGCACCGGCAAGTGAAGCGAGCCTGCCAAGTCAGTGAACGGGAGGGACAATGAGAAAAGATCAGGTGGAAAGCAGGGTGGTCGTCGTGGAAATGCATGACGGTGACTATCGTCATGTCGAGTCGGCCGCGCAGAAACTGGGGTACCCCGCCTCGGAATTCTTGTTGCTGAGTGCATCTCTCATCGCCTCTGTCGTGAACGGCGATGACGTAACGTTGGCGCGGCTGGATGAAAATTTCACGCCTCGTTGACGGTGCCTGCGGAGATTCGGTCGCTACCCATGCTCACCTCCTTGAGGTAGCCATCGGCGTCCTGAAACGCCCCATTGGTGAGTGCGCTCATCCGCAACAAGCACATCGACGCGGCCTACCAGGCACTGAAACATCGGCGCGGAAGTAAATACGCGAACACAATTGCAGTGGAATTCGGTTTCACGAGCCGTGCTCGGTCGCGGGCCTTCGCACTTCAGTTTCACACTCAGCGAGACAACGTCCGATGGTGGCGCAATCGCTCGTGCCCGCGGGCCTGCTCGAGCAGGTGCGCTGGGTACGCGCGAGTACGTCGAACTCGACGGGTGCCACTTTCGGCAGCCTCGAGGCTGGAAATCATTTTCAGACCTGGCTGCTTGACAAGGCTCGCGGATGAATCACGAAGCTATCTGGAAAATTCCGGTTTACGAGAATCGGGTGGGAATCTTGTTGTGTAAAAAATCAAGGAAAGCATCCAATTCGTCTATTTTACAGGGTGATGTTGTATTTTATATTAAAAGATGAATTATTTTATTTGATGTTATGGGGATGAATAAAATGCATCGAGCAATTCTCGGTAGAAGGGAGAGGGGCAGATTGCTGTGTCCGGATCACTTTCCGCAATGGGCCGCGCCGGGTGCTCGACTGCATCCGGCCCGACCTACAGCGTATCCGAACTGCAGCCGCGCGACCGCGGACGCACGTTCCAGGTGAACTGCCACGGCTTCCTGTCGGACCCGCAGATCTGCATGAAGATCGCCCGCAAGGTCTGCGGCGACCAGCCGGTGCACGCCGTGAATTCGGCCCGCACGCCACGCGACGGCTCGCCCCCCACGTCGCTGCTGCTTCAGTGTGGGGCCATGTCGACCGCCGCTCTTGCAGCCGAACAGGTGCACCTCGTCGGCGACATGCTGTTCGCGACCGGTCTGGTCACGCTGACGACCGCGGCCCGTGCCTCGCTCGACAAGCTGCTGAGCGGACGTGAAGACCGTACGTATACGGGAGTGGTGATCACCGGCCATACGGATTCGGTCGGCAGCGACGCATCGAACCGTGCGCTGTCGAAGCGCCGCGCGGAAGTCGTCGCGGGCTATCTGAAAGCGCACGGGCCGAAGGTGCAATCGATGTCGGTCACGGGCCGCCGCAGTGCCGATCCTGTCGCGTCCAACGCGACGGCCGAGGGGCGCGCGACCGACCGCCGCGTCTTTCCGATGCCGTTTCACGGCGAGGCCGGCATTCGCACCGTTTGCTACGTCGAAGCTCGCCAGCTTTCCACAAGCCGGCGACAGTCCCGGAGGCCCGGCGTCATTTCAGGCCTGGATTGCGCCTATAAAAAAATAGGACTGCGCTGATTGCGGCGGAGTGCCTGCGGTGAGAAATTGGTTCAGAGGCTGGAATCCGGGGTTTCAGCCTCTGAATCTCGATGGAGTTTTCC
The DNA here is from genome assembly GCF_902832955.1 of Burkholderia sp. BCC0044. Lineage (NCBI taxonomy): Bacteria > Pseudomonadati > Pseudomonadota > Betaproteobacteria > Burkholderiales > Burkholderiaceae > Burkholderia > Burkholderia sp. BCC0044. The sequence continues at coordinate 1,063,548 of NZ_CADFDO010000004.1, read as the reverse complement.
TCGCTCGCTATTTCAGGAGCGAGGTTTTTTTGTGTTCCATTTGCGTGTCACGTTTGCCGCATGCAGCCCTGCACGGGATGCCCGGCTCAGGAACGCCGATGAACAGCGGTCGCTGAAATCCCCGTCGGACTGCCGAAGCACGGGGCGGGCTCAGCCGGGCGTGGGTTGTCAGGCGGGAACACCCGACTCAACCCAGCGATCCGACGATGCTGACTTCCTTGTTTTCGGGGATCTCGTTGTACGACAGCACTGTCAGGCCTGGCGAGAACAGCCTGGCGTAGCGCGCCAGCATCGGCCGGATACGCGGCACCACCATCAGCACGGGGGCCGTACCCATCTGTTTCATCTGCTCGACCACGGCCGGCATGTGCGTCTGCAGTTGCGAGAGCACGTTCGGCTCGACCGGAAAGTTGTCCAGCGGCGCACGCGTGCCCGATTGTTCGGCCCGGCTCAGTGCGCCGAGCAGGATGTTCTCGAGTTCCGCCGTCAGGCTGAAGCCTTTCAGTGCCGCCTGCTGGATACCTAGCCCGGCGACGATCTGACGGCGCAGCGCGCAACGGACTTCGGCCACGAGCAGCAGCGGGTCCTTGGTCGTTTCGGCGGCGTCCACCAGCGTGGCAGCCACGCTTTCAATGTCCTTGATGGACACGTGCTCGGTCAGGAGCGCGCGGAATACCTTTCGCAACTGGCTGTGCGTGAGTGATTTACCCAGCGCATCGGCCAGTGCCGGGGCAATGCTCGTCAGGCGGTCGATGAGCGCGGTTACGTTGTCGTAGCTGAACAGCTCGGGCAGGTTTTCGCGCATCAGCTTGGCCATGTGCGTTGCGATGACCGTTGCGCAATCGACAACCTGGTAACCGAAGCCGAGTGCGTCCGCTCTCTGGTCCGGCTCGATCCACGTGACGGGCATTCCGTAGGCGGGATCGACGCCGGGCGTGCCGTCGAGCTCGCCGTAGACGGTGGCCGATGGAATGGCCATCAGCTTGCCAGGCTGTACTTGTGCGTGGGCCAGCGCGGTGCCGTTGAGCGTGATGGCGTACCCGGCGGGGGACAGGCTCATGTCGTCGCGCGCGCCGATGGCCGGAAGCAGGAAGCCGAGCTGTTCGGACAGATTTTGCCGGGTGCCCTGCAGGCGCCGCACGAGCGGGGCGCCTTGCGCACGGTCCACCATGTCCACCAGCTTGTAGCCGAGCGATACCGACAGTGCATCGACATACGGGAGGCTGCTCCAGTCGAGCGATTCGTCGCCCGGTTCGACGAGCGTGGCTTCGACGGCGCGGGCGGTTGCTTCCGCGCTCGCCGCTTGCGCGCGCGACGGGCGTCGCGCCATCCGGTAGCCGACGTAACCGAGCACCGCGGCGAAGCACACGAACACCAGCGTGGGCATCCCCGGGATCAGGCCCAGTGCGGCCATCAACGCGGCGGCGCTGAACAGGACCGTCGGCGACGCCAGCAACTGCTGGCCGACCTGTTCTTCGAAGTCACGGGAATCGTTGATGCGGGTGACGATGACGGCGGCCGCGGCCGACAGCAGCAGCGCCGGAATCTGCGCGACCAGGCCGTCACCGATGGCCAGCAGCGCATACTTGTGGAAAGCTTCGCCGGTGGGCAGGCCGTGCATCATCACGCCGATGACCACGCCGCCGATCAGGTTGATGACGAGGATCAGGATGCCGGCCACGGCATCGCCGCGCACGAACTTCGATGCGCCGTCCATTGCGCCGTAGAAGTCGGCTTCGGTCGTGACGTCCTTGCGGCGCTGCTGGGCCTGCTCTTGCGTGATGACGCCGGCGTTCAGGTCGGCGTCGATGGCCATCTGTTTTCCGGGCAACGCGTCGAGCGTAAAGCGCGCCGACACTTCCGAAATGCGTTCCGCGCCCTTGGTGACCACCACGAAGTTGATGATCATCAGGATCACGAACACGACCAGGCCGACCACGAAGTTGCTGCCGATCACCACGTTGGCGAACGATTCGATCACCTGTCCGGCCGCGCTGGCGCCCGAATGGCCGTTGAGCAGCACCACGCGCGTGGACGCGACGTTCAGCGTCAGCCGCATCAGCGTGGCGGCCAGGATGATGGTGGGGAAGGCCGAGAAATCCAGCGGCCGCCTGACGGTCACGGCCACCATCACCACCACGATGGACAGCACGATGTTGAACGTGAACATGATGTCCAGCGCGAGCGGCGGCAGCGGCAGGATCACCATCGCGAGGATGGCGAACAGTGCGAGCGGCGCGGCGAACTTCACGCGCTTGAGCAGGTCGGTCACGTTCGTCATGATTGGGCCTTTTGCAAATGTTCAGGAATGTTGAAGCCGGTGGGCAGGGACGGCGACATGCCGCTCTTGCCGCTGCGGAACGCCTTGATCTGCAGCACGTAGGACAGCACCTGCGCCACCGCGCGATACAGCGCGGCCGGAATCTGCTGATTGACCTGGCTGGTGTGGTAGATCGCGCGAGCCAGCGGCGGCAGTTCGAGCACGTCCACGCCGTGCTCCCGAGCCACCTCGCGAATGAACAGCGCGACTTCGTCGATACCCTTGGCCACCACGTACGGCGCCTGCGCACGCGTCTCGTCGTACTTGAGCGCGACGGCGTAGTGGGTGGGATTCATCACGACCACGTCGGCGGTCGGTACCATCTTGCGGATGCCCTGACGCGCGAGTTGGCGCTGGATCTGGCGGATCCGGCTCTTGACCTCGGGCTTGCCTTCGGACTGCTTCATCTCGTCCTTGATGTCGCGCTTGCTCATCCGCTGTCCGCGCATGAAGATGATCCATTGCGCCGGCAGGTCGATCAGCGCGAACACGGCCATGACGCCCGCCAGCGTGAGCGCGGAAGTCAGGAAAAGGTCCGCACCGCCGATCAACGCGTCCATGAGCGGTGCGCCTTGCAGGCGGATGAAGTCCTGCAGGTTCGCGCGGCAGACGATGAAGAGGGTCGCCATCAACGTGACGGCCTTGAGCACCGTCGTGCCGAACTGCATGTAATGCTTGCCGGAGACCAGGCGCCTGAGCCCCGCAACGGGATTCATGCGGCTGCCCTTGGGGACGATGTTCTTGTGGCTCATGACCCAGCCGCCCGGCACCAGCGACGCGACGACGATACCCGCCGGCACGGCGGCCAGCGGCGCCAGCATCTTGCCCGTCAGCAGGAGCGCGGCCGGAAACAGCATCGAGCCCGCGTTGCCGAGCGGGCCGTCGCCGGACAGATCGGCGAACGACAGGGCGAAGATGCGCTTGAATTCGATCAGCCAGCCCGGTGCCAGCACGATGATCAGCTTGAGGGAGACGAGAATCCCCACGGCCGTCCCGATATCGCGGGAGCGCGCGACCTGGCCTTCCTGTCTGCTCTTGCGCAGTTTTTGCGGGGAGGCCTTTTCGGTCTTGTCGCCGGTGTGTGGCTGGCTCACCGCGCCTCCTTGCCGCCAACGGGGGGCGGGGCGAGTCGATCGTAGATTTCCAGTACGTGCTCGACCATGCGGGCGTAGTGATCCGGCAGCGACGGCAACAGGAGCGTCAGCAGCAACAGTCCGAACATAGTCGTGACCGAAAACCCCAGCGCGAACAGGTTCAGTGCCGGCGCCGCGCGATTGAGCAGGCCAAGGCCGGCCTGCACCACCAGCGTGGCGAACATCACCGGCAGCGCCAGGGCGACGGCGGCGGAGAAAATCCAGCCCACCGCGAATGCGAGGTGCTTGAGCGCATCGAGATCGAAGGCGAAGCGGCCGACCGGCCACACCGCGAAACTGCGCGCCAGCACATGCGTGAGGATCAGGTGGCCATCCACCGCGAAGAACAGCAGGATGAACACCACGTACATCACGCCGGTGAGCACGTCGGCCATCTGGCCGTTCATCGGGTCGTTGATTTGCGCCATCGACAGGCCCATCTGCGACGACGCGACGGTGCCGAAAATCTGCAGCACGGACAGTACGAGATGGAACATGAAGCCGAGCAGGCCGCCGATCAACACCTGCTCCATCATCGCCGCAATGCCCTCGAGCGACAGCGGGTCGATGGCAGGCGGCGCCGGGATGCCGGGCTGCACGACCAGCGCGAGGACGAGCGCGATCAGCAGGCGCATGCGCATCGGCACCATCAGCTCGCCCAGAACCGGCGATGCGGCCAGTGCGGCGGCGATCCGGCAGAACGGCCAGAAGATCGTGTTCGCGACCGGCAGAAGTTGGGCGAGGACGTCTTCCATGGTCCGGTCAACCCGCCAGTCGGGCGGCATGTCCGAAGATCCCGACCGTGTAGCGCATCACGCGATCGGCCACCCAAGGGCCGGCCAGCGCGAGCGCGACGAGCGTCGTGACGAGGCGCGGCAGAAAGCTCATCGTCTGCTCGTTGATCTGCGTGGCGGCCTGGAAGACGGCGACCAGCACGCCGGTGAGCAGGCCGGGCGTGATCAGCACGAGCAGGATGACGAGCACGAGGCGCAATGCATCGACGGCGAGGCTGGCGGCGAGGTCGGGGGTCAGCATCAGTAGGCCTTTACGCTCGTGATGAGGGTATTGACGGTGAGCGACCACCCGTCCACCAGCACGAACAGCAGCAACTTGAGCGGCAGCGAGATGACCAGCGGCGACAGCATCATCATCCCCATCGCCATCAGTACGGAGGCGACGATGATGTCGATGATCAGGAACGGGATGAACAGCATGGCGCCGATCTGGAACGCGGTCTTCAGTTCACTGAGCACGAAGGCCGACAGCTTGACCAGGAACGGTTGCTTCTCCGGTTCGGCGATCTGTTGGGTACCCGAAAGCTTGGCCATCTGGGCGAGCGTGGCCTTGTTGGTCTGCGCAAGCATGTAGCGCGACAGCGGTCGTTCGGCCGTCGTGAGCGCGGCCTGCATACTCATCTTGCCCTGGTCATACGGCACGAATGCCTGCCGCCAGATCTCCTCGCCGATCGGCCGCATCGTCAGCATGGTCAGCACCAGCGCGACGCCCGTGACGATGCGCGCCGGCAGCCCTTGCTGCAGGCCCAGCGCCTGCTTGAGCAGCGACAGCACGATCACGTAGCGCAGGAAGCTCGTCATCGTCATCAGCAGCGCGGGCAGCAGCCCGAGCAGCGTCATCAGGACGAGAATCTGCGTCTTGACCGTGAAGCCCTGGCCGCCGGCGCCGCTGGACGCGAGCGTCAGCGTGTCCGCCTGGGCGAGCACGGGCATCGCGAGGGCGGCGAGCGCGAGGCTCAGGCGCGGCAGACGGGAAATGGGCGCACGGGCCTTCATGTCGCGAGCGAGCTCAGATCGTGCAGTTCGATGATGCGCAGGCCGTAATGGTCGCCCGAAACGACCACCTCGGCCGAGCCGATCGACGTGCCGTTCACCTTGATGATCAACGGCTCGCCGGCCAGGCGATCGAGTTCGATCATGGAGCCGGCTTCGTACGACAGCAGGTCGGCCAGCGGCACGACGGCTTCGCCGACTTCCAGCGTCAGGCGTACGGGAATGCGTCGCAGCATGCGCAGCGGATCGCGGGGCACGGCGGTTTCGGTGCGGCCCTGCGGCGCGTCGCCCAGGTCCAGGTCGTCCAGTGCGGCGAGGTCGAAGTCGGTGGTCGAGGTCATGTCGGGGTTACTCCACTAATGCGAAAGAGGTGATCCACAGCGCGCCTCGCTGCTCGGCCACGGCCGCGCGATAAAGGCGTACGTCGTTGACGAGCACGTCGGCGGTGTCGGGCAGGCGCACGGGCAGCACGTCGCCGGGCGCGATGCGCAGCAGGTCGTCCAGGAGCATGTCCCGGCTCAACATGCGCACCGATAACGTGACGGGGATGCTGACGCCGGGCGGTGCGCCGTCCGGAGCCGGCGGCGCCGGACGCGGGCATTGCGCATCGAGGCGCGCAAACAGGTGATCGAGCCACGTATCGTCCAGCGCGAATTCGATATCGCCGGCAAGCTGGCGCGGGCGGTCTTCGATGGTGACGCGCAGCACGCGTGCGCCCGGGCCGGGCGGCGTGTCCGCGCTGGGGGAAAAGGGTTCGACCTGGTCGCCGATCGCCACGGCGGCAAATGCCGCCAGCAGCGCGGTATGGTGTTGCGCGGCAAAGCGGCGCTCCGTGCCGGTTTCCGGGCCGGGCGCCGCCAACGTCGCTTCATCGAGCGGTGTGTCGTAATGGCAGGCCAGCAGCGCCAGCAGCAGCGTGCGGTCGCAGCGCACGGCGATCTGGCCGTGACTGGACACATAGGTGCGCCAGCCAGCGGCGTCGCGCGGCATGATCGCCGAGATGGCGATACGGGTGCTGACGAATTGCGTGCCGCGACGCAGGTTGAACCGTTCGTGGAACGTGTGGTCGATCCGACGCCGGATGTCTTGCAGAACGTCGCCGAGCAAATGGTACGGACGCCCCAGCATGCACGGATCGAGCACCACCGGCGATGCGGTCCGGACGTAGTGGGAGGAGTGGGAAAGTGCCGACACGTTCGCGGTTCCGTTTTGAAGAATGGGCTCCATTGTCGGTGTGGGGCGCCACGGAACGGAAAAGGTTGAACAGATCCTGAACGCGCAAAAAAACCGGGCCGCCTCGTGGGCGGACCGGTTTCGGATTCCAGCGTACCGCGGGTCGCGCTTACTGGATCAGCGACAGCACCATCTGGTTCATGCTGCTGCTTTGCTTGAGCATGGCCATCCCGGCTTGCATCAATACCTGCTGCGAGCTCATCTTGGCCGATTCCGCCGCCATGTCGGCATCCATGATGCGGCCCTCGGCGTCGGTCGTGTTCATCGACATGTTGCTCAGGTTGTTGTAGACGTGGTCAAGGCGGTTTTCACCGGCGCCGATGGCCGAGCGCAGTGCGCCGACGCTGTCGAGCGCGGTTTCGAGCAGGCCGATGGTGGCGTTGGCCGTCGCGGTGAGATCGTCACCGGTTGCGGTATTGTCGCCGTACGTCTTGGTTGCCGCCTTGAGGTCGGTGTGGACCTTGCCCAGTTCCGTCGCGACGTTGAAGGTCATCTTTTCCGACGCCGATGCACCGATCTGGAAGTCGACCGCGCCGGACAGCTTGCTGCCATTTTCCGAGATCAGCTTGGCACCGCCATACGACGTATTCGACGTGATGTTGAACAGTTCCTTGCCCAGCGCGTCGTATTCGGCCTGCATGGCGGTCTTGTCGTCGGCGGAGGACGAGCCGTCGGCGGCTTGCGTGGCCAGATCCTTCATCCGGTACAGGATGTTGGTCACTTCGTTCATCGCGCCGTCGGCGGTTTGCAGCATCGACGAAGCGTTCTGGGTGTTCTGCATGGCCACGCCCATGCCGCGGGTTTGCGCTTGCAGGCGCACGGCGATCTGCAGGCCGGCGGCGTCGTCCTTGGCGGAGTTGATGCGCAGGCCGGTGCCGAGACGGGTCATGGTGGTGTTCAGGTCGCTGCGCGTGTTGCCGATGGCCTTCTGGATGTTCATCGCGGCCGCGTTGGTGTGCAGGCTCAGCATGATACGTACTCCTTGAGTGAGGGTTGAGGTGACTGCTGCCGCCTGGTTGTCAGACGGCCACGTATGCTCAGGACGGCGGACGGCGCGTCGGTGTTAAACCGGATCGTGCGAACGATGAAAAAGGCGATGCGGAACGCGGCCGAATTTGCCCGTCGCAGCGGGTTCCGTCGGCGGAAGGAGCGGTCGATACGTTTCCCGTCAGCACTTGCCCGGAAGCCGTCATGTCGACGGCCGCTTCCTCCGATTCCGCAAAACGTGCATTGCGCGTGTGGAAGACGGCGCGGTGCAGGCACTGGCCGTCCGCAGCCGGCGCTATCGGGACGATCAATGTTCCATTGAACATTCTCGTCCCGCATCAGGGGGCGCTCCAGAATCCGGTCCCATAGCCAATCAGACCTGGAAGCCGCCATGAATGTCGACCTCTCGAGCGCGATGCTCGATTCGATTCGCCAGACCGCCGCCGTCATCAACGATGACCCGCAACCTGCAGCCGGCTCCGCCGACGTCGCGGGCGGCTTCACCGATCTGCTCAAGCAGGCCGTGCACGACACGGATGCGCAACAACACCATGCCGACGGACTCGTCACGGCCGTGGAAACGGGCACGAGCGACGATCTCGTGGGCGCCATGCTCGCCAGCCAACAGGCGAGCCTGTCGTTCTCGACGATGATCCAGGTGCGCAACAAGCTGATGAGCGCTTTTGACGACATCATCAAGATGCAGGTTTGACGAGGACCGCCGACGTGCTCGATCAAATCAAGACCCTCGTCGCGCGATGCGTGCCGGAAAGCGGCTTCCGGTGGCCTTCTTCCGCGGCGCTGTCCAGGCTGGCGCCGATCGTCATCCTGGCGATCTGCCTGACGGCGCTGGCGATGATGCTGATGCAACACCAGAACGCGCGCTACAAGCCGCTGTTCGGCACCCAGGAAACCGTGTCGGTTGCCGACATGATGACCGCCCTGGACGCCGAAGGCATTCCGTACCGCATTCATCCCGATAGCGGCCAGGTGCTGGTGCCCGAGCATAAGCTCGGCGCCGCGCGCATGATGCTGGCAGCCAGGGGCGTCGTCGCCAAGTTGCCCGCAGGGCTGGAACAGGTGGACAAGAGCGACCCGCTGGGTGTGAGCCAGTTCGTGCAGGACGTGCGCTTTCGCCGTGGCCTTGAAGGCGAGCTGACGCAAAGCATCGTCGCGCTCGACCCGGTGGCGTCGGCGCGGGTGCATCTGTCGATTGCCAAATCGGCGTCGTTCATTCTCTCCGATGGCGACAAGAGCTCCGCCTCGGTGGTACTCACGCTCAAGCCCAACTGCAAGCTGAGCAGGGAACAGATTGCCGCGATCGTCGCTCTGGTGGCCGGCAGCGTGGCCAACCTGGACCCGGCTCGCGTCACGGTGGTCGACCAGGCGGGCAATCACCTGTCCGCCCGGATCGACCCGGCGATGGGCTCCGCCGCACTCGACGGCGAGCTTGGCGCGCAGACGCGTGAACTGACGCTGCGCAACATTCGCGAGTTGCTCACGCCGACGCTAGGCGAAGGCAACTTCCGCGCGAGCGTTGTCGTGGAACTGGACCACGATCGCGTGGAAGAAACGCGCGAGCAATATGGCGAGGCGCCGAAGATCACGCAGGAAGCGATCCGCGACGAGAAGGACACCGGCCAGGCCGCACTGGGCGTGCCGGGCTCGCTGTCGAACCGTCCGGCGCCGCCGTCGGCCGCCAGCGCGCCCGACACGCCGCACTCGGCCAGGAATGCACAGACGCGTCAATACGCTTACGACCGCAATGTCGTCCAGATCAAGCGCAGCCCCGTGCGGGTGAAGCGTCTCAACGTGGCCGTCGTGCTGAACAACGCCACGGCGCCGGATGGCGGCAAGGCATGGACGCCCGAGCAACTCGCGCAAGTCGACAAGATCCTGCGCAACGGCGTGGGCATCGATGCGGGCCGTGAGGACGCGCTGGTGGTGTCTTCGCTCGATTTCCACAGAACGCCGGCAACAGCATCGCTGCCGTGGTGGAAGCAGCCCGACAACATCGTGACGATGGGAACGTGGGCGACATGGACGATGGGTACGCTGTTCGGATTCCTGTTCGTTTTCCGGCCGCTGCTCAAGGTGTTGCGCGGCTGGGCCGGCGGTGCCCGTGATCCGCAGGTCCACGCGACGGACGCCGCACCCCGCGAGACGGGAATCCGGGTCGCCGACGCACCGGCCCACGAGGCCGACACGCAGCCGTTGCTGCTGACCGATGCCGATCTGCCGCCGATCGGTTCCGATGTGGACGTATTGATCGAGCACCTGAAGCATCTGGCCGTCCAAGACCCTGAACGGGTCGCGGAAGTCATCAAACCATGGATTCGCGACGATGAACACACGCGCTAACGAACTCGTAACCGCGGATGCGGCCGCACCGGCCTTGCCACCCGCCGCGCCGATCCTGAACCTCGGCATGGTGGATCGTGCTGCGATTATCCTGCTCAGCATGGGCGAAGAGGCCGCGGCGGGCGTATTGCGCTGCCTGTCTCGTGAAGAGTTGCTGGGCGTCACGCTCGTGATGTCACGCATGCAGGGCGTCAAGATCGATGCCGTGCAGGACACCATCGAGCGCTTCTTTGCGAATTTCCGCGCGCAGAGCAGCGTGCGCGGCGCGTCGCGCTCGTTCCTGCAGCGCTCGCTGGACATGGCGCTAGGCGGCGTGGTGGCCAACAGCGTGCTCAACAAGATCTACGGCGACGTGATCGGCCCGAAGATGGCGCGTCTGCAATGGGCGCAGCCGCAATGGCTGGCCGACCGCCTGCGCGACGAGCATGTCCGCATGCAGGCTATGTTCCTGGCTTTCCTGCCGCCCGAGCAGGCCAGCCTGGTGATCCAGGCACTGCCCGAAGCGCAACGCGAACACGTGCTGCTCGACATCGCGCGCCTGACCGAAATCGACTATGACCTGCTGCGCGATCTGGAAGCCGTGGTCGACAGCTGTATCGCCAACCTGGGTACGCAGAGCACCGCCGTGGAAGGGGTGCGCCAGGCCGCCGACATCATCAATCGCTTGCCGGGCGATCGCATGCGCGTGGTCGAACTGCTGCGCGCACGCGATCCGGATCTGGTGGCCGCGGTGGAAAACCGTATCTACGACTTTGCCGTCATCGCCAGACAGGGCGACGAGACCATCGCGGTCATCCTCGAACGGGTCGATATGGAACTGTGGGGCGTTGCACTGAAGGGGGCCGACCCGGCCGTGCGCGATGCGCTGCTGCGATCGATGCCGCGTCGCGCGGCACAGGCGTTCGAAGACATGCTGCGCCGTGCGGGTCCGGCGCCCGCCAGCAAGGTAGAAGCCGCGCGGCGCGAGATCATGGACGTCATCCGCGTGCTGGCTGTCGACGGCGAGATCGACCTGCAGCTCGTCGTGGAGGACGTGCTGCGATGAAGGCATACCGACGCCATGTGTTCCCGCCGCTGGCACACGTTCGGGCGGCCAGCGAGCAGCACGCCGCGTTTGCGTTGCCCGACGAGGTCGGCCTGCTCGCCACGCAGTTGCACGCGGCGCCGGCCGAAGCGCTGTTCGACGAAGCGCGGCAAGCCGGTTACGACGCCGGTCATGCCGACGGCTTTGCCGATGGCGAGCGTGCCGGTGCCGATGCGGCACGCAGTGACATGCGCGCGGCGCTCGATGCACTGATCGCGCCGATCGATGCGCTCGCTGCGGGCTTTCAGGGTGTCCAGCAAGCGTATCGCCGCAAGGTGCGCGGCGAAGTGGCCGCGCTCGTGCGCGACGTGGCACGCCAGGTTGTGCGGGCGGAGCTCGACGCGCGTCCCGAACAGATTCTCGCGTTCGTCGACGAAGCCCTCGACACGCTGGCCAGGGTGCCCGAGTCCGTCAGTGTGCGCCTGAACCCGGCGGACTACACGCGTATCGCCGACGCGGCGCCCGAGCGGACACGGGGTTGGCAACTCGTGCCGGACGAACGGCTGGCGCCCGGCGAATGCCGTGTGCAGGCCGGCGACGTGGAAATGGATGCGGGCTGCGGCCAGCGTCTTGCCGCCTGCATCGAACGGATTGCCGCGCAGCTCGCGCGCGTGGCTGCCGAGGGTGCGCAAGGAGCGTCAGCATGAGCGACGCCGCACTGGGCAAGCTCGATCTCGGCGACGTTCCCGTTGCACGACCGGTCGGACGCTTGTCCGCCGTCTCGGGCCTGTTGCTTGAAGTCACAGGCTATGCGTTCGCAACCGGCCAGCTCGCGCGTATCGAAACCGCATCGGACGGCTGGCTCGCCGCGCGCGCGGTCGGGTTTCGCGAAGGCGTGTCGTACCTGATGCCGTTCCGGCCTGCCGAGGGTCTGGCCGCCGGGGCGCGCGTGTTCGCGGACGATGGCACGCGCACCTTGTCGATCGGCCCCGCGTGGCGCGGCCGCATCGTCGACGGTCTGGGCGAACCGATCGACGGCCGCGGCCCGCTCGTCGGCGACGCCGTTCTCGATCTGGCGCCGTCGCGCGTCAACCCGCTGCGCAAGCAGCCGGTGGACGGCGTGATGGCGGTCGGCGTGCGCGCGATCGACGCCATGCTCACGCTCGGCCGCGGGCAGCGGGTCGGCCTGTTTGCGGGCAGCGGCGTCGGCAAGAGCGTGCTGCTCGGCATGATCACGCGCCAGACCGTCGCGGACGTGGTGGTGGTCGGCCTGATCGGTGAGCGCGGCCGTGAGGTGCGAGAGTTCATCGAGCACGCGCTCGGCTCCGAAGGCATGTCCAAGGCCATCGTCGTGGTGGCGCCGGCGGACGAATCCCCGCTGATGCGCCTGATGGCGACCGAGCTCTGCCATGCCATCGCCGCGCATTTTCGCGATGCCGGCAGCAACGTCCTGCTGCTGGTCGATTCGCTCACGCGCTATGCGATGGCGCAGCGCGAAGTTGCGCTGGCGCTCGGCGAGCCGCCGGCCACGCGCGGGTATCCGCCTTCGGTATTCGGCATGTTGCCGCGCCTGGTGGAGCGTGCCGGCAACGGCGAAGGCGCGGGCCGCATGAGCGCCATCTACACCGTGCTGGCCGAAGGCGACGACGAACAGGATCCGGTGGTCGATACCGCCCGTGCCATTCTGGACGGCCACATCATGCTGTCGCGCGATCTCGCCTCGCAGGGGCATTACCCGGCGATCGACGTGTTGCGCTCGGTCAGCCGCTGCATGTCGCAGGTGGCGCCGCGCGAGCAGATCGATGCGGTGCGCAAGGTCAAGGACATGATGTCGCGCCACGCCGACGTGCGCGATCTGATTCCGCTGGGCGGCTACGTGGCCGGCGCGGATCCGGCCACCGACCATGCCGTGCAGATGCATGACCGGATCGCGGCCTTCCTGTGCCAGCCGCATGACGAAGCCGCGTCGCGGGATGCGACGCTCGAAACCCTGATGGAGATCGCCGCATGAATACCCGACGTGTCGTGACCGGGCTGTCGAAACTCGTCGCCATGCGCGCGAGGGAAGTGGACCGGCTGAGTGCCGACATCGCTGTGTGCGACGAGCAAGGCGCGCGCTATCGCCGCCATATCTCGCGAATGACCGTGCTGATGCAAAGCGTCGATACCGGCGTACACGTGCATCCGGCCCACGCGATGAACGGCGCGCGCTACCGTTCCGCGATGGCGGACCTGATCCACCGGCACGCATGCGATCTGGCACGCCACGAGGCGATGGTGGCGTCGCTGCGCGCGGATTTGAGCGATGCGCGTCTGCGGCACGAACGGATCGACGTGGTCCGCCGCAAGAAGGTCGCTGCGCTCGAAGCCGAGCAGCGCGCGAGAGAGCGCAAACGCGAAGATCAACAGGCTTCCCAGGCATGGCTGCGCACGCGGCTGTCGCAGGGAAGCACGTCCCCCCATTCATCCTGATCAACGAGGAATGCCATGTTCGGCAGTATCGGAATCCCAGCCGTAGACGCCAAAGAGTTGGCAGACATATACATGCAGCGGGCGCGGCAGCGCCTCAAAAGCCAGCAAGCCGGCAACACGGCCGCCAAGGCGGCACTCACCAGGCTGCAGGGTGCATTGAGCGCATTCCAGACGTCGCTGCAGGGCCTGTCGGGCGCCAGCCGCATCGTCAAGCAAAAGGCCTCGCTGTCGAATCCGGCGCTGGGCGAGGTCACGGCAGGTGCCGGCGCGCAGCCGGGCCGTTATGACTTTTTCGTCAAGCAACTCGCGGCGGCGCATCAGGTGGCGTACAAGGGCATTCCGTCGTATGGCGCGGACGATGCCGGCACGCTCAGGATCGCGCTCGCGGACGGCGAATCGTTCGACGTGGATCTTTCTGCCGCCAATGCCGATGCCGGCGGCAATGTGTCGCCGGCCGAACTGGCTCGCGCGATCAACCAGGCCGCCGGTAACGCGCGCAAGGTGTCCGCGTCGATCGTCACGATCGACGGCGGGCAGCGCCTCGTGCTGACCTCCGGCGCGACGGGCGAGGCCGGCGGGATGTCGCTCGACACCCGGGGTATCAACGATGCGGCGTTGGCCGCTGCGCTGTCGGGCGCTCCCGACGAGCTCGCGGCGGCGCGTGATGCGATCTTCGTGCTGGGCGGCCAGCGCGGCGTCGAGATTCGGCAAGGCTCGAACACCTTCACCGGCATCCAGGGCGTTGGCATTACGTTTACGCGGGCAATGTCTGCCGGCGATACACCGCTGCTGCTCGATATCGGGCTCGACAAGGGCGGCACGACCGAGGCCGTGCAGGGGTTCGTCGACGCCTACAACGAAGTGATGAAGGTGCTGGCCGAGCTGACGAAGGTCAATCCCGACGATCCGTCCAAGGCCGGCCCGTTCGTGGGCGATGCAGGCGTGCGCAACCTGCAGCAGCGCATGAACGACCTGCTGCGCGGCACCGCAAGCGATGCACGGTTGCTTGACTACGGCATCTCCGCGGACCGTGCCGGCAAGCTGTCGTTCGATTCAGTCAAGCTGGGCAAGGAACTGGACAGGAACCCGAATGGACTCGATGCGCTGTTCACCGACGGCGACCGCGGCATCGCCAGGCGCATGGACACCTATCTGAAGATGTGGACGTCGTCCGTCGATGGCCAGATCAAGAACCGTCAGGATTCCGTCGAACATGTTGAAAAATCGTTGAACAAGAAGGCGGTGTCGCTCGATGCTCAATACAGTCGCGTCTATGCCCGATATCTGTCCCAGTTCACGCGTGTGGCGGAACTGCAGAAGCGGATGGAGCACACGATGGATCTGCTCGACAACCTTGCTGATTTCCGCGGGAACAAGAAATGATGATTCAACCCGGTTATGACGATTACCAGGCGGCCAACCTCGCGGGCCAGACGGCGAGCGCGTCGCCGGTGCGTCTGGTGATCGTGCTGATGGACGGCCTGCTCGACGAGATGGCGCGCACCCGGGCTCATATCGAAGCCGGGCGCTACGAAGAGAAGGGCAACAGTGTGAACAAGTGCATCGGCATGTTGCACGGCCTGACGAGCGCGCTTGACTTCGACGGCGGCAATGAGGTCGTGATCAATCTCGGTCGACTGTACGCGTACTGTACCGCGCGCCTGAATGAAGCCGGGCTCACGCTCGATCCGACCATCATCGACGAAGTCTCGACGCTGATCCGCACGCTGCGGGCGGCCTGGGAAGGCGTGGATCGACGCTTCGGATGACCGTGATGGACCAGACCGACTATGTGCTGCGACTCGCGTCGCGGGTACGACACGCGACGATGAAGCGCGATTTCGATGCGCTGGGGCGCCTGAACCATGAAGTTCACGACGTCGTGAGCGGCATGGCGACCAGACGGATGCTGAGCATCACCGAGCGAGAAGCCTTCGAACTGCTGAAGGTGGCGCATCGCGCTGCCATCGTGTTGCTGGCGCTGGAATCCGAGCGGCTGATCGCGCTCATGAATGACCTCGACGCCCGGCGAGCGGGCTGGGAGGCCTATGCCGCGCAAGGGGAGCCGTCATGATGGCGAGGCTTCCCACGGTCGGCGGTCTCGCGCCGGATGGCGCGTCCGTGCTGGTGGCCGATCCCGGTGTGTGGCAGCCGACGTTGCCGAGTGATTTTGAGCACCTGTTGGCGTCCGGCGCCGTGGCGCCGGACGGCACGGATACCGATACCGGAACCGATCCGTTCGAGGCGCGTGATGTCCGGGTCGTTCTGGCCTTGGCGCAAGTGCTGGATGCGGAAGCGCCGATCGGCGCGATGCCGTCCTTCCAGGATGGCGCTATGACCGCGCCGTGGCTGATGTTGGCACTGGACGCGCGGACAGCCGACGCTACCGTGGCCGACGACGCGGCGTCCGCCCGTGCATCGTCCAGTGCTGTTCAGGCGTTTGGGCCGGCACGTGCGGCAGGGCAATCTGCCGTACAGGCGGACCTGTCCGCACGCGGCGCCATCAATCCGGCGCCTGGGTCGCCCGCCGAGGCGCGGGAAGCCATCGATCCGGTGCAGGCCGAGCGCCTGTTCACCCAGCGGCTCGGCGCGACGCCTGCTTCGGCCGATTCGCACAGCGGCAGCGGCATGAACGTCGCGCCGGCGCCGACCTTGAATACGCGTGTCGCGGCCGAAGCCACGGTGCTCGCCGGCCCGTCGACCGTGACAGGTGACGGGGCGGTGCGCGCCGGTGTGGCACCCGCCGACGTGCCGGCGCCGTCGTCGGCTGCCGCGCGTACGCCGACGGAGCCGCAGCAGAAGCTGATCGACGCGCTGGGTGATCGCCTGAGCGTGCAGACGACACAGGACATCCGTCATGCCGTAATCCGGCTCCATCCGCATCTGAACGGGTCGGTGCGTATCGAGTTGCATCAGGACGCCAGGGGCATCGCCGTTCATCTGTCGGCGACCCACGCCGACGTCGTGCGCCAGTTGCAGGCGATCGGCGAGAGTCTGCGCCAGGATCTCGGCGCGCGCCATGGCGGCGACGTCACCGTGCAGGTGTCCGCGAACCGGCACGCGCATACCGATGCCGACGCGTCCGGCGGCCGCGACCGTCACGCACGCGACGACACACCACGACAGGATCCGGGCCGTGCGCTGGCGGCGGCTGACGACGATACCGCATTCGAACTCGGGTTGCGCGATACGGCGCCCATGAACAAGGGAACGACATGAAACCGAATCTGATGACCGCGGCGATTGCGATTGCCGTGGCGGCAGGCGTCGGGGGGGCCACGGCCTTCGTGATGACACGCACGGCTGGCACGCAGCCCGTCGTCAGTACCCAGCCCGCTCGCCTGCCGATCGATGCCGGCGCGCGTTACGTGCCACTGGAAAGACTGATCGTGATGCTGCGCGGTAGCGAGGGCGATATGCGCCCGCGCTATCTGGTGCTGGATCTCGTGTTCTCCGCCCGCGGCGCGAGGCACGAAAAGCAGGTGCGCGAACACTTGCCGGTGCTGCGCGCGACGGCCTACAGCGCACTGGCGGGACGCACGTCGGCCGAGGTGCTGCGGATGGGGCCGATCGAACTGGCCGCGTTGCTCGACAACGCGTACGAACACGCGTACGGCGGCGTCGACCGCCGGCCCTTCGACAAGGTAATGGTAACGAAGGTCATGATGGACTGAATGCGATGACTGCAACGACTTACACCGAATACCAAAGCGTGCAGCGTGCGGGCCACGCGATGTCCGCCGCCGACGAAGGACGCTGGATGGCGTATTACGCGCCGCTGGTCAAGCGCACGGTGCGCAAGCTCGGTTCGCACGCCGGCGGCGCGATGGACACCGCCGACCTCGAGCAGCTCGGCCTGATGGGCTTGCTCGAAGCGCTGCGCCGCTACGGCGAGCCGGACGACGAGTTCGAACATTTCGCGCGGGTGCGTGTGCGCGGCGCGATTCTGGACGAGTTGCGGCGCCAGGACTGGCGTCCGCGTTCCGCACGCCAGGGCGCGCACCGCTTGCGCAGCGCGGAGCGCACGCTGCGCCGCGAGCTGGGGCGCGAGCCTACCCAGGAAGAAGTGTGCGATGCCCTGGAAATCGATGGGGACGAGTACGACCAATTGCAGCTGGACGACAGCGCACAGGCGTTCGTCAGTTTCGACGCGCTGCTGGAAGACGGTGCGGATCAGTACGGCGGCGACGACGGCATCGAAGGGCAGATCATCCAGCGCCGCTCGCTGGAAGAGGCGCTGGGTGTGCTCGATGCACGCGAGCAGCAGGTCATTCAGCTCTATTACGAACTCGATCTGAACCAGGCCGAGATCGGCGCGGTGCTGGGTCTCACCCGGGCGCGGATCTGCCAGATCAACAAGAACGCGCTGGACAAGATGCGCAAGCATCTCGTCCAGCATTGACATCGAACAATCGTCTGCCGCTCCCACGGAGCGGCATCTGGACGGAAGGGAATCATGCAACAGCTATTCGGCATTTTCATCGTGCTTGCCTGCGTATTCGGCGGGTTCATGTTCATGGGGGGCGACCTGGGCAAGCTCTGGCAGCCGGTCGAGCTGCTGATCATCGTCGGCGCCGCCGTCGGCGCACTGGTCCTCGGCAATCCGCGCCACGTGCTGGTCGAGATGGGCAAGCAGTTGCGCAAGGTCATGACCTTGCCCAAGCGGACGGCCAACAAGGAATTTCAACGCCAGCAATTGCTGGTGATGTATGAACTGCTGAACATCGGCCGCGACCTCAAGCAACTCGACAATCACGTCGAGCGTCCGCACGAAAGTCCGCTCTTCCAGCGCTATCCGATGGTGCTGGCGGATCCCGAGTTGCTGTCCTTCATCGTCGACAATTTCCGCCTGATGGCCATGGGCAGGATCAGCGCGCATGAACTGGAGAGCGTGCTCGAACAGGAGCTGGTCGCCATTCACGAAGACCAGGAGCAGCCGGCACGTTCGCTCCAGAAGATTTCGGAAGCCATGCCGGGCTTCGGCATCGTGGCCGCCGTGCTGGGCGTGGTGATGGCCATGAACGGCCTGAGCGACGGCGCGAGCGCGGCCGAACTGGCCGAGAAAGTGGCCGCGTCGATGATCGGCACGTTCATCGGCATCTTCTTCTGCTATGGCGTGCTGGACCCGTTGTCCAACCTGATCAGGCAGGTGATGAAGGCGGAGATGTCGGACCTGGAGTGCGTGAAGGTGGTGCTGGTGACCTTTGCCGCCGGCAAGCCGCCGCTGCTGGCGATCGACGCCGGCCGTCGCCTGATGCAGCTCACCAACAAGCCGAGCTTCGTGCAACTGGAAGGTTGGATCGGGCAACTGGACCGTGGCCGCGTATGAGCATCGACACCCCACCGACCGTTGCAACGGCCGAAGTCGTACCGGCCGCGCCGGCGGCACTCGCCACCCCCAAGCGGGGTGGGCGCAGCAGCAGCGGGCATGTGGACCTGATCGTCAAGCGCGCCGTCCGTCGTGGTCACGACGACGACCACGGCGGCAGCTGGAAAATCGCGTTTGCCGACTTCTGTCTCGCGCTGATGTGCCTGTTCCTGCTGCTGTGGGTGCTGGGCGCGCGCGATGAAGAGGAAGCGCGCCTGAAGCTTGGCGAGATGGCCGACAGCATGATGTACGACGGCGGCTCGGGTGTACTGGAGGGCACCGCCGTGTTGAATTCCGCGGCGTTGCCGGACGGTCGGACGCCTCGTGTCGCCGGCAACGAAGCCGATGTCATGACGTCCGCCGGGTCGGTCGCGGATACCCGGGAGGCGCTGCACGCGCTGGCCGCACGCGTGCGCGCGCTGGCCGAAGAAGCCGGGTTGCGCGACAACCTTCAGGCGATCGTCACCCCGATGGGCCTGCGCATCGTGCTGCATGACACCGATGAACGGGGCGTGTTCGTGAGTGGCGGCGCGACACCCTCGGAGCCGTTCCAGCCCGTCCTGACCCGACTGGGCGAGCTCATGGGCGCGGCCGGCAATTCGATGCTCGTGATCGGACATACCGATTCGGTGCCTTATCGCGGCACGGACGTTGGCTCGCGCTCGAACTGGCATCTGTCGGGCGACCGCGCCATGTCCGCACGGCGCTGGTTGCTGGAAGGCGGCATGGCATCGAGGCAGGTGCTGCAGGTCGTCGGCATGGCCGACCGGGCGCCGCTGGCGAACGATCCCCGCGCCCCGATCAATCGCCGCATCGAATTCCTGATGCTGACGCCGGAGCGGGCCCGCACGATCCAGACCATGTTCGGGCGCCCGGAGCATGTGGTGCCGCTCACGCGTGGCGTCAACGCCGCCTCTGCCGGCGAGTCGGACGCGAGCCGGATCGGTTCGCCGGCCGATGTCGTGCCCGACGGCAAAAAAGATTTAACAGGCCCGTCGATTCCGTCGTCCTGACGGGTTGAGGGCGTACAGACAAACTTCAGGGCCGCTTGGGCCGCAAGGTGACATCATGCGAATCGCGAATCTGGCGGGACAACCCGCCATCAATGGGACGGACAGCGCACCACGCAACGAGGACACGCAGCGCAAGGCGCCGGCAGTCCCGCTCGAGGCGCCGGATGAAAGGACCCGTGATCGCCAGGTGCTGGACGCCGCGCGCATTGCACTGGATCGCACACCGGAAATCGATACGGCGCGGGTGGCCGCGGTTCGCGCCGCGCTCGCTGCCGGCGACATCCGCTTCGATGCCGGCACGCTCGCGGGCGTGATTCAGCGCTACCACGGGGGCCGTGGATGAGCACGAAGGGTGACCCCCGTCAATTGCTCGCGGATGTCGCTGCCGATGGCGTCGGCTACCGCAGGCTCGCGCAACTGCTCGAGGATCAGTTCGCCGCGGCGCTGAGGCTGGATACCGCGAAGCTGGGCGCGCTTGCGAGATCGATTGCCGCGGAAGCCGATGCCATCGAGCTGCGTCGCCGTCATCGCACCGAATGGCTCGGCCACGCGCCGGGCGCAGTGCTGGCGTTCGGGCGGCGTTTGCTGGCCGGAGACAGGTACGCGACGCAACGGGCGTCGTTCGTCGATCGCTGCGCCGAGGTGAAGGTGCTGGCAGCCCGCTGCCAGGCTCTCACGCGCCGCAACAGCAGGCTGCTGGTAGCCCAGTACGACGCGATGGAGCGCCTGATGTACGGAGAGCGCCATACCTATGTTCCGGCCTGATGTCGTATTCGCACCCGCCGTGCCGGGCACGGTTGCCGATTCGCCGGCCCCCGCCGCACCCGCGCGCGCATCGGCGGCCGGGTTCGGGTCGTTGTACGCGTCGCTCGACCGGGACATTCGCGGCACGATCCGCAATGGCTTCGAGCGCACGACCGAGCTGCAACTGTCGTCGCAAGCCGTGGCGTGGGCCAATGCGATGCGTGCCCGCGCAGAGGCAGGCCGTGA
Source organism: Burkholderia sp. BCC0044 (assembly GCF_902832955.1). Classification (NCBI taxonomy): domain Bacteria; kingdom Pseudomonadati; phylum Pseudomonadota; class Betaproteobacteria; order Burkholderiales; family Burkholderiaceae; genus Burkholderia; species Burkholderia sp. BCC0044. The sequence goes on along the minus strand of NZ_CADFDO010000004.1, from coordinate 1,042,860 downwards.
CGCCGGGCACCGCATACCGGACGGCCCCGGCGCGGCGATCGCGCATTCGGACGGCCCGGAGCAGCAGGCGTTTCTCGCCGAGATCATGCCGCACGCCCGACGCGCAGGTGCGATGATCGGCACGGCGCCCGAACTGATCGCCGCGCACGCGGCGCTGGAGTCCGGCTGGGGCACCAGGCCGTTGAAGAATGCGCGCGGCGAGACCACGCACAACCTGTTCGGCATCAAGTCCGCGGGCGGCTGGCAGGGCGAATCGGCCGCGGCCGCCACCACCGAGTACGTGAACGGTGCGCCCGTGAAGATGGTTGATCACTTCCGCGCGTACCGCGGTTATGCCGGCGCATTTCTGGATTACGCGACGTTGCTGCGCGATTCGCCGCGCTATGCCGGCGCGCTCAACACGGGCGACGATGCGCACGCGTTCGCCAGCGCGCTCAAGCGCGGTGGCTACGCGACTGATCCCGCTTACGTCAGCAAGTTCGTGACGATGGCGCGGCAGGTGAAGGGAATGGTTCGCTGACGCTCCGCCGCCGGCTGCCATTCTGTTTACTTGCTTGCGCCGATCGGTTCGACGGTGCCAGCGCTCGTTACCCGCGCGGTAACGATTTTGCCGCTACTCGCGTTCTTCACGCGGATCACGTCGTCGATTGCGCCGCTTTGCATGGCCGTGCCCGGTACCGATACCTGCACGCCGCTCCCATCCGCGACGATCTGCACCGTCTGACCACGGCGGATCACTTCCACTCCCTTGAGCAGCCGCATCTGAATCACCTGCCCGGCCCTGACCGCGCGCCGCAGCGTGCGGCCGACCGCCTGCGCGGGATCGGTCAGCGCATCGGGGGTGAGCGCGACGTCCCGCACGTCTCGTGTGAAATTGGCTTCGGAGAGCGGCTGGTTGGGTGCCAGCGCGGCCGTTGCCACCAGCACCGGTGCATCGATGTGCGCTTTCACCGTATAGACCGTGGCGCGGGACTCACTTGGGCAACGCACGGAAAAGCGCATCCGTGTGAGTACCCGGGTGTCGGTCGCGACGATGTCGTAAGGCGCGTCGCACGCTGGAGCAGGCCGGCGTGGCGCCGTGACCGTGGCGGAAGCCCGCGGTTCGCTCAGCGCGTGTTCGGCAACGTACTGCGCGAGCCATGCGCGGGCCGCCTTTTCCACTTGCGCGACGGCCGGATCGCTCGCGCTTGCGGTTGCCGGCGCGGATACCTGGGCCGATGCCGCGAGCGGCATCGCGAATCCGCTTGCCACGGCCGCCAGCATCACGTGCTCGATCAGTCGCGTCGGAAAGCCTGTTGCGGGCATGGCGTGCCTTTTTGCAATGGAAGGTCGCTCGATTATAGAGGCGGCACGCGCATGCCGAATGCGGCATCCGCGGTTCGAAGGCGCCGCGTTCAAGTTCTGTACACATTCTTCGCGTCGTCGCTTGCTGGCCCGTAACCTCCGTTCCGTCCATGACTCAACCGCTGCCCGGAGCAATACCGTGCGGCATTTTCCGGAGGCAAGCAGCCACGATGAGACTGAATCTCGAACAAGCGCTCGGCGTGCATTCCGCGGCACTGAAAGTACGAGCCGAACGGACCAGGCTCCTTGCGTCGAACCTGGCCAACGAAGCGACGCCGGGGTATCAGGCGCGCGATCTGGACTTCCGCGCAAGCCTCGATCACGCGCTGGCCGACACCGCGTTCGATGCGGCGCTGCAATTCGGCGGTGATGAACCCCGGTACCGCCTGCCGAGCAGCCCGTCGCAAGACGGCAACACCGTCGAGCTGGGGGTGGAGCAGGCTGCGTTCTCGCAGAACGCAGCCGATTTCCAGGCTAGCCTGACCTTCGTCAACGTGAAGATCAAGGGTCTCAAGGCCGCCATCACGGGGAACGTCTGATGAGCTTCAAGGACATCTCGCAGATCGCCGGTTCGGCGATGGCCGCACAAACGGTGCGGCTCAACACGATTGCGAGCAACCTCGCCAATGCCGGCACGTCCGGCACCGAGGAGACGGCTTACCGCGCGCGCAAGCCGGTGTTCGCGTCGGTGTTTCAGAACGGCGGCGCGCGCGTGCAGGTGCTTGACGTCATTACCTCCGACGATGCGCTGACCGCGCGTTACGAGCCCGACCATCCGCTCGCCGACGAGGACGGCATGGTCTTCTACTCCAACGTGAGCGCCGTCGAGGAAATGACCGACATGATGGCCGCGTCGCGCGCGTTTTCCACCAACGCCGAGGTGCTCGCACGCATCAAGGGCATGCAGCAGGACCTGCTGCGCCTGGGTGAGGGCTGAACGCGATGGACATCCGGAAGATGGTCGGCAACGGGCCGGGTATCGGGGACACGGCCGCTCCGCCGAGCGCGGGCAATGACGGCGGCAACGCGTCCCACATGTTCACCAAGTTGCTGGTCGCGCAGATCAAGAATCAGGATCCGCTGGCACCGATGGAAGCCGGCCAGTTCGTGACGCAATTTGCGCAGATGAGCCAGGTGGAAGCGATGCAGACGCTGGCCAACCTGGGCAGCACCGCGGCGGCCATGCAGGAAAGCATGCTGGTCGTGACGCTCGGCTCGCAGGTTGGATCGCTGGTACGCGTGCGTGCGGATGCGGTCGAACTGAACGACACCGTGGTCAAGGGCGGCTTCACGCTCGAATCCTCGGCGTCGTCGGTCGACGTGATCCTGACGGGGCCGGACGGCACCGAGCACACGATTGCGCTCGGTGCGCGGCAGGCGGGCGACGTCGATGTCGACCTCGATCCCGACGCGCACGGTTTGCCGCCTGGCCGCTATGCGCTGCGCGTGGTCGCCGATTCCGGCGAAAAGCCCGGCATCGAACTGACCGGCGAACTGCAAGGCGTGCGGGTGGGCGCGGCAGGTCGCGTGATCCTGGCGGTCGCCGGCGTCGGCGATGCGGACACCACGGACATCACCCGTTTCCTGGGCCGCCCGAACGCGGCCGTCACGCCGCCCGACGCGACGCGGCCCCAGATTCTCCCCATTTCGAAGAGGTTCCAGTCATGAGTTTCAACATTGCGCTTGCCGGCATCAACGCCATCAACGGCCAGCTCAACCAGATCAGCAACAACATCGCGAACAGCGGCACGCTCGGTTTCAAGTCGGGGCGGACCAACTTCGCGTCGAACTACATCGACGCGATGCCGTCGGGGGTGGCGATCGGCTCGACGTCGCAATCGATGGATACCACCGGCAACCTGATGACGACCGGCCGCGGCCTGGACGCCGCCATCGCGGGCAAGGGATTCTTCGTCTCGCGCGATACCGACGGTTCGATGGTGTATTCGCGCGCCGGGGTGTTTGGCACCGACGCGAACGGCAACGTGGTCGATGTCATGGGCCGTGCCGTGCAGGGCTACGGCACGGACGGCACGCTGGGCGGCCTCGCGGTGCCCACGGGCGCGATTCCCGCGCAGGCCAGCAGCGCGCTCGACTATGCCGGCAACATGTCCGCCGACTGGGCGGCGCCGATGGTGTCGCCGTTCGACAAGGGCAATCCACAATCGTACAACGGCATGTCGGCCGCCACCGTGACGGATTCGCTCGGCCGCGAGCACACCGTCACGCAGTATTTCGTGAAGGGCAACGGCAACGACATGCAGGTCTATTACGTGATGGACGGCGAATCGGTCGGTCGGCCCGCTCATCTGAGCTTCGACGACACCGGCAACATGACCGCGCCGCTCGACACGGTGCAACTCGACCTCGGCACGCCGAAGGGCGCCGCCCCGATGTCGATCTCCATCAGCTACGCGGGGACGACGATGTTCGGCGGCGAACGGACCACGGCCAGGAATCGTGCGGATGGCTACAAGGCTGGCACCGTGACCGGTGTGTCGCTGGCCGCGGACGGGTCGATCGAGGTGCAGTACAGCAACGGCAAGAAGCTGTCTGCCGGCCAACTGGCCGTCGCGACGTTCCGGAACGAAAACGGCCTGGTGCCGGTAGCCGGATCCGCGTGGCAGGCAAGCGCCGCCACGGGCGAGCCGCTGTTCGGTACGCCGGGTGTCGGCATGGCCGGCAAGCTGGCCGTTGGCGCGGTCGAGCAGTCGAACGTCGACATGACGGCCGAACTCGTGAGCCTGATGGGCGCACAGCAGAACTACCAGGCCAACTCCAAGGTGTTGTCGACCGAAAACGAAATGATGCGCACGCTGATGCAGGCGCTGTAACGCGATGGACAACTTTCTCTACACCGCGATGACGGGCGCCGAGCATTCGCTGCGGGCGCTCGAAGTCCGGGCCAACAATCTCGCCAACGCGCAGACCAGCGGCTTCCGTGCCGATCTGGCCAGCGTGACGAGCGAAGCGGCCAGGGGGTATGGCTACGACTCGCGCTACCACGCGGCGCTCACGTCCACGCGCGTGACCCACACGCCGGGCAGGGTGAGCGAAACGGGGCGCACGCTGGACGTGGCCATCGACGGTGCCGGCTATCTGGCGGTGGAGACCGGCCGAGGCGTGGCCTACACGCGCGCCGGGTCGCTCCAGCTGGACGGTGACGGCGCGCTCACGTTGAACGGCAACACCGTGCTGGGCGACGGCGGCCCGATCGTGCTGCCGGAACATGATGCGCTGACGATCGGCGCGGACGGCACGATTTCCGTCGTGATGGCGGGCGAGAAGGGCGTGCAGGACGCAGGCCGCTTATTGCTGGTGAATCCCGAGCCGGCGGACCTGACGAAGGACGAGCGGGGCTTGATCGTGTCGCGTACCGGCGCCGAATACGCGTCCGACGGCAGCGTGACGATCAACGGTGGTCACCTGGAAACCAGCAACGTCTCGGCCGTCGAGGAAATGATGCAGACGATGTCGCTCACGCGTTCGTTCGAAATGCAGATGAAGCTCTACAAGGTCGCCGACGAAATGGCCGATGCCGGAAACCGGCTCATCCGCGGGTAGGCGGCCGGGCGCGTCGCCATTCAAACGAATCAATTCTCACCAAGGGGCAACCATGAATCATGCGATGTGGATCAGCAAGACGGGCATCCAGGCTCAGGACGCGAAACTGCAGGCAATTGCCAACAACCTCGCCAACGTGAACACGGTCGGCTTCAAGCGCGATCGTGCCGTATTCGAAGACCTGTTCTATCGCGCCGAGCGACAGCCCGGCGCCCAGGTGTCGGACAACGCTACCGGGCCGGGCGTGCAGCTCGGCAACGGCACGCGCATCGCCGGCACGCAGAAGGTGTTCACCACCGGCGCGCTGCAGGATACCGGTCAGACACTGGACGTGGCGATCGCCGGCAACGGGTTTCTGCAGGTCGAAATGCCGAACGGCGAAGTGGGCTACACGCGCGCCGGCCAGTTGCGCCTGAACGACCAGGGCCGTCTGACCAATACGCAGGGCCTCCCCCTCGTCCCGGGCATCGATATTCCGCCCGAGGCGACCGCCATCACCATCGGCGAGAACGGCGTGGTGTCCGTCACCACGGGAGCCGGCACGGCGCCGGCCGAGGTCGGTCAGCTTCAGCTGGCACAGTTCGTCAACCCGGCCGGTCTGCTGGCCCTGGGCGACAACCTGTATGCCGAAACCGCCGCCAGCGGCGCGCCGACTGAAGGGGAAGCCGGACGCAACGGCATCGGCGCCATCAAGCAAGGCGCGCTGGAAGGTTCCAATGTGCTGGCCGTGGAGGAAATGGTCGAGATGATCGCCGCGCAGCGCACCTACGAGATGAATACCAAAGTGCTGTCGGCTGCCGACAACATGATGCAGTACCTGTCGCAGGCGGCGCGTTGATGAAGGCCGTGCGCTTGCTGCCGACGTGCGGTGCGCTGATCGTGCTGGCCGGTTGCGCGACCGGTCCGTTCGATCGGCAACTGCCGGACTTCGAAGACCATATGCCCGATACCGCATTCGATATCCGTCGCGGCACGGCGGGCGGCGTGCTGGTGCCGGACCAGGCCTGGTCGCTCACGTCGGACGTGCGCGCGTTTCGTGCGGGCGATGTGCTGACGGTCGATCTCGAAGAATCCACTCAGGCCAGCAAGAAGAGCGGCACGCAGGTCGGCAAGGACAGCAGCCTGAGCGCGAAGAAGCCGTCGCTGTTCGGCAGGACGCTGCCGATTGAAGCCGAGCTCGGTGCGAAGAGCGGGTTCAACGGCTCGGGCGCCAGCTCGCAGCAAAACACGCTGCGCGGCTCGGTCACGGTGGTGGTGCAGCGTGTCATGCCCAACGGTTTGCTGCAGGTACGCGGGGAGAAGCGGCTCGTGCTCAACCAGGGCGAAGAAAACGTGCGCCTGGCAGGTTACGTGCGCGCCACCGATATCGATTCGACCAACCGTGTGTCGTCGCAACGCGTGGCGAATGCGCGGATCACCTACGCGGGCCGCGGTTCGCTCGCGGATGCCAGCCAGCCCGGCTTGCTTACCCGATTCTTCAACAGCCCCTGGATGCCGTTCTGACCCGGCGGACGCCAACAGACCGATCCCGGGCGCTGCCCGCTCGACCACAGGAAGACACGATGAAACCGAACCGACTCGCACGCCTTGCCGCCGCCCTGGCCATCGTCACGGGTGTCGCGTTTGCCGCCGCCAGCGCCGCCTGCGCGCAGACCGTCGGCAGCCTGGTCGACGTGGAAGGCGTGCGCGAGAACGCGCTCGTCGGCTACGGCATCGTGGTCGGACTGGCCGGATCGGGCGACGGCACCCAGGCCAGATACACGACGCAATCGCTGACGAACATGCTCAAGCAGTTCGGTACGCGACTGCCTGAAAACGTGAACCTGCGCTCGCGCAACGCCGCCGCCGTGATGGTGAGCGCGACGTTCCCGCCTGGGTACCGCCGCGGTCAGAAAGTGGACGTGACCGTCTCGTCGCTGGGCGATGCCAAGAGCCTGCGCGGCGGCACGCTGCTGATGACGCCGCTGCGCGCGGCCGACGGCGAGGTCTATGCGCTTTCGCAAGGCAACCTGGTGATTCCGGGCCTGAATCTGCAGGTGCGCAGCGGCTCGAGCATTACCGTCAACACGCCCACCACAGGCCGGATTCCGAAGGGCGCGACGATCGAGCGGGAGATCGCCACCGACTTCGCCGATACGCCCACCGTGCGCCTGAATCTCAAGCGTCCGGACTTTCAGGCGGCCGCGAAGATCGTCGACGCCATCAACGCCGCGCTTGGCGGCGACGTCGCCCGCACGGCGGACGCCACCTCGGTCGACGTGACCGCCCCGCAGGTGCCGAGCCAGCGCGTGGCGTTCGTGGCGCGCCTCAAGGGGCTGAAGGTCGACCCGGTGGCAGAGGTGCCGCGCATCGTCTTTAACTCGCGAACCGGCACGGTCGTTATCAGTCAGGGGGTGACGGTCAAACCGGCGGTTGTCTCGCACGGCTCGCTGAAGGTGACGATTGCAGAAGGAACGATGGTCAGTCAGCCGAACGAATTTTCCAACGGCAGAACGGTGGTCGCACCCGTCAGCGACATCGCGGTTGCGCAGACCGGCGGCAATGCCTTCCAGTGGAAGGCGGGGGCAAACCTCCAGGCGATCGTCGATACGATCAACCGGACCGGTGCAACCCCCGACGACTTGATGGCCATCCTGCAAGCCCTGTCCGAGGCCGGCGCGCTGACGGGCGAGCTGGTGGTGATCTGACGAGGTGCCCGCCGTGATGTCCGAACCCCGCTACCTGCTGCATGCACCGAACGGCGCGGACAGGACTGACGCGATCAAGCTGGCGGAACCGGCCTGCCGCAAGCGCGTGGAAGAGGCTGCCGTGAAGTTCGAAGGCCTGTTCGTCGCGCAGTTGCTGAACGAAATGAAAAAGGCAACCGATGCGCTCAAGAGCGACAGCGGTTCGACCGATCGTTCGAGCGACGCAATGCTCGACTACGCCAATCGCGCGGTGGCCGATGCCATTGCGCGGCAGCGCGGCTTCGGCATTGCCGACACGCTGGTTGAGCAGATGCTGCCGCCCGAGGGTGCGCCGTCCAAAGACAGGCGAACCGAGTCTTCATCGCCGTATTTTTCGCATACTGGAACTCCATCATGAATATCACTCGAATCGGCCTGTCCGGTGCGCTTGCGGCGCGAGCGGCGCTCGATACGTCGGCGCGCAACACGGCCAACCTGCAGACCGCGGGCTATACGCGCCAAGGCGTATTGCTGACCTCGCGCGTGGGCGGTGGCGTCGACGTCAACTCCGTGATTCGCTTTGGCGACCACTACAAGACGCAGCAAAAATGGGCCGCTCACGGGGCGGTCGGTCAACACGGCGCAGCTCAACCGTATTTCCGCCAGCTGGAGGAAGTGATGGGCCTGGAAGACGGCAGCGTCAAATCTTCAATGGACAAGTTTTTCGGTGCGCTGGACGAGGTCAGCGCCGATGTGACCAACTCCGCGCTGCGCCAGCAGGTGCTGATGGCCGCCGGCGGCATGGCGACGAGCTTCAATAACCTGCAGCAGATGATGCGCGGTCAGCTCGACACGCTGCGTCAGCAGAGCGCGGCCGCGGCGGAGCAGATCAACGGCCTGTCCCGAACGATTGCCGACCTGAACCGTCTCGTCGCCGATGCGCAAGCCACTGGCGGTGCGCCGTCCGAACTGATCGACCAGCGTGACCACGCGATCGACCAGCTCGCGGCACTGGCCGATATCCGAACCGTGCGTCAGCCCGACGGCACCCTGGACGTGAGCCTTGCTGGCGGCACGCCGCTGGTGGCGAGCAACCAGATCGGCAAGATCGGCGTGGACACACGGGCCGACGGCACGTTTGCCGTCAGGCTGGAACTGGGCGGTACGCAGTATCCGCTGGACGGCGCCAAGGTGGGCGGCTCGTTGGGCGGCTTGGCGACGTTCGCCCGCGATACGTTGCTGCCGCAGATGGAAGCCGTCCGCGCGCTGGCCAGTGAAATTGCGGACAGCGTCAATCGGCAGCTCACCGCCGGTTTCGACATGAAAGGCTCACCGGGCGCCGCGCTGTTCACGTTCGATTCTGCGACAGGCCGCCTGGCGGTCAACGAGATGAAGCCCGAGGCGCTCGGCTTTTCCGGCGATCGAACAGCGTCAGGCAACAGCGACAACCTGCTCAAGCTGATCGGGTTGCGTACCTTGCGTATCGAACTGCCCGGCTTTGGCGAGACGTCGCTGGGCGATGCGTACACGCTGCTGGTTGGCAAGCTCGGGGCCCAGAGCCAGCAGAACCAGTCGAATCTGGCGATGGCCGCCGATGTCCGTCGGCAGTCCGAAGCGGCCTGGCTCGAGCTGTCAGGGGTCAGCATGGATGAAGAGGCAGTCAATGTTTCCGAGGCGAGGCAGGTCTATGCGGCCAACATGAAAGTCATTTCCGTCGCGAAGGAGCTGTTCGACGCGACGATCCACGCATTCTGAGGAGCGCGCCATGCGTATCGCCAGCCAACATTTCGGCAACACCATGATCGCGACGCTGCGCGCGTCGAACAGCAAGGCCGCCGATCTTTCCACCAAGATGTCCACGGGGCAGCGTGTGCAGCGCGCGTCGGATGATCCGATCGCGACGGTGCAACTGCTGCTGCTCCAGCGTGACACAGCCGTGCTCCAGCGCTATCGGAAGAACATCGACACGTTGTCGGTGCGCCTACAGAAGAACGAGGCGCATCTCGAAGGTATCCTCGAGACGACGATGTTCGCGCACGATTCGTTGCTGGCCGCCGCCGACGGCAGCCATAGTGCCGCCGACCTGAATGCGCTGGCCGGACCGCTGCGCACGCTGCTCGACAACCTGAAGCATGCAGCCAACGCGAAGGATGGCGATGGCAACTACCTGTTCTCGGGCACGCAGACGGACACGGCGCCTGTCGCCTACGACCCGGCCGCACCTGCCGGCAGCCGCTACGCGTACGCCGGCAATCGCGAACGGCAACAGGTGGTGATCGGTCACGGCGTCACGCAGACCGCCAACGTCACGGTCGACCATCTGGCAGACGTGCTGAACAAGCTCGAAGTGGCGGTGGTTGCGATGGAGAAACCCGACGTCGATCCAGGCCATCCGGCTGTGCGGGCCGTTCTGACAGAGGCGCTGGACACGGTCAAGAGCAACGGCATCGATGCGTCGAGCGCGAAGATTGCGCAACTGGGCGGCGCCCGGAATACGCTGGACCTGGTGAACGAAAACCACGAGGCACAGCTTGTCGCAAACGGGCAAGCGGCCAGTCTGGTCGGAGAGCTGGACTTTGCCGAGGCGATGGACCAGTTCAACAACTACGTCACGGCGATAAAGGGCTCGTACCAGATTTACGGGCGCATGAAGCAGTTGTCGCTGTTCGACGCCATCTGAGTTCGCGCTCATGAAGACGCAATCTGCAATACGTGTTCCCGGCCAGCTGACCGCCCGGCGTGACGACGCACACGCCGCTGGCCGCGTGCGGGGTGGAGCCGGTACGAACGTGGCTGCCCTGCCGGCTGCGATGTCGCCGACCGGTCCACAGGTATTGGCGCGGTCTGCCAGGGCTGCCCGAGCCGTGCGCGCACCGGGCGCCACGACGGCCTTTACCGCGCGCCACGCGCAACTGAATGCGGAGGTCACGGCCGCGCAGCGCACACGGGTGTTCGTCGAAGCGGCGACCGGACAATTGCGCGCGTTGAAGGGGGCGATCGGTGCGATGCTGAGTGGTGCCGGGCATGGCGTTCACGACACCGCTGCGCGCATCGAGACGTTCGACGCACTTTGGCGCGACCGTACGGCACTGACGGGCGGCGTTCTGGATGCGCAGTTGACGGTGCGTCCGGCAGCCGATGCCGTTCGCACGTTTCGCATTCGTGCGCTGGATGTCGAGCAATGGTGCGGTGGCGGTGCGGAAACGCTCGTGTTTCATCCCGCCGGTCTGGGCAAGCAGTCGGTATCCATCGGCTTTGACGATGCACCGCTCGACGCGGCCGCCTTGGCTCGCCGGCTCGACCGCGCACTGGCCGCGACGGGCGTGCGCGCGTCGCTCGCGGAGAACGGACAGGTGGACTTTATCGTGCCGGAATCTCGCTGGCCCGACGTGCGTGATCATCTGCTGGTGCAGGGTGGGGGGAAGCGTTTCCCCGGGGGCGGGCCCAGCCGCGCCCAAGCTGATGCCGTATCGGAAGCCGTGGATCCTGCTCGCTGGCAACTGGTCGATCGTGCGTCGCAGCGCGCGGCATTGCGCGACGTGGTGCGCGCGCTCGACGGTCTGGCGCAGGCGGATCGCACGCTGCGCGCGCAGCTCGACACGGCAGGTCAGCGAGTGCGCGGCAATACTGACGAGCTTGCCGATGCAGAGGCGTCCCGCGTCATTCATTCCATATCGGGTGCGTTGACCGGGCCGGCCGATTTCAACGTGCTCGCGGTCGTGACTTCGACGCTGTCCGGGTTGAGTCGTGCCAGGGTCGAAACACTGCTCAGGATGTGAAGGAAAGCGATACGCCGATTCCACGGCGTTGATTTTGTTATTTCCGCCACCCTCTGACGGACGTGCCGCCGTTGCGGCCGGGATGGCTGATGCGATTCAGGTCGAGCTGCAGGGACAGATGTCGAGCTTCGTGGCGAGGACGATCGGTGTGAACAATTCGCCGACGAAGAATGCATGGCAGACGCAAACGACCGTGAACATGAAGGACGGCGAGGTGATTTTGCCCCGGTGGGTTGCCGCGCTTTGTCGACGGTCCGAGTGCATCGAAGGGGCGTACGGAAGCGCCGTTGGTGGCGAGGGCGAGGTTACATTTTGGCGTTTCCAGTCACGAAGGTCACCATATTGTTGTCACCGCCATCTTCGCAACGCTTACCGATATCCTTCAACGTAGGCGTCGCCGAAATCGTCTGATTATTGATATTGATATGCGCCCACCCTGCATTCGCAAGCTTGAGGACGAGCTGTTGGCAAGCATCGGCAGGCACCTTGTGATAGTCGATATAGACGTTTCTTCCGCTTTGTGCCGAACCGAGCACCACATCGCCCCCCCATATGTTCGAGATCTTGTTGTCCTTTACGGACATGTTGGTCGGAATAGCCTTGAATTTGATTGCAACTGCGTTGGTAATTCCCTTGTAACCGCCATAACTATTGAGGCTGTCCAGTTGTGTTCGCAATTGCACTAGGTTCGCAGCCTCTTCTGTGATCTCCGACGCGCGGAATAGCTTGCCGATGCCTGCGGCTGCCGCTGCCAGTATGACGATGCCAACGATCATTACGACCAGCGTTTCAATCAAGGTAAAGCCTTTCTGTGCCTTGCCCCGAGATATTGACCTGCTTGTAAGAATTTTCGATTTCTTCATTGGTAATCTATAAAAATAATAGACAGCGGGACTGGTGAATTGTGATAAATATTTGACATGGTGAAAATCAGTCAATGATTAAAATGGCATCGGCCAATGCCTCATTTTTTATTGTGCGGATAGATTTTTTCCTAGGGGGATGTGGCTGACGTGGCGACGGAATTAAGCATCGAGCGTTAGGCGTGTCTGGTCGTGCGTCGAGCGATGTAGAGCGACGGTGTGGCGACGAAGTGCATCCGACTCTCGCGCGACCGGCCGAACCGAGTAGAGGTCTTGCGGATGCGCTTTGCGCAGGCGAAGTAGGGGCGGCTTCGGCAATGCGGCAAAGTTCTTACTTTTTTTGGATACCGGAAATCTAGCCCTAAGCCATGCTGGAAGTGATCGATTGCCAGGTGGGGCTTCGTCGCTTCTACTTGTTAGTGCCTATATAGTGTTCCGGCGAGTCGACGCGAGTCTCGTTCCAGGGGGCCGGTACGGCAGACCTTGCGGGTATTGGCTCGCGGCGCGGACGTGATCCAAAGATAAACGAAATGTGATCACTCTCCGCCGCAAAATTTTGCACAATGACGGCAGCGCGGCCTCCTGCCGCGATTCGACCCGGGCCGATTGCCCGTCGACCACCGTTATCGAACCCCGCTCCGACGTGCCGCCGCCCACCGCCATGGACCAACCGAAACGCATCCTGATCGTCGAGGACGACGCCGATATCGCCGACGTGCTGAGCCTGCACCTGCGCGACGAGCGCTACGAGGTCGTGCACAGCGCGGACGGCGCCGAAGGATTGCGCCTGCTCGAACAGGGCAACTGGGACGCGCTGATCCTCGACCTGATGCTGCCGGGCGTCGACGGCCTCGAAATCTGCCGGCGCGCGCGGGCGATGACGCGCTATACGCCGATCATCATCACGAGCGCGCGGTCGAGCGAGGTGCACCGGATCCTCGGCCTCGAACTCGGCGCCGACGATTACCTCGCGAAACCGTTCTCGGTGCTCGAACTCGTTGCGCGCGTGAAGGCGCTGCTGCGGCGCGTCGATGCGCTCGCGCGCGATTCGCGGATCGACGCGGGCACGCTCGACGTCGCGGGGCTCGCGATCGACCCGATCGCGCGCGAGGCGAGCGTCGACGGCGCACGCATCGACCTCACGCCGCGCGAATTCGACCTGCTGTATTTCTTCGCGCGGCATCCGGGCAAGGTGTTCTCGCGGATGGATCTGCTGAACGCCGTATGGGGCTACCAGCACGAAGGCTACGAACACACGGTCAACACCCACATCAACCGGCTGCGCGCGAAGATCGAGGCCGATCCGGCCGAGCCCGTGCGGATCCTCACCGTGTGGGGGCGCGGCTACAAGCTCGCCGCGCCGGGCCAGCGGGACGCATGATGAAGCTCACGCTCACCCGGCGGCTGTCGCTCGCGTTCTCGATCCTGCTGCTCGCGTGCTCGGGCGCGTCGGCGTGGCTGCAGATCCGCGCGAACGACATGCGCGAGAAGGAAGTCGTGCAGGCGCTGTCGCGCGACCTGGCCGCCAACATCGCGAGCAGTGCGCCGCTGATGGACGCGAACGGGCTGCGCCCCGACGCCGTGCGCACGCTGTTCGGCCAGTTGATGGGCGTGAACCCGAGCGTCGAGGTGTACCTGCTCGACAACGCGGGGCGCATCAAGGGCGACGACGCGCCGCCCGGTCACGTGAAGCGCAACCGCGTCGATCTCGCGCCCGTGCAGCGCTTCATCGCGGGCCAGCCGCTGCCGATCCTCGGCGACGATCCGCGCAGCCCGGACGCGCGCAAGGTGTTCAGCGCCGCGCCGCTGCAGCGCGCGGGGCAGCCGCCGTCGGGCTACATCTACGTGGTGCTGCTCGGCGAGGCGCATGACCGGCTCGCCGCGCGCGTCGACGCCGGTAACGTGCTGCGCACGACGCTGTGGTCGATGGCGATCGTCGCGCTGCTCGGCCTGCTCGCGGGCCTCGTCGCATTCAGCTTCATCACGCGCCCGCTGCGCCGGCTGACGGCCGCGATGCGCGCCTTCGACGCGAACGGTGCGCCCGGCGCGCCGGGTACGTCCGACACGCCGCCGCCGGTGCTGCGCTTGCCGTCGGGCGGCCGCGGCGACGACATCGCGGTGCTCGAATCCGCGTTCGCGCAGATGGCCGACCGGATCGGCGACCAGTGGCGCGCCCTGACGCGCCAGGACCAGCAGCGGCGCGAACTGATCACGAACATCTCGCACGACCTGCGCACGCCGCTCACGTCGCTGCACGGTTATCTGGAGACGCTGTCGCTGAAGGCCGACACGCTGGCCGAGCCGGAACGGCGGCGCTACCTGTCGATCGCGCTCGCGCAGAGCGCGAAGGTCGGGCGGCTCGCGCAGGCGCTGTTCGAGCTCGCGCGGCTCGAATCGGGCGGCGTGCAGGCCGAGCGCGAACCGTTCTCGCTCGTCGATCTCGTGCAGGACGTGTTCCAGAAATTCGAGCTGGCCGCGCAATCGCGCGGCGTCGCGCTGCATGCGCGGATTCCGCCGCGCGTGCCGGTCGTGTCGGCCGATCTCGGGATGATCGAGCGCGTGCTGACCAACCTGCTCGACAACGCGCTGCGGCACACGCCTGCGCACGGCGAGGTCGAGATCGCGCTGGCGCCGCAGGGCGACCGCGTGATCGTGACCGTGTCGGATACCGGCGAAGGGATTCCGGCGGCGCGGCGCGAAGGGCTGTTCCAGCGGCCGCAGCGGCCGATGAGCGGCGGCATGGCGACGAGCGGCGGGCTCGGCCTGTTGATCGTGCACCGGATGCTGGCGCTCAACGGCAGCGGCATCCGGCTCGTCGACCGGCCCGGGCGCGGCGCGGTGTTCGAGTTTGCGCTGGCGGTCGCGGCGCCGGTGGCGGGCGACGCACGCTGAGCGCCGGCGGCGGCGTTATCCGCCGCGCTTGCGCCGCACGTCGGTCGGCGTCGTGCCGGTCCAGCGCTTGAACGCGTGGCGGAATCCCACCGCATCGCTGAAGCCGAGCGTCAGCGCGATGTCCTCGGTGCTGAGCGTGGTCGTGCTCAGGTAGTCGATCGCGAGCGCCTTGCGCACGCTCGTCAGCAGTTCGCTGTACGACGTGCCTTCGGCTTCGAGCTTGCGGCGCAGCGTGCGCGACGTCATGCACAGGATCTCGGCGATCGCGTCGATGTCCGGGAATTGTCCCGGCGTGCGGGTGAGTTCCTCGTAGACGCGTCGCGTGATGCCCGACTGGCTGCGCAATTCGTCGAGCAACTGCGCGCAGTGCGACGACACCTGCGCGGCGGTGATCGGATTCGCGAGCTGCGGCGCGCGCGTGAGCCATGCCGCCGGATAGCTGAGCACGTGATGCGGCTGGTCGAACGCGATCGGGCATTCGAGCGCGTCGGCCAGCAGCGCCGCGTGCGGCGGCCGCGGCTGCGCGAACTGCGCGCGCGCCGGCACGCACCATCCGCCCATCACGTCCTTGATGATCGTCACGTGCAGCGCGAACTGCATGTCGATCAGGAAGCGGTACAGCGGCTCGTCGAGATCGGGCAGCGCGACTTCATGGCGATCCGGAAACAGCCACGACGCGGTGTCGCCGTGTTCGACCCAGCGGATCGGCAGCATGCCGTTCGCGAGCCGGTGATATTTGACGGCCGAATCGAACGCGCGCGCGAGCGATTCCGAGCACAGCAGCGCGTAGCCGTACATCCCGTAGCTCGACGCGCGCAGCCGGCGGCCGACGCGCACGCCGAGGTCGGTGCCGTCGTACCGGCCGACCGCGTTGCGCGCGGCCGTCAGGAACTGCAGCGGCGACGTGAGGGTGAACGGGTCCGCGACGTCGGCCGGCGCGAGGCCGGTGCCGGCGAGCACCGTCGCCGGGTCGAGGCCGGCCTGCGCGGCCACGTCGACCAGCACGGCCAGCTTGGCCGGCGTGAAGCGCTGTTCGCGCAACGCGGGGGCGGAAGCGGCGTCCGGCAGCCGGGCGGGACCGGCGTCGGTCGGTTTCAAGAGCGCACTGCGCGGCATGACGGGATCCTGCGTCCGAATCGATATCGTTGACGGCACGCAATTCTGCTCGGGAACGGTCCCATCCGCCACCGGGTTCACCCTGATACGGGCCCGCGCCGCACCGCATCAGCCGGCGTCGAAGACGCGTGCCTGCCACGCGAACGGTTTCGCGAGCCGGCACCACGTGTCGATCTGCGCCAGCGGTCAGCCCCGATCGCCCGGATGCGCGCGCAGGATCGCGTCAGCGAACTCGACGAAGCCGCTGCCGCCCGGGCCTTGCGTGATCCATCGCGGCAGCGCGGGCAACTGCGGCAGATACTCGACCACGGTGCTCATGCCGGCCGTATGCGCGAAATAGCCGAACATCGGCGCGTCGTTGGTGGAGTCGCCCGAATAGGCGACGCAACCGGGCGCGGCGCCGGCATCGACGCCGAACGTGTCCGCCAGCACGCGCAGCGACATCGACAGCTTGTCGTACCCGCCGACCCAGCCGATCACCCACAGGTTGTTGATGGTCGCGTCCGCGCCGGCCTCGACCAGCGCATCGAGTATCCGGTCGTCCTGGTCGCCGCCGCTGCGGGCGTACGCGAGCGACGTCAGGCGGAAGTCCTGGTCGTCCGCGTGGCGAGCGGCGGGGACGGCCTTCGCGACATGCTGCGCGATGCGCCGGAGCGCGTCGCGCGCGCCGTCGAGCGCATCGTCCGCATGCCAGTAACGGCGTTCGGCGCCGTGCCCGTCCGCGCCGCGCCGGATGAAGAGCCCGCCGTTCTCCGCGATCACGCCGTCGACCGGCCACATCCGCGCCATCTGGTCGCACCAGCCGGCCGGCGCGGCGGTGACCGGGATCACGCGGATGCCGCGCGCTTGCAGCCGCTCGAGCGCCGCATAGGTCTGCGCGGCCAGGCGGCCGCGATGGGTCAGGGTCTCGTCCATGTCGGTCAGCACGAATCGAACGGACGAGAAGGTGTCGGCGGGGGCCAGGGCGAGCGGCTGCATGGTCTCGGCGAATGAGGGACGGTCGTCGATTATGAGGAACGGCGCCACGCCGCGCCATGCCGCTTGCTGCTTTGCAATTCGCGCCCTGGAATATGCGCGTGGCGGCGTCCCGCGGAGTGGCGTGCACAAGCGAGCGTACGCGGGTGTCCGTTTCGATCATGTTTTCGGCCGCCCGGATCATTTGCAAAGCGCGTCGCGCGGGCGATAGTCGCCGGTCAGGCGGCGGCCCGCGTCCTTCGGCCGTGCAGGCCGCCGTGCGAGCGGTACGCAGGCTGGCGTGCCGTCCCCAGAGGAGTGAGACATGACGAAGAGACACTGGACCGGGTCGTATGGCTCGATCCCCGCCGAGATCGACGCCGATCGCCATCCTTCCATCAGCGCGCTGCTGGACGACGCGATGCACCGCTTCGCCGATCGTCCGGCGTTCCATGCGTTCGGCCGCACGCTCACCTATGCCGACGTCGAGCGCCTGTCGACCGCGCTGGCCGCGTATCTGCAGCAGGTCGTCGGCGTGCGCAAGGGCGATCGCGTGGCCGTGATGCTGCCCAACGTGCTCGCGTTTCCGGTCGTGTTCGTCGCCGTCGCGAAGATCGGCGCGGTTCAGGTCAACGTGAATCCGCACTACACCGCGCGCGAACTCGAGCATCAGCTCAACGACGCGGGCGTCGAGGTGGCGGTCGTCTGCGGCGGGTCGATGGGCACGTTCGCGGACGTGGTCGGCGGCACGCGCGTGCGCACCGTGCTGAGCGTGGGGCGTGAGGATCTCGGCGTCGTCGATGCGCCGGCCGGCACGTGCGACGCGCTGCCGCCCGGTTCGACCGCGCTCGCGCAAGCCCTCGCCGCCGGCGCATCGCTCGCGTGCGAGCCGGTCGCGCTGAGCGGCGCGGACCTGTTGCTGCTGCAATACACGGGCGGCACGACCGGCCTGTCGAAGGGCGCGGCGCTGTCGCATCGCAATCTCGTCGCGAACATCGCGCAGTTCGCGGCGATCGTGCCGGATGCGCGCCAGCCGGGCGAAGAGGTCGTCGTCACGGCGATCCCGCTGTATCACATCTTCGCGCTGACGGTGAATTTCCTGTCCTACTTCGCGATCGGCGCGCAGAACTGGCTCGTCGCGAACCCGCGCGACATGGACCGGTTCGTCGACGTGCTGAAGGCCGCGCGGCCGACGGTGTTCGTCGGCGTGAACACGCTGTACGCGGGGCTCGCCGGCCATCCGCGCCTGAAGGAGGTCGACTGGTCGCGGCTGAAGCTGTCGGCCGGCGGCGGGGCCGCGGTGATCGACGTGATCTCGTCGCGCTGGAAGGCGGTGACGGGCAATTTCATCCGCGAAGGCTACGGGCTGTCGGAAACGTCGCCGGTCGTGTCGTTCAACCCGCAGTCGATCGACCGGTTCACGGGCACCACGGGCCTGCCGCTGCCGTCGACCGACGTGAAGCTGCTCGACGAGCAGGATCGCGAGGTGGCGATCGGCGAAGCGGGCGAGATCTGCGTGAAGGGGCCGCAGGTGATGAGCGGCTACTGGCAGAAGCCGGACGAGAATGCGGCCGCGTTCACCGCGGACGGCTACTTCCGCACCGGCGACGTCGGCGTGTTCGACGCGGCCGGCTTCCTGCGGATCGTCGACCGCAAGAAGGACATGATCATCGTGTCGGGCTTCAACGTGTATCCGAACGAGGTGGAAGCGGTCGCGACCGCGCTGCCGGGCGTCGCCGAATGCGCGTGCATCGGCGTGCCGGACCCGCGCACGGGCGAGGCCGTCAAGCTGTTCGTGGTGCTCGCGCCGGACGCCGACGTGACGGAGGAACAGCTCGTCGCGCATTGCCGCGCGAGCCTGGCCGCGTACAAGGTGCCGAAGCTCGTGCGCTTCGTCGACCGGCTGCCGAAGTCGACGGTCGGCAAGATCCTGCGCCGGGAACTCAGCCGCACCGACTGATGACGGCGTCGCGCCGCACGGCCGCGGCTGCGCGGCCCGGTGCGCGGACAACCCCGAAGGTGGCGCGCGGGCCGCTCAAGTACAATGCGCTCGGTTCGATCGACGGGGACGCGATGACCGGCTCTGATTCACTTTCCGCCCGGCCCGGGCGTGCGCTGCCTTCGCCGAGCGCGACGGTGCCGATCTCGCTCGTCAACGGCTTTCTCGCGAGCGCGGGCGTGCAGCGCGACGTGGTCGAGCGCTACCTGCGCGGCGCCGGCATTCCGATCGAGCTGCTCGGCGAGCCGCATGCGCGCGTGACGGAGGAGCAGTTCTCGACGCTGTACCGCACGCTCGCGATCGACCTCGACGACGAGATGCCCGGCATCTTCTCGCGCCCGCTGCGCGGCGGCACGCTGAAGTACCTGTGCCTGAGCCTGCTCGATGCGCGCAACCTCGAAACGGCGCTGCATCGTTTCGGGCAATTCTTCCATATCCTGCTCGACGATTTCTTCGTCGAATCGAAGCGCGACGAGATCGTCGCGCAGGTGCTGCTGCGCCCGAACGACGCGATGGGCCCGCTCGGCGCGCTCGGCCAGGAGCTGATGCTCAAGCTCGTGCACGGCGTGTGCTCCTGGCTGATCGGGCAGAAGATCCCGCTGCTGCAGATCGAGTTCGCGTGCCCGCGGCCGCGCCATGCGGTCGATCATCTGTACTTCTTCACCGGCGCCGTGCAGTTCGACCGCGAGCGCACGCTGATGCGTTTCAGCGCCGATTACCTCGACGCGCCGATCCGGCAGAGCAAGCGCAACCTGCGCAAGTTCCTCGCGCGCGCGCCGGGCGACTGGATCTTCGAATCGTTCAGCGAACAGCTCGTGTGCCATCGGGTGCGGCAGTACCTGTCGGCGGCGCTGCCGGACCTGCCCGCGATCGATCAGGCGGCCGAGCACCTGCATTGTTCGGTGCGTACGCTGAGCCGCCACCTGGCCGCCGAAGGGACGACGTTCCAGGTGCTGAAGGACGAGCTGCGGCGCGATATCGCGATCCAGCGGCTGACCGACACGCCCGACACGATTGCGGCGATCGGCGCCGATATCGGCTTCGACGATCCGAGCGCGTTTCATCGCGCATTCCGGCACTGGACGGGGAGTACGCCGGGGACGTACCGGCGCCGCGCGTGACGTGACGGGCGGCCGTGCGTCGCGGGTTCGCGGATCGAATCCCATAACCGGCTCCTTTGCGGTTTTCACGGCCGGTTTTTCAGAGGACACTCCCATAAGCGGCTCCCTTTGCTACTTTGAGCCGGGTAGGCGCGCGAGCGCCCGGGCGTTTTTTTGGGGCGCGTTACCGCGATTGCCGATACGGACCAACCGGACGCCGACGCCCGTCCGACGGGCTTCGCCGCCGCGCGCGAGGGGCGCGGGCGGCGCGCGCCGTGGCCGATTTTGTCACCATGTGGGCCGGATATGACAATGAAAATCCGCACCCCCGGCGTTAGGATGGCCCATCACGTCGCCCCGCGCTGACCGGTTTTGCCGCATCAGTCCCCGTGGCGCCCCTATTCACCGCCTGATTGGAACATCGACCATGAGCTATAACGCCCCCGTCAAGGACATGCTGTTCGTGCTGAAGGAACTCGCGGGCATCGACACCGTTGCGCAGTTGCCCGGCTTCGAGGATGCGGGTTACGACACGGCGCAGGCCGTGCTCGACGAATCCGCGAAATTCTGCGGCGAGGTGCTGGCGCCGCTGAACGTCGAAGGCGACCGCAACCCGAGCAGCTGGAAGGACGGCGTCGTGACCGCGACGCCGGGCTTCGGCGAAGCGTTCCGCCAGTTCGTCGAAGGCGGCTGGCAGGGGCTGCAGCATCCGTCCGAATACGACGGCCAGGGGCTGCCGAAGCTGATCGCGACGCCGTGCATCGAGATGCTGAACGCGTCGAACCTGTCGTTCGCGCTGTGTCCGCTGCTGACCGACGGCGCGATCGAAGCGCTGCTGACGGCCGGCACCGACGAGCAGAAGCAGCGCTACGTGCCGAAGCTGATCTCGGGCGAATGGACCGGCACGATGAACCTGACGGAGCCGCAGGCGGGCTCCGACCTCGCGCTGGTGCGTTCGCGCGCGGAACCGCAGGGCGACGGCACGTACAAGGTGTTCGGCACCAAGATCTTCATCACGTGGGGCGAGCACGACATGGCGGACAACATCGTCCACCTGGTGCTGGCGCGCACGCCGAACGCGCCGGAAGGCGTGAAGGGCATTTCGCTGTTCATCGTGCCGAAGTTCCTGGTCAACGAAGACGGCTCGCTCGGCGCGCGCAACGACGTGCACTGCGTGTCGATCGAGCACAAGCTCGGGATCAAGGCGAGCCCGACCGCGGTGCTGCAATACGGCGACCACGGCGGTGCGATCGGCTACCTGATCGGCGAAGAGAATCGCGGCCTCGAATACATGTTCATCATGATGAACGCGGCGCGCTTCGGCGTCGGGATGCAGGGGATCGGCGTGGCCGACCGCGCGTACCAGAAGGCCGCCGAATTCGCGAAGGAGCGCGTGCAGAGCCGCCCGGTCGACGGCTCGGCCAAGCAGTCGGTGACGATCATTCATCACCCGGACGTGCGCCGGATGCTGGGCACGATGCGTGCGCTGACCGAAGGCGCGCGGGCGCTCGCGTATGTGGCCGCCGCGCACAGCGACATTGCGCACCGCCATCCGGACGAGGCGACGCGCGCGCGTCATCAGGCGATCTACGAATATCTGGTGCCGGTCGTGAAGGGCTGGAGCACGGAGATGGTGAACGACGTGGCGAGCCTCGGCGTGCAGGTGCACGGCGGGATGGGCTTCATCGAGGAAACCGGCGCGGCGCAGTACTACCGCGATGCGCGGATCCTCGCGATCTACGAAGGCACGACCGCGATCCAGGCGAACGACCTGGTCGGCCGCAAGACGCTGCGCGACGGCGGCGCGGTCGCGAAGGCGCTGATCGCGGAGATCGGCGACACGGTCGCGGCGCTCGGCAAGATCGACGGCGCGGCGGCTGCATCGATGAAGGCGCAGCTGGAGAAGGGCGCACGGTCGCTGTCGTCGGTGGTCGACTACGTGCTGGCGAACGCGAAGCAGGACCCGAACGCGGTGTTCGCAGGCAGCGTGCCGTACCTGAAGCTCGCGGGCGTCGTGCTGTGCGGCTGGCAGATGGCGCGCGCGCTGCTGGCGGCGCACGCGAACCGCGCGAGCGACGTCGCGTTCTTCGACGCGAAGATCGCGATCGCGCAATGCTATGCGGAGCACGTGCTCGTTCAGGCGAGTGCGCTCGAAGCCTCGATCGTCGGCGCGAAGGGCAACGAGAGCGTGCTCGCGTTGACGGAAGACCAGTTCTGACCGGCTGACGGTCGGGACGCAGCAGGAGACAGGATTTTGACCACACAGGACTTGCTCGCGCAATACGGCCCGCGCGAATCGATGGAATACGACGTCGTGATCGTCGGCGGCGGCCCGGCCGGGCTGTCTGCCGCGATCCGGCTCAAGCAGCTGGCCGCCGAGAAAGGCACCGAGATCGGCGTGTGCGTGCTGGAGAAGGGTTCCGAGATCGGCGCGCACATCCTGTCGGGCGCGGTGATGGACCCGCGCGCGATCACCGAGCTGTTTCCCGACTGGAAGGAACGCGGCGCGCCGCTCGACGTCGAGGTGAGCGAAGACCGCTTCCTGTTCCTGTCCGAGAAAAGCGCCGTCACGACGCCGAACTGGGCGTTGCCCGACAACTTCAAGAATCACGGCAACTACGTGATCTCGCTGGGCAACGTCACGCGTTGGCTCGGCCAGCAGGCGGAAGCCCTGGGCGTCGAGATCTTCCCGGGCTTCCCGGCCGCGGAGATCCTCTACAACGACGACGGTTCCGTGAAGGGCGTCGCGACCGGCAACATGGGCGTGGGCAAGGACGGCGAGCCGACCGAGAACTTCCAGCTCGGCATGGAGCTGCACGCGAAGTACACGCTGTTCGCCGAAGGCTGCCGCGGCCATCTCGGCCGTCAGCTGATTTCGAAGTTCAAGCTCGACGCGAACGCCGATCCGCAGGCGTACGGGATCGGCATCAAGGAACTGTGGGAAATCGATCCCGCGAAGCACAAGCCGGGCCTCGTGATTCACACGGCCGGCTGGCCGCTGAAGTCCGATACCTACGGCGGCTCGTTCCTGTATCACATGGACAACAACCAGGTCGTGGTCGGCTTCGTGGTGGGCTTGGGCTACACGAACCCGTACCTGTCGCCGTTCGAGGAATTCCAGCGCTACAAGACGCATCCGTCGATCCGTGCATTCCTCGAAGGCGGCAAGCGCGTGTCGTACGGCGCGCGGGCGATCACGGCCGGCGGCCTGCTGTCGCTGCCGAAGACGGTGTTCCCGGGCGGCGCGCTGATCGGCGACGACGCGGGCTTCCTGAACGCATCGCGGATCAAGGGCAGCCACGCGGCGATCAAGACCGGCATGCTGGCGGCCGACGCCGCATTCGACGCGGTGCAGGCCGGCCGTCAGTCGGACGAACTGAACGCCTATCCGGACGCGTTCAAGCAATCGTGGCTGTACACGGAGCTGTACCGTGCGCGCAACTTCAAGCAGTGGATGGCCAAGGGCCTGTACCTGGGCACGCTGATGGTCGGGCTGGAGCAGAAGGTGATGGGCGGCAACGTGCCGTGGACGCTGCATCATCAGCACGCGGATCACGAGATGCTGAAGCCGGCGTCGCAGTGCGAGCCGATCGAATATCCGAAGCCGGACGGCAAGCTGACGTTCGACCGGCTGTCGTCGGTGTTCATCTCGAACACGAACCACGAGGAGAACCAGCCGGCGCACCTGACGTTGAAGGACGCGAACGTGCCGGTGAACGTGAACCTGCGCACGTATGCGGGGCCGGAGGCGCGCTTCTGCCCGGCGGCCGTGTACGAGTTCGTGAAGAACGACGACGGCGGCGAGCGCCTGGTGATCAACGCGCAGAACTGCGTGCACTGCAAGACCTGCGACATCAAGGACCCGACGCAGAACATCGTGTGGGTCACGCCCGAAGGCGGCGGCGGGCCGAATTACCCGAACATGTAACGCAACGCATCCCCGCGCCCGCGGGCGCGAACGAACCGGAGTAAGACGATGAGCAATGCAGCGAAGGAAGTCGTGGTGGTGAGCGGTGTCCGTACCGCGATCGGTGATTTCGGCGGCAGCCTGAAGGATTTCTCGCCGACCGACCTCGGTGCGAAGGTGGTCGCCGAAGTGCTGTCGCGAGCGAACGTGCCGGGCGATGCGGTCGGCCATGTCGTGTTCGGCCACGTCGTGAACACCGAGCCGAAGGACATGTATCTCGCACGCGTCGCGGCGATCAACGGCGGCGTCGCGCAGCACACGCCGGCGCTGACCGTGAACCGCCTGTGCGGCTCGGGCCTGCAGGCGATCGTGTCGGCCGCGCAGACGATCATGCTCGGCGATGCCGACGTCGCGATCGGCGGCGGCTCGGAGAACATGAGCCGTGCGCCGTTCAGCGTGCCGTCCGCGCGTTTCGGCCAGCGCATGGGCGACGCGAAGCTCGTCGACATGATGCTCGGCGCGCTGCACGACCCGTTCCAGACGATCCACATGGGCGTGACGGCCGAGAACGTCGCGAAGAAATACGGCATCTCGCGTGAAGCGCAGGATGCGCTGGCGCTCGAATCGCATCGTCGCGCGGCGCGCGCGATCGCCGAAGGCCGCTTCAAGGACCAGATCCTGCCGATCTCGATCCGCACGAAGAAGGGCGAAGTCGCGTTCGACACCGACGAGCACGTGCGGCACGACGCCGGCTCCGACGATTTCACGAAGCTCAAGCCGGTGTTCGTGAAGGAGAACGGCACCGTGACGGCCGGCAACGCATCGGGCATCAACGATGCGGCCGCGGCCGTGCTGATGATGAGCGCGGACGCCGCGCGCGCGCAGGGCGTGAAGCCGCTTGCCCGCCTCGTCGCGTATGCGCATGCGGGCGTCGATCCGGCATACATGGGCATCGGCCCGGTGCCGGCCACGCAGAAGGCGCTCGAGCGTGCGGGCCTGAAGATCACCGATCTCGACGTGATCGAAGCCAACGAAGCGTTCGCCGCACAGGCCTGCGCGGTCACGCAGGAGCTGGGCCTCGATCCCGCGAAGGTCAACCCGAACGGCTCGGGCATCTCGCTCGGTCACCCGATCGGCGCGACCGGCGCGCTGATCACGGTGAAGGCGCTGTACGAGCTGAAGCGCATCGGCGGGCGTTACGCGCTCGTGACGATGTGTATCGGCGGCGGCCAGGGGATTGCGGCGATCTTCGAGAACATCTGATAATCGACCGCTCAGCATCCGAATACACAGGAATCGTCATGGCCATCGAAACCGTCGGCGTCGTGGGCGCCGGAACCATGGGTAACGGCATTGCGCAAACCGCCGCCGTTGCAGGACTGAACGTCGTGATGATCGACGTCAGCGACGCCGCGCTCGACAAGGGCCTCGCGACGCTGAAGGGCAGCCTCGAGCGGCTCGTGTCGAAGGACAAGCTCGACGCGGCCGCACGCGATGCGGCGCTCGCGCGCATCACGACGTCGACCGACTACGCGAAGCTCGCCGCCGTCGACATCGTGATCGAAGCCGCGACCGAGAACGTCGAGCTGAAGGGCCGCATCCTGAAGCAGATCGAGGCCGTCGCGCGCGCGGACGCGATCATCGCGACCAACACGTCGTCGATCTCGATCACCGCGCTCGCGGCGCCGCTCGCCGATCCGTCGCGTTTTCTCGGCATGCACTTCTTCAACCCGGTGCCGCTGATGCCGCTCGTCGAGATCATCCGCGGGCTGCAGACGAGCGACGCGACCGCGTCGGCCGTGCGTGAGTTGACCGAGCGTTTCGACAAGTCGCCGATCGGCGTGCGCAATTCGCCGGGCTTCGTCGTGAACCGGATCCTGGTGCCGATGATCAACGAAGCGTTCTTCGTGCTGGCCGAAGGGATCGCGTCGGCCGAGGAGATCGACGCGGGGATGAAGCTCGGCG
This sequence comes from Burkholderia sp. BCC0044, assembly GCF_902832955.1. Taxonomy (NCBI): domain Bacteria; kingdom Pseudomonadati; phylum Pseudomonadota; class Betaproteobacteria; order Burkholderiales; family Burkholderiaceae; genus Burkholderia; species Burkholderia sp. BCC0044. The sequence goes on along the minus strand of NZ_CADFDO010000004.1, from coordinate 1,016,711 downwards.
CGAACCACCCGATCGGGCCGCTCGCGCTGGCCGACCTCGTGGGCCTCGACGTGTGCCTCGCGGTGATGGACGTGTTCGTGAAGGACTTCGGCGATCCGAAGTATCGCGCGTGCCCGCTGCTGCGCGAGATGGTGTCGGCAGGCAGGCTCGGGCGCAAGACCGGGCGTGGGGTGTACGACTACAGCAAGTAAGCGGCGATTCATGCCACTTCGCGCGGCCGCCTTCGGGCGGCCGCGTGCTTTGTGCGGCGCGCACGGCGCGATTACGCGTCGAGTACCGACAGGTCGCGCGGCAGCGCACGCTTGAACATCGCGAGAATCTGCCGCGCCGCCTTCGGCGGCAGCGTGATCGCATGGCGGACGGCCGCCGCGATCTGGATCATCATCAGCTCGGCGAATGCGCTGCGCTGCGCGCGGGTCGTGTCGGGCGCGACTTGCGCCAACGCATCCGCGAACATCCCGGCCAGGAACGCGCCATCCGCGCGGTCCAGTTCCTGCAGCGCGCGATCGGCCTGCGTCGCGCGCCAGATGTCGCGCATCAGCGGCTCGTCGACGAACATCCGGTAGTAGCTGTCCGTGATGCGCGCGAGCGTGCCGTGCAGATCGTCGAGCGTCTTCATCGTGGCGAGATCGCGCCGCACGCAGTCGTGCCCGGCTGCGTTGTAGCGCTCCGCGAGCGTGCCGATCACCGCGGCCTTGTCCGGAAAGTACTGATACAGCGAACCGAACGAGATGCCCGTGCGTTCGACGATGTCGCTCATCCGGAACGCGTCGCAGCCTTTCTCGATCATCACTTCCGACGCGCACGCGAGGATGCGCTCGAACCGCTCGCGGCTGCGCTGTTGCGTCGGCACCAGCCGCGCGCGTGCCGGCGCGTCCGCTGCCGCCGCGTCGGGCTCGTCGTCCCGCCCCGATTTTTGTCGGCCCATGCCGTCTCCCGAAAAACTTGACGTTGCTAATGCGAGAGTCTATCGTGTTTTTGAAATACGAGACATTCTCGTGTTTTTGACAAAAGGAGACGCACATGTCGGCACTTCCCATCCTCATCGTCGGCGGTTCGGGCAAGACGGGCGCCCGCGTCGATGCCCGGCTGCGCGCGCGCGGCGTCGCGACGCGGCCGGTGTCGCGCACGTCGGCCGTCCGCTTCGACTGGACGGCGCCCGCGACCTGGTGCGCCGCGCTCGACGGCGTGTCGGCCGCCTATGTGACCTACCAGCCCGACCTGGCCGTCGAAGGGGCGGTGGACGCGATTGCCGGATTCGCGCGGCTCGCGCGGGACAGCGGCGTCGAGCGCGTGGTGCTGCTGTCCGGGCGCGGCGAGCCGCGTGCGCAGGCGGCCGAGGCCGTGTTGCAGGCGTCGGGCGTGGGCTGGGGTGTCGTGCGGGCAAGCTGGTTCAACCAGAATTTCTCCGAAGGCTATCTGCTCGACGGCGTGCTGGCCGGCGAAGTTGCGCTGCCGGCCGGCGCGGTGCGCGAGCCGTTCGTCGATGCGGACGACATCGCCGATGTAGCCGTGGCCGCGCTCACCGATGCGCGGTTCGCGAACCGCGTGATCGAGGTCACGGGGCCGCGGGCGCTTACATTTGCCGAAGCGGTCGGTGAAATCGCGCGGGCCGCCGGGCGACCGATCGCCTATCGCGAGATTCCGCGCGATGCGTTCGTCGCGGGCTTGCGCGAGGTCGGTGTGCCGGAGCCGGTCGTCGTGCTGCTCGACGACCTGTTCGACGGGGTGCTCGACGGACGCAACAGCGCGGTGGCGTATGGCATCGAAGAGACGCTCGGGCGGCCGGCGCGCGATTTCGCCGACTATGCGCGTGCAACAGCCGCCACCGGCGTATGGAGCGCCCGATCATGATCGCGTTCGTGACTTCCGCGTTGCTGTGGGGTTCGGCCGTCGGCTGCGGGTTGATGGCCGGCGTGTACTTCGCGTTCTCGACGTTCGTGATGACGTCGCTCGGCCGGCTCGCGCCGCCGGCCGGCGCGGCCGCGATGAACGCGATCAACGTCGACATCGTGCGTTCGCCGTTCATGCCGCTGTTCCTCGGCACGACGCTGACGGCGCTCGCGCTTGTCGTGATCGCATTGTTCAATCGCGACCAGCCGGGCGCGATGGCGGCGGTCGCGGGCGGCGTGCTCTATGTGTTCGGCATGTTCGCGGTGACGATGGCCGTCAACGTACCGCTCAACGATGCGCTCGCCGCGGCCGATCCGGCGAGCGTGCAAGGCGCGGCACTGTGGGCGCGCTACGTGCACGACTGGACGAAGTGGAATCACGTGCGCACGGTGGCGTCGGCGGCTGCAAGCGTGTGCTTCATTGCGGGGATCGCGGCGCGGTAGCGCCGTCGCTACGACGAAGTGCCGCTCATCGATAGCAAGACGCCCGCGATTGGTGAATACACGTCGTTCACGGGCGTACAGCGGTTACCGCTGCGCCACCGTGCCCGTCTCCCACCAGCCGCCGCCCAGCACCTTGTACAGCGTGATGAGGTTGGACTGCTTGGCGAGCATGTCCGTGACCAGTTGCTGCTGCGCGGCGTAGAGCGTCCGCTGCGCGTCGAGCAGGGTCAGGAAGCTGTCGGTACCGCTGCGGTAGCGTGCCTGCGCGAGATCGTAGTACTGCTGCGCCGAGTTCACGTAGTCACGGTCCGCGGCCACCTGGGTGACATACGTGGTGCGTCCGGCGAGCGCATTCGACACTTCCTTGAACGCCGTCTGGATGGCCTTTTCGTAGTTGGCGATGTCGATGTCCTTTTCGACTTTCGCCACGTCCAGCGTGGCGCGGTTGTAGCCGAAGTCGAAGAGAGGCACCGAGATGGACGGCGCAAATGTCCACGCGCCCGTGCCCGCCTTGAAGAGGTTCGAGAGGCTGCCGCTCGTGGTGCCCGCGGAAGCCGTCAGCTCGATCTTCGGAAAGAACGCGGCGCGCGCCGCGCCGATGTTGGCGTTGGCGGCCTTCAGCGTGTGCTCGGCTTCGACGATGTCGGGCCGGCGCGCGAGCAGATCCGACGGCACGCCTTCGCCGATGTCCGCGAACGTGTTCTCGCTTTCCATCAGCGAAGGGCCTTGCGGCAGATCGTCGGGCAGCGGCGCGCCGATTTCGGCCACCAGGTTGTTGCGGTCCTGTGCGACCGCACGCGTGTACGAGGCGAGACTCGACCGCGCGCTCGCCAGCGAGTTTTCGGCCTGGCGCACGTCCTGCAGCGACGCGCTGCCCATCTTCAGCTTGTTCACCGTGAGGTCGTAGGTGTGCTGGTCCGCATCCACGGTGTTCCGCGTGATCTGCAACGAAGCCTCGTCGGAGAGCAGTTGCAGATAGTCGGTGGCGACGGTCGCGATCAGGCTGATCTGCGTGCTGGTGCGCGCGGCGTCCGTGGCGAGGTACTGCTCGAGCGCCTGGCGCTTCAGGCTGCGCAGGCGGCCGAAGAAGTCGATTTCCCACGACGTGAGGCCCACGCTCGCGCTGCTCGAACTGTATGCGCTCGTGGAGCCTTCCACGCGTTCGCGCGTGACCGAGCCGGATGCGTTGATGGCCGGTCCGACGTTGGCGCGCGCAATGCGGTACTGCGCTTCGTACTGCGCCACGTTGAGCGCGGCCACGCGCATATCGCGGTTGTTCGCGAGCGCGAGTCCGATCAGCTTTTGCAGTCGCGGATCCTTGAAGAAGTCGCGCCAGCCGAGATCGGCTCCCGGCGGCACCGCGGCGGTGCTCTGCGCGGCCTTCGGCTGCGCCTGCGCGGGCACGGTGGACCACGTGTTATCGACCGGTGCGGCGGGCCTTTGGTACATCGGGTCCAGCGTGCAGCCTGCCAGCGCGCCCGCGCAAAGAAGGGCGATCAATGTGCGTTTCATGCGTTGCCCTCGATGATGTCGGCGGAGTCCGTGGTGTGACCGTGTTCCTTGAACAGCCTGCGCACCACGACGAAGAAGACCGGTACGAAGAAGATGGCGAGCACCGTGGCCGCGATCATGCCGCCCGTCACGCCCGTGCCGATGGCGTGGCGTGCGCCGGCGCCGGCACCCGTACTGATGACGAGCGGCAGCACGCCGAACACGAACGCGAGCGAGGTCATGAGAATGGGGCGCAGCCGCATGTGGGCGGCTTCGAGTACGGCGTCCACGAGGCTGTGCCCCTGCGCCTGCAGATCCTTCGCGAACTCGACGATCAAAATGGCGTTCTTCGTGGAAAGCCCGATGGTGGCCAGCAGCCCCACCTTGAAGTAGATGTCGTTCGAAAGTCCGCGCCCATGAGCGGCAAGTAACGCGCCCAGCACACCGAGCGGCACGACGAGCAGCACCGCAAGCGGAATCGACCAGCTTTCGTAGAGACCCGCAAGGCACAGGAACACGACGACGAGCGAGATCGCATAGAGCGTCGTGGCCTGGGAGCCGGCCTGCTTCTCTTGATAGGATTGTCCTGTCCATTCCAGAGCGAAGCCGGGCGGCAGTTTGTGCGCGAGCTGCTCGACCGCGTTCATGGCATCGCCGGTGCTCACGCCGGGCCGCGTGGCGGCCGAAACGCCCATGGCGAGCTGCCGGTTGTAGCGCTCGATCTGCGGCGGCCCGAACGTCCAGTGGCTCTTTGCGAACGACGAGAAGGGCACCATCGTGGCGTCGTAGCCTGTCGTACTCGTGGTGGTGCTCGAAGACGATGAAGACGACGAACTCGATGCGTTGCTGCTTGCCTTCACATACCAGTCGCCAAGGTCGGCAGGCATCATGCGATACGGCGCGTCCGACTGCACGTAGACTTTCTGCACGCGCCCCGTGTCGATGTAGTTGTTCACGTAGGACGAACCGAACGCGGTCTGCAGCGTGTCGTTGACGTCGGAGATGGAAAGCCCCAGCGCGTTGGCTTTTTCGCGGTCGATGTCCACCTGCAACTGCGGCGTGTCTTCAAGGCCGGACGGGCGCACCATCGCGAGCGTCGGTTCCTTCGACGCCATGCCGAGAAACTGGTTGCGCACCGCGAGCAGCTTGTCGTGGCCTGCGCCGCCGCGGTCTTCTATCTCGAAGTCGAGACCGCTTTGCGTACCCAGTTCCTGAATGGCGGGCGGATTCAGCACGAAGATGCGCGCGTCGCGATTCCCGGCGAAATGCTGGTTGGCGCGCGCGATGATGGCCGGCGCGCTGTCGCGCGAACCGCGCAGGCTCCAGTCCTTGAGCGTCACGAACGCGATGGCGTTGTTCTGCCCCTGGCCGTTGAAGCTGAAGCCGTTGATGGCGATGACCTGCTTGACGCCCGGCTCGTCTTTCAGCACGTACTGCTCCACGGCCTCCACCGTCTTCAGCGTACGCGAGGCTGGCGTGCCCGCGGGCGCGCTGATCGACACGATGAAGTAGCCCTGGTCTTCGTCAGGCAGGAACGAGGAGGGCAACGTGACGTAGAGCAACGCCACGACGCCGGCGATCACACCGTAGAGAAGCACGTAACGCGCGGGCCGCGCGACCACGCGTGCGAGCGAGGAACTGTAGCCCGCATTGCTCCTGGCGAACCACCGGTTGAACCAGCCGAAGAAGCCGCGCTTTTCGTGGTGCTCCACGTCGGCGCGCTTGAGCAGCGTGGCGCACAGCGCCGGCGTGAGCGTGAGCGCGAGCATGACCGACAGCAGCATCGCCGAGACGATGGTGATGGAGAACTGCCGGTAGATCGCGCCCGTGGAGCCCGCGAAGAACGCCATCGGAATGAAGACGGCGGTGAGCACGGTGGTCACGCCGACCAGGGCGCCGGTAATCTGCCCCATCGCCTTGTGCGTGGCTTCCTTCGGGCCGAGCTTCTCCTCGCTCATGATGCGCTCGACGTTTTCCACCACCACGATGGCGTCGTCCACGAGCAGGCCGATGGCGAGCACCATCGCGAACATCGAGAGCACGTTGATCGAAAAACCGATCATCGACATCACACCGAACGTGCCGAGCAGCGCGACGGGCACCACGATGGTGGGAATCAGCGTGGCGCGCACGTTCTGCAGGAACAGGTACATCACGAGGAAGACCAGTACGACCGCTTCGAACAGCGTCTTCACGACCTCTTCGATCGAGATGCGAACGAACGGCGTGGTGTCGTACGGGTAACTGATCGCGACGTCCTTCGGCAATTGCAGCTGGATTTCGGCGAGCTTCGCGCGCACCGCGTTGGCTGCGTCCAGCGCGTTGGCGCCAGTGGCGAGCTTGATGGCGAGCGCGGAGGCCGGCTTGCCGTTCAGACGCGACGACGTGTCGTAGCTGTCGCCGCCCACCTCCACGCGCGCCACGTCCTTCAGCAGCACGCGCGAGCCGTCGCTGTTCACGCGCAGCAGGATGCTGGCGAACTGGTCAGCGGTCGTCAGCAGACTCGACGAGCGGATGGTCGCGTTGATGGCCTGCGAATCCGTTGCCGGCGAGCCGCCGACCTGCCCCGTGGAAAGCTCGACGTTCTGGTTCGTGATGGCCGTGGTCACGTCGGAGGGCGCGAGTCCGAAGCTGTGCAGCTTCACCGGGTCGAGCCAGATGCGCATGGCGTGCTGCGCGCCGAACAGCGTCACGTCGCCCACGCCGTTCAACTGCGCGAGCGGATCTTCGATCCGGGTCGCGATGATGTTGCCGAGATCCACCGAATTCCAGGTGCCGCCCGGCGACGAGAGCGCGACGATCATGAGGAAGCTCGTCGACGCCTTCGCTACCTGCACACCTTGCTCCTGCACCGTTTGGGGCAGGGTAGGCGTGGCCTGCGTCACCTTGTTCTGCACCTGCACCTGCGCGATGTCGGGATTCGTTCCGGGATTGAACGTCAGCGTGATGGTGGCCTGCCCGGCGGAACTGCTCGTGGACGACATGTACAGCACGTTGTCGATGCCGCTCAGCTTCTGCTCGATCACCTGGGTCACGGTTGCAGCGACGGTGTCGGCGGAGGCGCCGGGGTAAGTGGCCGTCACCTGCACCGAGGGTGGCGCGATGGTGGGGTACTGCGCGACGGGAAGACTCGTGACCGCCGCCGCGCCCACCAGCATGATGACGATGGCCATGACCCACGCGAGAATGGGACGCTTGATGAAGAACTCTGCCATGCCGTTCTCCGTTCAGCGCTGTGCCGACACGGTCGAGGCCGTGTCTGTCGCGGGTGCCGCGGATGCCGCGTCCGCCTGCGTCTGCGGCGTATCGGCCGCCACCTTGACCGGCGCGCCCGCATGCACGCTCTGCAGGCCGCTCACGATCACGCGGTCGCGGGCGTGCAGACCGGACGTCACGATCCATTGGTCGCGGAATGCGTTGTCGGCCGTGACTTGCACCTGCTGCGCGTTGCCGGCCGCATCCACGACGTAGACGCTCGCCTTGCCGTCCGACGCGCGCGTCACGGCCATCTGCGGCACGAGTATCGCGTTGTCGTTCTCGCCTTCTTCCAGGCGGGCGCGCACGAACATGCCCGGCAGCAATTCGCGTTCGGGGTTCGGGAACGTGCTGCGCAACGTGACCGAACCCGTGGTGGCGTCCACCGTGACGCCGGAGAACTGCAGCGCGCCGGGGTGGGCGTATTCGGTGCCGTCTTCCATCACGAGCGTGACGGCGGCGCTGTCGCTGCCCGTCTTCTTCAGGCGCCCGGAAGCGAAGGCCTTGCGAAGCCTCAGCCATTCCATGCTCGGGCGCGTGACGTCGAGGTACATCTGGTCGAACGCCTGGATGGTGGCGAGCGCGGTGGTCTGGTTCGAGGTGACGAGCGCGCCTTCCGTCACGGTCGATGCGCCGATGCGCCCCGAAATGGGCGCACGCACGCGCGTGTATTCGAGGTTCACGCGCGCGGATTCGAGCGCTGCCTCGTCGGCCGTGACGCTCGCGGCGTCTTCGCGAACCGCAGCGACGGCATCGTCGTAGTCCTGCTTGCTCACGGCGTTGATCTTCACGAGTTCGGTGTAGCGGTCCGCTTTCGTCTTCGCCGAGGCCAGCGTGGCGCGGGCGTTTTCGAGCGTGCCACGCGCCTGGTCGTAGGCAGCCTGGTAGGTGGCCGGATCGATCTGGTAGAGCACCTGGCCCGCCTTCACGTCGCCGCCTTCCACGAACAGGCGCTTGAGGATGATTCCGCTCACCTGCGGTCGCACGTCGGAGACCTTCTGCGAGGAAAGGCGGCCGGAGAGTTCGGTGGTTTCGACGATGTGCTGCGGCGCGAGCGAGAGCACGCCCACCTGTGCGGTCTGCGAGGCGAAGCCGCCGGGCGGTGCGCCGGTTTGCCTGTTGCAGCCGGCGGTTCCGACTATCGCAAGTATCGAGAGTGCGGCAAACAGCCGGCATGGCCTGCACGTCATGTGGTGGTGCGCGTGGTTCGGGAGGATTGGCGTCTTCATCTTTGACCTGTTTGGACATCGCGATGTCGCGCGATGCGAGAACGGGACGGCACCGGACGCTTCAGGGGTACCTCGGCGGCACCGGTGCTGGACAAGGCGTAACGCTACCGATGGCGCATTTTTTTGTGCTTACGGAAACTTACTGTCCAGTGACGTGACCGGACAGGGGAAAGGGCATCGGGACTTCGGCATACGAAATACCCTCGCGGCCCGGCCCTCGTACCGGTTCCGTTAGCGATCGCAAATCACAGTAATATTCCGAAAGCCAGTCAGATCGCATCCGGGCTACCATCATTCCGTCCTCACGCCGCCCTGAGTACCCGAAATGCACCCACCTTCCATCCCCGACACCGCCCCGCAAGTCCTGCTCGTCGACGACGATGCGGAACTGCGCGACCTGCTGCGCAAGTTCTTCCAGCAGCGCGGCATCGAGTTCTCCGTTCTTCACGATGCAACGAATCTCGTGCGGCGGCTGGAGCGCGAGCGGCCGGCCATCATCGTGCTGGACCTCATGATGCCGGGCGTGGATGGCCTCACCGCACTCAAGCAACTGCGCGCGAGCGGCGACACGATTCCCGTCATCATGCTGACCGCGCGCGCCGAAGGCGTGGACCGCGTGCTGGGGCTCGAACTCGGGGCGGACGACTATCTGGGCAAGCCGTTCATGCCGCAGGAACTGCTCGCGCGCATCCAGGCAGTGCTGCGCCGCCAGGGGCCACCGCGAACCACGGCGGTGCGGGAGAAGCGCGCACCTTGCCGGTTCGGCCGTTTCGAACTGGATTTCTCGACGCGCACGCTGCTGTGCGAAGGCACACCCGTGAAGCTCACTGGCGGCGAGTATGCGCTGCTCGAGGTGCTGGCCTCGCACCCCATGGAAACGCTATCTCGCACGCGGCTCATCGAACTGCTCCACGGTCCGGATGCCGAAGTGACTGAGCGCGGCATCGACGTGCCGGTATGGCGCCTGCGCCGCCTGATCGAGGACGATCCGTCCAATCCCCGGCGGCTGCAAACCGTGCGCGGGATCGGCTACATGTTCATTCCCGACAACCCGGCCGATGAAGAATCCACTTGATACGATGTTCGGCCGGCTCGTCGTCACCACGGTGGGCCTGCTCGTGCTGGTTCACCTCACGTCGCTGCTGTTGATCGAGCGAACCCGCGCGAGCCTCGCCGCCTTCCATATTTCGCGCGTAGTGGAGGCTGCCGCCAGCATGGGCGGCCAGGACAGCGGCGGTGAGCGGTCCGTGGCGGACATCCTCGGTATTTCGTTCGTGGACCTGAAGCAACTGCCGGCCGCCGATGCGCAGCGCTTTCGCGGCGACACGAACGGGCCCGTCGAACGGCAATTGCGGCACGTGCTGCCGCCGGGCACCCACGTGGCAATGGACGACGACGGCACGCTGCGCGTGCTTCAAGCAGGCAGCACGCGTGGCATCGTGCTGCCGCAAGCCGAGGTGCCGCTGAGCCGTTTCACCGGGATGCTGGCGTTGACGCTGGTGTTCGCCGTCGCGGTTGCCGTCGTGCTTGCCTGGCAACTGAATCGCCCCATTCGCGATCTTGCCGCAGCCGCGCGCGAATATCGCACCGGTCGCCATCTGAACATCGTGCGCAAGCGCGGGCCGCGCGAATTGCGTGAGCTGATCGGCGACTTTGACGACATGACGGGCGAGCTGGCCGTGGCCGAGCGCGAGCGCGCCGTGATGCTGGCGAGTATCGCGCACGACCTGCGCACACCGATCACACGCATGCAGGTGCGGGCTGACCTGCTGACCGACCGTGGCGATCGCGAGGGTTTCTTGCGCGATACCGAATCGATGTCGCGTGTCATCACGCAGTTTCTCGACTTTGCGCGCGAGATCCCCGAAGGTTCGCCGCAGATCAGCGTGGACACGTATTGTCGTCGCGATTACGCCGGCGCGCCGGGTCCGAGCGGCGAAGCGCACCTGGATGCGCTCGTCACGCTCGATCTTCACGCGGGGCCCGGCTTCATGCTGCCCACGGTCGATATCGACCGCACGCTCTCGAACCTCGTCGAAAATGCGCTGACCTACGGCGAGCCGCCCGTGGAGATCGCCACGCGAGCGCATGGCGAGCACTACGAACTCGTGGTGCGGGACCACGGGCCCGGCGTATCCGAGCCCGATCTGGATCGCGTGCTGCGTCCGTTTGTCCGGCTCGATCCCGCTCGCGGCGGCACCTCGCACAGCGGCTTGGGCCTGGCCATCGTTCACCGCCTCGTTCGCCATCACGGCGGCACGCTGCAGATTTCCAACGCGGCCGACGGCGGGCTTGTCATAGCGATGAGGTTTCCGAAGCACAGCGCCGCGCAATGAAGCGCCGCGCGCGGTGTCGTCACCCGTTTGCATGCGCCGTGAAGGGCGGCACGACGCAAATAGCCATGAGTCCGGTTGACGGGTAGACGAAGGCGCTGTCGTAGCGCGTGGGCGGTATTGTGCCGGGGTTGTCGCATGCGCGAAAGAGGCGGGCAGTGTCTTTGGCCGAACCGCGCGCATTTGCCGGGCGCCGCACGCATGGTGCCGCTCGTGCGATGGGTCCAGCCGGCCGGTCTTCACGCGTAACGCACGCGTACGGGACAGGTGGCAGCTCTCCACCGGTCCCGCCACGATTCATTCCGGCTCGGGTTCGCGCATCTGCTGCCGCGGCACGTTCAGCCGACGCGCGATCCTGCCGCCCGCGAGCTGCCACTCGAGCGGATTGCGGAAATCGAACGTGTGCAGTTCGCGTCGAAGGTGCGGCCAGTACCCACGCAGGCTCTGGGACACCCGGGAGCGCTCGATGCGCGAAGGCCGGCCGTTCGCGTGTCAGTACCCCGATCCGCCGCCCGCCTGATCGCTGACGATCGCCACCCCCGAACTGGTCCCGAGCCGCGTCGCGCCGGCTTCGAGCATCGCGAGCGCGGCCGCGCGGTCGCGCACGCCGCCCGATGCCTTCACGCCGAGCGTCGGCCCGACCGTGCCGCGCATCAGCGCGACATCGGCAAGCGTCGCGCCGCCGTGGCCGAACCCGGTCGACGTCTTCACGAACGCGACGCCGAGATCGCGGCACATCTCGCACACGCGCACCTTTTCATCGTCGGTCAGCAGCCCGGTTTCGAGGATCACCTTGAGCGGCACCGTGCCGCAGGCGCGATGCACGGCGTCGATGTCGGCCTTCACGTCGTCGGCGCGGCCGCTTTTGAGCGCGCCGATGTTGATCACCATGTCGATCTCGCCGGCGCCTGCCGCGATCGCGGCGGTGGCTTCGAATGCCTTCGCGGCGGATAGCCCCGCGCCGAGCGGAAAGCCGACCACGGCGCAGACGAGCACGCCGGTTTCAGCCAGCTCGCGCGCGGCGAGCGGCACGTTCGCCGAATTCACGCAGACCGAGTAAAAGCGATGCTCGGCCGCCTGACGGCAGAGTTCGCGGATCTGCGCGTCGCTCGCGTCGGGCGCGAGCAGCGTGTGATCGATGGTTTGGGCGAGTTGGGCGTTGGAAAGCGGCATGTGTCAGGACTCCACGGATCGTGTGCGGACAGGGCACACGGAAAGTTGATGTTTTCACATCGGTTTGTTACAAATACGACATTCCGGCCGGGCCCGCGCGCCCGGCACGACGGGCGACTCACGCGGCGGGCACGCAGGATACAGGCATGGAAACAAAGAAGGGCGAACGGATCAAGACATTGATGAACGTGCTGCAAGGGCAGAACGCGATTCATCTGAGGGAAGTCGCCGAGCTGTTCGGCGTGTCCGAAATGACGATCCGCCGCGATCTCGCGGACAACCCGCACGGCCTCAGCCTGATCGGCGGCTACGTGACGCGCCATTTCGCCGCGCAGCGCAGCGATATCGGCGAATACCTGATCAGCGCCGAGAACAACCGGCAGACCGAGGAAAAGCGCCGCATCGGCAAGCTGGCCGCGCAGTTCGTGACGACCGGCGACACGATCTTCGTCGACTGCGGGTCGACCACGCCGTTCATCGTCGACTTCATTGCCGACGACCTCGAATTCACGGCGGTCTGCAATTCGCTGAACGTGTTCGCGAAGCTGCAGCAGAAGCCGCATTGCAACGTGATCCTGTGCGGCGGCGCATATCACCGCCAGAACATGGTGTTCGAATCGGTCGCCGAAACGGGCATCCTCGATTCGGTGCGCGTGTCGAAGGCGTTCATCTCGGCGGCCGGCGTGAGCGAGCGCTGCGGCGTCACGTGCTTCAACTTCCACGAAGTCGACGCGAAGAAGAAGGTGATGGCGCGCGCGCAGAACCGCTTCCTGCTGGTCGACCACACGAAGTTCGACGAAGTGCGCGCGGCCTATTTCGCCGAACTGACCGATTTCAACTACGTGATCTCCGACGGGCAACTGAGCCGCCGCTACGAAACGGCGATTCGCGAGCACGGGATCGCGCTCGTGACCTGATGCGGCACGGGTGTGCCGCGCGCGTTGCCTCGCGTGTTTCGTCGCGCTTTTCATCACGTCAGGCATCGCGCGCTTCCGCCGCGCTCAGGTAGCCGGTGACGACCTCGAAGCGGCGCGATGCGCCGGGCGCCAGCGCCGCCACGTGGCCCTTGCGGCGTTCCGCTTCGTAGCCCTCCGGCTCGCAGGTCGACGGCAGCGCGAACGCAGCCACTTGCTGATCCGCGTTGTGCAGGATCCAGCGTGTCGCATGCGGGAATTGCGCGGGGCGGTACGCGGTGTGGAACGCGCCGCCGTCCGGATGCGCGAGCCGGAAATGCGCGACACCGTCGGCATCTGTTTCAACTCCGTTCATGAAGAACACGATCTCGGGGTCGTACAGCGCGGGCGCATCGAGCGTCGCGAGCCGCGCCGGTTCGCGCGCGAGCGTGGCCGTGTAGTCGCGCCACGCGGCGGTCGGCTTCACGTGCGCGGGCACGCTGTCGCGCAGCCGCATGCCGCCGCGCGGCAGCGACTGCTCGAAGCGGCCGCCCGGCACGTACGCGTAGTTCAGGTGCGCCATGTACATCAGGTCCATCGGCGCGCCGCCGAGATTCGTCACGTCCATCGCGATCGTCATCCGCGCATCGTGCTCGGCCAGCCGCACCGACGGACGCGCGACGTAATGGCTGCCGAAGCCCTGCACGTATTCGTATTCGCCGGTCACCTCGACCGTCGCGCCGCGCGCATCCGTGCCGACGACGAGGCTCGCGCGGTCCATCGGCGCGCACGGCATCTCGCCGTGCAGCGCGTGCGTGTCGTCCGGCCCCGGGCAGCCGTTGCGCAGCAGCCCGCTGTGGAACATGAAGCAGCCGTAGGTATCGATGATCGACGCCGCGCGCTTCGGCTGTCGAAACATGTGCTTCATCGTCAGGTCGCGGCCGTCGAATTCGGCGGCCCAGATCATCTGGCCGAGATACGGCAGCACGACGAGATGGCCGCGGCGGTTTTCGAGCTTCAGCGCCTCGACGCCGGACGGATACGCGAACGCTGTGACGGTGAGGCCATCGGTGCGGTACAGCGTGCGCGGCGCTTCGCGGAAGTCGTCGCGCCGCAGTTCGATCTCGCCGCGCATGGTCAGGCTCCCGACGTATTGCGCGTCGCGGCGTAGCGCGCGGCCGCATGACCGTCGGCCGCCGCGTCGGGCGTGGCAGCCGGCAGGTGACGCAGACAGTAGAAGCCGTAGTAGACGATCACGACGAAGCACACGAGCGGCACGACGAACGCGAGCTGCATGTTGCCGCCGGTGTGATCGGAGATCAGCCCCTGGATCAGCGGCACGACCGCGCCGCCGACGATGCTCATCACGAGGATCGAGCCGCCGTATTCGGTGTCCTTGCCGAGGCCGTCGATCGTCAGCCCATAGATCGTCGGCCAGCACGGGCCGAGGAAGATGCTCACGCACACGGCCGCATACACGGCGGTGATGTTGTGCACGCTGATCGTATACGCGAGCAGCGCGATGCACAGGATGCCGTAGACGATCAGCACCTTGGCCGGGCCGACGCGTTTCATCACGAGCGTCGCGACCAGCTTGCCGACGAAGAACGCGAAGAACGTCGCGAGCAGGTAGCGCGACGCGCCGCGCTCGGTGAGGCCGCCGATCTGCATCGCGAGCCGGATCGTGAAGCTCCACACGCCGACCTGCGCGCCCACATACAGGAACTGCGCGATCACGCCCGCGACGAAACGCCGGTTGCCGAACAGGCGCGCGAGCGTGCCGCGCGCGTCGATCCGGTGCGTGACCGTACTCGCACCGTTGCCCTTGCACGCCGGGTACGGCGTGAGCGCGAACACGATGAACACGGCGACGAGCACGACGATCAGCCATTTGTACGGTTCGAGCGTGGCCTGGATCATCGCGAGCTGGTGCGTGTGCGCGTCGGCGGCCGACATCGCCGCGAGCTGCGCATGCGACGCGTCGCCTTCCTTGAAGATCAGGAAGCTGCCCATGTAGACGCCGGCCATCGCGCCGAACGGATAGAACGTCTGCGAGATGTTCAACCGCCGCGTGCTGGTGTCGCGCGGGCCCATCAGCGTCGAATACGAGTTCGACGCCGTTTCGAGGAACGACAGGCCGGCGGCGATCACGAACAGCGCGACGAGGAACATCCCGTATTTCGCCATCGACGCGGCCGGGAAGAACAGCAGGCAGCCGGTCGTGTAGAGCAGCAGGCCGACGAGGATCGTCGTCTTGTAGTTGAACTTTTTCACGACGGTCGCGGCCGGAATCGCGAGGAAGAAGTAGCCGAGATAGAACGCGGACTGCACGAACGCCGATTCGAAATCGGACAGGAAGAACGATTTCTTGAACTGCGCGATCAGCACGTCGTTCAGGTTCGCGGCGGTGCCCCACAGCGCGAACAGGCAGCACAGCAGCGTGAACGCGAAGAGCGGCGTGCGATTCAGGTAATAGCCGTCGGGGGCGTGTTCGATCCGGGTTCGGCTCATGGGTGTCTCCTTCCCAATGTCTCGTCGATGAAGGCGCCGGTCAGATGCCGGCGTCGCGGAGGAAGCGTTCGAACGTCGCGGCGTCGGCGTACGACTTCTGCGTGCCGAGGCCTGTGACCGAATGCGCGGCGTACGCGGACGCGTAGCGCATCGCGTCGACGGTGTCGCGCGACGCCGCGTAGCAGCGTGCGAAGCAGCCGATATACGCGTCGCCGGCGCCCGTCGTATCGCGCGCGTCGACCGGCACGCCCGGCACGTGGTGCACGCCGTCGCTCGACACTAGCAGCGAACCGTTGCTGCCGAGCGTGACGAGCACATGCTTGAGCCCGCGCGCGACCAGCGCTTCGGCGGCGCGCGCGGCGCTTTCGCGCGAATCGACCGGCATGCCCGACACGATCGCGAGCTCGGTTTCGTTCGGCACGAAGAACTCGACGGAACGGATGCGTTCGAAATCGAGGTCGGCGACGGCAGGCGCGGGGTTCAGCAACACGGGAATGCCGTGCCGCGCGCCGAATTCGATCGCGTGATAGACGGTGTCGAGTTCGATCTCGAGTTGCAGCACGATCAGCGCGCATTCGGCGAGCATCGGCGCGGCCGCGTCGACGTCGGCCGGTTGCAAGTGGCGGTTCGCGCCCTTGACGATCAGGATGCTGTTGCTCGAATCGGGTTCGACGAAGATCGGCGCGACGCCGCTCGGCACGCCGGCGACCTTGCGCACGTGCGTGGTGTCGATCCCTTCGCGCTCGAAGTTGCGGATCGTGTTGTCGGCGAACACGTCGTCGCCGACCTTCGTGACCATCACGACGCGCGCGCCGAGGCGCGCGGCCGCGACGGCCTGGTTCGCGCCCTTGCCGCCGCAGCCGAGTTCGAAGTTCGGCGCCTCGAGCGTTTCGCCCCGGGCGGGCATGCGCGCGACGTAGGTCACGAGATCGACCATGTTGCTGCCGATGACGGCGATTGTCTCCATCTGGGTCTCTTCCTTGGTATGGGGGGCGGCCGTGCGCGTGGGGGGGCGATGGGCCGCGATTGGTGATAATAAAATCACATTAAATGTGAAAATGCAATCCTATGATGTTATGCGGGTCACTTTTTGGCTGGCGGGAAGGCGGACGAGATGCTCCCGTGCCGCTGTCGGCGTACCGGGGAGAACGGGGCGAAGATGTGCAAAAAAGACCGTACTTCGCGTTTCGCTATCCAGCGCTGCGATGTAACGCATTGATAATTCTTATTTTTCCGGGTGCGTTAGGCGGGCTGGGAGTCGGCGGGAGAATCGCCTCAATGCAAGCAGATTGAATGACGTGACATCGGCACGCTCTTCGAGAGTGACAGATGACGATGGCGGGGCACGGCTGTACGGGGCGCCGATCGCACGGCGGCTTCAACGTCAATACCGTTGCGCGCGCACATTTAGGTCGGTGGCAGACGAGGGCCTCGACGGGCCCGGTCGCTGAATTCTCCGCGGTGCGGTGAGGTTTGGAGGAGCGTCCGGGAGGGGTGCCTTGTCGCCTCGGTGGCGACGATGACCTGCACCTGGGTCGTTGCACTCAGAAGTCGATCACGGACATTCCTCCGGCCTGATTCGGCGCAAAAGGAAGCGCAGTGCAGCAACGCGCGCGATGCGGGTCAACCGGGATCGCGCGTGGTCGATGCGACGCCGCACTACGCCCGGTCGAGCAGGTCGACGAGCAGCCGGGCCCCGTCGGCCCCCTTCGTGGAATCGGTCCACAGCCGGTCGATCATCTTCCGGTACATCGCGACGGCATCCGCCGACGTGGTGATCGTCGCGATGCCGGTACGAATGTTCGGCAGCTCGCCGAGCCGGAACGGCGATACCGCGATATGCGCGCTGTCGTCGTCCTCGAAGATCTGGAAGGTCTCGTTCGGCAGGTTGTCGCTGACGATGCCGATACGCACGCCTTTCGCATCGTCCTCGAGCATCCCGACGATCCGCATCACTTCCCGGCGCGCGGCGAGTTTGCGCTCGAGCTGCACGCCCGGCGGCAGCCCGAGGCGGCCGACCAGGCCGTGGTGCAGGAACTGCTCGATCTGGCGCAGCCCGATCAGGCTCGTCACGTTCAGCGGTGCGCGCCGGAACGCGGCTTTCCGGTCCGCGAGGATCGCCATCACTTTCGACAGCGTCTGCCGCCACGCGGCATCGGTCAGCGACGGCGGGATGCTTTCCTCGAGCATCTGGCGCAGCCAGCCTTCGTAATCGTCGGAGGTCAGCAGGAACGAGAACGGGTCGAAATGCGCGAAGATCCGCTGCGAGCGGCTCTCGATCTGCCGCATGCGCTCGAAATAGCTGATCGCCGAATCGTGATACTCGACCTCGACGCCCATCAGGTTCGCGAGCGACACGCCGAACAGCGCGGCGAGCCGCTCGAGCGTATCGATCTTGACGATCTCGCCACGTTCGAGCTTGTAGACCGCCGCGCGCGAGATGTTCAGGCGCTCGGCGACATCCTCGCTGCGCAACTCGGCAGCCATCCGGTACGCGCGCAAGCGCTCGCCAATGCTGTCGAAGTCGAAGCGCGCGCCGCGCAGACGCGTTTTTCGGGAACCGGCGGTGGACATGAAGTACCTCTAGGTGGCGGGTGAAAAATCGACAGACACCGGGTTGCGCGACCGCGCCGCGCCGCCATCCTGCCGGAGGCATCGCGAAGATCGATGTTTGTCTATTTTTTTGTATCGGGTATTTTAACGTAGCCGACAACGGATGTTCGCACACCCGCGGCTTGCGCTCGTCCTGTGCGCGGTAACGGCCTGCGACCGGGCCGTGTCCGTGCACGTCCATGCCGTCTAAATATTTGGACGAACGGCGAGCGCGCAGACGCTGTCGGCGACAGAGGCATCGCCCCTTCCAGACATTGCCACGTGCCGGCCCATTGCGCCGGGAGGAGAAAAGCATGACGTTGCGCACCCCGCGCGTCCGGTTTCGGGCAGGATTCCTGATGGCTGGCGCCGCAGGCGCCATTGGCATCGCGCCGCTCGCGCACGCGCAGTCGAGCGTGACGCTGTACGGCGTTGCCGACGCTTTCGTCGGTTCGGTGAAGCAACCCGGCGGGCGCACGGCGCTCGTGCAGTCGGGCGGCGGGATGACGACGTCGTTCTGGGGGCTCGGCGGCAGCGAGGATCTCGGCAACGGCAACAAGGCGTTCTTCGTGCTCGAAAGCTACTTTCAACCGCAAAGCGGCGCGTACGGCCGCTACGCCGGGGACAGCCTGTTTTCGCGCAATGCGTACGCGGGATTGCAGACGCGCTTCGGCCAGCTTCGTCTTGGCCGGATCACGACGCCGCTGTATCTCGCGACGATCCAGTTCAACCCGCTGTTCAATTCGTACACGTTCTCGCCGATGATCTTCCACACGTTCAAGGGCGTGGGCGCCGAGGGCGTGGTCGGCGATTCGGCGTGGAACAACGCGCTCGCCTATACGAGTTCGACGTTCGGCGGATTCAATGCGGGGCTGCTGTATGCACTCGGCAATACGGCCGGCCGGAACGGCGCGAAGAAATGGAGCGTCAACGCGAACTACGCGCGCGGCGCGTTCGCGGCCGCCGCGGTCTTCCAGTACGTGAATTTCAGCGCGACGCCCGGCGATCTCGACGGCGCGCTCGCCGCGGCGCCGGGCCTGTCGAGCCAGCGCACGGTGCAGGTCGGCGCGTCGTACGACTGGCGTGTCGTGAAGCTGTTCGCGCAGTACATGAACGTCGCGAACCGCGCGCAGCGCGGCAACTTCCACGGCGATACGCTGCAGGCCGGCGTCAGCGTGCCGATCGGCGTGGGTTCGCTGCTGGCGAGCTACGCGTATACGCATTCGAGCGGAGCGCTCGCCGACGGCGCGCATCGCAGCACCGGCGCGCTCGGCTACGACTATCTGCTGTCGAAGCGCACCGACCTCTATTCGGCGATCAAGGTCGATCACGTCGGCGGGCTGTCGACCGGCATCACGTACGGCGCCGGCCTGCGCACGCGTTTCTGACGCAGGCATCGCGATGCGGGGCTTCCCGGTTTACCCCGACACATCGGACGCTTGCATTCCGTTTTTGATGCGGGTAGTCTAAATATTTAGACGAGGAGGAAAGCATGAACCTTATGGACGCCACGCAGTGGCTGGCACAGGACGTCGTCGGCTTTTCCGACATTCACCGGTTCGCGACGCGCTGCCGGGACGCGGCGGCGCCGCACGGGCGGGAGTCGGCGGCGCTGGTGCTGCTCGCACAGGCGGCCGCGACGTTCGCCGAACGGCAGGAGGGCGTGGCGGTCTGCACGGAGACGGTGCAGGCGTTTCTCGCCGAACTGCGCGAGCACGCGCGGCGGCTGAGCGATGCGAGCGGGGGCTCGGACGACGCGCTGCTCGCGGCGCTCAACGGTTTCGCCGCGCAGGTGTCGAAGGAACTGGTCGTCTGATGCGCGACGCCGGCGCGAATCTGCCCGGGCCACGCCCTTAAGCTGTGCGATGCCGACGATCGGGTTGCGGTCAGTCTGTCTAAAAAAAACGACAAACGACCGCAAGGCGGACCGCCGGCATCGATTTCCCCTCCTCACGATACGGACAATCATGGAAGCGAACCTTCGATCCTCCGCGGCCGCGCCCGCCGGCGCACCGCCCGAACGGGTGTCGCGCTACGCATGGAAAGTGCTGGCCGGCTCGGCCATCGGCTATGCGATGGACGGCTTCGACCTGCTGATCCTCGGCTTCATGCTGCCGGCCATTTCGGCGTCGCTGCAGCTCGGCGCGCAGCAGGCGGGGGCGCTCGTCACGTGGACGCTGGTCGGCGCGGTCGCGGGCGGCGTGATTTTCGGCGCGCTCAGCGATCGCTACGGCCGCGTGCGCGTGCTGACCTGGACGATCCTGCTTTTCGCGGTGTTCACCGGGCTGTGCGCGTTCGCGCAGGGCTTCTGGGATCTGCTCGCGTACCGGACCATCGCCGGCATCGGCCTCGGCGGCGAATTCGGCATCGGCATGGCGCTCGCGGCCGAAGCGTGGCCTGCGGCCAAGCGCGCCCGCGTGTCGTCGTACGTGGCGCTCGGCTGGCAGAGCGGCGTGCTCGCGGCGTCGCTGCTGACGCCGCTGCTGCTGCAGAGCGTCGGCTGGCGCGGCATGTTCGCGATCGGCGTGCTGCCCGCGATCGTCGCCTGGGTGCTGCGCAACAAGCTGCACGAGCCGGAAGTGTTCGTCCGGAGCCAGCAGCCGGCGCGCACGGGCGCGCGTTTCCGGCTGCTGTTCGCCGATGCGCGCACGACCCGCACGAGCATCGGCATCGTCGTGCTGTGCGCGGTGCAGAACTTCGGCTACTACGGGATCATGATCTGGATGCCGACGTTCCTGTCGAAGCAGCTCGGCTTCTCGCTGACGAAATCCGGATTGTGGACCGCCGTGACCGTGCTCGGGATGATGGCCGGCGTCTGGCTGTTCGGACACCTGGCCGACCGGATCGGCCGCAAGCCGACGTTCCTGCTGTACCAGCTCGGCGCGGTGGCGATGGTGTTCGTGTATTCGCGGCTGACGGACCCGGCCACGATGCTGTGGGCCGGCGCGCTGATGGGCATGTTCGTGAACGGCATGGTCGGCGGCTACGGCACGCTGATGTCCGAAGCGTACCCGACCGCGGTGCGCGCGACCGCGCAGAACGTGCTGTGGAACGTCGGCCGTGCGATCGGCGGCCTCGGGCCGCTCGTCGTCGGCGCGCTCGCCGCGCGCTATTCGTTTCAGATCGCGATCGCGATGCTGGCCGCGCTGTACGTGCTCGACATGGTCGTCACGGTCACGCTGATTCCGGAACTGAAGGACCGCGCGCTCGACTGACGCGCGTGCCTCCCGCCCAACCGTAACGAGGAGAGAACGATGGACGTGATCGACGGGGCGCGCGCCTGCGCGCAGCCGTGGGCGGCCACGGTGGCCACGCACGCGTGCGACGTGGTCGCGCATCGCGCGGTGAACCGGCGCTATCGCTATCTGCGCGTGCGCGCCGATGCGCCGCTCGCGAGCGTCACGCAGGCCGGCCAGTTCTATCAGCTCGTCTGCCCCGTCAGCGATCTGCACCGGCCGTTCCTGCCGCGCCCGATGAGCGTGTACGGCGTCGGCCCCGGCGCCGGCGAAATCGAGTTCCTGTACAACGTGACCGGCGAAGGCACGCGTTCGCTCGCGCAGCTCGACGTCGGCGCGCGGCTGTCGATCGTCGGGCCGCTCGGCCGCCCGTTCACGCTCGACGCCGGTGCGCGACGGCTGCTGCTCGTCGCGCGCGGCGTCGGTCTCGCGACGATGGCGCCGCTCGTGCAGCGCGCGGCGCGGGCGGGCATCGCGCTGACGGTCGTGATGTCGGCGCGCACGCCGGACGACCTGATGACCGCGGAATTCCTGCGCGGCGCGCCGGCCGACGTGCATGCGGTGTTCGACAGCGACGGCTCGTCGGCGGTCGCGAACGTGGACGCGCTGCTGCGCGCGAGAATCGCGCGCGATCGGCCGGACGCGGTCTACACGTGCGGCTCGCAACGGTTGCTCGCGCTGCTGCAGCGCGTGCTCGCCGGCCATCCGTCGATGCGCGGCGAGGTCGCGCTCGAGCAGCGGATGGCATGCGGGATGGGCGTTTGCCTGTCGTGCGTGCGGATGTTCGACGACGGCGCGACCCGCGCATTCCGGCGCGTGTGCCGCGAGGGCCCGGTGTTCGCGATTCGCGACGTGGTGACGGAGGGGGAGGTGGAAGTTGGCTGACCTGAGCGTACGCGTGGGCGAACTGCGCCTGCGCAATCCCGTGATGCCGGCATCCGGCTGTTTCGCGATCGAGTATCGCGATGCGCTCGACCTGAGCGGGCTCGGCGCGCTCGTGATCAAGAGCGTGTCGCCCGTCAGCCGCCCGGGCAACCCGACGCCGCGTGTCGCCGACGCGGGTGACGGCATGCTGAATTCGATCGGCATTCCGAGCCGCGGCATCGACGACTATCTCGAACACGTGCTGCCCGCGTACACGGGCCACGGCACGCCGGTCGTCGCGTCGGTGTCCGCCGATACGGCGGACGCGTTCGCGCGCGCGTGCGAGGCGCTGTCGCGGCCGGACGTCGCGGCGATCGAGGCGAACATCTCGTGCCCGAATCTCGAGGCGGACGGCATGGCGTTCGGGATGGACGCGGGCATGACCCGGCAGGTCGTCGACGCGATCCGCACGCGCACCGGGCATCCGCTGTGGGTGAAGCTGACGCCGAACGCGGGCAACATCGCGAAGATCGCGCAAGCGGCGCAGGATGCGGGCGCCGATGCGATCGTGATGGGCAACACGGTGCTCGGCATGTCGATCGACGTGCGCACGCGCCGGCCGTCGCTCGGCAACGTGATGGGCGGCCTGTCCGGGCCGTCGATCAAGCCGATCGCGCTGCGGCTCGTCCACCAGTGCTACCGCGCCGTGTCGATTCCGGTGATCGGCTGCGGCGGCATCCGGAGCGCCGCCGACGCCATCGAGTTCCTGCTCGCCGGCGCGAGCGCGGTGCAGGTGGGCACGGCATCGTTCCGCGATCCGGGCGTGATGCGCACGATCGTCGACGGGCTCGAGCAGTTTTGCGCGGACGAGGGCATCGGCGCGATCGCGTCGCTGACCGGGCAGGTCAGGCTCGACGCGGAGCTGAGCGAGCGCTGGCGACGCTTTTGCGCGGCGCCGGCGCGCGCGGGCGGCACGACGGCGGGGGCGTGATGAACGCGCATACCGACAGGCCGGCCGCACCGGCGGACATCGACGTGCACGACGTGCATGACGCGGCGGCGCTGCCGCTTGCCGAACTGACGGCGCTCGCCGAGCAGTGGTTCGACGAGATCCGCGTGTTGTCGGCCGACGGCGTGGGCGTCACGCGCGAGAGCTACGGCGACAGCGAAACGGCGGCCGCGCAGCGGCTGGCGGCGCACGCCGAACGCGAGGGTATCGCGGTGCGCGTCGACCGCGCGGCCAACCTGGTCTTCAGCCTGCCCGACGCGGACCCGCATGCGCGTGCGATCTGGGTCGGCTCGCATCTCGACTCGGTGCCGCATGGCGGCAACTACGACGGGCTCGCGGGCATCGTCGCGGGGCTGCTGTGCCTCGTCGCGCAACGGCGCGGCGGCTGCGCGTCGCCGCGCCCGTTGAACGTGATCGCGCTGCGCGGCGAAGAGAGCGCCTGGTTCGGCAAGGCCTACATGGGATCGAGCGCGCTGTTCGGCCGGCTGACGCCGGACGATCTCGCGATGAAGCATCGCAGCACCGGCCGCCCGCTGGCCGACTGCATGGCGGCGGCGGGCGTCGACATCGACGCGGTGCGGGCGCGCAAGCCGCTGTTCGACGTGCGGCGCGCGCAGGCGTATCTGGAGCTCCACATCGAGCAGGGGCCCGTGATGGTCGCGCGCGGGCTGCCGGTCGCGGTCGTGTCCGGCATTCGCGGCAACGTGCGGCACAACTCCATCAGCTGCATCGGCGAGGCCGGCCACTCCGGCGCGGTGCCGCGCGACCTGCGGCACGACGCGATCTTCGCGGTCGCCGAGCTGATCACGCGGCTCGACGAGCACTGGTGCCGGCTGCTCGAACGCAACATCGATCTCGTCGTGACGACCGGCATCGTGTCGACCGACCAGGACGAGCATTCGATTTCGCGAATTCCCGGCCAGGTGCATTTCAGCTTTGAGGCGCGCAGCGAGAGCACGGAGACGCTCGACGTCTTCCATGAGCTGCTGATCGCCGAATGCAATTCGATCGCACGCGAGCGCGGCGTGCGATTCGATTTCGACCGGCGCCTGGCGAGCGCGCCGGCGCGCATGGATGCCACGCTGCGCGACGCGCTGGCCGACGCGTGCACGCGGCTCGACGTGCCGTATGCGACGCTGCCGAGCGGCGCGGGCCACGACGCGGCGCTGTTCGCGAACGCGGGCGTGCCAAGCGGGATGCTGTTCGTGCGCAACGATCACGGGTCGCACAACCCGCACGAGGCGATGTCGATCGATGATTTCATGCTGGGTGTGCGCGTGCTCGCCGACACGATTGCGCGGCTGTGACCGGCGACGCGGGAAGCGACGGGAAGCGATGGCGGCCGACGCGCCGTGGAGCCGGAAGGCGTGCGGTTCACGCCGACGGCGCGTGTGCGCCGGCGCCGCCTGCCGCGCGGTTCACCTGCGCGAGCACGAATGCATAGACGTCATCGAGCGTCGACACGATGCGCGTGCCGGCCGCGACGCCATCGAACGCGCTCGCGGGCCCGGCGCAGATCAACGGCTTCGCGAAGCGCGTCGCGAGGCGGATCTCGTCGAGCGTGCCCTTGCTCCCCGGCAGTGCGACGACGACGTCGCTCGTCAGCACGTTCACGTAGTTGCGGCTCAATGCGTCGTCCGGCGCGTCCGCTTCCTTGCGCGGCAGTGGCGTGACGACAGGCAGGTCGATGAACGGATTCGGATAGCCGGCGATCGGCACGAAGCCGAACAGCGGGTGCGCTTCGCTCGGCACGATGCCGATCGAGCGGCCGCGGCGCCCCGGCGTCGTCGCGTAGGCGCGCGCGACCGACAGCATCACGCCGCGGCCGGCGCCGGTCAGCAGGTCGAATCCTTGCGCGGCGATCCACGTTCCGAGCGGCGTCGCCCACTCCGGCCATTCGTTCTTGCCCGAGCCCATTACGCCAATGATCGCCATCTTGTCCTCCTGGTTGGCCGACGCGCGGCGCGTCGATCTCGGCGATCGCGCGTACCGTTCGTCTTTTTAATTATACACATCGACCGATTTCTGGCGATGCGAAGGCGATGACGGGCCGAAAATTGTGGATTTTCCCGCCTTGCATTTTTCCTTCACTTTATTTAGTCTAAAAAAATAGATTTTTCGACGGGCGTATCGCGACTCGAGGGTTCGCCGGTACGCAGACGTCTCCGGGGCGATACAGCCCGCTACAACCTGAGAGAGAGGTGTATTCATGCTTGACCACGCCACCAACGAATTGCTGACCCGCGTGGGGCCCGGCACGCCGTGCGGCGAGTTGCTGCGTCGCTACTGGCATCCGGTCGGTTATTCGTCGGAGCTGGCCGAAGCCGGTCAGACCAAACGCGTGCGGATTCTCGGCGAGGATCTGGTGCTCGCGCGCACCGGCAACGGCGGCGTGCTGCTCGTGCAGGAGCGTTGCCCGCATCGCGGTGCTTCGCTGCTGTACGGCTTCGTCGAGGAAGCCACGATCCGCTGCGCGTATCACGGCTGGCAGTACAACGCGGCCGGCGAATGCGTGGAGCGGCCGTTCGAATCGGCGAAGGCGAGCCGCGTGTGCAAGAAGCTGATCGACAGCTATGCGACGCACGAATGCGGCGGGCTGATCTTCGCCTACATGGGGCCGGTGGAGCAGAAGCCCGCGTTTCCGAACTGGGACATCCTCGTGCGCAACGACGGCGTCCGCCATTTCGAGGTGCAGGACGATCTCGCGTGCAACTGGTTCCAGGTGCAGGAAAACGCCGTCGACGTCACGCACACCTTCTATACGCACTCGAAATACTTCGAGCGCCTCGGCATGCGCGACGCGTCCGGGTTCGGCAAGCCGTTCAAGCGGTTCGGCTTCCAGCGCTTCGACTGGGGCATCGTGAAGAGCTGGGAATACGAAGGCGAGGGCCGTGGCTGGGGCAACCTGATGGTGTTCCCGAACATGCTGCGGATCATGACCGAGATGCACTGGCGCGTGCCGGTCGACGATACGACGACGCGGATCGTCTGGGTGTCGTTCGCGCCGAACGCGGATGGCGCGCAGCCGCCCGCGGACGAGGCGCCGAAGATCGTCCGGCAGCCGGCGCGGACCGACGCGGCGGGCCGCTACCTGATGGACACGTTCATGAGCCAGGATGCGATGGCGGTCGAGACGCAGGGCCCGATCTTCGATCGTTCGCGCGAGAACCTCGGCGCGTCCGATCGCGGGATCGTGATGTTCCGCCAGATGCTGCAGGAGCAGATCGACGCGGTCGCACGCGGCGAGCGGCCGGT
Organism: Burkholderia sp. BCC0044; assembly: GCF_902832955.1. Classification (NCBI taxonomy): domain Bacteria; kingdom Pseudomonadati; phylum Pseudomonadota; class Betaproteobacteria; order Burkholderiales; family Burkholderiaceae; genus Burkholderia; species Burkholderia sp. BCC0044. The sequence goes on along the minus strand of NZ_CADFDO010000004.1, from coordinate 990,534 downwards.
CGCGAACGTATACGGCGGCGCGCCGGACGTGACCGACCTGCGCGCATGGATGGGCGGCTATCTGCCGATGAGCTGCGCGCCGGACCCGACGTTCCGCCAGCAGCGCGAATTCGGCGACATCTTCGACGAGTCGCACGTCGAATACGAGATCCCGGCGAACTCGCCGGTGATGCGCGCTTGAGCGGCGGTGCGCTCGGCGGGCCGGGCCGCGGCGCCGGCATGCTGACGGCCGGCCGCGTCACGGCCGCGCTGCTCGCGGCCGGGCTCGCGAGCGTCGCCGCGCTCGGCGCGCGCGGCACGCTGTCGGCCGGCGACGCCCGCATCGTCGCGATCGTGTTCACCTGCATCGTGCTGTGGGCGACGGGCGCGGTCGCGAGCCTGTGGGTGTCGCTGCTGTTTTTCTTCCTCGCGGCGACCTGCACGTCGGTGCCTACCGCCGAGATCTTCTCCGGCTTCGGGTCGAGCGCGTTCTGGCTCGTGTTCAGCGGCGCGGCGATCGGCTTCGCGCTGAAGGAGAGCGGCCTGAGCGAACGGATCGGCATCGCGCTCGCGCGCCGGATCGGCGGCTCGTATCTGAAGGCGCTGCTCGCGTTCGCGACGCTGAGCTTCCTGCTGTCGCTCGTGATGCCGTCGACGTTCGGGCGGATCGCGATCCTGATCCCGATCGCGATCGGCTACTGCGACGTCGTGAAGCTCGGCGCGCACGCGAACGGGCGGCGCGGCATCCTGCTGCTCGTGATCGTCGGCTCGTACGAGCTGGCTGCCGCGGTGCTGCCCGCGAACCTGCCGAACGTGATCATGGCGGGGATTCTCGAGCAGTCGCACGGGATGCATCTGCGCTTCTCCGAGTATCTGCTGCTGTTCTTTCCGGCCGGCGTGATCGTGCGCGGCGCGGTGCTGGTGCTCGCGTCCTGGTGGCTGTTCGCGGATACGGTCGGCGAAGTCGAGATACCGGCGGCGCGCGTCGCGCTCGGTCGCCGCGAATGGCACGCGATCGTGCTGCTGGCGATCACGCTCGCGCTCTGGTTCACCGACGCCGTGCATCGCATCGCGCCCGGCTGGGTCGGGCTCGGCTTCGCGCTCGTCTATTTCGGCACGTCGCCGCCCGCGCAGCTCGAGCGCTTCACCGCGACGCTGAAGATGGACCTGCTGTGGTTCATCGCGGCGATCATCGGGCTGACCGCGCTCGTCAACCATCTCGACATGCGCGTGCCGGACACGCTCGCGCTCGACGCGCTGCGCGACAGCCCGATGCTCATGTACTTCGCGCTGACCGCGCTGTCGATCGTCGTCTGCTTCGCGGTCACGTCGAATGCGGAGCCGGCGCTCTACGTGCCGATCGTGTCGCGCCTGCTCGCGCAGGGGCTGCACCTGAAGGCCGGCCTGCTCGCGCAGGTGATGGGCTATGCGACCACGGTCCTGCCGTATCAGTCGCCGCCGATCGTGTTCGGCAACGCGCTCGCGCAGCTGGACCGGGGTGCGGTGCTCCGGTACTGCATCGCGACGGCGCTGCTGGGCGTGGTGTTCGTGATCCCGGTCAATGCGTTGTGGTGGCGGCTGATCGGGCTGCTGTGAGTTTTCCTGAACGGTGAATCCAATGATCGAAAACGATCTGCTTGCCGCGCGCGTGATTGCGCGCGAGCGCGTCGCGTGCGACGTGATTTCGCTGCGGCTCGTCAGCGACGCGCCGGGTTTCTCCCTGCCTGCGTTCGAAGCCGGCGCGCATATCGACCTGCATCTGCGCGACGGGCTCACGCGCAAGTATTCGCTGTGCAACGATCCGGTCGAGCGCGGCGTGTACGAGATCGCGATCAAGCGCGAGCCGGCGTCGAGCGGCGGCTCCGCGCATGTGCACGATGCGATCCGGGTAGGCGACGTGCTGCGGATCGGCGCGCCGCTGAATTACTTCCCGCTCGCGCCGGACGACAGCCCGGCCGTGCTGCTTGCCGCCGGGATCGGCGTGACGCCGTTGCTCGCGATGGCGCATAGCCTGGTGCGCGCGGGGCGGCCGCTCGCGTTCCACTACTTCGTGCGTTCGGCCGACGCGGCCGCGTACGGGGCGACGCTCGCATCGCGGCTCGCGGACGTCGCGACGCTGCACACGGGGCTGACGCCCGACGCGACCCGCGACGCGATCGCGACGATCGTCGGCGCGATGGATTCGCGCTCGCATCTGTATTTCTGCGGACCGGCGCCGTTCATGGCGGCCGTCGACACGATCGCGCGCCCGGCGCTCGGCGATGCGCGGCTTCATCACGAGTATTTTTCCGCGCCAGCCGCGCAGCCTGCCGACGGCGAGGCCGACGCGTTCCGGATCGAACTCGCGCGCTCGCAGCGCGTGCTGCTCGTGCCGCCGGGGCAGTCGATCACCGATGTGCTGTACGAGCACGGCATCGCGGTCGCCACGTCGTGCGAGGCGGGCGTGTGCGGCGCATGCCGGACGACCGTGCTCGAGGGCACGCCCGATCATCGGGACGCGTTCCTGAGTGCGGCGGACAAGGCCCGCAACGATTGCATGATGCCGTGCGTGTCGCGATGCCGCGGCGAGCGGCTGGTGCTGGATCTCTGACCGCACGCGGTTCGACGGCTGCACGGGCGTCAACTCGACGTCGACGTCGACGCCGAGCCGTTTCGCGACGTCGTTCGCCAGATCGACGTTGAAGCTGGCCGGCTTTTGCGTCGCGGGATCGAGCGGGCCGAACGGCTTGCCCGACAGAATCACGCCGATCGTGCGCATTGCCGGCTCATGCTCGCATCGGCACGACGAATACGCTTGCGAAGCGAAATGCGTCTTCGCCGGGAAGCGCCGCGCCGGTCAGCGGTTCACGACCGAGTACACGAGCGTGCCGGAGAACATCAGCAGCACGAGCGACGCGCCGCGCAGCAGCGTCGACGTGCGGGCGGCCCACGCGCGTTGCGAAGTGAGGAGTCCGCCGAGGGACGACCAGCCCACGCCGATTGGCGCGAGCACGACCAGAAATACGACGAGCGCCCACGCGAAATAGTGTGCGGACCTGAACGCCTCCAGCGGGAACAGCGTGCTCGAGAACAGCAGCGCCTTCGGGTTCATCATCGTCGCGACGAACACGTCGCGAAAGCTCACCGGCGCGCTTGATACGTCCTGCAGCACGCGGCTATGCGTCCACATCTTGAGCGCGAGGAAAAAGATGTAGACGGAACTCGCGAGCTTGACCGCGTCATAAAGCCAGGGCCGGCCGGCCGCGAACGTGGACAGGAAGAAGCCCCATACGGCAATCGCGATCGCGTAGCCGAGCGCCTCGGCGACCACGAGCGGCCAGGTGCCGCGCAGGCCGACCTTCAACCCGGACGACAGCAGCAGCGTATTGGTCGGCCCCGGCACGATCAGCACCAGCGAGACGTACATCGACATCTTCAGCAACGCTTCCTGAATGGGCACGCGGCCTCCTCGATTCGTCAGTGTCGCGGTTCGCGTCCGGCCAAGGCCGGCGCGCCGCTGAAATAGTGGTCGTCCTTGATGCACGGCCGTTCGATCTGCGCTTCCGTGCACTTGCCCGTCTGCATCGCACGGGCTTCGTGTCCGCCGGCACACATCATGACGAAATTCTCCGGTGACGACGCGGATTATTTTTGGGGTCGAGATCAAGGGCGCCGAAATGCGAAAAGGTCTAGATCTTTGTTTTGGAAGTGGTCAATTCTTTATTTCTTTCGCGTGAATGCAGTTGGCTATTTCGTATTTTCTTGGAAAGTATGGCCCTGGGTTTGTGTGATTTAAATGAAGAATAAATCTGGTTGTTTCGGGAAGCGTAAATCGTCGATTGTGAGAAATTTGGTCGATATTTTCCGGGATTTAGAATTTCTCTGAATCACCTTGGATCGATATGAAATTTTTCGAGATATGCCATCGCGAACGCTGCTAAGGTGTGTCGCAGAGGTCAAGTGCGCGGTATGACAGTCCTGGTAACAATTAGAGAAACTGACCATATTCATGCACTAATGTAGATCCCCGTACCGGAGAGTCAATCTGTCGAGGTCGAATCCCTCGCGCGGTGTGCCGCCGCGTGCAATGGGAATTCGCATTGTTGCTTGATTTCGCTGCGATTCACTGCGCCTTTTGGGTGCCATTTGTCGTGATGGACCAAACACGTCATCGCGCGTTAGCGGACGCGTTTCCCGTTCAACTCGACCAGGCGGCACTATCCATTCAGGTTTCAAATCCTATGGGAAGCGTTCATGAGTAATCCGATCAAGAATATCGTCATCGTGGGCGGCGGCACGGCGGGCTGGATGTCCGCGTCGTACCTCGTCCGGGCGCTCCAGCAGCAGGCGAACATCACGCTCGTCGAATCCGCGGCGATTCCGCGAATCGGCGTGGGCGAGGCGACCATTCCGAGTTTGCAGAAGGTGTTCTTCGACTTCCTCGGGATACCGGAGCGCGAGTGGATGCCCCAGGTGAACGGCGCGTTCAAATCCGCCATCCGGTTCGTGAACTGGCGGAAGTCTCCCGACGGTTCGCGCGGCGATCACTTCTACCATTTGTTCGGCAACGTGCCGAACTGCGACGGCGTGCCGCTGACCCACTACTGGCTGCGCAAGCGCGAACAGGGCTTCCAGCAGCCGATGGAATACGCGTGCTACCCGCAGACCGAGGCGCTCGACGCCAAGCTGGCGCCGTGCCTGCCCGACGGCACCCGCCAGATGTCCCACGCGTGGCACTTCGACGCGCACCTGGTGGCCGACTTCCTGAAGCGCTGGGCCACCGAACGCGGGGTGAAGCGCGTGGTCGACGAGGTCGAGCAGGTTCACCTGAACGATCGCGGCTACATCTCGAGCCTGTCCACCAAGGAGGGGCGCACGCTCGAGGCGGACCTGTTCATCGACTGCTCCGGCATGCGCGGGTTGCTGATCAACCAGGCGCTGAAGGAGCCCTTCATCGACATGTCCGACTACCTGCTGTGCGACAGCGCGGTCGCCAGCGCGGTGCCCGCCGACGACGCGCGCGACGGGATCGAGCCGTACACGTCGGCGATCGCGATGAACTCGGGGTGGACCTGGAAGATCCCGATGCTGGGCCGGTTCGGTAGCGGCTACGTGTTCTCGAGCAAGTTCACGTCGCGCGACCAGGCCACCGCCGACTTCCTCGACCTTTGGGGGCTGTCGGACAAGCAGCCGCTCAACCAGATCAAGTTTCGCGTCGGGCGCAACAAGCGGGCGTGGGTCAACAACTGCGTGTCCATCGGGTTGTCGTCGTGCTTTCTGGAGCCGCTGGAATCGACGGGCATCTACTTCATCTACGCGGCGCTTTACCAGCTCGTGAAGCACTTCCCCGATACGTCGTTCGACCCGCGGTTGACCGACGCATTCAATGCCGAAATCGTCTACATGTTCGACGACTGCCGGGATTTCGTGCAGGCGCACTATTTCACGACGTCGCGCGACGACACGCCGTTCTGGCGCGCGAACCGGCACGACCTGCGGCTGTCGGACGCGATCAAGGAGAAGGTCGAACGCTACAAGGCGGGGCTGCCGCTGACCACCACGTCGTTCGACGATTCGACGTACTACGACACCTTCGACTACGAATTCAAGAACTTCTGGTTGAACGGAAACTACTACTGCATCTTTGCCGGCCTGGGGCTGCTGCCCGACCGGTCGCTGCCGCTCTTGCGGCACCGGCCGGAGTCGATCGACAAGGCCGAGGCGATGTTCGCGCGGATCCGGCGCGAGGCCGAGCGTCTGCGGACGACGTTGCCGACGAACCACGATTACCTGCGCTCGCTGCGTGACGGCGACGCGGGGCTGTCTCGCAGCCAGCCCGGGCCGACGCTCGCGACGCCGGAGATCCTGTAGTGGAGCGCGCCCCGGACCGGGTACGCGCGATCGCGGCCACGCACGCCGCCGTGGCGGCCTGCGATCCGCTGCAGGCGCGCGCACTCGTCCTGCAACTGCCGGGCCTGAACCGTCAACGGGATGTGCCCGGCATCGTCGGCCTGTTGCGCGCGTTCCTGCCGGCGCGTGGCGTGCCGTCGGGCTGGGGCTTCGTCGAAGCCGCCGCCGCGATGCGGGACATTGGGTTCTTCCTCGGGTCGCTCAAGCGGCACGGACACGAGCCCGTGGACGCGGTGCCCGGCCTCGAGCCGGTGCTGCTCGACCTGGCGCGCGCAACCGGCCTGCCGCCGCGCGAGACGCTGCTGCACGTGACGGTCTGGAACCCTGCGGCGGCCGACGCGCAGCGCAGCTACACCGGGCTGCGCGACGAGGCGCACCTGCTCGAGAGCGTGCGCATCTCGATGGCGGCCCTCGAGGCGGCCATCGCGTTGACCGTCGAGCTGACCGACGTGCCGCTGCGCTCGCCCGCGTTTGCGCAAGGGTGCGACGCGCTGGCGGCCCATCTGCAGAAAATGGTCGACTCGATCGTCTACGCGTATCGCTTCATCTCGGTGCAGGTGTTCTACGACGAACTTCGTCCGTTCTACGAACCGATTCGAGTCGACGGCCAGAACTACCTCGGTCCCGGTGCGGTCGAAATGCCCCTTTTCGTGCTGGAGCACGTGCTGTGGGGCGCGCAATCGGACCACCGGGGTTATGTGGAATTCAAGGAGACGTACCTGCCCTACGTGCTTCCCGCGTTCAGGGCGATCTACGCGCGGTTCGCCGGGCGGCCGGCGCTCGTCGACCGCGTGCTCGGCGAAGCGCAAGCGGCCCGCGCGCGGGGCGAGCCCGTTGCCGGATTGGCGGCGCTCGACCGCGTATTCGAGGTTCTGCTGCGCTTTCGCGCGCCGCACGGCAAATTGGCCGAGCGCGCGTACGAAGTCGGGCGAAGCGGCCCCACGATCGGCAGCGGCGGGTATGCACCGAGCATGCTCGGCGATCTGCTCACGCTCACACGCGCGACGCGGTCGCGCGTTCGGGCCGCGCTCGACGCGCGCTAACGGCTTGGCGCGCGCGGCCATGTGTTCCATCTCACCAGGAGAGTTTGCCCCATGACTCAGCAGAGCCCCGTGAACGGGCGCGACAACAACCACTACGATGTGATCATCCTCGGCTCGGGCATGTCGGGCACGCAGATGGGGGCCATCCTGGCCAAGCAGCGGTTTCGCGTGCTGATCATCGAGGAATCGTCGCACCCGCGCTTCACGATCGGCGAATCGTCGATCCCCGAGACGTCGCTGATGAACCGCATCATCGCCGATCGCTACGGCATTCCGGAGCTCGACCACATCACGTCGTTCTATGCGACGCAGCGTTACGTCGCGTCGAGCACGGGCATCAAGCGCAACTTCGGCTTCGTGTTCCACAAGCCCGGCGAGGAGCACGACCCGAAGGAGTTCACGCAGTGCGTGATTCCCGAGCTGCCGTGGGGGCCGGAGAGCCACTATTACCGGCAGGACGTCGACGCGTACCTGCTGCAAGCCGCGATCAAGTACGGCTGCACGGTTCGCCAGAAGACGAGCGTGACCGAATACCACGCCGACAAGGACGGCGTCGCGGTGGCCACCGCCCAGGGCGAACGGTTCACCGGCCGCTACATGATCGACTGCGGCGGCCCGCGCGCGCCGCTCGCGGCCAAGTTCGGGCTGCGCGAAGAGCCGTGCCGCTTCAAGACGCACTCGCGCAGCCTCTACACGCACATGCTCGGGGTCAAGCCGTTCGACGACATCTTCAAGGTCAAGGGGCAGCGCTGGCGGTGGCACGAGGGGACCTTGCACCACATGTTCGAGGGCGGCTGGCTCTGGGTGATTCCGTTCAACAACCATCCGCGGTCGACCAACAACCTGGTGAGCGTCGGCCTGCAGCTCGACCCGCGCATCTATCCGAAAACGGACATCTCCGCGCAGCAGGAATTCGACGAATTTCTCGCGCGGTTCCCGAGCATCGCGGCGCAGTTCCGGGACGCCGTGCCGGTGCGCGACTGGGTCAAGACCGACCGCCTGCAGTTCTCGTCGAGCGCCTGCGTCGGCGACCGCTACTGCCTGATGCTGCACGCGAACGGGTTCATCGATCCGCTGTTCTCCCGCGGGCTCGAGAACACCGCGGTGACGATCCATGCGCTCGCGGCGCGCCTGATCAAGGCGCTGCGCGACGACGACTTTTCCCCCGAGCGCTTCGAATACATCGAGCGCCTGCAGCAGAAGCTGCTGGACCACAACGACGACTTCGTCAGTTGCTGCTACACGGCGTTCTCGGACTTCCGCCTGTGGGACGCGTTCCACAGGCTGTGGGCAGTCGGCACGATCCTCGGGCAATTCCGGCTCGTGCAAGCCCACGCGAGGTTCCGCGCGTCGCGCGACGAGCGCGACCTCGATCACCTCGACGACAACGCACCGTACCTCGGGTTCCTGTGCGCGGACATGGAGGGCTACTACCAGTTGTTCAACGACGCCAAGGCCGAGGTCGAGGCTGTGAGCGCCGGGCTCAAGTCGGCCGAGGAAGCCGCGGCGCGGATTCACGTGCTCATCAACGAACGGGAGTTCGCGAAGCCGATGTTCGGCTTCGGGTACTGCATCACCGGCGCCAAACCGCAGCTCAACAACTCGAAGTACAGCCTGTTGCCGGCGATGAAGCTGCTGCACTGGACGCAGACCAGCGCGCCGGCGGAGGTGAAACGGTACTTCGACTACAACCCGATGTTCGCGCTGCTCAGGGCGTACGTCACGACCCGCATCGGCCTGGCGCTGAAGTAGTCGACCGAACCCGGAATGAAAATGATAGATGACGTTCAATTGAATCAAGTGCGCGCCAACGCGCATCCGTCGGCGGCGTACGACGCGACCACGCGCGTGGCCGCGAGCTGGTACGTCGCGATGCGTTCCGACGACCTCAAGGACAAGCCGACCGCGCTGACGCTGTTCGGCCGGCCGTGCGTCGCGTGGCGCGGCACGACGGGCCGCGCCGTGGTGATGGACCGCCACTGCGCGCACCTCGGCGCGAACCTCGCCGACGGGCAGATCAAGGACGGATGCATCCAGTGCCCGTTTCACCACTGGCAGTACGACGAGCACGGCCAGTGCGTGCATATTCCCGGCCACAACCAGACGGTGCGCCGGCTGGAGCCCGTCCCGCGCGGGGCGCGCCAGCCGACGTGGGTTACCGCCGAGCGGTACGGCTACGTGTGGGTGTGGTACGGCTCCGCGCAGCCGCTGCACCCGCTGCCCGAAATCGCCGCGGCCGACGTCGACAACGGCGACTTCATGCATCTGCACTTCGCGTTCGAGACGACCACGGCGGTGTTGCGGATCGTCGAGAACTTCTACGACGCGCAGCACGCGACGCCCGTCCACGCGCTCCCGGTCTCGGCCTTCGAGCTCAAGCTCTTCGACGATTGGCGCGCGTGGCCGGAGGTCGAGCCGCTGGCGCGGGCGGGCGCGTGGTTCGGCGCCGGGATCGACTTCACCGTTAACCGGTACTTCGGACCCCTGGGCATGTTGTCGCGCGCGCTGGGCCTGAACATGTCGCAGATGAACCTGCACTTCGACGGCTACCCCGGCGGATGCGTGATGACCGTTGCGCTGGATGGCGTCGTCAAATACAAGCTGCTCCAGTGCGTGACGCCGGTGAGCGACGGCAAGAACGTCATGCACATGCTCATCTCGATCAGGAAGGTGGGCGGCCTCCTGCGCCGCGCGACCGACTACGTGCTGTTCGGGCTCCAGACCCGGCAGGCCGCGGGGTACGACGTCAAGATATGGAACGGGATGAAGCCGGACGGCGGCGGCGCGTACAGCAAGTACGACAAGCTCGTGCTCAAGTACCGTGCGTTCTACCGGGGGTGGGTCGACCGCGTGGGCGCAAGCGAGCGGCAATACGAGAGTAGGCAGCTCTAGGCGAACCGGTCTCGGCGCGTCGCGTCGTTTCGTCAGGCGAGTGCGACCTGCGGTGCGCCGAGCGACCGCGCGTTACCTCGCGCGCTGCGCATGAGCCGGGCCAGCCGGGCGGTTGCTTGCTTGTTCCGGCGTGAACAGGAAACGGCTGCCTTGCTCAGCCGCTAGATGGCGATCTGCGTCGAGGAAAAAACCTGTTTGAGCACCATGAAAGTCCGAATCTGACGCACGCCGGGCAGATAAAGCAGTTGCTCGGCATGGAGCCGGTTGAAGCTTTCGCTGTCGCGCGTGCGCAGCATCATGAAGTAGTCGAACTCGCCGGTCACCACGTGGCATTCCATGCAGCCGGATACGTTCTGGGCCGCTTTTTCAAACGCGGCAAAGGATTCGGGGGTCGATCGATCCAGCACGACGCCGATGATCACGACCATGCCCGCGTCGAGGGCAGGCGCGTTGAGCAACGCGACGATTCCTCGGATCAAACCCAGGCTCTTGAGCCGTTCGACCCGGCGCAAGCAGGCCGGCGCGCTCAAATTCACCTTCGCCGCCAGCGCGACGTTCGAGATCGATGCGTCCTTCTGAAGGGCGCGCAGGATCGCTTTGTCCGTACGGTCAAGTTCGACGTGGCTCGCGTCATCCGGGTGCGATTTGTCGAGAAATTTTGTTGTCGATTTCATCGATTCAAAAAAATTTACATTCGTGGGGATGGTGAAAATTGTATTTCAAAGCGCGGCAAGGAATATATGTTTGCAACCATGTTTCGCGGGTATTTCACTAGAATTTCTTCGTGCCCGGTCGCCCTGACGACATCAGGCGTCGGAACCCACCGCCCATCTTTCGGAGAACTTCCGTGAACCTCGATCGCTTTCCTCGCCACAAGCTGACCTTCGGACCCACCCCCATCCATGAGTTGCCCCGCCTCAGCCAGGCGCTGGGCGGCAAAGTTCATCTTTATGCGAAACGAGAAGACTGCAACAGCGGCCTGGCGTTCGGCGGCAACAAGACCCGGAAGCTCGAGTACATCGTGCCGGACGTTCTGGCGAGCGGCGCCGACACGCTGGTATCGATCGGCGGCATCCAGTCGAACCAGACGCGTCAGGTCGCGGCAGTCGCGGCTCATCTTGGCCTGAAATGCGTGCTGGTCCAGGAAAATTGGGTCAACTACTCGGACGCGGTGTATGACCGTGTCGGCAACATTCAGATGTCCCGCATGATGGGCGCCGACGTTCGGCTGGTCAGCGACGGCTTCGACATCGGCATTCGTCCGAGCTGGGAACAGGCGATGGAGAGTGTTCGCAGCGCGGGAGGGAAGCCGTATCCGATTCCCGCCGGTTGTTCCGAGCATCGGCTGGGCGGCCTCGGGTTCGTCGGTTTCGCGGAGGAAGTCCGCGCCCAGGAAGCCGAACTCGGATTCAAGTTCGACTACATCGTCGTGTGTTCGGTGACCGGAAGCACGCAGGCCGGCATGGTCGTCGGGTTCGCGGCGGACGGACGCGCGGATCGCGTGATCGGTATCGATGCGTCGGCCAAACCCGAGCAGACGCGCGAACAGATTCTTCGCATCGCACGCCAGACCGCCGACCTCGTGGAACTCGATCGACCGATCGAGGACGCGGACGTGGTGCTGGATACGCGCTACGGGGGCCCCGAATACGGCCTGCCGTCGGAAGGGACGCTCGAAGCGATTCGACTGAGCGCGAAGACCGAGGGAATGTTGACCGACCCGGTTTATGAAGGCAAGTCGATGCACGGCATGATCGATAAGGTGCGCCGGGGCGAGTTTCCGGAAGGGTCCCGGGTGTTGTATGCGCACCTCGGCGGCGTCCCCGCATTGAATGCATACAGCTTCCTGTTCAAGAACGGTTGAGGTTTGGCCGCGTTCCGACTGCAAGTGGCGTCGGAACGCGGCGTGCATATCGCCAATTCGGGGTGCCAAGTATGGACATGCAGAATCGATTCCCGACCACGACGACGGACCCCGACCCGGAGGAGCTCCGGGAATGGTGCGACGCGCTCGATGGCGTGTTGCATGCGTGGGGCGGCGATGAAGGCAAGGCACGTGCACGCCATCTTCTCGACACGTTGTTGGCGCACGCACAGGCCCGTCGCATCGCGTGGCGGCCGCCGTTGGTCACGCCATACGTCAATACCGTGGCGCCCGACGAGCAGCCGGCCTATCCGGGCGATCTGCACATCGAGCGACGGATCGCGGCGTTGATACGGTGGAACGCGCTCGCGATGGTGGTCCGCGCCAACCGTGCGCAGGGGGAACTGGGCGGACACATTGCCAGCTATGCTTCCGCCGCGGATCTGTTCGAGGTCGGTTTCCAGCATTTTTTCCGCGGCCCGGATGCGGTGCACGGCGGCGATCTGGTGTTTTTCCAGGCGCACTCCGCGCCGGGCGTCTACGCTCGGGCGTTTCTCGAGGGGCGACTGTCGGAAGAATCGCTGTCCCGTTATCGCCAGGAGATCGTGGCGGAGGCTGCCGGCATCCGGGGATTGAGTTCATATCCTCATCCCTTTCTGATGCCGGACTTCTGGCAGTTTCCGACCGGGTCGATGGGGCTGGGGCCGCTCAACGCCATTTATCAGGCGCGGTTCATGCGGTACATGGAAAATCGCGGCTTGAAAGAGCACGGCGACCGTCGCGTGTGGGGTTTTTTCGGCGACGGAGAAATGGACGAGCCCGAGTCGATCGCCGCGTTGACGCTCGCGGCGCGCGAGCGGCTCGACAACTGCATATTCGTCGTCAACTGCAATCTCCAGCGACTGGATGGCCCCGTTCGCGGCAACGGCCGGGTCATCGACGAGCTCGAGGCGTTGTTCGCCGGCGCCGGATGGAACGTCATCAAATGCATCTGGGGCTCCGAGTGGGATGCGTTGCTCGACCGCGATCATGATGGGGTGCTCGAGCGCGCTTTCGCGAACACCGTCGATGGCGATTTCCAGACCTTGTCGGCCAATGACGGCACGTTCAATCGCGAGACGTTCTTCAGTCGGACGCCGGAACTGCGAGCGCTGGTGGAGTCGTTGTCCGACGACGACATCGCGATGCTTCGGCGCGGCGGGCACGATCCCGTGAAAATCCATGCCGCTTTTGCCGCGGCGACGGTCAGGAATGGTCGACCGTCGGTCGTGCTCGCCAAGACGATGAAGGGCTATGGCATGGGCTCGATCGCGCAAGGGCGCATGACGACGCATCAGCAGAAAAAGCTGGAGCGGGACGACCTGATTGCATTTCGGGATCGATTCGCGCTCCCGCTGTCTGACGAAGAGGCATCGGAAGCGCGGTTTTATCGGCCGCCGCACGATAGCGATGAACTGCGGTACTTGCGGGAGCGTCGCGAAGCGCTCGGCGGCTATCTTCCTCAGCGACGTGCGGTATCCGGGCGACTCGTGGTGCCCGAACTGGCGAGCGTCGCGGGCTTCTCGATCAATGCGGACGGCAAGGTCATGAGTTCGACGACCGCCTTCGTCAGGCAGCTCGGTGCGCTGCTCAAGGACGCCAAGCTTGGCCCGCGGTTGGTTCCGATCGTGGCGGACGAGGCCAGAACGTTTGGCATGGCGAATCTTTTCCGTCAGGTCGGCATCTACGCGCCGTTCGGGCAGTTGTACGATCCGGAAGACAATTCGTCGATGCTCTCGTATCGCGAAGCGGCCGATGGTCAAATTCTCGAGGAAGGTATCACGGAGGCGGGGGCCATCTCGTCGTGGACGGCCGCTGCGACGAGTTACGCCGTGCACGGTGTTCCGATGATGCCGTTCTATATTTACTACAGCATGTTCGGGTTTCAGCGGATCGGCGATTTGATCTGGGCGGCTGCTGATCAGCGGGCTAGAGGTTTTCTCGTCGGCGCTACGTCGGGTCGCACGACGCTCGGTGGAGAAGGATTGCAGCATCAGGATGGGTCGAGTCATCTGCTCGCGTCGACGATACCGACTTGTCGGGCGTACGATCCGTCCTTTGCCGGTGAGCTGGCGGTTCTGGTCGACTATGGGCTGCGGCGCATGCTGAGTGATGCGCATGACGAGTTCTATTACGTTACCGTCACCAATGAGAACGTCGCGCAGCCGAGTGTTGCTGATGCTTCGCATGAAGGTATCGTTAAAGGCATGTATCTGTTTCGACAAGGAGGCCGCTTTCAGAAGCGGGTTCAGTTGTTCGGCAGCGGCGCGATCATGGGGGAGGTGCTCAAGGCGGCAGACGAACTCGAACGGTTACATGAGGTGGCGGCGGACGTCTGGAGTATTACCAGTTATGTCGAGCTGGCGCGGGATGGTGCGCGGTGCGAGCGGGAATGGCGGCTTGGGTCTGGCGATATCGGGGCATCGTGGATTTTTAGCCAGCTGCGCGGGACGGTTGGGCCGATTGTCGCTGCGTCCGACTACGTGAAGGCGCTTCCGGAAATGGTTCGTGCGTATGTTCCGGAAGGACGGCGGTATGTCACGCTTGGGACCGATGGGTTTGGTCGAAGCGATTCGCGGGCGCAGTTGCGGAGGTATTTTGAGGTGGATGCTCAAGCTATTGTGCAGGCAAGTTTGAGGGCCCTCGAGGGGCCGGAGATGGGGAGTGAAGTTCGCGAGCAATCGGGATCTTCTAATGTCTTCGGGTTGGTGGCGCACTAATGTGGGGCTTCCGGGCGAATAGGGTGTTGGGTCATTGTTTTAGGTTGGTGCTCCACACGCTTGTCGTTGAACCTGCTTTGCTAACGGTCTATTAGCGTCGCCCCTGCGCGGGGCGGCGGTCACTTTTCTTTGTCTTCCAAAGAAAAGTAACCAAAAGAAAGGCGCGTCCTTGGGCGGACGGCAAAGGAGGTTCTGCTCAGGGTCGTGGTCTCTTTGTCGCCCCAGTTCATGGGGTGGCGGGACCGGGTGGTCACAAATACGGCGTCGTCGCGTACCTAGTCGGTCGTATGCAGCTGCTTCACCAACTCGCCAACGAAGTCGACCAAGACGGTCGACAACACTCGGCCCGACAAGGTCTGGATCTGGATCGCCCGCAATGACATGCCCGGATGATCAATCGGTATCGCTACCAGACCGTCCGCCGCAAGACGCGCTTGCACCGTCAAGCGGCTGGTCAGCGAAATCACTCCGGACATCTGAGTGAACGCATACAGCGTGCTCGAGTTGTTGCAGGTCAGGACGGGCTCGAAGAGGATATTTTCCAGGCTCGCCGTCGTATCGAAAAGTTGACGGATCGTCGTGCCGCGGTCGAGCAGCGCAATCGGGAAATTACGCAGCTCGGCCATCGATACCGTCGCGTGGCCGGCCAGCGCGTGAGAACGCGGCATGACCGCGCAAATGGGCGCGCTCTGCGTGTACTCGACATTGATCTCCGGCTCTCGTACGACACCGAATGTCAAGCCGATATCGGCTGCGCCGCTGCGGACGTGTGTCGTTACCTCTCCCGGTGCAGTCACGGCCACCTCGAAAGTGGTGCCGGGCGACTTTTCCAGAAATTGCGTGATGGCGCGAGGGAGAACATCTCGCGCAAACGCCTCCGACGTCGAGACGCGGATCGTGCTTCGATCGAATGAATTCAGCGCCTTGATCTCCTCGATCACCTGCTGACCTTCAAGCAGGGTTCGACGGACATGCGCAGCCAATAGCTCCCCCGCCTTGTTGGGGACCATGCCGCGCGCCTGACGCTCGAAAAGCGGGCAGCCAACCTCCTCCTCGAGCTTCGTAATCTGACGGCTGAGCGCCGAGATCGACACGTGCAGCTTCTCCGACGCCTCGCTCAGCGAACCGGTGTTGGCAACGGCAAGGAAGTATCGGAGTGCAGCGTTGTGCATGACGGCCGCCAAGTTTGCGTTATTGGAAAGCAGGGCACGCAAAAAAGTCAATTGTAGTGCGCGTTTTGGCTTCGTACGCTCGATCCATCAGGGTTGAACAACCCGCTCTCCACGATACACGCGAGGATCACCATGACGCGCCACCAAGCAATCGACTCTGCCACAACATATTTCGATTCGGGTGGCTTCCTGAAAGATCTCGCGCGACGCGTCCGCATGATGACGGAAAGTCAGGATTCCGGAAGGGCCGGCGAGCTTCGAGCATATCTCGTCGACGAGATCGCGCCGTCGATCGACCGTATGGGTTTTGAGTCTCGTATCGTCGAGAACCCGGTTGCGGGAAGCGCGCCGTTCTTGATTGCCACGCGTATCGAGGATCCCTCGCTTCCAACGATCCTGATGTACGGGCACGGTGATGTCGTCCGCGGTTATGACGGGCAGTGGAAGGACCAGATGTCGCCATGGAACATCACGGTTGACGGAGACCGATGGTTTGGGCGCGGCACGGCGGACAACAAAGGGCAGCACACGATCAACCTGGCCGCGCTGGAGCAAGTCATCGCGGCCAGGAATCGACGTCTGGGCTTCAATGCGACGCTGCTGCTCGAGATGGGGGAAGAAACAGGATCGCCCGGGCTGCGTGCGGTCTGCGAGCAGAACAAGGATCTTCTCGCCGCCGACATTCTGATCGCTTCGGATGGCCCGCGGGCCAGATCGAACGTCCCCTGTGTTTTTCTCGGGTCGCGCGGATTCGTCAACTTCACGCTTTCCGTCCGGCTCCGGTCGGGCGCACATCATTCCGGAAATTGGGGCGGGGCGCTCGGCAATGCCGGAACCGTACTCGCGAACGCGATCTCGTCGCTCGTCGACGGGCGCGGGCGGATCCTCGTCGACGCGCTGTTGCCGACGCATATTCCGGATGCGGTGCGAATCGCGCTGAAGAATATTGCCGTCGGTGGCGGGCCCAACGATCCTCACGTCGATGCCAATTGGGGCGAACCTGGCCTGACGGCCCAGGAGCGTGTCTATGCATGGAACGCACTGGAAGTGCTGGCCTTTACCACCGGTAACCCGACCAGCCCGGTCGGCGCGATTCCGCCCGTCGCGCAAGCGCATTGCCAACTCAGATACGTCGTCGGTACGGATTGCGAGCGTATCGAAGAAGTTCTGCGGCATCACCTCGATCAGTGCGGGTTCGATAGGGTCGAGGTGGTAATCGGCGAGCGGATGGGCGCCACGCGCCTGCCGCCGGAAGATCCGTGGGTCGCCTGGGCGCTCGATTCGATCGAGCGCACGACCGGCAAGCATCCGGATTTGCTTCCCAATCTTGGCGGGTCGCTGCCCAACGATGTCTTTTCCGAGGTGCTAGGCCTTCCGACGGTCTGGATTCCGCACTCATATGGAGCCTGCTCCCAGCACGCACCGAACGAACACCTGCTTGGAAGCGTCGCGCGTGAGGCGCTACAGATCATGGCCGGCATATTTTGGGATCTCGGAGAGTCGGCATCCGCCGTCCGGGATCGGCGCAAGCAAGGAGCGCTTGTCGTGCAGGCATAAGACGCCAGTTTTTAATGCACTTGTTATCGTCAGCTAACGGAGAATGAGATGCGTACTATGGAAATGGTGGATGCCGCGCCGACAAGAGAACAGGCTCCTAACGTATTGCGATTGGTGGCCGCCGCAACCGTCGGCAATGCGTTGGAGTGGTTCGACATACTGGTTTACGGGTTCTTCGCAATCTCGATTTCAAAGGCTTTCTTTCCGGCGTCGAGCAGCGGGGTATCCCTTCTTCTGACGTTCGGGACGTTCGCGATCTCGTATCTGGCCAGACCGATCGGCGCGCTCGTGCTGGGTTCGTATGCGGATCGTCGCGGCCGCAAGGCATCGATGATGGTGTCGATCGTGACGATGATGATCGGCACGACGACGATCGCGCTGACGCCGAGTTATGACTCGATCGGCGTGATCGCACCGGTTCTGGTCATCTGCGCTCGACTGCTTCAGGGCTTTTCCGCGGGCGGCGAATTCGGCAGCACCACCGCGTTTCTGGTGGAACAATGTCCCGAACGCAAGGGATTGTTCGCGAGCTTCCAGTTCGCGAGTCAGGGGTTGAGCTATATGCTCGCGGCCGGTTTTGGTGTTCTCCTCACCCTGACCCTCGATGCAGGCGCGATCGATGCATGGGGTTGGCGCATACCGTTTCTCTTTGGTGTGTTGATCGGCCCCGTCGGCCTGTACTTGCGAAAGCACGTGCATGAGGCCGACGGGGCAACGCGTGAAAGGCGCGATTCGTTTCCGGTAAGGGAAGTGTTCGTCAATCAGAAAGCGAGAATGTTGTTGGCGATCGGTACGCTCGTCCTTTCCACCGGCGCCAGTTACGTCATTCTTTATATTCCGACCTACGCGGTGCGTGAGCTTCATCTGCCCGCCAGTTTCGGCTTCATCGCAACGATGTTGACCGGCGCCATCCTGACGTTCGTGACGCCGTTCGTCGGCTATCTGTCGGACAGGATCGGCCGCGTCAGGCTGATGATCTGGGCCGGGATGGCATTCATTCTGACCATTTATCCGGTTTTCAAATTGCTCGGAGCGCATCCCGATCTGGGGCGGCTCATGGCGATGATGGCCTGGATCGGGACGCTGAAGGCGGTCTATTTTGGCGCGCTGCCGGCGCTGATGGCGGAGGTATTTCCGACAGAAACCCGAGCGACGGGGATGGCGATCAGCTACAACATCGGCGTCACGCTTTTTGGCGGCTTCGCGCCGCTGATCGTCGCATCGTTGATCCATCAGACAGGCAATCTGGCCTCGCCGGCGTTTTACCTGATGCTGCTCGGCGTGCTGAGTTTGATTGCATTGCGCGGATGCCGATCGATGTTGAATCTCCGATAAGGCAGCGCATCGAGAGAATCCCGCACAGCCGAGCGATTGCTTCGCCGGGTGCGGTCCGAGACTGTTTCGACGACAAGCGAGGTGATCGGGATGAGTGCAAGGAAACTGGACACGGTATCGTCGGGGGCTTCGACGTGGAATTGGCTGTTACCGCCTTCGGAAAGGGCGCGCGTGTGTGTCGTCGTTGATCGAAGCCCCGGCGCGGCCGCGGTTTCGGCGATCGTAGCCCGCTTCACGGCGGTGCCGGAAGTCGCGCTTCTCCAGATTGACGATCCCGTCGATGCACATCGTGCATGGAGCGAGTCGCTCATGCCGGGTAATGGTCCCGATGCGGTGACGACGAGCACGGATTGCCGATTGAGTCGATTGCCGCGAGGCGTGCCGTTGCTGGTGTGGTCGACACGCCCGCAAGACCTCGACTGGCTCGGCGGCATTGAAGGAAACAAGGTGCGTGCCCTCGTTACTTTCGAGGGCGACGACGTCGAAATGCAGGTATCTCGTCTTCTCACGCTTGTTCTGAAGGAGTTGAAGCAGGCGATCGCCGAGAACATATTGACCTATTAATGCGATGAAAATGGTCTTGCTTCGGCATGTGGCCTTCCGGATTTCCATTCGTATTCGAAGTATTCGAAGCATGCGATGTATGCTGTACGCACACACTCGCATCGCTCGTTCGGCGGGTTTTGTCAGACAACAGCTTCTGAAATGCGATACGTTCCGACTGTGAAACTTAATGTGTCAGGCCGGTTCTGTTCGTATCTGGAAGTGATCCTTATTATCTGAATGGTACAGGAACGTTTTATTTCGTCTTCAGTGCAATCGTTTGCGCGCGGTGCGCGATCAATAAAAGCTATGCAGCCCCGCGTCCGCACCGGCACGCCGCGCGTGTGAAAGTTCCACCTCGGCGCGTTTTGACGTGAGGCTCAAGCAGGGCTCGATGCACGCGCTAGGCAGCGGTCGTTCCCGCCGGGCTTGCCTCCTTCCCCAGGCATTCGACCAGCAGTTCGGTCAACACCCGCACCTTCCGCGCCGGATGCTGGCCAGGCGGACGGACCACATAGATACCCGCCGGGGGAGGCGGATGGCGCTTCATGACAGGCAAGAGCGCGCCGGACGCGATGTGCTCGTCGACAAGATACTCGGGGAGCACCGCCACGCCGAGGCCGGCCACCGCGGCGCCGACGAGCGCCACGCCGCTGTCGGCCTTGAAGCGTCCCTGTGGACGAATGGTGATCACTTTGTCGCCATCCAGAAGCTGCCAGGATTCGGTGCCCTGCATGAGCACCTGATGGGTGAGCAGTTCCTGTGGCGTTTCCGGCGATCCATGCGTTTCGACATAGTTCGGACTGGCGACGAATTTGCCGAACAGCGGCCCCACGCGCCTGGCGACCAGGTTCGAGTCCTGCAGCGTGCCCACCCTGATCGCGCAATCGAACCCCTCGGCGATCAGATCGACGAAGCGATCGCTGTAGGAGGTGTGAATATGAAGCCGCGGGTGGCGTCGTGCCAACTCCGCGAGTATCGGAGCGAAGTGGGCCGGGCCGAGGGACATCGGCGCGGCAACCCGCAAGCGGCCGCACAGGTCGCCGGCGGGCAGGATCGTCTCCTTGGCCAGGTCGATCTCCGCGCATGCCCTGGCCGCATAGTCGCGGAACGCGGCGCCGGCCTCCGTCAACGCCACCCTGCGGGTGGATCGTGCAATCAACTGCACGCCGAGTTCCGCTTCGAGCCCGGCGAGCCGGCGACTGACGATCGACTTGGACAGGCCCTGTCGAAGCGCGGCAGGCGAAACGCCTCCCGCATCTGCAACTTCCACGAATGTCCGTAGCGCTTCGATATCCATTCGGTGTTCCTTTCTCCGCAACGTTGGGGGTCCCGGAATGGTACTGCCGTATCGAGCAGAACGGTTCGCTGACGCCCGCTGTCGGTGTTCCAGTTTCCGCGACACAGCTCATCGCGAAACGGCACTATCGAAGCGGGGAGGCGGACAGCACAATGCGGGTTCGGGGGACGAACGTTACAAGCGCCCGTTTCCTGAAAACGCGTCCTTCTCCCAACCGGCAACCGAGGAAATGTGCATGACTTTTCGAAATGGCGTCGATTCGCTTCTCCGTCCCGAAGATTCCGTACTCGTTCTGATCGATCACCAGCCTTACCAGCTTGCCAACCTCAACAGCCACGATCCGCAGATGGTCGTCAACAACACGACCGGTCTCGCGAAGGCGGCCAAGGTGTTCGGCGTCCCCACCATTCTGACCAGCGTGATCGCGGCGCGCGGCGGCTTGCTGTTCCCGCAGATCACCGAGGTGTTCCCGGGTCAGGCGGTGATCGACCGGACCTTCATCAACACCTGGGAGGACAGGAAGGTCGTGGACGCGGTCAAGGCGACCGGCCGCAAGCAACTGATCATCGCGGGCCTGTGGACCGAGATCTGCGTCGCGATGCCGGTCATTCAGGCGTTGGGCGAGGGCTGGGACGTGACCGTGGTCACCGATGCGTCGGGCGGCACCTCGCTCGAGGCGCATCAGGTCGCGATCCAGCGCATGATCGCGGCCGGCGCGAACGTGATGACCTGGGTGGCGGTGGCGGCCGAGTGGCAACGCGACTGGGCCCGCGCCGAGACGGCCGAGAAGCTCAACAAGGTGATCGGGCCGCATTCGGCCGGCAGCGGCATCGCCTATTTCTGGGAGCAGCAGCTTCTCAACACGCCGGTGGCGGGCTGATCCTGACCGATGAAGGGGCCGCGCGACGGGCTGCTCCCGGGCAGACAGGCTGCTGGCCCCGTCATCCGCCTTCGCCCTCTTCCACGGAATGATCTCGCGCACATCGACGACCGAGCGACCGTGTTCGCCGTTATCTCCGACATCCATCGAGCGGGCGGCGAACTGCGTGGCGCTTGCTCCGCGATAACGGCCGTGGCGACCTTTCCAGTCGCGGCCGGGTAGAAAAGGACAATCAAATGATCGATCTGAACGGCAAGCGTGCATTGGTGACGGGTGGGTCTCGAGGCATAGGCGCCGCGATCGCGCTGGCGCTGGCCGAGAACGGCGCCGACGTCGCGTTTACGTACCAACGTTCCGCGGACAAAGCCAACGCGGTGGCCCGATCCATCGAGCGCATCGGGCGTCGCGCGGCCGCCATCCAGGCCGACAGTGCCGATCCGGAAGCGATCACGCGTGCCGTCAGCGAGGCCGTGGCGGCGCTGGGCGGCCTCGATATTCTCGTCAACAGCGCGGCGATCGGCCACTCCGGAACGATCGCCGACCTCGATGTGCACGACTATCAAACGTTGATGGACGTGAACGTACGCGCGCCGGTGCTGTTCGCGAAGGCCGTCATTCCGCATCTTGCCGCAGGAGGACGCATCGTCTCGATCGGATCGGGTCTTGGGGAGCGGGTTCCGTTTTCCGGCATGACCGCTTATGCGATGTCCAAGGCGGCCCTGACCGCATTCACCCGCGGACTGTCGCGCGAACTCGGTCCGAACGGCATGACGGTCAATCTCGTGCAGCCCGGATCGGTGGATACCGATGCCAATCCGGCGAACGGGGCCGCTGCCGACTTTCAGCGGAGCCTGACGTCCCTGGGGCGTTTCGGCGAACCGCGAGAAATCGCGAACGCCGTGGTTTTCCTGGCAAGTCCCGCAGCGAGCTTGATCACCGGCGCGATCCTGACCGCGGACGGTGGCGCAATCGCCTGAGACGCACCCGGCCGTGCACGCTTGCCGTCCCGCCGGCTTTCGGGCCGCTCGCCGGCTGGCGGCATCGCTCGATCCAACGAGAGGAGCAGGACAATGTCGCTCGATCGCTTTCCGGTCGGACAGCAGATGCTGGTGGTTTATCCGGTATTCACCGTGCATCTGACGCTGCACTCCACCGAACGCATGACCTTCGAGATCAAGGAAGGGCCGTACGCTTCGATCGAAACCGTCGACATCGAGGTCGCGCCGCTGGGCAACGGCAGCTTCGCGGTGAGCTGGAAGGAGTCGAACGGCGCGGCGGTCGTGAACGTCCAGGATTACGACCTCGGCATCTTCCACTCGTTCGTCGCGCTGCCCGACGGAAATTTCTGGCGAATGAAAGGCCGAATGACGATCACGCATCCGGCTGCGCGTCAGGAAAGCGCGCATCGGGGCTGACGGGACGGGAATCCGCCGCCTGGCGCCGCGACCGCACGCCAGGCTGACCGTCTGATTACCGTTTTGTCATCTACGCCGTTCGCGCTTGCACGCAGCGAAGCCGCGTCGCCGTTTCCGGGTAACATCGCCGGATGTCCCCACGAATGCGACGGAGCCGGCCATGCGCATCCTGATAGTCGAAGACGAACCGAAGACGGGCGCGTACCTGAAGAAGGGGCTCGAGGAATCGGGCTTCAGCGTCGATCTCGCGAAGGACGGCGCCGAAGGGCTGACGCTCGCGCAGGAAGAGCGTTACGACGTGATCGTGCTCGACGTGATGCTGCCCGTGCTCGACGGCTGGGGCGTGCTCAAGCGGCTGCGCGAAACGCATACGACGCCGGTGCTGTTCCTGACCGCGCGCGACGACGTGCAGGACCGCGTGCACGGCCTCGAACTCGGCGCCGACGACTACCTCGTGAAGCCGTTCGCGTTCGTCGAGCTGCTCGCCCGCATCCGCACGCTCGCGCGGCGCGGGCCGCCGCGCGAGACCGAGCACCTGGCGGTCGGCGATCTGGAAATCGACGTGGTGCGCCGCCGCGTGAAGCGCGGCGCGACGCGGATCGACCTGACGCCGCGCGAATTCTCGCTGCTGCAACTGCTCGCGCGCCGGCAGGGCGAGGTGCTGAGCCGCACGCAGATCGCATCGTACGTGTGGGACATGAATTTCGACAGCGACACCAACGTCGTCGAGGTCGCGATCCGGCGCCTGCGCGCGAAGATCGACGACGCGTTCCCGGTCAAGCTGATCCATACCGTGCGCGGCGTTGGCTACGTGCTCGAACCGAAGGACGGCGCGTGACGCGCCCGCGCTCGCTGGCGGCGACGCTCGCGCTCGCGTTCGCCGCGACCACGCTGGCCGCGTTCGCGCTCGTCGGCGCGTATGTGTATGCGGGCCTCGAGCGGCAGGTGAACACGCAGGACGATCTCGACATCGTGCTGGCCGCGCGCCACACGCGCCGGCTCGCGGGCGAGCTCGAATCGCTCGATGCGGTTCGTGCGCATGCGGAGCGGCTGACGAGCCAGGTGCTGGGCAACGAGGCGCTGTCGATGGCCGTCGTCGATGCGCGGGGCGACGTGCTCGCGCGCCACAACGTCCGGCTCGCTGCGCTCGACGATGCGCCTGCCGCCGCGTCGGTTCCGCTGGCCGACGCGCAGCTGTTCGCGCCGCACGCGGTGCCGGTGCCCGCGAACGACCGGATCACGAGCGACCGGCTCGTCACCTGGACCGCCGACGGCGGCACGCCGATGCGCGGCGTCGTGATCGAGGCCGCGCTCGGCGACCACACGCCGATCCGCGTCGCGATCGCGCGCAACATGCGCGACCGGGCCGATCTGCTCGACGGTTACCGCGACCGGCTCAAGCTCGCCGGCGGGCTCGGCGCGTTGTTCGCGCTGCTGCTCGGCTACTGGCTGATCCGCAAGGCGCTCGCGCCGCTGCGCGAGATCGTCGACGACACCGGCCGGATCACGGTCGACAAGCTCGACACGCGGCTCGACGCGTCGCGCGCGCCGCCCGAGCTGCGCGCGCTCGTCGATGCGCAGAACGCGATGCTCGGCCGCCTGCAGCAGGCGTTCGCGCATCTGTCGCAATTCAGTGCGGATCTCGCGCACGACCTGCGCACGCCGCTGAACAACATGCGCGGCGCCACTGAAGTCGCGCTCGCGCGGCCGCGTTCGGTCGACGAGTACCAGACGCTGCTCGAATCGAATCTCGAGGAATACGATCGTCTCGCGCGGATGATCGAGAACGTGCTGTTTCTCGCGCGCGCCGAGCATCCGAGTTTCGTCACGCGGCAGCGTGCGTTCGACGTGCGCGAGGAGCTCGAGCGCATCGCCGAGTATTTCGAGGGACTTGCCGACGAAGCGGGCTCGGCGCTGCGCGTCGACGGGCACGGGCAACTGACGGCCGACGTCGAGCTGTTTCGCCGCGCGGTCGGCAATCTGCTCGCGAACGCACTGCGTTATACGCCGGCCGGTGGGGTCATCACGCTGAGTGTCGATGAAACGCCTGATGCGCTGCGCGTCGTCGTCGCGAATCCGGGCGAGCCGATCGATCCCGCGCTGCTGCCGCGGATCTTCGACCGGTTCGTGCGCGGCGACCCGGCTCGCAGCGGCGGTGCGCCGGGCGGCACGGCCGGGCTCGGCCTCGCGATCGTGCGCTCGGTGATGGAGCTGCACGGCGGCACCGCGCAGGTCGAAAGCGATGCGCGCGGCACGCGGTTCGTGCTTACGTTCAACCGGCCGCCTGCTGCGTGACGGCGGCAGGGTCGGGTCGCGCGGTTGCCGCATGTTCCTTCGCGCCGGTGTTCGATTCCGCGTCTGAGCCTGCGCTCGCGCTCGCCTGCCAGCCGCCGCCCAGCGCCTTCAGCAACCCGACTTCCGCCTCGATCCGGCGTGCGTCGATCTGATCGGCTGTGCGCCGGTTCGTCAGCGCGATCGTCTGCGCGGTCACCACGTCCAGATAGCTGACGGCGCCCGCGTTGAAACGATTCGTCGTCAGCCGCAGCGACAGGTCGGCTGCGTCGGTCGCGCGCTGCTGGCTGCCGGCTTCGGACGCGAGCGCATCGATCGCGGACAACTGATCCTCGACCTGCTGGAACGCGACGAGTACGGTTTGCCGGTAATCGGCGACCGCGCCGTCGTATTGCGCATGCGCGCCGCGCAGCGACGCGCTGCGGCGGCCGCCGTCGAACAGCGTGCCGGCGAGTTGCGGGCCGAGCGACCAGAACAGGCTCGGCGCGGCGAGCCACGGCGCGAAGAACGAACTTTCGAGGCCGGCGCTCGCCGACAGCACGAGATCGGGGAAGAACGCGGCGCGCGCCTCGCCGATCTGCGCGTTCGCGGCCGCGACGCGGCGTTCGGCCGCCGCGATGTCGGGCCGTCGTTCGAGCAGTTGCGACGGCACGCCGGCCGGAATGGCCGGCACGTGGAACGCCTGCACGCGCGGCGGCAGCGCGAACGTCGACGCGCTTTCTCCGACGAGCGTCGCGATCGCATGCTGCAACTGCGCACGCGACGCATCGATGTCGGTGTCCTGCGTGCGCGTCGATTCGAGTTGCGTCTCGGCTTGCGCGACCGCCGATGCGTCGATCGCACCGGCCGCGAGTTGCTGCTTGAGCAGCGTCAGCGCGTCGGCGTACGCGCGCACCGTGTCGTCGAGCAACTGCTTCTGCGTGTCGAGCGAGCGCAGCGCGAAATAGTCGGTCGCGAGTTCGGCCGTGACCGACAGCTTCACGGCCTGCAAGTCGGCCGCGCTCGCGGCGGCGTTCGCCTGCGCGCCGGTCACCGCGTCGCGCACGCGGCCGAACACGTCGGGCTCCCAGCTCGCGGCCACGCCGGCCTGGTAGTCGGGCGTCGTCTTGCCGGCGAGCGACGAACCGAGCCGGTTTTGCGACACGCGCGCACGGCTTTGCGCGACGCCTGCCGTGATCGTCGGCAGGAAGCCGGCGTGCTGATAGTCGACCATCGCGCGCGCCTGCTGCAGATCGGCGACGGCTTTCTTCACCGTCTGGTTCGACACGTCGACGCGCGTTTCGAGCGCGTTCAGATCGGCGTCGTCGAAGACGGTCCACCACGCGCCGCGCGCGGCGGTGTCGGCCGGCATCGCGGCGCGCCAGCCGGCTTGCGCGGTAGGTGCGGCCGGGGCGCCCGCATAGTGCGCGGGTACCGCGACGGCGGGCGGTGAATAGGGCGGCAGCGTCGAGCAGGCGGTCAGTGCGGCGACGGCGCCGAGCGCGACGATACGGCGAGCGAACGGAAGCGGATGAGGAAGGCGCATGGCGGGCATTTCGTGAGTTTGTCGTCGATGGATCAGCCGCGCGCGGGCGACGGAGCGGGCGCTGATGCAGCGGGTGCGACGCCGGCCGCGCGCAACGGCGGCACGTCGAGCGCGCCGGTCGCGGACGCCGGTTGCACGGCTTGCGTGGCCTGCGCGGACGAAGCAGACGAAGCAGACGAAGCAGACGAAGAGGCCACCGGCGCCGCATCACGCGCAGTCGACACGATCTTCACGGCCTCCCCAGCCGTGATCGCATCGCCCGGGTTATCGATCACGCGATCGGTCGCCGCGAGCCCCGCGACGATCTCCACGCGCGTGCCGAAATCCCGCCCGATCTGCACGGTCTTCAGCGCCGTACGCCCGTTCGCGCCGACAGTGGCGACCGTCACGCCGTTCGCACGGAACAGCAGCGCACTGACCGGCAGCTCAAGCGCCGGCGCCGCGCTCGGCAAGACGAGATGCACCTGCGCATACGCACCGGGCATCAACGCGCCGTCGCGGTTGTCGACGTCGATCTCGACGCGCAGCGTGCGCGTGACGGGGTCGATCGCGCCCGCGCTGCGCGCGACACGCGCGGCAACGCGCCGCCCCGGATACTGCGGCGTCGTCAGGTAGACCGACGTGCCGGCCGACACGCCGGCCGCGCTGTCCTGCGGCACGTCGACGAACACGCGCAGCGTGTCCGTCTGTTCGAGATGGAACAGTTCGCCGGACAAACCCGGGCTGCCCGGCGTGCCGCCCGCGGTGACCAGCGTGCCGATGTCGACGTTGCGTGCGGTGATCACGCCGTCGAACGGCGCGGTGACGGACTCGTACGACACGAGTTCGGCAAGATGCGCGACGTTCGCCTGCGCCGACGCGAGCATCGCGCGCTTCGCGTTCATGTCCGCGACCTTCGTGTCGGTGTCCTGCTGCGACACCGATTGCGTTTTCAGCATGTCCTGCCAGCGCTGCGCGGTCGATTTCGCATAGTCGTAGTTCGCCTGCGCGCTCGCTTCGTCGGCGCGCGCCTGGCGCAGTTGCGCGTCGAGATCGGGCGCCGAGATCTGCGCGAGCGTCTGGCCGGCCTTCACGTGCGTGCCGAGATCGACGCTCCAGTGCGCGATATAGCCGCTCGTGCGCGCATAGATCGATGCGTCCGCATACGGCGCGACCGAGCCGGGCAACGTCAGCGTCTGGTCGGCCGGCGCCGCGCCGGGCACGACGATGGACACCGGCAGCGCCTGCTGCACGGCTACCTGCGCACGCTGCGCGGCGCGGGCATCGATACGCGGCACGATGCCGAGCGCGAGCAGCGCGGCGGCGAGCGCGACGGCCGCGAGCGGCACGGCGAGCTTGCGGGCGCGGCGGGCCGGCGGCGTGTCCGGGGCGGCGCCGCGCGCGGCGGGCGGCGCGGCTGCGGCCGCGGTGGCTGCTTCGGCGGCGGGCGGCGGAGCGACGGGTTCGATCGAGTCGTTCATGATGGGTCAGGGGTTGGGCGAATCGAAGGATGGGGAGAGGGCGTCCGCGCTCAACGCAGCGCAGGCGTATCGGGTGCGTGCTGCGCGTGCCGCGGTGCCGCGGCGTCGCGACGCCGCGCGAGCCACGCATGGACGAAGCCGAACAGCACCGGCACGAACAGCAGCGTCGATACCGTGCCGAACGCGAGGCCGCCAATCACCGCGCGGCCGAGCGGCGCGTTCTGCTCGCCGCCGTCGCCGAGGCCGAGCGCCATCGGCAACATGCCGATCAGCATCGCGAGCGCGGTCATCACGACGGGCCGGAAGCGGCTGAAGCCTGCGTCGAGCGCCGCTTGCCACGGCGGCTCGCCGGCCGCGAGCAGCTCGCGCGCCGCGTTCACGACGAGAATGCTGTTCGCGGTCGCGATGCCGATGCACAGGATCGTGCCGGTCAGCGCGGGCACCGACAGCGTGGTGCGCGTGACGAACAGCATCCACGCGATGCCGGCGAGCGACGCCGGCAACCCACCGACGATCACGAGCGGATCGAGCCACGACTGGAAGTTCACGACCATCAGCAGGTAGACCAGCGAGATCGCGAGCGCGAGGCCGCCGAGCAGGCCCGCGAACGATTCGTGCATCGCCTGCACCTGGCCGCGCAGCACGATCGACGAGCCGGGCGGCAGTTGCGCGCGCGCGGCGTCGACGAGCTTCGTCACGTCGGCCGTGACGCCGCCGAGATCGCGCCCCTGCACCGACGCGAAAATGTCGAGCACCGGCTGTACGTTGTAGTGCGACACCACGGCCTGCTGCGTCGCGCGCGAGAACGAGCCGAGCGCGCCGAGCAGGTTCTGCGCGGGCGCGCCCGCGGCCGGGCCGCCGGCCGGCGTCTGCGGAGGGCGTGCGGTGCCGGCGGGCAGCGGCACGTTCGCGAGCGACTGCAGCGAATTCACCGTGTATTGCGGCGTCTGCACGAGCACCGGGTAGCTGACGCCGTTGCGCGGATCGAGCCAGAAGTTCGGCGTCGTCTGCGAGCTGCCGGACAGCGCGATCAGCAGGTTCTGCGCGACGTCGCGCTGGTCGAGGCCGGCCTGGATCGCCTTCGTGCGATCCACGTTCACGTTGATCGCCGGTTCGTCGCCGGGCTGCTGGATGCGCGCGTCGACGAGCCCGCGCACGCCGCGCAGCTTCGCGAGCAGCGCATTCGCGACCGCGCGGTTCTGGTCGAGCTTGTTGCCGACGATCTGGATGTCGATCGGCGCGGGCAGCCCGAAGTTGAGGATCTGGCTGACGATGTCGGCCGGCAGGAACGCGAACGTCACGCCGGGGAACGCCTGCGCCAGCACGTTGCGCAGCTTCGCGACGTACGCGGCCGTCGACGCGTGATTCGGCTTCAGCGTGACGAGCACGTCGGCGTCCCCGGAGCCGATCGGGTCCGACGAGTCGTACGTGAGGTTGATCCCGCTCACCGGCACGCCGATGTTGTCGAGCACGCCGGCGAGTTCGTTCGCCGGAATCACGTTGCGGATCTTCGCTTCGACTTCGTCGGTCAGCCGTGCGGTTTCCTCGATCCGCGTGCCGGTCGGCGCGCGCAGGTGCAGGCGGATCTCGCCCGTGTCGACCGACGGGAAGAAGTCCTGCCCGGCGAACGCGTAGAGGCCCGTCGACGCGACGCACGCAAGCAGGAACGCGGCCGCGAAGCGGCGGCGCCGCGCGATCGCCGCCGACAGCAGCGCGCGATAGCGTAGCCGCACGGCCTCGAAACGATGCTCGAACGCGGCCTGGAAACGCGCCAAATGCACGAGGGGCGCGAGTACGCCGCGCGGCGGCCGGCCGCTGCCTTTGGCGCGCATCAGCGCCATCGCGAGCGTGGGCACCAGCGTGCGCGAGAAGAAGTACGACGCGATCATCGCGAAGATCACGGCCTCGGCCAGCGGCACGAACAGATAGCGTGCGACGCCGCTGAGCAGGAACATCGGCACGAACACGATGCAGATCGACAGCGTCGACACGAAGGTCGGCACCGCGATTTCGCCGGAACCGGTCAGGATGGCTTCCTCGAGCGGCGCGCCGAGTTCGAGATGATGCGTGATGTTCTCGATCGCGACGGTCGCGTCGTCGACGAGAATGCCGACCGCGAGCGCGAGCCCCCCGAGCGTCATGATGTTGATGGTCTGGCCGAGCACGGACAGCGCGAGCAGCGACGTGAGCACCGCGAGCGGGATCGTGATCGCGATGATCAGCGTCGCGCGCCAGCTGCCGAGAAACAGCAGGATCATCAGCGCGGTCAGGCACGCGGCGATCAGCGCCTCGCGCACGACGCCCTGGACGGCCGCCTTCACGAACACCGACTGATCGTCGAGCGGCGCGATGTGCAGCGCCTTCGGCAGCCCGGCCGCAATCTTCGGCAGCATTGCCTTCACCTGGTCGATGATCGTCAGCGTCGACGTGCTGCCGGTCTTCTCGACCGTCAGCAGCGCCGCGCGCTTGCCGTCCACCCGCACGATGTTGGTCTGCGGCGCGTAGCCGTCGCGAACGTGCGCGACGTCGCGCACGTACACGACATTACCGCCGATCGTCTTCACCGGCAGGTCGTTCAGCGCGGCGACCGTCTGCGTGCTGCCGTTCATCTGCACGTTGTATTCGTGCGTGCCGATCTTCGCGGTGCCGCCCGGCAGGATCAGGTTCTGCGCGTTGATCGCGTTGACGACGTCGATCGGCGCGAGCCCCTTGGCCTGCAGCGCGCGCGTATCGAGATCGACGACGATCTGGCGGATCTTGCCGCCGAACGGCAGCGGCACGGCCGCACCCTGGACGGTCGCGAGCTGCGTGCGGATGAAGCTGTTGCCGAGGTCGTACAGCTGCTGCTCGGCGAGCGTGTCGCTCGACAGCCCGAGCTGCAGGATCGGCACGGTCGACGCGTTGTACGTGATGATGTTCGGCGGCAGCGTGCCGGGCGGCAGGATGCGCAGGATCGACGCCGAGTTGCTTGCGGCTTCCGCGATCGCGCGATTGATGTCCGCGCCGGGGTGGAAGAAGATCTTCACGACCGACACGCCGTTCAGCGACTGCGATTCGATGTGCTCGATGTCGTCGACGTCGGACGTGAGCGCGCGTTCGTAGTTCGACGTGATCCGCTTGGCCATGTCCTCCGCGGAGAAGCCGTTGTACGACCACACGATGCTGACGACCGGAATGTCGATGTTCGGGAAGATGTCGGTCGGTGTGCGCAGCAGCGCGAGCGGCCCCGCGATGAAGATCAGCAGCGCGAGTACGACGAACGTGTAGGGCCTGCGTAACGCCAGCCGGACGATCCACATGATGGTGCTCCTCGAAGCAGGGCTCGGATGCGCATTCGATGCGACGAGCACGCAGTCTGCCGGCGCGGCGTTGACCCGACCCTGACTCGAGGATTACGAAACCGTTATCTGTGCGGGCGGCGGCAGCGTCGGCGTTTGGTCGCCTGCGGCGCGCCCTTGCTTTTTCATATGGCTTACAAGAAAGTAAGAAATATTGGAGGTGCCGCAATGACAGCAGCCACTATCACGTCAAAGGGGCGGGTCACCATTCCGGTGGACGTCCGCAATCAACTGGGCCTGCAGTCCGGAGACCGGATCGAATTCAGCTTCAACGAGGCGACGGGCCGATATGAGATATACCCGGCCACACGCTCGCTCGCATCGCTGAAGGGCGTCGTGAAGAAGCCCGAGAAACCGGTGTCGATCGAGGACATGAATCGGGCCATCGCCGAACAGGGGCGTCCGCTCGATGATCGGACTGGATACGGCCGGATAACAAAACCGTAATCGAAGCCTCACCTTCAGGAAAGCGCGCGAATCGCAGAATGCACCCAACTCTTCATCGCATCGATGGGGAGCGGATGTCCGGCCTGATCTGCGGACGCGAACACGCCATCTTTGAGAGGTGAACATCATGAACAACCTGATTCGTGCAGTCCTGCTTTCCTGTGCGCTGAGCGCACCGATCGTCGCCTTTGCGCAAACCACCGACCATGCGGTCACACGGGCCGACGTGCGCGCCGATCTCGTCCGCGTCGAAAAGGCCGGTTATCGGCCGATCGGCACCGATCCGTACTACCCGGAGGACATCCAGGCTGCCGAGGCGAAGGTCGCCGCGCAGCAAGCGCAATCGGTCGCTGCCCAGCCGACCGACGCGGCCAGGACGGCTACGTCGTCGCTCGCGTCGCTCGACACGCAGCCGTTGTACGAGCATCGCTGAACGCGGCGGTCGACCGCCGTCCGCGGCCCGACGGCGGTTCCTTCAACGGACGGCGCGCATGCCGCCGCGAGTCGCGAGTCAGTTGTCGCCCTTCTCGAGCACGTTCTGCGTGAGCGCGATCGACGGAATCGTCGGCTTCAGCAATGCACGGCGCGCGCGACGGCTCAGCCACTTCCAGCCGGCCACGAGCAGCAGCGCGACCAGCGGGATCGACGCGATCGTCCACGTCCCGTTCGGGTAGTCGAATGCCATCAACACCAGCACGCCAAGCAGGAACAGCAGCGTGAGCCACGACGTCACGGGCGCGCCCGGCATCCTGAACGACACGTCTTCCACGTCGCCGCGCCTGACCGCGGCGCGAAACTTCATCTGGCACACGACGATGAAGCCCCATGTGCTGATGATGCCGAGCGACGCGATGTTCAGCACGATCTCGAACACGCTCGACGGCACGAGATAGTTGAGCAGCACGCCGACCACATAGATCGCGACCGTCACCAGAATGCCCGCGTACGGCACGGATTGCCCGCTCATCCGCGCGAGGAACGCGGGGGCGGAGCCGCCCATCGACAGCGAACGCAACACGCGCCCCGTCGAATACAAGCCGGAGTTCAGGCTCGACAGCGCGGCGGTGAGCACCACCAGGTTCATCACCGAGCCGATGCCCGGCACCCCGAGCGCGCCGAAGAACGTGACGAACGGACTCTGGCCCGCCTTGTACGCACTCCACGGCAGCAGGCAGACCAGCAGAACCACCGACGCGACGTAGAAGATCGCGATGCGCCAGATCACGTTGTTGATCGCGCGCGGCAGCACCTTGCGCGCGTCCTTGCATTCGCCGGCGGCCGTGCCGACCAGCTCGACGCCCGCGAACGCGAACACCACGCCCTGCACCAGCACCAGCGCCGGCATCAGTCCGTGCGGAAAGAACCCGCCGTTGTCGGTGATCAGGTGCATGCCGGTGCCATGGCCGGCCACGGGCATGCCCGTGCCGAGGATCGCCGCGCCGATCGCGAGAAACAGCACGATCGCGGCGACCTTGATCAGCGCGAACCAGAACTCCATCTCCGCGAACCACTTCACGCCGATCAGGTTCATCGTCGCGACGATGCACAGCGCGACGAGCGCGAAGACCCACTGCGGCACGGCCGCGAACGGCGCCCAGTAATGCATGTAGAGCGCGACGGCGGTGATGTCGACGATGCCGGTCATCGCCCAGTTCAGGAAGTACATCCAGCCGGCGACGAACGACGCCTTCTCGCCGAGGAATTCGCGCGCGTACGACACGAAGCTGCCGCTGCTGGGGCGATGCATCACGAGCTCGCCGAGCGCGCGCAGGATCAGGAACGAAAACGCGCCGCACACCAGATAGACGATCGCGAGCGCCGGGCCGGCGGCCTGCAGCCGGGCGCCGGCCCCGAGAAACAGCCCGGTGCCGATGGCTCCGCCGATCGCGATC
Source organism: Burkholderia sp. BCC0044 (assembly GCF_902832955.1). Taxonomy (NCBI): domain Bacteria; kingdom Pseudomonadati; phylum Pseudomonadota; class Betaproteobacteria; order Burkholderiales; family Burkholderiaceae; genus Burkholderia; species Burkholderia sp. BCC0044. The sequence continues at coordinate 956,952 of NZ_CADFDO010000004.1, read as the reverse complement.
ATCTGCACCTGCCGATTGCCGAGGGTCTTGTGATAGCCGGCTTCGTGCGATTCGAGCCAGCTGCGTTTGTCGGTTTCGCCGGTTGTCGACGGGTCGGGAATCGATGCCATGACGGTATCCTCGCGCACGGATGGGATTGGATTCATCCCGATCGCGGGACGATCGGGACCACCGGTACCGGAGGTGCGGCGCGCGGAATCGGGCGCGCCCGTCCTGATTGCGATTCGCCGGGCGTGGCGAACGGCACGGTACGTCGCGAACGTATGCAGCCGTAATTCCCGTCACAAACGGAATGCAAATTTGGACTGAGCCTGTTCGAATCCGTGCATAGGGGCGCGGCGACGGGTGAACCGGATAGGTAATTTGGTGCGCCGGCGCGCGCTGCGAGGGCAACCGTTACCGACGGTGCCGGTTTGTGCACCGAAATGGGGAATTCAGCTCGCCGAAAGGTTCACCGACATTTCGGCCTCGTGCCCGTACGGCAAGCGTTTCACGGCAATGGCCCGGTTTTTGCTGGAGTGGTGTCGGCCGCGCAATCGTTGCGCGCTGCCCGACGACGACATACCAGACAAGGAAGATTCACCGTGAGCCCGACGACCCGACCGTTCCCCCGACGCACCTGGCTGGCTGCGCTGCTCGCCGCCCCCGTGATCGCGCTGTTCGCCGCCGCGCCGGCCCACGCCGATGCGCTCGACACCATCGCGAAGAACGGCACGCTGCGCGTCGCGGTGCCCGAGGACTATCCGCCGTTCGGCTCGGTCGGCACGGATATGCAGCCGCAGGGCTACGACATCGACATGGCAGGACTCCTTGCCAAGGCGCTCGGCGTCAAGCTGAAGCTGGTGCCCGTGAACAGTGCGAACCGGATTCCGTACCTGACGACCAACAAGGTCGACATGGTGATCTCGTCGCTCGGCAAGACGCCGGAGCGCGAGAAGGTCATCGACTTCTCGAGCGCCTACGCGCCGTATTTCCAGGGCGTGTTCGGGCCGTCCGACGTGAAGGTGAGCGCGCCCGCCGACCTCACCGGCAAGACGGTCGGCGCCACGCGCGGCGCGCTCGAGGAGATCGCGCTGTCGCAGCTCGCGCCGAACGCGACGATCAAGCGCTTCGAGGACAACAACGCGACGATCCAGGCGTTCCTGTCGGGGCAGGTGCAACTGATCGCGGCCGGCAACATCGTCGCGGCGGCGATCCTCGCGAAGAATCCGCCGCGCCGCCCCGAGGTCAAGTTCGTGATCAAGAATTCGCCGTGCTTCGTCGGCGTCAACAAGAACGAACCGCGCCTGCTCGCGAAGATCGACGATGCGATCGCGCATGCGAAGCAGGACGGCTCGCTGGGCGAGCTGTCGCGCAAGTGGCTCGGCCAGCCGTTGCCGGCCGGACTGTGACGAATCGCCGTGTCGCCTGACACGTCGCCGCGGCCGGGATGTCCGGCGCGGCGCGTGTCGTTGTCCGAACCCGAATTTATCCGTTTCCCATGAGCTATCAGCTTCAATTCGGCGAACTTTCCGAGTACGTCGGCGTGTTCGCGAGCGGCGCGGCGATCACGCTCGCGCTGACCGCGGTCGCGACCGTGCTCGGCGTCGCGGTCGGCGTGCTCGGCGCGGCCGCGTACAGCGCCGACGCGCGCGCGGCCGTGCGCTTGCGCCCGCTGATCGGCGCGTACGTCGAGGCGATCCGCAATACGCCGTTCGTCGTCCAGCTGTTCTTCATCTTCTTCGGCTTGCCGGCGCTCGGCGTGCACATCGACGAATACACGGCCGCGATCCTCGCGATGACGCTCAATCTCGGCGCGTATTCGGTCGAGATCGTGCGCGCGGGCGTGGCCGCGGTGCCGAAAGGGCATCTGGAGGCCGCCTCCGCGCTGGCGATGTCGCGCGCGCAGATGCTGCGCCACGTGGTGCTGCCGCAGGCGCTCGCCAAGGTGTTTCCCGCGCTGTCGAGCCAGATCGTGATCACGATGCTCGGTTCGGCGGTCGTGTCGCAGATCTCGGTGGCCGACCTGACCTACGCGGCCAGCTACATTCAGTCGCGCAACTTCCGCGCGTTCGAGACGTACTTCGTGATCACGCTCGCGTATCTGGCGATGGCGCTGCTGCTGCGTGCGACGCTCGGCGCGATGGGCCGCCGCCTGTTCTCCCGCCGCATGCGAGGTGCGCGATGACCGATTTCACGTTCGGGCAGATTCTCGCGAACCTGCTGCTGGCCGCGCGCTGGACGATCGTGCTGTCGCTCGTGTCGTTCGTGACCGGCGGCCTCGTCGGCCTCGGGCTGCTCGTGATGCGCGTGTCGAATTCGACGGTGCTGCGCGGCGTCGCGAAGCTCTACATCGAAGTGTTCCAGGGCACACCGTTGCTGATGCAACTGTTCATCGTGTTCTTCGGCCTGCCGCTCGTCGGGCTCGACGTTGCGCCGTGGGTCGCGGCCACCGCGGGGCTCACGTTCTTCACCAGCGCGTATCTGGCCGAGATCTGGCGCGGCTGCGTCGAGGCGGTGCCGAAAGGGCAGTGGGAGGCGTCGGCGAGCCTGGCGATGGGCTACGTCGAGCAGTTGCGTCACGTGATCCTGCCGCAGGCCGCGCGCATCGCGATCGCGCCGACGGTCGGCTTCGGCGTGCAGGCGGTGAAGGATACGGCGCTCGTATCGATCATCGGCTTCACCGAGCTGACGAAGGTCGGCATCGCGATCTCGAACGCGACGTTCCGGCCGTTCGTCGTATATGGCCTCGTCGCGCTGATCTATTTCGCGCTCTGCTATCCGCTTACCCGTTATGCGCGCACGTTGCAAAGGAGATGGCATGCCGCTCGTTGAAAGCCGGGGTCTCGAAAAGAACTTCGGCACCCATCATGTGCTCAAGGGCATCGACCTGTCCGTCGAGCGCGGGCAGGTCGTGTCGATCATCGGCCGCAGCGGCTCGGGCAAGAGCACGCTGCTGCGCACGCTCAACGGGCTCGAGAGCATCGACGCGGGCACGATCTCGGTCGACGGCGAACGCGTCGATGCACGGCATGCGGACTTGCGCGCGCTGCGGCTGAAGGTCGGCATGGTGTTCCAGCAATACAACCTGTTTCCGCACCTGAGCGCCGGACAGAACGTGATGCTCGCGCAGTCGGTGGTGAAGAAGTCGCACCGCCAGCAGGCGCGCGCGATCGCGGAACTGATGCTCGAGCGCGTCGGCCTCGGCGACAAGTTCGACGCGTTTCCGGAACACCTGTCGGGCGGCCAGCAGCAGCGCGTCGCGATCGCGCGCGCGCTCGCGATGAAGCCGAGCGTGCTGCTGTGCGACGAAATCACGTCCGCGCTCGATCCCGAACTCGTCGGCGAGGTGCTGGGCGTGATCGAGCAACTCGCGCGCGAGGACATGACGCTGATCATGGTCACGCACGAGATGAACTTCGCGCGGGCGGTGAGCGACCGGATCGTGTTCATGCACCAGGGGCGCGTGTGGGAGAGCGGGACGGCCGACGAGATCTTCGAGCGGCCGCAGACGGTGGAGTTGACGCGGTTTCTGGGCAGCGTGCGGAACCCGGAAACCGTTGCGCGCTGACTGACATTGCCGTGCGGCCGGGCCGCGACCAGATGACAAGACCGTAATCGAAGCCTCACCTTCCGGACAGCGCGCGAATCGCAGAATGGACACCACTCCTCATCGCATCGATGCGGAGCGGATGTCCGGCCTGATCTGCGGACGCGAACACGCTATCTTTGAGAGGTGAAGGTCATGAACACGCTGATTCGTGCGGTCCTGATTTCCTGTGCGCTGAGCGCACCGGTCGTCGCATTCGCGCAAACCACCAGTGGCGAGGTCACGCGCGCCGATGTCCGCGCCGACCTGATTCAGGCGGAGCGCGACGGCATGCTGCCGACGTCGAACTCCGACTATCCGCCGAGCACGCAGACGATCGCGCGCAATCGCGAGCTGTATGCGATCGCGCACGGCGACCGGACCACGGCAATGGCCGCGACGTCGGCCGCGGTGTCGACGGCGAGCGCGCAATGAAGCGGGGCGCCGTATCGATACGCGTGACGGGGCTGGCGGTCGCCGCGTGGCTGGCGGCGGCAGCAGCCCCGGCTTTCGCGCGCGGGCAGCCGCAACTACCCGATGACGACGGCGGGCGCGCCAGCGTGCTGCGCGCGCTGGATCCCGACTTCGATCCGCACCGCGCGGCAGTCGACTCCCGCGCGATGAACCGTCACGCCCCGCCCATCAGCCGCGCGCCGAGTGCGATCCCTCGCGCGGACAATAGCGCGCCGGCCGCCCGCTGACGGGCGTCCCAGCGCGCCAGCGCGGCGTCGAACGCGGCACCGCGTGCGACGTCGCGCAATGCTTCGGCGAGGCCGACCGCGTCGTCCGCCGCTTTCGCGACGCCCGCCGCCGTGTGCGGGCGCACGATGCAGGCGGCGTCGCCGAGCAGCACCACGCGGCCGAAGGCCATGCGTGCGGCCGCGAGATCGACCATCGCCTGCGCGAACGGTGCGGGGCTCGCATCGACGAGCGCGGCGAGCGTCGGCGCGAGCATCCGGTCGGCGGCGTCGACGAGTTCCGCGCGGTTGTCGTCGCGCATCGCGCCGGGCGGCAGCGACCCGTCGCGCTGCGTGCCGTCGCGCGCGAGGAACAGCGACGGCAGCCGGTCGGACGCGAGACGCCGGTACCACACCCAGTTCACGCGCCGTTTGCCCGGTTCGGTCGCGCCGTCGGCGCCGGGCACCAGATAGGTCAGGAACAGGTGCCGATCGCCTTGCTGGAACGTGAAGCGTTCGCGCAGCAGAAGCAGCACCTGCTCGGGCAGCGCGCGTTCGTCGACGAGCCCGCGCCACGCGACATAGCCCGCATACGTCGGCCGCACGTCCGGCAGCAACTGCGCGCGCACGGTCGAGCGGCCGCCGTCCGCGCCGATCAGCAGGTCGGCCGTCTCGGCGCGGCCGCTCGCGAAATGCGCGACGATCCGCTCGCCGTCCTGCTCGAACCGCTCGAACGCGTCGCCGGCGTGGATGATGTCGGCCGGCAGCGCGCGCTTGAGCGCCGTGTAGATCACGTTCCACCCCGTCTGCGTCTGCGGCATCGTGAAGCGCTGCACGATCCGGTCCTGCGCGTCGACGTAGATCCGGTCGATCGAATCGACGCCTGAGTCGCCCGGCAGCGTCACGCCGCCGAACGCGAACGCGCGCTCGATCGGCGGTTGCAGCACGATGCCGCCGCCGCGGCTGTCGAGTGCGTGCGGCGATTGCTCGAAGACGCGGACGTCCCAGCCGGCCGCGCGCAGCGCGGTCGCCGCGAACAGCCCGCCGACCGATCCGCCGGCGATGATGGCCTTGCGGCCCGATCCGTGTTCCATCCGACGATCTCCCGATGATGCCGCGTGCGGCGAGCGTGGCGTCAGCCGGCCCAGCCGCGGAGGAAATCGAGCAGCAGCGCGTTCACGCGCTCAGGCTGCTCCTCGTGCGGCAGATGTCCGCACTGCGCGATCGGCTCGGCACGCAGGTTCGTCGCCATGCCTTCCCATACGGCTTTCATGTCGAACATCTTGCCGACCGCGTAGAAATCCTCGCCCCAGATCGCCATGGTCGGGCACGCGATCCTCACCTCCGCATCGACGAGATCCTGCTGCACGTCCTCCGCGTTCGCGCGATAGTCGGCCAGCGCGCCGCGCACGGCTCCCGGGCGCCGATACGCGCGGACGTACGTGTCGAACGCATCGCCCGAGATCGCGTGCGGGTTGTAGCACCAGTCGGCGAAGAAATAGCTGAGCCATTCGGCTTCCTTGCCGGCGATCAGCGCCTCCGGCAGGTCGGGCACCTGGTGGAACAGGAAGAACCAGTACGCGCGCGCGGTTTGCGCGGTCATGTTCTGCGCGACGATGCGCGTCGGCACGTTGTCCATCACGACGAGCCGGTCGACGCGCTCGGGGAAGTCCTTTGCGAAACGCGTCGCGACGCGTGCGCCGCGATCGTGCCCGACGAGCGCGATGCGCTCGATGCCGAGCGCATCGAGCAGCGCGGCGAGATCGCGCGCCATGTTGCGCTTGTCGTAGCCGGCCGCGGGCTTGTCGGTTTCGCCGTAGCCGCGCAGGTCGGGCACGATCACGCGATAGTGCCGTGCAAGCACAGGAATCTGGAAGCGCCACGCGAAGCTGGTTTCGGGGAAGCCGTGCAGCAGCACGACGACGGGCCCCGCGCCGGCATCGATGACGTGCTGGCGGATGCCGTTCGCCGTAACGGTGTGATGGGTGAGTGCAAGCGTGTCGGTCGTCATGTGGGAATTCCGGTTCTGCGGGCGGTGCGCGATACGGCACGCGCCCGATGCTGTCCGAGCATAGGGCAGGCGATGTGCGTCGTGGCTGAATCGTTCTGAACGCTGGTGTGAGGCGGCGGCACGGCGTGGCGGCCGGCTCGTCGGCGGTCGTCGCGCGCGTGCGTCGCCGCCCCGCGCGTTCAGAACGATTCAGTTTGCCGCCATGACTTTCAGGCCCGCCTTCCCTAGTCTTGCTTCCGAGCCGCTGCACGAGGCCGAAGCCCTTCGGCCGGCCCGGCCCGCGGCGCAACCGGAACGGACCATGCCTCATCTGATTTCGCCGGGAGCCGCCGTCGCAGTCGGCCTCCTGCACCCCCTCGTGCGCGTGCAATCGCCCGCGGCGGCGCTGATCGCGCTAGCGCGCCTGCTCGGCATCGTCGTCCGCGAGCACGCGATCCCGCTCGTGCACGCGCAATTGCGCGTGCACGCCACACAGGTCCGCGACGCGGACACCGCCGACACAACTCCGGAAGCCACGACATGCAGCCCGCGCAAGTAACGGCAGCGGGCGCCGCGGCCCCCGATCACCTGCGCGGCGAGGATGTGTTCCTCGCCTCGATCGCCGGCTATGTCGACACGCTCGGCTTCGTCGCGCTGTTCGGGCTCTTTACCGCGCACGTCACCGGCAACTTCATCCTGATCGGCTCGGGCCTCGCCGGTGTCGGCCAGGGCCTCACGATCAAGTGGCTCGCGTTTCCGGCATTCATCGCGGGCATCGTGGCCGCCCGCCTGCTCGATCACCGGATGCGCGTGCGCGGGCATGGCCCGCGGGCGTGCTCGCTGTACGCGCTGCAGACGATCCTGCTGGCCGGATTCATGCTCGCCGGCGTCGCGGCGTCGCCGATCGGCAACGCCGATGCGCCCGCGACGATCGTCTGCGGGCTGCTCGGCGCGGCGGCAATGGGCGTGCAGAACGCACACGGCCGGCTGACCGCGCGCGCCGTCGTCGCGAACACCGTGATGACCGGCAACGTCACGCAGGCGGTCATCGATGCATTCGATTGGCTCGTGCCGATCGCCGCGCCGGCCGAACGGGAAGCCGCACGAGCGCGGCTGCGACGCACGCTGCCGCCGGTTGTCGGGTTCGCGCTCGGTGCGGGCGCGGGGGCGACCGCCTACCTGTACGCCGGGTTCTGGGCCCTGGCGCTGCCGCTCGCGGCGCTCGGTTTCCTCACCTGGCGATCCGGCCGGACCAGCGAACCGTCCGCGTCGCGCTGAACGCTGATTCCGCACGCGGCGGCGTCGGCTGCGTGCGCGACGGGGGCGGCGGCGAAGCCGCTCCGCGTTTCTTCCTTCCTTCAACGCGGATTTCGAGAACCGCTTGATGCAGGTCGGTAAGCGCGAGACCGCTCGACCGTTCGCAGAAAGCGCAGCGTCACGCGCGCGCGGTGAACCGGTCGACGAGGTCGTGGTGACCGAGCTGTTCGACCCACCAGCGTAGCGCGCGCCCGGCTTCGTCGGCACGCCACGCGATATAGCAATGGGTCGTGTCGCGCATGCCGGTGACTTCCCGCGCGACAAGCCTGCCTTGTGCGATCGCGGGCGCCGCGATGCAGTCCGGGAGCGTACCCACCGCGAGTCCTTCGCATTGCGCGGCCAGTTTCGCGGCGAGCATCGGCACCGCGAGATACGGTTGGCCAGCATCGAGCGCGACCGACTGCGGCTGGAGTTCGCGGGACGTGTCGGAGATCACCGCGCCGCGATACTCGACGATCGACGCCATCGACAGCGGTTCGGGCAGCGCGGCGAGCGGATGGGTAGGGGCGACCGCGAACACGTGCCGGAGCGTGCCGATTGGCTGCGCGACGATGTCCGGCAGTTCGGGCGGCTCGCCCGCCGCGCCGACGATCAGATCCGCCCGCCGCGAAATCAGCGCATCCCAGGTGCCGCTAAGCACTTCGGTGGAGAAGCGCAGCCGCGTGTCCATTTCAAGATCGTAGAACGCATGGACGTATGGCCACATCAAGTCGAAGGGCAGTATCTCGGCGATGCAAATGCGGAGCTCGGTTTCCCAACCTTGCTGCGCGCGCTGCGCCTTCCGTTCGAGTTGTTCGGCAGCATGAAGGAGGCGGCGGCCTTCCTCGACGACGACGCGGCCCGCGCGCGTGAGCTTCGCGCGACGCCCGCTGCGATCGAACAACGCGACGCCGAGGTCGCTCTCGAGCTTCTGTACGACGTAGGTCAGTGCGGACGGCACGCGGTGCACCAACTCTGCCGCGTCGGCAAACGTACCGGTGCGGTCGATCGCGTCCAGGGCCTCGAGTGCTTCGAAAGACAGCTTCATGGCGAGTTTCGCTGCGGCAAGGACATCAGGCGGTGTCGGACCGTCGAGCGACGCTGAATCCAATCCTGTTCACAACGGGCCGCCGCCGCATTCGCTCGACATCTGCCTGTCACGTCGGCGTCGATTCGCGGCGCTTCACGGAAGCGTCGGCGTGTGCGCCGGGCAGTGCGCCGAACATGTGCTGACTGCACTTCGCGTCGCGCCACGCGGTTCCCAGCCGGATGCCGTCGACCATCCGTCGTACCACGGGAAGAATCTGCTCGCCGGCCAGAATGCCGAGCAGGCCGGCCAAGGCGACGGCGGGCGGCGCCGGCGATTGCACGCCGATCAGCGCGTAAACGACGCCGGCGAGGACGCCGGCGAGAAGCGAAGCAATGTACGGTTTCATAGGTTTGGAATGGAATGACGGCCGTTAAAAATACGGATGAATACCGGGCTGGCGTCGATCCGAAAGTCTTGGGCCAGCCTATCAGGTCTGCGCATTCGTCGTGAGTCCATTCAATGAAATTCAGATCTTTTCAGTCTGAATTCAGAGCGTGGTGAGAATCAGAACAATTAACTGGTGCGGTCGGCCATTCGCGTATTGAATGACGCAGGCCGGCTGCCGACGCTTCCGACACCGCGCATTGGACGCTTCGCGGATTCGTCGGCCAGGCGAGCGTCATTTTTCTCCGCGTCAAAGGACATCACCATCATGAGCAATCCGAAGCTTGAAGTACTTACCCCGCACAACAGCCAGCTGATCTTCATCGACCAGCAGCCGCAGATGGCGTTCGGCGTGCAGTCGATCGATCGGCAGACGCTGAAGAACAACGTCGTCGGGCTCGCGAAGGCCGCGAAGGTCTTCAACATCCCCACCACGATCACGACGGTCGAAAGCGAGAGCTTCTCGGGCCACACCTATCCCGAACTGCTCGACGTGTTCCCGAACCAGAAGACGCTCGAACGCACGTCGATGAACTCGTGGGACGACCAGAAGGTGCGCGACGCGCTGGCCGCAAACGGCCGCAAGAAGGTGGTCGTGTCGGGCCTGTGGACCGAAGTCTGCAACACGACGTTCGCGCTGTGCGCGATGCTCGAAGGCGACTACGAGATCTACATGGTCTCCGACGCATCGGGCGGCACGACGCAGGCCGCGCACGATATCGCGATGCAGCGCATGGTGCAGGCCGGCGTGGTGCCGGTCACGTGGCAGCAGGTCCTGCTCGAATGGCAGCGCGACTGGGCGCGCCGCGAGACGTACGACGCGGTGATGGCGATCGCGAAGGAGCATTCGGGCGCATACGGGATGGGCGTGGACTACGCGTACACGATGCTCCACAAGGCGCCGCAGCGCACCGCGACGCCGCACGAGTCGATTGCGCCCGTTCCGGCGAAGTAAGCGAAGACGGCCTGCAACGGCCGATGCCGGTGCGGCGGGTTCGATGCGAACGCGCCGCATGGGCGCCATTGCCGCGGGCGGCGGACGTGACCGAAACACGAATGCCGCCCGCGGCATGCCGGTCGGAACACGGCGCCTGCATTTGAAATTGTCCGGGAGATTTATTGCATGGAACCGTATCTGGTTTCCCTTGGTGCGGGCGTGCTGATCGGTGTGATTTACAGCGCCATCAAGGTTCGCTCTCCCGCACCGCCGTTGATTGCGCTGGTCGGGTTGCTCGGCATGCTGATCGGCGTGCAAGCGTTACCCACCGTCAAACAACTCTTTGGCTTCTGATCAACAAGAGGTGATGCATATGACCGCAACCGTGACCCAACCGGATCTGATCCTGCACAACGGGCGATTCACGACGCTCGACCGCGCGAACCCCGTCGCGACGGCCGTCGCGATTGCCGCCGGGCGCTTCGTCGCCGTCGGCAGCGAAGCGGACGTGATGCCGCTCGCGGGCCGCGCGACGAAGGTGGTCGATCTCGGCGGCCGCGGCGTGCTGCCGGGTCTGATCGACAACCACTGCCACGTGATTCGTGGCGGACTGAACTACAACATGGAACTGCGCTGGGACGGCGTGCCGTCGCTCGCGCTCGCGATGGAGATGCTCAAGCAGCAGGTCGCGATCACGCCCGCGCCGCAGTGGGTGCGCGTGGTCGGCGGCTTCACCGAACATCAGTTCGTGGAGAAGCGGCTGCCGACGATCGCCGAACTCAACGCAGTCGCGCCGGACACGCCCGTGTTCATCCTGCACCTGTACGATCGCGCGCTGCTGAACGCGGCGGCGCTGCGCGTCGTCGGCTATACGAAGGACACGCCGGAGCCGCCGGGCGGCACGATCCTGCGCGACGCGGCAGGCAACCCGACCGGGCTGCTGCTCGCGAACCCGAACGCGACGATCCTCTACGCGACGCTCGCGAAGGGCCCGAAGCTGCCGTTCGAGTATCAGTACAACTCGACGCGTCACTTCATGCGCGAGCTGAACCGGCTCGGCGTGACGGGCGTGATCGACGCGGGCGGCGGTTCGCAGAATTATCCCGACGATTATGAAGTGATCCGCAAGCTGCACGACGCGGGCGAGATGACGATCCGGATCGCGTACAACCTGTTCACGCAGAAGCCGAACGCGGAGAAGGAAGACTTCGTGAACTGGACGAAGAGCGTCAAGTACCACGATGGCACCGACTACTTCCGCAACAACGGCGCCGGCGAGATGCTGGTGTTTTCCGCGGCCGATTTCGAGGATTTCCGCGTCGTGCGGCCGGACCTGCCCGCGCAGATGGAGGACGATCTCGAAGGCGTCGTGCGCGTGCTCGCGGAAAACCGCTGGCCGTGGCGCATGCATGCGACCTACGACGAAACGATCAGCCGCGCGCTCGACGTGTTCGAGAAGGTCAACGAGGACATCCCGCTCGACGGGCTGAACTGGTTCTTCGATCACGCGGAAACGATCACCGAGAAATCGATGGACCGGATCGCCGCGCTCGGCGGCGGCATCGCGGTGCAGCACCGGATGGCGTACCAGGGCGAATACTTCGTCGAGCGCTACGGCGCGCAAGCCGCGGAGGCGACGCCGCCTGTCGCGAAGATGCTCGCCAAGGGGCTCAAGGTGTCGGCCGGCACCGACGCGACGCGTGTCGCATCGTACAACCCGTGGGTGTCGCTCGCGTGGCTCGTGGCCGGCAAGACGGTCGGCGGTTTGCGCCTGTATCCGCAGCGCAACCTGCTCGATCGCGAAACCGCGCTGCGGATGTGGACCGAGTACGTGACGTGGTTCTCGAACGAGGAAGGCAAGAAAGGGCGGATCGCGGTCGGGCAGCTTGCCGACCTGGTCGTTCCGGATCGCGATTTCTTCGCATGCGCGGAGGACGATATCGCCGGCACGACCGCGTTGCTGACGGTGGTCGACGGGAAGATCGTATGGGGCGCGGGGCCGTTCGCGTCGCACGACGCGCCGATCCCGCCGGCCATGCCGGACTGGTCGCCGGTGCGCGAGTTCGGCGGCTATGGCGGCTGGGGCGCGACGCAGCGCAATGGCGCGCCGTTGCAGCGCGCGGCGGCCGCTGCGATGTGTGCCTGCGCGAACGAATGCAACGTTCACCAGCATGCGCACGCGGGCGCATGGGGAAGCGTGTTGCCGACGTCGGATGCGAAGGGCTTCTGGGGCGCGTTCGGCTGTTCGTGCTGGGCGATCTGATACGGCGATGCATACCCCTTGCGACTCCGCGGCATGGGTCCGCACGCGGGTGTCGCAGCCGTGGGGGCTGCCGAGTTCTGGGCCATGACACGCATGGCGCGTTTCATGGCCCTCAACGCATTTTTCGACCATCCGGGACTGATCGATGGGCTCGTCCTCGTCACCGTGCTCGACGATAGACGAGACCCCGCTCGTAGCGGTCCCGCCATCCGGCGATGTTGCGACGACCGTGCTGAAACGGCGAGTCTGCTCCGTCTGCGACCGTGCGGGAGGCCGCGCGCGTCCGGTTGCGGCGCACGCCGCCGCTCGCGGCGCGCGTGTTTCTCGCGTGTCGTCCGGGCCGCCCGGATGAGCGGCCGGCATTCCGCTGAATCCGAATCCGCGCGCGGCGCCGGGCCGCGCGCGTCACCATCAAGGAGAAAACTAATGAGTTCACTGAAACTGCGCAACCTGCTGCGCATGACCGCCGCGTCGTCGGCCATGCTCGCCGCGCTGCTGGCCGGCACGCCGGCATTCGCCGACGAAACCCACCTCGACGACATCGCGTCGCCGGCCGCCGCGGCGCGCTCCCCCGCGATTGCGGTCGGCCCGCAGTACGACACGACCCACGTGTGCGTCGCCCCCGAAGACTTCGACCGCTTCACCGACAGCTTCGTCGCGACGTTCGGCGGCAAGAAGTCGAAGCAGGGCGTGTTCCAGGTCACGCCGACGCCGAGCCAGACGATGTCGCAACTCGTGCTGACGCCGGTTGGCACGATCTCGGTGTTCGGCTTCAAGACGCCGATCCCGTATCCGTTCTGCGAGGAACGTACCGGCTATCTCGTCACCGACATGGACGTCGCGGTGAAGTCGGCGCGTGCGCATGGCGCGGACATCGTCGTGACGACGTTCCCCGACCCGATCGGCCGCGACGCGATCGTCCGCTGGCCGGGCGGCGTGAACATGCAGCTGTACTGGCACACGCAGGCGCCGAACTACGACGCGCTGCAGACGGTGCCGGAGAACCGCGTGTACGTGTCGCCGGAAAGCGCGGGCAAGCTCGCACGCAACTTCGCCGCGTTCTCGCACGGCAAGATCGTGTCCGACGTGCGCCATGCGCCGGGCATCGAGATCGGCCGGCCGAACGACACGTACCGCCGCATTCGCATCGAGTCGGGCTTCGGCAAGATGACCGTGCTCGCGACCGACGGCCACCTGCCTTACCCGTTCGGGCGCGAAATGACCGGCTACGAAGTCGCCGATCTCGCCGCGACGCTGAAGCAGGCCGAAGCCGCGGGCGTGACGGTGCTCGTGCCGCCGTTCAAGTCGGACGGCCGGGACGCGGCGCTCGTGCAGTTCCCGGGCGGCTACGTCGCCGAAATCCACGCGCGGTCGAAATGACGGTGCGCCGGCCGATGAAGCGATCGTGGCGCGGCGCGCTGTCGTGCGCCGTGCTGGCGAGCGGTGCCGCGTCGCACGCGGGGTCCGCCGTCGGCGCCGATGCCGAGGCCAATGTGGCGGCGACCGGCGCGGCCGCGTCGCCGGCTGTCGCCGCCACGGCGGCGTGCACCGCGAAACGCCCGACGGTGTCGTTCAACCGCTGGCAGGAAGACTGGTCGGCGCTCGCGAATCCGTGCGTGCCGCGCAAGCCGTTCGACGCGCTGAAATACATACGGCTCGGCGACGATCCGTCGACCTACCTGTCGCTCGGCGCGAACCTGCGCGAGCGCTTCGAACTGAACAACGCGCCGCTGTTCGGCCTCGGCGCCGCGCGCGACGACAACTACGTGATCCAGCGCGCGAACGTGCATGCGGACCTGCGCTATCGCGGGCACTTCCAGGCATTCGTGCAGTTCGTCGATGCGCGGCCGTTCGGCAAGGACACGGTCGGCCCGGTCGACAAGGATCAGCTCGATATCGAGCAGGCATTCGTCGCGTACGTCGATCAACTGGGGCCGGGCACGTTCAAGACGCGGATCGGCAGGCAGGAAATGGCGTTCGACTTGCAGCGCTTCGTGTCGGTGCGCGACGGCCCGAACGTGCGGCAGGCGTACGACGGACTGTGGACCGATTACGAAATCGGCAAATGGCGCTTGATCGGCTATGTGACGCGCCCGGTGCAGTATCGCAATGCGGCCGTGTTCGACGACGTGTCGAACCGGCATCTGCGATTCGACGGCGTGCGCGTCGAGCGCACCGGCACGGGGCCCGGCGATCTGTCCGCGTACTGGTCGCGCTATACGCGCGACAACGCACGCTATCCGGATGCGTCCGGCACCGAGCGGCGCGATGTGTTCGACATGCGCTACGCGGGCAAGGCCGACGGGTTCGACTGGGACGTCGAGGCGATGCTGCAGACCGGCCACGTCGGGCAGGACACGATCGGCGCGTGGGCGTTCGGCGCGCTGGGCGGCTACACGTTCGCGAAGACGGCCGGCACGCCGCGCATCGGCATCCAGGTCGACGGCGCATCGGGCGACGCGCATCCGGGCGACGGGCGCGTCGGCACGTTCAACCCGATGTTTCCGAACGGCTATTACTTCACGCTCGCCGGCTATACCGGGTACAGCAACCTGATCCACGTGAAGCCGTCGCTGACCTTCAAGCCGGCCAGCTCGGTGACGGTGCTCACCGCCGTCGGCTTCCAGTGGCGGCAGACGACGGCCGACGCGATCTACGGGCAGGGGATGTCGGCGGTGCCGGGCACGGCAGGCAAGGGCGGCGCGTGGACGGGGATGTATGCGCAGGCGCGCGTCGACTGGCTCGTGAACGCGAACGTCGCGCTCGCGCTCGAGGCCGTGCACTTCCAGCTCGGCTCGTCGATTCGTGCGCTCGGCGCGCGCAACGCCGATTACGTCGGAATGGAAGCGAAGTTCGGCTGGTGACGCATGGCATCGCCCGCGTCGCCCGTTTCAGGGCCGCGCGCGGGCGAGCGATTCGACGAAATCGATGAACGCGGTCACGCGCTTCGAGCCGCGCTGGTTCGGCAGGTACAGCGCGGTGATTACCGCGCGCGCCGAGCCCGGCGTCACGTCGTACGGGTCGAACAGCCGCTGCAGGCGGCCCGCTTCGAGGTCCGCGTCGACGAGCCAGTCGGGCAGCAGCGCGATGCCGGCGCCGTCGAGCGCGGCCTCGCGCAGCACCTCGCTGTGATTCGATTTCAGCCGGCCGGTGACGACGACCTGCGTCGTGCGTTGCGCGCCGGCGAACGTCCACGTCTGCTGGTCGACGCCGAAGTGAAAGCGCAGGCACGCGTGATCGACCAGTTCGCCCGGGGTCGCGGGCGTGCCGTGCGCGTCGAGGTACGCGCGGCTCGCGACCACGTAGCGCCGGAACGTGCCGAGCGGCCGCGCGACGACGTCCGCGGTCGGGGCTGCGTCGCCGAGCCGGATCGCGACGTCGATCCGCGCGGACACGAGATCGACGCGTTCGTCGGTCAGTTGCAGGTCGAGGTCGAGCTTCGGATGGCGCGCGACGAACGCGGCGACGTGCGGCGCGATCCGGCGCAGCCCGTAGGCGACCGGGACCGACACGCGCAGCGGGCCGGACGGCGCGTCGCCGCGGTCGGCCACCAGCGCGTCGGCATCGGCGAGTTCGCCGAGCACGCGTTTCGCTCGCGCATAGTAGACGGCGCCCGCATCCGACAGCGTGACCTGGCGCGTCGTGCGGTTCAGCAGCACGGTGCCGAGCGACGCCTCGAGCGCGTCCACCGCGCGCACGACCGACGACGCGGCGAGATCGAGCCGGCGTCCCGCGCTCGAGAAACCGCCGGCTTCCGCGACTTCGACGAAGGCGCGCAGCGCGGAGAATTTGTCCATGGGGTTGCTAGGGCCTGTTCACGCTAATAACGGGCTTGCGCTGGCCCCCAGAAGGGCCGAGCGCAAGGATTGCGACGAAGCGAATACTCGACGTATTCGCGAGGAGCACGACGCGGCGATCGGCCCTTCTGGGGGCCAGCCCCACGAACGATTTTCTCCAAACAGGGGAACGTGCCTTTCCGCCTACATGGCGGCGTCGTGCGTCGCTTGTTTGGCACGGCCAAACGGCGCTCCTTGCTTCTTGCACTGCGCGCGGAAAGGCACGTTCGCAAGCCCGCTATTAGCGTGAACAGGCCCTTGTGCGGGTCGCAACGTCGCGTTGCTGCGGTTCGCATTCTAGCGCCGGCCGGTGCGGCGGTTGCGCGCGCGTGCCGCGTCTTCAGGACAATTCAGGCGCTGCGCAGGATTTTCGCCACGACGCCCGATAAGCTGCGCGACATTGCGTGTTGCACGGGTCGGTCCGTTCGTGACCGGGCGCGCGCACGGTTCGTCACGGAGATCGCATGAAGACCCTGTTCCGGCACGCGTGCGTTGCGCATGCAGCCCGTTTGCTGATCGTGGCCGGGTGCGCGGGCCTGTCGGCGCCTGCGGCGTTTGCGCAGGCCGGCGTGCAGCCCGATGCCCACGCCAATGCGCAACCCGAAGCGCCCTCCACCGCACCGGCCCCCGCCGCGGCGGGCCAGCAGCCTCCCGGCTTCTATCGGCAGAAGATCGGCGACTTCACGGTGATCGCGCTGTCCGACGGCACCCATCCGTTTCCGGTCGACACGGTGTTTCGCGACATCTCGAAGGACGAGATCCGGCGCGACCTCGATCGCGCGTTCTTGGAGCCGCCCGTGCAGGGGTCGATCAACGCGTTCCTGGTCGATACCGGATCGAAGCGGATCCTCGTGGATGCGGGCGCCGGCACGCTGTACGGTGACTGCTGCGGCAAGCTGCTCGACGACCTGCGCGCGGCCGGCTACGCGCCCGCGCAGATCGACGAAGTGCTGCTCACGCACCTGCACAAGGACCATGTCGGCGGCATTGTGTCGAACGGCGCGATGACGTTTCCGAATGCGATCGTGCGGGTGAATGAAGTGGAAGCCGCTTACTGGCTCGATCCCGCGAACAAGGCGCAAGCGCCTGCGTTCCTCGCATCGTTTTTCGATGCGGCCGCCGCCGCGGTCGCACCGTATGTCGCGGCCGGCCGCTTCAAGACGTTTCGCGGCGACGCGACGCTCGCGCCCGGCATTCGCGCGGTGCCGATGCCCGGCCATACGCCGGGCCATACGGCCTATCTGATCGAGAGCGGCAACGCGGGCCTGCTCGCATGGGGCGACATCGTGCACGTGGCGGCGATCCAGTTGCGCGACGTGAACGCGACGGTCCAGTACGACAGCGATGCCGGCACCGCCCGCCGCACGCGGCGGGACACGCTGAAGCGCGTCGCCGATCGGCGCTATCTCGTCGGCGCCGCGCATATCGCGTTTCCCGGGCTCGGCCACCTGCGCCGGGACGGTGCGCAATACGACTGGGTGCCGGTCAACTACGACGCGACGCCGGTGCGGTGACGATCTGGCATGCGATCCGGCATGCGGCCCGGCGTGGGTCCGTGCCGCCGTTCAGCGCGACCGTGCGCGCCGCCACGCGCCGGGCGGATGGCCGACGATCCGCGCGAATACGCGGTTCAGATGGCTCTGGTCGGAGAAGCCGCACGCGATCGCGATGTCGGCGAGCGTCATGTCGGACGTCTCGATCAGCTCGCGCGCGCGTGTCACGCGCTGTTCGAGCAGCCACTGGTGCGGCGTGCGGCCGGTGGTGCGCGAGAACGCGCGGATGAAATAGCCGCGCGACAGGTCGCATTCGTTCGCCACTTCCTCGATCGATACGCCGAGGTCCGCCTTTTCCATCAACAGCTCCTGCGCGCGCGCCACCTTCGCGGGAGACAGCACGCCCTTGCGCTCGAGCTCGGTCGTGCGCGCGTTGCCGTAGCGGCGCACCAGATGCGTGCCCATCGCGAGCCCGACCTGTTCGATGAACAGCGCGTTGAGCGGGCCGCCTGCGTCGAGGCTGTCGGCCACCGCGTGCGCGAGATGCCCGAGCACCGGGTCGCGCACGTCGGGGCGGCACGTGAGGCCGTCGATCGGTTGGCCGCCGTGTTCTGGGCCGACGCGTTCGAGATACGCATGCGGCAGCTCGACCAGCACGAAGTCGAAGTTGCCGTACAGATCCGCGTGGAACTGGCGCGAGAAGTCGCGAATGTAGATCGAGTGATGCTGGAACCGGCGTTCGCTCGCGCCGGCGCGCCCATAGAGCGTGCGGCGGTGGCCGGCGCTCAGCGACACGCCGACCAGGAAGCCGCGGTCGCACGGCGGCATCTCGATGCGTTCGACGTGCGCTTCGCGCATGCATTTGCGGTGGAGCCTCAGGCCGCCGGACGTCGTCTCGACATCCTTCGCCAGCAGGCTCGACACGCAGCCGAGCGTGTCTTTCGGCCGCCGCGGAGGCGCTGTCGCCGGCGCGGTGATGACGGTGTCTGACATGGAATTCCCCAGCGAGGGACTCGGAGCGTGAAATGACGAGTCCAGTTTAGATGCGCACGCGAACGTTCAAAATGAATTTGCATAAACGTGCGCTCGCCATCCTGACAAATTGCTTTCAATGCGGATGCGCGGCGAGTGCGCAGCCCGGCGCAACGCCTGCGCGAGCGGTCCGGCAGAGTATAGCGCCCCACTTTTACACGCAAGTGATCGTGCCGGCCGCGCCCGCCCGGAATGTGCGCGCAGCGCATTTTCCTTCAAGATTTTCACGGCGTGCCCGTCTACACTCGGTCCGAATTCGACATTTTCCGTCCGGTGCAACGGTGCGCCGGACGCGGACTTCCTGCCGGGTGAACTGCCGCGTTCATCCGGCAGCCATCCCGAGGGACCCGGAGGCGGCCATGATCCAGATCGGAACTTTGTCGGTGGATTTCGAGCAGCGCGACATTCGCCGCCACGGCGCGTCGCTGCGCATCGGCGCGCGCGCGCTCGACATTCTCGAGGTCCTGCACCGCGCGAGCGGTTCGGTCGTGTCGAAAGACGACATCATGGACGCGGTCTGGCCGGGCCTGATCGTCGAGGAAAACCGGCTTCAGGTGCATGTGGCGACGCTGCGCAAGGCGCTCGGCGCGAGCCGCGATCTGATCAAGACGGTGCCCGGGCGCGGCTACCTGCTGGTGGCGAGCGCGTCGCCCGGCCCGGACCTCGTGCCCGTGGTCGAAGCGCCGGCCGTCGTTGCACCGCCTGCCGTCGACGCACCGCCCGATGCGCCCGCGGCGTCGCTGCTCGCGCCGCTCGTCGGGCGCGACGCCGAAATCGCGCAGATCGTCGACATGCTCGAACGCATGCCGGTCGTCACGCTGGTCGGCGCGGGCGGCATCGGCAAGACGAGTCTGGCGGTGCGCGTCGCGCACGGCGTGCGCAGCCGCTCGCGCGAGCGCGTGCTGTTCGTGGAGCTGGCGCGCGCGTCGACGCGCGACGACATGCTGATCGCCATAGCCACCGAGCTTGGCCTCGTCGATATGCAGGGTGTGCCCGCGATCGAGCGCATCGGCGACGCGTTCGCGACGTCGCGCTGCCTGCTGGTGCTCGACAACGCGGAGCACATCGTCGATCTGGTGGCGAGCCTCGTCGAAACGCTGACGTCGAGCGCCGGCTCGCTGCGCGTGCTCGTGACGAGCCGCGAGCCGCTGCATATCTCGGCCGAAGCGGTGCTGCGCATGAGCCCGCTCGCGGTGCCGGACGGCAACGCGTCCGCCGCGGAAATCGTCCGTTGTTCGGCTGTCGCGCTGTTCCTGGAACGCGTGCGCGCGGCCGCGCCGGATTGCGCGGTCGACGAAGCCGGCGTGCGGCTGATCGGCGACATCTGCCGGCGTCTCGACGGGCTGCCGCTCGCGATCGAACTGGCCGCGGCGCGCGTGGCGACGCTCGGGCTCGCGGTCGTCGCGTCGCGTCTGGACGACCGGCTGAACCTGCTGACGGGCGGGCTGCGCTCGGCGCTGCCGCGTCACCAGACGCTGCGCGCGACGTTCGACTGGAGCTACGTGCTGCTCGACCGGGCCGCGCGCGCGCTGTTTCGCCGGATGGGCTGTTTCATCGGGCCGTTTTCGTTCGACGCCGCGTACGCGGTCGCCACCGAGCCCGGCACGTCGGCCGCGGACATGATCGCGGTGCTCGGCGAGCTGGTCGCGAAATCGCTGGTGACGGTCGAGTTCCATGGCGCGTATGCGCGCTACCGGCTGACCGAATCGACGCGCGCGTACGCGCTGGAAAAACTGCACAACGAAGGCGAGTTCGAGCGCATCGTCGCGCGCCATGCGGCGTACGAGCGCGAGCGTTCGCCCGTGCGTCTCGCGGCGCCCGTGGTGACGCTCGCCGACGTGCTGCCTGCCGATCCGCCCGCGTCGGCCGTGGATGAACCGACGGACGAACGGGCGGACACCGCCGAGACCGCCGAGACCGCCGAGACCGCCGAGACCGCCGAGACCGCCGAGACCGCCGAGACCGCAGGCGTGCCCGAGCCCGACCGGCTGGCGCGCGCGCTGCTGGAGCCGTCGCGGATGCGCGCGTGCACGGCGCGCGCGCGCCAGGTGCTCGACGAACTCGACACGGACGCGGCCGACCCGGTCGACGCCGCGCGCGAGATGCGATTGCGGGCGGCGTGCGCATCGGCGCTGCTGCATACCGACGGCGACGCGCTGGCCGCCGCCGCGATGTGGGACCGCACGCTCGGTCTCGCCGCGCACATCGGCGACGATGCGTTCGACGCGCGCGCGCTGGTCGGGCTGTGGAACACGATGCTGACGCTGTCGGACATTCACGAATCGCTGCGCTACGCGACGCGCTTCGAGCGGGCGGCCGAGCGGCGCGGCGACCGCTCGCAGCGGTTGCTGGCGAACACGATGGTCGCGACGTCGCTGCATTACTTCGGCGAGCACGCGCAGGCGCGCGAGCGGCTGGAGGCGGCGACGGCCGAGCTCGCCGATGCGGGCGAATCGCCGTGCGCGCAGGCCGCGCTGGGCGTCGACATGGCGACGCTGGGCCGCACGATGCTGATCCGTCTGCTGTGGATGCAAGGCGAGCCCGAGCACGCGATGCGCGTCGCCGCACAGGCGGTCGAATATGCGCGCCGCGGCCCGTCGCCGCTCACGCTGTGCATCGTGCTCGGCGCGGCCGCCGTGCCGATCGCGCTGCGCTACGGCGATCACGACATCACCTCCGACTATCTCGCGACGCTGCGCGCGACCGCCGACGCGCACGGTTTCGACATCTGGCGCAGTCACGCGGAATGCCTGACCGGCCAGTTCGACATCCAGGCCGGCCATCCCGGCGCGGGCCTCGCGCGGCTCGAGCCCGCGCTGCGGCGCGTCGAGGCGAGCGGCTTCCGGCGCGTGCTCGCGCCGCTGACCGTCGCGTACGCGGAGGGCCTCGTGCGGACCGGCCGCGTGGAGGAAGCGCGCACCCGGCTCGATGCGACGCTTGCGCGCTGCCGCGCGCACGGCGAGCATCTGTTCGTCCCCGAACTGCTGCGCGTGAGAGGCGTCGCGATGCTCGAGCAGGCGCGCACCGTCGGCGCGGATCTCGCCGTCGCGTACGAGGCCGACGGGCATCGTCATCTGCAGATGGCGATCCAGACCGCGAACGCGCAGGGCGCCGCGATGTGGGCGCTGCGCGGCTCGCTCGATCTCGCCGATCACCTGATCGAGCGCGGGCACACCGCGCAAGCGTCGGCGCTGGTCGCCGGGGTCGCGCGGCACTTCGATCCGCATTCGCGCGCCCACGACGTGCGCCGTTTGCTGCGCGTGCAGAACTTCGTCCGTCCGGACGCGCCGCTCGCGCCGAGCCTGACGCGTGCGCGACGCGATGCCGCCGACGCGGCGCAGCAGGCGGCATAGCGATGCGCGAATCGGGTACGGCAGTGCGGCCGCGCGATCGCAGCAGGCGTGCCGACGCGTGCGGTGCGCCCGCGTTCCAGTGGGCGGCCACACGTAGCACGGGCAGCACACGCAGCACGGGCCGCGCGGCGTCGCGCGCCGGCGCGCACGGGAGGCCCGACGGTGCTTAGAGCGACGGAACCCGCGCGTTCGGCGGACCTCGTCGTGTTCAACGGCAAGATCGCGACCCAGGACGAGCAGCGCTCGTTCGTCCGCGCGCTCGCCGTGAAGGACGGAACCATCGTCGCGACCGGCGACGATCGCGACGTGCTGCGCCATGCGCACGACCACACGACCCGTATCGACCTGAACGGCCGTACCGTGATTCCGGGCCTGATCGACGCGCACCTGCAGGCGATCCGCGGCGGCATGAACTTCAATCTCGAGGTGCGCTGGGACGGCGTGCCGTCGCTCGCCGACGCGCTCGACCTGCTGGGCCGGCAGGTACGCCGCACGCCCGCGCCGCAATGGGCGCGCGTGGCGGGCGGCTGGACCGCGCTGCAGTTCGCGGAAAAGCGCGGCCCGACGGCGGCCGAGCTCAACGCGATCGCGCCCGACACGCCGGTGTTCATCCAGCATCTGGCCGACAGCGCGTGGCTGAATGCGGCCGCGCTGCGCGCGCTCGGCTACGGGCGCGACACGCCCGATCCGCCCGGCGGCGAGCTGCGGCGCGACCGCCATGGGCGGCCGACCGGGCTGCTGCTCGCGCGTCCGGACCCGGCGGTGCTGGTCGCGGCGCTCGCCCGCGCGCCCGGGCTCGATGCGGCCGACCGGGTCAACTCGACGCGGCAGTTCATGCGCGCGCTGAACCGTGTCGGCGTGACGAGCGCGATCGACGCCGGTGGCGACGGCCTCGCGTATCCGGACGACTATGCGGCGGTCGCGACGCTCGCGCGGCGCGGCGAATTGACGACGCGCATCGCCTACGCGTTGGGCGCGCGGCACGCCGGCCGCGAGCTCGACGACTTCGCGAAATGGATCGCGCTGACCGCGCCCGGCCGCGGCGACGCGTTCCTGCGCGCGAGCGGCGCGGGCGAGCGGCTGCTGTTCTCGGCGGTCGATCTCGGCAATTTTCTCGAACCGCGCGTCGACCTGCCCGCGTCGATCGATGCGGAATTGGCGGCCATCGTCCGGCTGCTCGTGCGCCACCGCTGGCCGTTCCGGCTGCATGCGACCTACGACGAATCGATCGGCCGCTTCCTCGACGTGTTCGAAGCGGTGGATCGCGACACGCCGTTCGACGGGCTGCGCTGGTGCTTCGATCGCTGCGAGACGATTTCGGATGCCAATATCGCACGTGTCGCGGCGCTGGGCGGCGGCATCACCGTGCAGCCGCGCATGGCGTTCCAGGGCGAAGCGTTCATCGCGCGCCATGGTGCGGCGGCGGCCATGCGCGCGCCGCCGATCCGCGCGATGCTCGCGGCCGGCCTGCCGGTCGGCGCGGGTTCCGGCGCGACGGCCGCGGCGAGCTACAACCCGTTCGTCGCGCTGTACTGGATGGTGTCGGGGCGCAGCGTGGGCGGCACCGCGCTGTATCCGGCGCGCAACCGGCTCGGCCGGATGGAGGCGCTGCGCCGCTATACCGTCGGCAGCGCATGGTTCTCCGCGGACGAGCATCGCAAGGGCGCGCTGGTGCCCGGCCGGTATGCCGACTTCGCGGTACTGAGCGACGACTACTTCACGGTCGACGCGCGGCGTATCCCGGCGTTGTCGTCGGTGCTGACGGTCGTCGACGGCAAGGTCGTGCACGCGGAACAGGAATTCTCGCCGCTTGCGCCGCCGCCGTCGCCGGTCAGCCCCGCATGGTCGCCGGTCGCCGCAGGCGTCGACGATGCGTCGGGCGTCGGCGGCCCGGGCACCGATGCGCGCGACTCCGCGCATGCATCGGCGGCGGGCGACGCGTGCGCGGCCCCCGGCATCGATGCGTGCCGCGCGCGCGGTCACGGGCGCCGCTTCGCGCGGCCGCGCTATCCGACGGCCACTGCGGCCGCCGAGCGCTGCGAGGCGTTCGGCCGCTGCTGCGTCGCCTTTTGAGCGGTGCGGTGCCGGTGCGCGACGCACACCGCCATGCATTGAACGATTTTCCGCCCCGTGCACGGGGCATGAAGGAGACAGGATGAATGCTGCGCACCCGCGCGCATCGGCCACCGGCGACGAAGTGGCCGGCGTTCGCATTCCGCGCACGCCCATTGCGGCCGAGGCAGCCGATGCGGCCCGCGCGTCGTTGCCCGCCGCGCTCGCCGATCATGCGGCGCGCGTGTTCGTGCTCGCGTCGCTCGCCGCGCGGCGTGCCGGCGACGCGTGCGACGCCGACGCGCTGTACGTCGCCGCGATGTACGCGAACATGGGGCTGAGCCCCGCGTACTGCCGTTCGACCGAACGTTACGAACTCGACGGCGCGGATGCCGCGCACGCACTGCTGCTGCGGCATCGCCGTTCGCGGCGCATGCGCGACGACGTGTGGCACGCGATCGCGCTGCATACGACGCCGGGGGTGGCCGTCCGCGCGTCGCCGCTTGCTCGCGCACTGGCGTGCGCGGTGTCGACCGACCTGATGGCGACCGACTTGGATGCCTATAGCGCCGACGAGCGCACTGCGCTGCTCGCGGCTTACCCGCGCGGCAGCGGTTTTCGCGAAGCGTATCTGGACATGGTCGCGCGCGGCGTCGCGCATCGGCCGCAGTCGACCTTCGGCACGTGGAGCGCGGACGTGCTCGAACGCGCGGATCCGGATTTCCATCGGCCGAATTTCTGCGGGCGCGTGCTGGGCGCGCGGTGGAACGACACGTGACGGTGGCGCTCCGGTGTGCGCCGGCCGGACGCACGGCCGGAGGCGTCGCGCCACCGCGCCCGGCACGCCGCATGTGCGAATCAGGCGGGCGATTGCGCCGCGTCGTGCCGCGCATAGTCGACGTAGCCGGCGCGGTCGCCGCCGTACCAGCCGGCGGCCTTCGGTTCCGCGAGCGGTGCGCGGGCCGCGATGCGCTCGACGAGATCCGGGTTCGCGATATACGCCCGTGCGAACGCGACGAGATCGGCATCGCCCGCGTCGATCAGCGCGTTCGCGGCTTCCGGTGAAATGCCGCCGTTGACGATCAGCGTGCCGTGGAACGACCGGCGCGCGTGCTCGACGATGCGCGGCAGATCGGGCTCGCCGCTCCAGCCGTTGGTGTCGGCCGCGTGCAGATACGCGATGCCCGCTGCGTCGAGCATCCGGCCGACGTACGCGAGCGTCGCGTCCGGATCGGCGTCGCGCACGTTGTTGTATTTCGCGTATGGCGAGATGCGCACGCCGACGCGATTCAGCGGCATCACGCCGCCGACCGCGTCGACGATGTCCTCGAGAAAGCGCGCGCGGTTCGCGACCGATCCGCCGTAGCGATCGTCGCGGCGGTTCAGCGTCGACGACAGGAACTGGTGCGGCAGGTAGCCGTTGGCCGCATGGATCTCGACGCCGTCGAAGCCCGCGGCCATCGCGCGCGCGGCTGCCTGCCGGAATTCGTCGACGGCCGCGACGACTTCATCGGTCGTCATCGCGCGCGACGGCGTCGCATGAATTTTCGTGTAGTAGCCGTTCTGCAACTGCGCCCACACCTGCAACTGTTCGAGGTCGTCGTTCACGCCGGACGGCGACAGCGGCGCGGCGCCGCCGAGCAGCGTCAGCGAGCTGACGCGGCCGCCGTGCCACAGCTGCGCGAAGATGCGTCCGCCGTTCGCGTGGACGGCATCGGTGACGATCTTCCACGCGGCGGCCTGCGCATCGTCGACGAGCCCCGGCGTCAGTTCGAATGCGGCGGACGCCGGGCTGACGTTGGTGGCCTCGGTCACGATCAGGCCGGCCGACGCGCGCTGCGCGTAGTACTCGGCCATCAGTTCGGTGGGCAGGCCGCGCGACGGCGCGCGCGAGCGGGTCATCGGCCCCATCACGACGCGGTTCGGCAGCGCGAGGCCGCGCAGATCGTAGGCACTGAGCAGGGAAGACATGATGGACTCCTGTGGTTCGACGGGGAGCGGGGCGGCTTCGCGCCCCGCGAACGGATCGACTCGACGTGTGGGGGCGGTTCAACCCGCGGCGTGACGTTGCGCGTGCGGCCGCCCGACGAGCAGGTAGTGGCCGAGCGCGACGATCGGGAACGCGCCGGCCGCCGCGGCGACGAGCGGCCAGCCGCCGTGTTCGTACAGCGGGCTCGCGAGCGCGGAGCCGATGGCGCCGCCGACGAAGATGCTCGTCATGTACAGCGCGTTCAGCCGGTTGCGGCTCGCCGCATGCAGCGCGTAGATCTCGCGCTGGCCGAGCACCATGTTCATCTGCACCGCGAAGTCGAGCACGATGCCGGTAACGACGAGCCCGTACAGGCCGGCGCCGTGCACGAACCCGACCGCATACGCGAGCGCGCCGGCGACGAGCGCGATCAGCGTCGCGCGCACCGTATGGCCGGCATCCGCGAGGCGCCCGGCAACCGGCGCCGACGTCGCGCCGATCGCGCCGACCAGTGCGAACAGGCCGATCGCCGATTGCGACAACCCGTAGTGACGCGTCAGTTCGACGGGCACGGCGGTCCAGAACAGGCTGAACGACGCGAACATCAGCCCCTGGTAGAACGCGCGGTGGCGCAGCACCGGCATCGTGCGAACGAGGTGCAGCAGCGAGCCGATCAGCTCGAAATAGGTCGCGCGGTGATCGGGCTGGCGCGACGGAATCGTCAGCGCGAGCACGGCCGTGACGAGCGTCATCAGCACGGCCGCGGCCGCGAACACGAAGCGCCAGCCGAACGCGTCGGCCACCACGCTCGACAGCGGCCGCGCGAGCAGGATGCCGAGCAGCAGCCCGCTCATGATCGTGCCGACGACGCGGCCGCGCGAATGGTCGGGTGCGAGGTGCGCGGCGAGCGGCACGAGGATCTGCACGGCCACCGAGCTGAAGCCGATCAGCAGCGAAATCGCGAGAAAGAGCCCCGGCGTGCGCACGAACGCCGCCGCAGCAAGGCTCGCGATCGACACGACGGCCGTCACGATCATCAGCTTGCGGTTTTCGAGCAGGTCGCCGAGCGGCACGATGAAGAACAGGCCGAGCGCGTAGCCGATCTGCGTCAGCGACACGATCAGGCTCGCGGTGTTGCCGGACATGTGCAGGCCCGGCGCGATGAGCTCGGTGATCGGCTGCGCGTAGTACAGGTTCGCGACGATCGCGCCGCAGCTGAAGGCGAACAGCAGGATCAGCCCCTGCGTGAGTTTGACGCCGTGCGCGGGCGGCGCGAGCGGTGTTGAATCCGTTGACATGGTCGACTCCTGGAAATGGGAAGGCCGGGCACCGGAGCGTCGCGCCGGCATGAAGGTCGCCTGGCCGCGATACGGTGCACCGCATTGCCGTCGATACTAGTGATCAATCGCTCAAGCCGGAATCGGGACGCCGCGCAATCGAGCGTTGCGCGGCACGCAAAGGTGCCGCGCCGCATCGGTTCAGCCGCGTTTGCCCTGCAGCGTCGGAATCTGCTCGAACAGGCCCGCGAGCCAGTCGACGAACACCTTCAGCTTGACCGGGATGTGGCGATTGGGCGGATACAGCACCGAGATCGGCCGGGCCGGCGCGTTGAAATCGGTCAGCACCTCGCGCAGCCGGCCCGATTTCAGGTAAGGCTCGACGAGGTACAGCGAGGTCTTGATCAGGCCGATGCCAGCGACGCCGCACTCGATGTAGTTGTCCGCGTCGTTGACGGCCACCGTGCCGCACATCTGCACGATGCGCGGCTCGCCGTCGACCACGTAATCCCACGGGCGCGGCCGTCCGGTGTCGGCCGAGATGTGGCTGACCGCGACGTGCTGCGCGAGATCGTCGACCGTCTGCGGCTCGCCGCACCGCGCGAAATAGGCAGGCGAGCCGCACGTACAGGTGGTCAGGCTGCCGATCCGCTTCGCGATCATCCCCGAATCGTCGAGCGCGCCGATGCGCACCACGCAGTCGACGCCTTCGCCGACGAGGTCGATCTGCCGGTCGGTCACGCCGAGTTCGAGCATGATGTCCGGATGGGCGTCGAGAAACGCCGGCAGCGCGGGCACCACGACCTGCTTCGCCATCGCGGGCGGCAGGTTCACCTTCAGCCGGCCGCGCGGCACGTTGCGGGCCTGCGAGACCGACGCCTCCATGTCGTCGATCTCGCGCAGCACCGCGACGGAACGTTCGTAGTAGGCCTGACCGTCCTCGGTCAGCGAGATGCGGCGCGTGGTGCGGTTCAGCAGCCGGCAGCCGAGATGCTGCTCGAGTGCGCTCAGCAGCGCGGACACGCGCGGCGTGGTGAGGCCGGTCGTGTCGGACGCACGCGTGAAGCTGCCGGTTTCGACGATACGCGTGAATACGCGCATCGAAAGCAAGGTATCCATCGTCGGAAGTTCTCCAGCCTGTCGGTTCGCCGCGCCGATACGTGCCGGCGCGGTCTCGTCAAATATCGCGTAGCGGGTGCGACCGACCCGCTAGGCGTCGATGCGTTTTCTCAGCGCGTCGCCGGCGAACGGCATTTCGCGCAGGCGCTGGCCGGTCGCGTCGAAGATCGCGTTGGCCAGCGCGCCGGCGGTCGGCCCCATCGACGCCTCGGCCGCCCCAAGAAACGGCGCGCCGGGGCGATTGACCAGATGGACCTTCACGCTTTGCGGCGCGGCCGAGAAGCGCAGGATCGGGTAGCTGCTCCAGTCGAAGCTGCGAATCCGTTCCGTGTCGTACTTCAGCGCCTCGTACAGCGTCCAGCTCGCGGCCTGCACGATGCCGCCCTCGATCTGGTTGCGGATGCCGTCCGGCGACACGATCTGGCCCGCGTCGACGGCGACTTCCGCGTGTTCGAGCGTCACCTGGCCGGTTTCCGGCACGACCGACA
The DNA here is from genome assembly GCF_902832955.1 of Burkholderia sp. BCC0044. NCBI lineage: Bacteria > Pseudomonadati > Pseudomonadota > Betaproteobacteria > Burkholderiales > Burkholderiaceae > Burkholderia > Burkholderia sp. BCC0044. The sequence continues at coordinate 928,128 of NZ_CADFDO010000004.1, read as the reverse complement.
CCTCGACCGCGATCGCGACGTAGGCCATCAGGTTCTTGTACTTGCCGAACGCGAAGCCGACGCCGCGGTTGCGCGCGCGCGGCGGCCGCGGCCAGCCGAAGTGCTTCGCGGCGAGCTGGATCACCTGCCGCGCGCGATGGTCTTCCATGTGGCGCAGCCGGAATTCGACCGGATCGACGCCGGCCGCGTGCGCGAGCTCGTCCATGAAGCTTTCGATCGCCCAGATGTTCGTGTGCGCGCCGAGCGAACGCATCGCGGACGTCTGCAGCGGCATCGTCGGCGAGAAGTTGTTGACGATGTGCTGGTTCGGCAGCGCATACAGCGGAATCGCGTTGCGGTCGCCGCCGCCTTCGGGCTGCAGCATCGGCGTCGACGGCGCGGGCACGAACGGCGGCTCGAGCATCCGCGCGGGCAGCAGCCGGCCGGCGTTGACGATCCGCTCGTTGTGCGAGCTGCTCCACAACGCATAGTTCCAGTCGACGATATGGCCGCTCGCATCGAGCGATGCGCTGACCTCGGTCACCATCGCCGGCGTGAAGTGATCCCACGTGTGTTCCTGTTCGCGCATCCACTGCACGCGAATCGGCTTGCCCGGCATCGCGGCGGCGATCAGCGCCGCGTGCGCGGCCGCGTCGTCCGCCGCATTGTGCCCGTAACAGCCCGACCCTTCGGTGTGAATGCAGCGCACGCTGGCCTTCGGCATCGACAGCATCTCGGCGAGCGCGTCGCGCAGCGGGTAGACGCCCTGCGAGTGGGTCCACACCGTCATCATCCCGTTCTCGAGATGCGCGACCGAACACGACGGCCCGATCGACCCGTGCAGCAGGTAGTTCTTCAGGAACGTCGCGTTCAGTGTCTTCACGGCCGGCGCGGTGGCCGCGTGCGTGTTCGCGATCTCGATGCGCTGCGTCGAGATCCGCTTCAGGTCCGCGTGCACGGTGCTGCGCTCGGGCAGCTTGCGGCCCGGCGACCAGCGGCAGCCGGCCGCGAGCGCACGCTGCGCGACCACCGCCTGCCACTCGCCCTGCGCGACCACCGCGAGCATGCTGCCGTTGCGCACGATCCGCACGACGCCGGGCAGCTTCAGGATCGCGGCTTCGTCGAACGACAGCAGCGTCGCGTCGTACACCGGCGGCATCACGACGCGCGCGTGCAGCATGCCGGGCAGCTGCATGTCCTGCACGTAGCTGACGCCGCCCGTGACCTTGTTCGGGATGTCGACGCGCGGCAGCGACGTGCCGATCACCGCGAACGTCGCCGGGTTCTTCAGCGGCGACGTGGGCGTCGCGTTGCGGTGCAGGTCGACCGTGCGGATCGCGTCGCCGTAGGTCATCGTGCGGCCGTCGGGCGCCGTGATCACCGCGTCGGCGGTCGTCAGCACGCGCGGATCGACGCCGAAGCGTTTCGCCGCGCCTTCCACCAGCAGCGCGCGCACCTGCGCGGTCGCGTTCAGCAGCGCGGAGCCGCTGTCGGCCATCGTATGGCTGCCGGCGGTCAAGCCTTCGTCCGGCGACGCACCGGTGTCGGCGGTCAGGAACGTGATCAGCGACGGCTTCATGTCGAGTTCCTCGGCGGCCACCTGCAGCAGCGCGGTGCGCACGCCGGTGCCGAGCTCGACCTTGCCGGTAAACACGGTGACCTTGCCGTCGGGCGCGATCTTGACCCACGCGTCGAGCAGCGGATTGGTCTTCAGGCTGCCCGCGAGCGCCTGCGTGGCCTTCGCCACGTGCACGGCCGCGCCTTCGTCGGCGATCACCAGCTGCGCGGCCGCGCGCGACGCAGGCGCGAGCGTGAACGCGACGAACAGCGCGCCGGAGACGATGAAGTGCCGGCGGCTTTCGTCGATGTCGTCGTGGGAATCCATTACAGCCCCTTGCTGATCGTGACGGGAGCGGAAGCGGGTTCGGGGGCCGGCAGCCCCGCGACCGAGCGCACCGCCGCGAGAATCCGCATGTGCGTGCCGCAGCGGCACAGGTTCGGTTCCATGTGCGTGCGCAGCTCCTGTTCGGTCGGCTTCGGATTGCGTTCGAGCAGCGCCTGCGCGCGCATGATCATCCCGGCGATGCAGTAGCCGCACTGCGCGGCCTGGTGCTCGAGGAACGCGCGCTGCAGCGGGCCCGGATGCTCGGCGGTGCCGAGGCTCTCGATGGTGCGCACGCTGCGCGCGCCGACCGCGGCCACCGGCATCAGGCACGAGAAGGTCGGCTTGCCGTCGACGATCACGGTGCAGGCGCCGCATTGGCCGAGGCCGCAGCCGAACTTCGCGCCGTGCAGGTGCAGGTCGTTGCGCAGCGCGTACAGCAGCGGCGTGGACGGATCGATGTCCAGCGTGTGCCGCACGCCGTTGACGGTGAGGGTGATCATCGTGCGGTGTCCTCTTTTCTGAGCTTCGCGACCATCGCGTCGACGCCCGACCACGCGGGACGATCGGTGTAGGTCTCGCGCACGTACGCGGCGAGATCGGCGATCTGCGCGTCGTCGTACTGGTCGATGAACGACGGCATATAGTTCAGCGTGTCCTCGCCGTGCCAGCCGATCCCGTTGAACATCATCTGGATTGCGTTGCGCGGCGTATCGGCGTTGACCGCCGTGCTGAACGCAAGCGTCGGCCGCTCGCCGATCGACTGCATCGGCGCGGCCGGCCCGTGGCACTGCGCGCACGACGCCTGGAACAGCGTCGCGCCGCGCTGCGCGGCGGGCGTGGTCGCGGCGCGTTCGACCGCATTCGCGGCCGCGGCCGCCCGCGCGTTCGCCGGCTTCTGGATCGACAGGATGTACGCGGCGATCGCCTCGACGTCCTCCACCGGCACCGTCGCGAGGTCACGCGTGACGGGCAGCATCGGCCCGGCCGCCGCGCCGTGCTCGCTCGCGCGGCCGGTGCGCAGGTAGGTGACGAGCTGCGCTTGCGTCCACGGCCGCGCGGCATCGCCGAGCGCATTGAGCGGCGGCGCTTCCCAGCCGTCGACGATGCCGCCGTCGAACGCGCGGCCGCGCTGCTCGCCGCCGATCGCGTTCAGCGGCGAATGGCACGACGCGCAGTGGCCGAGCCCGTCGACGAGCATCCTGCCGCGGTTCCATTGCGCGGACTGCGCGGGGTCCGGTCGATACGCGCCTTCGCGCAGGAACAGCACGTTCCAGAATGCGACGAGCGGCCGGAAGTTCAGCGGAAATATCAGGTCGTTGGCGGGTGCCGTCGCGTGGACCGGCTCGCGCGTCATCAGGTACGCATACGCGGCGGCGATGTCGTCGTCCGACATTCGCGTGAAATGAATGTACGGAAACGCCGGGTAAAGCGGCTGGCCATTGCGTCCGATGCCGGTGCGCAATGCACGGGCGAACGCATCGCGCGACCAGCGGCCGATCCCCGTTTCGGCGTCCGGCGTGATGTTGGTCGCGTAGATCGTGCCGAACGGCGTCGCGAGCGGCAGCCCGCCCGCGAACGGCTTGCCGTCCTTCGCGGTGTGGCAGACGATGCAGTCGCCGAGCGCGACGACGCGCGCGCCGGCGCGCACCAGTTGCGGATCGAACGAAGCAGGGGCGGGCGGATCGATCGGCGCGATCGACGGCCGCACCATGATGCCGATCGCGACCGCGACACCCACGATCGCGATGCCGGCCGCGCCGAACCAGAGTCGTTTGTGCTTCATGCGCGCTCCAGGCGGCGCGGTGCGCCGCAAGCGATGCGATGCGCGGCGACACCGGACGAGGCGGGTCGGCCGCGCGTGGCCGTCCGGGGCGGCCGCGAGCGTGTTGCCGCGCGGCGGTGATTGGCGACGGGGATCATGGGGTCACTCCAGCAGTCGATAACGGGCGCAAGCGCCGTCCGGCGCGGCAGCTCATGAACGCAGTCTACGCAGCGGCCGCGATCGTTGCCTGAAGCGGCGCTGAAACGTTCTGAACGGTGTCCGGCCCCGGATCAGCCCCGGTTCGGCGCCGGGGGACGATGACGGGCGGGCATCGCCGCGGCCGCCCCGCGCGTCGCGTCACGACGGCATCTCGCCGGCGACGACTTCATCCGCGTAACACCAGATCCAGCGCTCGCCGGGCTCGATCGAGCGGACGAGCCGGTGGCCGGTTGCGCGGAAATGCCGGCTCGCGTGGCGATTCGGCGACGAGTCGCAGCAGCCGACGTGCCCGCAGATCACGCACATCCGCAAATGCACCCAGCGGCTGCCCGACTTGACGCATTCCTCGCAGTAGTCCTTGTCGGTGTCGAACACGCGTGCTTCGTCGAGATGCGTACAGGCGTTGGCCATCTTGCGCTCCGATGCCGGCGCGGGAGCGACGCTTGCGGCGGGGCCGGCACGAGGCCGCAAGCGGGAGGGATACGCGGCATTGTGCAGCGTCGCGTCGCGGCCGCACCTTAATTGTCATGAAGCGACCCGCGCGGCGCGCGCCGGCGGCGTACAGTCGCGAAAGCGTCCGGCCGCGGCACCGCCGCACGGCCGGGCGCATTCGACATCGACATCATCGGGAGGCGCTCATGGATCAACCGCAACACGTACGGATCGTCGGCCTGCCGCGCAGCCGCGACGCGTATGCGATCCGCGATTTCCTGCAGCGGCGCATGATCGCGTACGACTGGTGCGAGCTGACGTCCGACGCCGACTGCGTGCAGGCGCTCGGCATCGCGCCGCTGCGCGACATCCGGCTGCCGGTCGTGATCTTTCCGGACGGCTCGCGCCTGTACCAGCCGACGCTGGCCGAGATCGCCGCGCGGCTCGGCTGGGTCGCGCGCCCGCGTTTCGTCGAATACGACGTGTCGATCTACGGTGCGGGGCCGGCCGGGCTGTCGGCGGCGGTCTACGCGGCGTCCGAAGGGCTGCGTGCGGTGGTGATCGAGCGCGGCGCGGTGGGCGGGCAGGCCGGCACGAGTTCGCTGATCGAGAACTACATGGGCTTCCCCGACGGCATCCCGGGCGCGGAGCTCGCGGAACGCGCGCGCGAGCAGGCGGTGAAGTTCGGCGTCGAGCTGCTGACGATGCGCGAGGGCGTGCATGCGACGTTCGTCGACGGCAAGATCCGCGTCGAACTCGCCGACGGGTCGATCCTGGTCGCGCGCGCGAACATCTGCGCGACCGGCATCGAATATCGCAGCCTCGGGCTGCCGGAGGAGCCGGCGTTTCTCAATGCGGGGTTGTTCTACGGCGCCGGGTCGAGCGAAGCGCCGATGTGCGCGGGCGAGCAGGTGTTCATCGTAGGCGGCGGCAATTCGGCCGGCCAGGCCGCGATGAATTTCGCGCGGCATGCGCGCCAGGTGACGATGCTCGTGCGCGGGGCATCGCTCGCGGACACGCTGTCGCGCTACCTGATCGACCGGATCGAGCGCACGCCGAACATCGAAGTCCGCTACCGGTCGAGCGTCGCCGCGCTGCATGGCGACGGCTGGCTCGACGCGATCGAGCTTCGCTCGGCGGACGGCACGCGCGAACGGCTGCCTGCCACGCGCCTGTTCGTGTGCATCGGCGGCGCGCCGAATACCGACTGGGCGAAGGACACCGACATCATTCGCAATCCGGACGGTTATCTCGTGACCGGCGGCGACCTGTACGACTGTCCGGCGTTCGAGCGCGTGTGGCCGCTCGAACGCCGGCCGTATCATCTGGAAACCAGCGTGCCGGGATCGTTCGCGGCCGGCGACGTGCGATCGGGTTCGGTCAAGCGCGTCGCGTCGGCGGTCGGCGAAGGCGCGATGGCCGTGACCTTCGTGCACCGGTTTCTCGGCGAGGATGCGCATCGGCTCGCGGGCGCGTGATGCGCTCGCGGGCAGCTCGATGCATTCATCTCGCGTCGGCCTGCGTCGCGTCGCGTAACCCGTCCCGGCCGGCGTGCGCCGGCGGCGTCCACCCGCCGCCCAACGCACGCACGAGGCTCACCGTCGCGACGGCCAGCGCCTGCCGGCTGTGAATCAGCTGGCGCCGCGCATTCAGCGCATCGCGATCGGCGTCGATCACTTCCAGATAGCTGACGTAGCCATGCGCGTAACGGCTCAGCGACAGCCGCGCCGCCGCGTCCGTCGCGCGCGCCGCGTGGTCGTAGCGCGCGATCCGCTCTTTTTGCGCGGCGATGTCGTTGAGCGCATCCTGCACGTCGCGCAACGCGCCGATCGCGGTCGCGCGATAGTTCGCGTCGGCGACGTCCGTGCCGGCTCGCGCGGCGGCCACCGCGGCGTCGCGCTTGCCGCCGTCGAACAGCGTCAGCGCGACGTTCGCGCCGAGACTCCACAGCGAGCTGTTGCGATCGAGAAACGACCGCAGATCGCGAGTCGCGAAACCGCCGTCGGCGGTCAGCGTCAGCGTCGGCAGCCACGCGGTGCGCGCGATGCCCAGGTCGAGCGACGCCGCGTCGGCGCGCCGTGCCGCCGCGAATACGTCCGGGCGTTGAGCGAGCAGCGCGGACGGCAGCCCGGCCGGCACATCCGGCACCTGCACGGGCACGACGCGCGCGTCGACGTCGAATGCGGTCGGCGACACGCCGGTCAGCACCGCGATGGCATCGACGAGGTTCTCGCGCAGCCGGCGGCTCTCCGCGAGATCGGCGTGCGCGGTATCGAGATCGGCCGACGCGCGCAGCCCGTCGAGATCGCTCGCCGCGCCGGCCCGCACGCGGGCGGCGATCACGTCGAGCGCGGTGCGCCGCAGCCCGATCGCGCGCGTGAGCGTCACGAGATCGTCGTCGACGTAGCGCAGCGTCAGGTAATCGACGGCCACTTCGGTCGCCACCCGCAGACGCACCGCGTCGCGGTCGGCCGCCGCCTGCAGCACGTTCTGTTCGCCGACGTCGGCATCGCCGCGCAAGCGGCCCCATAGATCGACTTCGTAGCGCGCGGCGACGGGCACCGACCAGTTGTGCATCGTGCGCTTCGGTAGCGCGTTGTCGACCGTGCCCGACACGCGCGTGCGGCTGAACGACGGGTCGACGCGCACGGTCGGCGCCAGCGCGGCCTCGCGCACGCCGAGCAGCGCCTGCGCCTGGTCGACGCGCGCGGCCGCCGCATGGATATCGAGGTTGTGCGCGAGCGCGGCGTCGACCAGCACGCCGAGCTGCGGGTCGCCGAACCACGCGGGCCATGCAGCGAGCGACGGCGCGCGCGCATCGGTCGACGGATCGGCATGGCGGAACCCGTCGTGTCCGACCGGAACCGGCGCGAGCGGCTGCGGCGCGATCGAGCACGCGGCCAGCAGGCTCGCGGCGAGCAGGGCGAACGCGCGCTTCATCGCGACGCGCCGCCGGGTTGCAGCGTGACGACGACCGACAGCCCGGGCCGGATCCGCGGCTCCGATGCGGCGGGGCCGTCGAGCAGGATCTTCACCGGTACGCGCTGCGTGACCTTCGTGAAATTTCCGGTCGCGTTGTCGGGCGGCAGCAGCGCGAACTGCGCGCCGGTCGCGGGCGACAGGCTGTCGATGCGGCCGCTGAATGTGCGTTGCGGCAGCGCATCGAAGCGTAGTTGCACGGCGTCGCCGGCGCGCACGTGCCGCAGCTGCGTCTCGCGGAAATTGGCGACGATCCACGGATGCGGCTCGACCAGCGTGAGCAGCGCCTGCCCCGGCGCGACATGCTCGCCGGTCTCGACGGTCTTCTTGCCGACGTAGCCGTCCGACGGCGCGACGACCGCTGTGTAGCCGAGCTGCAGCAGCGCGTCGCGCAACTCGGCGTCGTTCTGGCTCGACGCGGCGTCGGCGGCCTCGGCGGCGGCGATGGCGCTGCGCCGTTGCGCATCGGCCGCCGCGACGCGCGCGCGGGCGGACTTGCGGGCGGCATCGGCCGCATCGAACTCCTGCTTCGACAAGCCACGCGGCGTCTCGCGGGTCAGTTCGCGAGCACGCGCGTAATCGAGTTCGGCTTTGTCGGCATCGGCGTGCGCGGACACGAGCGCCGCATCCGCCTGCTCGATCAGCGCGTGGGCGCGGCTCGCATCGGCATGCGCCTGGGCGACGCGTGCGCGCTGCGCGGCGACGCGCACGTCGAAGTCGCGGCGGTCGATCTGCACGAGCGCGTCGCCCGCGTGCACGAACTGGTTGTCGTCGACGAGCACACGCTCGACCGTGCCGGCGACGCGCGGCGAGATCACGTGCAGGTGGCCGGTCACGTACGCGTCGTCGGTGCCGCGATCGCGCGCATCGAATTCGTACACGAGCAAGGCGACGAGCAGCAGCGCGATCGCGGCGATCGCGACGATGGCCGGCTTTCGCGAACGCGCGGGCTCGGCGGGCGACGGCGCGGGGGAGGGCGGGGTCATGATCGGCAAACTCCAACGTACGGGCAGGTTTCGACGCACCGCGTTATGCTTGCGCCAGCTTGACAGGCGGGAGCCGCTCGACGATGAACACGACGTTCGCCACCGGCAGTGCCATGCCGGCGCCGGCCGCAGGCCCGGCCTCCGACATTCCGACGTTTCGGTCGATCGCCGCGATCGCGGCCGTGCTGCTCGGCGCGATCATCGCGACGCTGACGTCGCGCATCACGTCGCTTGGCCTTGCCGACGTGCGCGGCGCGCTCGGCGTCGGCGTCGATGAAGGCGCGTGGATCAACACCGCGTTCACCGCATCGCAGATGTTCGTCGGGCCGCTCGCGATCGCGGCGGCCTTCATGTTCGGCACGCGCCGCGTGCTGGTCGCCGGCGCCGTGGTGTTTCTCGGCGCGGAAACCGTGCTGCCGCTCTGCACGCAATCGTGTGCCAGGCGATCGCGGGGCTCGCGTCCGGCGTGTTCGTGCCGCTGACGGTCGGCTTCGTCGTGCGCACGTTGCCGCCGCGGCTGATTCCGTTCGGCATCGCCGCGTATGCGATGAATCTGGAGATGTCGCTGAACCTGTCGGCCACGCTCGAGGGCTGGTACAGCGAACACCTGAGCTGGCGCTGGCTGTTCTGGCAGAACGCGGCGCTGACCGTGCCGTTCATCGCGTGCCTGATGCTGTCGCTCGCCGACGAGCCGATCAAGCGCTTCGCGTCCGGCATCGACGCGCGCGGGATGCTGCTCGGCGCGGGCGGGTTCGCATGCCTGTGCATCGCGCTCGACCAGGGCGAGCGGCTGTTCTGGCTGCAGTCGCCGCTGATCGTCGCGCTGCTGGCCGCCGCCATCCTGATGATCGCCGCGTTCCTGATCCACGAACTCGCGTCGCCGCGCGCGGGGCTCGATCTCGGCTACCTCGCGCGGCCCAACATCGCGCTGCTGATCGTGCTCGTCGGCCTCGTGCGCTTCACCGTGCTCAACACGAGCTTCATCCCGTCGCTGTTCCTCGCCAGCACGTACGGCCTGCGCCCGTTGCAGATCGGCGATACGCTGCGCTGGATCGCGATCCCGCAACTGCTGTTCGCGCCGTGCGTCGCGCTGTTGCTGCAGCGGGTCGATCCGCGCCGGCTGATCGTCGCCGGCTTCGCGATGGTGGCGATCGCGTTCGCGCTCGGGTCGCGGCTCACGCCGGTGTGGGCCGAGCCCGACTTCATTCCGTCGCAACTGCTGCAGGCGCTCGGTCAGACGATGGCGCTCACGTCGGTCATCGTCTTCTTCGGCAAGCACGTGACGGCCGAGCATGCGCTGACGTTCGGCGCGGTCGTGCAGACGACGCGCCTGCTGAGCGGGCAGCTCGGCACGACGTCGATCGCGGTGATTCAGCGGATCAGGGAGGCTACCCATTCGAATCTCGTCGGTCTGCATGTGTCGCTGTCGGATCCGGAAACGCTCGAACGGCTGCGGGCCGGCGCGGCGTCGCTGGTCGCGCATGGCGCCACGTTCGCGACGGGCAACCAGGCGACCTATGCGCTCGTCGATCGCGCGGTGCGCGTGCAGGCCACCACGCTCGCGCTGGCCGACAACTTCCGCGTGGCGATGGCGTTCGCGCTCGCCGGCGCGCTGCTCGGCATCCTGCTGCGCCCGGTGCGGGCGCCGTGAGCGCGGCACCGGGCGATCTGAAATTTCCTGAAAAGTCCTGAACGGCGTGTCTGCGGCGTCTGCCGCGTCCGTCGCGGCGGCATGCGCGCCGCCGCGACGGACGCCGCGCTTACGCCTGCAGGAACGCGAGCAGCTCGGCGTTGATGCGATCGGCATTGACCACGCACATCCCGTGCGAGCCGCCCTCGATCACCTTCAGCACCGCGTGCTTGACGATCTTCGACGACAGCCGGGCCGAATCGTCGATCGGCACGATCTGGTCGTCGTCGCCGTGCAGCACGAGCGTGGGCACGTCGATCTTCTTCAGGTCGTCCGTGTAGTCGACTTCCGAGAACTCCTTCACGCACAGGTACTGGCCGTGAATGCCGCCCAGCATCCCCTGCGACCAGAACGCGTCGATCGTGCCCTGCGACACCTTCGCGTTCGGGCGATTGAAACCGAAGAACGGCACGGCCAGATCCTTGTAGAACTGCGAACGGTTCTCCGCGACGTTCTTGCGGATTCCGTCGAACACGTCCATCGGCAGCCCGCCCGGATTGGTCGGCGACTTCACCATCTGCGGCGGCACCGCGCCGATCAGCACGGCCTTCGCCACGCGCTTCGTGCCGTGGCGGCCGATGTAGCGCGCGACTTCGCCGCCGCCGGTGGAGTGGCCGACGAGCGTGGCTTCGCGCACGTCGAGCGCGTCGAGCAGCGCGGCGAGATCGTCCGCGTACGTGTTCATGTCGTTGCCGCGCGACGGCTGGCTCGAACGGCCGTGGCCGCGGCGGTCGTGCGCGATCACGCGATAGCCGCGCTGCACGAGGAACAGCATCTGCGCGTCCCACGCGTCCGCGCACAGCGGCCAGCCGTGCGAGAACACGACCGGGCGGCCGCTGCCCCAATCCTTGAAGTAGATCTGCGTGCCGTCCTTGGTGGTGATCGTGTTCATCGTGTGCGCTCCTGGATGGGCGGAAGAGGGGCTGTGGGACGGCGTGCCGGCCGCGGCCGCCATCGCGGGCAGCGCGGCTGCGGCAACGGCCGTCGCGCCGGCGAGCAGCATGTCGCGGCGGCGGGCCGACGCAACGGCATCGGTCTGTTCGGGATGCATCTGGACTCCTGAGGTATGCGGCGGCGAGGCCGCACGGGATGGTGGATCGGTGGCGGCCGGCCGCGGCCATCCCGCCCGGCAGCCGTCCGGCGTGCGCCGCCGCGCGTCGACTGGCGCGCGCGGACGAACGAATGCCGTCGGGAGCGTATCCCGGCGTGCTGCGCGCCGTACTGAAATCCGGCTGAATTTTCTTGAACGCCGCGGCGCCGCGCGCGGAATTGCCGCACTGCAGAAAAATTAAGCGCGCGACGGGGACTCTTCAGCGCACGGGGACTATCGTCAACATCGGGTCACCGGCACACGTTGCGCGCCATGCGAACGGGCCGACCGGCCCGCATCGCCCGTCACCTGCCTGGATAAGCCGCCATGGACGCCTTCAATCGCTGGGAGCACATGATCACGTCGCTCGGACCGCTGCCGGCCGCGGGCGTCCGGATGCCGTCGATGCCGCGCACGCGAGCGGCGGACGGCTCGCGTCGCCCGCATCGGGACGACGCGCCGATACCGTCGAGCGGCGACCTGCGCCGCCGCAGCGCGATCGTCGCCGTCGAGCGGCAGACCGATTCGTCGATGCTGGTGTCGTGGAGCGATCCGACGCGCTGCCGCTACGACGAACAACGCTGGATCAGCGCGAAGGCGCGCAGGCTGGCGCGCTGCGCACTCACCGGGCAGCCGATCCGGGTCGGCGACGCGATCTACAAACCGCAGTGGCGCGGCGAGAAACGCCCCGCGAACTGCCGCGAGATGGTGCTCGCGACGGCGCTCGAGCAGTTCGTCGCCCGGCAGGCCCGCGCATGACGCGCGGCACCGCACGCTTCGGCCGCGTCCGTGGACGCGGCTTCCCTACTCGAAAGGAACCCGCATGAGCACATTCACCACCCGCGACGGCGTGTCGATTCACTACAAGGACTGGGGCAGCGGCCGCCCGGTCGTGTTCATTCACGGCTGGCCGCTGAATGCCGACATGTGGGACGTGCAGATGCATCATCTCGCGTCGCACGGCCTGCGCTGCATCGCGTACGACCGGCGCGGCTTCGGGCGATCCGGCCAACCGTGGAGCGGCTACGACTACGACACGCTGGCCGACGATCTCGCGACGCTGCTCGAGACGCTCGACCTGCATGACGTGACGCTCGTCGGCTTCTCGATGGGCGGCGGCGAGGTGGCGCGCTACATCGGCCGGCACGGCACGCGCCGCCTCGCGAAGGCGGTGCTGATCGGCTCGGTGACGCCGCTCGTCGCGCGCCGCGACGATCATCCGGAAGGCGTGGACGTCGCGGTATTCGACGGCATTCGCGCGGGCATCGTGGCCGATCGCGCGGCGTTTTTCGACGGCTTCTGGCCGCTGTTTACCGGTTCGAACCGCGGCGGCTCGACGGTGTCGCGCGCGGCGCTCGGCTGGACGTCGGTCATGGCGCTGCAGGGCGGGCTGAAGGGCACGCTCGAGTGCGTTCGCGCGTTTTCCGAGACCGATTTCCGCGCCGACCTGCGACGATTCGACGTGCCGACGCTCGTGATTCATGGCGACGACGACCAGACGGCGCCGCTTGCGCTGACCGGCGCCGCCACCGCGAAACTCGTCCCGAATGCGACGCTGAGCGTCTACGAAAGCGGCCCGCATGCGCTCTACCTGACGCACGCGGCCCGGCTGAACGACGAGTTGCTGGCGTTCGCGCAGGGCTGAGCTTCACGACGCCGGCCGGCGGCGGCGCGGGCACGCGCCGCCTGTTCCGCGGGCGAATCTCGCCCGAAGTGCGTCGAAAGCGCGCGGGAGAACGCGCAAATAAGCCGACGGATATTCGGCCGGCGCAATAGAGCAGCCTGAAAATAAACCGGCCGGCCGAATCAAAACGAAAATGCGTCGCATTGCTCCGCTCGAAAAGCATTTCGTCTGACATGACGAAATCGCATTCATGGACGCATCCACGATTTGCACATGAAACGTGCGTGGCCCCGCCGCCTTTCGGTGCGGGGCGCAAAGCAGCGGCACGTGGCGGGATTTTCGTCATTTCAAAAAATTCGTGCCGTTCATTCTGATAATTTGAATCATTCGACCATGCAAATACCGTAGCATTGATGCCGAACCGGCACCCGATTTCAGTGGGGCGCCGTTGAATGTCACCCTCAAGAAATTCTCATGATCCGGATTGGAACACTTCACGTTTTTCTCGACAGACGTGAAATTCGTTCGAACGGCAAGCTGCTGCGCATCGGCAGCCGCGCATTCGAAATTCTCGAGCTGTTGATTCGGGCGAACGGTGCGCTGGTATCGAAAGACGACATCATGCAGCGCGTCTGGCCGCACACCGTGGTCGAGGAAAACAACCTGCAGGTGCACATCGCGTCGCTGCGCAAGGCGCTGGCCGGCGACCGGAACCTGATCGTCACGGTGCCGGGTCGCGGCTATCGGCTGGTCGTCGGGCAGGACGACGGCGACGTGCCCGTGCGTCCCGCGACGTGGCGGCCGTCCGCCGCGCCGAGCGCGCTGTTCGGCCGCGAACAGACGGTCGCCGACGTGCTGGCCGCGCTGCAGGGCGCGCGCGTCGTGACGCTCGTCGGCGCGGGCGGCATCGGCAAGACGCGGGTCGCGATCGAAGCGGCGGCGCGCGCCGATGCACGCTTTCCCGAAGGCACCGTATTCGTTTCGCTCGCGACCGTCGCGTGTCCGCGCTTCGTGCCCGATGCGCTCGCCGGCGCGTTCGGCATCGCGCAGCCGACCGGGTCGCTGACGCTCGAAGCGGTGCTCGCCCGCGTCGCGCGTCGCCGGATGCTGCTCGTGCTCGACAATTGCGAGCACCTGCTCGACGCCGCCGCGCAGATCGCGAGCGCGCTCACCGACGCGGACGACGGGCTGTGCGTGCTCGCGACGAGCCGGGAATCGCTGCGCATCCACGGCGAGCGCGTGTGCCCGGTGCCGCCGCTCGACGTCCCCGGCGAAGGCGCCGGCGATCGCGAGGCGATGAGCGCGAGCGCGGTGCAGTTGTTCGCGGCGCGGGCACGCGCGGCCGATCCGCGTTTTCCGCTCGATACGCGCAGCCTGTCGTTGATGGCGTCGGTCTGCCGCCGTCTCGACGGCCTGCCGCTCGCGATCGAGCTGGCCGCGGCCCGTGCGGCCGTGCTGGGCATCGACGTGCTGGCCGCTCATCTCGACGATCACTTCCGGCTGCTGACCGGCGGGTTTCGCACCGCGTTGCCGCGCCATCAGACGCTGCAGGCGATGTACGACTGGAGCTACCGGTTGCTCGGCGACGCCGAGCGCCTGCTGCTGCGCTGGCTCGGCGTGTTCCGCGACGGCTTCTCGATCGAGGCCGTGCGCGCGGTCGTCGGCGCCAACGGGCTGGCCGGCGCCGACCTGCTCGATACGATCGCCGGCCTCGTGTCGAAGTCGCTGCTGATCCTCGAGACTGCGCACGGTGCGCCGCGCTACCGGCTGCTGACCACCACGCGGGCCTACGCGCAACAGCAGCTCGACGGTCACGGCGAGGCGGCGGCTGCCGCGCGCGCGCATGCGACCTACTTCCTCGCGGTGTTCCGGCGCGCGACCCACGGCGGCGACGAGCCGGGCAATGAGCCGGACGGCGCGACCCGGCTCGATGCGGTGCGGCGCGAGCTCGGCAATCTGCGTGCGGCGCTCGACTGGGCGTTTTCCGCGCAGGGCGACGCGGCGCTCGGCATCGCGCTCGCGGCCGTCGCGGTGCCTTGCCTGTTCGATCTGTCGCTCGTCGACGAATGCCGCGAGCGGGCGCGCGTCGCGCTCGACGCGATGCGCGACGCGGACGCGACCCCGGTGTCCGACGATGCGCGCGTGCGGTTGCTGGCCGCGTACGCGGCGGCGCTCGCGCATACCGCAGGGTCGACGCAGGTCGTGCACGATGCGTGGTCGGAAGTGCACGCGCTCGGGCTCGATACGGCCGAGGCCGAGCTGCCGTCGCGCGAGTCGTGACGCCGGGTTCGCGCGCGTCTGCCGTGTTTCAGAACGATTCAGCCCGGTTACAGGACGGCGGCGGGCGGCGCGCGTAGATTGCCTGAACGGAGCGCGCCGGCACCTCGTCGGCACGCATGCGCGCCGACCGCGTGCGCCCGCCGACATCGCGCGACCCCGCTGAACGCCGGCGCGGCGAAACGCCCGGCGTGCGCGCGGCCGCGCATCCCGCCCAACCGACGAAGCGCCGCATGAAACCTGACCCGTCCGACCTTTCCCGCCACGCGACCGACCTCGGCCTGCTGTTCCTGCGTGTCGCCGCCAGCGTGCTGCTGCTCGTGGTGCACGGCTTGCCGAAGATCGTGCATTACACGGCCGAGGCCGCCGCCATCGAGGATCCGTTCCATCTCGGCCGCACGCTGTCGATCCTGTTCGCGATCTTCGCGGAGGTCGTGTGCCCGATCTTCATGATCGTCGGTCTGTTCCCGAGGCTGGCGGCGCTGCCGGTGATGATCGTCACGCTCGTCGCGCTGGTGTTCGTCCACCCGGACTGGCCGCTGCGCGATGCGCAGTTCGCGTGGATGCTGCTGATCCTGTTCGGCACGATCGCGATCGCGGGCGCCGGCCGCTACGTGTTGACGGTGCCGTTGCCGGGCGTCGTGCGTCGGCGTAGCTAGCCGCAACGAGCGCGCCGACGGACCGCACGCCATGGGCCCGACGATTCCGTTCCCGCGGCGACCGACGTGCTGCCGCTTCCCCCTTTTCGCGCGCCGCGCTGGCGATCCGACATGTTGAATTTCTCCGATACGGCGATCTACGGCGCGCCGATCGTGCTCGCCGATCTCGCCGCGTGGCGGCTGTTCGGGCACGATCGCCCCGTGGCGCGCGCCATCCGGCGCTGCGCGGCGTTCGCCGCGCTGAGCGCCGTGCTGTTCGCGACCGGCGTCAGCCCGCTCGCCGTTCCCGCGTCGCTCGGCGGGCTCGACCGGATCGTGGTCCAGGCCGTCTGCATCGCGTGGTGGCTCCAGTGCGCGATCGTGTTCAGCCTGCTGCTCAACCATCTGCTGCTGCCGCGTGCGTGGCACAGCCAGCGGCTCTTTCACGACATCGCCGCGGGCATCGTGTTCGGCGCGGCCGCGGTGGCCGCGCTGGGTTACGTGCTCGGCCTGCCGTTGAGCGGCTTGGTCGCGACCTCAGGCGCGGTCGCGGTGATACTCGGTCTCGCGCTCCAGAACACGCTGAACGACGTGTTCTCCGGGCTCGTGCTGAACACCACGCAACCGTTTCGGCTCGACGATACGGTGTCGATCGGCGAACTCGAAGGGCGGATCGTCGAGAGCAACTGGCGTTCGACGAAGCTGATCGACAACCTCGGCAACCTGGTCGTCGTGCCGAACAGCTCGGCGGCGCGCGCCACCATCGTGAACCTGAGCGAGCCGGCCGGCCTGCACGGCGTCACGCTCGCGCTCGACCTCGATCCCGCGGTGCGGCCGGCCGTCGCCGTCGGCGCGCTGGAGCGGGCCGCGGCGAGTTCGCTCGACGTGCTCGCGCGCCCCGCGCCGATCGCCGTCGTGAAGGCGTTCCGCGCGAACGCGATCCAGTACGAACTCATCTGCTACGTCGACGCGCTGCAGAAGAAGACGACCGTGCGCAATGCGCTCTACGATCTCGCGCATCGGCATCTGGCCGCGGCGGGCGTCGTGTGGCGGCCGCTCGCGGGGCCTGTGCCGGTGGCTGTATCGTCATCGACCTCGCCAGGGCATCCGGTATCGCGCCGGCTGCTGCTGTTGCGCGCGGTCGAACTGTTCGCGCGCGTCGACGACGACGATCTGGCCGTGCTGGCCGATGCGCTGGTATCGCGTTCGTTCGGCAAGGGCGACGTGATCTATGCGTCGAATGCGGAATCGCGCGTGCTGACGATCGTCGAATCGGGCGTCGCGGCGGTGTTCGTGCCGGGCGCGTCCGGCGACGTCGAAGTCCGGCGGATGGCGCCGGGCGATGCGATCGGGCAGTCGGTCGTGCTCGCCGGCACGCGACTTCATGCGACCGTCCACGCGGTGACCGCGATGACCGTGCATCAGCTTCGCAGCGAGGATCTGTCGGCGCTGATCGGCCGGAAGCCGGCGCTCGGCAGGCTGATGTGCGAGTCGCTCACCGAACACATCGCGACCGAGGAAAGGCTGATGATTCCGCCGGTCGAGCAGGCGCACGCGGGGTTCAGCCTGATCGGCTGGCTCGAGAAGGAAATGAAGCGGCTGCACGATTCGCTCGGCTGACGCGCGGCCGGATCGTGAGGGCCGCCGGCGGGAGGGGATGGGCGTGCGCTTTCTGTTGCGGCGCGTGGCGCCGTGCCGGGGCGCAGCATGACGCGCGCGATGCCGGGCCGTCCGCCATCGACGAGGCGGCCGCGCGTGCGGCCGCCGGCGCGTCGGCGGGCCGTGAACGGGCGCGTCAGTCCGGCGTCGTGAAACGCTCGACGAGATCGGGCTGGTCGAGTTGCTCGACCCACCAGTGCAGCGCGCGGCCCGCCTCGTCGCCGCGCCACGCGAGATAGCAGTGCGTGGTGTCGCGCATGCCCGTCACCTGGCGCGCGACGAGCTTGCCGTCGGCGATCGCGCGCGCGGCGATGCATTCCGGCAGCGTGCCGACCGCGAGCCCTTCGCATTGCGCTTCCAGTTTCGCGGCCAGCGTCGGCACCGCGAGATACGGCTGGCCCGCATCGATCGCGACCGACTGCGGCTGCAATTCGCGCGACGTATCGCTGATCACCGCGCCGCGATACTGGACGACCGACGCCATCGCCAGCGGTTCGGGCAGCGCCGCGAGCGGATGGGACGGCGCGACCGCGAACACGTGTTTCAGCGAGCCGATCGGCCGCGCGACGATGCCCGGCAATTCCGGCGGTTCGCCCGCCGCGCCGACGACGAGATCCGCCCGCCGCGAAATCAGCGCATCCCATGCGCCGCCGAGCACTTCGGTCGACAGCCGCAGCCGCGTGTCCATCCCGAGCGCGTAGAACCGGTGCACGTACGGCCACAGCGCGTCGAACGGCAGGATTTCGTCGATACAGACGCGGACTTCCGTTTCCCAGCCCTGTTGCGCGCGCAGTGCCTTCATTTCGAGCTGCTCGGCCGCGCGCAGCAGGCGCCGGCCTTCCTCGACGACGATGCGTCCCGCATGCGTGAGCTTCGCGCGTCGCCCGCTGCGGTCGAACAGCGCCACGCCGAGATCGCTTTCGAGTTTCTGCACGAGATACGTCAGTGCGGACGGGACGCGATGCAGCAGTTCCGCTGCTTCGGCAAAGGTGCCGGTGCGGTCGATCGCGTCCAGCGCTTCGAGCGCTTCGAATGACAGCTTCATCGCGAATTCCGTAGGGAGGGGCTGGCGCATCATACCAGTGCCGGTGCGGCGCGCGCAGCATGCGTCACCGCGATTTGCTAGAGTGGCAGGTACCGTTATTCGCCTTTCCCCCATCGCCCCATGACCGCCGCTCAGCCGGATACCGCATCGTCCGATTTCATGCCGGCCGACGTCAGGCAGACCGTCGTCACGCAAGCGTTGCCGCACGGGCAAATCGGTATCGTCCGACTCCAGAGCTTGCGCAGGAACATGGGGCTGACCGCGCCCTATGAACTCGAGAATACGGATCTCATCGTATTGCAGTTGCGAGCGTTCGGCGAACAGGATCTGTGGCTCGATGGCCGCCCCGCACCGTTCGTCCCGTATGGCGCGGGAACCGTGTCGATCTACGATCTCGACCGTCGCTGGGTGGCCGACCTCAAGGGCGCGTTCGATTGCCTTCATTTCCATCTGCCGCGCCACACGCTCGAGGAAACGGTCGACGACCTCGGCGGCCGGCAGCGGCCGCAGCTTTATCTGCCGCCGCATCTGAGCACCCACGACTCGATCATCCATGCGCTCGGCCAGTCGCTGCTGCCGGCGCTGGCCCGGCCGGGCGAAGCGTCGCAGATCTTCGTCGATCACGTGGGGCTGGCGTTTCAGGCACACGTCGCGCATCGTTACGGCGGCGTCGGCGAACGGCGGGAAAAGTCGGACGGCAAGCTCACGCCGTCGCAGGCGCGCCGCGCGAAGGAGCTGTTGCTCGCGCACCTCGACGGCAACATCGGGCTGGCCGACGTGGCGAGCGCGTGCGGGTTGTCTCGCAGCCATTTCGTCAAGGCGTTTCATCGAACGACCGGGCTGCCGCCGCATCGCTGGCTCATCGTGCAGCGCGTCGAACGCGCGAAGGAATGGATGCGCAATCCGAACGTGCCGTTGAGCATGATCGCCATTGCATGCGGCTTCGCCGATCAGAGCCATTTCTCGCGAACGTTTACGCGGTTGATCGGTGTCACGCCTCGCCGGTGGCGCGCGGACCATACGTGAGCGCCGCGCCTGCGACGGAGGCGAGACGCGCAGCATGGCAAACGCGGTACGTGCAGGCACGCAACTTGCGCGCGAGCACGGGCCGCACCACTTTGGAGATTTTCATGAAACGACGCTGGCCACGACAACCGATGCTCGCGATAGGTGTGTTCGCAACATTCTGGCTGCACGCAGCCATCGCATCGGCGGTGCCCGAGGTTTCGATCAGCCGCGCCGATTACGGGACGACCGCGACCGGGCAGGCGGTGAGCCAGTACACGCTCGCGAACCGGCACGGCGTGACGCTGAAGGTCATCACGTACGGCGGCATCGTGACGGCGCTCGACGTGCCCGACCGCACCGGCCACGTGGCCGACATCGTGCTCGGCTTCGATTCGCTGCGCGACTACGAAGCGCACAACGGCAACATCCATTTCGGCGCGCTGATCGGCCGGTATGCGAACCGCATCGCGGGCGGGCGTTTCGCGCTCGACGGCAAAACGTGGAAGCTGCCGGTCAACGACGGGCCGAACACGCTGCACGGCGGCCCCGACAGTTTCGACGCGAAGGTGTGGAAGGTCACCGGCACCCACAGCGACGCGACCGGTTCGAGCGTCACGCTGCGCTACGTGAGCCCCGACGGCGAGAACGGCTTCCCCGGCACGTTGACGACGGACGTGACCTACACGCTGACCCGCGACGACCAGATCCGCATCGACTACCGCGCGACGACCGACCCGGACACGGTCGTCAACCTGACCAACCACAGCTACTTCAATCTGGCGGGGCAGGCGGGCGGCAGCGTCGAGCGGCAATTGATCGAGATCGCCGCCTCGCGTTTCACGCCGACCGACGACACGTCGATTCCGACCGGGCAACTGGCGAGCGTCGCGGGCACGCCGATGGATCTGCGCCAGTTGACGCCGATCGGCGCGCATTTGCGCGATGCGTATCCGCAACTCGTGATCGCGCATGGCTACGACCAGAACTGGGTGCTCGACCAGGGCGGCCAGTCGGCGCCGGCGTTTGCCGCGCGCGCTTATGACCCGGCGTCCGGGCGTTTTCTCGAACTGTACACGACGCAGCCGGGGCTGCAGTTCTATACGGCCAACGGGTTGAACGGCAGTGTCGCGGGCAAGGGCGGCACGCTGTACCGGCAAACCGATGCGTTCGCGCTGGAAGCCGAGCATTTTCCCGATTCGCCGAATCATCCGGCCTTCCCGTCGACGGCGCTCAAGCCGGGCGAGACGCTGCACGAAGTGACGGTGTGGCGGGTGGGCGCGCGATGAGTGAAGGCGTCGGCGGGCGCGCGCCGATCACACGTTGATCGTGCCGCGTCCGATTTCGATCACGCGCCCGCCGACGCCGATTTCGCCCGCGGCATCGACCGACAAGCGCAGCAGGCAAGGCCGGCCGACGGCTTCGCCTTGCTCGACCCGAAACGCGGCCGGCAGATCGTGACTGGCGGCAAGCAGCCAGCCGCCCAGGTTCGCACAGGCCGAACCGGTGCCGGGATCTTCCGACACGCCGCCGCCTTGCTTCACGAAGAAGTAGCGGGACACGACCGTCCCCGGGCGCGCGGCGTCGAACGCGAATACATAGGCGGTCTTGCGGCCGAGGCTGCTTCGCGGCCAGATGTCGAGGTGCGCGCTGTCGGGCTGCGCGCGCCGCACGGCGGCCGGGTCCTTGAGCGCAACCAGCAACTGGTCGGCACCGGTGTCGACCCACAGCGGCGGTGCGAGCAGGTCGTCCTCCGCGAGCCCGAGCAGCGCCGCGACCTGCGCATCGGGCAACGCGCACGGCGCCGTCTTCGGCATGCCGGCGTGCGGCGCGATGAAGGTCCACACGTCGTCGCGCGCGGTGACGTCGACGACGCCGGCCTTGAATTCGAGCGACGGCGCGTCGCCGGCCTGGAGCAGGTCGCGCACGACGTGCGCGGTGCCGAGCGTCGGATGGCCCGCGAAAGCCATCTCGTAGCCGGGCGTGAAGATGCGCACGCGTGCATGCGCCCGATCGGACGGCAGCACGAAGGTCGTCTCCGACAGGTTGAACTGCACGGCCAGCGCCTGCATGGTCGCGTCGTCCATGCCGCGCGCATCGTCGAACACGCAGAGCGGATTGCCGCCGAACGTCGATTCGGCGAAGACGTTCAGCAGGCGGAAGGTGTATGGGGGCATCGGTATCTCGCGTGGGTCAGCCCTGCTTGTCGAGCGGCGCAAGCATCGTCTGCATGTCGGGATGCTTCAGCACTTTCCGGTATTCCGCCGGACTCATCGCGTCGATCAACACGCGGCCGCTCACGTCGGCCTTGATGTACTCGACCGCGAGCAGCGCGATGACCGGATTGGTCGTCAGCGTCGCGTGATCGGGCGACTGGTCGCCGAATTCCGCCACCACCGCCTCGGTGTTGTCCGCGACCGCGACGGCCAGCCGTCGGCCCGAGAGCCGAAGTCTCGCGCTGGCGCCGCATTTGGCCATGTCGTAGTGGCGCGGGCCGTTGAGCGTGCGATTGCCGTAGATCGCCACGTGCGTATCGACGCCGCGCGCCGCGGCCGCTTCGAGCAGCGGCCCGAGATCGTCGATTTCCTCGTCCCACACGCCCGCGAAGATTTCCGTTTTCGCCTGGTCGATCGCGCGCGCGAATGCGCTGACGATCGCTCCGCGTCCGCTCAACGACCAGACCAGCCCCGGCTCCTGCCGCGCCGGCAGCCGGTCGAGCGCGCCCGCCGCCAGGTCGAGATCCGCGTTGAAGCGCGTGCGCAGTTCTTCCAGCAACGACCGGTGCGGCACGGCTGCATAGCGGACCGGCTCGGAGCGGTTGACGAGCACCGCGCCGCGCGCCTCCAGACGGCCGAGCGTCTCGTAGACCTTCGATGGCGGCATGCCGGCGCGCCGGCCGACTTCCGCACCCGTCAGCGCGGCTTGCCCGACGAGGGCGGCGTACGCCTGCGCCTCGTATTGCGTGAAGCCAAGCCGGATCAATGACGTGATCAGTTCCGCGTTTTCGTTCATGTGATGGACTCGAATTGCCGTGACGCGTGTCACGGGGCGCTTGATTAACTACCGGAGTAGTATAGAATCGATCTCACTTACTACCGAAGTAGTAAGTGAGATTTTCGAACCTTACCGAGGAGGATCATCAAGATGCGTCAACGGATCAGTACCGGCTCCCCGTGGGAGCCCAAGGTGGGCTATTCGCGTGCCGTGGTCGTCGACGACACGATCTACGTGTCGGGGACGGCCGGCAAAGGCGACGACGTGTATGCGCAGACACGCGATGCGTTGGCGACGCTCGGCAAGGTCCTCGCGGACAGCGGATTCGCGCTGTCGGATGTCGTCCAGAGCCGGCTGATGGTCGCGGATTTCGACCATTGGGAGGACGCGGCACGGGCGCACGGCGAGGTATACGGCGATATCCGGCCGGCGTTCTCGCTGGTCCATGCGTTGCCGTTCGTCGATCCCGAGATTCGCGTCGAGGTCGAGGCGATCGCGGTCCGGACCGTCGCATGACGGCCGCCGGCCCGCACGCATTCCTGTCCCGCACCGCGATCGCGATGCTGGCGCTCGCGGCGGGCGTTGCGATCGCCAACGGCTATGCGCTGCAGCCGTCGCTGTCGGCCATTGCCGGCAGCTTCGGCGTGCCGGCCGCGCGGATGGCGACGCTCGCGTCCGTGACGATGCTCGGCTATCTGGCCGGCCTTGCGCTGCTGGTTCCGCTGGTCGACCGGTTCGGTCCGCGCACGCTCATTCCAGCGCAAATGGGCGTGCTCGCGATGGTGCTCGCGTGCGCGTCGCTGTCGTCGACGCCGCTCGCGCTCGACGCCTGCTTCCTGTTGGTGGGGGCGGCCACGACGGTCGCGGCGCAATGCAGCGCGGTCGTCGGAAAGCACGCGGATCCGCATCGGCGCGGCGGGGCGATGGGTGTGGTCTCCGCGGGCATTTCCGCCGGCATCCTGCTGAGCCGTTTCGTTGGCGGTGCGTTGGCGCAATGGTGCGGATGGCGAGGTGCGCTGCTCGCATTGGCCGGTTGCGTGGCGCTGGCGGCCGTCGGCAGTGGCGTACTGTTGCCCGGCGGTGGCCCCGAGCGGCGTTCCGGCCACGCCGCCACGATCGGCGCGATTGCGCGGCTGTTGCGCGACAGCGCCGCATTGAGGCGCCGCACCTGCGCCGGCATGCTGTGGTTCTTCGCGTTCAATCTGGTGTGGGTGGGGCTGGCGATCCGTCTGGCCGCGCCGCCGTACAACCTCGGAGCGGCCGCGATCGGCGCATACAGTCTCGCCGGCGTGCTCGGCCTGGGCGTGACGCGCGTGGCCGGCAAGCTCACGGATCGCTTCGGCGATCGCGCGGTGATCGGCGGCGGGCTCGCTGTGGCGGCGCTTGCCACGTTGCTGCTTGGCGTTGCGCTGGGGCATCCGGGCTGGCTGGGCGTCGGGCTGGCGTTGTTCGATGCCGGTTGTTTCGCCGCGCAGGTCGCGAACCAGGCCCGTGTCGTCGCGATTCAGCCGGCGCGGGCCGGTGCGTTGAACGCCGCGTACCTGACGTCGTATTACGCGGCCGGCGCCGGCGGCGCCGTGGCGGCAGGCATGCTCGTCGAACGGATCGGGTGGGGCGCGATGATGCTCGTCGCGGCCGGTGCGGTGACGGCGGCCGCGTGGATCGGGACATCCCGTGCGACGGTCGGTGCCGCGGGCGAACCGATGTCGGCCGGTTGAGCCGAGGAAATTGTCGTGTTCCCGTTCGCCGCGCTGGTGAATCGGATTTGCCGCGGCAATGCGCGGACGGCGAACGTGCGGGCGGCGGGTATTGGGCCGATCAGCCGCAGGACATCTGGGGCGTGACCGCGTTCATCCTGAAGTCGCTGGCCGGCCTCGCGCTCGACGCCGCGCGATGAACGCGTGCGTCGCGCGCCCGGTTCGGCGCACGTCAATGACGTCAATGCGACGACACGAACACCGCATCGTCGAACGCTTCCGGAATCGCGAAGCTCGCGCGCATGCGCTGCGTTTCCTTCGCCGGCGTCAAGCCGAACAGGCGTTTGAACTCCCGGCTGAACTGTGACGGGCTCGTATAGCCGACCGCGTAGCCGGCCGCCTCCGCCGTCAGGTCCTGGCGCACCATCAATAATCGCGCCTGATGCAGGCGCGTCGACTTCAGGTACTGCATCGGCGACACCTGCGTGATCGCCTTGAAGTGACTGTGAAAGCTCGGCACGCTCATCCCGGCTGCGTCGGCCAGTTGCGGCACGTCGAGCGGCTGCGCGTAATCGGCATGGATCATGCGTAACGACCGCCCGATCCGGCCGAATTGCCCGCGCATCGCCAGTGCGCTGCGCATCGCGTTGCCCTGCGCGCCGGTCAGCACGCGGAAATACAGCTCGCGAAGCAGCGCCGGGCCGAGCACCGCGGCGTCGAGCGGCCGCTGCATCGCGTCGACGAAACGCAGCACCGACGCGTGCATCGCCTCATCCATCGGCGTCGACATCATGCTTTTCGGCGCCTGCACGGTTTCCGCGACGCCGGCGCGATCGATCTGCGCGGCGAGTTCCGCGGCCAGCGTGAAATCGAGGTGCAGGTACAGCGCGAGCAGCGGGCGCTCAGGCGTCGCGTCGGTTTCCATGCTGAACGGGACGGGCACGGAGACGGCCAGGTAATGGTGTTCGTCGTACAGATAGCGCTCGCCGCCGAAGTAGCCGCGCTTCGATCCCTGGCACACGATCACGATGCCGGGGTCGTACAGCACCGGCGTGCGCGACAGCGCGCGGTTCGAGCGCAGGATGCGCACGCTCGGCAGCGCGGTCAGGTTGTAGCCCTCGTCGGGCGCCAGCGCGCGCAGCAGCGTCACCAGGCGCTTGCGCTCGCGCGGCGACGGCGATGGAGATCGGGCAGGGGCGGGTGCGGCGCTCATAGTTTTGTGCAAGAAAATCAGCGGAATCGGGCTTATTCGGTATCGTTCGCCAGACTAGTATGCACGCTTCAATCCACATTCGGGAGAAGCTCACATGGCATCCGGCAACCTCATGCTCATTACCGGCGTCAGCAGCGGGTTCGGTCGCGCGCTGGCCCAGGAGGCGCTGGCCGCCGGTCACACGGTGGTCGGCACGGTGCGCAGCGCGCAGGCGGCGCGCGACTTCGAAGCGCTGTCCGCGCAGGCGGCCGTCGCGCGCGTGCTCGACGTGACCGATTTCGACCGCATCGACGGCGTCGTCGCGGACATCGAGGCGAAGGTCGGGCCCGTCGACGTGCTGGTGAACAACGCGGGTTACGGGCACGAAGGGATCATGGAGGAAGCGCCGCTCGACGAGATGCGCCGGCAGTTCGACGTGAACGTGTTCGGCGCGGTCGCGATGATGAAGGCCGTCGTGCCGTTCATGCGCGAACGCCGGCGCGGCCGCATCCTGAACATCACGTCGATGGGCGGGCACATCACGATGCCGGGCATCGCGTACTACTGCGGCAGCAAGTTCGCGCTGGAGGGCATTTCCGAGGCCCTCGGCAAGGAGCTCGAGCCGTTCGGCATCGCGGTGACGGCCGTGGCGCCGGGTTCGTTCCGCACCGACTGGGCCGGCCGCTCGATGGCGCGCACACCGCGCTCGATCGCCGACTACGACGCGCTGTTCGACCCGATCCGCCGCGCGCGCGAGGAGAAAAGCGGCAAGCAGCTGGGCGACCCCGCGAAGGCCGCGCGGGCGATGCTCGCCGTGATGGCAGCAGACCATCCGCCCGCGCATCTGCTGCTCGGCAGCGACGCGCTGCGGCTCGTGCGCAACAAGCTGGCGGCGCTGGACGACGAAATCCGCGCGTGGGAAGCCGTGACGGTGTCGACGGACGGCTGACGGCTGACGCGGGCGGCGTCGTTCGTTTCCTGCCGGTGGACGATCGGCCATCGCATTGCACGATGGCGTCGTGGTTTCACAATAAAGCCGATAATGGCAGCGGCCCGTTCGCCACGTCCATCCACCTCACAGGAGCACCGCGATGCCATACGTCACCACGAAGGACAACGTCGAGATTTTCTACAAGGATTGGGGCCCGAAAGACGCGCAGCCCATCGTGTTCCACCACGGCTGGCCGCTGTCCAGCGACGACTGGGATGCGCAACTGCTGTTCTTCGTCCAGCATGGCTATCGCGTGGTCGCGCACGACCGCCGCGGCCATGGCCGCTCGGCGCAGGTCTGGGA
Source organism: Burkholderia sp. BCC0044 (assembly GCF_902832955.1). NCBI lineage: Bacteria > Pseudomonadati > Pseudomonadota > Betaproteobacteria > Burkholderiales > Burkholderiaceae > Burkholderia > Burkholderia sp. BCC0044. The sequence goes on along the minus strand of NZ_CADFDO010000004.1, from coordinate 901,681 downwards.
CGGCCACGACATGGATCATTACGCCGCCGACGCATTCGCGGTCGTCGAAGCGCTCGACCTGCGCAATGCGGTGCATATCGGTCACTCGACGGGCGGCGGCGAAGTGGCGCGCTACGTCGCGAAGCACGGCGAGCCGGCCGGCCGCGTCGCGAAGGCCGTGCTCGTCAGCGCGGTGCCGCCGCTGATGGTGAAAACCGATTCGAACCCCGAAGGCTTGCCGCTCGAGGTGTTCGACGGTTTCCGCAAGGCGCTCGCCGACAATCGCGCGCAGTTCTTCCTCGACGTGCCGAGCGGCCCGTTCTACGGGTTCAACCGCGAAGGCGCGACCGTGCATCAGGGCGTGATCCGCAACTGGTGGCGGCAGGGGATGGAAGGCAGCGCGAAGGCGCATTACGACGGCATCAAGGCGTTTTCGGAAACGGACCAGACCGAGGACCTGAAGTCGATCTCCGTCTCGACGCTCGTGCTGCATGGCGAGGACGACCAGATCGTGCCGATCGCGGATGCCGCGCTGAAGTCGATCAAGCTGCTGAAGAACGGCACGCTGAAGACGTATCCCGGCTATTCGCACGGGATGCTGACGGTCAACGCGGACGTGCTCAACGCCGACCTGCTCGCGTTCGTGCGGGCGTAATGATGGCGGCGCCGGCCCGCTGCGGCGGGCGGCGCCGTTGAAGGCAGCGATCCGGCAGCGGCGATGGCTGCGGTTGCCGGGTCGTCCTCGCCGTGTTTTCGCCCGCCAACCGCTACCCGTTACTCGTTGCGCAGGAACACGACATAACCGCGGAACCACGGATTCGATGCGAGATACGGCGGCGCATCCCACTCGCCGCCCTGGATCACGCCGATCCGGAACGGCAGTTGCAGCCGCGCGACGCGCGGCAGGTACGTCGCATAGTCGGGAATCGTGCGGCGCCCCTGATAGGTCTGCACGACCACTTCGTCGACGATCCCCTTGAGCTGGTTGACCTGGTCGGTATCGATGCGGCTGCTCCAGTCGAGCAACCCTGTAATGCTCAGCCGGCAATCGGCGGGCAACGTCTCGCGCAGCGTTTGCAGGAACGCGAGGTAATCCTGCAGATGGCGCGTACCGGCATCGAAGTCGATCTGGATGCCGGCGATCGTGCGGCCCGACGCACGCCAGCGAGCGAGTTGCGCGAGCATGATCTGCGTGACGCGCGGCGTCCAGCGCAGCGTATGCGCACGATAGACGAGCCACACGCGCGCGTCGGGCGCGGGCGGCAGCGCGACGCCCTGCGCGATCACGCGCACCTGCGACTCGTCCCGCGGCGACGCCTCGATCTGCCCTTGCAGCACATAGACGACGCGCGCGCCGCGCACGACCGCCTGCGGCTTCACGCCCGCCCATAGCCAGAACGCGTCGTACCGCGCGGCGTCGACGGTGCCGGCCAGCGCGACGCGCGCGGCCAGCAGCAGCGCGACGCACGCGATGCGCTTCATATGGCGCTTACCAGTAGTAGCGAAGCTTCTGCGCCCACGGGCTGCCCGGATAGGCGGTCTTCAGCGTATCGAACCAGCGCTTGCGCGTGCTCTTCGGCACCTCCTTGCCGCCGCATTCGTTGGAGCCGCCCGGCGCGTAGCACTTGATCGCGCGGTAGAACGCGTATGCGCGGTCGTTCGGGTTCGCCTGCGTATCGGCCATCACGGTCACGTAGCTCGACATCCGCTCGTACGGCGCGCCCGCGAACTGCGACGGCGCCGCGCCGAGCGTCGGCGGCACGCGCGTGGCGGCCGCGTTCGACGCGCTGCGGACCCACGGCGGCACCGGATCGGTTTCGAGGCCGGACGCGGGCGGATGCAGCCGCACGAAATCGGCGAGGCAGTTCAGTCCTTTCGGATCGGCCGGATTCTGCTGCAGCGTCGCGGCGATGTCGTGCGCCGACAGGCACGCGTAGCCGTCTTCGTTTTTCGTGCCGGCGGCGATGAACGGTTTCAACGGAGCGGCGGGCGCGCCGGGCACCAGCGCGGTATCGGCGATGAAATCCGCGTAGTGCGAGCGCGTGAGCTCCTTGTACAGCAGCGTGTACAGCGCGGTGTCGCGCAGCGCGCCGCTCGTCGCCTGATTCTGCGCCTGCGCGCGCAGCAGGTCGGCATTGGCCGCGCGCTGCAGCAGCACCGCGCGGATCGCGGCGTTCTGCACGAGCGAATCGTCGGCGAACGCGTCGTTGACGAGCCCGGCCTGCTCCAGGTTGATCGCGAGCGCGAGCTCCAGCATTTCGCGCTGGAAGCGGAACGTCGCGAGCGGGATCAGGTCGCGCCACAGCTGGCGCGCCTTGTCGTTCTGGCCGCTGTCCTCCAGCGCGAACCCGCGCAGCGCCTGCTGGCTGAGGCCGAAGTAGTCGAGCGGCGCGGCGGGCGTTTGCGGCAGCAGGTCGAGGGCGGCGTCCGGCTTGTGCCCGATCTGCACGTACCAGGTTGCAAGCAGGTAGTCGTAGAGCGCGGGCGCGTTCGCGAAGCGCGGCTTCTGCGCCTGCAGTTCGTCGAGCGTCATCGGCTTGCGGCTCGCATCGCTGCTGTCCGACGCGCGCATGCGCAGCAGGTCGACGGTGGCGAGCACGGTCGGCGACTGGATCTGGCTTGCATCGAATGCCGAGCCGAACAGCAGCTTGCTGTCGAGTTCGTTCGCCAGTTGCATCAGCGGCACGTTCGACGTGGCCGGCGACCAGCGCGCGAGCGCATGGCCGTACAGGTCGGCCTGCTGCGTGACGTTCCCGCCGAGCCACGCGACCCGTCGCAGCAGCCCGTTCGCGGACACCGCATAGCGCCCCTTCGGATACACCTTCAGGTAGGTCTGGAACACCGTGTTCGCCGCGTCGAGCGACACCTTCGTCACGCGCGCGCGCGTCGGCGTCGGGTTGTCGTTGTCGAATACGTTGGCTTGCGCGGCGTTCAACTGCGCGCGCCCGGCCATGTAGAGGCCGGTTTCCTTCAGCCACGGGTCCGCGCTGTGCGAGGCGTTCGCGAACGCGCGGGTCGCGGTGAGGAAGTCGGCGCGGTAGAACGCGTTCGTGCCGTCGAGGTACGCGGCGAACTGCTGGCCGAGCGGCGACTTGACCGGCGGCTTCGTCCACGCGGCGCTCGCGCCGCCCGCCGCGCAGGTCTTCTGCGCGATGTCGGCGCGCGCCGCGCGCAGGCGCGTAGCTTCGTCGGCGGGCAGGCCGCCGGCGCCGCCCAGTGCAGCGTTGAACGCGTCCGCGCCCGCGCTCATGCTGCGGCAGATGCTGCCTTCGCCGTCCGCGTACCGGTTCGACGACGCATCGGCGTCCGCCGCGCCGCCGGTCTTGTCGGGCTCCTTCTGGCCGATGTAGATCCATCCGGAGAAGTCCATCGGGAACGGCACGACGATCTGGTTGATCCGCTCTTTCGCCGGGATGGCCTTCGGGTCCGGAAACACCTGCGCGACCTTGGCGCTGTCGACCATCATCAGCATCGCGTTGATGCGCGTGTCGTTGGCGGGCGTCAGCATCGGTACGTTGCCGCACGAGTATGAAGTCTGCCGGAGCGTGTTCGGCACGTAGCAGCTGTCGTCCCCGCTGGCGCGGGCGGCGGGTATCCACAGCAGGCTGGCCGCCAGCGCGGCGAACAGGGTTCGGTTCAGCGTCGGGTTTCTTCGCATTTTTCTTGTGCCGGGTTGGGGCCGCGACGGCCGGTTCTCTCAGGGGGCGTTTTGCTCCGGCGCGTATCGTACCTCACGGGGCGTGACAGCCGGCGGTGCGCGGCGCCGCGAGCCGCGCCGGGGGCCGGCCCCGTGAAATGGAAATCCACTCAGTGTGGACGCAACGCCACCTTGAATCCGGATCGCTTGAATTAAGATGCAGCCGGCGGTGGCGGACGTCCGACGATAGACGACCTGACGGGTCCGCGCTGCCCGACGGGGGAGGTCTGCCGAAAGCGGCGTTCGCGTCGATCTGCGCGACGGAATCGATCATGAGAGGGATGCGAACGGATGCCGGTTTCCATGCCTGTTCAATAGCATTGCTTAGCAATTTAAAGGGCGACACGATACGTCGTATCGGCCAACGGCAGACGAGAGTGCGCCGGAAAATGACAACAAGAGGATTCCGATGAAACCCATTACATGGATGGTCATGGCCGCCGCGCTCGCGCTGACCGCATGCGGCGGCGACGATGTCGCGACGAACGGTGGCGCGTCGTCATCGTCGTCGACGCCGACGAATCCCGGTTCGCCGTCCGGCTCGACGTCGCCCGGCGGTGGTTCGAGCGGCGGGTCGAACGGCAGCCCGACCGGCGGCGGCGCCACCCAGCCGCAGGCCGGCTGGTCGACGGCCGCCGCGGTGGACGGCAAGGGGCCGGAGGGCGCCCCGAGCGTGACGATCGACGCGAGCGGCAATGCGCTCGCCACGTGGATGACCAACGGCTCGACCGGCGCGAACGGCAACGAGATGTGGGGTGCGCGCTATGCCGCGGGCGCCGGCTGGGGAACCGCGACGCGGCTCGACACGGGCGACGGCTCGCATTCGATGAACACGACGAGCTCGAGCCCGTCGCGCGTGGTCGGCAACGCGAGCGGGCAGGCCGTCGCGTTCTGGACCGAATGGATGCCGGGCCCGAACACGTATGCGCTGTGGGCGCGGCCGTACACCCCGGCCGGCGGATGGGGCACGCCGTTCGAAGTGGCGCCGGACGTGACGGGCTCGACCTATACGGCCGGGATCGACGGCCAGGGCAACACGCTCGTCGCGTGGACCCAGTCGATCAGCCTGCTCGATACGCGTATCGCATGGACGCGCTACACGCAGGCCGGCCAGTGGTCGCCGACGGCGCTGATCCAGATGCCGGTGCAGAGCGGGCCGGGCGCGGTGACCGGCGACACCGACAACGTCGGGCCGATGATCTCGGTCCTGTCGTCCGGCCGCGCCGTGCTCGCGTGGCGGCAGACCAACCATACGCACTCGGCGTTGTGGACGGCCACGTACGACGCGACCAGCGGCTGGACCGACGTCAATCAGGCCGTATCGAACACGAGCCTGTTCACGACGATCATCTCGCCGGTGGCCGGCATGGACGCGAAGGGCAACATCACGCTGCTCTGGGGGCAGCTCGACGTGACGGGCGGGCACATCACTACCACGACGATGTCGCAACGCTATGTGTCCGGCACCGGGTGGCAGCCGTCGCAACCCGTCGCGCCCGCGATCGTGGAGCCGACCGGTTTCATCGCGACGCCGATGCTGGCCGTCAACGAAAACGGCGTGGCCGCTGCGATGTGGGCGGAAGGCGGCGCGGCGCTGCAGGTGAGCGTGTCCGATGCCAGCGGCAACTGGGGGCCGTTGCAGCGGCTGACGGAACACCTGAACGGCGCGGCAATCCAGTACCCGCCGCTCGTGGTCGACGCGGGAGGCGACGTGACGGCTGCGTGGCAGGACACGGGCTTGCCGGGCGGCTCGGCCGTGATCGCCGCCAGTTACCGGAAGGGCGCGTGGAGCGCGTCGACGGTGGCACCGCAGAGCGCGTCGTGGCCCGCGCTGGCCGTCAACGCGACGGGGGCGATGGCGCTGCTCTGGCAATCGTACGTCGCGACGATCGGCAGCCAGATCCAGGCCAGCTTTTATACGCCGGGCACGTAAGCGCCTCGCATTGGGGAAATGAAGGAGAAACCATGAAGCAGACCTTGTATTGCACCGCCCGGACCGGGCTAGCCGTCACCGTCGCCGGCCTCGTGCTCGCCGCGTGCGGCTCGACGCAGATGAACATGGTCGACGTGCAGACGTCGACCGCGAAGACGCTCGGGCTCGCGTCGTCGGACGAGATCACGATCGCCAACGTCCAGTACGGGAAGAAGGACGGGCTGGGCGGCCAGAAGGTGAGTTACGACGCGACGACCGGCAGGGGGCGGCGTTTCGGCTGTACGGTGTTCATGATTCCGGGGCTCACGCCGATCGATCGGCCGACGTACAACAACTGGGAATGCCATCCGCAACGCTGATGGCCGTGATGACGACCACGCCCGCCGCCGGGCGTCGGTCGATCGCTTTGGAGGGACGATGCATCGCGCGGGCCTTGCGCCCGCGCAATTTGGTCCGATAATCGACGAACCGATTCTTCCTGTCCGCCGGTTCGATAAAAAAACTGTCATGGATCAAGCTGCTTTTGTCCCTGTTTTCACGTTCCGCACGATCGACTACCCCGAGCCGGACCGGTTCCACGTCTGGGTCAAGGACATGCTGTGCGACTACCGGCTCGACGACGACGGCGGCCACGGCCCGTGCGACGCGGAAGCCAGCGGCGCGGCGCTCGGCCCGCTGATCTTGTCGGGCCGGCACTGGCACTCGCGCGCGCCGATCTATACGGTCCGCCGAACGCCGCGAAGGATCCGGCTCGACGGGCAGGATTCGATCCGCTTCACGCTGCTGCTCGGCGGTCGGGTCGCGAGCCATACCGGCGGGCCCGAGTTGATCAAGGGCGCGGGCGAGCTGTTCGTCTACGACGTCGCGCAGATCAACGACAGCAAGGTCGAGGCAGGCGACGTGATCAGCCTCGTCGTGCCCCGCTACCTGCTGCCGGCCCATGCGGCACAGGCGCACGGCCAGACGCTGACGAGCGGCGTGAGCCGGCTGGTCGCCGACCAGATGCTGTCGCTGTTCCGGAACCTGCCGAACCTGCGCATGCAGGACGTGCCGAGCATCGTTCAATCGATGCTGTTGCTGCTGGCCGCGGCGGTGTCGCCGACCGCGCAGGCGTTGAACGATGCGCGCGGCCCGATCGAGCATGCGCTGGTCGACCGCGTGCGTCGCTACATCGACGTGCATCTGCTGGAGCCGGACCTCACGCCCGAACGGATCTGCCGCGACATCGGCGTGTCGCGGGCGCGGCTCTATCAGTTGTTCAAGGAGGAGGGCGGCGTGATGCGGCAGATCACGCGGCGGCGCTTGCGTCACGCATATCACGTGCTCGGCGATCCGCAGCGCCGGCATCAGCGCATCGCGGAAATCGCGTGGGCGCACGGCTTTCCCGACGAGAAGTATTTCCACCGGCTGTTCAAGGCGGAATTCGGCCACACGCCGAAGGAGACGCTCGAGTGCGCGGCCGCGCCGATCCTGCTGCCGTGCGATGCGGCCGATGCGCGCTGGGGCGACGGCGGCCGGCTGGCGGGATGGACGCTGCCGTTCGGGGTGCTCACCAACTGAGCGGGCCGCGCGTGAGCATCGCGCGGTGAACGCGCGCTAGAGCATCACGCACAGACGCTGCTGGCGATGCCTCCGTCGTCCATCTCGTCGAGCGCCGCGCGCAAGTCGTCGATGGCGACCATCAGCTCGCGCACCTGCCGCAACGACGGGTACTGATGCAGCACGGCTTGCCATTGCGGCAGGGTCAGCAGCGCATGCCAGATGACGCCGAGGCCGTCCGGATCGGCGTCCGGCCGTTGCGCGAGCGCGCTCGCGTATTCGAGGCTCGCCTGCGCGGACAGCAACTGCATCCGGCTCGCGGCGCCCAGCAGGCGCGGCGTCGTGTCCGCGGACGCATCGCAGCAATACAGCACTTCGCGCGGCAGCGCCGCTTCGTCGGTCGTCAATGCGTGCAGCGATGCGCCATGCACGCGCACCGTGCCCTGGTGCGTCTCGAACGCATAGACCGTGTCGGGCGCCGCCTGCGCGAGCAGGGTCAGGCCGCGCAGCAGGCGCGGCAGATCGGTCGTCGCGGCATCCGCGGATGCCTTCGCTTCGACGAGGAATCGCACGTTCCATGCGGAAGCTGAGTCGTTGCCGCGCGCGCGTTCGAGCAGAATCGCATCCCATTCGGTTTTCGCGCGGTCGTGCCGGCCCGGGATCGACGACGGCACGCGCATCGACGTGACCACGCGGTAGGTGCGCTGCTCGTCCACCGCGTCGAGCTTGCGCGCCAGCGCGTCGAGCGCCTGTGCCGCCAGCGCTTCGACGGCCGCGCCGCGCCGCTGCGACGCGGCGCCCTGCGCGACGGCGACCGTGCTGCCGACCAGCGGACCCTGGCGGACCCATAGCGCGCGGTAGCGACGGACGTCCTCGTCCGAGGCCAGTGCGTCGAGTCGCAGCAAGCGTTCGAGCGCGGGGCTGTCCTTCAGTTTGACGATGTCCTGCTCGAACGCTGCGTCGGCGGCCATGTCGGGCAGCGCGAGCAGTTGCGTGAGCGCCGCGTGCAATTCGGCCCACGCCGCCGCGGTCGCGGCCGCATGCAGGCGCGCGAGGCCGTCGCGCTGCCATGCCTGGGCGCTGCGTTCGAGCTTGGCCGGGTGCGCGATCGCATTGACGGCCGAGTGGAGCGCGCGCCGGTCCTGCTCGGCGTGCGCGGACAGCGACGCGTATTCGCGCACGTTCGGCGCATCGTGACGCAGCACCGATGCCTGGAACGACGGATCGCCGGATGACGGGTCCATCGCGTCGCGGATCATCCGCGCGAGCGCATCGATGAAGCGCTGCCGCAAGTCCGCGCCGGGCGCGCGGCCGTCCGCCCGCATCCGGCGCGCTTCCTCGATCACGATCGCCAGCGCGGTGGCCGGGTTCGTCGCGTCGGTCAGCGCCGACGCGCGTTCGAGCGGCGGCAGCCGGTAACGGCGCGCGACGGTGCGCAGGGTGGCGTCGAGCAGGGCGGGAAGCGGTGTCAGCGACATGGCGGTCCGGGCGTGAAAGAGACCTGACCCGTCACGCGGTCAACGTCACCGACAGGCTGCCGAGCTCGCCGAAGCGCACCGTCAGCACATCGCCGAGCGGCACCTCGATCGCGCCCGCGTACGAGCCGGTCGTCACGATCTGGCCGGCGCGCACCGCATCGCCGCGCGACGCGAGGTAATTGACGAGCCATACCAGTGGCTTCAGCGGATCGCCATCCGGATGAATGCCGTCGATCGTGCGGTTCAGCGCGCCTTCGAACGACAGCGCGAGCGTCGCGAGCGGCACGTTCAACCCGTCGGGCACGACCGGGCCGACGCACAGCCCCTGGTTGAATTGCCCGTCGGCGAGCAGCTCGAACTTCGACGCGCGCGCCGGCTCCGCATAACGGCAGCCGAGTATCTCGAGCACGATGCGCACTTCCCGGATCGCCGCGCGCACGTCGCCTTCGTCGTACGGCTGCTCGCGCGCCGGCAGGTCGCGATCGAGCACGAATGCGATTTCCGGTTCGATCCGCACGATCGGCCCGCCGACGACGCGGTACGGCGCATCGGCTTCGCGGATCGTCGACGCGAAGATCGGCGCGAGGATCACGCGATCGGGCGGCGGCAGCGCGCATTTCCATCCGCCGACGGGTTCGCCGAGCAGGTCGGCCACGCGCTGCTGGATCGCGAGCGCGGTGTCGATGTCGTCGGGACGCAGTGCATCGGGCAGCAGCGGGCCGGGCGAGCCGGCATGGCGGGCGGCGACGAGATGCTGGGCGGCGCCGTCCACGCGTTCGGTAGTCGTTGTCATGTCGGTTGAGCGAGTTGAAAGTGGGGCCGGCAAAAAAGGGCCGGACGAAAGTCGCACGTTCGATGATAGCGCCTTCGGCGCGATGCGCGCTCGAAAGGGCATCGGCGCATGCATTGCCGGGCCGGTTCGCGGCGTTGCCCAAATACAAGCCTCCCGCTTCCCGTCGCGCCGTTTTGCCGCATGCGCGGGCGCCGCCGGGCTTGACCGCCGTCAATGTTCGAACCCGCTGTCGGCCGATGATGGAGACAGGGCTGCACGCAACAGCGCGCGCGGCCATGCAAAAACTCACCCCAGCGAGGTTCGCATGTACGAGAAGATCATGGTGGCCGTCGACGGCAGCGCTTCGTCGAAACAGGCGCTTGCCGAAGCCGTGAAGGTGGCGCTGGCGGGCGATACGCACGTCACCGCCGTGTATGTGGTCGACAAGTCGGCGCTGTTCACGTATGCGGGCCGTCTCGATCCGCACGCGCTCGTCGAGGAAATCCGCGACGACGGGCGCAAGGTGCTGCGCGAAGCGGAACAGATCATCGCGCTGGCCGGCGCGAACGGCGAAGCGGAACTGATCGAGACCGAGAGCATCGGCGAGGACGTCGCGGAGCGCCTGCAACGCTACGTGAAGGAACACGGGATCGATCTCGCGGTGGTCGGCACGCATGGGCGGCGCGGCATCCGGCGCGTGCTGCTCGGCAGCGTCGCAGAGCGTTTCGTGCGCGGCTCGAAGTGCCCGGTGCTGCTGATTCGCGGCGACGACGCCGACGAGTCGGCCGCCGCCGCCGCGGCATGACGCGGCGCGCGCGATGATACGCCGCCAGTACCGGATCGTCGTCGCGGCGATCGCCGTGTTCGTGTCGCTCGCCGGGATGATGGCCGTCGTGACGGGCCTGCTGTTCGATGCCGCGACGGCATTGCGCGGCGGCGCCATCGCGTTGATCGTCGGCGTCGCCGGCTTCGTCGTGATGCTGAACCCGGGGCCGAAAGACGAGGCGTGACGCGCCCGGGGGAGGTGGCGGCGCACGTCCTGCCCCGGTTTCGCGACGACCGGCGACAGCCGTTGCCCCGCCGTGATGTCGCGTGGTCGCGTGTCGTCGCCGGTGCGTTCGTGCCGTCCCTGCCGGCCTGAATCATCAGCGGCTTCAACGTTGCCGCCCGCTCGGCGCTTCTGTCAAACTGGCGCCCATGAAACCGCGCCTCGCTTCACCGCTTCCCCCCGATTCCGCACCTGCGCCCGCAGGCTTTCCCGACGCCGACGAACTGGCCGCACTGCGCGCATGGTACGCGGGCATGACCGTGCGCCAGGCCGTCGAGCGCTACCTGCCCGACCGGCTCGGCGACGGGCGGTCGGCGCGTGGCGTGATCGGCGCGATTCGCCGTCGCCTCGTGCGTGTCGCGCGACAGGTCGGCCGCCCCGATCTCGCGGACCGGCTCGGCCACGCGGACGGTGAGCGTCTACGGGAGGCGAAAGCGGCCACCGACGCGATCGGCCAGTTGCGCCATGCGCGTGCGCCGGGCCCGCAAATCAGCGACGACGTCGGCCTGTGGCTGCCGGCGCGCGCGGTCGTGGCACTGCGTGCGCACGGGATCGCGACGCTCGCCGACCTGACGGTGCGGATTCCGCGCCGGCGCCAGTGGTGGCGTGCGATCGCGGGCCTCGGCATGGCCAGCGCGCGGCGCATCGAGGCGTTCTTCGCCGCGCATCCGGACCTGACTGAGCGGGCGCGCGCGCTGATCGCCGCGACGCCGCGCGGCAGCATCGTGCCGTGGGAGCACCTGAAGCTGCCGCACGAAGTCGACGGCTCGGCCGGCACGTTCCGCGCGCCGCGCGCGACCCGCACGCTCGATGCGGACAACGATTACGCGGCCGTGCACGCGTGGCTGTCGCTGCACGAAGCGGCCGCGACGCGGCGCGCGTACCGGAAAGAGGCCGAGCGGCTGATCCTGTGGGCGATCGTCGAGCGCGGCCGCGCGCTGTCGTCGCTGACGACCGAGGACGCGCTCGCGTATCGCGCGTTCATCCGCCGCCCGACGCCGCACGAACGCTGGGTCGGGCCCGTGCGGCCGCGCGGCGCGCCCGACTGGCGGCCGTTTTCCGGTGCGTTGTCCGCGCGGTCGGCGGCGTACACGCTGTCGGTGCTCGGCGCGCTGTTCCGCTGGCTGATCGAGCAGCGCTACCTGCTCGCGAATCCGTTCGCGGGCGTGAAGGTGCGCGACACGCGCGGCGTGACCGCGCTCGATACGTCGCATGCGTTCACCGAAGGCGAGTGGCTGCTGGTCCGCACGATCGCCGACGGGCTCGAGTTCGGCAAGCGCACGGCCGACGGTGCGCCGCAGTCGGGCTGGACGCCGGCCGCCGCGCAACGGCTGCGCTTCATCCTCGATTTCGGTTATGCGACGGGGCTGCGCGCGAGCGAACTGGTCGGCGCGACGCTCGGCGACATCGAGACGGACGCGCACGGCGACGCGTGGCTGAAGGTGATCGGCAAGGGCAGCAAGGCCGCTCGCGTCGCGCTGCCGCCGCTCGCGCGCACGGCGCTCGATCGCTATCTGGTCGCGCGCCGGCTGCCGGTCACGCCGGCGCGCTGGCGGCCCGATACGCCGCTGATTCCGAGCCTCGCGGAAGACGACGCGGCCGCGATCACGAGCGTGCGGCTGTGGAAGGTGATGCAGCGTTTCTTCGCGCAGACGGCCGATGCCGTCGAAGCCGACCACCCGGCGCTCGCGCACAAGCTGCGCCAGGCGAGCCCGCACTGGATGCGCCATACGCATGCGACGCACGCGCTGGCGCGCGGCGCGGAGCTGACGACGGTGCGCGACAACCTGCGGCATGCGTCGATCTCGACGACGTCGATCTACCTGCATGGCGACGACGTGAAGCGGGCGCGGCAGATGTCGAGCGCGTTCGGTATCGACAAATGAGTGGAACGGCGCGGCATCGACGCAGGTCTGACGATTTTTCGATCCCGGAGATCCCTATGGCATCGAGCCAGAGCACGGTCGATTTCATCGTCGAACAGATCGCCGCGGCCGGTACGGTATCGGCGCGCAAGATGTTCGGCGAATACGGCGTCTATTGCGACGGCAGGATGGTCGCGCTCGTCTGCGACGACCGGCTGTTCGTCAAGCCGACGCCCGAAGGCCGCGCGTATCTCGGCGCGTGCGACGAGGCCCCGCCGTATGCGACCGCGAAGCCGCATCTCGTCATCGGCGGCGATCGCTGGGACGATCGCGAATGGCTGGCGACGCTGATCCGGATCACCGCTGCGCAATTGCCGCTGCCGGTGAAGCGCGGCCGATGACGATCATGCCGCATGCGACGTCACGCCCGCGGCGGGCAGGCGTATTCTGTGACACATGCGCGCGACCATCGTGCGCCACGGAGTAAACACATGGAGACATCCGGACCTTCGCGCGGCACGCGGCTCGCGCGTCGCGCGTGGCACGCGCTCGTCGCGACCCTGTGTGTGGGCTGGAGCGCGCTGTCGTTCGGCGCGGAGGGCGCAAACGGCGCGGCCGCGCTGCTCGACCGCTACCGCAGCCTCGGGCCTCAACTGAAGGACAACGCGTTTCATCGGCCCGTGGTGCTCGAATCGTCGGAAGCATCGTCGTCGCTGAAGGGCGACATCTACGCGGTCGTCGATTATCCGTTCGCGGTCGTGAACGGCCAGCTCAACGATGCCGCGCAAGGCCCCGCGAACTGGTGCGCGGTGCTGATCCTGCACCTGAACACGAAGTACTGTCATGCGTCGAGCGGCGGCAACGGCCCGGTGCTCGACGTGAACCTCGGCCGCAAGATCGAGCAGAAGCTGTCGGACACCTATCGCGTGCAGTTCCGCTATCGCGTGGCGGCCGCGACGCCCGACTATTTCCAGGTGGACCTGACCGCCGACAGCGGGCCGATGGGCACGAAGGATTACCGGATCGCGCTCGAGGCCGTGCCGGTCGGCGCGTCGCGCACGTTCCTGCATCTCACGTATTCGTATGGTTTCGGCACGGTCGGCCGGATGGCGATGAAGACCTATCTCGCGACGGTCGGCAGCGACAAGGTCGGGTTCACGAACGTCGGCGCCACCGGGGCCGCGCAGCCGCAGTACGTCGGCGGCGTGCGCGGGCTGCTGGAGCGCAACACGATGCGCTACTACCTCGCGATCGACACGTATCTCGCGACGCTCGACAAGCCGGTCGACCAGCGCCTCGCGCGCTGGTTCGACGCGACCGAGCAGTATCCGCAGCAGCTACATGAAGTGGAGCGCGGCGCGTATCTGCAGATGAAAGCGCAGGAGGTGCAGCGGCAGCAGACGGCGCGATAGGCGGCGCCTGCCGCCGGCTGCCCGGCGTCGATCAGTTCGACGCGCCGCCGACCGTGCGAATGCTGCGCCACTGCCCCTGTTCGACGCGGAACAGCGTGTACGGCGGCTTGACCAGGTCGCCGCGCTCGTCGAACGAGATCTTGCCGGTCACGCCGGTGACCGACACGCCGGGCAGGCTCGCGACGATCTTGCCGCGATCGAGCGAGTCGGCCTTGCGGACCGCCGCGATCATCGCGAGCGCGGCGTCGTACGCGAACGGCGCATACAGTTCGACGTCCTGGTTGAAGCGCGCCTTGTAGCGCTGCGCGAACGCGACGGCCGACGGCAGCTTGTCGAGCGCCGGGCCAGGCTCCAGATCCTGCGTGCCTTCGCCCGCGTTGCCGGCGATCTTCAGGAACGCGTTGCTTTTCAATGCGCCGGCGCCGAACAGTTGCGCGCGGATGCCGAGCGAGCGCATCTGCTTGACGAGCATCGCGCCCTGTTCGTCGAGCCCGCCGAAGAACAGCAGGTCGACGTTGTTGCTCTTCATCGTCGTCAGGATGCCGCGGAAATCGACGGCCTTGTCGTTCGTGTACTCGCGGCCGACGATGCTGCCGTGCGCGTCCTTCACGCCTTTCTCGAACGCATCGGCGAGACCCTGGCCGAACGCGGTGCGATCGTCGATGATGCCGATCCGCTTCGCCTTCAACTGCTCGACCGCGAAGCGGCCGGCCACCACGCCGCCGACCCCGTCGTGCCCCATCGTGCGGAACACGTTCCTGAAGCCCTGCATCGTCAGTTGCGGATTGGTCGAACCGGGCGTGATCATCGCGACGTTCGCCTGCTTGTAGACGGCCGACGCCGGAATGCTGCAGCCGGAGTTGTAGTGGCCGATCACGCCGACCACGCCGTCGTCGACGAGCTTCTGCGCGACCTGGATCGCGATGCGCGGATCGGCCTGGTCGTCCTGGACGTCGAGCACGAAGCGCACCGGTTTGCCGCCGATGGTCGGATGCTTCGCGTTTTCCTCGTCGAGCGCGAGCTGCGCGCCGTATTGCAGATCCTTGCCGACGCGCGCGACCGGCCCCGTCAGCGGGCCGGCGAAGCCGATCTTGACGGTTTCCGGGTCCGCGGCCCGCGCGGACGCCGCGACCGTGCCGATCGAGCAGACGGCCAGCCATGCCAGCCAGTGACGACGATTCATCATGCTTCTCCTTCAGGGGTGGAAAGCGTGGCGCGCGTCAGAATCGCGCGGCCCGGTACGGCGTGAGGTCCAGCGGCGGGGCGCGCTGGGCGACGAGGTCGGCGACGATCTGCCCGGTGATGCCGGCGAGCGTCACGCCGAGATGCTGATGACCGAATGCATGGATCACGCGCGCGCTGTCGCGTGCGCGGCCGATGACGGGCACGCCGTCGGGCAGCGTCGGCCGGAACCCGAGCCAGCTGCGCGTCGGTGCGCCGAGCGACGGCACGGCTTCGCGCGCAGAGCGTGTGAGCAACGCGACCAGCGACGGATTCATCGGCGCGTCGAAGCCGCCGAGTTCGACGGTGCCGGCCGCGCGCAGTCCTTCGTCGAGCGGCGTCATGTAGAAGCCGCGCTCGGCCCAGCCGACCGGCCGCGTGACGATCGGCGCGTGCACGCCGAATTGCACGTGATAGCCGCGTTCGGTGTCGAGCGGCACCGCGTCGCCGCACGCGGCCGCGAATTCGCGCGAACGGGCGCCCGCGGCAACGACGACGTGATCGAACGCGCGCACCGTGCCGCCCGCGTGCACGTTCACGCTGTCGCCGGCCGGGGCGATCCGTTCGACGCGCGCGCGTTCGAGCGTCGCGCCGGCGGCGGCGAGCTGGGCGAACAGTTCGCCGAGAAACCCGTGCGGATCGGAGAAATGCCAACTGCCGGCGAACAGCACGCCGCGCGCGAAAATCGGCGCGAGCGCGGGCTCGAGCCGGCGGATCGCGCTTGCATCGAGCGTCTCGAACGGCACGCCGAGCCGGCGTCGCAGTGCGAGCGACGGCTGCGCGGCGTCGAACGACGCCTGCCGCGCGTACAGGTACAGGCATTCGCGCGGCCGCACGAACGCCGCGAGCCGTGACGACGCGAGCAGCGGTGCGTAGCCGTCGGCGGCGCGCGACAGCAGCGCGGCCAGCGCAGTCGCGCTGCGTGCGTGGCGCGCGGGCGTCGATGCGAGCAGGAAGCGCGCGAGCCAGGGCGCGCCGTGCAGCAGGTACGGCCAGCGGATGCGCAGCGGGCTGTCGGCGGCGAACAGGAAATGCGGCAGGTTGCGGAACACCGACGGGCCGTTCACCGGCACGCAACCGTACGGCGCGAACGTCGCGGCATTGCCGAACGACGCGCCCTGGCCGATGCCGGCCGGATCGAACAACGTCACGCGATGCCCGTCGCGCTGCAGCCAGGCTGCAGCGCCGAGCCCGATGAAGCCCGCACCCACGATGGCGACGTTCGCCATGACGCTTCCCCTCCGGTCAACGTGATACACACAAAGATGCAATCAAGAATCACACATTCAATTTTTGTGTGCAATCAAAATTGTATTGTGTGGTGCTGGCGTTTACCCGATTTCAACCCGCTGATTCAGCAGACCTTTCGATGAACGATTGACGGGGCGGGGAGGTTCTATACAATCGCGGGGCAAGCCAAGACGGCAGACAAACGCTTTTTGTGTGGTCATAGGCGACAGATGGCATCAGACAAACTTTCCGGCGAGCGCGATGGCGGCCTGCCGGCGCAGGCGAAGCGGCCGACCTACGTCGAGGTCTCGAGCTCGATCGAGGCGGAAATCCGCAACGGCATGTATCCGCCCGGCAGCCGCCTGCCGCCGCAGCGCCAGCTCGCGACCGAACTCGGCATCAACGTGTCGACGGTGTCGCGCGCGTACAAGGAATTGCAACTGCGCGGCCTCGTGATCGGCAGCAAGCGTCGCGGCTCGCTCGTCACCGGCGGCGCGATGCCGAGCATCGAGCCGGCCCGCGCGTCGCTGGCGGCGGGCAACGGCGTGATCGACCTGACCGTGAACCGCCCGGCGACCGGCGAATTTCTCGCGAGCCTCGCGCAGACGTTCGGCACGCTGCCGAACGACCCGCGGTTTGCCGCGCTGCAGGAATACCAGCCGCCGCAAGGCCCCGACTGGGCGCGTGCGGCCGGCGCGCAGTGGCTGGCCGCGCCGGGCTTCGCGCCGTCGCCCGACCAGGTGGTCGTCACGAGCGGCGCGCAGCACGGGCTGTATGCGGTGCTCAACAGCCTGATCGGCACCGACGGCGTGATCGTCGCCGACCGCCTCACGTATTACGGGCTCAAGGCGCTCGCGCCGGTGTTCCAGTTCGAGATCGTCAGCGCGCCGGCCGACGACGACGGCTTGCTGCCCGACGAGATCGAACGGATCTGCCAGCGCATGCCGGTCAAGGCGATCTTCGTCGTGCCGAACCTGCAGAATCCGACCGTGACGACGATGAGCCTCGCGCGCCGGATGGCGCTCGTCGACATTGCGCGGCGCCATCACGTGACGATCATCGAGGACGACGTGTACGGCCCGCTCGTGCGCGACCGGCTGCCGGCGATCGCGGGGCTGTGCCCGGAGCTGACGTTCCATATCGGCGCGACGTCGAAGATCCTCGCGCCGGGGCTGCGCCTCGGTTACCTGAGCTGCCCGCGCGACAGCGTCGCGCTGTGCGCGGAAGCCGTGCGCACCACTGCATGGATGCCGGCGCCCACGTCGATGCTGATCGCGACGGTGTGGATCGAGGACGGCACGGCCGAGCGGATCATGGCCGCGCAACTCGCGGAGATTCGCGCGCGCGTCGATCTCGCGCGGGAACTGCTGCCGGCCGGGCAGCTGAAGGCCGACCCCGCCTGCATGTTCGTGTGGCTGCGGCTGCCGCCGCCGTGGCGGGCCGACGACTTCGCCGCGAATGCGAAAGCGCGCGGCGTGATCGTGATGCCTTCGTCGACCTTCGCGGTCGACCGCGCGGAACTCGAGCACGGCGTGCGCATCAACCTCGCGTGCCCGGCCACCCGCGACGAACTCGTCAACGGGCTGCGCATCCTGTCCGGCACGCTGAAGGACCGGCCGCGCGCGCTGTTCGGTTCGATCTGACGGCGCCGGCTCAGTCGAGCAACCTCGCGACCACGTCGACGATCCGCTGCAGCAGCGCTTCGTCATAAGGCAGCCACGGCACCGCGCGCAGCGGCGACGGCGGCGGCGCGATCTCGGGCTCGACCGGCTCGCCGTCGCGCGTCACGCGGCCGGTCGCGCAATGCACCGACCACGCGCCGACGCGCACGTGGCATTCGTCGATCGCGATCCTCCCTTGCGCAACCGCTTCGGTGAACACGAGCGACGGCACCTGCCTGCGCTGTTGCGCCATCACGCCCAGCGGCAGATCCGACAACCGGTTCAGGCGGTGCCGGCGTTCCGTTTCGATATCGCGCTGGCGGGCCGGGTCCGTCGTGCGTGCGGCGGCGGCCGACGACGACGCTGGCTACGTGTTCGATCGTGGACTGCATCGCGTGGCTCTCGTAACGAAAACCCTGCAGTCGTGCCCCCCAATTGATCCGCTCGCGTGGACGCCCGTGCGCCGGGCGTTCCAGGCCGATCCGGCCGCGTCGTGCCGGCCACCCGACCGTCCGGCCATTTCATAAGACGTACAGTTTTCCCGCGATGCGTGATGCGCGCCGAACTGTACTCTTGTTCGCGCGTTCGATGTGTGTACTCGTCGCCAACTGTTCTTCTCTTAAGATCCAGCCATCAAGTGCACAGTGCCGCAGATCCAGCTGATCCGGAACCCTGCCGGCGCATCTTCAAGAGAGAGCCAGTGCGATGGAAAAGGCAAAACCGGAGGGGAAGATCAGGAATCACGACGGCCCGGTCGGCGGGCGAAACACGTGCAAGACGTGCCATACGTGCGTATTGGACGCGCACGGCGGGGCGGCGCCGCTGCGCGCGCCGGCGGGAGACGCACGATGAAACTCTATGAAAAACTCGCGGACGATATCGAGCGCCTGATCCGCCAGGGCGTGTACCGGCACGGCGACCGGATTCCGTCGGTGCGGCAGGCGAGCCAGCAGCACCGGATCAGCATCACGACCGTGCTGCATGCATATCTGCTGCTGGAAAGCCGCGGGCTGCTCGAAAGCCGGCCGCAGTCGGGCTATTTCGTGAACCTGCGGCGCGACGACGGTCATGCGCCGGTGCGCGAGCTGCGGCCGTCGAAGCCGATCGCGATCTCGTCGTCGGTCGACGTGAGCCGGCTCGTGCTGTCGACGCTGCGCTCGATCGGCACGGACGACGCGGTGCCGCTCGGCTCGCCGTATCCGGACCCGAGCCTGTTTCCGTTCGAGAAGCTGAACCGCTACGCGTATGCGGCCGGCCGCGACAAGTCGCTGTGGGGCGTGACCGACGGGCTGCCGCCCGGACACCCGCGGCTGATCCGGCAGATCGCGCGCCGCTACCTGGAAAACGGGATGTCGGTGGACCCGAACGAGATCATCGTGACGGTCGGCGCGACGGAGGCGATCAACCTGTGCCTGCAGGCGGTCGCGAAGCCGGGCGACACGATTGCGGTGGAATCACCGACGTTCTACGCGATGCTGCACGCGATCGAGCGGATGGGGATGAAGGCGATCGAGGTCGCCACGCATCCGGAATACGGAATCGACATCGCGGCGCTGGCCGCGATCGCGAAGTCGCAGCCGATCGCCGCATGCATGGTGATGCCGAACTTTCAGAACCCGCTCGGCTTCCAGATGCCGGACGAACGCAAGCGCGAACTGGTTGAGTTCGCAACGAAGTCAGACCTGCCGATCATCGAGAACGGCGTGTACAACGAGCTGTATTTCGGCGACACGCATCCGAGTTCGCTGAAATCCTACGACCGGACCGGAATCGTGCTGCACTGTTCGTCGTTCTCGAAGAGCCTGACGGCCGCGTACCGGATCGGCTGGGCGCTGCCGGGCCGCTACCGCGATCAGGTCGAGAAACTGAAGTTCCTGAATACGCTGGCGACGCCGTCGTTACCGCAGTTGGCGATCGCGGAGTTTCTCGAACGCGACGGCTACGAGCACCACCTGCGGCGCTTGCGCAAGGCGTATGCGCAGCAGGCGAACCTGATGCGTGCGATGGTGTCGCGGTTTTTTCCGGAAGGCACGCGCATTTCGAGTCCGGCGGGTGGGTACGTGCTGTGGGTCGAGTTGCCCGCGCAGGTCGATGCGATGCGGTTGTACCAGCTCGCGCTGGAGCAGGGGATCACGATCGGGCCCGGCTACATGTTCTCGATCACGGACAACTACCGGAACTTCATCCGGTTGAACTACAGCAGCCCGTGGTCGCCGGAGATCGAGCAGGCGGTGATCACGGTCGGGAAGCTGGCCGCGGCGTGCATGCGGTGAAGGGGTGCTTTGCGGGGCGTTGCGCGTCGATGACGAAGCCGGCCTCGTGCCGGCTTCGTTTGGGTTCTTCGTGGATTTTCGTGGGCGTCGCTTTCGCCCCAAACCAGTGCTACAGACCGCCGCGCTTGAGCGGCATCCCCGGCGAATGCGGATTCACGTCGTCGGCGTCTTCGGGAAGAAGGTTGCCATCGTCGAGCTTCGCATCGGCACGCGCTGTCGCGGGATAACGTTCCGGGTACAGGTGGCGCCGGGCGATCGTCTCATCGAACGTACCGGACCATTTCGCAACGACTACCGTGGCCAGGCTGTTGCCGATCGTATTGCACGTTGCAATCGCCATCGACATGAAGCGGTAGACGCCAAAGATCAGCGCGAGTCCTTCTACCGGCAGCAGCCCCGTCGACGTCACCGTCGCCGCGAACACGACGAACGATCCGCCGGATACCGTCGCGGCGCCTTTCGACGTCAACAGCATCAGCAGCAGGATGCCGATCTGGTGCTCGAACGTGAGCGGCACGTTGTACGCGTGCGCGATGAACATCACGCCCGTCGCCATGAAGATCGACGTCCCGTCGAGATTGAACGCATAGCCGGTCGGCAGCACGAGACCGACCGTCTGCTTCGCGCAGCCGAGTCGCTCGAGCTTGATCAGCAGACGCGGCAACGCGCTTTCCGATGACGCGGTGCCGAGCACGATCAGGAGCTCGTCCTTGATGTAGCGCATGAAGCGCCACATGCTGAAGCCGGCCAGCTTCGCGACGATGCCCATCACGACCACGATGAACAGCACCACGATCGCGTAGAAGCTGAGCACCAGTTGCGCGAGCGCGACCAGCACGGCTGTCCCGTTGCTGCCGACCGCGAACGCGATCGCGCCGAAGGTGCCGAGCGGGGCAAGCTTCATCACGAGATTGATGAACGAGAACATGACCTCCGATATCTGGTCGAGCCCGGCGTTGATTCGCGCGCGCCGCCCTTCGGGAATCGCGAGAATGCCGATGCCGACCATCACCGCGAGCACGACCACCTGCAGCAGTTCGCCTTTCGCGAACGCGCCGATGAAGTTGTCTGGCACGAGATGCATCACGAATTCGGTGAACCCTTGCGGCGCCGCCTTTGCCGCGGTGACCGACACCTTGCCGAGCGCCACGGACGTCATGCCCTGGCCGGTCTGCAGCAGATTGCCGGCGACCAGGCCGAACGCCAGCGCGATCGTCGACACGACTTCAAAGTAGACGATCGCCCGCCAGCCGACCCGCCCCGCGCTCTTCACGTCGCCGGCGGAAGCGATGCCGTGCACGATCGTCAGGAACACGAGCGGCGCAACGCCGGCCTTGATCAGCGCGAGAAAAACGTCGCCGAGAATCTTCAACTGCGTGCCGAATTTCGGAAACAGCAGCCCGGCGACGATGCCGAGCACCAGCGACGCGAGCACTTGCATGCCGAGCTTGCGATACCACGGGCGCTTCGGCGCCGGGGCGACCGGTTCGTCGCGCGAGGTCTGTGCGTGATTCATGATGGTGTCTCCTCCACGACGTCCGTTCAGATTTCGCGGGACAGTGCGATCGCCCGATCGACCATCTGTGGGGCGAGGCCCAGGTAGTTGACGGGATCCGTCATGCGTTCGATCGCGTCGCGATCGAAGTGCCGGGTCACGTCGGGCAGTGCGGCCAGCGCTTCGGCGAGCGTGCCGCCCTTCTCGTTGACCGTGCGGCACGCGTCATACACGATGTCGTGCGCCTGCTGGCGCCCGGTGAACGGCGCGATCTGCATCATCGCGGCTTCGGCGACAATCAGCCCGTTGCTGATGCCGAGGTTCTGCTTCATCCGTTGCGCATCGACGATCAGCCCGCCGAGCGCGAACTTCGCCTGATGCAGCGCCCCCGATGTCAGGATGAAGCTCTCCGGAATCGCGATCCATTCCGCATGCCATGGACCTGTCGCGCGCTCGAAATCCTGAATCATCGCGTCGACCATCAGGCCCGCGTGCTGCCGCACCGCTTTCGCCGCCGCCAGCATCAGCTCGCTCGAGATCGGATTGCGCTTCTGCGGCATCGTGCTGCTTGCGCCGCGCCCCTTGACGAACGGTTCATACACTTCCGCGAACTCGTTCGACGCCATGATCATGATGTCGATCGCGATCTTGCCGAGGGAGCCCGTGACCAGCGCAAGCAGGTTCACCGCTTCGGCGAAGCCGTCGCGCGCGACGTGCCACGTCGTTGCGGGCACACCGAGCTTCAGTTCTTCCGCAAGCGCCTTCTGGACGTCGAAACCCTTGTCGCCGAGCGACGCCAGCGTGCCGGCCGCGCCCGCGAACTCGACGACCGCGACGCGCGAGCGCAGCTCCGCGAGCCGCTGCTGATGTCGGTCGAACATCGCGAGCCAGATTGCGGCCTTGTATCCGAACGTGACCGGCAGCGCCTGTTGCAGATGCGTGCGACCCGCCATCGCGGTATCGCGATGCTTGCGCGCGAGATCGGCAAGGATGCCGCGCAACGCGCGGATGTCGCCGTCGATCGAATCGAGCGCATCCCTCACTTGCAGCGACACGGCGGTATCCATGATGTCCTGCGTCGTTGCCCCCCAATGCACGTAGCGGCCCGCGTCCCCGCACATCGCGACGAGCTGGTGCACGAGCGGCAGGATGGGATAGCCGACGATGTCCGTCTCCTCGCGCATGTGATCGAAATCGATGCGCTCGATGCTCGCTTCCCGTGCAATCACGTCGGCCGCTTCGGCTGGAATCACACCGACACGCGCCTCGGCCTTCGCGAGCGCGACTTCGACGTCGATGTAGCGCTGCACGAGCGCGTAATCGGAGAACAACGCGCGCATTTTCGCGGTGCCGAAGGCATCCCGAAACAGAATCGAATCGACGACGGTGCTGGAGACAGGGATGGTGCGGCTGGGCATGGCGACCTCTGGAAGCGGAAACGGGGAAAGACATCGGGCCTTCAACATCGAGTGCCTCAATATGTCCGGACATATGGAAGCGTATTATGTCCGGACATATTGATCCAGCGATGTTTACCCTTAAACTGTCGGCGATGACCGATACGCAGAGAAAATGAACAGACCCCACTTCGCCGAGATCGCGCGCGACCTGACTGAAGGCATCGCGTCCGGCCGCTTTCCGGTCGGCTCGTACTTGCCGACCGAGCTTGAATTGCGCGATCTGTACAAGACGAGCCGGCACACGGTTCGCGCGGCGCTGCACGAGCTGCAGCAACTTGGCTTCGTGTCGCGGCGCAAGAACGCGGGAACGCGTGTCGAATCCGCGCAACCGAAAAACGACTTCCGGCCGTCGCTCGCTTCGATCGAAGATCTCGTCCAGTTCGGTTCGGAGAACCTGCGCGTGGTGCAGTCGATCGAGGAGCTCGCGGCGGAGGGCGCGCTCGCGAAGGTTCTGAAGTGCGAAGAAGGCGCACGCTGGCTGCGCATTTCGAGCCTGCGCGTGGAACGCGACGCGACGCGTCCGCCGATCGGCTGGACGGACGTCTATATCGATCCGGGCTATCTGGAGATCGCGGAGACGGCTCGCCACGAGCCGGATACGCTGATCAGTGCATTGATTGAAGCGCGTTACGGACGATGCGTCGCAGAGATCCAGCAGAATGTGCAGGCGGTGAACGTCTCGCCGGAAATGGCTGCGCGACTACGGATCCCGGCGGGAACGGCCGCGCTCGAAATCGTGCGGCGTTATCTCGATTCGACAGGCGTGGCGTTCGAAATCTCGATCAGCATTCACCCGGCCGAACGATTCTCTGTTTCCATGAGGCTGAAACGGTCCGAGAGTTGAACGGGCGGACGGGTGAAAGTGCCGTCCACAGCGGCACGCCGAAGCAGACAGCAGGTCTGCCCGGTATCTGCTTTGACGCCGGTGCGGTGAGCGCGTGTGCGTTCGCGATCGATGCGCCGATCGCGGCGAAATGACTGCATCGAAGCGCGCAGCCCCGCGCGTCGCGTCATCCCCCCGTCACCGGCGGGAAGAACGCGACCTCGCTATCCTCCCGCACGACGAATTCCCCGGTCACCATTTCGAGGTTCACGGCCGCCCGCACGGGGCGGTCCATCCGCAGTGCGTCCGCGCTGCGCGCGTCGCGCGCGGCCAGCGTGCCGCGCAGCGCGTCGACGGTGAGTTCGCGGGCGTCGATCTCGACGGTTTCTTCGTCGAGCGCCAGTTGTTCGCGAATGCTCGCGAAGTATTTGATCGTCAGTTTCATTCGGATGTCTCGAGCAGGGAACGGCGGAATCGAAAAACGCGAAGCGAACGCGGTCAGCCCCAGCGCCGCATCGCCTGATCGTCGTGCGCCTTCGCCTCGACCCAGCCGGATTCGCCGTCGTGCCGGATTTCCTTCTTCCAGAACGGCGCGTGGGTCTTCAGGAAATCCATCAGGAATTCGCATGCATCGAACGCGGACGCGCGATGCGCGGCGGCCACGACGACCAGCACGACCGGCTGGCCCAGCGGAATGCGGCCCACGCGATGCACGATCCTGACCGCTTCGAGCCGCCAGCGCGCCGTGGCCTCCTCGACGATGCTCCACAGCGCCTGTTCGGTCATCGTCGGGTAGTGCTCGACTTCCAGCGCGACGACGTCGTCGACGTCGCCTTCCTTGCGCACGACCCCGAGAAAATTCACGACCGCACCGACATTCGGATTGCGAACGATCGGTGCAAGCTCCGCGCCCGCGTCGATCGGCGCATGCTGCACGCGCACTTCGAAGCCGGCGGCGATCGCGGGCGCCGATTCGGGGTGCGGGTCGGCCGCGTCGACGGGCGGCGGGGCGCTGCCCGCACGCGGCGGATCGTCCGGCAGCCCGGCGCGGGATTCGGTGAAGGTCGTCATGACAGGTTCTCCAGTGGGCGGCGCATCCGGTGTCGCGCGGCGGCCCGTCAGCCGCCGACGAGCGACATGCGCACGGTCGGATAGGTCTTGCCCGCCGCGCGGGCCGGCCGTGCGGCCCGGCGCTCGGAATAGCGGTCGTCGCGCTGCGTCCAGCGGGCGCGCACGGCGGCGGCGAGGTCGGCGGTCGACGCCGCGTCGTCGAGCCACGGCCGCAGGTCGGTGCCTTGGGTCGCGAACAGGCACGTATAAAGCTGGCCGTCGGCCGACACGCGGGCGCGCGAGCAGGTGCCGCAGAACGGATGCGACACGCTCGCGATGAAGCCGACTTCGCCCGCGCCATCGATGTGCGCGCAACGAATCGCGGTGGCGTCGTGCCCCGGTTCGCCGACGAGCACGAGCGGGTAGTGTTCGTCGATCAGCGCGCGCATCCTCGCGGCCGGCACGACCTTGTCGCCGGACCAGAAGCTGGCGCCGCCGACATCCATGTATTCGATGAAACGTACGGCCACGCCCGTGTGCCGGAAGTGCCGCACGAGCGGCAGGATCTGGTCGTCGTTCACGCCGCGCTCGATCACCGCGTTGACCTTGACCGGCGCGAGCCCGGCCGCCTGCGCGGCCTCGATGCCGGCCAGCACGCGCGACACCGGCACGTCGGCGTCGCTCATCCGGCGGAACACCGCGTCGTCGAGCGCATCGAGGCTCACGGTCACGCGCGACAGCCCCGCATCGCGCAGCGTGCGTGCCTTCGCGGCGAGCAGCGAGCCGTTGGTCGTCAGCGCGATTTCGACGGGCTTGCCGTCGACGGTCGTCAGCGCGGCAAGCCGTTCGATCAGCGTTTCGAGGTGGCGGCGCAGCAGCGGCTCGCCGCCCGTGATGCGGATCTTCTCGACGCCGAGCGACGTGAACGCGCGGGCGATCTTTTCCAGTTGCGCGAACGACAAGCGCTCGGACGACGGCATGAACGCGTAGTCGGCGCCGAAGCTTTCGCGCGGCATGCAGTAGCCGCAGCGGAAGTTGCACTGGTCGATGACGGACAGGCGCAGGTCGCGCAGCGGCCGGCCGAGCGTGTCGGACGGGCGGGGGACAGCGCCGGGCGACGCGCCGCCGGATGAAGCGGCGACGGCCGGCGCGGCGGAAACGATGGCATTCACGATCGGGTCGTCGGCCTGCATGAAGTAAGCGGAG
Organism: Burkholderia sp. BCC0044; assembly: GCF_902832955.1. Lineage (NCBI taxonomy): Bacteria > Pseudomonadati > Pseudomonadota > Betaproteobacteria > Burkholderiales > Burkholderiaceae > Burkholderia > Burkholderia sp. BCC0044. The sequence goes on along the minus strand of NZ_CADFDO010000004.1, from coordinate 875,539 downwards.
CGGCGTCGTCGTTCGGTGCGGGTGCCGACGTGTCGGCGCACCGGTCGTGACGAGCCTCATCGTGAGCATAGTCCGCCGGGTTTGGCCGGCAGAGACACAATCGCGCCCGAATTGCAGGAATACAGTTCGCCGCGCGGGAAGCGCGACAGGCGCGGAGAAGGGGGCGAAAGCGCCGCATCGGGCGGCTATTCGGCGTCGCGCTCATGCGAGCCAGCGCGCGAATTCGTAGTACGGAACCGCGTCGCCGCGCGCGATGGTGCGCCCGGCCGGCAGCCGCGCGAGCCCGCTCGCCTGCACCAGCGACTGCAGCGTGCCGGCGCCTTGCTGACGCAGCGTGTCGAGCACCGGTGCGCCGTCGGCGTCCACCGTGCAGCGCACGCGCACGAAGCGCTCGCGCTGCGCATCCGGCTCGAAGCCGGTGTCGATCGGCAGCGACGGCACGACCGGCAGGCGCGCGTCGCGCCCCTGCAGGCGGCGGATCAGCGGCGCGACGAACAGCGCGAATGCCGTCATCGCGGCGCCCGGATTGCCGGGCAGCAGCACCACGGGCCGCGCATCGAGCCGCGCGAGCGCGACCGGCTTGCCGGGTTTCATGCGCACGCCGGCGACGACGAACGACGCGCCGAGCGCGGTCAGCGCCGGACGCAGCAGATCCTTGTCGCCGACCGACGCGCCGCCGACGCAGATCACGAGGTCGCACTGCGCATGCAGGTCGCGCAACGCGCGATCGACGGCGGTCGCCGTATCGGCGGCGTGCAGGCTCATCGCGACGTCGGCGCCGGTTCCCGCGACCAGCGCGGCGAGCATCGGCGCATTGCTGTTGTAGATCTGCTGCGGCGCACGCGGCTCCCCGCACGCGACGAGTTCGTCGCCGGTCGTCAGGATGCCGACGCGCAGCGCCGTACGCACGTGGACGTGGGCGAACCCCTGCGCGGCGGCCACGCCGACGTGCATCGCGCCCATCCGCACGCCGGCCGACACGAGCCGATCGCCGGCGCGCACTTCCTCGCCGCGGCGGCGGATGTGCGACCCGCTGCGTTGGGGCGCGTCGAACGTGACGCCGCCGTCCCGTTCGTGCGCATGCTCCTGCATCACGACGGTGTCGGCGCCGGGCGGAATCAGGCTGCCGGTGAAGAGGCGTGCGGCCGTGCGCGGCGCGAGCGGCGCGGGCGTATCGCCGGCATAGCAGCGCTGCGCGACACGCAGCGGCTCGCCGTGCGCGAGGTCCGCATGACGCACCGCGTAGCCGTCCATCGCGCTCTGGTCGGTCGGCGGCTGGTCGAGCACGGCCGTCAGCGGCTCGGCGAGCACGTGGCCGGCCGCTTGCGCGATCGGCACGGACCTGGTGCGCTCGAGCGGCGCGAACGCGCCGGCGAATTGCTGCTGCGCGGTATCGAAATCGGACAGGTGTGTCATGACGAGCAGGCGGGTTGCGCTGGTGCAGGCGCTGGTGGATCGGGGTGAACGGCAGCAGGCGACACGTATTCGACGAAGCCGTCGTTGCGGCAGAAACCGAGCAGCCGCACGCCGGCTTCGCGGGCGACGTCGATCGCGAGCGACGTCGGCGCCGAGATCGTCGCGATCATCGGGATGCCGACCCGCGCGGCCTTGCGCACCAGTTCGTAGCTCGCGCGGCTCGACAGGAACACGAAGCCCGCGCGCAGGTCCGCGCGGCGGCGCGCGAGCTGGCCGATCAGCTTGTCGAGCGCGTTGTGGCGGCCGACGTCCTCGAATACGTCGAGCACGGCGCCGTCGCGGTCGCACCACGCGGCCGCATGGATGCCGCCCGTCTCGCGCATCAGCGTCTGCCGGGCCGGCAATGCACGCGCGGCATGCGCGATCGCGTCGGCGCCGATGCCCGCGGCCGTGCCGGCGGCCGCGATACGCGGCGGATGCAGGTCGAGCTGCGCGATGCTCTCGATCCCGCACACGCCGCAACCCGTGCGGCCGGCCAGCGCGCGGCGGTGCGCCTTCAGCGCCATGAACGCCTGCTGCGACACGGTGAGCCGCACTTCGGCGCTGCCGGGCCGGCATTCGCTTTCGATGTCGAAGACGTCCGACGCACGTTCGACGATGCCTTCGCTCAGCGCGAAGCCGAGGCCGAACGCGTCGAGGTCGATCGGCGTCGCCATCATCACCGTATGCGAGATGCCGTTGAACACGAGTGCAACCGGCGTTTCGTCGACGACGCGATCGACGGCGTCGCGCGCGTTGCCGGCACGATGGCGTGTCACATGGCACGCGGTGCTGCCGGTCGGCTCGTCGCGGCGGGTGCAGGACTCCATGCGGTTTTCTCCAGGGGGCGGCCGGCGGGCCGGCCGGGCTCGGCGCAGGCGCCGAACCACGGGAATCGATGCCGCCGGGCGGGCGCCGAAGGGCGCGCAGCCGCCGCGGACAGGCGTTGCATAAGATGTTAAGTGAGGTGAACAGTGCGCCCGAGGTACAGCGCCGCCACGCGGAAAGCAGTACAGCTGAGCGTCCCGCCGGCACGAAAACTATTTTCCGTACACACATCTTCGGCGGCGCAAGCAGCACAGTTTCAGCGCACGTTCGAGTGATTGCGAGTATCGTGGCAAACGCGATATCGTCATTCACGCTTCGATGCCGTGCGAGCGACCGGTTGTGTTCGCACGTGTTGTCGCCAAGCCGTCGCGCGATTTCCTGCTTCGAGCGTACGTCCTCACAACCACGAGCAAATTACGGTCATGGAAATCTTCGATGCGTTCCATCTCGCCCGATTGCAATTCGCATTCACGGTGTCGTTCCACATCGTGTTCCCCGCGATCAGCATCGGCATGGCGAGCTTCCTGGCGGTGCTGGAATGGCGCTATCTCGTCACCGGCGACGCCGCCTACAAATCCATGTTTCAGTTCTGGTCGAAGATCTTCGCGATCGGCTTCGGGATGGGCGTGGTCTCCGGCGTCGTGATGGCGTACGAGTTCGGCACCAACTGGTCCGGGTTCTCGCGCGTCGCGGGCAACATCACCGGGCCGCTGCTCACGTACGAAGTCCTGACGGCGTTCTTCCTCGAAGCCGGCTTCCTCGGCGTGATGCTGTTCGGCTGGCAGCGCGTCAGCCCGCGCGCGCACTTCTTCGCGACGCTGATGGTCGCGGTCGGCACGCTGATCTCGACGTTCTGGATTCTCGCGTCGAACAGCTTCATGCAGACGCCGCAAGGCTACAAGATCGAGAACGGCCTCGTCGTGCCGGTCGACTGGTTCAAGATCGTCTTCAACCCGTCGTTTCCGTACCGTCTCGTGCACATGACGATCGCGGCGTTCATCGTCGCAGGCTTCATCGTCGCCGCGTGCGGCGCGTGGCACCTGCTGAAGGGGCGGCGCGACGAGCCGGTGAAGCGCAGCTTCTCGATGGCGCTGTGGATGCTGCTGGTGCTCGCGCCGATCCAGATCGTCGTCGGCGACGCGCACGGGCTGAACACGCGCGAATACCAGCCGGCGAAGATCGCGGCGATCGAAGGGCTGTGGGAAACCGAGAAGGGCGGCACCGCGCTGAACCTCGTCGGGCTGCCCGACATGCAGGCCGAAACCACCCGCTATGCGATCCAGGTGCCGCACCTCGGCAGCCTGATCCTCACGCACAGCTGGGACGGCGAGATTCGCGGGCTGAAGGAATTCGCGCCGCAGGACCGCCCGTATTCGCCGATCATCTTCTGGACGTTCCGGATCATGGCCGGCCTCGGGATGCTGATGCTGCTCACTGCGCTGCTCGGGCTGCTGCTCAGAAAGGGCGGGCGCCTGTACGAGACGCGCTGGTTCCAGTGGTTCGTGGTGGCGATGGGGCCGTCGGGCATCGTCGCGCTGCTGGCCGGCTGGATCACGACCGAGGTGGGGCGGCAGCCGTGGACCGTGTACGGCGTGCTGCGCACGATCGACTCGGTCTCCCCGCTCACCGCGCAGCAGGTCGGCGTGTCGCTGCTGGTCTTCGTGGTCGTGTATTTCCTGGTATTCGGAACGGGGATCTACTACATGATGAAACTGATGAAGCGCGGGCCGGCGGCCCAGGCCGGCTACATCGAGCTGCACCGGCATCCGGGGCTGCGCAAGAGCGCGCTGTCCACGCCGCTGAACGTCACGGAGGCGGAGTAACCATGCACATCGATCTTCCTGTCGTCTGGGCCGCGATCATCGGCCTCGGCGTATTCATCTACGTGATGCTGGACGGCTTCGATCTCGGCATCGGGCTGCTGTTCCCGTTCTTCGATGCGAAGGCCGAGCGCCAGGTGATGCTCGACACCGTCGCGCCGGTGTGGGACGGCAACGAGACGTTCCTCGTGCTCGGCGGCGCGGGCCTCTACGGCGCGTTCCCGGTCGTGTATTCGACGCTGCTGCCGGCCAATTACCTGCCGCTGGTGCTGATGCTGGTCGGGCTGATCTTCCGGGGCGCGGCATTCGAGCTGCGCGCGAAGGCCACCCGCACGCAGCACATGTGGGATCTCGCGTTCATCGGCGGCTCGGCGCTGGCGGCGTTCTGCCAGGGGATCGTGCTCGGTTCGCTGCTGCAGGGCATCAAGATCGAGAACAACCAGTTCGCGGGCGGGCCGTTCGACTGGCTGTCGCCGTTCAGCATGATGTGCGGGATCGGCGTGCTCGTCACCTATGCGACGCTCGGCTGCGGCTGGCTGATCCTGAAGGTCGACGGCGAACTGCAGCGCAAGATGCGGTTGCTGATGAAGCCGCTCACGGGCGTGCTGCTCGCGGTGATGGGCGTGGTCAGCCTGTGGACCGTGATCGGGCTGCCGGCCGTCGCGCACCGCTGGTTCGGCAGCGGCAACCTCGGCTGGTTCCTGCCGGTGCCGATCCTCGTCGTCGCGTGCGTGTGGGGCATCTTCCACACGGTGAAGCGTGCGCACGAGGCCACGCCGTTCCTGCTGACGCTCGCGCTCGTGTTCCTCGGCTACACGGGGCTCGTGATCAGCATCTGGCCGAACATCGTGCCGCCGTCGCTGACGATCTGGGACGCGTCGTCGAGCCATTCGAGCCAGTTGTTCGCGCTCGTCGGCACCGTGATCGTGCTGCCGATCATCCTCGTGTACAACGCGATGCAGTACCGCGTGTTCCGCGGCAAGGTGCGCGAGGGCGACATCGGCTATCACTGAGCGGCTATCGCTGAGTGGCAAGCGAGGTGACGGGGCGCGGCGCTCGCGTATCATCACGCGCGGCGCGGCCTGATCCGGCATCCGACCGAAAAGCGGCCCGCCACGCGCGGGCCGTTGCACATTAGGTGCGGGCGCAACGGGTTGCGTTGCGTATTCCTTTGGCAGTCGAGAAAACATCATGATCGTCAGACCACGACAGAACTGGCTCCGGATGCTGTTCGTATGGAACGGCTCCGTGCTGCAATCGATCATTCCGCAGCTCGTGTTCATGGCGATCGTCAGCACGCTGGCGGTCTTTACGAACGGGCGCATCTTCGGCGAGAAGATTCCGCTGAACACCGCGCCGTTCACGCTGTTCGGGCTCGCGCTCGCGATCTTCCTCGGGTTTCGCAACAACGCGAGCTTCGAGCGCTTCAAGGAGGCGCGGCATCTGTGGGGCAACCTGCTGATCGCCGCCCGCGCCGTGACGTCGCAACTGCATCGCTACCTGCCCGACGGCGTGAGCGACGCCGAGCGCAACCGGCTCGCCGATTTGCTGATCGCGCTCGCGTATGCGCTGAAACACCAGCTGCGCCATACCGATCCGAGCGCGGACCTGCAGCGCATTCTCGGGGCGGAGCGCACGACCGCGCTCGGCGGCAAATGCTACAAGCCGGTCGCGATCCTCGACGAACTGCGCGGCGGCATCGTCCGTGCGCTGGGGCGCGCGCCCGGCAGCGACGCGACCTGCTGGATGTTCGAGACGCAACTCGACGAGCTCGGCAAGTCGGTCGGTGGTTGCGAGCGCATCCTGTCTACGCCGATCCCGTTTTCGTACAGCGTGCTGCTGCATCGCACCGTGTATGCGTATTGCGTGCTGCTGCCGTTCGGGCTCGTCGATTCGACGGAGTTCTTCACGCCGCTGATCTGCGTGTTCATTTCCTACACGCTGATCGCGCTCGAGGCGATCGCGAACGAGGTGGCCGAGCCGTTCGGCCTTGCGCCGAACGCGCTCGCGCTCGATGCGATCACGCGCACGATCGAGCGGTCGGTGCTCGAACTCGGCGATCGGCCGATGCCCGAGGAGTTCGTGCCGGCGTCGACGTATCAGATCACGTAGGCGGCGGGGGCGGTAGTGTAGTCGTCGGTAAGGTTGATCGGCTGGAGCGGGGGCGGTTGTGTAGACTCGTGCTCGTTCAATGGAGCCAACACCATGCAACTGCTTGATCACGTGTCGATCGGTGTGCCGGATATCGACCTGGCACGCCCCTTCTACGATGCCGTCATGGCTGCGCTCGGCGCGACCAAGGTTTATGACCGGGCCAATGCGCTCGGCTATGGCGAACGTTGCAGCGCGAATGATCCGGAGTCGACTTTTCTGGCGGTGTATCTGGATCCCGCTGAAGTCGGGACGAGCAAGCGGCACTGGTGTTTCAAGGCCGCTTCCCGTGAGCAGGTGCATGCGTTTTTCGAGGCAGGGCTCGCGACGGGTGGTCAGTCCGACGGCGAACCCGGCTTGCGGCCGCAGTACCACGGCGACTACTACGCGGCTTTTCTGGTCGATCCGGCCGGCAACCGGGTCGAGGCCGTGTGTCACGCGGCGGGGGCGGTGGGCGAGGGGGCGTGACGGTGGTGATGCCCTGCGGTCGTCAGTTTTCGATCGCCTCGGAGTCCCACGTCCCGAGCGATATCGCTTTGCTCAGCATGCCGACAGTCAAGGCATGTCGCTGGAACGTATGGGGCTTTCCGAACAGGTATTTTCGCAACACGTGATATAGCAGCCCCTCGCCCTCCATCAGGAAGTAACGCCCAAAATCGTAGTCTCCGCGATCGACGTCGAATCGGTCGAAAAAGCGTTCCATGAAGATGTCGGCGTCGTCTCCGGTCTGCCCCAGGTCGTCCGAGATGGAGGTTTGCTCTGTAATACGGCGCTTGTCCGAGACAGCGGCTTCCTTGCGAACGAACGCTTCCAGCGCTTCCCAGTTGTGTCGGTCGCCCATTAGAAAATCCTGTCCTCTGGTTTCACAATCCGGTTGTACCGGTAAATGGTGCTCCGGACAATATGGAAGACATCCGTTCCAAGTATCACCCAGCCGACACCCGGTATGGTTCGTCCGACAAACACGGCCAGCCGATGCGTCAGGATGATCCGCAATCTCTTGATGCTGTTCAGCGTGACGGTCGGCAATACCTTGCGCTTGAATTCATACCGGAATATCGACCTCGACATGACTGATGCGACGGACGTGCCTCGGGTCGTGCCGGACGGCTTGGCTCGGGTTGGAAGAATGGGTAGACCCGACAGTATCAGAACGACCGCCTCGACATCGTCGATGCCGAGCTGCTTGCAGGTTTCGTCTGCGGCAATCAGGAAGAACAACTCGATCGGAGTCAGGTTTCGTTCGTTTCGGTAGCAATAGGTGGTATTCACGCGGTGCCCTCGGGATATAGGCGATGCAGGCCGCACGCGTTGTACGTCCCCGTTCGCCATCGTTGTTGTTGGCGGGCTACGTTAGCGAAGTCGTCTTTGCGGGGCAATGTCGAAGGTAGGCCAGCTGCTGCGGTGGCGTTGACGAGCGACTCACGCGAGAGCCACACGACAGCCGTTTCTGGCCGCGTGGTGGCGGAAAGGCCGCACGGACCGCTCGCGCAGCCGGTCTTTTTCTTCGATGTGATGCCAGGGACGGAAGGTTTTCGAATTGTTGCCGATTGCGTTCCATGTCGAGCGTGCATCGCGTAGTGAGCGCAATGCACGCCGCCATTGCATCGCTCAATCGAAATACGTCAGCCCCATCGCCCCCTTCACCTCCGCGAGCGTCGCCCCCGCCACTTCCCGTGCATGCAGCGTGCCGCGCTTCAGCGTCGCCATCACTTCGGCCTTGTCGGCCTCGAACTCTCGACGGCGCGCACGGATCGGCTCGATCAATGCCTGTAGCCGCTCGTTCAGCACGCGCTTGACGACGCTGTCGCCGAGCCCGCCGCGGCGATAGTGGGCCTTCAGCTCGTCGACCTTCGCCACGTCCGGCTCGAATGCATCGAGGAACGTGAACACGACGTTGCCCTCGACCTGGCCGGGGTCGCTCACGCGCAGGTGGTTCGGGTCCGTGTACATGTCCTTCACGGCCTGCGCGATCTCGTCCGGCGTCGAGCCGAGCGTGATCGCGTTGCCGAGCGACTTGCTCATCTTCGCCTTGCCGTCGATGCCCGGCAGCCGCGTGACCGACGACAGCACGGCCTCGCATTCGACCAGCACCGGCTTGTCGACGGTCGCGTTGAAGCGGCGCACGAGTTCGTTGGTCTGCTCGATCATCGGCAACTGATCGTCGCCGACCGGCACGTGCGTCGCCTTGAACGCAGTGATGTCGGCTGCCTGACTCACCGGGTAGGTCAGGAAGCCGGCCGGGATGTCGCGCTCGAACCCGCGCAGGCGGATTTCTTCCTTGATGGTCGGATTGCGTTCGAGGCGCGCGACCGTGACGAGGTTGAGCAGGTATTGCGACAGCTCGGCAAGCTCGGGCACCTGCGACTGCACGACGATCGTCGAGATCGCCGGGTCGATGCCGACGGCGAGATAGTCGAGCGCGACCTCGATCACGTTCTCGGTGACACGCTGGCGGCGTCCCATGTTGTCGGTCAGCGCCTGCGTATCGGCGAGCAGCAGGAACTGCGTCGCCTCGTGCTGCATCTGCACGCGTGCGCGTAGCGAGCCGATGTAGTGGCCGAGATGCAGCGGGCCGGTCGTGCGGTCGCCGGTGAGGATGGTCGGGCGGGTGGGTTGCGTCATGGTCGTCGTTGACTCCGGGTTATCGAAGCCGCCAGCCATGATGTCAGCGCAGAAACGCAAATGCCGCCATGGCTGGCGGCATCACGTTTGGGACATGCAAAAGGAAACGGGCCGCCTGGGTCAGGCGCGCCACCAGCAATACACGATCGGCGAGGCGGGTTTTGTTTCCATCGCGGCAGTATAGCGTAGTGCGCGGGCGGACGTGTGCGTCAACGGATCACCGACTCCATCGCGAGGTAGGCGGTTTCGGCGGACGGCCACAGCAGGTACAGCAGGCCGGCCATCAGCAGCCACGCGCCGGCGCGTACGAGCGGCGTGCGGTCCTTGTCGCGCGGGGGACGGGTGGGCTGCGTCGATTTCTTCATGCTTGCAGGCGCGGGGTGCGCCACTCCAACGGTTACTGCAACGGGTCGCGCGGGGCGAGGCCGGGGTGTTGCGGGGTTCTACGGGGCTGGGGTGCTGTTCGGCGCCCGGGTCATCCGGACACGAGCGCAGAGTTTACCAGCCGTTCGGCTTTGAAAAAGGGGACAGTTGAGAGGCCGTGCCGGCCGTCCGCGTCGAGGTGACCGGGATCCTACCAGTTCGATGGGCAGGACACAGTCAAGAATTGTCGGGAACGGCCGCGGTCGCGCCGCGCCGGCCGATTTCACAGACACGTCGCACGGTTCGTCCTTGCAGCAGTCCTGCCGAATTTCCGGCAAGGCCGTCGCTCATCCCTTTCCCGGAGAACCCCATGCGATATCCGTTGCAGCACGCCGACCAAGCCGCCGTGGCGCGGCGTCCATCCGACACCGAACCGCACGTCCCCGTGCCGCGAGCGAACCTCGAGGAGGTGTGAGCCATGAGCAACGAAGCACTCGACCCGCTGCTGCGGCAGCTCGCGGAGAAGCGGCTGGGGCGGCCTCTCGAGCCCGGCGAAGAACAGGCGCTGCTGGAGCGGCTGCCGAGCCGGCACGGAAACCCGCCGGCGGCTGCCGCCGGCCCGGCCACGCAGGCGAGCGCCGCGAAGCCGCCGTTGCCGCAGTTCAAAACCCGGCAAGAGGCGCGCGAACAGGTCAAGCATTTTCTGCAGCTCAATCAGCAAAAGGCGTACGAGAAGATGCGCGGCATCCTGCAAACGATCGACACGCAGAACGAGACGACCCTCGGCATGCTCGCGTCGGAACAGCGGAAAGTATCGGGGGTGCTCGACGCGCACGAGTCGGCCGGCGACGCGCAGGCATCCGGCCCGGCCGGGATCCAGGACAGCACCCGCGAGGCGCTGACGATGATTGGGGAACAGTTGACGGGCCTGATCCGGCAGGAAATCGAAGCATGCTTCCGCCAATACGGCGATGCGCTCGCGGAACGGCTCGCCGAAGGGCTTGCAGAAGGGCTTGCCGAACGGCTCACCGCCAGGCTCGACGCGATGGAGGACCGGTTGCACAGCATCGACGCCGGCCCGCCCGAACCCACCGAACCCACTGCCGCCGTTCACGATACGCCCCGCCCAGCGTCCATGGAGTAGCACGCGGGTCATGCGGCCGAACGCGAAGCCGGCCGGCCCCGTGTGCGACCTCTCAACTACGTGAACCAAGGAGCAACAAATGGCTGATACGTGTCAAGTGTGCCAGGTCAATCCCGCGATTACCGATGCGGTCACACAGGTCAACGTCAAGGTGGTCGCGGAAGCGCCGGCAATGGCGATGGGCTCGCTGTACCAGGCCCAGAGCCATTCGCTCAGCATCCTGTTCGAGAACGCGGTGCAGCAGCAGTCGCAGGCCGCGATCCAGTCGCAAACGTCGACGAACGTGGGGACGATGCAGCTCTACACGATCGGGCCGGAAAGCGCGGGCGCGGCCGCCACGGAAATCGGCGCGAACGGGATCATTTCCATTCTGGCCGACGTGATCGCGATCGGGAAGGCCGTGGCCAAGTAGTCAGGCGTCGTCGCAGCACCGTGGTCGAGCGGCGGCGCAAGCGGTACGCGCCGCCGATACCGCCGCCGTGCCGCGGATCGCAGCATGACCGCCGGCGCCTGACCAACGGTGCCGCGTGGTGTTCCGGAGCAAACGACAGAGCGGGCAGAGCCGATTCGATGCGGCGCCCGTTCGCGAACCAGGAGAAATACGATGGCAAACGACGTCAACGATCCGCTTGACACGAAAGACCCTTGCAAGACCTGTGCGGTCAACGCAGCGATCACCGACGCGGTCACGCAGACCAACGTCAAGGTGGTCGGCGAAGCGCCCGCGATGGCAACGGGCTCGCTGTACCAGGCCCAGAGCCATTCGCTCAGCGTGCTGTTCGAGAACGCCGTGCAGCAGCAGTCGCAGTCGGCGGTGCAACTGCCGACCTCGACGAACGTGGGCACGATGCAGCTGTACACGCTCGGGCCGGCGAGCGCGGGTGCCGCCGCGACCGAAATCGGCTCGAACGGCGTGCTGTCCGTGCTGGCTGACGTGCTGGCGCTCGGCAAGGCGCTGGCCTGACGCGTAACCCGGCGTCGGCGCCGGGCGGCGGCCCCGATCGCGGTGGCTGTCGCCCGGCGCCCGACGTCGTTTCGACGCCCATGACGCCGAACACCCGGCCGCGTATCGCCGACGCCGACCGATCCCACCCATGCTTTCGCCACGACTGCGCCGCAGCGGCGAGCAAATCAGGAGCAACGACATGCCGGAACAGGTTTCCCCTGCGATGACCGATGCCGTCACGCAAGCCAACGTCAAGGTAGTGGGCGAAGCGCCCGCCGTGGCCTTGGGCACGCTGATGCAGTCGAACAGCCATGCGTCCGCGATCCTGCTGCACAATGCGGTGCAGATGCAGGCGAACCAGGCGGCGTCCAACCTCGCCGCCACGACCGTCGGCATCATGCAGCTCTATGCGGGCTCGCCGGTGGCGCAGGCCGCCGCGGCGCGGTCGGCGAACGACAGCTTCGTCTCGCAACTGGCGGCCATCGCGCAGTTGATGAACGCCCTCGGCCACGGGCGCGGCTGACCTTCACCGCGCGCCGCGCAACGCGGCGCGCTATCTGCCCGCACGGCGGCGCCGCGTCACGCGCGCGCTTGCCGGGGCGGGCGTCAATTGGCGTCGACGATGGTCCGGAGCTGCTCCGGTTTCCGAATCGTCACGCCGTGTTCGTGTAGCCGGATCAGGCCGTCGCGCTGCATCTTCCGCAGGCTGCTGTTCAGCCGCGGCCGGCTGACGTTGAGCATCGCGGCGAGGATGCTCTGGTTCTCCGGCAGCGGCACCTCGAGATCATTCCCTTGCATGCGGTTCAGCAGATGGCGCGCGAGCCGTGCTTCGAGCCGGTACAGGCACGCCGACTCGACGAAGTCGCTCAACTGGTGAATGTGCCGGCACAGCTGCTCGTGGATGCGCGCCATGAATTCGGCGTTGACCTGCAGCGGCGCGAAGTGCTGGCGATGCAGCAGCGACACGCGGCAGTCGGGGCTCAACTGGGCGGTGAAGCTGCGCCGGTGCGCGCGAATCAGCGTGTTCTCGCCGATGAGGTCGCCCGGCATCGAGTGGCCGAGAATGATCTCGCGTCCGCCGGGTTCGTGCAGCGTCTTGTAGACGCGGCCGTGGTGCACGAACGCGACGAATTCCCCCGGATCGCCCTTGAAGAACAACAGGCGATTGCCGTGCTCGGGCCACGGCGTGACATGCCGCTCGATGTGGGCGAGCAGGTCTTCCGGAAGATCGGCGAGTATCGGTATATTGCGCAGCGTTTGAGCGTTAGCAAGGGCAGGCATGTTTTCCGCGCGAGGTTGTTTGACGATACGGCCACCTAGCGAAAAACGCTGCCTTCGGCATTGCGTGAAAAATGAATAATGAAAGTATTGAAATAATCGGCGAGCGGCCCGGACCGGGCGGCACTTCGGCGGCAAGCGCGCGGGTTCGGCCGACAGGGAATGCGGTAAGCCGGCGCCGGGACGCATCGCGGCGGCAGTCGTTTTTTTTCATCGCAATGCCGTTATTCAGTCAGGCCCGCGGCGTACCTGAAACGACGGATCGGGCTATGCCGGTGAATTAAAATTTCCGTTCATAATAATCAAGAAAATTTACCGAAACCGATTATCGTTATATCGGTGTTACACGGGTAACAGCGCCATTCGCGGCATCGAATCGATTCTGTGTTTTCCATAAAAAAGGAAGACACGGGATGACAACCTCGAACCAGCACGCTGCCCCGCCGCCCGAGTCTCCGGCGCAGCAGCTCGACCGCACTTGGCGGGAAATGCAGGGGAAATTGCGGCGCCGCGCGCGCCTGTTGTGCAAGGGTGATATTCACCGTGCCGACGAACTGCTTTCCGATACCGCACTCAAGGTCCACATCTACCTGCAGCGCTCGCCCGAGCGCGTGCGGAACCTGACGGGCTTTCTCTTCCTGGCGCTGAACCACGCGTTCCTCGATGGCGCGCGCCGCCGTCTGCGCGAAAGCGGGATGCTCGAATTCGACCCGGGCTGGGACGACGATCACGCCGTCGAGCTGGCCGGCCACGCGCCGTCGGTCGAGCAGCAGCTCCTGCTCCGGCAACAGCTGCTGCGCCTCGAGCAGGCGCTGTCGATGCTGTCCCCGCAGCAGCAGATGCTGTTCACGCTGAAGTTCGAGGAGGATCGGCCGTATTTCCACATCGCCGCGACGCTCGGGATCAACGAGCCGCTGGCCAGAAAGCGCGTCGAGCTGCTGCGCAAGAAGTTGCGCGAGGAACTCGCATGAGCGCGTTCACGAATGCCGGCACGCAGCGTTCCTAACGGCATGCGCGGCGTCGATGGCCTGCCGGCCCGCCCGTTCCTTCAATCGCATGCCGGAGCCGAGATCCGAGGAGGCCTCGTGGCAGACAAAGTCAATGAGCAGATTACCGACGCGCTGACGCAGACCAACGTCAGCGTCGTCGCGGGATCGCCGGCCCAGGCGCTGGGCATGCTGTACCAGATGTTCAGCCAGGCCGTCGGCATCTCGGCGCAGAACATGACCCAGCAGCAGGCGGCGCTGAACCAGATTTCGAACGCCGTCGTGTCGAAGGCCGTGGCCATGATCCTGTCCGTCGAAGCCTCGCCGAAGCCGCCATCGGGCGGCGCGTCGCTGCCCGCGGCGGGCGGCTCGCCGACGGGTTCCACGCATTAGTTCGCGACGACTATCGGGATTCCTGATCATGAACATGAAAGGTCTTTTGGGCGGACGGGCAGACGGCGCGACGCAGGCGCCGGACGATGTCGCGGACGCCTCAGCCGAAGCAACGGCGCGCGCCGAGGTCGCGCCGCACGACGCCGCGGCGCCGGCAGGCAAGCGCGCGTGGCCGGTCAACCGGGCGCGCAGGTTCACCGATGCGCTGAAGGCGCCGGACCAGATCGCGGGTGCGACCGGGTCCGCGCCGTCGGCGCTGCAGACCGTGCAGGCGATCAACGCGGAGACGGCGTCCTACGCGACGACGCAGATCGCCGTCGGCCCGAACATGATGATCACGCAGGCCGGCGGCATGGTCGCGCAGGCGGCGGCCAACTACTTCGAGGCGACGACGTCGCTGGCGATCGCGGGCAAGAGCGTGCTGATGAAGGACCTCGCGCAGAAGACCGTCGACGAGGACGTGAAAGGCATGGCGATGGATGCGGTGGGCCTGCTGTTGACGGACCTGTTCGTCGCGACCGCGGCGATCGTCGCGGGCGCGGCGGAGGCGATCGAAGGGGAGGCCGCGAGTGTCGCGCTCGACCGGATCGACGAAAGCCTGCAGAAGTATCAGGCGTTGCTGGACAAGAAGGGCACGTAAGACACGTAACGCACGCAGGGCGCGGCGCGGATGACGAACGTCGCGGGCAATCATGCCGCTGAATCGCGGGGCAATCGCGTGCCACGCGTGCAGCGGGCGAAACAGTCTCAATCGACACGACCCGCCGGGCCGGCAGGCCCGATGCGGGATGTGAGCGGCGGGCGCGACGCACGTTCCGGGTCGAACACGTCGCGGCCTGCCACCGGCAGTCCTGTCCAATCATGTGAGGAACCCATGTCCTACATCATCCAGAACGTACACGGTCTCGCGCCGCTGGGAGTTGGCGAGCGCAAATGGGGCGATGCGACGGAAATCGATTTCGGCGCGATGACGAGCTGCATCGCGCTCGTCGAGCAGACGCCGGGCCAGCCGACGTTGGTGCGCGGCATCCATCTGTCGATCGTCGGCGACGGCGGCACGAAGGTCTACGATACGGCGGCGAATGTCGCCGGACAGGTCGAGACGATCATGCAGCAGAGCGGCGACATGCGTGCGTGCCTCGGGCGCATCGACGTCTGGCAGGCCAACGTGTCGCAAGAGGTGCAGGATTTCTTCGCCGCGTTGATGATGAGCCTCGGCATGATCAACTGGGTGCAGGTGCCGGACGGCAACCTGCGGGTGCGGCTCCACGGCGGCGTGATGCAGTATCAGAAGGGCACCGACGCGTGGGCCAACGTGTAGCCGACAGTTGATCGGGCAATCATGCAACGGCGCAAGGTCATAAAAGGGTGCGGCCATCTCCTGTCGGACGAGGCCGCATTCAACCTGATCTGGATAAGTGTGATGACACGCAGTTTGCGCTCGGTTACCGGCGCGCTTCAGCATCGAAGTCTGATTTTTAACCCGCTTCGCACGGAGGTTGCGCATGCTCCGCGCGGCGAGTCGTCACTATTCACGATGCTCGTGTTCATGCTCATGCTCGCGCCACGGATCACGATCCCGCGGATGACGATGCCTCCACTCGTCGCGTTCCCAGTAGCGATGGCCGTCCCAGTAGCGGTCGCCGTGCATGCCGATCTCGACCGATACACCTGCCGCCGGGGCGCGGTCTCGCTCTTCGTACCTGGGTTGCGGTGCGCCGTAGCCTTGCGCGAAGGCCGTGCTGGTCGCAGCGAGTGCGCCGCCTGCCATGAGGGTCGCCAGAATTCGACGTGTTGCAATTGTCATGGGTTTCATCGAGCCGTCCTCCATTGAATACTCGGCAACGATGAACGAGCATGCTTCGTTCCTGTATGGCGCGGCAGATGCTGCGCTCGTATTTCGACCCTGCCGCCGAGTTTCCTTGCCGCCAGCGCCGATCCGGTGTCGGAACGCAGGATGTCTGCGTCGTCGCGGGCGGGAAACGCAAGCGCGCTCCCACGCATAGCGAGGGCGCGATAGCGGCATCGCAGATCGACCCCCAGCTTTTTTCTCGTCAACAACCACAAAAAACCTCATTTCGCCCACGCGTGGCTGTCAGCAGAATGTCTCCATTCCCACTCGCGCGGCGGCACAAGCACCGGAGCCTCGCGGCGAGCCGCACTTCCGAAGGAGACAGCCGTGGCAGTCGAAACAACCTCAATCGATACGCTCGTCGTCGGCGCCGGGCAGGCCGGCGTGGCCATGAGCGAGCACCTGGGCAAGCTGGGCGTGCCCCACCTCGTGCTGGAGCGCGACCGTATCGCCGAACGCTGGCGCACCGGGCGCTGGGATTCGCTGGTCGCGAACGGCCCCGCGTGGCACGACCGCTTCCCCGGCCTCGAATTCGACGGACTCGATCCCGATGCGTTCGCAACGAAGGACCAGGTCGCCGACTACTTCGAAGCGTATGCGCGCAAGTTCGGCGCGCCGATCCGCACCGGCGTCGAAGTGAAGCAGGTCGTGCGCAACACGGGCAAGCCGGGCTTCGTCGTCGAAACCTCGGACGGTACGTTCGAGGCGAACCGCGTGGTGGTCGCGACGGGCCCGTTCCAGCGCCCGGTGATTCCGCCGATCGCGCCGGACGACGCGCGCGTCGTGCAGATCCATTCCGCCGACTATCGCAACCCGGGCCAGCTTCCGGCAGGCGCGGTGCTGGTGGTCGGCGCCGGTTCGTCGGGCGTGCAGATCGCCGACGAGCTGCGGCGCGCGGGCCGGCAGGTGTATCTGTCGGTCGGCCCGCACGATCGCCCGCCGCGCGCGTATCGCGGCCGCGACTTCTGCTGGTGGCTCGGCGTGCTCGGCGAATGGGACAAGGAAGTCGCGACGCCCGGCCGCGAACACGTGACGATCGCGGTGAGCGGCGCGCGCGGCGGCCATACGGTCGATTTCCGCGCGCTCGCGAACCAGGGCGTGACGCTGGTCGGGCTGACGAAGTCGTTCGACGGCGGCGTGGCCGTGTTCGAACGCGATCTCGCGACCCATCTCGCGCGCGGCGACGAGAACTACCTGTCGCTGCTCGACACGGCCGACGCGTACGCGGCGCGCAACGGCCTCGACCTGCCGGAAGAGCCGGACGCCCGGCGCATCCTGCCGGACCCCGACTGCGTCGCGCATCCGATCCTGTCGCTCGATCTCGCCGGCGCGGGCGTCACGTCGATCGTCTGGGCTACCGGCTATGCGGTCGACTACGGCTGGCTGAAGGTCGACGCGTTCGGGCCGAACGGCAAGCCGCAACATCAGCGCGGCGTGTCGAAGGAGCCGGGCATCTATTTCCTCGGGCTGCCGTGGCTGTCGCGGCGCGGCTCCAGCTTCATCTGGGGCGTGTGGCACGACGCGAAGCACATCGCCGATCACATCGTCACGCAGCGCAAGTACCTCGCGTACCACGATGCGTCGCAGCATCGAGCGGCCGCGCAATCTGCGCAATCTGCGCAGCCCGACGCCCGCCCGCTCGCCGAAGCGGCGAACTGATTCGCTGACATTACGCGCTTCGCCGCGACCGCTTCCGGCGCGGCGGCCGAACCCACCGACACTCGAAGGACCTCGATGAGCCAGCCTACCCATACGCGTATCCGCATGTTCAACACGAAGGATACCTACCCGAACCAGACGCTCGACAACGATCTGTGCCAGGCCGTGCGGGCCGGCAACACCGTCTACGTGCGCGGCCAGGTCGGCACCGATTTCGACGGCAACCTGATCGGCCTCGGCGACCCACGCGCGCAGGCCGAACAGGCGATGAAGAACGTCAAGCAGCTGCTCGAGGAAGCCGGCAGCGACATCACGCATATCGTCAAGACGACGACCTACCTGATCGACCCGCGTTATCGCGAACCCGTATACCAGGAAGTCGGCAAGTGGCTGAAGGGCGTCTATCCGATCTCGACGGGGCTCGTCGTCTCCGCGCTCGGCCAGCCGCAGTGGCTGATGGAGATCGACGTGATCGCGGTGATCCCCGACAACCGGCAGCCGAACCGCGCATAGGAGGCGACATGACTTTCTCCATCGTCGGGCGCTGCCCGGAGACGGGCCAGCTCGGGATCGCGATCAGCTCGTCGAGCATCGCGGTGGGCGCGCGCTGCCCGTGGGTGCGCGCGGGCGTGGGCGCCGTCGCGACGCAGAACATCACGCTGCCGGCACTAGGCCCGCAGATCCTCGACCTGATCGAGCACGACCAGCTCGCGCCCGCCGCGGCGCTCGACCGTGCGTTGAGCGCGAACGGCTGGAGTCAGTACCGGCAGGTGACGGCGATCGACGGGCAGGGGCACACCGCATGCTTCACCGGCAAGGAGGCGCTCGGCACGCATCACGCGGTGCAGGGCGAGCAATGCGCGGCAGCAGGCAATTTGCTGGCCGCGCGGGCCGTGATCGACGCGATGGTGCGGGCCTTCGAGCACGCGCCCGGGCTGCTCGCCGATCGCCTGCTGGCCGCGATGCACGCGGCGATAGCGGCCGGCGGCGAGGCCGGGCCCGTACATTCGGCCGCGCTGAAGGTGGCCGGCGACGTGACCTGGCCGATCGTCGATTTGCGCGTCGACTGGGCCGATGCCGATCCGATCGGGCAGCTCGATGCGCTGTGGCGCGCGTATCGGCCGCAGATGCAGGACTATCAGACGCGCGCGCTGAACCCGACCGCCGCGCCGAGCTACGGAGTGCCGGGCGATGCGTGATCCGTCGACCCGTGCGCTGCTCGAACGGCTGATCGGCTTCGCGACGGTCAGCCGCGATTCGAACCTCGAAATGATCGGTTTCATCCGCAACTATCTCGCGGATTTCGGCGTGGAGAGCGAACTGTTCTACAACGCGGAACGCACGAAGGCGAGCCTGTACGCGACGATCGGCCCGCGCGATCGCGGCGGCGTTGCGCTGTCGGGCCATACCGACGTGGTACCCGTCGACGGGCAGGCTTGGACGGTCGAGCCGTTCCGGCTGACCGAGCGCGACGGCCGCCTGTACGGCCGAGGCACGGCCGACATGAAGGGCTTCATCGCATCGGTGCTTGCCGCCGTGCCGGCGTTCGTCGCGCGGCCGCTGAGCGTGCCCGTGCATCTCGCGTTTTCCTATGACGAAGAGGTCGGCTGTCTCGGCGTGCGCCCGATGCTCGACGCATTGGCGGCGCGCGAGCATCGGCCGCGCCTCTGCCTGATCGGCGAGCCGACCGAACTGAAGCCGGTGCTCGGTCACAAGGGCAAGCTCGCGATGCGCTGCCACGTGAAGGGCGCCGCGTGTCACTCGGCGTACGCGCCGTCGGGCGTCAACGCAATCGACTATGCGGCGAAGCTGATCGGCCGCCTCGGCGAGATCGGCGCGGCGCTCGCACACCCCGAACGACACGACAGCCGCTTCGATCCGCCGTTCTCGACCGTGCAGACGGGGCTGATCAAGGGCGGCCGCGCGCTGAACATCGTGCCGGCCGAATGCGCGTTCGATTTCGAAGTGCGCGCGCTGCCGGATTTCGAGGCGCACGACGTGCCGAGAAAGCTGCAGGACTATGCGGAATCCGAACTGTTGCCGAAGATGCGCGCGGTGCAGACCGATACCGACATTCAATTGCAGCCGCTCGGCGCGTATCCGGGGCTGGCGACCGCGCCGGACAGCGAGGCGGCGCGCGTGCTCGCGCTGCTGAGCGGCTCCGATGCGTTCGGCACGGTAGCGTTCGGCACCGAGGGCGGGCTGTTCGGGCAGGCCGGCATTCCGACCGTCGTGTGCGGGCCCGGCAGCATGGACCAGGGGCACAAGCCCGACGAGTTCGTCACGCTCGAACAGCTGCACGGATGCGACGCGATGCTGGGTCGCCTGGCCGCGTATCTCGCTTCAGCCGCCTGAACGGGCGGCCGACAACGCACGCGCCGCATCCGGCGGCGCGTGCGTTCTCCTGTTCGCTATCGCGACCCTGTCGTCCTCATCGCGCCGCTTCCGCGACGATCTGCGCGAGCCGCTCGCGGCAGAAATCGACGAACGACTGCGCCTGTTTCGTGAGCTGGCCGCGCTTCAGCCGCGCGCTCACGAGCCCCGACGGGCTGACCGTTTCGCTGAGGCCGATCGTCACGACGCGCTGGCCGTCGTACGTATAGTCGGAATGCGGACGCGTGACGAGCAGCGAGAAACCGAAGCCCTGGCCGACCATCCCGCGCACCATCTCGATCGACGGCGAGCCGAACACGATGTTCGGCGTGAGCCCGAGTTCATGAAACAGGCTGACGAAGTACGTGCGGCTCGGCTGCACGTCGAGCAGGATCATCGGCTCGACGCACAGGTCGCGCAGCGACACGTGCGTCTGCCCCGCGAACCGGTGATTCTCCGGCAACAGCACGTACGGCTGCTGCGGCGGCATCAGCGGCTCGGTTTCGATCGTGCCATCGAGATCGTGGTCGTACATCAGCGCGAGATCGAACGTGCCGGACGTCAGCCCCTGCACGAGTTCCTGCTGGTCGCCGTCGCGCAGCCGGATGTTCACGCCTGGGTAGCGCTCGCGAAAACCCGCGATCAGTTGCGGCAGGTAGAGCGGGGCGACCGTCTCGAAGCAGCCGATGTCGATCTGCCCGGCGATCACGTCGTTGTCGGCGAGCGCGTTCTGTTCGAACTCGTGCGCGATGCGCAGCAGTTCCTGCGCTTTCCGGTAAAAGCGCGTGCCGCTCGGCGTCAGCGACACGCCCTGTGCGTGATGGCGAATGAACAGCTTCACGCCGAAGCTCTCTTCCAGCCCCTTGATCGCGCTGGAAATCGACGGCTGCGCGATGAAGAGCTGACGCGACGCCTCGGCGACGCTGCCGGATTCGACCGTCGTGATGAAGTATTTCAGTTGCCGCAAAGTGTAGTGAGCCACAAGCACCTCGGATGCCCGCCCCGGCGTGCCGCCGCGGGCGCATGCGCGTTCCATGGGGAAACAGACCCTGGCACCTTACCCGAACTCGATCGGCGCCGAAATTTCCGCTGCAGAGCTTTTTCGTATGTCGCGGAAATATTTTTAGTATTTTCCGGTCCCGATGCACGTGGCGCACCATCGTCTCCAACCTGGATCGCGACGCGGCCGCGTGCGCCGGCGGGACATGTCATCCGTCCCCGCTTGCGGCGCACGCGCCGCTTCGTTCGGCGCCGCCGCGCGTGCACGCGGCGCGGCGTCGTTCGCGTATCCGGACCGATTGCCGGCGCGCACCCCGACGCGCGCCGGCGGAAACGGCAAGCGCGCATCGCGCGCAGGACAGGAGACTTCACCATGACGAACGCGGAACGCAATGCGTCCCCGATGATAGAGAAGCACACGATCGGCTATGTGCCGCCCACGGAACGCCACGGCAAGGTGCGCGACCTGTTCACGCTCTGGTTCGGCGGCAACATCGCGCCGCTGCCGATCGTGACCGGCGCGCTCGGCGTGCAGATGTTCCACCTGAACCTGATGTGGGGCATCGTCGCGATCGTCGTCGGCCAGGCGGTCGGCGGCGTGCTGATGGCGCTGCATTCGGCGCAGGGCCCGCAGATGGGCATCCCGCAGATGATCCAGAGCCGCGCGCAGTTCGGCTCGTGGGGCGCGCTGCTCGTCACGGTGATCGCGGCCGTGATGTACGTCGGCTTCTTCGCGTCGAACATCGTGCTCGCCGGCAAGTCGGTGCACGGCATCGCGTCGTCGGTGCCGGTGCCGGTCGGCATCGTGATCGGCGCGGTGGGCTCCGGGCTGATCGGGATCGTCGGCTACCGGTTCATCCACATCCTGAACCGCATCGGCACGTGGGTGCTCGGCATCGGCATCGCCGTCGGCTTCTGGATGATCCTGTCGCACGTGCACACCGCCGATTTCCTGACGCGCGGCGGCTTCGACTTCGCGGGCTGGCTCGCGACGGTGTCGCTGTCGGCGCTGTGGCAGATCGCGTTCGCGCCGTACGTGTCGGACTATTCGCGCTATCTGCCGGAGAACGTCGGCGTCGCGTCGACGTTCTGGGCGACCTACCTCGGCTGCACGATCGGCTCGACGCTCGCGTTCATCTTCGGTGCCGTCGCGGTGCTCGCGGTGCCGGCCGGCATGGACACGATGGATGCGGTCAAGCAGGCGACGGGCCCGCTCGGCCCGCTGATGCTCGTGCTGTTCCTGCTGAGCGTGATCAGCCACAACGCGTTGAACCTGTACGGCGCGGTGCTCGCGGTGATCACGTCGGTGCAGACGTTCGCGTACAAGTGGATTCCGACCGCGAAGGCACGCGCGGTGGTGTCGGTCGTGATCTTCGTCGCATGCTGCTACGCGGCGATCGGCGCGTCGACGAACTTCGTCGGCAACCTCGTCGATCTGGTGCTCGCGCTGCTGGTCGTGCTGGTGCCGTGGACGGCGATCAACCTGATCGACTTCTACGTGATCCACAAGGGCAAGTACGACATCCAGTCGATCTTCATGGCGGACGGCGGCATCTACGGCCGCTTCAATCCGCAGGCGCTGCTCGCGTATGCGATCGGCATCGCCGTGCAGATTCCGTTCATGAACACGCCGATGTATGCGGGCCCGATTCCCGCGCATCTGGGCGGTGCGGACCTGTCGTGGCTCGTGGGCCTGCTGCTGACGTCGCCGCTGTACTACTGGCTTGCGACGCGCGACAGCGCGTATCGGCGCCGGCAGGGCGGCGCGCACCTGCCGCCGACGGCGGCGCGGTAAGCGCGGCGTCGTTCGACGCGATCAAATGAAACGGCCGCCGCATCGATGGCGATGCGGCGGCCGCGAGCAGGAAGCGCAGGGCGGCAGGCGGGCAGAAGGGCGCGGCGTGTGCCGCGACCTCTGCCCACCGGCGGATCAGACCACAGCCGAGCGCGCGACGCGCACCGGCACCGACTTGTACGACGGCGTGCCGCTTTCCTTGTCGATGTAGTCGAGCGGCACGAGCACGTTCGCTTCCGGGTAGTACGCGCCGACCGAGCCCGGCGCGATGTCGTACTCGATCGCGGTGATCTTCTCGAGGCGCAGCGTACGGCCCGACGCGGTGACCGTCTCGATGTCGACGAGGTCGCCGTGTTCGAGCCCGTACTTCGCGAGATCGGCCGCGTTCATGAACAGCACGTCGCGCCGCCCGAACACGCCGCGATAGCGATCGTCGAGCCCGTAGATCGTCGTGTTGTACTGGTCGTGGCTGCGCAGCGTGATCAGCCGCAGCACCTGCTCGGCGCCGAGCACGTCCGCGTCTTCCTTCACGCCCTTGTAGACCGAGAACATCGCCTTGCCGGTCGGCGTCGGCCACACGCGCTCGGTGGGCGGCAACGGCAGGCGGAAGCCGCCTGGCGTGCGGATCCGCTCGTTGAACGCGTCGAAGCCGGCTACCGTCTTGTCGATCAGGTCGCGGATGCGGTCGTAGTCGGCGATCAGGTCGAGCCACGCGACCTTGCTGTTCGGCAGCGTCGCATGCGCGATGCCGGCGACGATCGCGGGCTCCGAGCGCAACTGGTCCGACGCGGGCTTGAGCTTGCCGGCCGACGCATGGACCATCGACATCGAATCCTCGACGGTGATCGATTGCCGGCCGGTGGCCTGCATGTCGAGCTCGGTGCGGCCGAGCACCGGCAGGATGAAGGTTTCCTTGCCGACCAGCAGGTGCGAACGGTTCAGCTTCGTGCCGAGATGCACGCTCAGGTCGAGCTTCGCCATCGCGGGGAACGACAGCTCGGGATCAGGCAGCGCGACCGCGAAGTTGCCGCCGAGGCACAGCAGCGCCTTCGCGGTGCCGTCGATCATCGCCTGCATGGCCTGCACCGCGTCATGCCCGTGCTGCGAAGGCGGCGTGAAGCCGCACACGTCCTCGATCTTCTTCAGGAATTCGGCCGACGGTTTTTCGGTGATGCCGACCGTGCGGTTGCCCTGCACGTTCGAATGGCCGCGCAGCGGGCACACGCCGGCGCCGGGCTTGCCGATGTTGCCGCGCATCAGCAGCAGGTCGGCGATCAGGCGTACGGTTGCCGTGCCCTTGTTGTGCTGCGTGACGCCCATTCCGTACGTGACGATCGTCGCGTTCGACTTCGCATACGCGAGCGCGACCTGTTCGAGCTGCTCCTGGCTCAGGCCGCTCGCGCGTTCGATGTCGTCCCACGACGTGGCCTCGAGGTCGGCCGAGAACGCGTCGAAGCCGTTGGTGTGCTGTGCGATGAAGTCGCGGTCGAGCACGTCGCCGCGTTCGGCCTCGAGCTTCAGCAGCGCCTTCATGATGCCCTTCAGCGCGGCCGCGTCGCCGCCCGCGTCGACCTGGTAGTACGTCGACGCGATCCGCGTCGAGCCGAACGACGCCATCTCGATCATGTCCTGCGGATCGGCGAAGCGTTCGAGCGCGCGCTCGCGCAGCGGGTTGAACACGATGATCGGCACGTTGCGGCGCGAACACTCGTGCAGCGTGCCCATCATCCGCGGATGGTTCGTGCCGGGGTTGTGGCCGATCGAGATGATCAGCTCGCAGTGGTCGAAATCCTCCAGCGATACGGTGCCTTTGCCGATGCCGATCGACTGCGGCAGGCCGACGCTGGTCGGCTCGTGGCACATGTTCGAGCAGTCGGGAAAATTGTTGGTGCCGAGCTCGCGTGCGAACAGCTGGTACAGGTACGCGGCTTCGTTCGACGCGCGGCCCGACGTGTAGAACTCGACCTGCTCGGGCGGCAGCGCGCGCAGCACTTCGCCGATGCGCGCGAACGCGTCGTCCCATTCGATCGCGCGGAACGTGTCGGTCGCGCGGTCGTAGACGAGCGGATGCGTGAGCCGGCCCATGTTCTCCAGTTCGTAGTCCGACATGCGCAGCAGCGACGACACGGTGTTCGCCGCGAAGAACTCGGGCGTCACGCGCTTGGTCGTCGCTTCCCACGTGACGGCCTTCGCGCCGTTCTCGCAGAACTGGAACGTCGACTTGTGTTCCTTGTCCGGCCACGCGCAGCCGGGGCAGTCGAAGCCGTCGGGCTGGTTGGTCCGCATCAGCACGATCGGCGCCTCGATGGTTTCCATCTGCGTGCGCACCGCATCGGCTGTCGCGCGAAGCGCGCCCCAACCGCCGGCGGGCCCGTCGTATTTCCTGATGCCTGGCACTTCGCGTCGATTTGTCATGTGAATCTCCAATAGCCGGGCCCGGTGCGGGTGGCTCGGTTGCGCCGTGTCGCGGCGTGGGGCGGCTCCGTCCAGAGGGCGAAGCCGATCATGCGTGCCCCGGGTGGCAGGGCACGCGTTTTTTTAGTGCGCGTCCTTCTTCGCGCCGGAAGACTTCTTGCCCGACGGCTTCGCGGCAGGCGGCGGGGCGTCGGCGGGTGCGTCGTCCGACTTCGCGTCCGCTGCTGCCTTGGCGGCCTTGCCGTTCGGTTTGGCCTTGCCGTCGGCGTCCTTCGCGTCTTTCGTGTCCTTGGCTTCCTTCGCTTCAGGCGCGGCGAGCGTGTTGAACGTCACTTCGTCGCTGTCCTTGTCGTAGTCGACCTCGCACTTGTCGCCCGACTTCAGCCGGTCGGCGAGGATCTCCTTCGCGAGCCGCGTCTCGATGGTCTGCCGGATCTGTCGTTTCAGCTCGCGCGCGCCGAATTCCGGCTGGTAGCCGGCTTCGGTCAGGTGCGCGACGAGCGAGTCGCCCATCACGAGCGTGATGTCCTGCGCGGCGGCCGTGCGCACCACGCGGTCGAGCTGGATCTGCACGATCGCGCGGATGTTCTCCTTCGACAGCGCGTGGAAGACGATCACCTCGTCGATCCGGTTCAGGAACTCGGGACGGAAATGGCCCTTCAGCACCTGCATCAGTTCCTCGCGGATCGCCTTGTCGGTTTTGCGCGCGGCTTCCGGCTGCGTGAGGTTGTCCATGATGATCGCCGCGCCGAGGTTGCTGGTCGCGATGATGATCGTGTTGCTGAAATCGACGACGCGGCCCTTGCCGTCGGTCAGACGCCCGTCGTCGAACACCTGCAGCAGCACGTTGTAGACGTCCGGATGCGCCTTCTCGATCTCGTCGAGCAGGATCACGCTGTACGGGCGGCGTCGCACGCGCTCGGTGAGCTGGCCGCCTTCGTCGTAGCCGACGTAGCCGGGCGGCGCGCCGATCAGCCGCGCGACCGCATGCCGCTCCATGTATTCCGACATGTCGATGCGGATGATCGCCTGCTCGTCGCCGAACACGGTCTCGGCCAGCGCCTTCGCGAGTTCGGTCTTGCCGACGCCCGTCGGCCCGAGGAACAGGAACGTCGCGATCGGCCGGTGCGTCTGCCCGAGCCCCGCACGTGACAGCCGCACCGCATCGCTGACGGCGACCACCGCGTCGCTCTGGCCGACCACGCGCTCGCGCAGTTGCTCCTCCATCTTCAGCAGCTTCTGGCGTTCTTCCTGCGTGAGTTCGGACACGGGGATGCCGGTCAGCCGCGACACGACCTCGGCCACCGATTCGACGGTCACTTCGAGCGTTTCCGAACCGGTCTTGCGCTGCCACGCCTCCATCATCTCGTCGACGGCCGTCTGCTTCGCGTTGATCTGCTCTTCGAACTGCTTCGCTTCGTCGAAGCGCTTGCGCGACGTCGCATAGTCCTGCTCGCGCTTCAGTTGCGCGATCTGCGCTTCGCCTTCCTGAATGTCGACCGGGCGCGACGTCGCGCCGATCCGCACGCGCGCGGCGGCCTGGTCGATCAGGTCGATCGCCTTGTCGGGCAGGAAGCGCGACGTGATGTAGCGGTCGGCGAACTCGGCGGCCGCGACGAACGCGTCGTCGGCGAACGTCACCTGGTGGTGCGCCTCGAGGCTGTCGCGCAGCCCGCGCAGGATCACGATCGTCTGCTCGACGCTCGGCTCCGGCACGAACACGGGCTGGAAGCGGCGTTCGAGCGCGGCGTCCTTCTCGATGTACTTCTGGTATTCGTTGAGCGTCGTCGCGCCGATCAGGCTCAGCTCGCCGCGCGCGAGCGCGGGCTTCAGCACGTTCGCGATGTCGAGGCCGCCTTCGCCGCCGCCCTGGCCCGCGCCGACGATCGTATGCAGCTCGTCGATGAACAGGATCAGCTCGTCCTGCTTCGCGGTCACTTCGTCGATCAGCTGCTTCGCGCGTTCCTCGAATTCGCCGCGATATTTCGCGCCGGCCACCATCGAGTTGATGTTGACTTCGACGAGCCGCTTGTCGCGCAGCACTTCGGGCACGTCGCCGTTGACGATGCGCTGCGCGAGCCCTTCGACGATCGCCGTCTTGCCGACGCCCGGCTCGCCGATCAGCACCGGGTTGTTCTTCTTGCGGCGCGCGAGCACCTCGATCGTGCTCTCGATTTCCTGCGCGCGGCCGAGCACCGGATCGAGCTTGCCCTGGCGCGCGATCGCGGTGAGGTCGCGGCCGAACTTGTCGAGGTTCGGCGTGCCGGTCGGCGCATCGACGCGGCCGTCCTCCGCGCCCTTGCCGACCACCTTCACGACCTTCTGGCGCAGCGCCTCGGGCGTCACGCCGTATTTCTTCAGCAGCGTGCCGGCGACGCTGTCCGGCACCGATGCGAGTCCGATCAGCAGGTGTTCGGGGCCGATGTACGAGTGGCCGAGATCGCGCGACGCCTGGAACGCGTACTGCACGGCCTTCTTCACGCGCGGCGAGATCGACAGCTTGTCGAGCGGCGCATCGGGGTCGGCCGTGCCGGTGTGCGCATGCGCGTCGATGTACGACTTGATGTCCTCTGGCGACAGCTTCAGTTCCTTCAGCAGCGCGGCGCACACGTCGGTGTCCGCGAGCGCGTACAGCAGGTGCTCGGAATCGAGCTCGCTGCGGCGCAGCTCGTGCGCCTTCTCGGCCGCGCGCTGCAGCAGTTCGAGCGTCTGTTCGCTGAATGCGTCGGTCGGGTCGACCGATTCGCGCGGAATCTCGGCGGCGAGCGGTGAGTCGTCGCCGAGGCCGCCGAACAGCGACGACGGTCCGCCACCGCCCAGCAGCGAATCGAACGGATTCAGCATGCTCTGATGCCGCATCAGCTGTCGGAAGTGGTAATCGCAGATCGAGATCGTCTTGCGCTCGCCGTCCTGCATCACGGTGGCGCGCGCGACGGCCGGCCGGGCGTGACAGATATCGCAAAGTGCGGGCATGGTGGTCTGGCTCCTGTCGGTGAAGGTGGGTCGAAGGGTGAAGCCCGATGCGGTGCGGCGCTCGCGCGTCCCGATCGCGACCGGACGGCGCGCACGACGCGCACGGCACGGCGCGCACCGCGGCGGCGCGCGTGCCGCACCCGTGCGGTCGCGCAGCGCGCGCCGGCGTGGCGCACGATCGCGGTCGGGGCGGGAAGCGCGAGTGCTGCGAGGAGCCCACGGCATCGCTTCGACTGCGTTCAAAATAGCGAATCGGCGCGGGCCATCCAAGACACAGTTCCGTGCCGGACCGGCCGTGAATTGCACCCTCACATGCGCGCGCGATTCTGCGGCAAGGAGTACAGACGGGCGTGCGCACGGCGGCGCGGGCGTGCGCGGCGCGGGCGGCTTGCGGGGGAAGGGGGCGGGAACGGGCGGCGCGCGAACGGCGCGCGGTGCGACATCGGCGCGCAGGGTGCCGGCAGCGGGCAAACGGGGGGCGAAGCCGGACGCGCAGAACGGGACGCGACGCGCGGCGCGGGCGCGACGCGGTGACGACCGACCCCGCACGCACCGCGGATGCGCGTCGTGGGGCCGGCGAAGGCGAGGGCGGGTTGCACGGTGCGGGCCCGACATCGCGCGACCGTGGTGGGGTGTCAGTCCGTGACTGTCATCGCGAGCCTTTGTCGCGCGATCTGCTTCACGTACGTCGACAATGACGCATTCTGCAGACCATTGGCCCAGACGGAGAACGAATCCTCGATCAGGTTGCGCGTGTCGGGCGGCAGCTCGGCCAGCATCAGCGACACGACGGTAAACAGCACGGCGGTGTCGCCGGCCTGGCGGCTGGCGTTCGCATCGACCGTCTGCTTCAGGGTCGCGACAGACGCCTGCAGCGCCTGTAATGCATCATTCGATTCGCTCATGAGATCCTCTATGCAAGATGGACTGGATCGGCGACGAACCTGCGGCCGGCGGCGCGGCCGCCGCGCGCGACGCCCGGGCGGGCAGCGCGCGCCGGCAACCGCGCTCAGGCGGCCGCGTTGCCCTGCGGCGCCACGGCCACCGATGCCTCGCTCGTCAGCATCAGGAACGTGAACGTTTCGCGCAGGTACAGGCGGACGCTCTTGTCGGTGTGGCTCGTGTAGCCGATCGACACGTCTTCCCCGAGGTGCAGCTCGTAATCGCCGCCGCGCGTGGACAGCACGCAGCCGCCGCTGATCGCCGGCGCCCAGATGATCTCGCCGCTGACGATCCGCTTGATATGGCCGAGGACCGGATAGCCCTGGTCGCGCGCTTCGCTGAGCGCGGTGTACGCGTCCGACCCGAGCACGACCGAGTACGGGCCGTCGACGCCGGCGAGGCGCAGCGCTTCCAGCGCGTCGCTGATCGCGTCCGGGTACGCGCCGACGTCCGCCGGCAGCGTGAGCCGGCGGTTCGACGTGCCTTCGCGGATGCCGACGATGCCGGCCGCGTGGTAGCCGTCGAAGATCGCGCCGTCTTCGGCGAACGCGAGCCGCTGCGCGGCTTCCTTCGCCGGCTGCCAGTCGGCGTCGCGCGCGCCGCGCTCGACGCTGTCGATCGCGTCGCGGCTCAGCTCGAACGGCACCGTCAGCTCGACGATCGTGCGCGCTTCGCGCAGCCGCGCGTTCATGAGCTCGCGCGGCGCGGCGACGTCGAGCAGGTGCCCGGTGCCGACGGCCGACAGCTCGGGGCCTGCGGGGCCGTCGACGTCGACGACGCGGCGGCCGGCCACCGATCGTTTGAAGGTGCGCGCCACTTCCTCCTCGATTTGTTCCCAGGCGGACGACGAGATCGGGGCGAGTTCGCGATGCAGGTTATTCATAGGTCGGGGTTCCTTTCAGCGAGCCGATGTTCAGCGAGCCGTCGCGATGCGGTGCGGCAGGCGCGGACGACGTGGATTCCGGTGGGGTGGCTTCGGCGGCCGGCGCCGGGCGGTCGGCGAGCGCTTCGAGCAGGTCGGCCGACGGCACGAAGAACAGCGAGCCGGTGACCGCGCGGCTGTAGTCGAGCAGGCGGTCGTAGTTGCCGGGCGGGCGGCCGACGAACATGTTCTCGAGCATCTGCTCGATCGGCGCCGGCGAGCGCGCATAGCCGATGAAATAAGTGCCGAATTCGCCGGCGCCCGGGCGCCCGAACGGCATGTTGTCGCGCAGGATCTTCACTTCCTGGCCGCCCTCGTCGAGCGTGGTCAGCGAGCTGTGCGAGCACGACGGCTTCACGTCCGGCGCGAGCTCGATGTCGGACAGCTTGGTGCGGCCGATGATGCGCTCCTGCGTCTCGACCGCGAGCGCGTTCCAGCCGGCCATGTCGTGCAGGTACTTCTGCACGAGCACGTAGCTGCCTCCCGCGAATTCGGCGTCTTCGTCGCCGATCACCGTGAAGTCGACCGCTTCGCGGCCTTCCGGGTTCTCGGTGCCGTCGACGAAGCCGATCATCGCGCGCTGGTCGAAATTGCGGAAGCCGTGCACCTCGTCGACGACCGTGACCGCGTCGCCGAGCGCATTGAGCAATTGCGTCGCCAGTTCGAAGCACAGATCCATCGCTTCCGCGCGGATGTGCAGCAGGATGTCGCCGGGCGTCGCAACCGCGACGCGCTGGCCGGCGCCGAATTCGCGGAACGGATGCAGCGACGCGGGGCGCGGCTCGCCGAACAGCGCATCCCATGCGTCGGAGCCGAAGCCGCACACGCACGTGAGGTTGCCGCCCGGCACGCGCTTGCCGACCGAGCGCACGAGCGCGGCGATGTCGCCGCACCACGAACGGATCGTGTCGGCGTGATCGGCGCCGGGATTGATCGTCGCCACGAGAAAGATCGCGCTGCGCGTGATCGTGCTGTGTACGGCCTGGGAGAGCGGGGGAGGAGGTGTCTGCATCGCGGCCTGCCGGTCAGTCATGTCGGGACGGACGGGCCGCGGCAGCCGCGGCGCGCGAAGGCGAACGGTTGAACTGTGTCATGCGACTGTTCTCTGTGCTTGGTGACATGCGGATGAAGGACGTTGCGCGGGCATCGCGCAACGGGCCGCAGCAGCGGCGGCCGGCCCCCGGCGCGAAGGGGAGGCAGACCTGGCGCCGCGCGTTCGCCCGGCGCGTGAGCTGCCGCACCGCGTAACGTCGTCGAGCCTGCAATCTAGCAGCTTCGGCGGGTCTTTGGAACACGTATCGACGATCTGTCATTCGAATGGATCAACCAGGGCCGGGTTTTGTGCGGCGCCCGCGCAGCTGTACTCCTGGCGCGCGCGGCGCTGTGCTCTTGAGCGTGCGTGTCGCGTGCAGTAGATTAGGTTCCGCTCCGCCCGACGACGGCCATCATGATGAACCTTCTGGAAGCGATGCGTATTTTCGGTGCAATCGTCGAGCATGGCGGGCTGTCCGGCGCGGCGTCCGATCTGAAGCTCGACGTCGCACAGGTGAGCGCGCGGCTCGACGGTCTCGAACGCTATCTCGGCTGCCGGTTGTTGCTGGACCGCTCGGGCGACGAGGTCGTGTGCACCGACGCCGGCGTCGCGTTTTACGCGTGTTGCCGGCGCACGCTGTCCGCGGTCGCTCAGGCGACCGGCGCGAGCGGAGCCGGTGCGTGCGCAACGGTTTCCCGTTCGCCCGTCGCGGGCTTTCCGTTGCCCGACACCACCCGCCGCGGCGATGGCGCATCGATCGCCGCCCCTACGACCCTGCACCGGATAACGCGTTGAACACGTCCACTGCATCCGCCGATACGGCCGCCGAGCGCATCCGTCGCCGCTTCGGCCATTTCCTTCACGCGGCCGAGCTGGCCGGGCTGGTCGTGATCGGGCTGGCCACCGCGTTCGCGATGACGCAGGAAGCGTGGAAGGTCGTGCTCGCGGGCGAAGTGTCGCTGACCGATCTGCTGCTGATGTTCCTGTATCTGGAAGTGCTCGCGATGGATTTGCGCTACCTGCGGCTCGGCCGGCTGCCGGTGCGGTTTCCGCTGTTCATCGCGATGACGTCGCTCGCGCGCGACCTGATCCTGCGCGGCGCGACCGACAGCCCCGAGCGGATGCTGATGACGACCTTCGGGATCGTGCTGCTCGCGGTCGGCGTGCTGATCCTGAGTTTCGGCCAGCATCGCTTTCCGGCCGATGTCGACGATGTCGAGGACGACGTGCATGCCCGCAAGTAACGCGCGGGCAGCGTTCGAAGCGAAGCGCGGCGCGCCGTACGCGGCGCGGCGGCTCACCCTCATTCATTCAATCAAGCGAGGTGTCGCATGACCAGGCAATTGATCGTCGCCGTGTTCGGCAGCGTCGAGACGGCCCGCCAGGCCGCGCACGATTTCGACGCACTGTCGGAGAAGAACGAAGGATTCCACATCGAGAATGGCGTCGTCGTCGAGAAGGACGCGAACGGCAAGCTCGCAGTGCTCGACGCCGAATCGCGGCCGTTCAAGGGCGGCGTGATCGGTGCGATCGCGGGCGGCTTGCTCGGCCTGCTCGCCGGGCCGCTCGGTGTGGTGACCGGCATGGCGGCCGGCGCGGGCGCCGGCATTCTCGCGCAAGCGGCCGGCAATGCGCTGCTCGACGGCACGTTCGTCGAGACGGTCGCGGCGCGGCTGGTGCCTGGCAGCGTGGCGGTCATTCTCGAAGCGAAGGAGGACACGCCGTTCTCGGTCGACAACGTCGTCACGGGATTCGGCGGCAAGGTCTTTCGCCAGGCGCTCGACTGAGCGCACCCCTTTCGAACCGATTCGGGAGAACTGCATGCGCATCGATCAATCGTATCGCCGCTTCGACATCGCGGCGACGCTGTCGCCGCTGCCCGGCAACCGCGCGATCGCGAGCGTCGACGTGACGACCGACGATCCGGGCCGCCTCGCCGATCTCGGCACCGGCCAGTTCCTGCAGATCCGCAAGTGGCTCGAGTCGAACGACGTCGCGCTGCTGACGGTGGTGTTCGACGAGTGCAAGGTCGCGATCGACCACTACGCGGACAACGTCGACGACGCCTGATTGCGAGCGAGCCCGCGCATGGCCGGGCTTCGCGTCGCCACCGACTTGCCTGCCTTCGGCGGTACATCGTGACGTGCGCACGGCGAACGGCGGCCGCGCCGTCGCGTGCGCATCTGTTCACCACGCCGGCCGGATTTGGCGTTTCCTCGCCAAACTGTCACTTACATTCGCCGAAATGACGCAGTAGGATGCCGAACCTTGTCTAGATGAGATTCGCATTGCTATCCGCCTTCAATTTCGGTAACGGACGAGGTTCGAACCGGGACACCCGCACCCGGCGACGGCTATCCGGCTTCGTGCGTCGGCGCGGCCGTGCGGCCCATGCGGCGCAGGCCGGTTCATCGCTGGCGGGGCGAGGCGGATGAAGCTCTACGAGAAATTTGCGAACGACGTAGAGCGACTCATTCGGCAAGGCGTATATCGACACGGCGATCGTGTGCCGTCGGTGCGGCAGGCGAGCCAGCAGCACCGGATCAGCATCACGACCGTGCTGCATGCATATCTGCTGCTGGAAAGCCGCGGGCTGCTCGAAAGCCGGCCGCAGTCGGGCTATTTCGTGAACCTGCGGCGCGACGACGGCCATGCGCCGGTGCGCGAGTTGCGGCCGTCGAAGCCGATCGCGATCTCGTCGTCGGTCGACGTGAGCCGGCTCGTGCTGTCGACGCTGCGCTCGATCGGCACGGACGACGCGGTGCCGCTCGGCTCGCCGTATCCGGACCCGAGCCTGTTTCCGTTCGAGAAGCTGAACCGCTACGCGTATGCGGCCGGCCGCGACAAGTCGCTGTGGGGCGTGACCGACGGGCTGCCACCCGGACACCCGCGGCTGATCCGGCAGATCGCGCGCCGCTATCTGGAAAACGGGATGTCGGTCGACCCGAACGAGATCATCGTGACGGTGGGCGCGACGGAGGCGATCAACCTGTGCCTGCAGGCGGTCGCGAAGCCGGGCGACACGATCGCGGTGGAATCGCCGACGTTCTACGCGATGCTGCATGCGATCGAGCGGATGGGGATGAAGGCGATCGAAGTGGCCACGCATCCGGAATACGGGATCGACATCGCGGCGCTGGCCGCGATCGCGAAGTCGCAGCCGATCGCCGCGTGCATGGTGATGCCGAATTTCCAGAATCCGCTCGGCTTCCAGATGCCGGACGAGCGCAAGCGCGAACTGGTTGAGTTCGCAACGAAGGCCGACCTGCCGATCATCGAGAACGGCGTATACAACGAACTGTATTTCGGCAACACGCATCCGAGCATGCTGAAGTCGTTCGACCGACATGGCATCGTGCTGCACTGTTCGTCGTTCTCGAAGAGCCTGACGGCCGCGTACCGGATCGGCTGGGCGCTGCCGGGCCGCTACCGCGAACAGGTCGAGAAACTGAAGTTCCTCAATACGCTCGCGACGCCGTCGTTGCCGCAGCTCGCGATCGCGGAGTTTCTCGAACGCGACGGCTACGAACATCACCTGCGGCGGATTCGCAAGGCGTATGCGCAGCAGGCGAACCTGATGCGTGCGATGGTGTCGCGATTCTTTCCCGAAGGCACGCGTATTTCGAGCCCGGCGGGCGGTTACGTGCTGTGGGTCGAGCTGCCCGCGCAGGTCGATGCGATGCGGCTGTACCAGCTTGCGCTGGAGCAGGGGATCACGATCGGGCCCGGCTACATGTTCTCGATCGCGGACACCTACCGGAACTTCATCCGGCTGAACTACAGCAGCCCGTGGTCGCCGGAAATCGAGCAGGCGGTCGTCGCGGTCGGCAAGCTCGCCGCAGCCTGCGTCGGCTGAGCGCGCCGCCGCGCGCGACGCGACGCGACGTCACGTCAGCCGATACGACTGCGCGCCGGTGCCCGCGAGCGTGCCGCCGTCGACGATCAGGTATTCGTTGCGGATCGGCCTGCCGTCGAACCAGCATTGCAGGATCTCCAGCGTGCCGGCCGCATAGCGCGCCTGCGCGGACAACGACGTGCCGGAGATGTGCGGCGTCATCCCGTTGAACGGCATCTTGCGCCACGGGTGATCGGCCGGCGCCGGCTGCGGAAACCACACGTCGCCGCCATAGCCGGCGAGATGGCCGGACGTGAGCGCATTCACGACCGCGTCGCGGTCGACCAGCTTCGCGCGCGCGGTGTTGATCAGGTACGCGCCGCGTTTCATCCGCGCGATCATCGCCGCGTCGAACAGGTGCTCGGTCGACGGGTACAGCGGAATCTGCAGGTTGACGATATCGACGGCGCTCGCGAGCGACGCCACGTCGGCGTGATACGTGAGCGCGAGCGCCTGCTCGATCGACGCATCGAGCCGGTGGCGCTGCGTGTAGTGCAGATGCAGGCCGAACGGTTGCAGCCGGCGCAGCACGGCGAGGCCGATGCGCCCCGCGCCGACCGTGCCGAAATGC
The DNA here is from genome assembly GCF_902832955.1 of Burkholderia sp. BCC0044. Lineage (NCBI taxonomy): Bacteria > Pseudomonadati > Pseudomonadota > Betaproteobacteria > Burkholderiales > Burkholderiaceae > Burkholderia > Burkholderia sp. BCC0044. The sequence goes on along the minus strand of NZ_CADFDO010000004.1, from coordinate 840,121 downwards.
ATCCCTTCGACGTCGTAGCTGCGCGACACGCAGTCGGCGATGTTCCAGCCGCCCTGCTGCGCGATCGCATGCGACGGCAGATAGTTGCGCACCAGCGCGAGCGTCGTCATCACCACGTGCTCGGCGACGCTGATGCTGTTCGAGCCGGTGACTTCGGCAACCGTGATGTGCGCGCGTGCGGCGGCGTCCAGATCGACGTGATCGGAGCCGATGCCGGCCGTGAGCGCGAGCTTCAGCTTCGGCGCGCGGGCGATCCGTTCGGCCGTCAGGTACGCGGGCCAGAACGGCTGCGAAATCACCACGTCCGCTTCGGGCAGTCGGCGCTCGAATTCGGAGTCGGGGCCGTCCTTGTCGCTCGTGACGATCAGCGTGTGGCCATGCGCTTCCAGATAGCCGCGCAAGCCGAGCGCGCCGGACACCGAGCCGACGAGTTCGCCGGGCCGGAAGCCGGGCGGGCCGGCCGGCGTCGGCGCGGTTTGACCGTCCGCATAGCGCGTGATGACCGGAATCGCGTCGCGCACGTAGCGCGGCGGATAGCCGTCGACGGGATCGGGGTAGAGCACGCACAGCACGGTAGCCATCGGGTAGCGCTCCTTTGACAGCGGAAGGTGGCACGCGGATTGCGCGGGTCGCGCGGCCCCCGGCCCCTTGCAGCGCGGCCGGCGTGTTGCGCCGCAACGTCGATCACGTTCTACGCCGGTCGTGGATCGCGTACAAGCTACAGTCCGCGTTTGCGTGCGCTGCGGGGCGTCTGTACCTGTTCTTTTCAGGAGGGATGTCGATAATGGGATCGTTACCTGACTTTTCGGGAGCCACGTCATGACTGGAAGCGATGCGTCCTCACGCCCCGATCTCACGCAAGGGATCGCGCTCGACGATCTCGCCGACGGCGCGATGATCGAAGGCCATGTCGGCGATGCGGCGGTGCTGCTCGTGCGCCGCGGCGACGAACTGTTCGCGGTGGGCGCGCAATGCCCGCACTACGGCGGCCCGCTGGCCGAGGGCCTGGTGGTCGGCGACACGATTCGCTGCCCGTGGCATCACGCGGCGTTCTGCCTGCGCACCGGCGAAATGGAGCGCGCGCCGGCGCTCGACGGGCTGCCGTGCTGGCGCGTCGAGCGGCGCGACGGCCGCGCCGTTGTACTCGATGCGCGGCCGGCCACTGTGCCGCCTGCGCCGAAGGCGGCCGGGCTGCCCGCGTCGGTCGTGATCGTCGGCGGTGGTGCCGCTGCGATCGCAGCGGCCGTCACGCTGCGGCAGGAAGGCTATCCGCATCCGATCACGCTGCTGAGCGCCGATGCCGATCCGCCGTACGACCGGCCGAACCTGTCGAAGGATTACCTCGCGGGCACGGCAGAGGCCGATTGGCTGCCGCTGCGCGCGCCGTCGTTCTATACCGGGCAGCGGATCGACGTGCGCTGCAACACGCGGGTCGCGCGCATCGATCCCGCGCAACAGGCGGTCGAGCTGGCCGACGGCAGCCGTATCGAATACGGCGCGCTGCTGCTCGCGACCGGCGCCGAGCCGAATCGGCTGAATGTGCCCGGCGCCGATTTACCGCACGTTTGTACGTTGCGCTCGCGCGCCGATTGCGATGCGCTGATCGCGAAGCTGAAAACCGCGCGCCGCTGCGTGGTGGTCGGCGCGAGCTTCATCGGGCTCGAAGCGGCCGCCGCGTTGCGCACGCGCGGGCTCGACGTGCAGGTGGTCGCGCCCGATACGCATCCGATGAGCCGCGTGCTCGGCGATGCGCTCGGCGACACGATCAAGGCGCTGCACGAAGCGCACGGCGTCGTGTTTCATCTCGGCACGACGCCCGCGCGGATCGAACCGGACAGCGTGACGCTGTCGAACGGCGACGTGCTGCCGGCCGATGTCGTATTGGTCGGCATCGGCGTGCATCCGAACGTCGGGCTCGCGCAGGACGCGGGGCTCGCCGTCGAGCGCGGCGTGACGGTCGACCGCTTCCTGCAGACGAGCGCGCCCGGCATCTATGCGGCCGGCGATATCGCGCGCTGGCCCGATCCGTTGACGGGCGAGCGGATTCGCGTCGAGCACTGGGTCGTCGCCGAGCGGCAGGGCATCGTCGCCGCGCGCAACATGCTCGGCCAGCAGCGGCCGTTCGACGCGGTGCCGTTTTTCTGGAGCCAGCATTACGACCTGACGATCCGCTATGTCGGGCATGCGGAGCAATGGGATCGCGTCGAGATCGACGGCGACCTCGGCGCGCACGATTGCTCGATCGCGTATTGGCGCGGCAACACGCGGCTCGCGGTCGTGACGATCGCCCGCGATCTCGACAGCCTGAAGGCCGAAGCGGCGCTCGAGCGGCAGATGGCGTCGGCATAAAAGCAGCATGACGATACCCACCGAACCTTGAAGGGAGATGAGATGAACCCCGACGTCCGTGCCCGTTTCGAAACCGAGTTCGCGCCGCGCATCGCGACGCGCCTGCGTGGCCTTTATCAGCCCGGTGAAGTGAAGGTCGACGTCGTGCCGCACGACGGGCAGGGCAGCCCGACCTGCGTCGACGTGATCGGCCTCACGTCGACGGTCGGCCTGCCGAATCGGTTGAACGCGCGGCTCGCGTGGCGCGACGATGCGGTCGCCGATCTGCTGGCCGAGCCCGACCGCAGCCGCTTCGATCGCTATCTCGCGGCGCTGCCGGTCACGATCGAGCGCTGGCAGATGGAGTTGCCGGTCGATTTCAGCAGCCGGACGCAGCGCGATCGCGAGATCCTGATCGGCGACCTCGATTTCGATGCGTGACGGGCATCGTGCGACGCAGGCCGATGGCGTGCGGCCGAACCGCGCGCGGTTACCGGTCGCGCGTTCGGATGATCACGCGCCCCTGATCGATGCCGCCGCGCAGCGCCTCGTCGCACGTGAGCCATTCGGGCGTGACGAGTTCGGGCGCGGGCAGATCGACGGGCGCACCGTCGCGGAAGATCCGCACCTGCGCGACCCACGCGCCGTTCGCGTTGCGCGTCGCGTCGACGCGAATTTCGTGACCCATGAAAGTGTCGGTGGCTTGCATCGAACGGGGCCCTCCGTCGTGAATGAACGTGGTGCGTGGATCGTATCAGCATGGCGTGCGCCGCGCATCGAAAACGAACCGACGGCTGCCTGTCATTTGCCGCGCGTGACGGGAGCGACCCTGTGGCCTTCGACCTGACCTTTTCGATCAAGGTATTCGCGGCGCTGTTCGCGATCATGAACCCGATCGCGAACATCCCGGTGTTCCTGTCGCTGACCGAAGGCGCAGCGGACGGCGTGCGCCGCAAGGTCGCGCTGACGGCCGCGATCGGCGTGACGGTCGGCTGCATCGTGTCGGCCGTCGCGGGCGGCGCGATCCTGCGCGTGTTCGGTTTGACGATCGACGATTTCCGCCTCGCGGGCGGGTTGCTCGTGCTGCTGATCGCGCTGTCGATGCTGCATGGCGCACCGAGCCGCCAGCATGCGCCGGGCAGCGACGAAGGCGCCGATCCGACGGCCGCCGAAAGCGTCGCGATCTACCCGCTGACGATCCCGCTGCTGGTCGGCCCCGGCACGATCGCGACGATGATCGTGCTCGGGCACAGCGCCGTCGCGACCGCGCAGGAACTCGCGTTCGCGCTCGGGCTCGGTGCGTTTCTCGTGCTGCTGGCCGTGTCGCTGTTGTCGGCGCCGCTGATCGGCCATTATCTGTCGCCGCGCGTGACGGCCGTCACGCAGCGCCTGATGGGGATGATTCTCGCGGCGATCGCGATGCAGATGATCGTCGCGAGCCTGAAGGCCGCGTTCGGGCTGCCGCACTGAGCGTGCCCGTTCGATTGCAAGGAGTCGCTGATGAACACGCTGATCGTGTTGTCCTATCCCGATCTCGACGCGGCGCGTCGCGTGCTGGCCGAACTCGGCACGTTGCGCGACCGGCACGTCGTCGCGCTCGCGGGTGTCGTGATCGTCGAATGCTCGACGGACGGACAGTTGCGCACGCATGCAGTCGATCCGGGCCGCGTGTCGTCCGGATCGCTGCTCGACAGCGTGGTCGCGCATATCGAATCGTCGCTCGACGCGTGGCGCGAGCGGCCGGTGGACGATGCGCTGACCGACCGCGTCGCGCGCAAGGCGCGCCCCGGCACGGTGTCGCTCGGGCTGGCCGCGACGCAGGTCGACATCTACGCGCTGAGCGCGGCGCTCGCGCCGCTGGGCGGCGAAGTGGCCGACACGACGCTGTCGATCGACGACGAACTGAAGCTCGTCGAAGCGATCTCGAACGCGCGTGACGGCAATAGCGGCAACATCGGCAACGACGGCGGCGGCCCGCCGGCGGACTGACGCGCCGCCCCCGTCTTTCCCCGAAATCGAAGCGCTTCCTGTCCGCGCATCACGGCGCGTGCGTCATGGCACGTGCATCGCGGCGCGCCGCGCGCGCTGCACAGGCGCATGCCTTGCTCGATCGGCTCGACGGTCATATGCACCGTTTCCGCTTTCGACAAGGAGGGCCTGACATGAAAGCAGTCGTATTTCACGGCATCGGCGACATTCGCATCGACACGGTGCCCGATCCGGAAGTCTCCGCGACGACCGACGCGGTCGTGCGTCTCACTGCCAGCGCGATCTGCGGCACCGATCTGCACATGGTGCGCGGCACGCTCGGTGGGATGAAACCCGGCACGATTCTCGGCCACGAAGGCGTCGGCATCGTCGAGGCGGTCGGGCGCGACGTGCGCAACCTGCGGCGCGGCGATCGCGTGCTGATCCCGTCGACGATCGCGTGCGGCAGCTGCGCCTACTGCCGCGCGGGCTACACCGCGCAATGCGACGTCGCGAATCCGGGCGGGCCGCGCGCGGGCACGTCGTTCTTCGGCGGGCCGGCAGAAACGGGCCCGTTCGACGGGCTGCAGGCCGAATACGCGCGCACGCCGCTTGCGCATGCGAGCCTGATTCGCCTGCCCGACGAGATCGACGACGATCGCGCGATCCTGATGTCGGACATCTTCCCGACCGGCTATTTCGGCGCGCAGCTCGCGGAAGTGAAGCCGGGCGATACGGTCGCCGTGTTCGGCGCGGGGCCGGTCGGCCAGTTCGCGATCGCGAGCGCGAAGCTGATGGGCGCCGGGCGCGTGATCGCGATCGACCGCATCGCGTCGCGGCTCGAGATGGCATGCGCACAGGGCGCCGAGATCGTCGATTTTTCCGAGGACGATCCGGTCGATACGGTGCTGCGGCTCACCGGCGGGATCGGCGTCGATCGCGTGATCGACGCGGTGGGCGTCGACGCGATGCGCGCGACGCACGGGCCGGCCGCGGCCGATCGCGACGCCGCGCGCGCATTCGATGCGGAAGTCGATGCGATCGTGCCGCACCGCAAGCCGGACGGCCGCAACTGGGTGCCGGGCGACGGGCCGTCGCAGGTGCTGCAGTGGGCGGTGCGCGCGGTCGCGAAGGCCGGCACGATCTCGGTGATCGGCGTCTATCCGCCGGCCGCGCGCGTGTTTCCGATCGGCGAGGCGATGAACCGCAACCTGACGATCAAGATGGGCAACTGCAATCACCGGACGGTGACGCCGCCGCTCGTCGAGCTCGTGCGCAGCGGCGCGTTCGACCCGCTGTCGGTGCTCACGCGCACCGAGCCGCTGACGAACGCGATCGATGCGTATCGCGCGTTCGACGTGCGCGAGCCGGGCTGGATGAAGGTGAAGCTCGCGCCGTGACGACACGAATCGAACCGAACCTGGGAGCAATGCGATGACCGATCAATACGACAACTGCATGGCCGCGTGCGACGCCTGCGCGCACGCGTGCGACACCTGCGCGGCCGCCTGCCTCGCGGAGCGCGACGTGCACGCGCTCGCCACTTGCATCGCGCTCGACATCGAATGCGCGCAGCTGTGCCGCTTCGCGTCGGGCGCGATGGCACGCCGCAGCGGGCTCGCGCCGCGCATTTGCGCGCTGTGCGCGCATGCCTGCGACCTGTGTGCGGCCGAGTGTTCTCGGCATGCGCACGAGCATTGCCGGCGCTGCGCGCTCGCATGCGAGGCGTGCGCGGCGATGTGCCGCGCGATGGTCTGAACGCGCGCGCTTACGGCGCGTCCTGAACCTGCCGTGCGACGCGCTGCAGCAGCGCGTCGAGGACGGCCATCTCGACGGGCTTCACGAGATGGTCGTCGAAGCCCGCGCGTTCGGTGCGCTCGAGGTCGGACGCACGCGCATGGCCGGACAGCGCGACGCAGGTGGTGTCGCGCAGCGCGTCGATCGCGCGCAGTTCCTGCAAGAGCGTGAAGCCGTCGACGTCCGGCATCGTCAGGTCGAGGATCATCAACTGCGGTGCGTAATCGCGGGCGAGCGCGAGCGCTTCGTTCGCGTTGTACGCGACGCGCGGCGCGTGCCCTTTCAGTTGCAGCAGCACCGCGAGCGTATCGGCCGAGTCGCGGTTGTCGTCGACGACGACGATGCGCAACGGCGCGGCGGCCGGCTGCGCGGGCGCGACAGGCGCAGGCTGCGGGGCGTAGTCGTTGCCGGTCGTTCGCACGATCGGCAGCCAGACCGTAAACGTCGCGCCGTGGCCGGGCCCGTCGCTTTCGGCGACGATCCGCCCGCCGTGCAGTTCGACGAACGACCGGCAGATCGCCAGGCCGAGCCCGAACCCGCCGGCCGGCGAGCGGCCCGACGCGCCGTCCTGTTCGAACAGGTCGAAGATCTTTTCGAGCGCGCCGGGGGCGATGCCCACGCCGTGATCGACGACCTGGATCGCCACCGACGGGCCCTCGATCCGCGCGCCGACGTCGATCCGGCCGCCGTGCGGCGAGAATTTCGATGCGTTGTCGAGCAGGTTGTGCAGCACCTGGACGAGCCGTGCGTCGTCGCCGTGCAGCACCACGGAATCGTCCGGCAGGTCGACGCGGATCCACTGCCCGCGCGCCGCCAGTTTCGGCTGGATGCTCTCGACGCCGCGGCACACGATGTCGCGCACGGTGACCGGCCGATCCTCGAGTTCGACCTTGCCGGCCGTGATGCGCCCGACGTCGAGCAGATCGTCGACGAGCCGCGTCAGTTGCGCGACCTGGCGGTTCACCGCGTCGCGACACTGCACGAGCGCGGGCGGCGGATCGGGCAGGTTCTGCAGCACGCCGACCGAGTTGCGCAGCGGCGCGAGATGATTGCGCAACTCGTGCGCGAGCGTCGCGATGAACACGCTGAGCCGGTGCGTCGACGCTTCGAGCTCCTCCAGCCGCTTGCGCTCGGTCATGTCGCGCGTGATCTTGATGAAGCCGCACAGTTGCTGCGCCGCGTCGTATACCGGCGTGATCGTCACGCTTGCCCAGAACTGCGTGCCGTCCTGGCGCACGCGCCAGCCTTCGTCCTGGAAGTGGCCTTTCGTGGCGGCCACTTCGAGCCCGTGCGACGGCCGGCCGGCCGCGATCGCGTCGGGCGGATAGAAACGCGAGAAATGGTGGCCGACGATCTCGGTGGCGCGGTAGCCCTTGATGCGCTGCGCGCCGGCGTTCCAGGTCGCGACGTTGCCGTGCGGGTCGAGCATGAACACCGCGTAATCGGTGATCGCCTCGACCACGGTCTGGAACCGGAATTCGGCGAAGCGGTGCAGCAGGTCCCGCGCGTCCGGCAAGCCGGACGGGGGCTGATGCAGCGGAGGGGCGGCGTCGTCTTTCATCATCGGGACAGATCGGAAATGCAGGCGGGCGAATGCAGCCCGACCGCCGCCGGAACTGCCGGCGGCGGCCATGTGAATCGAATTGGCACGACCGAAAGAATAATGGAACTCGATTCGGCTGAGCAATGGGTGCGCATCGGCCGTGCCCTCGGTCGTGCTGGCGGCCGGCAGTAGGCATTGGCGGCGGCGACGGCGGCGGCGACGGCACGGCGTCTGCGTCGGCGTCGACATGGGCACGGCGGGCAGAGAGCAGAGGGCAGAGGGCGGAGAGCAGAGAGCAGCGGGCTAACGCGGGTCGGGCAGCGAGCAGCGGGCGACGAGAAGGCGCACGACGAAGACGGACGGCCAGCGGGCACCGGGCGGCGCGGCATGCCGCTTGCACGACCGTGCAGTCCGCCTGCCGTGCGGCGGCCATCCGGCCGCTCGCCCAGCGGGCAAGCCATGCAAGGAGGCCGACATGAACAGTACCCTGAACCCCGACAACGAACCGGCCGGCCCGGACGACGACAACGCCAGCCGCGGCCGCGACGGCCGTGCGCTCGGCCCGAGCGACTCGTCCGACAGCGGCAGCGACACGGCGGGCGCGCGGCGCCATCCGTTCGACGTCGATTCGCCGCTCGACGACCACGCGCTGGAACGCGGCGACGCGTCGCTCGACAGCGACACGGACCGCGCGGGCACCGGCGAGCGCGCGTCGGCGGACGGCGACTCGACGCTGGAGGAAGGCGCCGACATCGAGCCGGACCGCACCGAGCGGCTGAGCGACCCCGGCCTCACGGACGAGACGGACGAGACGGGCGACCCGGTCGATCCGGACGACTTGGACGACTTGGACGATCCGGACGACCCCGGCGCCGCGCCGTGACGCCCGCCACGCAAAAACTGCAATCGCGTTGCAGATTGGGGCGCCTGGCGGCGTCGCGGTGCTGCGACGCGCAACCGTCGCGGCCCGGCAACGGCGCCGGCACGCGACTTGCATTCACCCGACCGACGCGCGCCGCGACACGGCATGGGGCCGTGCGCGGGGCAGGCAGTCAAGGAGAGACACGATGCAACGACGATATCCCGGACGATCCGGCGAGCGCGGCGGCCCGCCCGACTGGCACGAGCGCAACGAACGCGCGCACCGGGGCGCCGGCGAGCGCGGCATCCCGGACGACCCGGCACAGTGGCCGGAAGAAGGCTACGAATCGGCTTACCGCCGCTTCGCGAGCGAGGACGTGGGCCCGGAAGACTGGGGCAGCGAATGGACCGAGCGCGCCGCGCGCCCGGCCGACCAGCGGCGCGGCGCGGCCGACCCGGACTGGCCGGGCGGCGCGCGCCAGCCGGCGCGGGATGCCGAGCGCGGCTACGGCGACCCGGGCCGCCGCGCGGAGGGCCGCGAAGGCCGCTACGGCGGCGAGCGCCCGGAATTCCGCGGCCAGCACCGGATGGGCCGCTACGGCGGCGAGCGCGAGAGCGGCGACCCACGCGGCGACCCGCGCTACGGCGGCAGCGCCCCCGACCTGTCGCGCTTCGGCCCGGACACCGAACGCGACGCGCTGCGCCATCGCCGCGGGCCGAAAGGCTATACGCGTTCGGACGAGCGGATTCGCGAGGACGTATGCGAGCGGCTCGCGCATGCGCTGGAGATCGACGTGAGCGACGTCAGCGTGCAGGTGAGCGAGGGGCGCGTCGAGCTGGACGGCACGGTGCCGGCGCGCTGGATGAAGCACGACATCGAGGATCTGGCCGACGGCTGCCTGGGCGTGCGCGACGTCGAGAACCGCGTGCGCGTGCGCCGCGACGGCGAACACGATACGGGCACGGTGCTGCATCCGGACCAGCGGACCGTCACGCCGACCCAGCCTGCCGTGAGCGACCCCGAGCCCGGCACCGTCGTGCCCGGCCGCGAACGCGAATCGCGCCACTGACCGCCCGTGCGTGAAACCGCGCGCCCCCGACCGCGAGCAATGCGTGCATGACGACCGGAATCGACGAAACGCCCATTCAGGACCGTGATGCGGCGGCAGGCCGCGACCGCCGGGACCGCCGCCCTCGCCGCGACGCGCGCGGCCTGCGGCTGCGGATCACGGTCGAACTGTGGCGCGCGATCTGGCACTACCGCGCACGCGTGCTCGCGGCGACCGTGCTGCTGGTGCTCGCGAAAGCAGCGGCCGTGTCGGTGCCGCTGCTGCTCAAGGACATCGTCGACGGCTTCGGCCGCGCGGCCGGCCAGCCAATCGCGTGGCCGGTGCTGCTGCTGTTCGCGTATGCGGTGGTGCGCTTCGCGTCGAACGCGCTGAACGAAGTGCGCGACATGACCTTCGTGCAGGTCACGCAGCATACGGTCGCGTCGTTTACCGTGCGCACGTTCGGCCACCTGCATCGGCTCGGCGCGCGCTTTCATGCGCAGCGCGAGACGGGCGCGGTGGTGCGCGACCTCGAGAAAGGCACGGTCGGCATCGGCTACCTGCTCGGCGTCGCGGTGTTCACGGTCGTGCCGACGGCCATCGAGATCGGCTCGGTGCTCGTGATCGTGATCGGCAAGTACGGCGGCGGCTTCACCGCGATCATCCTCGTCACGTTCGCCGTCTACGCGGCGTATACGGTGGTGTTCACGCGCCGGCGCATGCGCTACCAGCGGCGCGTGAACGCGCTGGAGGCCGAGTCGAACTCGCGCGTGGTCGACAGCCTGCTGAACGTCGATACGGTCAAGTACTTCGCGCGCGAGGACGTCGAGCGCGACCGGCTCGACCGCGTGCTCGACGCATGGCGCGAGGCCGGGGTCGACAACCAGTACGCGCTGTCGGCGCTGCACATCGGGCAGAGCGCGTGCATCGGCGCGGGAATCGCGGCCGTGATGCTGCTCGCCGGGCAGCAGGTCGCGCGCGGCGCGATGACGATCGGCGATCTCGTGCTGATCAACGCGTACATCATCCAGATCAGCCTGCCGCTGAACGCGCTCGGCTTTGTGTTCCGCGAGGCGAACGACGCGATGACGAACATCGAGCGGCTGTTCGGGCTGCTCGATGCGCGCGGCAAGCCGGGCGAGGACGGCGACGCGCCCGGCGCGCAGCCGCTCGTCGTGCGCGGCGGCGCGATCGAGTTCGAGCACGTCGACTTCGGCTACGAGCCGAGCCGGCAGATCCTGTTCGACGTGTCGTTCCGCATCGAGCCCGGGCAGACGATCGCCGTGGTCGGCGGCAGCGGCTCCGGCAAGTCGACGCTCGCGCGGCTGCTGTTCCGGCTGTACCAGCCCGATGCGGGCACGATCCGGATCGACGGCCAGGACTTGCGGCTCGTCACCGAGCGCAGCCTGCGCGACGCGCTCGGCATCGTCCCGCAGGACACCATCCTGTTCAACGACACGCTCGCGTACAACATCGCGTACGGCAAGCGCGACGCGACCCGCGGCGAGGTGATCGCAGCCGCGCGCGGCGCGCAGCTCGACGCGTTCATCGAGCGGCTGCCCGACGCGTACGACACGCGCGTCGGCGAGCGCGGCGTGCGGCTGTCGGGCGGCGAGCGGCAGCGCGTCGCGATCGCGCGCGCATTGCTGAAGGCGCCGCCGATCGTCGTGTTCGACGAGGCGACGTCGGCGCTCGACACGCGCTCGGAGCGCGCGATCCAGCAGGAGCTGATGCGCGTCGCGCAGCATCGCACGAGCCTCATCATCGCGCACCGGCTGTCGACGATCGTCGATGCCGACCGCATCCTCGTGATGGAGTACGGCCGGCTCGTCGAGCAGGGCACCCACGACGAACTGCTCGAAAGCGGCGGCGTATATGCGCAGATGTGGTCGCTGCAGGCGAAGCAGCGAGAACTGGAACGGACGGAGGCGAAGTTCGCGCGGCAGCCGGTGCGGATCAATCCGCTCGTGTCGCAGGTGCTCGATTCGCTGATGGAGCCGGCCGCGCAGCGCGGCGTGCCGGTGTTTCGCCACCTGACCGACGAGGATCTCGTCGTCAAGGCCGATCCGGCCGCGCTGCGGCGCTTCGTGTGGGAGCTGTGCCGCGGCGCGGTCGACGCGAGCAGCGGCGGGCAGCTCGAGGTGCGCACCGCGCGCCACGACCCGGAAGCGCGGATCACGATCGCGTGCGCGGGCGTCGACGCGACCGAACTGTCGCTGATCGACCTCGAACGCTTGCAGGACGCGATCGAGGAGGCGGGCGGCTACGTCGTGCGCGAACGCGACGATACCGGCGTGACGCTGCACCTGTCGCTGCCGCTCTGCGCGGTGGCGCCGGCGTCGATGCAAGGCGGCGCGACGGCGAATCCGGCGGCCGGCGCGGCGGCGCCCGCGAAGCCGCTCGACGGCCTGCGCATCGCGTGCGTGGACGACCACGACGAGGCGCGCGACGCGCTCACCGCGCTGCTGCAGGTGGCCGGCGCCGACGTGCACGCGTATGCGTCCGGCCAGGCGTTGCTGGACGACCTGTGGCGCGCGCGCCGCGCCGACTGGCCGGCGCTGCTCGTCTGCGACATCGATCTCGGCGACGACGAGGAGGACGGCTACACGGTGATGTCGCGCGTGCGCCAGCTCGACGCCGCGCGCGATCGCGAGGGCCGCGCGCCGCTCGAGGCGCTGGCCTTGTCCGGCCATGCGCGCGATCGCGACCGCACACGCGCGGTCGAAGCCGGTTTCCATGCGTACCTGACCAAGCCCGCGGTAGCGGCCGACCTGATCGCGGCGTTGCGTGCGCTCGCGTTTTCCTCCGGAGAAATCCATGCCGAACCTTCTGAATCCGACGACCCCCGCAGCCCTGAACGCGCGTCGCGCCGGTAGCGCGTTCGCCGACCGCCAGGCCGCGGTGGCGGCCGTCGAGCTGCTGCTGCCGACGCTGTCCGCCGCACTGCAGAGCGACTTCGTCGGCGACAGCGGCTGCCTGCACATCGTGATCATGGACCCGGCGCTCGGGCCGCACGACGCGGCGTTCGAGGACGCGATCCTGTACGAGTTCTCGCTGCCCGACCCGAAGGACTGGGACGCCGACTATCGCGCGTATGCGCGGGCCAAGGCGCGGCTGTCGTGGGAAACGGGCCGCGACGGCCACGTCGTGCAGGCGCTGGAACCGTACCGGCTGCGCGCGGGCGACACGAACCTGTGGGGCGGCGTCGCGCTCGGCGGCATCGTGGTCGGCGTGTCGGGCGCGCAGCCGTGGTTCGACGAGGCGTTCGCCGGCTGCATCGCGCACTGCCTGCGCGCGCTCGCGAAGCACCGCGCGCAGGCGACGCCCGACGGGCTCGCGATTTGAGGGGGCCGCCTAGGCGCGGCGGCCCGGACCCGTTTTTACAGCAGGTTATAAAAAAGCCAGCGAGCGCGCGCCGCGGCCCGATGCGGCGCGGGCACGCGCGGCCCGGCACGGTTTTCGCTGTACCTCATGCACGGACGGTTGTCGCGACAAGTGTCGCCGTCAGCCGGATGGTTTTTCGACATCGACAGGAGGTGCAGGTGAACGCGACTCACGACCCAGCCAAACCGCCGCTCGCCGGCCGGACCGCCCTCGTGACCGGGGGCGGCCGCGGCCTCGGCGAAGCCATTTGCGAAGAGCTTGCGCAGTACGGCGCGCACGTGGTCGTCGCCGATCTCGACGGCGACCGCGCGGCGGCCGTCGCGCAGCGGCTCGAGCGGCACGGCGGGCAGGCGGTGGGCCGGCCGCTCGACGTGCGCGACGAGGCGTCGGTGCTGCAGGTGATCCACGATGCGCGCGAGTCGCTCGGCGACCTCGACGTGATCGTCAACAACGCGGCGATCGACGTGACCGCGCCGATCGACGACGTGAGCGTCGACGCGTGGCAGCAGGTGCTGATGACGAACCTGTTCGGCCCGTATCTGATGTGTCATGCAGCCGTGCCGATGATGAAGGCGCGCGGCAGCGGCCACATCGTCAACATCGCGTCCACTGCGTCCAAGCGCGCGTGGCCGAACGCGTCCGCGTATCACGCGACGAAGTGGGGGCTGCTCGGCCTGTCGCACGCGCTGCATGCCGAACTGCGGCCGAGCGGCGTGAGCGTGTCGGCGATCGTCGCGGGCGGGATGCGCACGCCGTTCCTGCTCGACCGTTTTCCGGACATCGACGAGGACACGCTGCAGCCGCCCGAGCACGTCGCGGCCGCCGTGCGCTTCGTGCTGACGCAGCCGCCGGGCACCGTGGTGCCGGAGCTGATGGTGCTGCCGATGAAGGAGACGTCATGGCCCTGAAGCGCGAAGGGCGGCTGCCCGGCGCGGTGCTGCTCGACAAGGACGGCACGCTGCTCGACGACGTGCCGTACAACGTCGATCCCGCGCGGATGCGCCTCGCGCCGGGCGCGGCCCGTGCGCTGCGCACGCTCGGCGCGACCGGGATGCCGCTGGCGGTCGTGTCGAACCAGCCGGGCGTCGCGCTCGGCCGCTTTACCGAAAACGAGCTTGGCGCGGTCCGCCAGCGCCTCGCCGAATTGTTCGAAGCGAACGGCGCGACGCTGGCGGATTTTTTTTACTGCCCGCATCACCCGCGAGGCAGCGTGCCGCGCTACACCTGTGACTGCATCTGCCGCAAGCCGCGCCCCGGCATGCTGCGCCGCGCGCTGGCCGAGCTCGGCGCCGTCCCCGAATGGAGCTGGATGATCGGCGACATCCTCGACGACGTCGAGGCCGGCCGCACCGCGCGCTGCGGCACGATCCTGGTCGACCGCGGCAACGAGACCGAGTGGCGGCTCAACGCCGCGCGCACGCCGCACCACGTCGTCGATCGCATCGACCTCGCCGCCGACATCGTCGTGCGCGAAGCCGTGCGCCGGCACGGCTCGTGGGTGCGGCGATGAGCACCGCCTGGAGCCGCGCCCGCCGCATCCTGTGCGTGCGGCTCGACAGCATCGGCGACGTGCTGATGACCACGCCCGCGCTGCGTGCGCTGAAGGAGAGCGGCACCGATCGCCAGCTGACGCTGCTGACGTCGCGTACGGGCGCCGCGCTCGCCCAGCATCTGCCGATGGTCGACGACGTGTGGAGCTACGACGCGCCGTGGGTCAAGCATCCGGACGTGCGCGGCGATCCGGTGGCCGATCTCGACATGATCGACCGGCTGCTGGCCGGCCGCTTCGACGCGGCCGTGATCTTCACCGTCTACAGCCAGAATCCGTTGCCCGCCGCGATGATGTGCTGGCTCGCCGGCATTCCGCTGCGGCTCGCGCATTGCCGCGAGAACCCGTACGAACTGCTGACCGACCGCGTGCCGGAAACCGAGCCGGAATCGCACGTGCGCCACGAGGTCGCGCGCCAGCTCGCGCTGGTGCGTGCGGTCGGTGCGAAGACGTCGGACTGGCGGATGGCGTTCGAGCCGGGCGACGCGGCGCGGCGCGCGGTGCACGCGCGCCTGCAGGCCGCGTTGCAGCGCTTCGGCGGCGTGCGCCGGCCGGCGGCGGCCGCGCGCCCGCGTTGGCTCGTCGTCCATCCGGGCGCGACCGCCGCGTCGCGGCGCTGGCCGGCCGAGCGGTTCGGCGCGGCGGCGGCCGCCGTCGCGCCGCTGTTCGACGGCATCGCGGTGACGGGCAGCGCGGACGAACGCGCGCTGGTCGACGCGGTGTGCGAACGGGCGGGGCCGCGCGCGGTGCCGCTCGCCGGCGTGTTGCCGCTCGGCGAACTCGGCGCGCTGGTCGAGACGGCCGACCTGCTGCTGTCGAACAACAGCGGCCCCGTGCATCTCGCGGCCGCGCTCGGCACGCCGGTGGTCGACCTGTATGCGCTGACCAATCCGCAGCACACGCCGTGGCGTGTGCCGCACCGTGTGCTGAACGTCGACGTGCCGTGCCGCAACTGCTACCGCAGCGTGTGCAACCAGCCCGGCCATCCGTGCCTGCGCGGCGTGAGCGTCGACGACGTCGCCGCCGCCGTGCACGCATTGCTGCGCGGCAGCGCGCGCCATGCGCAACGCGCGGCCGTGCCGGCTGCCGCCCACGACGACGGCGAGCCGCTCGCGGCGCACCCATCGAACGTGATTCCGTTCGCGCACGTCATCACGAGGAACTGACGCATGCCAGACCCGATCCATACGCTCGGCATCAACGCCGCCTTCCACGACAGCGCCGCGTGCATCGTGCGCGACGGCGTCGTGATCGCGGCGGCCGAGGACGAACGCTTCACGCACGTGAAGCACGCGAAGCGCCCGGTGCCGTTCTCGACCTGGGAGCTGCCTTTCCACGCGATCGACTATTGCCTCGCGGAAGCCGGCATCACGCTCGCGGACGTCGACCACGTCGCGTATTCGTACGACCCGTGGTTCGAACTCGACCGCGAAGGCACGGCGCCGGCGCTGACCTTGCCGCTGTCGCCGTCCGCGCATGCGCCGCGCGAGGACGGCGCGTCGCCGTGGCATCCGCTGTTCCTGTCGTCGATCGTCAACGCGCCGCGCCAGCTCGCGGGCGGCGCGCCGCATCACCTGCAGCGGCGCTTTCGCGGCGTCACGCACGACGGGCCGTTCCGCTGGCATTTCATCGAGCACCATCTCGCGCACGAGGCGAGCGCGTTTCTCGCGGCGCCGTTCGAGCGTTGCGCGGTGATGACGATGGACGGGCGCGGCGAACGCGCGACGACGAGCTACGGCGTGTTCGACGGCCGATCGTACCGGCGGCTCGGGCAGGTCAACCTGCCGCATTCGCTCGGGCTGCTGTACGAGCGCTTGACGCGTTATCTCGGCTTCCTGCACTCGTCCGACGAATACAAGGTGATGGCGCTCGCGTCGTACGGCAAGCCGGTGTTCGCCGACGAGATGCGCAAGCTGGTGCAGTATCGCGGCGAAGGGCGCTACGAGGTGCGCGACGAGGATCTGGCCGCGCGCTTCGGCGCGCCGCGCGAACGCGGCGGGCCGATCGAGCCGCATCACTGCGACATCGCGCATGCGTTGCAGCTCGTGCTCGAGGAGACGACGCTGCAGGCGGTCGACTGGCTCGCCGCCGAGACCGGCGAGCGGCAGCTCGCGATGGCGGGCGGCGTCGCGCTGAACTGCGTGATGAACGCGAAGATCCGCGATCGCGGCCCGTTCGACGACGTGTGGGTGCAGCCGGCCGCCGGCGACGCGGGCACCGCGCTCGGCGCCGCGCTGTGGACCGATTTCCGGATGCGCGGCGCGCGCGGCGGCTGGCGGATGGATCACGCGTATCTGGGGCCGGCCTACGACGACGATGCGATCGAGGCGTTCCTGAAGGAAGCGCAGCTGCCGTACCGGCGGCTCGCCGACGTCGCCGCGCAGACGGCCGCGCTGCTCGCGGCGAACCGCGTGATCGGCTGGTTCCAGGGGCGCATGGAATTCGGCCCGCGCGCGCTCGGCGCGCGGTCGATCCTCGCGTCGCCGATCGATCCGGACATGCAGCACAAGCTGAACCGGATCAAGGATCGCGAGGATTTCCGCCCGGTCGCGCCGGTCGTGCTCGAGGACCGCGCGCATCACTGGTTCAGCGGTGGCCGCGGCACGCCGCTGCGCGCGCCGTTCATGCTGTTCGTGTACGACGTCGTGCCCGAACGCGCGGAGAAGATTCCGGCGGTGCGCCACATCGACGGCACCGCGCGCGTGCAGACCGTCGACGCAACCCAGCATCCGCTGCTGCATGCGCTGTTGACCGAGTTCGACGCGCTCACCGGCGTGCCGGTGCTCGTCAACACGTCGTTCAACACGCGCGGCGAACCGATCGTGTGCTCGCCGCGCGACGCGATCGAATGCTTCTGGACGTCGCCGCTCGACGCGCTCGTGATCGGCCCGTTCCTGCTGGAGAAGCCGAAATGAACATGCGCGCCACGCAACTGCCGCCGGTGGTGTCGGTCGTCGTGCCGACCTACCGGCGGCCCGACCTGCTCGAACGCTGCCTCGACGCGCTGTGCGTGCAGGTATTCGACCCGACCACCTACGAGATCGTCGTCGTGGACGACGATCCGGCCGGCAGCGCGCGCGCCGTCGTCGATGCGTGCCGCGCGCGCGTGACCGACGTGCCGGTGATCCGCTACATGACCGCGCCGGACACGCAGGGCCCGGCCGGCGCGCGCAACGTTGGCTGGCGCAGCGCGGGCGGCGCGCTGATCGCCTTCACCGACGACGACACGATCCCCGATCCGACCTGGCTGCGCCACGGCGCGGCCGCGCTGCTGGCCGAGCCATCGGCGGCGGCCGCGGCCGGCCGGATCGACGTGCCGTTGCGGCCGCGCCCGACCGATTACGAACGCGACGCGGCGGGGCTCGCGCATGCGGAATTCGCGACCGCGAACTGCTTCGTGCGGCGCGCGGCGCTCGAACGCATCGGCGGCTTCGACGAACGGTTCACGCGCGCGTGGCGCGAGGACGCCGACCTGATGTTCGCGCTGCGCGAGCATGCGGGGCCGATCGTCGACGCCGACGCCGCGCGCATCGTGCATCCGGTGCGTCCCGCGCGTTGGGGATCGAGCATCGGCGCGCAGTCGAAGGTGTTTTTCGATGCACTGCTGTACAAGAAGCATCGCGCGACCTATCGGCGGCATATCCGGCCGACGCCGCCGTGGCATTACTACGCGGCCGTGCTCGCCGCGCTCGGCGCGATCGGCTGTTTCGCCGCCGGCTGGCCGGCGCCGGCCATCGTGTGTGCGGCGGTGTGGGCCGCGATTACCGCGGGGTTCTGCGCGAAGCGGCTGCGCGGCACGCAGCTCACGGTGTCGCATGTGGCCGAGATGATCGTCACGTCCATCGCGATTCCGCCCGTGTCGCTGTACTGGCGCATGCGCGGCGCGCTTCACTTCCGGGTACTCTTCCTTTGACGTCCTCTTCTCCCTAAAGGGAAATGATTCCCACACCTGGCGATGCACGTCCGCATCGGAGAATATTCACAGCAGCGTTGGTATCTCGATCATGCTCGACACCACAGTCACTACAGGCCCACTCTCTTATTCGCAGTCCCGCGATACCTTTCGGCCGCGTCGTGCTGTCTTTCGATCCGCACGACGAACAGGACTGGGTAGAACCGCTTTCGTCCACTTCCTCGAACGTGGCTCCGTGCGCGATCGCTTTGTAGCGGAGCTTGTTTCGGAAGGACGACCAGGATGCGTCGTAGACGCTCTTCGCCATCCTGGTTCTGGCGAGTTTCGCGGCCGACACGTTGCCGACCGCGATGTAATCGAAACGCCGCACCAGGTCGAGCGCGAGCTTATGCTGGAAATCCGCCCGGGCATTCGCGACCTTGGCGTGCAGCTTCGCGATATGCCGCTTGTGCTTTCGCGCCCGTTGCGCTTTCGCCAGCTTTTCCGCCGCGCGTCGACCGAACCGGTCATTCGGCAGTTTTTCTCCGGTCGAAAGTGTAGCGAAGTCTTTCAGACCGAGATCAATGCCGACGCCGGAACGGATCGGTCGGGCCTGCACATCGGGCATCTCGATCACGATGTTGAGAAACCAGTTGCCGCGTGCATCCTGCGCAAAGTTGGTCCCGTCCTTGATCTTGCCTTCGGGAAGCGGCCGGCTGTTGAACACGCGAAACGTGTTGCCGGCAAAGCGGAACGCGTCCCCCTCGCGCTTCAAGTCACGGCCCTTCAGTGGCACCCAGCCCAGCGATTTCCGGCCACGATAACGCAGGTAGGGCCGACGGTGCTGACTGCGCGACTTCGCGTATTGCTCGCACGTCGCGTTGACCGTGCCGGAATGGATCCCGAGTTCCTTGCTGCTGCCGGTCGTCAGCACGTTCAGGTCGAATCCAGTAGGCCACTTCTTGCCCCACTTCAACGCGTGCTTCTGCGTGTCATTGCAGAAGTTCCAGACGTAGTTCACCACACGGCTCTGCTTGTTGAGCAGTCCGTTGAGCGATTTCACCCGATAGCGGTAGACAAGGATCATGTAGGTGATCCTAACCTGTGGGAAAAGCTGCCTGTCAACAGCACGCCTTTCCTCTCCGTCCTGAAGGACGGGGTTTCTCGGAGCAAATGATGAAGCTCGATCCCGGCGTCGATTCCGACGGCTCGCGCGGCCCGAAGCGGATCGCGGTATTCCGCGCGTTGCAGCTCGGCGACATGCTGTGCGCGGTGCCCGCGCTGCGCGCGCTGCGGCGCGGCGAACCCGATGCGCGCATCACGCTGATCGGCCTGCCGTGGGCGCGCGAGTTCGCGTCGCGCTTCTCCGATTACATCGACAGCTTCATCGCGTTCCCCGGCGCGCCGGGGCTCGGCGAACAGCCCGAACCCGACGCGGCCACGCGCGAGGCGTTCATCGCCGAATGCCGCGCGCGCGACTTCGATCTCGCGATTCAACTGCACGGCAGCGGCGCGCACACGAACGCGATCGTCGCGTCGCTCGGCGCAACGCGCACGGCCGGTTTCGTGCCGGCCGACGGCGGCACGGCCGCGCTCGACTGCGCGCTCGTGTGGCGCGATGACCAACCGGAAGTGACGCGCTATCTGGCCCTCACGCGCCAGCTCGGCTACGCGGACTGGGGCGACTACCTCGAATTCCCGCTCGGCGGCCTCGACTACGCGCTGTGGCACGTGCTCTGCGACGAACACGCGCTCGATCCGGGCCGCTACGTGATCGTCCATCCCGGCGCGCGGATGGCGTCGCGGCGCTGGCCGGTCGAACGTTTCGCGCTCGCCGCGCGGCAACTCGCCGATGACGGCTGGCAGATCGTGCTGACCGGCACGCGCGCGGAGCTGGCGCTGGCCGGCGCGTTCGCCGAGCACCTCGGGCGGCCGTGCGTGAATCTGTGCGGCCGCACGCCGCTCGGCGCGCTCGCCGCGCTGATCGCGCGCGCGCGGCTGCTGTTGTGCAACGACACGGGCGTGTCGCACGTCGCGGCGGCGCTCGGCACGCCGAGTATCGTCGTCGCATGCGGCAGCGATACGGCCCGCTGGGCGCCGCTCGACACCGAACGCCATCACGTGCTCGCGAACTATCCGGCGTGCCGGCCGTGCATGTTCGATACCTGCCCGTACGGGCACGAGTGCGCGACCGCGATCGGCGTCGGCGACGTGATGGACCGGGCGGGCGAACTGCTCGCGGAGGAGAGACGTCATGTCACGTAAGCGGTTGCGCGTGCTGACCTGGCACGTGCATGGCAACTATCTGTATTACCTGTCGCAGGCGCCGCACGATTTCTACATCGTGACGAAGCCGCAGCATCCGCCCGGTTATGCGGGCCGCGTCGGGCACCTGCCGTGGGGCGACAACGTGCACGAGGTGCCGGCCGAGTGCGTGCGCGATACCGAATTCGACTGCGTGCTGTACCAGCACGTGAAGCATTACCAGCACGACCGCCTGCGGCTGCTGAGCGAAGCGCAGCGCGCGCTGCCGACGCTGTTCGTCGAGCACGATCCGCCGCGCGAGCATCCGACCGACACGCTGCATCCGGTGCAGGACCCGAACGTGTTGCTGGTGCACGTGACGCCGTTCAACGCGTTGATGTGGGACAACGGCGTGACGCCGACCCGCGTGATCGAACACGGCGTGCTGATGCCGGATGGTGTCGAGTATCACGGCACGCTGCCGAAGGGCGTGGCCGTGGTGAACAATCTCGCGCGCCGCGGCCGGCGCCTCGGAGCGGACCTGTTCGAGGTCGTGCGGCACAGCGTGCCGATCGACCTGGTGGGGATGGGCTCGACCGAACTCGGCGGGATCGGCGAGGTGCCGAACCCGGCGCTGCCGCAGTTCCTGTCGCACTACCGATTCTTCTTCAATCCGATCCGCTACACGAGCCTCGGGCTCGCGGTGATCGAGGCGATGATGATCGGGCTGCCGATCGTCGCGCTCGCGACGACCGAGATGGCGCAACTCGTGAAGACCGGCAGCAACGGCGTGGCCGATACGCGGCCGGCCGTGCTGATCGACGCGATGCGGATGCTGATCCGCGATCAGGAACTGGCGCGAGAGTGGGGCGCGGCGGCCAGGCGCGACGCGTGCGAGCGATTCGGCATCGAACGCTTCGCGCGCGACTGGGATGCGGCACTGCGGGACGTGACGGGGTAACGGTGCGAGGACGTGACGACGGCGTGCAGGCGGCGGCGCGACCCGCCGCAGTCACGGTGTCGTCGCGGGCGGCGAAGCGGGTGCGCTACTGCCGCTCACCGCATTGCGCTCATTCTCGGGCAGCAGCGCGAGACGGTTGTACAGCGTCTTCAGGCTGATGCCAAGCGCCTTCGCGGTGCGCGGCTTGTCGCCGTTGAAATGCCGCAGCGACGCGACGATGAAGCGCTGCTGCGTATGCGCGAGCGTCGTGCCGATATGCAGCGTCATCGCGTTGTGACGCACTTCCTCGCGCGGCGGCGGACGGCGCGGCAACTGCAGTTCGATCTGCTCGTCCGCGAGGATGAACGCGCGCTCCAGCGCGTTGCGCAGTTCGCGCACGTTGCCGGGCCACGTGTACGCGCGCAGCGCCTTCATCGCCTGCGTCGACAGGCGCTTCCTCGTGCGGTGCCGCGCATTCAGCCGTTCGACGATCTGCAGCGCGATGTCGCCGACGTCGTCCTCGCGCTGCCTGAGCGCGGGCACGTGCAGCGCGATCGGTGCGATCCGGTAGAACAGGTCTTCGCGCAGCCTGCCGCTGCGCAACGCCTCGACCGGATCGTAATGGGTGGCCGCGACGATCCGCACGTCGAGCGGAATCGCCTCGTGGCCGCCGACGCGCACGATCGTGTTGGTTTCGAGCGTGCGCAGCAGCTTGACCTGCAGTTCGAGCGGCATTTCGGCGATTTCATCGAGAAACAGCGTGCCGCCGCGCGCGGCCTCGAACATGCCCACATGTTGTGCAACGGCGCCCGTGAAGCTGCCTTTTTCGTGGCCGAACAACTGCGACTCCGCGATGTCTTTCGGAATCGCGCCGCAGTTGACGGGCACGAACGGCCCGCGCCGACGCGGGCTCATGTCGTGAATGAGGCGGGCGACGATATCCTTGCCCGCCCCGCTTTCGCCGACCACCAGCACACTCACGCGGGTGGCGGCGACGCGCGACACTTTCAGCAGCAGATCCTGAATTGTTCGCGAACGGCCGAACAGTCGCGTGCCGTCATCGTCGGATTTCGACATGGAGTATGACCGGTTGGGAAGTTTTGACCGAATGTGTCGTGACCAGGTAAAAAAGCGACGTGGCATGCGTCGTTATTTACGTATTCAGGATACCTTTTATACCGGTTCGGCGACATTGAATCTGGCAATGCGGTTTGCGTGCGCAGATAGATTTATTCGATGAACGACGAATGCACGACACCATTCTTCTATACTGCTAAGCACGCGTTTTCAGTGCAGACAGCTTATCTGCCCATTCGTGTGCAGCGTTGAAGATGCCGTCGTGGGCCAGGGCCTGTCGACGCCGATAGCGGGCTTGCGAACGTGTTTTTCCGCCCGTCCCCAAGGGGATTTCCGTCGGGCGCGTGCAAGAAGGGAGGAGGCGCGATAGCCGTCGCCATTGCAGCGACGAACGACGCCGCCATGCGGGCGGCAACGCACGTTCTCCTGTTTGAAAAATTCGTTCGTGGGGCCAGCACCAGCCCGTTATCCGCGCGAACAGGCCTACCCGACGTGCATGACGCTGCACGTGTCGCGGTGCCGGCCGACGCATGCCGGGCCGCATTACCAGGAGTCTCGATGCCTTATGTCCTGATCGTCGAAGACGATGCCGATACGCGAACGATGCTCGCCACGCTCGCACGCACGCAGCAGTTGACGTGCGATACGGCCGCGACGCTTGAAGAAGCGCGCACGCTCGTCTCGACGCATACCCCCGATCTCGTGCTGTGCGACCTCGTGCTACCCGACGGCAACGGGATGGATCTGTTCGACGCATTACCCAAGCGCGCCCATTGCGAAATGGTGTTGACCACCGGCCACGCGAGCCTCGAAACCGCGATCGATGCATTGCGGCGCGGCGCGACCGACTATCTGGTGAAGCCGCTCAACATGCAGCGGCTGAACAGCATCTTCGCGCGCGTGCCGCGCACCACCGCGCTGCACGAGGAAATCGCGGAACTGCGTTCGGAGTTGCAGCGCCTCGGCCGGTTCGGCCGCATGCTCGGCAGCTCGCCCGCGATGCAGGCCGTGTACGACGCGATCGGCCGCGTCGCGCGCACCGAAGCGTCGGTGCTGCTCACCGGCGAATCGGGCACCGGCAAGGAGCTCGCCGCGCAAACCGTGCACGACCTGAGCCTGCGCCGCCGCGGTCCGTTCCTCGCGGTGAACTGCGGCGCGATCGCCGCGAACCTCGTCGAGAGCGAGATGTTCGGCCACGACCGCGGCAGCTTCACCGGCGCGGAACGCCAGCACAAGGGCTTCTTCGAACGCGCGGACGGCGGCACGCTCTTTCTCGACGAAATCACCGAGATGCCGCTCGAATCGCAGGTCAAGCTGCTGCGCGTGCTGGAGACCGGGCGCGTCACGCGGCTCGGCTCGACGCGCGAGATCGACGTCGACGTGCGCATCGTCGCCGCGACGAACCGCGACCCGGAGGCCGCGATGGCGGACGGCAAGCTGCGGCCCGACCTGTTCCACCGGATCAACGTGTTCCCGATCCCGCTGCCGTCGCTGCGCGAACGCGGCGACGACATCCCGATGCTCGCCGATGCGTTCCTGCAGCGCTACAACGAGGAGAGCGGCCGCAACCTGCGCTTCTCGCCGGCCGCGCGCGAGGCGCTGAAGACCTACGAATGGCCCGGCAACGTGCGCGAGCTGCGCAACTTCGTGCAGCGCGCGAGCATCTTCACCGACGCCGACGTGATCGACACGCTGCCGCCGCCGATCATGGACGAGCTGTCCAGCATGGTCGATTCGCATGAAGATCGCGTGACGGTGCCGTTCGGCACGCCGCTCGAGGAAGTCGACCGCAAGCTGATCCTCGGCACGATCGCCCAATGCGGCGGCGTGAAGGCGCAGGCGGCCGAGGTGCTCGACGTCAGCCTGAAGACGATCTACAACCGGCTCGCGCAACTGGAAGACGAAGCGGAGAAGCCGGATTCCTGATGCCGCCACGATCGCACTCATGTTTCGGTTCCGGCCTCGCGGCGCGGGTCGCGCTCGAGGCGTCGGCGCATGCGTTCGACGTGCGGCGGGATCGCGCGTCGTTCGCGCACGATCCACGGCAGGCCGGCGAACGTGCGCACGATCGCGCGTTCGCGGCGCAGCAGCGGCAGCATGCGCACCGTATGCAGCCACGCGGCGGCGGCCGGCCATCTGAGCCACGCGGTCCATACGTCGTTGCGGGCGGCCGTGTGCGTGCGGGTTCGCCGGTCGCGCTGCGTCGACGGATAGTGATGGACCGTCAGGCCCGGCGCATACACGAGCCAGTAGCCGGCGCGATACAGGTCGAGCGCGAGCAGCGCTTCCTCGCCGCCGAGAAAGTAGCGCGGATGGTAGCCGCCCGCGCGCACGAACGCGTCGCGCCGGAACGCGGTCGCGCCGGCCAGCAGCCCGAGGATCGGGCGGCCCGGCAGCGCGACGGGCGCGTCGAGCGGGCTGTCGGCCATCAGCCGGCAGGTCGGGTCCTCGCGCCGGTCGGGGCCGACGAGCACGCGCGCGGTGACGGCCGCGACGTGCGCGGACGCGTCGAGCAGGTTCGCGGCTTCGGCGATCGAGCCGGGCGCCCACCACGTGTCGTCGTCGCAGAACGCGACGTAGCGCGTGCGGGCGACCGCGACGCCGAGATTGCGGCCGGCCGCGCCGAGGTTGCCCGGCGCATGCACGAGCGCGACGTGGGGAAAGCGGTCGCGGATCAGCGCGGCCGTGTCGGCGTCCGCCGCGTTGTCGACGACGACGATCGCCGGCCGGTCGGGCAGCGCGGAAAGATGGTCGAGCGTGCGCGCGAGTTCGGCGGCGCGCCGGCAGGTCAGCACGATGGCCGTCACGCGCGGCTCGCCCGGCGGCAGCGCGGCGCGCGCGGGCGTTACGCGGACGTGACGTCGCATTCGAGCCGCCAATACGTTTCGGGTTCTCGGAGAGCGGCGCGCATATGAGGTTCCAACAGCGTTACCTGGCTCGCATACGCATCGACGGCGGCGGCTTTCGCGGCGGCGGCGCCGTTCGTATCGCCGCCGCCGGGCGTCGCGACCGGATGCGCGATCCAGCCGCGCTCGCGCCAGCCGATCACGCGCCTGGCCATCAGCCCGTCGATGCGGCGATAGGGCACGTCCTCGTAGAAGCGCCAGATGCGCGACGCATCGTCGTCACGCAGCAACCACAACATGGCCTCCTGCACCTGCAGATGATCGCGGTGGAACAGGCCGGCCGGCGCGAGCACGCCGAAGCCCGGGTGCGCGTCGATCGCCGCGGCCACGCGTGTTGCGATCGCGGTCGACGTAGCCGGAATGCCGTACTGGTCGTCGAGGAAATCGAGCCACACGGGCCGCGCGTCGAGCAGCGCGAGCGCGCGGCGGTCCTCGTCGCGGCGCGCGCGCACCGCTTCGTCGGCGTGGCGAAACCCCGCGCGGCGATCCCACGGCGGCGCGGGCGTGCCGGGGGGCGGACTCCCCGCGAACACGGTGACGACGATCGAGCCGGGCGCCTGCGCGAGCAGTTGTCCGCAACTGAAGACGGCATCGTCGAGATGAGGCGAGACGACGAGCCAGCGTGTCGGGTCGGGCATGACGTGAAGATCTCCATCGTGAGCGGCCGGGCCGCCGGTGCGGATCGGCCAGCATGCGTCGTGCCCGCCGGCGGCGCCCGCGCGGGCCGCTGTCGACTGTCCCCGCAGGAGCGTGTTCAATGACCGAAATTGCACGGCCGCAGGCCGGAAATTACGCAACGGCCGTGATGCTGGTCGCGATCGCGACCGTGCTGCAGACGCTCGCGATCCGGTTCGGCGGCGTGAATCTGCCGTTCGTGCTGTATTACCCGCTGCTCGCCGGCGCCGCGTGGGCGACGTCGTTCCTGTTCGGCATCGTGTCGACGGCGGTCAGCGGGCTGCTCGTCTGGACGTTGTTCCTGTCCGATCCGGCCGCCTATACGACGCCGCTGCCCGACCGGCTCGTGCAGCTCGGCACGTTCATGCTGATCGGGGCGCTGGTCTGCGCGGTCGCGTCGCTGCTGCATCACACGCGGCTCACGAACGATCGCGCGCGCCGGCATGAGGCGGCCGCGCGCCGGCAGTTCGAGGCCGTGCTGCGTGCGCTGCCGCACGGCGTGATCGCGACCGACCCGAACGGGCGGCTCACCTATCTGAATGCGGCCGCCGCCGAACTCGTCGGCTGCCGGCCGGACGAAGCGATCGGGCGGCCGGTGCGCGACGTGCTGCGGATCGTCGATCACGAAGGCCGCCGCGTGCCGGCCACGCCGCTCGATCACGCGCTCGGCGGCGCCGAGGCGACGTCCGACCGGCACTGGCTGCAGGGCGGCAGCGGCGATCCGGTGCCGATCGTCGCGGTCGCGTCGCCGATCGGCGATGGCGACGGCAATCTCGACGGCGCGGTGCTGCTGCTGCGCGATGCCGGCGCGGACCGTGCGCGCGTCGACGCGTCGCGGCTCCAGCATGCGGTCGTCGAGGCATCGCCGGACGCGATCGTCGGGATCGACGCGAGCGGCCGCATCGCGAGCTGGAATGCGGCCGCGCAACGGATCTTCGGCTACGACGAGGCCGACGCGCGCGGCCGCCGGTTCGACACGCTGATCGCGACGCGCTGGCTGCGGCGCAACCCGCTCGCCGAGTCGTTCGACGCGATGGAGGAGCCGGTCGGGCCGCTCGAACTGCTGTGCGTGCGGCGCGACGGCCGGCGTTTCCGGGCGACGGTCTCGGCGTGCCCGGTGCAGGGCGAGGCGCGAGCCCGCGTCGCGCTGTCGCTGACGCTGCGCGAGACCGGCGCGCAGCGCCGCCGCGACCTGCGGGCGCAGCGCTCGCTGCAGGGCGCGCGCGATGCGCGCGACCAGGCCGACACGTCGAACCGGCTGAAGGACGAGCTGCTGGCCACGGTGTCGCACGAACTGCGCACGCCGCTGAACGTGATCTACGGATGGATCGAGGTGCTGCGCAATACGGGCGACCATGCGCTGCAGCATCAGGCGATCGACGCGATCGACCGCAGCGCGCGCTCGCTCACGCGAATGGTCGGCGACATCCTCGACGCATCGTCGCTCGCGACCGGCAAGCTGCGGCTCGACGCGACGCCGGTCGACGTCGTGCGGCTGTTCTCCGATCTGGTCGGCACGTTCCAGACGGCCGCGTCGGCCGGCGGCATCGTGCTCGAATTCGACTGCGACGCGGCCGCCTGCGTGGTGTCGGGCGATGCCGAGCGGCTGCGGCAGATGCTGTCGAACCTGATTTCGAATGCGCTGAAATTCACGCCGGGCGGCGGCAGCGTGACGGTCGGGCTCGCGCGCGACGGCACGCACGTCGTGCTGACCGTCACGGATACGGGGCAGGGTGTCGCGACCGAGTTCCTGCCGTACGTGTTCGACATGTTCCGCCGCGCGGACGATTCGCCCGCGTCGCCGCGGCGCGGGCTCGGTCTCGGCCTGTCGATCGTGCGGCATATCGCGGAGCTGCACGGCGGCCGCGTGATCGTCGCGAGCGCCGGCCGCAACCGCGGCACGACCTTCACGGTGACGCTGCCGGCGGGCTGGCAGCCGGCCGGCGCGATGGCGTGGGGCATGGTGCAGGCGGTCGGCCGGCGAGAGCCGCTGGTGCTCGATACGCAGCGCATCCTGATCGTCGACGACGATGCGACCACGCGCGCGAGCCTCACGGCCGCGCTGACGACATTCGGCGCGGCGGTCGCGATCGCGTCGTCGGGCCGCGAGGCGCTCGCGATGGCGGCCGACATGCGGCCGACGGTCGTGCTGTCCGATCTCGCGATGCCCGACGGCGACGGCTTCTGGCTGCTGGAGGCATTGCGGCGCGGCACGACGAACGGCGACAGCGGCCCGCTCGACGTGCGCGTGCTGGCCGTCACCGCGCACGCGGGCCTCGCCGACGAACGCCGCGCGCTGGAGGCCGGCTTCGACGGCTACCTGTGCAAGCCGGTCGACGTGCGCGAACTCGCGCACAAGATCGCGCACGTGACCAAGCGCGACGGCTGACGCGCGCCGCGCGTCGGGCGGCGGCAGGTCGCGCCGGTCACCTCGGTCACCGCCGATCGCGTCAGGTCGTCGGCGCCGGCCGGTTCTGCGTATGCACCTGCGCGAGCAGATGCGACGCGATGCGCGTGCTGCGCACGAGGTCGCCGGGCGTGTGATGCGTGACCTGGCGCTGAATGAAGTAGCGCGCGGTGTGCGCGAGCCCGTTCGCGAACGTCGTCGTCGCGCGCCAGCCGAGCCGCTTCTGCGCGGCCGCGAGATTCGGCCGCCGCTGGCGCGGATCGTCGGACGGCAGCGGCCGGAATTCGATCGGCACGTTCGCGCCGACGATCCGCACGACCTCCCTCGCGACGTCGATCATCGCGATCTCCACGTCGCTACCCAGATTGACCGGTTCGCTCGCGTCGCCCGGTTCGTCCATCAGCTTGATCAACGCGTCGATCATGTCGTCCACGTAGCAGAACGAGCGCGTCTGCTTGCCGTCGCCGTAGACGGTCAGCGGCTGTTCCGCGAGCGCCTGCGTGACGAAGTTCGACACCACGCGCCCGTCGGCCGGGTGCATGCGCGGGCCGTACGTATTGAAGATCCGCGCGATCCGCACGTCGACGCCGTACTGGCGGTGATAGTCCGAGAACAGCGTTTCCGCGCAGCGCTTGCCTTCGTCGTAGCACGCGCGGATGCCGGTCGGATTCACGCGGCCGCAATAGTGCTCGTCCTGCGGGTGGACGTCGGGGTCGCCGTACACCTCGCTCGTCGACGCCTGCAAAATGCGCGCCTTCACGCGTTTCGCGAGGCCGAGCAGGTTGATCGCGCCGTGCACGCTCGTCTTCGTCGTCTGCACGGGGTCGCGCTGGTAGTGGACGGGCGACGCCGGGCACGCGAGGTTGTAGATCTCGTCGACTTCGACGTAGAGCGGAAACGTCACGTCGTGCCGCATCAGCTCGAAGTTCGGCGCATCGAGCAGGTGCGCGATGTTGTCCTTCGTGCCCGTGTAGAAATTGTCGACGCACAGCACGTCGTGGCCGGCCGTCACCAGGCGTTCGCACAGATGCGAACCGAGAAAGCCGGCGCCGCCGGTGACGAGGACGCGTTTTCGATCGTAGCCCTTCATTACGTATTCTCCTTGCGGTGTGCGAGCACGCCTCGCGTGGTGGCGACCGGCGTGCGCCGGCCGGTGCCGGCCGACGTGCCGGCGCGCTGCGCGTGGGCGACGTCGCGGTAGATGTCGACGAGCCGGTCGGCTACGCCTTGCCAGGTATAGAAGCGGTGCGCGCGCAGGTAGCCGGCGCGGCCGAGCGCCGCGCACAGGTCCGGTTGCGCCCGCAGTTGCAGCAGGCGCGCGGCGAGCGCGGCCGGGTCGCGCGGCGGCACGAGATAGCCGGTCGTGCCGTCGTCGACCGTCGTGCGGATGCCGCCGACGTCGCTGCCGATCACCGGCGCCGCACACGCCATCGCCTCGACCGGCGTGATGCCGAACGGCTCGTACCACGGCGTCGTCACGAACACGTCGGCCGCGCTGTAGTACAGGTGCAGCGCGTCGCGATCGCGCCGGCCGACGAAGGTCACGCGGTTCGCGATGCCGAGTTCGTGCGCGAAGGCGGCGAGCCGCGCGAGTTCCGGATCGCGCGCGGGGTCGGGCGTCGGCTGGCTGCCGCCGACGACGTACAGGTGCGTCGGCCGCTGCGGATCGCGCGGCATCCGCGCGAGCGCGTCGATCACCGTGTCGATGCCCTTGCGCGGCACGAGGCGGCCCAGTTGCAGTACGACGAATGCGTCCTGCGCCCAGCCCAGCCGTGCGCGCGCATCGACGCGCGGCACCGGCCGGAATTCCCGCGCGTCGAAGCCGCACGGCACGATCTCGATGCGCGCGCTGTCGGCGCGATAGTGCGTCGTCAGGTCCAGCGCATCCTGCGGGCATTCGGCGATCAGGCGGTCGGAGCGGCGCGCGAGCGTGTCCTCGATCGCGAAGCGCGCGTCGGGGAAGCCGTCGGCCGTGCCCTGGTGCAGCCGCCGCACGCGGCCGAGCGCATGGAACGTCGTGACGAGCGGGATGCCGAGCGCTTTTTTCACGCGCAACGCCGCGTCGCCGGACATGAAGAAGTTCGCGTGCATCACGTCGACCGGATCGGGCTCGCGCCGCATGCGCGCGATCATGTACTGCGCGAACGGCCCCATGTACGGCAGCAACTGCTCCTTCGGCACGTCGGTCGCGGGCCCCGCCGGCACGTGGATCACGCGCATGCGCGGGCCGATCGGCACGACTTCCGGCAAGTGCGGATTGTCGCAGCGCGTGTAGACGTCGACGTCGAGGCCGCGCTCCGCGAGCTGCTTCGCGACGTTCGCGACATAGATGTTCTGACCACCGGCATCGACACCGCCGATCACTCCGAGCGGCGATGCATGTTCACTGATCAACGCGATTCTTTGCATGGTAATGCTCCCGATATCGGGGCCGCGCACACGGGCCGCCGTCATCGGTCGCTCGGCAATCGGCATGCCCGCTGGATTGCGGGGAAAACCGCTTCCCGGTGTGCCGAAAAAATTACAACGCGTTGGATGAAAGGGCGTCTGATCGCGGTGGCGCGCAGGCATGCGGCGCACGCGGCGCGGCACGCGATTTGCGCGACTCCCGTTCACCTGCCGGCTCGTCCGGCTCGACGAAAGGAGGTCACGATGAAGGTATCCCCGCTGCAAGCCCGCTCCCAGCGCATCCGCCGTCAACGCGTGCTGCGCACCGGCATGGCGGTCGCGATCGCCGCGGCCACCGCGTGCATGGTGGTCGCGCCGAACGCGGTCGCCGCCGGCGACGACGGCACCGCATCGTCCTCGACGTCGTCGTCGCATTCGAGCACCGGCACGAAGATCCGCGACGCGACGATCACGACCAAGGCGAAGGCCGAGCTGGTCGGCACGAGCGGTCTGTCGGCCGGCGACATCCACGTGAAGACACGGCACGGCACCGTGACGCTCACCGGCAGCGTGCCCGACGAGCAGCAGCGCACGCAGGCCGTCAGCGTCGTGAAGCAGGTCGACGGCGTGCAGGACGTGCGCGACCAGTTGACTATCCGGCCCAAATAATCGCGACGCGACCGTAACAGGAGTCCAGTGATGAACTGCATGCTCAAACCGGTCGGCGAACAGACGATCGTGATTACCGGCGCGACCAGCGGCATCGGTCTCGTCACCGCGCGCAAGGCGGCCCGGCGCGGCGCGAAGCTCGTACTGTTCGCGCGCAACGAAGACGCGTTGAACACGCTGTGCGAGGAAATCCGTCAGCACGGCGGCCTCGCGGTGCCGGTCGCCGGCGACGTCGGCAACGTCGAGGATCTGCAGCGCGCGGCCGCGGCGGCGGCCGACACCTACGGCGGCTTCGACACCTGGGTCAACAACGCGGGCGTGTCGATCTTCGGCACGGCCGCCCAGGTGCCGCTCGAGGATCAGCGCCGGCTGTTCGACACCAACTACTGGGGCGTCGTGCACGGCTCGCTCGTCGCGGCCGACCATTTCCGGCGCAAGAGCGATTTCCACGGCGGCGCGATCATCAACATGGGCAGCGAGGCATCCGACGCGCCGGTGCCGCTGCAAAGCGCGTATGTCGCGTCGAAGCACGCGGTGAAGGGCTTCACCGATTCGCTGCGGCTCGAGATGGAAGCCGATCACCTGCCGGTGTCCGTCACGCTGATCAAGCCGGCCGCGATCGACACGATGTTCGTGATGCACGCGAAGAACTACATGAACGTCGAGGCGAAGCTGCCGCCGCCGATCTACGACCCCGACCTGGTGGCCGACGCGATCCTGTTCGCGGCCGCGCACGCGCGCCGCACGCTGTTCGTCGGCGGCGCGGCCAAGTTCACGTCGGCGAGCGCGTATCACGCGCCGCGCCTGTTCGATCGCGTCGCGGCCACGCTGTTCTCGCGCGGCCAGCGCACGGTGCGCCCCGCGCGGCCGCGCGACGACAACGCGCTGTACGACTCGCGCCACGCGCTGCACGAGCGCGAGGGCATGGAAGGGCCGGTGCTGCGCAGCTGTGCGTACAACACGGTGGTGCAGCGGCCGAAGGTCGCCGGCGCGGTCGCGCTCGGTGCGGCGGCGCTGGTGGTCGCCGCGCTCGCGCGGGCACGCCGGTCGCCGACGTGATTTCGTTCATTTTCCAAGGAGGCTTTCATGACATCCCGACAACATACGGGCCACGAATACAGCCACTCGCGCGCGCACGAAGGCGAGCGCACGCAGCAGGACCACGACAAGGGCGGCCATCAGTCCGGCCACGGCAAGCCGCCGAGCCCGGTCGACGTGCAGAGGGCGCTGAAGGGGATGGACTACCCGGCCAGCAAGTCGGACGTCGTGCAGTGCGCGGAACGCTCGCATGCGGACCCGGCGGTGCTCGACATGCTGCGCAAGATTCCCGAGCGCGAGTACGACACGCCGGCATCGGTATCGAAGGAACTCGGGCGGCTGATGTAAGCGCCGCCCCGTCGCGCCGCGTGCGTGAGCGCGCGGCGCATCCATCACGAGGAGCACGACCATGGCGATGATCGTCGCAGGCCGTTTCACGACGTTCGATGAGGCGGAGGGTGGGGCGCGTCACCTGTACGAGCGCGCGTTCGGGCCCGACGACGTGTCGATCTTTTTCCTGAACCCCGGCGGCCAGCACGCGCGCTTCCCGATCGGCGGCGACGTGTATGCCGACACCGCGGCGAAGCCGGGCGGCCGCGGCGCGATGATCGGCGCGATCCGCGGGCTGCTGATCGGCGTCGTCGTCGGATTGATCGTGTATGCGCTCGGCTTGCACTACTGGTTCGTGCCGGCCGCCGGCGCGCTGGCCGGCGCTTATCTCGGCGCATTCGGCGGCGCGCTCGGCCGGATGCGCGGCGAGCAGGCTGAAGGCAAGGGCACGCTCGCGCAGAGCGAAACCGGCGTGATCCTCGCCGCGCGCGTGACGCCCGACACCGCGCCGGCCGCCGAGGACGTGCTGCGCGCGACCGGCGCGAAGTCGATCGAGCGCGTCGAGGGCGACTGGCAGGACGGCGAATGGCGCGATTTCGATCCGGTGCGCCGGCCCGACGAAGCGCCGTCCGGCGGCCCGCGCTGAATACGCCCTTTTTCCAAACGCTTGCAATGCCAACCGTCGCCACACGGCCGCTGCGTGCGCGCCGGCGTGCGCCGCGCGCGGCATGCCGCTTGCGCAGCATCGGCGGCACCCGTTCAAGGAGGACCCCATGACCACCGCACAGACTCCGCCCCCGCAGAAACAGACGCAGCAGCCGGGCACCGAGCGCGATATGCAGCCGAAGCCGCGCGACGAAGCGGCCGACTACGTCGGCAGCGGCAAGCTCGCCGGCAAGGTCGCGCTGGTGACGGGCGGCGACAGCGGGATCGGCCGCGCCGTGGCGATCGGTTTCGCGAAGGAGGGCGCGGACGTCGCGATCGTCTACCTGACGGAATCCGACGACGCCGCGCATACGAAGCAGTTGATCGAGCAGGCCGGCCGGCGCTGCGAGGCGATCGCGTGCGACGTCGGCGATCGCCGGCAGGCGCGCGACGCCGTGGCCCGCACCGTCGAGCGGCTCGGCGGGCTCGACGTGCTCGTGAACAACGCGGGCGAGCAGCATCCGCAGCCGGGTATCGAGGACGTGTCGGAGGAACAACTCGAACGCACGTTCCGCACCAACGTATACGGGATGTTCTTCTGCACGCAGGCCGCGCTGCCGCACATGAAGCAGGGCGGGCGCATCGTCAACACGGCGTCGGTCACCGCGTATCACGGCAGCCCGAAACTGCCCGACTACTCGGCGACCAAGGGCGCGATCGTCGCATTCACGCGTTCGCTGTCGATCGAGCTGGCCGAACGCGACATCCGCGTGAACGCGGTCGCGCCGGGGCCGATCTGGACGCCGCTGATTCCGTCGACGTTCACCGCCGAACAGGTCGCGAAATTCGGCTCGAACGTGCCGCTCAAGCGGCCGGGCCAGCCGGACGAACTGATCGGCTGCTACGTGCTGCTCGCGTCGGAAGGCGCGAGCTACATGACCGGGCAGACGCTGCATCCGAACGGCGGCGCGATCGTCGGCGGCTGAGCGCCGCTTCCACGCAAGCACCAGGAGAAAGCACATGAGACACCCCCACTGGACGATCGCGGCGCTTGCCGCCGGCGTGCTCGCCGTATCGGGGCTCGCCTGCGCGCAGGCGCCGAGCGTGCCGCCCGCGTCGAATTCGCATGTGCCGGGCGGCGTGATCAACCCGTCATCGGGCGCGGCCGCGGGCGGCGACGCCGGCATCGCGAAGGCGCCGCAAGGCACCGACGCGGAGTTCGTCGACAAGGCCGCGATGGCCGGCAAGGCGGAGGTACAGGCGAGCCAGCTCGCGCTGAAGCAGGCGCAGTCGGCGGACGTGCGCGCGTTCGCGAAACGGATGATCGCCGATCACAGCCGGGCGGGCGCGAAGCTCAACGAAATCGCCGCGCAAAAGGGCATGAAGCCGCAGGTCGAACAGATCTCGGATCCCGACGTGCAGGCGCTGCGCGGCAAGAGCGGGCACGACTTCGACACCGCGTATCTCGCGGCGGCCGGCCCCGAGGCGCACAAGAAGGCGGTCGCGTTGTTCGAAGACGAAGCGCGCGACGGCAAGGACGCGCAACTGCGCGCGTTCGCGAAATCCACGCTGCCGACGCTCAAGCATCACCTGAGCATGGCGCAGACGGTCGCACGCAAGGTGGGCGCGCAATAACGCGCGCCCGGTTCCACCCCTGGGCCGCACGTGCGGCCCGCTTTTTCGGAGAAGCAGTCATGGCCCAACGGCAATCGAAGCACGAAGGTATCCTCGAACTGCTCTGCCAGGCATACGAGACCGAGCTTGGCGGCGCGCAGATCTACGAGGCCGCGCTCCAGTGCGCGACCGATGAGGACCTGCACAAGGAATGGGAGAAGTACCATCGCGAGACGCTGCATCACCAGGAGGTGCTGCGCAAGGTATTCGACACGCTCGGCCTCGATCCCGATGCGCAATCGCCGGGGCGCGCCGCGGTGGCCGCCACCGGCAAGTCGCTGGTGCAGGTGATCGAGCAGGCGAAGAAGCAGGCCGACCCGGCGGTCGCGCAAGTGGTTGCGGCCGAGTGCGTGGTGCTGGCCGAAACCAAGGATCACCTGAACTGGGAGCTGATCGGCTATGCGGCCGACCAGTTGCCCGACAGCGACGCCGCGAAGGCGCTGAAGGCCGCGCACGACGAGGTCGAGGCCGACGAGGATCATCATCTGTATCACACGCGTGGCTGGGCGCGCGAGATGTGGATCGAGTCGATGGGCTTCAAGGCGGTGCTGCCGCCGCCGGAGGAAGTGAAGAAGGTCGAGTCCGCCGCCGATGCGGCACGTGCCGAGCGCTCGCGCGGCAAGATGATGTAATACCCGCGCAAGCGGGCGGCGTCGCGCGCGGCGGCGCCGCCCGTTTTCCGGTTCGCCCGTTTTTCGGTTCATCAGGTTGCGTACGCAACCATCTAGGCAGCCCGGTTCGATTCCTCACGTCAGCAGATCGACGAGCATCGTCGCGACCGACGCCGCCATCAGCGCGACCGCCAGCCAGCCGAACGCCTTCGATACCGGGCCGCTGCCGGGCTGGCCGGCCGCATCGCGCTTTTGCGACAGCAGCATCACGAGCACGAGCATCGGCACCGCCGCCACGCCGTTGAGCACGGCGCTCCAGTACAACGCGCGGATCGGGTCGATCGGGCTGAAGCAGATCGCGATGCCGACGATCACGCACAGCGCCAGCACCGTATAGAACGCGGGCGCGCGCCGCACCGGCTCGTTCAGCCCTTCGCGGAACCGCCACGCTTCCGCGCAACCGTAGGCCGCGCTGCCCGCGAACGCGGGAATCGCGAGCAGCCCGCAGCCGACGATGCCGAACGCGAACACCAGGAACGCGGCTTCGCCGGCGATCGGCCGCAACGCCTCGGCGGCCTGCGCGGTGCTGCCGATGTCGTGCCGGCCGCGCGCGAAGAACACGGCCGCGCCGATCACCATGATGCAGAACGACACCGCGTTGGTCACGATCATGCCGGTCCACGTGTCGAACGTGACGCGCTGTTCGGTTTCGCGGCGCGTGTTGCGCTCGCCGTTCTGCTGCTCGGCCGTGGTTTCCTCGACTTCGAGCGCGGCCTGCCACACGAACAGGTACGGGCTCAGCGTCGTGCCGAGCACGGCGACCGCGGTGGTCGCGTATTCGTGCGTGAACGCGATCCGAGGCAGCACGATCGCATGCAGCACGCCGCCCCAGTCGACGTGCACGAAGCCGAGTTCGAGCACGTACGCGATCAGGCCGAGCGTCATCCATTTGAGCCAGCGCGCGTAGCGTTCGTACGACAGCATCACCTGCAACGCGAGCGACGCGATCCCGTAGAGCGGCGCATACCAGTAGCTGCGGCCGCCGACGACGAGCGCCGTCGCATCGCCCATCGCCGCGAGATCGGCGCCGACGTTCACGACGTTGACGATCACGACCATCGCGATCAGCGTCTTCGCGATGCGCTCGGAATAGTGCTCGCGGATGCCGGCCACGAGCCCTTCGCGATTGCGGCGCCCGATGAACGCCGCCGCGAGCTGCACGGCGACCATCATCGGCAGCGTGACGACGATCATCCACAGCATGTTGAAACCGAACTGGCTGCCGGCCTGCGCATAGACGGCGACGTTGCTCGGATCGGCGTCCGACGCGCCCGCGAGCAGCCCGGGGCCGAGCCGCCGATACCACGGTTTCGCGGCGGCCAGCGGCGCGTCGGCTGCCGGCCGCGCGTCTTCGTCGAGTCCGCTCATCCGGCATCCCCGTGCGACGGACGCCCGCCGCCGTGGCGTCGCTCGCGCGCGAGGCGCGACGCGGTGCGCAACGCGTCGACCAGCGTGCGGTACGCGTGTTCGCGGGAATCGGCGCCGCGCGTGCGCAGCACGTATGACGGGTGATAGGTCGCGACGACGAGCCGGCCGTCGTCGGTGCGCACCGGCGCGCGCGTGCGCTCCAGCGTCGCGTCGTTGTCCTGCAGCACCGCGCGCAGCGCCGTCGCGCCGAGCGCGACCACCACGCGCGGCTGCACGGCTTCCAGCTCGCGTTCGAGCCAGTAATGGCACGCCGCCACTTCGCGCTGCGCGGGCGTCTTGTGCAGCCGCCGCTTGCCGCGCGGTTCCCATTTGAAGTGCTTGACCGCGTTCGTCACGTAGACGTGCGAGCGTTCGATCCCGGCTTCGTCGAGCGCGCGGTCGAGCATGCGGCCGGCCGCGCCGACGAACGGCAGGCCCGCACGGTCCTCCTGGTCGCCCGGCTGTTCGCCGACCAGCATGATCGGTGCGTCGACGGGCCCCGCGCCCGGCACCGGCTGCGTCGCGTGTTCCCACAGCGCGCAGCGGCGGCACGCGTCGAGCGTGGCCGGCGCATCGTCGTCGGTCGGCGGGGGCGTCGTCGGTGCCGGGCGGTCGGGCGTTTTGCGGGTCATGCGGCCTCTCCGGTGCAGGCCGAACGCGCGGCGCGCGGCACGCGCGCGGAACATGCCGGGGCTCGTGTGGTCGCACGCGCGGAGGGAAGCAAACCGGAGGATCGAAGCCGCATCGTGCGCATGAAAGACTCCTGGGTCGACGATGCGTAAGAGACAGCAACCGGCATGCCGCATGCAGTCGGCATGGGCGCGCGCCTTGCGTGGCAGACCCGTCCAACGACAGGAGAAGCACGATGCAACCCGAACCCGGCGACGATCCGGCCGCCGACGACGTGCTGCTGTGGCGCGCGCCCGACAGCGTGCCGCGCCGCCCGCGCCGCGTGCTGGTCGTCGACGACTATCGCGATGCGGCGGATGCGCTGCGCCTGCTGCTGGAGGCGCGCGGCTTCGAGTGCCGGGTCGCCGACGATCCGTTCGCCGTGTGCGACGTCGCGCGCGACTGGCAGCCGTTCGCGGTGGTGCTCGACATCGCGATGCCGGGCCTCGACGGGCTGCAGCTCGCGGCGCGGCTGCGCGGCGATCCGCGAACGTCGGACATGCTGCTCATCGCGTGCAGCGGGCTCGTCTCGCGGCGCGATTGCGAACGGGCGAAGGAGGCCGGCTTCGACGCGCACTGCACGAAGCCGCTGACGCCGCACCGGCTGCTGGGCTACCTCGAATCGGCGAGCGGCGGCGCGGTGACGCCCGACGAGGACGTTACACGACCCTTGTAAAAAGGCTGGCGGCGCGTCGGACGCGACGCCCGCGCCGCGACGCGCGGACAAAAAAACGCCCCGCGCGGGCGGGGCGTGTCGAACGGATGCGCCGCCGAAGCGGCGCTGCGTCACGTCACCGCGCGGTCAGTGGCGGCCGCCCGTACGCGGGTCGTCGAGGTCCTCGGTCGGGTCGGTCAGCCCGAGCTCGTCGCCGGCACTCCAGTACGGGGTGCTGCCGTAGAACTCGTGCAGCGGCTCGGCCCATTGCGGGTCGGCCATTGCCGGCCAGTGGTCCTTGTCGAACCCCGGTGCGTTGCGAATCCGCTCGGACGATACCGACAGCAGGAAGCACTTGCGTTCGGTGTCGAGCGTCAGCGCGCTCCACGGAATCGCGTGCAGCTTGTCGCCGATGCCGAGGATGCCGCCGCTCGACAGCACCGCATACGCGATGCGGCCGGAGCGCACGTCGAGCATGATGTCCTTGATCTTGCCGACGTCGTCGCCGTCGGTCGTATAGACCTTGTCTCCTTCCAGCGTATCGGCTGCCATCACGTCGGGGCCGGGGCCGGCCGCCGTCGCGGCGCCCTTGCCGATGATGCGGGTCCGACCTTGATCGGAAGTCTGCATGGTTTCCTCCAGGCTGCGTGGGGCGCGACCGTGCCCGGGGCGGGCCCTGAGGGTCGCGCGGGGTTGTCGAGGCGAAGCGGGAATCGCTCCGTCACGTCTGCTTCGGTTGCGACACGCCTTCGAGCGTGTTCGCCACGTCGTCGCGCTCGGGGCTGGCCGTGCGCGTCGCGATGTCGGCGAGCGACAGCATGCCGACCAGTCGCTTGTCGTGATCGACGACGGGCAGCCGACGCAGTTGCGCGTCGGCCATGTAGTGCTGGATCTCGTCCAGCGAATCGTCGTCGAAGCACCATTCGATCGGGCCGGATGCGACCTCGTGGATCCGCGTCTCCGGCGGCTTGCCGGCCGAAATCGCGCGCACCGCGAGATCGCGGTCCGTCACCATCCCGATCAGCCGGTTGTTGTCGCACACGGGCAGCGCGCCGATGTCGTAGCGCTCCATCAGTTGGGCGGCGTGACGGATCGAGTCGGTCGGTGCGATCCGCACGACGTCCTGCGACATGATTTCGTTGACGCGATGCATGAAGTTCTCCTTGCGGGTGGGTGAAGCAATGTGCCGATGCGGCTACTGCGATCCAGCAAGCCGCATGCCGTGCGCGCGGTGCGCCTCGTCACTCGTCGTCGCGTTTGCGCTTGTCGTCCCACGGCCCGTCGTCGTGCGTGCCGGGCGGCGTGTCGGGCTCGATGCGCGTGACGCCGCCGGTCGCGGGCGGGTCGCTCGCCGGAAACGTGTCCTCGAGCTGCTTGTCGATATGACGTTCCGAATGGCGCGTGCGCGTGCGGTCCTGGTCCTTCAGCGGCGGTTGCGGGTCGGGCTGCCGCTCGTGCGCCGGTGCGTCGTGGCCGTGCCGGGTCGAATCCTTCATGGCGGTGCTCCGTATGGGTGGCGAGGAGCCGCCTGTGGCGCAACCGGCGTTCCCGCTCCACACGCACGGCACGCGACTTGCCGCTGCATCGGCGACGACCACGACGGCGACCATGACGACACAGCGCAACAGGGTGTCTGCTGCGCGCACATCGAGCGGGAGGCACGACGATGATTCCGAAACGACGACCAGGGGTGCGATACGAGATCAATGTATGCGGCGGCGGATTCGATTCCGTGAAAAGCCATTTCGATACGTGGAAGCACGAACCGCTGATCTACCGGCCCGAGCGCCGGATGTTCGAAGGCAAGGCCGACGTGCGGCGGCTCGGCGACGAGACGTTCGGCGCGACCGAACCGGCGCGTTTTGCGCTGCAGCGCGCGTGCGAGCCGTCGGATCCGTATGCGCTCGCTGCGCGCGTGCGCGACGACGGCCGCGAGCTGTGGCTCGTGATGGCCGCGTACGACGCGTAGCGCCGCGCTTGCAAGTTGCAAGATTTGCAGCGAGCGGTGTAGCGAAGGCATGGCGCTTCGCGCCGGATCGCGCGCCTCGGCATCGATCCCCGCAGGACCCCCGCGTGCGGCGACCCGAACGGACGGCACGCGGCTTGCGAACCTTCGGTACGCGGCCGTCGCGCCGATTGCGACCCGCACCCCGCAACGATGGAATGCCGATGACACACGAACCCGCGCAGTGGCTGCAACGGCCCGAACCGCCGTTCCCCGACATCGAGCCGGACCCCGAGCCGCCCGATCCCGACGACCTGCCGCCGGACCTGCCCGAACCGTACCGGGAACCGGAGGGCGACCCGCCCGGCCATGCGCCGCCCGAACGCGAGCCGCCGTCGCGCGAGCCGCCCGTGCGGGCGCTGCCGGTGGGGGCCGCGCTGCGAACGCGAGCGGAGGCCCTGCGATGAGCATTCGCGTGAAACCCGGCATGCTGCGCGACATCGCCGAGACGCTCGGCCGCCATTTCGAGGCGCGCGCGATCCCGTTCCACGTCGAGGAGCACCCGGCCGGCGCGTTGCATATCGGCTTTCGCGTCGACGGCCATCCGGCGTCGTTGACGGTGACGTTCGACGCCGGCGCGTTCGCCGCGCTCGAACAGGCCGACGTCGACCGGCAACGCGGCTCGCTCACGCGCGTCGCGGCCGAGTTCGACACGATGATGGCGCGCCGCGCCCCGACCGCGTATGCGGGCGATTTCCACTTCAACCGGCTCTGAGCCGTGCCGCCACGGCCAGCCCGGAGCCGTCGATTCCAGGGAGGATTCGATGAACACGATCCAGACCATCCGCGTGGGCGCCTGTGCGCTCGCCGCCGCGTGCGCGCTGGGCGCGTGCACGCAACCCAACGGCACGTACGGCGCACGCGGGGCGCCGCCCGCGCCGCCCGACGGCCGCGGCGCGCAGTCGACCACGACGATGCCGGACGCGAACACGCGCTACGACACGCGTCCGTCGCCGGGCAATACGATGCCGCAGAGCACGACCGTCGAAGTGCCGCCCGACGTGCCGGCGCCCGGCCCGAACGGCGCGCAGGGCGACCAGCCGCTGCCGGGCACGCCGCCGCCGATGCAGTACTGACACGACGCGTCGCGGCGACGCATCACCGCATGCCGCACCGCGCTGCGGACGGAGGAACGCGATGGCGAATCAGCACGAGCACCTGGAGGACTGGCTGCGCGATGCGTACGCGATGGAGCGTCAGGCCGAGACGATGATCGACGCGCAGATGAAGCGGGTCGGCCACTATCCGCAATTGCAGGACCGGCTTCGGCTGCATCTCGATGCGACGCTCGGCCAGCAGGCGCTCGTCGAAGCGTGCCTGATGCGGCTCGGCACGTCGCCGTCGGCGACCCGCGATCTCGCCGCGCGCATCGCCGCGTACGGCGAGGTCGCGAGCGGCATGCTCGCGGATGACGAAGTCGTGAAGACGGCGCTGGCCGCTTATGCGTTCACGCAATTGGAGATCGCCGCGTACACCGTGCTCGTCGCGGCGGCGCACGCGGCGGGCGAAGCGGAAATTCGCGCGTGCTGCGAGGGGATTCTGCAACAGGAGCGCGACATGGCCGCGTGGCTGCTGCGCCATCTGCCCGAACTGACGACGGCGTTTCTCGATCGTTCGGCGGTCGATCGCATCGACGCGAAGCGCTGACGGCGGGTGATGGCGGCGAATGGCGGCTGACGGCGCGGCCATCGGGCCGCTTCCGGCGCGGGCCGTTTCCGTGAGCGAAATATGTGCCCCCTAACTTGCCCCCGGCTTGTAAAAAAGCGGCCCCCGCGCGCGGCGAGAGGGGGTACGAACCCGCGAGAACCGCGCCGCAGCGCGCTTCGCGAGACTGGCATGGAAGCTGCATGACGTCCGGTAGAACACATACCGCGAACCCGCGAATCAAACGTCAGGAGGCTTTCGATGCCCGTCTCGCTTGCGCTGCAGATGCGACAGCATCTTGCACTTACGCCGAGGCTTCAACAGTCGCTGCGGCTGCTGCAGTTGTCCTCGCTCGAGTTTCAACAGGAATTGCGCCAGGCGCTCGACATGAACCCGTTTCTGGAAGACGGCCAGGGCGACGACGAAACCGCTGCCGGGACCCCCGAGCAGCCGACCGAAGCGGCCGCGCCCGACGCGACGCCCGAGCGCGACGAAATCCGCCCGCCGGACGGCGAGGTGCCGTTTACCGCCGCGCCCGCGCCGCGCGGCACGAGCCGCCAGGGCGACGATGCCGACGGCTTGTCGCCGGGCGAATGGATGGCCGCCGAGCCGTCGCTGCATCAGCAACTGCACGATGCGCTGCGGCTCTATCCGCTCAACAAGCGCGACCGCGAGGCCGCGCGCCTCGTGATCGATGCGCTGGACGACGACGGCTATCTGCGTCAAGAGCTGGCTGAACTCCTGGTCGCCGCCGATCCGGCCTTGCTGCTGTCGGAGCAGGATCTGTCGGTCGCGCTGCGGCTCGTGCAGATGCTCGACCGGCCGGGCATCGCGGCCCGCTCGTTGTCCGAATGCCTGGTGCTGCAACTCGACGCGATTCCGGCCGGCACGCCGGCGCTCGCGGAAGCAAAGGCGATCGCGCGCGAGCATCTGGAGCGCCTTGCGCGCCGCGAGACGGCCGAGATCCAGCGGCGCGTCGGCTGCAACCAGCAGACCTTGCAAGCGGCCTGCGCGCTGGTGCGCGGGCTCGATCCGCGCCCCGGCAATCACTACGGCAGCACGCGCGGCGACTACGTGGTGCCCGACGTGATCGTGCGCCAGGTGCGCGACGAATGGATCGTCACGATCAATCCGGCCGTGCTGCCGCGCGCCCGCCTGCACGAGCGCTACGCGACGCTGTTCGCGCAGTCGAGCGGCGAGCGCGATTCGCCGCTCGGCCAGCAACTGCAGGAAGCGCGCTGGCTGATCCGCAACGTGCAGAAGCGCTTCGACACGATTCAGCGCGTGGGCGAATGCATCGTCGCGCGGCAGCGCGATTTCTTCCGCTACGGCGAGATCGCGATGAAGCCGCTGGTGCTGCGCGACATCGCGGAAGAGCTCGACCTGCACGAATCGACCGTGTCGCGCGCGACCGGCAACAAGTACATGGCCACGCCGCACGGTACGTTCGAGTTCAAGCACTTCTTCCCGCGCAAGCTCGAGGCCGCCGGCAAGGGCGTGTGCTCGGCGTCGGCCGCGAAGGTGCTGATCCGCGACATGATCGCGGCCGAGCGGCATACCGATCCGCTGTCCGACGTCGCGCTCGCGGAGAACCTCGCGGGCCGCGGCATCCTTCTTGCGCGTCGCACGGTGACGAAGTATCGCCAGGCGATGAAGATTCCGCCGGCCGACCTGCGGCGCCGCGACGCCGCGTGATGGCCCCATTGTTCCAACCCCGCGCGTGCCGCGCGTTCGCGTCGGCTCGCGCGCCAACGAGAGGAGCGCAACCATGCCAGCCAAATCCCAGGCCCAGCAGCGTGCCGCAGGGGCCGCGCTGTCGGCCAAGCGCGGCGACACGAAAATGAAGGATCTCAAACCGCCGTCGAAATCGATGGCCAAATCGATGAGCGAGAAAGAGCTCGAGAAAATGGCTTCCACGCCGACGCACGGCAAACCGAAACACAAGCACGATGCGTGACCGGCGCCGACGTTTAGTGACGACTGCTGTCATCCAGGAGGGTTCCATGCTTCGATACGCCATCATCTTCTTCGTCATCGCGATCATCGCGGCCGTGTTCGGCTTCGGCGGCATCGCGGCCGGTGCGGCCGAGATCGCGAAGATCCTGTTCTACATCTTCGTCGTGATCTTCCTGGTCACGTTGCTGCTGGGCGTCGTGCGCCGATGACGGTGACGCCCGACCGGTCGCAGCGCGTCGCCGAACTCGAGCACGCGCTCGCGATCAGCTTTCCGTCGCAGTCGGCCGTCGTCGTGCATGCGGACGACGCGTCCGGGCGGCTGACGATCCACGTGTCGTGGGTGCGCGTGCCGTCCGACGAGGACGCGCGCGAATGGCGCTGCACGGTCGACATGCGCTTCGACGCGGACGTGGTCGAACGCTACGCGATGCTCGACACGGCCGACCGGCTGCGCGTACGCACGCAGCTGTGCGACCGCGCGCGACGTGCGGTGGACGAGCACAAGCCGCGCGTCGAGGATGCCGCGATCGAGTGCAACGTGACGGTCGACGTGACGCCCGTCGTCTTCGACGCGGCGCTGCGCGCGCCCTGACGT
Source organism: Burkholderia sp. BCC0044 (assembly GCF_902832955.1). Taxonomy (NCBI): domain Bacteria; kingdom Pseudomonadati; phylum Pseudomonadota; class Betaproteobacteria; order Burkholderiales; family Burkholderiaceae; genus Burkholderia; species Burkholderia sp. BCC0044. The sequence goes on along the minus strand of NZ_CADFDO010000004.1, from coordinate 795,155 downwards.
CACAGCCGGCCCGGCAGCCGCGCGCGGCGCGCCGGGCCGGCTCTTCCCGCCATCCGCACGCGCGCGCCGCAGCATGCCGGCGCGTGCGGCGGCGGCTTCCTACCGAATGCCACGAGGACACCTGACGATGACGACTCCCCCATCCGCCGGCAAGACGCCGCCGACGCAACCACCCGACAGCGAGAAATCGCGCCAGCTCGAGGCGAACCGTGCGCGGCCCGACGGCGAGGCGCTGCGCACCAACCAGGGCGTGCGGATCGCCGACAACCAGAACACGCTGCGCGGCGGCGCGCGCGGCCCATCGCTGCTCGAAGATTTCATCATGCGCGAGAAGATCACGCATTTCGATCACGAGCGCATTCCGGAGCGGGTGGTGCATGCGCGCGGTTCGGGCGCGCACGGCGTGTTCCGCGTGTACGAGCCGATGGCCGACTACACGAAGGCCGCGTTCCTGCAGGACCCGGCCGCCGAAACGCCGGTGTACGTGCGTTTCTCGACGGTGCAGGGGCCGCGCGGCTCGTCCGACACCGTGCGCGACGTGCGCGGCTTCGCGGTGAAGTTCTATACCGAGGAAGGCAACTACGACCTCGTCGGCAACAACATGCCGGTGTTCTTCATCCAGGACGCGATCAAGTTTCCCGACTTCGTGCATGCGGTGAAGCCCGAGGCGCCGAACGAGATGCCGACCGGCGCATCCGCGCACGACACCTTTTGGGATTTCGTGTCGCTGGTGCCGGAAACCACGCACATGGTGCTGTGGCTGATGTCGGACCGCGCGCTGCCGGCCAGCTATCGCGCGATGGACGGCTTCGGCGTGCACACGTTCCGCTTCGTGAACGCGGCCGGCGTCGAGCGTTTCGTGAAGTTCCACTGGCGGCCCGTGAGCGGCGCGTATTCGCTGCTGTGGGACGAGGCGCAGCGGATCGGCGGCCACGATCCGGATTTCAACCGGCGCGACCTGTGGACGGCGATCGAGCGCGGCGACTATCCGGAGTTCGAACTCGGCGTGCAGATGATCGATCCGGCCGACGCGGATCAATTCGACTTCGACCTGCTGGACCCGACCAAGCTCGTGCCGGAAGAATTGGTGCCGGTGCGGCCGATCGGCCGGATGACGCTGAACCGCAACCCCGACAACTTCTTCGCGGAAACCGAGCAGGTCGCGTTTCACCCGGGCCACGTGGTGCCGGGCATCGATTTCACGAACGACCCGCTGCTGCAGGGGCGGTTGTTCTCGTACACCGACACGCAGCTGAGCCGGCTCGGCGGCCCGAATTTCCACGAGCTTCCGATCAACCGGCCGGTGTGCCCGTTCGCGAACAACCAGCGCGACGCGATGCATCGGCAGACGATCAACGTCGGGCAGGCGTCGTACGAGCCGAATTCGACGAGCGGCGGCTGGCCGCGCGAGACGCCGCCCGCGCCCGCCGGCGGCGGGTTCGAGACCGTGCCCGAGCCGCTCGAAGGCCACAAGGTGCGCGTACGCAGCGAATCGTTCGCCGACCATTTCTCGCAGGCCGCGCTGTTCTACCAGAGCATGACGGACATCGAACAGCGGCATATTCGCGACGCGTACTGCTTCGAGCTCGGCAAGGTGACGCAGCCGCACATTCGCGAGCGGGTGGTCAACGAGATCATCGCGCGCTTCGACGCGGGGCTGGCCGCGCAGGTCGCCGAACGGCTCGGGTTGCCCGCGCCGCAGGCGGCCGCGACGCCGGCCGTCGCGCAACCCTCGCCCGCGCTGAGCCTGATCGGCCGCTCGAAGCCCGGCATCCGCTCGCGCAAGATCGCGCTGATCGCGACGCCCGGCGTGAATCAGGTGCTGGTCGAGCAGGTGCGCGACGCGCTGCAGGCCGCGCACGCGGTGCCGACGATCGTCGCGCCGACGCTCGCGCCGATCGGCGGCATCGTGCCGGAGGCGACGCTCATCGGCATGCCGTCGGTGATGTTCGACGCGGTGTTCGTGTGCGGTGGCGACGGCGATGGCCGCGATCTCGCGCACAGCGCCGATGCGCGCCATTTCGTGCGCGAGGCGTTCAAGCATTTGAAACCGATCGCGGCGGTCGGATCGGGGCGGCAACTGCTCAGCGCCGCGCATCTGCCCGATCCGGCCGAAGGCGTGTGCGTCGGGCAGGCCGTCGATCTCGACCAGGTACTGAACACGTTGTCGGATCACCTCGGCCAGCATCGCGTGTGGGCGCGCGAACAGCAGGCGGCGGAGTTGCCGGCATAGGGCCTGCAACGGCTCGCGCCGAACGGCGCGCCTGCCCGCGGGCGGGCGCGCATCCGGCAAGGAGGAACACGCATGGCACCGCGGATGATATGGAAAGGCGCGATCAGCTTCGGGCTCGTGCACGTGCCCGTGCAGCTGTTCCCGGCGACGCGCACCGTGAAGCCGTCGTTCCGGATGCTCGACAAGCGCTCGATGGACCCGATCGGCTATCGGCAGATCAACAAGCGCACCGGCAAGGAGGTCACGCGCGAGGACATCGTGCGCGGCTACGAGTACGAGAAGGAGCGCTACGTCGTGCTCACCGACGACGAAATCCGCGCGGCGAATCCGGAGTCGACGCAGACCGTCGACATCCTGACCTTCGTCGACGCGGACGCCGTGTCGTTTCTCTATCTCGACACGCCGTACTACCTGGTGCCGGACCGCAAGGGCGAGAAGGTCTATGCGCTCCTGCGCGACGCGCTGAAGGACAGCGGCAAGATCGGCATCGCGCTGGTGGTGATGCGCGACCGCCAGCACCTGGGCGCGCTGATCCCGGTCGGGCCGATCCTCGCGCTCGATACGCTGCGCTGGCAGGAGGAGCTGCGGCCGCTCGACGAACTGTCGGTGCCGGCCGACGACGCGAAGGGCGCGGGCGTCAGCGCGCGCGAACTCGGGATGGCGAAGAAGCTGATCGACGACATGTCCGGCACGTGGACGCCCGACGAATATCACGACACGTTTCGCGACGACATCCTCGAACTGGTCGAGCGCAAGGTGCGCGCGGGCAAGGTCGAGGAGATCGAGGATCGGCCCGCGCAGACGGGGCGCGCGGCGAGCAACGTGGTCGATCTCACCGAGCTGCTGAAGCGCAGCCTGAAGGGCGGCGCTGGTGCGCGCGCGGCGGATCTGCGTGAAGAGCGTGACGGAGGAGAGGACGAGGCGTCGTCCTCGTCATCGTCGTCGCGTGGCGGCGCGCGCCGCAAGCCGGCCGCGAAATCCGCATCGAAAGGCGCGGCGACGAAAACCGCGGCGAAGCGGACTACCGCGAAACGCAGTGCGGCGAGCGGCGCGGCGGCGAAGAAGACCGCCGCACGCCGCAAGCACGCGGCGTGATGCCGATCACGCCGACTCCGATTTCGATTCCGGTTCCGACGAGGTGACGCGATGGCCGGCAAGCTCGATCCGTATCGCCGCAAGCGCCATTTCGGCGCGACGCCCGAGCCCGAAGGCGCGCACGGGAAGCGTCGCGCGAAGGCGGATACGAAAACGGACACGAAACCGAACGCGAAGCCCGCCGCGCGCGAGCGCCATCCGCTGCGCTTCGTGATCCAGGAGCACCACGCGCGCCGGCTGCACTACGACTTCCGGCTCGAACTCGACGGCACGCTGAAGTCGTGGGCCGTGCCGAAGGGGCCGAGCTTCGATCCGCAGGTGAAGCGGCTCGCGGTGCACGTCGAGGACCATCCGCTCGAATACGCGGCGTTCGAAGGCGAGATTCCGGCCGGGCATTACGGTGCGGGGTCGGTCGTCGTGTGGGACGAAGGCACGTGGACGCCCGACGGCGGCGTGGCGCAGGCACGCGAAGGCTATCGGGCGGGCAAGCTGACGTTCCGGCTCGACGGCGAGAAACTGCACGGCGGCTGGGCGCTCGTGCGCAGCGGGCGGCAGGAAGGGCGTCAGGAGCAGTGGCTGCTGATCAAGGAGCGCGACGACGATGCGCGCAGCGCCGATGAATTCGACGTCGTCGGCGAACGGCCGGGAAGCGTGCACGACGGTGCGTCCAATGGCGCGGCGCGCCAGCGCAAGCGCGCGACGCGACGCGGCCCGTCCACCGACGCGGATGACGATGTACGTGACGCACGACACGAAAGCCACAAAAACCGCGCAAGCCACGCAACCCAGCGCCCCACCGACCCGTCGCAAGTCGAAGGCGCGGTGCGCGCGCCGCTGCCCGAGCGCGTCGCGCCGCAACTCGCGACGCTGGTCGACGCACCGCCGACCCAGGGCGGCTGGTGCTACGAACTGAAGTTCGACGGGTACCGGATCCTGGCGCGTATTTCCGGCAAGGGCGCACGCCGGCGCGTCACGCTGATGACGCGCGAAGGCCGCGACTGGACCGCGAAGCTGCGCGCGCAGCGCGACGCGCTTGCTACGCTCGACGTCGACGACGACGCATGGCTCGACGGCGAGGCCGTCGTGCTCGGCGAAAACGGCCTGCCCGATTTCCAGGCATTGCAGAACGCGTTCGGCACGGACCGCTCGGACACGGTCACTTTCTTCGTGTTCGATCTGCCTTATCTGGACGGATACGACTTGCGCGACGCGCCGCTCACCGCGCGTCGCGCGCTGCTCGAACCGCTGCTCGCGGACAGCGACCCGGCGCGCGTGCGCTTTTCGCCCGATCTCGGCGAGGACGTCGCGTCGCTGATCGCGAGCGCGTGCGACACCGGCCTCGAAGGGCTGATCGGCAAGCGTGCGGACTCGCGCTATCGCGCCGGCCGTTCGCCCGCGTGGATCAAGCTCAAATGCCGGCGTCGGCAGGAGTTCGTGATCGGCGGATTTACGGAGCCGTCGGGCAGCCGGCACGGCTTCGGCGCGCTGCTGCTCGGCGTGCACGAACCGGCGCCGGCCGGCAAGCGGCGGCGCGGGCCCGGCCCGCTGCGCTACGTCGGCCGCGTCGGCACCGGCTTCGACGCGCGGATGCTCGACCGTCTCGCCGCGATCCTGCATAAGCACGAGCGCGACACGATGCCGTTCGACGCGCCGCCGCGCGAACGCACGCGCACGCGCGTGCACTGGGTCGAGCCGACGCTCGTCGCCGAATGCGAATTCGCGGAGTGGACCGGCGACGGGATCGTGCGGCAGGCCGCGTTCATCGCGCTGCGCGAGGACAAGCCGGCCGAGCAGATCGTCCGCGAGATGCCCAAACACACGGAAACGGAGGTGACGATGGATCAACGCCAGACCTCGCACGACGACAAACGCAAGCGCGCATCGCATGCCGCCCACGAAACCGCCGATCGCAAGCGCCCGTCACGTTCTCGTGCGGCCGCCCGCGCCGAAGGCGACGCGTCCGGCCCCGACACGCCGGGCCGCGTGCGCATCACGCATCCCGAGCGCGTGCTCGACCCGCAAAGCGGCACGCGCAAGCTCGACCTCGCGCGGTACTGGCAATGGGTCGCGCCGTGGCTGCTGCCCGACCTGAAAGGCCGGCCCGTGTCGCTCGTGCGCGCCCCCGGCGACATCGCCGGCGAGCTGTTCTTCCAGAAGCACGCGGAGCGCCGCGAGATTCCGTTCGTCACGCAGCACGAAGGGCTCGACCCGGGCCACGGGCCGCTGCTGTCGATCGACAGCGTCGACGCGCTGCTCGGCGCCGCGCAGATGGGCACGGTCGAACTGCACACGTGGAATGCGCATGCGTCGAACATCGAGCGGCCCGACCGCATCGTGTTCGACCTCGATCCCGATCCGGCGCTGCCGTGGCGCACGATGATCGATGCCGCGCAACTCGTGCGCGGGCTGCTCGACGAACTCGGGCTCGTGTCGTTCTGCAAGACGAGCGGCGGCAAAGGGCTGCACGTCGTCGTGCCGCTCACGCGGCATGCGGGCTGGGACGACGTGAAGGACTTCTCGCGCGCGGTCGCGCAGCACGTCGCCGGCACGCTGCCCGACCGTTTCACCGCGACGATGGGGCCGCGCCACCGGCGCGGCAAGATCTTCGTCGACTACCTGCGCAACGGGCGCGGCGCGAGCACAATCGCCGCGTATTCGGTGCGCGCGCGGCCCGGCATGGGCGTGTCGGTGCCGCTCGACTGGGACGAGGTGCCCGACACGACGGGCGGCGCGCAATGGACGATCGACACGCTGCACGAACGGCTGGACACGCTGAAGCGCGACCCGTGGGAAGGCTATGCGAACGCGCGCCAGCGCATCACCGCGGCGATGCGGGCGCGGCTCGGCGCCGACGCGTGAACCGTCAGCGCCGATGCTGCTGCAGCCGGTAATACCAGTTCATCAGCGGCGTCGCGGAGATCCCGTGTGCGACCACCGACGCGGACACGACGGCCAGCACCGGCGCCGCGAGCGGGCGCACGACGTCGGACGGCCCATGCTCGAGCGCGAACAGCAGGTAGTAGAACGAGCCGATCCCGCGGATGCCGAACCACGCCATCAGCCGCCGCTGCGCATGCGTCGCGCGCGAGCCGGCGAGCGTGACCAGCACCGCGAGCGGACGCACGGCGACGAACAGTACGGCGGCGAGCCCGACGGCGCCCCACGTGATCAGCGGGCCGGGCAGCGTCGACAGCACGCTGCCGATCATCGTCATCACGATCGCTTCGGCGATCCGTTCGAGCTCGATCGTGAAGCCGAGCACCGATTCGGCCATGAATGCATGCGCTTTGTCCGGATGCTTCTCGGTGGCGACCACGTCTTCCGAATCGATCTGGCCGATCACTTCGCGCGGCGGACGGTCGCCGCTCGCGCGATGCTCGACGCGGCGCATCGCGACGCCGGCCGCGAACGTCGCGATGAAGCCGAACGTGTGCGCGAGCTGCGCGGCGCCGAACGACAGCACGATCAGCGCGAGCGCGAAGAAGCCTTCGAGGCCGAGCGCCTGTGCATGGCGCGTGCGCAGCCAGCCGATCGTCTTCGTCGTGACCCAGCCGAGCCCGCCGCCGATTGCGGCCGCGCCCAGGATGCCCCACAGCGCGACGAGCGCGAAGGTGCCGGACAGCGGCGGGATGCCGTGCGTCGCGCCCGGTGCGCCGCACAGCGCGAGCCCCGCGAGCGCGAACGGCAGCGCGATGCCGTCGTTCATCCCGCCTTCGCCGGACAACGCGAAGCGCACCAGGTCGCGATCGCCCGGGTCGTGCACCTGCACGTCGTGCGCGAGCACCGGGTCGGTCGGCGCGAGGATCGCCGCGAGCAGCAGCGCGGGGCCCCAGCCGAGACCCAGCGCGAGCACCGCGCACGCCGCGAGCAGCGGCACGGTGACGATCATCGCGAGCAGCCCGAGCCGGCACGGCACGAGCCACAGCTTGTCGGACAGCGGCACGCGCAGCCGCAGCCCGATCGCGAACAGCGACACCAGCAGCGCGACTTCGACGATCTCGCGCAGCAGTTGCCCGTCGCGTTCGAGGTCGAGATGCAGCAGGCCGGCGCCGCTCGGGCCGAGCGCGACGCCGAGCACCAGATAAATCATCGCGGAGCTGCAGGGCAGGTGACGCAGCGCGGACGTCACGACGCCCATGCCCAGCAGCACCGCGCCGATGATCAGATACCAGAGGGTTTCATGCATGCGTGGGAATCGCAGCGGAGGGAGAGGGCGGCGCGCCGGCCGTCAGGGCTTGCGGCCGAAGGCTTCGCGCAGTTTCCGCTTCGCGCGTTCGAGCGTCGCGCGGCGCGTTTTCGGCAGATGGCGGCCCGCGCGGTTCACGTAGAAGTTCAGCATCGACATCGCCGACTGGAACGGCGACGCCTTGCGGCGGCGGCTGTGTTCGGCCGAGCGCTTCAGCGACGCGGCGATCGCGGCCGGATCGTCGGATTTGAAGATGTCGGGCTCGATGTCGAGCGCATCGCTCTTTTGCGTGACTTCGCCGGACCAGCGCTTGCGGTGGGCCGGGTCGGCGCTGCGCGCGCGGCCCGGGCGGCGCGTGTGGCGCTTGCCGTGCGAGTGGGAAGCGGAAGCGGAAGCAGAAGGCATGAGGCAGGGGCTCCGTATGGGGTCACAGGACAGTCGTGCGAAGACCACGGACGCAAACCGCGTGCCGCGTCGCGACCGTGGCCGACGGCGGCATGGGCCTTGCTGAAGGAGCGGAGCAGGAATTTCCATCACGCCATCCTCCACAGGGAGAAAACGCCATGAAGTCAGCATTCGAATCGAAGTTTGTCGCGCGGCGCGTGCTGGCCTGCGCGGCTGTCGCGATCGTCGCGGCCGCGCCGGCCGCGTGGGCGCAGAACTCGCAGCGCTCGGACGAAGGCACCGGCGCGCCGAATCCGTCGATGGACATGTCGACGCAGGGCACCAACGGCAATACGGCCGCGCCGCCTCCGCCGGCGCGCACGCAGCGTAACGGCACGAAGCACGGGATGCGTTCGCACAGCGGGGCGGCCGGCCACGTGAAGCCGGGCGGCGGCCCGAACGGCGCGGGCGAGGGCGGCAGCGGCGCCACGGGCGGCGGGGTCGGCGGCGGTTCGGGCGGGGCCGGCGGCTCGGGCGGTACGGGCGCCGGCAATGGCGGTTCGGCCGGCTCGACCGGCACGGGCGGCGGCGGCGCCGGCGGCACGGGCGGCGGTTCCAGCGGTTATTGACGGTGTCGTGCCGGCGGGGCCGGCACGGCGCGATGGCGGCGCGGTTTCCCGGGACGGGCGCGCCGCCGCCACGCAGGAGGACATCATGCAATCGAATTCCCGGATTTTTGTGGAGAACGACGAGCTCGACGGCGACGCAAGCGACGTGGACGGCCTCGACACGACGGTCCACGTCGACGTCGAAACGGGCAGGGTCATGTTCCATGCGGCGTGGGCGAACCCCGTCGAGGCGCCGCCCGAGGCGGCCCGGCATTCGGTCGTGCTCGCGCTCGAATGCTCGACGATGGAACGCTATGCGGATCTCGACGAAGGCGCGCGGATGCGCGTGCACGCGATGCTGCACGACGCCGTGCAGCAGACGCTCGATCAATTGCCCGATACCGACGAGAACCTGACGCTGACGGTCGAGCTGACCGACGCGATGCTCGACGCTGCGCGTCATCTGCAGTAATCGCGCCGGATCGACGCACGGCGTTGCCACGGCGTCGCGTTACATCCCGTTGAAATCTTTGCAGCCGGGCACGGCGACGTGCAGCGGCCGATCCCGCCCGTTCGCGAGCGGGCCGGCGGCGATCGCGGGTCGTTCCCCGTTGTCCCGACATCCGCGCGGAACGACGAGGCCGGCGGGCAACGGCCCGCGCGCCCGGAACGGAGATTGCTGCGGGACCGGCACGGCACGACGTGTGCCGCCTTATTCCCAACCCCTATCCCATCCACGGAGGCATTCATGAGCGGCAGGCTGAAGCATTGCAAGATAGCCATTCTCGCGGTCGACGGCTTCGAGGAAGCCGAGCTCGTCGAACCGCAGCGCGCGCTCGCGGCCGAAGGCGCGCAGGTGGACGTGATCTCGCAGAAACCCGGCGAGATCCAGGGTTTCCGGCACGTCGACAAGGGCGAGCGCGTGAAGGTCGACCGCACGTTCGACGATGCGCGCGAAGGCGACTACGACGCGGTCGTGCTGCCGGGCGGCGTCGTGAACGGCGACGCGATCCGGATGGTGCCGGCCGCGCGCGAATTCGTGACGGCGGCCGTCGGCGCCGGCAAGCCGATCGCGGCGATCTGCCACGGCGGCTGGCTGCTCGTGTCGGCCGGGCTCGTCGAGGGCAAGACGATGACGAGCTGGCCGAGCTTGCAGGACGATATCCGTCACGCGGGCGGCAAGTGGGTCGACGAGGAAGTCGTGCGCGACGGCAACCTGATCACGAGCCGCAAGCCGGCCGACCTGCCCGCGTTCAACGGCGCGCTGGTCGAGCGTCTCGTGGCGCGGAGGGCATGACACGATGCCGGCCGATTCCCCACGCCGCGTGACGCTGACCGACGAACCGCCGACGTTCGACGGCGCGGCGCTGCAGTTGCGCTTCGTCGTCGACGTCGACGGTGCGCCGCAGGCCTGCGCGATCACCGTCGAGGCGCTGGAAGATCATTTCGGCGCGCGCTCCGCGCTGGAGGCCGACTTGCGCGACGCGTTCGAGCGCGGCCGAGCGCGGATCGAAGCCGCGTGCGCGGACGTGCTGGCGAGCGGCAACCACGACGTGGTGCTGCATAGCGGGTATTTCCGCGCGCCGGCCGGGGCGGCGCGGGCCGGGCTGTTTCGCTCGCGGGAGCCCTGAGCGGGCCGCCGTTTCGCCATGCGTCTCCGGCCTGCTCCTGGCCCGTTTCATCGGACGTATCTGGGGCCCGACGTTGCCTCGTCGTGACCCCGTCGTTGCTCCGCCGTTGCCCCGTCGTTGCCCATTACATGCCGTTGAAAACTTTGCAGCGGTTCGCGCACCCCGTTCGGTGCCACATCGCGCGGCGCGCGCGCCGCACGGTCACCGGCCGCGGACGAGCGCCTAGCATGGTCCCTGCATGTCCGTACGGTTGCGGCGCACGATTCGCGCCGCACGCCGATGCGACGCCGGTGTCGCATCGTGCGCAGCCGCCACGGGGAAACGAGCATGCTGACCGCCCACGAATTTGCCGCACTGTTCCTGGTGCACCGCGCACCGGAACAGATTCAACTCGACCGCGACGACATCGTCGCGCTCGTCGAACGACACCTGATCGTGATGGAGCGCGACGACGCGTCCGGCCAGCACCGACCCGCGCTGACCGCCGACGGCCTGTCGGTCCTGCGCTGCGTGCAGCGGCACGACGGGGCCCGGTTCGACGCGACGGAAGCGTGAGGCGCCGCGCGGCGCGCGGTGCTCACCGCGCGAGCGCGACGGACGCGTTGACCTGCACGACCGGCGTGTTCCCGTCGAACGGCGGCGCGTGCAGGAAGCGGTCGATCACGCCTGCCTCGAACAGCAGGCAGTAGGTCGACCCGCCGAACTGGAAATAGCCGATCTCGTCGCCCTTGTCGACGCGCTGGCCGGGCATCACGTCGATCACGCACGACGATACGTCGCCCATCCCGACGAACACGGCCGCCACGGTGCCGATGCCGGGATCGTCGCTCGAAATCGCGACCACCGCGCGCGCGGCGACCGCCGTCATATAGCCCTGCGAGTCGTTGAGTCCGGCCGGGTCCGGGCCTTCCGCTTCGGCCACCGAGTAATAGGCGCCGTCCACGCGATACGCGTGCGTGACGACGCCGCGCACCGGCGCATGCCAGCGGTGATAGTTGTACGCGCTCAGGTAGGCCTGGTAGACGTCGCCGCCGACGAAGCGCTCGGCGAGCGACAGCCAGGCGGGCGTGAACAGGTCGCGCAGCGAGTACGGCTGCGACTTGATCCAGAACGTGTCGCGCAGCTTCACGTTCGTTTCGGTGTGATAGGGCGCGGCTTCGCACGCGCTGACGATCACGTGCGGATCGTCGGGCGCCGCGACGGGCCGTGCGCCGTCGCGAAAGCGCCGCGTGAAGAAGTCGTTCCACGAATCGAAGCCCCAGTGCGGCTGGTCTTCGCGATACTGGAACTGCGACAGTCCGAGCCGCTTGCGCGCTTCGTCGCAGAACCAGCCGTCGGGCGCGGACGTGTCGAGATGCGCGCGCGAATGCGGGCCGCCGAGGAAATCGCACCAGGCGTTCAATACGCGCTTCAACTGCGCATTGACGGATGCGTCGCGGAACACCGCATGGCCCGACGGCATGCACATCGGCCAGTCGAAGAACGCGTTCAGCGGGCACACGATCAGGCTTTCCTCGCTGAACGGCGGCGTGTAGGTCATCAGATGGTCGAGCACGGTCATCAGCTCGCCGATCGACGCGTAGCCGAGCCGGTATCCCGCTTCGCGCGCTTCGTCGATCGCGCGCGACAGGCTCATGCGCAGCACGGCGTTGTCGTCGAACAGCCGCGCGAGTTCCTGGACGGCCGGCGTGCGCAGCCGCTCGCCGGCATGCGCGCGCGCCTCGCTCGCGATTTTTTCGCGGAACGCGGCCATGTGCGCTTCCTCGGCGGCCATCCATCCGCCGAGGCGGCGGCGTGTGGCGGGCGGCGTATTGCGATTCGTCGGCATCGTCACCTCCGGAAGGGTTAGGGGGCGAAGCGAGGGAGCAAGACGCTTGCCCGGCGCGCGGCACCGAAATTGCTGCGTTCGGGCGACCGGTTTCCTTCGATGACCCAGGAGAGAAAGATGGCTACAGCTTCGAACGCACGACAGACGAACGATGCGGAATCGACGGACGAGCGTCGCCGCGACGGGCAGCGGACCGTGACGCCGACGCGGACGCGGAAACGGCCGCATGCGGCGCCGCGCGGCAATGGCGGCGGAAACGGGCCGGTGACGCCGAGCCGCGGCGAAGATACAGCGAAACCGCTGTGGGAAGACGACAGCGGGACGTTGCCGCCGGAAGAGTGGCCGTGAGGCTGTCGACGCATCTCGTTGGCTGCACAAAATCGCTTACGATCGGGCGTTTCGGTTGAAATTCGGTTACGCGTGCACAAAATCGATTATTTACGGCACGTTTTGCACAAAATCGATTTCGGTGACTCGGAGCGAGTGCCGATTGGGCATCAGCTTCAATTTCCACGCCGCGCCGCGACGAGCACCGCCACGGGCAACTGGGCCAGACAGCGATCGAGCGCCAGCACACCTTCCGGCGCATCGATCGCACCGATCGCATCCCGAGTATTCAACCAGTCGTTCCACGGCCCTTCAACGCCGCGCGGCAGCACGACCGCCGTGTCACCCCATTGCGCCGGCTCCACGCGCGGCAACTCGGGCGCTTCCCCCAGCAACCGGCACGCGAGCCGTGTCGCCACGACCACCACCGTCGCCGCGTCGTCGCACCGCGCGAATGCCACCACGTGACGCGCGAGCTTGCCGCGCACACGCAGCGGAACATACGCGCCATCCGCGAACGTCGTCGGCCACCGCGCACGCAGCGCCAGCATCCGCTCGATGAGCGCGCGCTTCACACGCGCGTCGGGCCACGCCGACAAATACGATGCGACCGACCCGTCGACCGGTTCGGCCGCCAGCGTCGCGAACGGTACCTCGCGCCGGTTGTCCGGATCGACGAGCGAGTGATCCCATGATTCGGTACCTTGATACAGATCGGGCACACCGGGCGACGCGATCCGCAGCGCCGTCTGCGTCAGGCTGTTGACGACGCCGGCCGGCGCGATCCGCGCGACGAACGCATGCAGCCGATGCGGAAAATCCCCCGCGCCGCGCGGCGTCAGGATCGCGCGGACGAACGCTTCGCAACCATGCTCGTAATCCGGCTCGGGCGCGAGCCAGTCGGTGGACTGCTTCGCTTCGCGCAGCGCCTTCGTCTGCCATTGCACGACGCGCGTCGCGAGCGCGTCGAGGCCGGCCGCATCGTCGGGGGCGAGCGCCGGCGGCCAGCAGCCGACGAGCGTCTGATACAGCATCGCCTCGGTGGCCGGCCCGGGCGTCCACGCGAGATCGCGGTGCGCGCGGCCGCGATGCGGCAGGTTCAGCGCGGACCAGTCGAGCGACACCGCGCGCCACGCGTCGGGCACCTCGCTCAGCACCGCGAGCCGCGCACGTGCGTCCTCGCCGCGCTTGTGGTCGTGCGTGGCCGTCGCGACGAGCCCGTGCGGCACGGTGCGCGCGCGGCGCCGGTTGCGCGCATGGAACGCGCCGCGCGACAGGCTGAAGTCGCCCGCGTCGGCGCCGACTTCATTGCGCGACAGCAGCCGGCCGTAGCGATAGTTGGCCGTATCCTCGACGCCCTTCGCGGCCAGCGGCGCGGTGAGCTGCGCGAACGCGACGCGCGCCGCGACCAGCGCATCGGCGTCCACGCGCGGCACCCGCACGACCGGCAAGCCGAGCCACGCGGCGACGCGCTGGAGCGCGAACCGGTCGGTCGGATCGACCGCCGCGTACGCACCGTCGTATGCGTGCGCGAGCACGCGACGGTCGGCGTCGGCCGGCTCGGCGCTCCGTGCCGGATACATCCGGTACACGGGCAGCCGCACCGCGAGTTCGCCGAGCACGCGCCGGATCGCGATCAGGCTGACGTCGCGCGTCGCGGGCGCCGCCCGCGCAATCCCGTGCAGCAACCGCGCGACCCGTGCGTGTTCGCCGGCGAGCTGGCGCATCAGCACGCGCCGCTTGCCGTCGAGCGCTTCCTGCGCGAACGTGCGCGCCGAGCCCGATACGGCCGCCCAGTGCGCGGCGAGAGGTTCGGCGCCGGCCGGGTCGTGCAGCAGCGCGCCGACGTCGTTCATGAAGTCGTAGCCGGTCGTGCCGTCGACGGCCCAGTCGCTGCGCAGCGCTTCGCCGGGCGCGAGGATCTTCTCGACGACGATGTAGGGCTGCGTATCGCGCTGCGCGGCGAGCCGCGCGTGCAGCCGGCGGCAATACGCGCCCGGATCGGCGAGGCCGTCGACGTGATCGACGCGCACGCCGTCGACGAGCCCGGCCGCATGCAGGCGCAGCGGCAGCGCATGCACGGCGTCGAACACCGCGTCGTCTTCGACGCGTACGGCCGCGAGCGTCGCGATATCGAAGAAACGCCGCCAGTTCAGCTCGTCGGCGGCCGTGCGCCACCAGGCGAGCCGGTAGTGCTGGCGTTCGAGCAGCCGGTGCAGGCACGCGCGCGAGCGCGCACGGCGCGGGTCGGCGCCGCGCAATACCGCGTCGAGCGCGTGCGGGCCGTGCGCGGCCGCATGATCGCGCAGCGCCGCATGCGCGGCGGCGAGCCGCGCGCTGTCGCGTGCCGGCGCGGCGGCGTCGAAGCGCTCGGCGAGCGCGTTCAGGTCGGCCCGATTCGCGATGCGCAGGATCTCCGCGTAGGTGGCGGCGGCCACGGGCAGCCGCCGCCCGGGGCACGCGATGTAAAAGCAGCCCGCGGCCGGATCGGCGCGCAGCGTGATGTCGCCGGCCGCGAGCGCATCGCCGTACGGCGCGCCGAGGCACGGCAACAGCACCTTGCCGTCGAGCGCCGGGTCGGGCGGATGCCAGTCGATGTCGAAGTAGCGCGCGTACGGGCTCGCCGGCCCCCATTCGAGCACGTCGTTCCACCAGCCGTTCGACGATCCGCCTACACCCATGTGGTTCGGCACGATGTCGATGATGAGGCCGAGGCCGCGCGCGCGCAGCGCGTCGACGAGCCGGATGAAGCCGGCTTCGCCGCCGAGTTCCGCGCCGAGCACGCCGTAGTCGACCGTGTCGTAGCCGTGCAGCGAGCCGGGTTCGGCCGTCGACACCGGCGACAGGTACAGGTGGCTGACGCCGAGCCGCGCGAAGTAGTCGGCGTGCGCGGCCGCGTCGTCGAACGTGAAACCCGCATGCAGCTGCAGTCGCAGCGTCGCGCGTGGGGTCACGGGCCCGGCCTCCGCGCGTGGCGCGCGTGCGCGACGGCCGCGATGCGTGCGCGCACGTCGGCGTCGAACAGCGCGTCGATCGGGCGCGGCAGCCGCTGCCGCCAGTTCGGATGGCCGCACGGCGGGCCCGGCAGGTTCGGCTGCGCGTCGAGCGCGAGCAGATCCTCGAGCGGCAGCAGCGCGAGCGGCGACGGGCCGCTCGCGACGTAGGCCAGGATCGCGTTCACCGGCGGCATGTCGGCCGGCGGCACCGCGGCGCCGGCCGGCGCGCAGCCTGCGTGCTGCAGCGCGTGCCACAGCGCCGCGCGCTCGGTCGCGCGTTCGGCATGCGCGGCGAGCAGTTCGGGCGGCGGCGGAGGCGGGGGCGTCGAGCGATTCGGTTCGGTGGGCTGCACGGTGTCGTGTCCGAACGCCATGCCTTGCACGATCTCGTTGGAATCGTGTGTGCTCGCATCGTCCGGTTTCGGGGCGGCGACATCGCGCGATGGTTGCGCTTCGTCGCGCCGTTTCGCGGCTTCGGCCTCCGCCGCGACGCGCCGCCACCCGAGATCGACGCCGCGCCACCAGCCGGCCACGGTCGGCAAATCGTGCGTCGACGTCATCGCGATCGCATCGCGATCCCACGCGGCGGGCGGCCGGAACGCGCCGTTCGCGTCGCGCTCGAACCACAGCACGCGCATGCCGGCGACACCCTGCGCGCCGAGCCGTTCGCGCAGCCCGGCCGGCACGGTGCCGAGATCCTCGCCGATCGCGATCGCGCGATGGCGCGCCGCCTCGAGCGCGACGAGCCGCACCAGGTCGTCGAGCGGATAGCGCAGGTACGCGCCGCCGCGCGGCGAGCCGCCGTCCGGCACGATCCACATCCGCGCGAAACCGAGCACATGATCGATGCGGATGCCGCCCGCGTGCGCGAACGCGCCGCGCAGCAGCTCGATGAACGGCATGAAGCCGTCGGCGCGCAGCGCATCGGGCGTCCACGTCGTCACGCCCCACGCCTGGCCGGCCGCGTTGAACAGGTCGGGCGGGGCCCCGAGCGACACGCCGCGCAGCAGCGTCGTGCCGTGCGCCCACGCGTCGCTGCCGGCCTGATCGGAGCCGACCGCGAGATCGGCGATCAGCCCGGTCGCCATGCCCGCGCCGCGCGCCGCATGCTGCGCGTCGCCGAGCGCGCGCGACGCGCACCATTGCAGGAACGTGTGGAACGCGATCGTGTCGGCATGCGCGTGCGCGAACGCATCGACTTCCGCCGATCCCGGCGTGCGCCACGGCGCGGGCCACTGCCGCCAGTCCGCGCCGATCCCGTGCTCGATGCAGAACGCCTGCAGCGCATCGAAACGCGCATGCGCGTCGAGCGCCGCGCCGCCCGCCGCACGAAACCGCTGGTACGTATCGCGCGACGGGTCGTCGCTGGCGCGCCATGCGTCGAAGCACGCGCGCAGACGGCGCAGCTTCATTGGCAGCACGCGCGGCCAGTCGATCAGCGCGGCGTCGGTCGCGGCCGTAGCGGCGGATGCGCGCGGTGCGGCATCGGCGCCCGGCACCGCGTCGCAGTCGAGATACGCGACGTTGTGCCAGCGGCGCGACGACGGCGAATACGGGCTGTCGTGCGCGGGCAGCGCCGGATAGCCGGCGTGCGTCGGGCTGATCGCCACCGCCTGCGCGCCGTGCCGCGCCGCCTGCGCGGCCAGTCGCGCCAGCGCGGTGTAGTCGCCCGCGCCGTCGTCGCCGGTGCGGCGCAGGCTGTAAAGCTGCGCCGCGATGCCCCAGCGGCCCGCGTCGGGTGCGCGGGCGAACGTGTCGAACGGCTGCGCCCGCGGCGGCGCGATCGCGAGCCCGATGCGCTGCTCGCCGATGTCGAGCGCGTGATATCCGGGCATCGCGAGCGGCGGCAGCGTACCGTGTTCGCCCGCGCCGCCCACGCGGCCGTCCACGTGCCCGCCGGTTTCGAGCGAGATCCTGAAGCGCGCGCCCGGCGCCGCGACGGTGGCGGGCAGCATCACCGGCAGGCCGGCATCGCCGGTCACGATGCGTGGTGGCGACGCCTTCGCATCGGCGAGCGCCGCCGCGCTGTCGACCCGCTGGATCGCGGTCCCGCACGGCCAGCCGAGCGCGTCGACGAGCGCGACGAGCGCGTCGTCGTCCACGCGCCGCGCGACGCCGCCCGCGTCGGTCCAGTCGGGTTCCAGGCCGGCCGCACGGGCGAGCGCCGCAATCGGGACGTCGGTCGTCATGACGTGCTCCGTCCGTTCGCGCGGTGATGCCGCGCATCCTGGTTGACCGCGCCGTCGCGCCACGCGATGCACGCGCGGGGCGGCACGTGCCCGCCGGGCAGCCGGTCGCGTGCGCGCGGCGGCGTCTCGAACACGATCTTGCCGACCGGCAGCGCGGGCAGCGTCGCGTCGTGCGAGCCGAGATTCAGCGCGATCGTCAGCGTGCTGCCGTCGCCGAGGCGCCAGCGCGCGACCAGTGCGGGCGGGTCGCCGTCGCCGGCGAGCAGCTCGACGCCGAGCGCCCGCGCGCCGGCCAGGTGCGGCGTCACGAGCGCCGCGCGCACCGCCAGTGCGCTACGGTAGAAGCGCCGCCACGCGGCCGCGTCGGGCCACGACTCGTCGGGCGGATGGTGCGACGACGAGCGCACGAAGGTCGCGATGTCGTTCGGGTCGGGAATCGCGTCGCGATGCGCGGCGTCGGCGAACGCGGGAAACGCGGCGAATTCGCGGCGCCGGCCGTCGCGCACCGCGTCGGCGAGCGCGCCGCGATAGTCGGTGAAGAACTGGAACGGCTGCGTGCTGCCGTCTTCCTCGCCCATGAACAGCAGCGGGATCGACGGCGCGAGCAGCATCAGCGCGGTGGCCGCGCGCACCGCGTCGTCGTTCGCGAGCGCGCGCAGCCGTTCGCCGAACGCGCGGTTGCCGATCTGGTCGTGGTTCTGCAGGAACACGACGAACGCGGTCGGCGGCAGGTGCGCGCTCGGCTCGCCGCGCGCGGCGCCGTCGTGCAGCGGCGACGGCTCGCCCTGGTACGCGAAGCCTTCGCCGAGCGTGCGCGCGAAATGGCGCAGCGGCGCGTCCGCGTACGCACGGTAGTAGCCGTCGCGTTCGCCCGTCAGCAGCACGTGCGCGCTGTTGTGGAAGTCGTCGTTCCATTGCGCGTCGAAGCCGCCGGGGCCGAGCAGGCTCGCGGTATTGCGCTCGTTCTCCAGCACGAGATGCACGTGGCGCGCATCGCCCGCCTGCGCGCGTGCGCGGCGCGCGAGTTCGCGCAGCCACGCATCGTCGTCGATCGCGTGCGCGGCGTCGATGCGCAGCCCGTCGAAACGGTATTCGTCGAGCCAGTACAGCGCGTTGTCGATGAAGAACGTGCTCGTCTGCGGACGGGAGAAGTCGATCGCCGGCCCCCATGCGGTCTGCCGGTCAGCGCGGAAGAAGTCGGGCGCGTAGCGCGGCAGCAGGTTGCCTTCGGGGCCGAAGTGGTTGTACACGACGTCGAGGAACACCTGCAGCCCGAGCCCGTGCGCGGTGTCGACCAGCGATTTCAGCTCCTCGGGCCGTCCGTACGACGCGTCGGGCGCGAACGGCAGCACGCCGTCGTAGCCCCAGTTGCGCGCGCCGGGGAACGCATTGACGGGCATCAGCTCGACCGCGGTCACGCCGAGTTCGGCGATCGCCGGCAGGCGCCGCTCGACGGCCGCGTAGCCGCCGCAGGCGCCGACGTGCAGCTCGTACAGCACCGTCTCGTGCCATGGGCGGCCGCGCCACGCGTCGTGGCGCCAGCGGTACGCGGCCGGATCGACGACCTGGCTCGGGCCCAGCACGTCGTACGGCTGGAAGCGCGACGCGGGATCGGCCACCGCGAGCGCGTCGTCGAGCACGTAGCGGTACAGCGCGCCGGGGCCGCACGGCGCGATCGTTTCGAACCAGCCGTCGCCGACGGGCGTCATCGGAATCGCGCGGCCGCCCGTGTCCTGCAGCTCGACGGCGGCGGTGCGGCTCGCGGGCGCCCACAGCCTGAAGCGCGTGCGGTCGGCATCGAGGCAGGTCGCGCCGAACGTCGACGCGTACGCGTGCGTGCCGGGCGAATGGGCGGAACGGGACGTCATGGCGGCTCCTCACGAAGACAGGTCGGGTGGCACGGCCGCGACCGCGATCACGGCCGCATGCGCGGCGACGTCGAGCCCGGCTTCCGGCCACGAGCGCGGGCCCGAGTCGGGCGTCGCGGTGTCGAGCAGGATCCGGTAATCGAGCACGGGCGCGGGCGGCATGAACGTGATGGTGTCGGCCGACGCGTTCAGCATCACGAGCAACGCCTCGGTGCGCCCGGTGCGGCCGGTGCCGACGCGCCGCATCGTCAGCGCGCGGCGCTCGCCGTCCTCCCACGCGGGCACGGTGAGCGCGTCGCCGCGTTCGTCGAACCACCCGATCTCGCGCATGCCCGGCGCGCCGTCGCGGTCGCCCGACGGATAGCGCGGCGCCGACATCACCGGATACATGCGCCGCAGCGCCGCGAGCCGCGACACGAAGCGCGTCATCTCCACGCCTTCGTCGCTGCGCGCCAGGTCCCAGTCGAGCCACGACAGTTCGTTATCCTGGCAATAGGCGTTGTTGTTGCCCTGCTGCGTGCGGCCGAATTCGTCGCCGGCCACGAGCATCGGCGTGCCGAGCGCGGTAAACAGCGTCGCGAGCATCGAGCGTGCGACGCGCCGGCGCACGTCGCGGATCGCCGCGTCGTCGGTCGGCCCTTCGACGCCCCAGTTCGCGCTGCAGTTGTCGTCGCGGCCGTCGCGGTTGTCCTCGCCGTTCGCGTCGTTGTGCTTGCCCGCATACGACACGAGGTCGGCGAGCGTGAAGCCGTCGTGCGCGGTGACGAAATTGACCGATGCCCACGTGCGGCGCCGGCCGTGATTGAACAGGTCGGCCGAGCCCGACAGGCGCGCGGCCAGTTCCGGGCGCTGCCCCGCGTCGCCGCGCCAGAAGCGCCGCACGGTGTCGCGAAACCGGTCGTTCCATTCGGCGAAGCCGGGCGGATGGCGGCCGAGCTGATAGCCGCCGGGGCCGAGATCCCACGGCTCGGTGATCAGCTTGCGCTGCGCGAGCACCGGGTCCTGCCGCAACGCGTCGAAGAACCCCGCGCCGGGCTCGAAGCCGTGATCCTCGCGGCCGAGCGTCACGCCGAGATCGAAGCGGAAGCCGTCGATGTTGAACGCGGTCGCCCAGTAGCGCAGCGAATCCATCACCATCTGCACGACGCGCGGATGCGACATGTTCAGCGTGTTGCCGCAGCCGGTTTCGTCGACGTGGTAACGCGGATCGTCGGGCCGCAGCCGGTAGTAGCTCGCGTTGTCGAGGCCGCGCCACGACAGCGTGGGTCCGAGCTGGTTGCCTTCGCACGTGTGGTTGTAGACCACGTCGAGCACGACCTCGATGCCGGCCGCATGCAACTGGCGCACCGCGATGCGCATTTCGTCGAGCCGCCGCGTCGTCAGATACGACGGCTCCGGCGCGAAGAACGCGGCCGTGTCGTAGCCCCAGTAGTTGCGCAGCCCGCGTTTCACGAGCTCGCGCTGCTGCAGGAACGCGTGGATCGGCAGCAGCTCGACCGTCGTCACGCCGATCGACAGCAGGTGATCGATGAACGCCGGATGCGCGAGCGACGCGAACGTGCCGCGCTCCGGCGTGCGCAGCCCGGCGCGGCGCATCGACGCGCCGCGCACGTGGGTCTCGTAGATCACGGTGCTGCGCCACGGCACGTTCGGGCGGCGGTCGTTGCTCCAGTCGAACGCTTCGTCGACGACCACGGCTTTCGGCATCGCTGGCGCCGAGTCGCGCCGGTCCATCGACAGGTCGGCCCGGTTCGAATGCACGCGATAGCCGAACAGCGCGTCCGACCAGCGGAACTGGCCGACCAGCTTGCGCGCGTACGGGTCGAGCAGCAGCTTGGTCGGATTGAAGCGGTGGCCGTGCTGCGGCTGGTACGGGCCGTCCGCGCGGAACCCGTACACGGTGCCCGGATGCGCGTTGGGCAGGTAGCCGTGCCACACCTCGTCGGTGCATTCGGGCAGGTCGAGGCGCGCGAGTTCCTTGCGGCCGGTCGGGTCGAACACGCACAGCTGGATGCGCTGCGCGTGCGCGGAAAACACCGCGAAGTTGGTCCCGAGGCCGTCCCAACTGGCGCCGAGCGGATAGCTGCGGCCGGGTTCGAGACGGTCGGGCAGGGCGGTCGGCATGGGGGTGGATCTCCGTATCGGGGAGGTGAGTGATCAGGCGGGGGTCAACCACAGCGTCGCGAGCGGCGGCAGGCGCAAGCTCGCCGACCACGCCTCGCCGTGCGCGGGCACGGCTTCGGCCCACACGGCGCCGTCGTTGCCGGCGTTGGTGCCGCCGTACGGCGCGGCATCGGTGTTCATCAGTTCGCGCCACTGGCCGGGCGCGGGCAGGCCGAGCCGATAGCCGGCGCGCGGCACGGGCGTGAAGTTGCAGACGGCGACGACCAGGCGCCCCGTGTCGTCGCGGCGCGCGAACGCGAACACGCTGTTGTCGCGGTCGTCGCCGATCAGCCAGGCGAAGCCGTCCGCGTGGCAGTCGAGCGCATGCAGCGCCGGTTCGGCCGCATACACGCGGTTGAGATCGCGCACGAGCCGCTGCACGCCGCGATGCGCGGGCGCGTCGAGCAAGTCCCAGTGCGGCGTCGCATCGTGCGCGAATTCGGACCATTGCGCGAATTCGCTGCCCATGAACAGCAGCTTCTTGCCGGGATGCGCCCACATGAAGCCGAAATACGCGCGCAGCGTCGCGAGCCGCTGCCACGCGTCGCCGGGCATCTTCGCGACGAGCGAGCCCTTGCCGTGCACGACCTCGTCGTGCGACAGCGGCAGCACGAAGCGCTCGGAGAACGCGTACACGAGCCCGAACGTCATCCGGTCGTGGTGATAGCGGCGGTGGATCGGGTCTTCGTGCAGATACGCGAGCGTGTCGTGCATCCAGCCCATGTTCCACTTGAAGTCGAAGCCGAGCCCGCCGTCGGCGGTCGGCGCGGTGACGCCCGGCCACGCGGTCGATTCCTCCGCGACGGTGACGACGCCGGCCGGCGCGGCTTCACCGTGCAGCGTGTCGTTCAGCCGGCGCAGGAACGCGACCGATTCGAGGTTCTCGCGGCCGCCGTACACGTTCGGCACCCATTCGCCTTCCTTGCGCGAATAGTCGCGGTACAGCATCGACGCGACCGCGTCGACGCGGATCCCGTCGACGTGATAGCGGCGCGCCCACGCGAGCGCCGATGCGACCAGGAACGCGCTGACCTCGGTACGCCCGACGTTGAACACGCAGGTGTTCCAGTCGGGATGCATTCCCTCGCGCGGATCGGCATGCTCGTACAGCGCGCTGCCGTCGAATTGCGCGAGCCCGTGCGCATCGTTCGGAAAATGCGCGGGCACCCAGTCGACGAGCACGCCGATGCCGGCCGCATGCGCGCGATCGACGAAGCGCGCGAAGCCGTCGACCGGCCCGAAGCGCGCGGACGGCGCGAACTGCGCGAGCGGCTGGTAGCCCCACGAGCCGCCGAACGGGTACTCGGAGATCGGCATGAATTCGACGTGCGTGAAGCCCATTCCCTTCACGTACGGAATCAGCCGCTCGGCGAGTTCGTCCCACGTCGCGCTGCGCTCCATCTGCTCGGGGATGCGCTGCCACGATTCCGCGTGGACCTCGTAGATCGACCACGGCACGCGATAGCGGTCGTTGCGCGGCCGCGCGTGCATCCACGCGTCGTCGTGCCATGCGAACGCGTCGAGCGCTGCGACGTCGGCGACCACCGACGCCGTATGCGGCGGCGCTTCGGTCGCGCGCGCGCACGGATCGGCCTTGTGCGGCAGCACGCGCCCGTCGGCCGCGCGCAGCTCGTACTTGTAGCGCTCGCCCGCGCCGATGCCCGGCACGAACAGCTCCCACACGCCCGACGGCCGCCGCAGCCGCATCGGATGGCGGCGCCCGTCCCACGCGTTGAAATCGCCGACCACCGACACGCGCTGCGCGCTTGGCGCCCACACGGCGAAACGCACGCCGTCGGTGTCGTCGATGCGCATCGGCGTCGCGCCGAGGCAATCGAGCACGGCGGCCGGGTCGCCGGACGAGAAGCGCGCGAGCGCCGCTTCGTCGAGCAGCGTGCCGAACGCATACGCGTCGTCGATCACCTGATGCGCGTGCGGCCAGTCGATCGCGAGCAGGTAGTGGGGCGAGGTGCCGTCGTGCGCGATCGTCCCCGCGAAGCAGCCGGCGCGATCGACGCACGCGAGCGCGCCGAGTTCGGCGCCGTCCGGCGACAGCGCGCGCACGCGCTCGGCGCCGGGCAGCAGCGCCCGCACGACGACCTGGTCGGCCTGTTCGTGCGGGCCGAGGCACGCGAACGGGTCGGGATGGCGGCCGGCGAGCAGCGCATCGATATCGGCGCGTTCGAACAGCGTGTCGGTCATGGGTTTCCTCCGTCGTCGGGCAGCACGCCGTCGCCGAGCAGCCGGTCGACCAGCGCCGCGAGCCCGCCGACCGGCACGCTCAGCCAGTCGGGCCGGTTCGCGGCTTCGTAGCACAGCTCGTACGACGCCTTGTCGATCAGGAACAGCGCGAGCAGGCGGTCCGCGTAATGCGGATCGACGAAGCGCGCGGGCGCGAGGTCGGCGGCCGCCCGATAGCATTCGACGAAGCGGTCGGCGGCGGCCTGTCCGAAGCGGTCGAACAGCGCGCGCTTGCGGCCGGCCGCTTGCGGCGGCGCTTTTTCGATCGCGAACTGCGCGGTCGCGCTCACGTACGACAGCGAGCGCAGCAGGCCGGCCACGTCGCGCAGCGGATGCGATTTCGCGCGGCGCCGCTCGAGCGCGCGCGCCGGTTCGCCTTCGAAGTCGATCAGCAGCGCGTCGCCCTGCACGTCGAGCACCTGGCCCAGATGAAAATCGCCATGAATTCGCGTGCATTGCGCGTCGAGCGTGCGCGGCACGAGTTCGCCGAGCGCCTCCACCGCCGCGTCGCGCGACGCGAGCAGCGCGTCGGCCGACGCGCGGGTGGCCGGATCGAGCGCGTCGAGCCGCGTGCGCAGCACGTCGAGCGCATGCTCGAACGACGCGATCGCGTCCACGCACCAGCCGTCGACGTGCTCGGGCGTCGCGCGCTCCGGCGCGAACGCGGGATCGTCGGACGGCTGCGCGAGCGCGACGTGCAACTGGCCGAGCCGCGTGCCGATGATGCCCGCGAACGCCGCGTAGCCGAGCAGCGCGTCGGGCTCCTCGTCCGTTTCGGCCGCCTCGCCTTCGTCCGCGGCCGGCAGCGCGAGTTCGTCGATCGCGCGCCGCAGGAAATCGAACGAACGCGTCCACGCGTCGCCCTGGTTGTCGACATAGCGCTGCAGGATCGCGACCGTGTGCGGCGTGCCGTCCGGATCGACGTGCACGACTTCGCCGGCCAGCGTCGCGGTGTTTGCATAACCGATACGCGTCAGGTGCCGGCTCATTTCCGCTTCCGGATGAATGCCGTGCGCGACCTTGCGCACCAGCTTCAGCACGATCGCATCGCCGATCACGAGCGAGCTGTTGCTCTGCTCGGCCGCGAGCCAGCGCACTTCCGCTTCGTCGCCCGGGTCGAGCCCGGCGAGCGCGTCTTCCGGCAGAAAGGTGAGCCGGCCGCCGTCGGACGTCGGCACCGTCGCGCCGTCGCGCAGCTTGCGCAGCATCCCGCGCGCGAACGCCGGCAGTGCGAACGCGTCGGTCAGGTAACCGACCGTATGGCCGCGCCGCACGCGCGCGAGCGCCAGTTGCGCGAACAGCGGATGGGACGTCTCGCCGCCCCACGCGGCCGCGAGCGGCACCACGTAGCGTTCGGCGCCGCCGTCGCTCGCCGACACCCACGCCTCCGCGTACTGGAACGGCTCGTCCGGAATCGGCGTGACGACGTTCAGCCACGCGTCGCCGATCTTGCGATCCTTCGACGCGAACCAGCGTCGCCGCGCGAGCCATGACGCGAGCGCGTCGTGCGCGAGCGCATGCAGTTGCGACACGTCGGGCCGCGTATCGCCGCGTCGCATCACGAGCGTCACGTATTCGGGCAGCGGCTCCGCATGCGGTTGCCGCCACGACGGTTCGCGGCCGTGCTCGGCGAGCACGAACCACAGGAACCCGTACGGCGGAAAGGTGAGGAGATACGGGAGCTGGCCGATCGGCGGAAACGGCGAATCGGACGTCATCTCGATCGGCACGCGGCCCGCGAATTCGGACAGGTCGAGTTCGACCGCCTGCGACGCGCGCGACAGGTTCGCGACGCACAGCACCGGCTCGTGGCCGTCCAGCTCCCGCAGGTACGCGAGCACCTTGCGGTTGTCCGGGCGCAGGAAGCGGATCGTGCCGCGCCCGAACGCCTGCGACGCGCGGCGCGTCGCGAGGATGCGCCGCGTCCAGTTCAGCAGCGAATGCGGGTCGCGCGTCTGCGCCTCGACGTTGATCGCGTCATAGCCGTACAGCGAGCCCATCACCGGCGGCAGCACCAGCAGTTCGGGGTCGGCGCGCGAGAAGCCGCCGTTGCGGTCGGACGACCACTGCATCGGCGTGCGCACGCCGTCGCGATCGCCGAGGTGGATGTTGTCGCCCATCCCGAGCTCGTCGCCGTAGTAGATCACCGGCGTGCCGGGCATCGACAGCAGCAGCGAATTGATCAGCTCGATGCGGCGCCGGTCGCGCTCCATCAGCGGCGCGAGCCGGCGCCGGATGCCGAGGTTCAGCCGCGCGCGACGGTCGCTCGCATAGGTCTGCCACAGCAGGTCGCGCTCCGAATCGGTGACCATCTCGAGCGTCAGCTCGTCGTGGTTGCGCAGGAACACCGCCCACTGGTTGCTCGGCGCGAGCGCCGGCGTCTGCCGCATGATGTCGAGGATCGGGAAGCGATCCTCGCTCGCGATCGACATGTAGATGCGCGGCATCAGCGGGAAGTGGAACGCCATGTGGCATTCGTCCTCGTTGCCGAAGTATTCCTGCACGTCTTCCGGCCACTGGTTCGCTTCCGCGAGCAGCATCCGGTTCGGGTATTCGGCGTCGATCGTCGCGCGGATCCGCTTCAGGATCGCATGTGTTTCGGGCAGGTTCTCGTTGTTGGTGCCTTCGCGCTCGACCAGGTACGGCACCGCGTCGAGCCGCAGCCCGTCGATGCCGAGGTCGAGCCAGAAGCGCATCACCTGGATCACTTCGCGCACGACGGCCGGGTTGTCGAAGTTCAGGTCCGGCTGATGAGAATAGAAGCGGTGCCAGTAATACTGGCCGGCCACCGGGTCGTGGGTCCAGTTCGACGTTTCGGTGTCGAGGAAGATGATCCGCGTGCCCGCGTATTTCGTGTCGGTGTCGGACCACACGTAGTAGTCGCGATGCGTGGAGCCCGGCTTCGCGCGGCGCGCGCGCTGGAACCACGGATGCTGGTCCGACGTGTGGTTGATCACCAGCTCGGCGATCACGCGGATGCCGCGCGCATGCGCTTCGCGGATGAAGCGCCGCACGTCGGCCAGCGTGCCGTAGTCGGGATGCACGTCGCGGTAGTCGGCGATGTCGTAGCCGTCGTCGCGGCGCGGCGACGGATAGAACGGCAGCAGCCAGATCGTGTCGACGCCGAGTTCGGCGATGTAGTCGAGCTTCGCGATCAGGCCGGGGAAATCGCCGATCCCGTCGTTGTTCGAGTCGAAGAACGACTTCACGTGCACCTGGTAGATGATCGCGTCCTTGTACCACAGCGGATCGTCCGCACAGAGCGCGGGTTCGCGCCGGCGCGCGCGGCGCCGGCGCGGCGTGCCGGCCGGCGCGAGCGACGGGAATTGCGCGCGGCGCACATCGTCGAGGGAATCTTCGCGTTTCATCATGCATGCGCTCCCGAAGGGCGGCGGGCGGAGTCCGGTTCGGGCGCGGCCGCCCGCGCGGCGCCCGGAGACGGCGCGAGCCGCCAGATTGCGTACGGCCGCACGTGCGGATCGAGCGACACGTACTGGCGATGGCCGAGCCAGGTTTGCGCGTGCGCGGCGTCCTGTTCGAGCGCATCGAGCGGTTCGCCGTCGGCCAGCCCGAGGCCGCGCCACAGCGCCGCGTCGAGCGTGAAGTTCGTGGCCTGCGGATGCCACGGGTCGAGACTGATCGCGACGATCACCACGCTGTCGAACGCCGGCGTCGCCTTCATGAACACGAGCACCGAATCGTTGTCCGCATCGACGAACGTGAGCCCGAGATGCGTCTGCAGCGCCGGGTGATCGCGCCGCGCGCGGTTCAGCCGCGCGATTTCCGTGCCGATGTGAGCGGCCTTGCTCCAGTCGCGCGCGCGCAGCTCGTATTTCTCCGCATCCGCGTATTCCTCGCTGTCCGGCAGCGGCGCTGATTCGCCGAGCTCGAAACCGGAGTACAGGCCCCACGAGCCGGCCAGCGTCGCCGCGAGCGCCGCGCGGATCACGAACTGCGAACGCGGCGCGTTCTGCAGGTGACGCGGATTGATGTCGGGCGTGTTGACGAAGAAGTTCGGCCGGAAGAATTCGCGTGGCGGGCCGGCCGTCAGCTCGGTCAGGTAGTCGATGAAGTCGCGCTTCGACTCGCGCCACGTGAAGTACGTGTACGACTGCGAGAAGCCGACTTTCGCGAGGCGATACATCATCCCCGGCCGCGTGAACGCCTCGGACAGGAACACGACGTCCGGATGCCGGCCGCGCACGTCGTCGATCATCCACGCCCAGAATGGCAGCGGCTTCGTGTGCGGGTTGTCGACGCGGAAGATCCGCACGCCCGCGTCGACCCAGAACAACACCGCGTCGCGCAGCGCGAGCCACAGGTCGGGCAGCGCGTCCGGCGCGTAGAAGTCGGGGTTCACGATGTCCTGGTAGCGCTTCGGCGGATTCTCCGCGAAGCGCAGCGAGCCGTCGGGCCGCCACGCGAACCAGCCCGGATGCGCGGCGAGCCACGGATGGTCGGGCGAGCACTGGATCGCGAAATCGAGCGCGATCTCGAGCCCGTGCCCGCGCGCGGCGTCGACCAGCGCGCGGAACGATTCGAGCGTGCCGAGCTGCGGATGCACGGCCGTGTGGCCGCCGTCGGGCGAGCCGATCGCGTACGGGCTGCCGACGTCGTCGGGGCCGGCGGTCAGGCTGTTGTTGCGGCCCTTGCGCGCGGACGTGCCGATCGGGTGGATCGGCGGGAAATACAGCACGTCGAAACCCATGTCGCGGATGCGCGGCAAATGCGCGATCACGTCGTCGAACGTGCCGTGCCGGTGCGGATCGTCGCTCGCCGAGCGCGGAAACATCTCGTACCAGCTCGAGAAGCGCGCCTTGCGGCGTTCGACGTCGACCGGGTAGATCGTCGCGTCGTGCGTGACGAACGGGCGGTAGCGCAGCGCCGCGTATGCGTCGGCGAGCGCGGGCGCGCCGATCAGCGCGAGGCGGGCGTCGGGCGACGCGTCCTTGAGTTCGGCGACGAGCTGCTTCATCCGCGTGAGCGCGCGCGGATCGGCCGGCTCGGCGAGCTTCAGCGCGGTCGCGAGCAGCAGTTGCGCTTCGCGCGCCTCCAGCGTCACGTCCTGGCCGGCCGCGCGCTTTTTCTCGATGTCGGTGACGAGCGACGCCCAGTCGTCGCGCCACGCGATCACGCGGAATTCATGACGGCCGAGCCGGTCGAGCGTGACGCGTGCGTGCCAGCGGTCGTTCGGTTCGGCTTCGAACGGCACTTCGCGCCAGCCGTCTTCGCCGGCCGCGCGCCACTGAAGCATGGCCGCGAGATGCGCGTGCCCGTCCGTGAAGATCGACGCGCCGACGACGAGCGGCTCGCCGATCACGCGCTTGATCGCGAAGCGGCCGTCGTCGACCGACGGCTCGACGCGTTCGATCGCGATCCGGTCGGCCACGAGCGCGGCCGACAGCGCGGTGCGTTCGTGCGCGGCGTCGGCGCGCGTCGTGACGGGCGGCGCCCGCCATGCATGCAGCAGCGCATACGCGCCGGGGGCGAGCGTGAACGGCTCCAGCGCGGCGGGCGTCTGCGTTTGCGCGCCGTCCTGCGTGGCGACACGCGTGAAGCCGCCCGGCACACCGGGCAGGATCGTCGCGGGGTCGAGCGTCGCGGGCGCGTCGAGATCGGGATTCAGCGCGATCAGCAGCGCCGCGTCGTCGTGTTCGAGCGACGGGCCGGTGCCGCGCAGCAGCGCGGTCGCGCTCGCGCCCGGCGCGCTCAGTTGCACGATTTCGCCGCGCGCCGCCGCGACGGGCGTGGCGCGCCGCCATGCGTTCGCATCGGCGAGCGCGCCAGACAGGTCGAAACGCGCGTGCTCGAACGCGGCGCGGTAGCGCGCGGCATCCGCGTCGCGCGCCATCAGCGGCACCGTTACGCCGCGCTCGAAACCCATCGGCACGAGCCAGCCGGTGCCGACGGCCGCGGCCGTCCACAGCGCGCGGCGATACGCGCGGGCGACGGTGTCGTCCGGTGCGTCGGGCCAGTCGTCGGCCAGACGCGGGCCGTCGGGCGCATCGGGAAACGCGATCGGCGCGCCGATGCGCCGCAGCAGCCGGTGTTCGTCCGCGAACCACGGCGCGCGCAGGTCCCACCAGCGCACCGATGAAAACACCGCGTCGAACCCGGCGGCTTCGAGCTGCGCGAGCGCGTCGCGCGCATGGCCGGGCACGCCGGCGAGCACCGCGACGTCCGGGCGCGCACGGCGCAGCGCCGCGCGCCAGCCCGGCCACCAGTCGGCCGGCAGATGATGCGGCGCGTCGATCAGGAAGCCGGCCGCGCCCGCATCGGCGAAGGTCGCGAGATGCGCGCACCACCATGCCGATAGCGCGTCGCGCACCGCTTCGTCGCCGGCGTTCGCATGCGCGATGTCGAGCGCGTGCGCGGTGCCGCGCGGGTCGATCAGCGCGTCGTCGTGCGCGCGCTCGACGTACCAGTCCGGATGCTCGGCGCGCAGCGGGTTCTCGCGTGCGATCCGGTCGGGCACGACTTCGAGCAGCAGGCGCAGCCCGTGGCCCTTCGCGAGTTGCGCGAGGCGAGAGAAGGTTTCGAGCGCGCTCGCGCGCGTCGCGAACGACTGGGCCGGCCGCCGGAAATCAGCCACGTGGCGCGGAAAGCCGGCGACGCTCGCGGCCCAGAACGCGCCGACGAGCACGTGATCGAAGCCCATCCCGGCGATATGCGCGAAGGTTTGCGGCCACGCGTCGAGCGGCCCGACGAGGCGGGCGTCGCAGAAGTAGAGGTGCGGAGCGAACGGCGGTGTGGAATCCATGGCGTGGCGTGAGCGGGTGGCGCGAGCGGTAAAGCGGATGCGTCGCAACCTGCGTGCCTGCCGCGCGATTGCCTGCGGGCACGGCGTGTGCGGGAGGCCCGGTCGAAGGGGCCTGTCGTTTTTACATGACCGCCGGGTTCGCGTATGTACTACATGCGCGGTATCGAGCGGATGTCCGAACTGTCGCCCGTCGCCGGATCGTCGTCCGTAGCCGGAATCGGCACCCCCGGGTCATACCGCACCACCGTGCCGTGTTCGATCCGGTGCGGAAACGGCGGCGTCTCGCCCACCTCGTCGCCGAAGCGCGCGCGCACGAACGCGCGCAGCAACGCCTCGCGCGCATCGCGGCCGCGCGCGCCGCAGGTCGACGGGCCGTCGACGAAGGTCGCGTCGCATTCGACGTCGTCGCCGTGGCTGGCGATCCGCAGGTCGGTCACGCGATCGAGCACCGCGCCCGCATCGGCCCACGACGCGGACGGCGCGAACGGTGCGTCGAGATGCCGGAACGCGTCGCACGCGGCCGTCACGACGACGGTCGGCGCGACGGCCGTGAAACGCAGCGTGTCTTCGTCGTCGGCGCACAACGCGCGTGCGCACCAGTAGTCGAGATCCTTTCCGTCGAGTGCGTCGGTTCGCATGGGCTGCCTCCGTCGGATCGAAAAACGGCTCACCGCGCAAGCGCCGTGCCCGTCGCGGGCGTCGCGCGCATCCGGGCGACCAGCGGATAGTGGTCCGACGCGTGGCGCGCCCGCGCGCTGCGATGCACGACCACGTCGACCAGCAGCTCGCCCGGATGGATCCAGATCCGGTCCAGCGAGAACACCGGGCACACGGTCGGGAACGTGCGCGGCGCCGGCGCGCGCCGGAACCGCGTGACGAGCGCCTGCAGCGCGCGGCCGCGCACGAACCATTCGTTGATGTCGCCGAGCAGGATCACCGGCATCGCGCCCGTGTCGAACGCGGCGAGCAGCCGCTGCACCTGCGCGCTGCGTTCGCTCGCCGACAGCCCGAGATGGGTGGCGACCACGCGGATCGGGCCCGCGCTGCAGTCGATGTCGGCGTCGAGCGCGCCGCGCGGCTCGCGCGGATGGAACGACAGGTCGAGCGTGCGCGCCGCGCGGATCGGGCAGCGCGACAGCACCGCGTTGCCGTAGCGGCGCTCCGGCGTGTCGATCGTCGGGCCGGCCACCGCGTGCATGCCGGTCGCGTCGCGCAGGTGCGCGAGCACGTCCGGCGCGCGGGTGCCGCCGAGCGGCACTTCCTGCAGCGCGATCACGTCCGCGTCGAGTTCGTCGATCACGGCCGCGATCCGGTCGACCGCACGCGCCGGCCACGCACCGTAGCCGCCGTGGATGTTGTAGGTCGCGATCCGCAGGTCGCGCCCGCCCGGCGCGGCGGCGGGCGCCGCGTCGGCGGTGACGACGTGCGGCGGCGGGGCCGGGTCCTGACTCAGCGCCATCGTCGCAGCACCCTCACGAGCAGGACCGACACGCCGACCAGCGCGAGGCCGATCGCCGCGAGCCACGCGAACGCGCCGGGCCCCGGATGGCTGAGCGCCGCGGTCAGCTGGTGCGCGAACGTGACGGTCAGCACGATGCCGGGCAGCATCCCGAGGGCGGTGCCGATCAGGTAATCGCGCAGTCCGATGTGCGACGCGCCGGCGACGAGGTTCACGACGGTGAACGGCGCGATCGGCAGCAGCCGCAGCACGGCCATCGCGACCACGCCGCGCCGGCCGATGTGCTCGCTCAGCCGGTTCGCGCGCGGGCCGGCGAGCCGGCGCACCGCGTCGCGCCCGAGCCAGCGGCCGAGCGCGTAGGTCGCCGCCGCCGCCGCCATCGACCCGACGCCCGCATACGCGAAGCCCGGCCACGCGCCGAACACGAGCCCCGTCGCGGCGATCAGCAGCGTGATCGGCACCGCGAAGGTCGCCGCGACCACGTAGGCCGCGAGCAGCAGCGCCGGTGCGGCCGGCAGCCGCGCGATACCGGCCACCGCGCGCGACAGCGACGCGACGTTCAGATGCGCGCCCAGCGGCGTGAAGCGCCACGCGAGCGCCAGCGCGGCGATCGCGAGCACCACCGCGCCCAGCACGAAAAACCGCGCGGTGAGCGTGCGATGCTGCTCGTGCGGCACGAATTCGCGGACGAACCGGTCCGGCTCGATCGGCTGCTCGGGGTCGAGCCGCGCGCTGACCGGCACGAGCGCCTCGAATTGCGGCGACACGGCCGGGTCGAGGGTGCGCAGCGTGCGGCCCGGCTTCGCGCGCAGCCGGTCGAGCACGACGTTCGGCCGTTCCCCGGATGCGAACGCGTCGGCCACCGCCGCGGGCGTCGTGCCGAGATGCTCGGCCAGCAGCCGCTCGCGCATGCCGGCGATCGCCGCGCGAACGCGTGCGTCGCCGCCCGCGACGAGCGCGATGCAGCATTCGGTGTCGAGCAGCATCGAGCGGTTGTTCAGGTTCGCGCTGCCGATCACGATGCATTCGTCGTCGACGATCGCGACCTTGCTGTGCACGTTCACGCACCCGTCGCCGAGCCCGTCGACGTGCGGATACAGCAGCCGGTAGCGATCGAAGCGGTCGGCCGACGCGAGCGTCGCGTGCAGCCGCGCGCGCAGCACGCCCATCGTCGCTTCCTGCAGCCAGCCGCTCTGCACGCGCGGCGCGACGACCGTCACGTCCGGCCCGTCCATATCGGCCAGGCGCGCGGACAACGCTTCGCGCACCACCGCCGCGGTGAAGTACTGGTTTTCGACATACAGGTGCCGATGCGCGGCGCGGATCGCGTCCTCGACCAGCGCGCGCACCTGCAATACCGGCTCGCGGCCGCCGTGGCGCGGCGCCGTATACGCGATGCCGAGCTGCACGTCGCGCACGTCGACGCGCGCATCGGGCGGCCATGGATCGGGGTCGTCGTCCGCCCGGTCGAGATGCCGCTGCGCGCGGATCGCGATCGGGCGCCCGCACGCCTGCAGCCAGCGGGCCCGCGCGTGCTCGCCGATCGCGGCGGCCGCGTCGCCGTCGAACATCGCGTGCACGTCGTGGAACGGCCCGTACGGCATGCCGTGCTCGTCGCTGCGGCGCGGATCGTCGGCCGCATGCGCGGGCGTGTCCCAGCGGGCGCGCGTCAGGTCGAGGCCGCCGACGAACGCGAGCCGGTCGTCGATCACGACCAGTTTCTGGTGATGCGACGCGCCGCGCGGGTGCGCATCGTCGAGCCGGAACCGGATGCCGCGATGCGCGCGCCAGCCGGCCCGATACACGGGCGGCCAGTCGCGCTCCAGCGCGTAGATCATCGCGAAGTCCCACGCGAGCACGTAGATGCGCAGGTTGTGGTGAGCGGACGCGAGCGCATGCAGGAAGGCCGCGAGCGTGTCGGGCAACGTGTCGTCGGCGCCGCCCGGCGCGAGCCGCATCCGGCTGTCGACGTCCCAGCCGACGATGAACACCGTGTGGCGTGCGCGCAGCAACGCGGCGCGCAGCGTCGAGAAATACGCGTCGCCGTCGACCAGCATCGCGAAGCGGTCCGCGTGGCGGATCGTGTCGCAGTTGCGCCCGCGTTCGAGCAGGCCGTGCCGCGAAGGGCCGTCCGCCGGCACAGCGTCGATGCGCGGATCGTCGGCGCGGGTCGTGCGATCCGGCACGATCATCGGGCGCCGACGTCCCGGTCGCCGTCGATCCGCTGCAACAGCGCGTCGCAGCGTGCGCGCAGCGCCCGCAGTTCCGGCGAATGCGCATCGAGCCGCACGCGTTCGCCGCTGTGCGGATCGCCGTGCGCGATCGCGATGTCGTAGATTTCCTGCGCGATCGTCGCCGACGCGTGCGCGATCCTGATCCGGTCGAGCCAGTCGCATTCGGCGTGCTGGCACGCGAGCCACGCGCGCAATGCGCCGACCAGCTGGCCGGTCGTGAGCCAGGCGCCGCTGCGCATGCGCGCGGCGAGCTGACTCGTCACGAGATAGGAGAGCAGGTCGGTCTGGGTCACACGAAACTCCTTGACGAGGTGTCGGGTTGACAGGTTCGTACGCACGCGATGTTTTGCAGCGTCTCGCAGATCGCCGCAAATTCCGGCCCGCTCGTGCGCGAGAACGAGACGGAGATGTCGTCGGTGTCCGGATCGTCGTCCGACTGCTGGACGATGAACCGTTTCACGCGCACGCGGCCGGGGCCGAGCGCCTCGTGCAGCGTGCCGAGCGTCAGGCCGCCGCGCTCGGCCACGAGCAGCAGCGTGCGCTGCTGGCGCTGCGCGATGAAGCGCCGCTCGAGCGGCTTCACGCCGGCGAGGATCGCGAGCACGATCGCCGTCGCGCCGACCGACGCAACCACCATGCCGCCGCCCGCGGCGAGCCCGACGCCGGCCACCGCCCACAGGCTCGCGGCCGTCGTCAGCCCGCGCACCATTTCGCCGCGCAGCAGGATCGAGCCCGCGCCGAGGAAGCCGATGCCGGACACGACCTGCGCGGCGACCCGCGACGGATCGAGCACGACGCCGTTTTGCCCGCGCACGTCCTCGAAGCCGAAGGTCGACACCAGCATCACGAGCGCGGAGCCCACGCATACCAGCATGTGCGTGCGCAGCCCGGCGGCCCAGTTCAGGCGTTCGCGTTCGAGCCCGATCACGCTGCCGAGCAGCGCGGCCAGCAGCAGGCGTCCGAGTAATTCGAGGTGGCCGATCATGATGTGCATCCCTTCCGGCCCTGCGTGATGCGGGCCCGGTACCGGTTCGATGCGGAAAAGGGACGCAAGCAGCGTGCCGGCCGGGCACGGCGCGTGCGCGCAAGGCTCGCGGCGCGCGCGGCGAGCATGCGGCGCGCATTTTTTGCATCGCCATCGCAGATAAGACAGGAGGCCACCGTGGCACATCAACAGGACGCACAGGTTCGGGACCCGTATCGCGGCCACGAAATCCTCGTATGGGCGCGGCCCAACGAGCGGGGCGCATGGCGCGACGAGGTCCAGGTGTACGTCGCCGGCGCGCGCATCGAGCTGGTGGTACCGGAGGCCGCCGGCCCCGAATGGCTGACCGAGGTCGAGGCGCTGCGCGCGGGGCTGGAGCGCGGCCGCTATCTGATCGACAAGCGCGTGGACGACGACTGACCGGCATGGCGCTTGCGGCCGCCGTGTGCCGCGGCAGCGCCCCAAAGCAAGTATCCCGCCAACCCATGCCGGCCCACGCCGGGAGGAACCGATGAGCGATCCGCGCACCCTGCATATCTACCGCTACGACCCCGACCGCGACGCGGCGCCTTACATGCAGCGCTACGAGATCGACGTGAATCCGGACGACCGCATGCTGCTCGACGTGCTCGGCCGCGTGAAGTGCGACGACGAGACGCTGTCGTATCGCCGCTCGTGCCGCGAGGGCATCTGCGGGTCGGACGCGATGAACATCAACGGCAAGAACGGGCTCGCGTGCCTGACCAACATGCAGACGCTGCCGCGCGAGATCGTGCTGCGGCCGTTGCCGGGGCTGCCGGTGGTGCGCGACCTGATCGTCGACATGACCGACTTCTTCAACCAGTACCACTCGATCCGGCCATACCTGATCAACGACACGACGCCGCCTGCGCGCGAGCGGCTGCAATCGCCGGAGGAGCGCGACCAGCTCGACGGGCTGTACGAATGCATTTTGTGCGCGTGCTGTTCGACGTCGTGCCCGAGCTACTGGTGGAACCCGGACAAATTCGTCGGGCCGGCCGGCTTGTTGCAGGCGTACCGTTTCATCGCCGATTCGCGCGATCTCGCGACGGCGGAGCGGCTCGACGATCTCGAGGATCCGTATCGGCTGTTTCGCTGCCGGACGATCATGAATTGCACGGACGTATGCCCGAAGGGGCTGAATCCGACGAAGGCGATTTCGGAGATCAGGACGATGTTGGTCAGGCGGACGGTGTAGCGAGACGTGGCGACGCGTGCGGGGCGATTCGTCGTTGCCCCAGCGCGTCTCGTACCAAAGCGGTAGCGACTCCTTCATCGCGCGACATTAACTGGAGAAACAGATCGGGCTGACGACTTTGCGGCTGATTATTATCGATGGCACAACGAATTTTCTGGTTTGGAAACGCTGGGTTGTCAATGCGTTAAGAATCGAAAATTTCGAGTGTATGGAACGTCCGGCTGTGTGCCGGCCGCATCGCGCTGACCGCCGCTTTCCCATCCAAATGCACTAGTTTTCTCGGTGCATTTGAACATGATCGGCCACCTAAGCATGTCCCTATACTGAGCCGCGAGCATCGGATCGATCTATCGCGAGATCGATGGGTGTGCAGGCAGTCGGACAACTCGATTGAATGGAGAGTCGATCATGTTTGAAAGAACGGAAGGCGCGGCACGCAATCTGGCAGGCAAGGCGCAGGAGGCCGTAGGCGAAGCGATCGGCGATAGCCGCATGGAACTCGATGGAAAGGCGCGCCAAGTGGCCGGCAAGGTTCAGCAATCCTATGGCGAGGCGCTCGAACAGCTCCGCGACGTCACCGCGAACAACCCCGTTGCCGCGCTGGCGGCCGTCGCTGCAGTGAGTTTCATCATCGGCGCCATGTGGTCGAAGCGCTGATCGGCACGGATGGTTCGTCGAAACCGGGACAAGTTCGCATCGGAGCATGTCATGGCTTTGCTTTCAAGACTGGGGAAGTGGTCGCACGTCGCGCAATTTTCGGTCGCACGCCTGACCGATTATGCGAATCTCGCCGCCCTCGAACTCGGCCTCGCCCGGAAGCGCTTCATGCGCGACCTGATCCTGTATGCCCTGCTGGGACTGAGCGTGATGTTCGGGCTCGCATTCGTGTGCGTGGCAGCGATCGTCAGCGCGGCGAACACGCGTTACCTGATCGAGGTCGCATGGGCTGTCGCGGGATTCTGGGTGCTCGCGTCCATCGGCGCGTTCTTCGTGGTACGCACGCGTGACGAGCACGGCACGTTTTCCGTTCTGAGCGAGGAGCTGCAGCGCGACATCCGCACCGTCCGGGAGAGTGTGTAATGACGCAACGCGCATCCGACCGCCAGTCGCTCGAATTGCAGCGGCGTGTCCTGCTGGCGCGCATGGCGGCAACACGCGCGGAATTGTCCGCGTCGAGCCATGTGATCGACACGACGCAGCAGTCGTCTGCCCGCGTCCGGGCCAGACATCCGTCGGCGAGCCTGCCGACTCTGTACGGCTCGACCGGCATCAGTATTGCCGTGGCGCTGGTGGGTCTGGCGGCCCTCGGGCCGCGACGCCTCGTGGCGACGGCGGTGCGCGCCGGCCTGGTCGCATTGATCGGTCGGATGACCCGCGATATCGTGCGGCAGGCGTTCGGGCCGAGGCGGGCCTGGCTTGACGCGCCCGGCGAGGCAACGCGCGGCCCTCCTGCCGCAGCATCGTCGATCGAGTCATCGGTGCCGTGATCCCGCTGTCCGTGATCCGCGCGTTCAATCGCGCGGCCTGATTCTGCGAGAGGGCCACCCGTATCGTTGGCTGAAAGCGCGCGGAATGCTCGTCTTTCCGTCCATGCTGCGGGGTAGCGCGATGTCGAGTGCCGTTGCCAATTGCACATGGATTGTCGAAGGGCGCAGGTGGCGTGGATACGCACTAGTGCATTTGCAACTGTCGGCGAGGCACCCGGTCTTGTAACTATGTCGGGTCTACGGCGCGATGCGCCGAAGGCCGATCACCCGGGAGAGTCCTGCATGTCCGAAACGATCTTCGATGCACTGCGCGAAAGTCATCAGATCCAGCGCGCATTGATGCGCCGGCTATTGCGGTCGAAGCCGGGCCCCGATCGCGGCATGCTGTTCGAACAACTGCGCATCGAACTGGGCGCGCACGAGGCCGCCGAGGAGCGCTTTCTCTATGCGCCGATCCTGATGGACGACCGCGGGCTTCATCCGTCGCGCGATGCACTTGCCGATCATCACCGGATGGACGAGATCGTCGACAATCTGCGCGGCCGCGACCCCGGCTCGCGCGGCTGGCTGGCAACTGCCAGGAAACTGTCTGAAGAACTGCACGAGCACCTGAAAGAAGAGGAAAAGATCTTCTTTCAGATATCCGGAAAAATCCTGAGCGATACGGACAAGTCGACGCTTGCGAGGCGATACCGGAACGACTATCGGCGCATGCACGTGCGGCTGGCGGACGAAGAGCGGCCGGTCGGCCGGCGCCCGCGCTGAGCGATGTAATCTTCTACCCGGACGGCACATCATGAAAACCTTCCACTGCGGACGATGTTCGCAACTGGTGTTCTTCGAGAACGTGAAGTGCGAGCGCTGCGATGCACTGCTCGGCTATCTGCCGGACGTTGGCGAAGTCGGCGCGTTCGAGCCCGCTGGCGACGGAACATGGCGTAGCCTGCACGCGGCCATGCCCGGGAAACGCTATCGGCAATGCGCGAACTACGCCGTGGAGCATGTTTGCAACTGGATGATTCCGGCGGAAAGCGACGACGCGCTCTGCCGCGCGTGCGTGCTCACCGAGACGATCCCGAACCTGTCGTCTCCCGACAACCGGCTGCTGTGGTTCCGTCTCGAGGCAGCGAAGCGACGGCTGCTATACACGCTCGTCGTGCTGGGCTTGCCGGTGGAGTCGCGC
Organism: Burkholderia sp. BCC0044; assembly: GCF_902832955.1. Classification (NCBI taxonomy): domain Bacteria; kingdom Pseudomonadati; phylum Pseudomonadota; class Betaproteobacteria; order Burkholderiales; family Burkholderiaceae; genus Burkholderia; species Burkholderia sp. BCC0044. The sequence goes on along the minus strand of NZ_CADFDO010000004.1, from coordinate 756,079 downwards.
GTGCAGCAGCCGGCGCGTGGAATGGGCTTCGCGTTCAAGGCATCGACCGATACCGAGGTCGTCATGACCGGCCATGCGAACGGCCTCATCACGGTGAACCTCGACGAAGCAGACGACGCGAAGCGGGAGCGGATCCGCACGGACATGCGCGAACCTTATCGCACCTTGCTCGGCCATTTCCGGCATGAAATCGGGCACTACTACTTCGACCGTCTCGTGCGAGGCAGCCGCTGGATCGAGCCGTTTCGCGCCTGTTTCGGCGACGAGCGTGCCGATTACCAGGCGGCGCTCGACGCACACTATGCCAATAACGAACCCTCGGGCTGGGAGAGCGCGTACGTCAGCGAGTACGCGACGATGCATCCGTGGGAAGACTGGGCCGAGACGTGGGCGCATTACCTGCATATCGTCGATACGCTCGATACCGCGACCGCATGCGGGCTCGTGCTTGCCCCCGACGACGCGAGCCTGCCGGCGCTGGCCGACCAGACGTCGGTCGACGAAGCGAGCTTCAGCAGCCTGATGCGGCGCTGGTTCCCGCTGACCTACGCGCTGAACAGCCTGAACCGCAGCATGGGGACGCCGGACGCCTATCCGTTCGTGCTGGCGCCCGCCGTCGTCGCGAAACTGCGCTTCGTGCACGATGTCGTGGCCGCGTCGGGTGACGCGGCGGCTGCCCAGCCGTCGCTCGTCGCCTATGCGGCGGGGAGTGGGGTGGAGCCGGGTGGCGTGCGGTAAACGTCCGGGCGCGGCGGGAACCGAAACGGTTCGAATACGAATTTCCGGCATGCGGGTCGTGCATGTCGCAAGTCTTTCGTACAGACGGTGAGTGCTTTCACGCAGGATCGGCCTGCACGGGCACGTCGTTTTTTCCAGGAGAATTCCGCATGAAATTCCTCTCGATCGCAATGGTGTGCGTCGCGTTGTCGGCCGTTTCCCTATCGGTTCAGGCGGCTGGGTGCCTGAAGGGCGCGGCCGTGGGTGGGGTAGCCGGGCATGTCGCCGGCCATCACGGCGCGGTCGGTGCGGCGGCCGGATGTGCGCTTGGCCACCACCACGCGGCGAAGAAAGCGAAAGAAGCGAGCGCGGCGGCCGCCGCCTCGCAGTGACGCGGCGGGAAGAGCGGCCGCAGCCTGCTGCCGCTCTTTCGTTCCGGCTGGGTTGTTGCAGGCGTACCGGTTCATCGCCGATTCGCGCGATCTCGCGACGGCCGAGCGGCTCGACGATCTCGAGGATCCGTATCGACTGTTCCGCTGCCGGACGATCATGAACTGCACGGACGTGTGCTCTAAGGGGCTGATTCCGACGAAGGCGATTTCGGAGATTCGGACGATGTTGGTCAGGCGCACGGTTTAGTGCAGAGCATCCCGAGGCGGAACCGCCGGCTCCCGCTATTTCCCCGCGAACGCATCGACATGCGCGCCGCGCCGCTGCGCCGCCGCCCGATCGCCGCCCGGATAGAACTGCCGCGCCCATCGCTGAAACACCGGGTACGGCCCGTCGCCTGCGACCGGTGTCCCGTAGCCCGTGTAGTCGCGATTGCTCCACACCATGATGTCTTCCTTGAACACCGGCACCAGCCACAGTCGGTGCAGCAACCGGCCGAGCGCGGCGTAGACGATTCGCTGCAACGGGGCCGGCCACTTCGACAGCCACGAAAAGCGGAACGAAATACCGTCCCGGAAGGTCCAGCGCAGCGGCGCGATCTGCACGCCGCACGCGAAGATCTTCGCTTCGAGGCCGATCGTCTTCATTTCATGGTCGGACGACACGCAACCGAGGCCATGGACGCCGATCAGCGTGCTCCATTTGATGTTCTTCCATGCCATGTCCACCTGCATCGAAATGCGCGGGCCGTCGATCACCGGCGCATGCGGCTTCATGTCCTTCCAGCGATGCAGCGCACCGAAATGCTCGAGGTCGTAGCCGTTTTCCGGCAGGTTCTGCATCACGCCGCGCAGCGTGAAAGCTTGGCCGACAGGTGCCGAGAAGCCGGTCATGTCCACTTCGGGCAGCTCCCAAGTCGGCGCGAGGCCGTCGGCGTTCTGCCACACGAACACGAAGCCGTTCCACTCCCGCACTTGCCGGGTGCGAAGCGTCAGCGCTTGCCCGCCCTTCGTGCAGCCGGCGGTGATGCGCCGGCCGTCGGGGCCGTACGCGTAGTGATGGAACGGACAGACGATCCGCTCGCCATCGACTGTGCCGCCGTGGCCGAGATGCGCGCCCTGGTGCGGGCAATACGCATCGACCGCGCACGCGACGCCCGATGCCGTCCGGTACAGCACGACATCGCGTCCCATGAAAGGCGTCGTGAGCACGGTGCCGCGCTTCAGCTCGCGGCTGAAACACAGCGCGAACCATCCGTCCGGATAGGGCAGCGGGGTGGTTTCGTCGACGGGGCCGGCTGCATTCACCGTGTGCTCCTGCATCGGCATGGCAGTCATCGCGCGAATTCCCGATCGGTGTGTGCGACGGCCGCCGGCACGGGGCCGTGTTGCGCGTCGGGCGCGTCGCCGTCGGCAGCCGGATAGAACTGCGCGGCCCAGCGCCGGAACGTCATGATCGGCATCTCGCCCGCCATCAACGTCGGGCGCGCGTCGTAGTCGCGGTGATCCCAGATGCGCAGGTCGCGCTTGAATTGCGGCACGAACCACAACCGGTACGCGGCGCTCACGAGTATCTCGTGCACGGCCCGGCGCAGCGGCGACGGCCACGCCGACGCGCGTTCGACGCGCAGCGCAACGAATTCCCGGCACGTCCAGCGATCGGGTTCGATCTGCGTCGGGAACAGCACGACCCGCGCGTGCAGCCCGAGGTCCGGCAGTTCCATGCGCGCGGCCATGCAGCCCAGGCCGTGCATCGTGATGTCCAGCAGCAGCCGTTGCCCGAGCAGCACGAGCGTCGAGCGCATCGTCATCCGGTGGCCGTCGGCTTGCGGCGGCTCGAGCACCGGATTCGACCACCCGTGCACCGGGCTGAAATGGTTGACGTCGACGCCGTTCTCGGCCGGATTCTGCAGGTTGCCGTTCAGCGTGTGGCACGCGCCGCGCGGCCGCGAATAGCCGTCGAGGTCGAGTTCGGGCAGCGACCACGCCGGCGGAACCCCCGCCCGGTCCTGCCACGCGAGCACGAGGCCGTTCCATTCGAGCACGTGACGCTGCCGCAGCGTGGCGGCGGGCGGCTTGCCGTCCCGCCCGGCGCGCACGCAGGTGCCGTCCGGCGCGAACGCGAGGTGATGGAACGGGCACACGATCTCCTCGCCGCGCACGACGCCGCCGTGCCCGAGATGCGCGCCGAGGTGCGGGCAATGCGGCGCGACCGCGCGAATCAGGCCCGAGGCCGTTCGATACAGCACGACGTCCTCGCCCATGAAACGCGTGACGACCAGTGTGCCGCGTTTGACGTCGCGGCTGTAGGCCAGCGCGAACCAGCCGTCCGGGTAGCGATGTCGAGAAGCGGCGGCGGGTTCGGGCACAACAGGGATCGGTGCGTGCATGCGCGTCTCCAGTCAGCGCGGCGAAGCATGCCGGTCCGCCGCCGCGATTTCCTCGAGCGTCGGCAGCGCCGTCATCGCGACTTCGCCGCCGGCGAAGCGGCCGCCGCCGAGATCGTCGCCGTGGTAGCGGGTGCTGAACGCATGAAATTCCGCGTTGCCCGCACTCATGTAGCCCAGCTCCGTCACGTAGGCCTGCGTGTCGGCGTCTCCCGCCAGCACGCCGGTCGCGACCGTTTCGCGCGCGGCGATCAGGCGGCGCTCGTTCGACGTGCAGAGTGCCGCGAGCCGGTCGAGCGCCGCCTGAACGTTCAACTGCTCGACGCGCATCAGGATCCAGACGGCGTTGAATCGCTCGTGCGCGGATCGTTCCTTGCGAAACGAAAACAGGTCGTTGACGAGGATCACCGAATCGATCGTCCTGTCCCGCGCGTCGGCCAGCGCCGCGTGTTGCGCGAGGCGCCGACCCATGTCGATGTCGAGCGCGTATTCGGTGAGCAGCGTGATCCAGTGGCCGAAGCCTTCGACCCGGCGAAACGCCAGATAGTCGGCGAGCGACAGGCGCGATGCGTCGGTCGCCGTTGGATCGGCCTGTGTGCGGATCTGTGCGCGGACGCATTCGACGAACCGCTGCCAAAACGCCGGGCGCGCGTCGCGCCCTGTGCGCATCGAGCGCACCGTGTCGTGCAGCAGTCGCGCGGCGGGCGCATCGGCCGGCGGCGGCGTGCCGTCGACGGCCGCGAGGCAATGATCGCGCAACGCGTCGAGCCCCGCCTGGTCGCCGGTGCGCGCCAGATGCGTGAAGGCGTCGTCCATCAGCGTCGTGACGTGCATCATGCGGTGGACCGCGTACACGCGATCGGGCCGCGCATTCGGGTAGCACAGGCTGCCATACGCGGGAATGCGCTGCGCGAGAAAACGGCGTGCCGCTGCGTCGCTGCGATAGTGCTGCAGGATGTACGGATAGTCGTCGATCGCGAGTTGCTGCTCGACTGCTTCGTGCTGCGGGTGCCGTGCGACGGGCAGCGACAGACGCGGCAGCGGCAGTACCAGCGTTTGCGTCTCGCTGGGCGGCGCGCTCAAGGCGCGGGGCGTTCCGGAGGCTTGCATGCGGCTCTCCGGCTCACGCGTCCGGTTTGACCGCGACGATGCTGTAGGTCGACACCTTGTTCTTGATCAGCGCGACGGACCAGTTTTCGGCGAGCACCCGCAATTCTTCCAGCGTGTCCGGCGCGCGGTGCGGAAAATGGCGGTCGATGTTGGCCTTGGCATCCATCAGCCAGCGCGCGACGTCGATGTTCGACGGCAGCACGCGCATGTCGCGGATAGTGAACCCGGCGTCGATCAGCACCTGCCTGAAATAGTCGGGCGTCTTCCGGTGCTTGCACGCGATCCGGTCGACCTCGTCGGGCGTGTCGGACTCGTATTCGCTCAGTGCGACGTTGTACAGATTGTCCGAGATGACCACCGAGCCGCCACTGCGCACACGCGCATGCAGCGCACGCATCGCCTTTTCGTACAGCGCGTTCGGGAAATGCGAGATCACGCCGCGAATGATCACGAGATCGTACGGTGTCGCGGGGTCGGGCAGTCGATCGACGTCCTGTGCGTTGCACTGATACAGGTTGATGCGTCCCGCGAGCCCGTGCAGCGCATGAAAGCGTGCGCAGTAGTCGAGCTGTTCGCGACTGACGTTGACACCATCGAGGCGCATGCAGCCGGGGAAGCGGCCAGCCAGATACTTGAGGATATAGCCCCAGCCGCAGCCGATGTCGAGAATGCGTTCGACCCGGGCGGGAACGGGGCCGTCGAAGCCGGCGAGGTGAAGCTGGCGTTCGAAGTAGCGAATGCCCGATTCATCGAGCGAGATCGGCGGCGTGGAGCGCGGATCGTCGTAAACGCCGAACTGGAACAACAGGTACTCGCCGATCGCCTTGCGCCAGTCGTCCGGACTGCCGGCGTAGGTCGTCTGCACTTTCCGTTCGTAGTCGCTCACCGTCTCGCCATGCAGCACACGGATAGGCAGGGCGGGCGCCCGGTGCGGCGCGCGTATTTCGGCGATTGCCTGTTCGCTGATCTGATTCATCGAAATCCTCGCGTCGTCCATTTCCGTCAAACCGGACAAAACAATGCCCGCCGATCGAGCGGCAGCGCACGCCATCACGAAACGCCGGCGCGAAAATACTCCGCGCCCGCCGTACGTGCGATCGTGCTACCGGATAAATCGATGTAATGCTTCTGTCGAAGCGTTATGAAGGCGAAAGATCCGTGCGCATTTATAAGACCCCGAATAAATGGCGGAAAGAGCGCCGTGACGCAATATCGCGATGCAGACCCCATATCACGCGCGGGACTTCTGGCGACGAGGGGTTGCGCCGGCTGGGCGGTTCGGCTCCGTATGTCGCTCGCGTTTTCACGATTCGAATGCTGCGATCGTGAACCGGAAGCAAAGTGTATTTGTTATATGAGAGGCGATTCGATTTTTCAAGAATCTTCCCGTTTGTTTTAAAATCACGGGAAAAAAGGACCGGTGAAAATATTTAAATCGTGATTGTCAATGGCGGCGGGAATTGTTTCGATTCGATGCATCAAAAAAGCAGCCGCGCCGCGCCGCGAACGATCGTGCGCGCGGCTGCGCGGCCGGACGAGGCCGGGCGGCCGCATGACGTCAAGCTCGACTGAAATGCCCGCTCCCGCAGGAGCGGACCGGGCGCGGTGGAGCGGCGCCTACGGCCGTGCAGCCACCTCATCGAGGTGCCACAGCAAATCCGCCGGATCGTCATACACCCGCAGCGCGCCCGCGCGTTCCAGCTCGTCGCTGCCATAGCCGCCCGCCAGCAGCCCGACACCGAGCGCACGGCAGCGGGCGGCGGCGAGCATGTCCCAGATGCTGTCGCCGACCACCACCGTATGCTCGATCGGCACGTTCAGTTTCGCGGCGGCGGTCAGGAACAGGTCCGGGTCCGGCTTCGCATATTTCACCTGATCGCGCGTGACGACCACGTTCTTCGCCGGATCGACGCCGAGCGCTTCGAGATTGATCGCCGCGGTTTCCATCCGCCCGCTGGTCGCGATCGCCCAGCGAATGCCGGCGTTCGACAGCGCGGCGAGCAACTCGCGCGCGCCCGGCAGCGGCCGGACCTGCGCGCGCAGCCGCTGGTACGCGGCCGCATGCAGTCGTGCGAGCCGTTCGACGCGATCGGCGTCGATGTCGCCGGCCGTCTCGCGCAGCAACTGGTTCAGGAACAAGCCGCCGCTCATCCCGATCTTGCGATGGATGCGCCACACCGACAGTTCGATGCCTTCGGCATCGAGCGCTTCCTTCCACGCGAGGACGTGCTGATAGACGCTGTCGACGAGCGTGCCGTCGAGATCGAACAGAAATGACGTTTCAATGCGCATGTGAATCTCCTGGTCCGGTAGCGTCCGGGCAAATCGTCGGCAAAACCCAATTCGTCACATTATCGGCGCGCGGCCGTGTCACCGCCATGTCCCGCGCACGCGCCGCGCCCGGCGGCGGCGTGTCGAACGGCGCTGGTACAATCGCGCCGATGCGCCGGGCGGGCCGCCCGCGCGCCCAACCTTCGTCGAATCCCCGTATGGCAACCCCCGACGCCGTCAGTTCCGAACAATCGTGGTGGGGCGTTCTGGCCCTGGCGCTCTCCGCCTTCATCTTCAACACCACCGAATTCGTGCCCGTCGCGCTGCTGAGCGCGATCGGCGACAGCCTGCAGATGCAGCCGACGGCCGTCGGGCTGATGCTGACGATCTACGCGTGGGCCGTCGCGGTCGTGTCGCTGCCGCTGACCTTCGTCACGCGGCACGTCGAGCGCCGCAAGCTATTGAGCGTGGCGCTGCTGGTGTTCGTCGGCAGCCATGTCGTGACCGGTTTCGCGTGGAATTTCACGGTGCTGATGATCGGCCGGCTCGGCATCGCGTGCGCGCATGCGGTGTTCTGGTCGATTTCGATCCCGCTCGCGGTGCGGCTCGCGCCGAGCGACCGCAAAAGCCGGGCGCTCAGCCTGATCGCGATGGGCTCGGCGATCGCGATGGTGGCCGGCATTCCGCTCGGCCGCGTGATCGGCGAGGCGTTCGGCTGGCGGATCACGTTCCTGATCATCGCGGGCGCGGCGGGCGTCACGCTGCTGTTGCTGCGCGCCACGTTGCCGTTGCTGCCGAGCCAGGGCGCCGGGTCGCTGAGCAGCATCGGCGTGTTCCTGCGCAAGCCGGCGCTGGTCGCGCTGTACGCGATCACCGTGCTGGTCGTGTCCGCGCACTTCACGTCGTACACGTACATCGAACCGTTCGTGCAGAGCGTGAACCATGCGAGCAACAGCCGGATCACGTACGTGCTGATCCTGTTCGGCGTCGCCGGCCTGCCGGCCGCGGTCTGCTTCAATCGCGTCTATCCGCACCGGCCCGACGATTTCCTGCTCGCGTCGATCGTCGCGCTGTCGGGTTGCCTGCTGATCCTGTTCCCGTGCGCGCTGAACATCGTCACGCTGTCCGTGCACACGCTGGTGTGGGGCGGCGCGATCGTCTGTTTCGGGCTGGCGATGCAGGCTTGGGTGCTGAAGCTCGCGCCGGAGGCGACCGACCTCGCCGTGTCGATCTACTCCGGGCTGTACAACGTCGGGATCGGCGCCGGCGCGCTGCTCGGCAACCATATCGCGGGCGACTTCGGCCTGCCGTGGATCGGCACGTTCGGCGGCGTGGTCGCGATCTTCGCGGGCGGGATCGCGTGGCTCGCGTTGCGGCTGCATGCGAAACGGGAAGCGGCGGCCGTGGCCCCCGCGCGTTGAAGCCGCGCTGCTCCCGCCCGGTGGATCACGCGACCGAATAGCCGCCGTCGGCCACGAGCGCGTGCCCCGACACATAGCTGGAATCGTCCGACGCGAGGAACGCGACGATCGTCGCCATTTCTTCGGCCGACGCCCAGCGGCCGGCCGGCGTCGACGCGGCAAAGGCGAGCCGTGCGTCCTCCGACGGCCAGATGCCGCGCTGATGGAACGGCGTATCGATCAGCCCCGGGCACAGCGCGTTGACGCGCACGCCGCGTTTGAACCATTCGATCGAAGCCGTCTTCGTCATCCCGATCACCGCGTGCTTGCTCACGATATACACCGACGCATGCTCGAAGCCGATGACGCCGCCCATCGACGCATTGTTGATGATGCTGCCGCTGCCCTGGCGCAGCATGATGTCGGCCGCGAACTTCATCGAATTGAATACGCCGCGCACGTTCGGTTCGAACACGCGGTCGTAGCTTGCCGCGTCCTGCTCGAGCAGCGGCGCGAACACGCCTTCGGTGCCCGCATTGTTGAACGCGATGTCGAGGCGTCCGTGGGTCGACACCGTGAAATCGAACAGCTTGCGCAGATCGGCTTCGTTCGCGACATCCGCGGCAAAGGCTGTTGCGTTGCCGCCTGTGGTCGCGATCTCGTCGACCAGTCGGTCGAGTTCGGCCTTGCGTCGGGCGCTGACGACGACCTTCGCGCCGCGCCGCGCGAGTTCGATCGCCGAGGCGCGGCCGATGCCGGAACTGGCGCCCGTGATTACCGCGATGCGGCCTGCGAGCGGGGCAGCGTGCGTGCTTGCGTTCATGGTGCATTTCTCCGTGATGGTTGATCCGTTGCGTCGAAGCGAAGCGACGTCTGAAGCGCATTGTGGTCGCTCGGCGGCGGCAAGAAAATGGAACAATGGCGCATTCAGAATTCCTCTATAAGGAATTAAAATCGCTTCTTCACGCGTGACATCGAGGCTTCCCATGCTCAACCGGCTCGACCTTCTGAAGATCTTTTCCGCGGCCGCCGCGGCGCCGACGTTTCGCGACGCGGCCGCGCGGCTCGGCGTGTCGCCGCAGGTCGTCACGCGCGCGGTGCGCGAGCTGGAGGAGATGCTCGGCGAAACGCTGTTTCACCGGACGACCCGCAGCATCCGGATCACCGCGTTCGGCCAGTCGTTCGCGCGCGACGCGCAGGGCGCGCTGGCCGCCGTCGACGGGCTGTTCGGGCCTGCCGCCGGCCAGCGCGACGAGCCGGCCGGCGTCGTCCGGATCACCGCGCCGTCGGGCATGGGCCGACATTACGTGCAGCCGATCCTCACCGGCCTCATGCAGCGGTATCCGGGGCTCGTGCCCGATTTGCGGCTGTCCGACGTGCCGTCGCCGGTGGTTGACGAGCAGATCGACATCGGCGTGCGCGTCGGCGCGATCGGCGATAACCGCTTCGTCGCGCGCGTGGTCGGGCCGTTGCCGATGTGGGTGGTGGCCGCGCCGTCGCTGATCAGGCGGCTGGGCGAGCCGAAAAACCGCAAGGCGCTCGAAGCGATGCCGGTGACGTGCCTGATCGATCGCACAAGCGGGCGGCCGTGGCCGTGGATGTTTCGCGGCGAGCACCAGTTCGTGCCGGCGTCGCCGGCTTACCTGACGGACGACGCCGAGGTGGAGATCGACGCCGTGTGCGCAGGGGTGGGGCTGGGTCAGTGCTCGGAATATCTGGTCCGGCCGTATGTCAAAAAGGGGCGTCTCGTGCGGGTGTTGCCGAGCATCGAGCCCGAGCCGTGGAAGTTGCACGTCTATCGGCCGCGGCGCGGGCCGATGCCCAGGCGTATCCGGGTGGTGTACGACGAACTGGTGGCGAAGCTCGCGGAGGCGACGTGGCGGGAGTAGGGATCGCGGCGGCTGCGCCGTGGGCCGACACACGGCGGCGTCATCATGGTGCCGACGCACCCGTATCGTTGATCCCGGGCGATTTTGGGCCGCCGTGGATCGGCACCTTTGGCGGCCGTGGTCGATGCGTTCGCGGCAGGGATCGCTGGCATTTCGGTTGCATCAGCGGAGGGCAGTGACTTGGCGCCATCGCCACACGGCTCGCTTCACCCCGAAACGTCAATGCGACCCGTCGTACCCGATCCCCGCCGCATCGAGTTGCCTGAGCTTCGCATACAGCGTCGTGCGTGAAATGCCGAGTTGCCGCGCGGCCGCCGACACATTGCCGTCGTGCTCGGCGAGCGTCCGCCGGATCGCATCGAGCGACTGTTCGTGCAGGCTCGCCTGCGGGCCGGCGGCCGACGTGACGTTGCACACGTCGGCGGCGTCTTCGAGCACGTCGGCGTGGCGCGCCATCGTCGCCCGGTCGAGCGGCGCACGCACGGTGCGCACCCATACGTGGCTACCATCGTCGCGCGAGATCCGCTGCGGCGTGCGCGCCGGTGTCAGCAAACGGCGCTGCTGCGCGGGCGTCGCGCCGGGAAACAGTTGGCGGAGATCGACCGGCGCGACCGGCCCGGTAGGCGCGAGGTCGAGCATCTGGCGGGCCAGGCGGCTCACCGCGCGCACGCGGCCCGCTTCGTCGAGCGCGATGACGCCGGCGAGCGGCGTGCCGAGCCAGCGCGCGTCATGCTGGACCTGCAGCAGATGGCAGTCGCGCAGCAGCGCATACAGCCGCTGCTCGGCGGACAGCGCCGCGTGCCGGAACTGTTCGCGCAACTGCACGACGTTGCGCCGGCCGATGCCGGTGATGTCGAGCGCGCCGATCACTTCGCCGTCGAAGCCGACCAGCGGCACCGCGAGACAGAACACCCGCGACAACTCGTCGAGATAATGCTGCGCGCCTGCGACGACGGCCTCGGCGCCGTCGTGAATCACGCAGCTCGGCGCGGTCGTGCCGATGTTCGGCTCGACGATCCGGCGCCCGGCGACGATCGGCGTCAGCAGCGCGTCGTCGCATTGCGGGCTGCGGCGCGCATGGACGATCGTGCCGTGCGGATTGACGCACATGATCGCCCATTCGCTGCCGCCGAATGCAGCCCACAGCGGCTCGATCTCCTGCGCGACGCAGCGATAGAGCCGCCGGTCCGCGCGCGATTCGTCGGGTTCGCGCTGCATTTCATAGCGGGCGGTCTGCCATGGACGTAGCCCGGCGTCGCGCGAACGCAGCCAGGAGCGCGCGACGCTGGCCGGCAACGCCGTTTCCGGCAGCGGCTCGCCCGCGGCGAAGCGGGCGCGGAGCCGGTCCAGGTCGACCGGCCGTGCAGGGAATTCAGGGGCCATGTTCACGCTGCGCTCCATGTGGGTCGAATGTCCGGGCGCGCGTGCCGCGCCGGCGTGTCGAGCGAATGCGTAATATAGCCCGGTGCCCGGAATGCGGCATTTTCCTCCCCGACCAGGGCGTCGTCGCGTGCCGCCGCGGGGCGTCGGCGGCACGCGCGGCGCCCGCGCGCTCAATGCGGCAGCCGCAGGATCGGCTTGAGCGTAAGGCCCTTGCTGCTGTCTTCCGCCGCCTGGTTGATCTGGTCGAGCGGATAGAACTTCACCAGCCGGTCGAACGGGAACCGCCCTTGCAGATACAGCTGCACGAGCTGCGGAATGAACGTCTGCGGCACGCTGTCGCCTTCGACGATGCCGCGGATCGTGTGGCCGCCGAGCAGCAGGCTGTTTACGTCGAATTCGGCTTTCGTACCGAGCTTCGGCGCGCCGACCACGCCCATCGTGCCGCGCGAGCCGAGCGCGTCGATTCCTTGCGACAGCACGGCCGGCAGCCCGGTCGATTCGAGCGCGTAGTCGACGCCGCCGCCGGTGATCTCACGGATCGCGTCGGCCACGTCGACTTCCTTGCTGTTGAGCGCGTGCGTCGCGCCGAGCTCGAGCGCCAGCGCGAGCCGCGACGGCACGATGTCGACCGCGATGATCGTCGTCGCGCCGGCGATGCGCGCGGCCATCACCGCGCTCATCCCGACCGCGCCCGCGCCGAAGCTCGCGAAGCTGCTGCCCGTGCGCACCGCGAGCGAATTGATCACCGCGCCCGCGCCGGTCTGGATCCCGCAGCCGAGCGGGCCGAGCAGTTCGAGCGGCGCTTCCTTCGGCACCTTGATCGCGTTGTTCTCGCGCGCGAGCGCGTAGCTCGCGAACGACGACTGCGCGAAGAAATGATCGTGCAGCGGTTGGCCGGCTTCGTCGCGGATGGCCGTCTGCCCGTCGGCGTCGGCGCCGCCGAAATTCAGCGCGAAGAACTGCCGGCAATACGCGCCGTGACCGCCGACGCACGACGCGCAATGGCCGCACGCGCCGTAGGTCAGCACGACGTGATCGCCGGCCGCGAGCGTCTTCACGTTCGGGCCGACCGCCTCGACCACGCCGGCGCCTTCGTGACCGAGCACGGCCGGCAGCGGCACCGGATAGTACTGGTCGCGCACGATCAGGTCGGTATGGCACAGGCCGGTCGCGACGACGCGCACCAGCACCTCGTCGCCGCGCGGCGCGCGGATCCGGGCCGCTTCGATCGAGAAGGGCGCGCTCGCGGAGCGCGCGACGGCCGCGGTGACGGCGCGTGTGTCGTGTTCGGTGTACATGGTCGGTCTCCTCGTCAAATCGGATACGGCGGCGCTTCGCCCTTGATCGTCAGCCACTGCCACTGCGTGAATTCCTCCCAGTTTGCCGCACCGCCGATGCTCGAGCCATTGCCCGATGCGCCGACGCCGCCGAACGGGTTGATCACTTCGTCGTTGACCGTCTGGTCGTTGATGTGCAGCAGCCCCGTGTTCAACCGCTCGCCGATCCTCAGCGCGCGGCCGACGTCGGCGGACAGGATCGCCATCGACAGCCCGTATTCGGTCCGGTTCGCGAGTGCGATCGCGTCTTCGTCGGTATCGAACGGCACGACGATCGCGACCGGCCCGAAAATCTCCTCGTCGAACGCCGGATTGCCCGGCGCGACGCCGCTCAGCACGGTCGGCTCGAAGAACAGGCCGCGATGGCCGCCGCCCGTCTCGACGCGCGCGCCCGCGCGCCGCGCCGCATCGACCACGCTCGCCGCATGGTCGCGTTGCGCGGCGTTGATCAGCGGGCCGAGGCCGACGTCGCCGGTGGCCGGGTCGCCGACGCGCAGGCTTTGCGCCTTCTCGACGAGCTTCGCGACGAAGCGGTCGTGAATCGCGCGCTGCACGAGCACGCGGCCGGTCGCCATGCAGATCTGGCCTTGATGCAGATACGCACCCCACGCGGTGTTCGCGACCGCGCGGTCGAGGTCCGCATCGTCGAGCACGATCAGCGAGTTCTTGCCGCCGAGTTCGAGCGATACCTTCTTCAGATGGCGGCCCGCCGCTTCGCCGACCTTGCGCCCGGCCGCGGTGGAGCCGGTGAACTGGATCATCGCGACGTGCGGATCGGCGACCAGCGCCGCGCCGGCCGCGCCGTCGCCCGGCAGCACGTGCAGCACGCCTTCGGGCAGGCCGGCGAGCTCGAACACGCGGGCGATCGCGACGCCGCCGCACACGGCGGTGCGCGGATCGGGCTTCAGCACGACCGCGTTGCCGAGCGCGAGCGCCGGCGCGACCGCGCGTATCGCGAGGTACAGCGGGAAATTGAACGGCGAGATCACGCCGACCACGCCGCGCGGGCGGCGGCGCGCGAGCGACAGCCGGCCGGCCGCCGACGGCAGCACTTCGCCGGCCGCGCGCGACGGCAGCCCGGCTGCTTCGTGCAGCGCCTTGATCGTGACGGACGTTTCGAATGCCGCCTTCGCACGCGTCGAGCCGCTTTCGCGCACGAGCCAGTCGACGATCGAATCGAAGTGCGTTTCGGCGACGGCCGCCGCGCGGCGCAGGACGGCTGCACGCTCGTCGTAGGGCAGCGCGAACCAGGCGGGCTGGGCGCGGTGGGCGGCGGCCGATGCTTCGGCCATGGCCGCGGCGTCGGCGAGACCGATGCGGCCGAGCGTGTTGCCGGTTGCGGGTTCGATCACGTCGGCGGCGTGTGGGGTTGTGTGCCAGCGTCCGTTGAAGGTCTTGCCGCGCCAGACGTCGGTGTCGAACAGTGCGGGGGTGTTGCTATTCATGTGCGCTCCTGGGGAAATTCGGATCGGCCGGATCGTTGCGTGAGCATCGACCGGCATGCGCGCGAGGGTAGGCGAGGGCCGAGAGGCGGGGGTATCCGGGTTTTTTCCCACGCGCGGGAGGCGCGTGGATTGGGAGGCGTTCGCGATTCGGTGTGCGGAAATTGAACAGTTGGCGGGCGGATTTGGGCCGCACGCCTGGCGCCGATCCTGAAGAGCGCTCAACTCTCCCGCACACGGACGTTCGCGGCGACGGTGCAATGCACCGCTGCCGAATTGACCCGCCTAGAATCGAATTTTCCATTTCGTTCGGGTACCCGATGCTCACAGTGCTCCCGCTTACCAGTGAATCCGCCAGCGACTGGGCAAACGTCTTGCGCGTCTTCACTGAAGCACCTTCGTACGCGGAACTCGTTGAAGGTCGCTCCCCCTCGACGGAAGATGTCGACGATTTCTTCTTCGGCAAGCCGGTGGGCACGAATGCGGCACAAAAATCAGTCTTCGGATTCTTTATCGAACGCGAGATGATCGGTTGCGCAGATGTGATTCGTTCGTATCCAACGGATGACTGCATATGGATCGGCCTGATGCTTTTCACCGAAGCGGATCAGGGGCGAGGCTTTGGAAAGACCGCTTTAAACCTGTTGATCGAGATGGCGGGCGAGTGGGGCTATCGCGCCGCACAACTTGCAGTCGTTTCAACCAATCCTCGTGCCTATGCGTTCTGGCAGCGCGAGGGTTTCGAGGAGATTCGACGCGCGAGCAGTCCGAGATTTACCGGAGATCTCATCGTCATGCAGCGCCCAATTGGATAGCGACCTACCCGATTCCTTCCGATCATTCGCGGAAACCGACGCCGAAGCCGGAGGCCGGACGGCCAGCGCACCGTTTTCCCATCAGGAAAACCCTGATCGACTCGGCAGGCCGCTGGTTTCGGCCGGTTTTCCCGCTGCCGAAACCCGCCGCACCGCATCCTTCCCCAGCGATATTCCGCATTCGCGCGATCGCGCTCCAGCAAGCCTCCCAGCCCGCATACCTAGCTAAAACAGGTATGGTGCAATGCAATATTGGCGATCTAAAGCACGGTTTCGATACCCACCAGGTATCAAAAAACCGAACCAAAAGTATTGGACGCTCCGTTTCCCCGCCGCGTATAAATCCGTTCCATGAACAGCCCCACGCAGCGCGCCCCATGTCGCCCGGAAGCGATGCAGCTCGCGATCGATGCGTGCCTCGCGCCCGCGACCGGCAAACGAAAGTCGCGCGGTAATCGAGTCAGGCAAAGACCGTCACCCCCAAATACACACGGAGACACCATCATGAGCGTCAAGGTTTTCGATACCCGGGAAGTGCAGGATCTGCTGAAGGCCGCATCGAACGCGGGCGGGAAAGGCGGAAATGACACGAACGGCGACGCACGTACACAGCAGATCGTGCTGCGCCTGCTCGGCGACCTGTTCAAGGCGATCGACGATCTCGACATCACGCCCGACGAAGTGTGGGCCGGCGTCAACTATCTGAACAAGCTCGGTCAGGATGGCGAAGCAGCGCTGCTCGCGGCCGGCCTCGGTCTCGAGAAGTATCTCGACGTCCGGATGGACGCCGAGGACAAGGCGATCGGCCTCGACGGCGGCACGCCGCGCACGATCGAGGGGCCGCTGTACGTGGCGGGCGCACCGGTGCGCGACGGCGTCGCGAAGATCGACCTCGACGCGGACGAAGGCGCAGGCCCGCTCGTGATCCACGGCACGGTGAAGGATCTGGACGGCAAGCCGATCGCCGGCGCGTTGGTCGAATGCTGGCACGCGAATTCGCACGGCTTCTATTCGCACTTCGACCCGACCGGCAAGCAGAGCGACTTCAACCTGCGCGGCGCGGTGAAGACGGGCGCCGACGGTAAGTACGAATTCCGCACGCTGATGCCGGTCGGCTACGGCTGCCCGCCGCAGGGCGCGACGCAGCAGTTGCTGAACCGTCTCGGCCGCCACGGCAACCGTCCCGCTCACGTGCACTTCTTCGTGACCAGCGACGGCCATCGCAAACTGACGACGCAGTTCAACATCGCCGGCGATCCGCTGATCTGGGATGACTTCGCGTATGCGACGCGCGAGGAACTGATCCCGCCCGTGACCGAAAAGACCGGCGGCACCGCACTCGGGATGAAAACCGACGCGTACCAGGACATCGAATTCAACTTCGTCTTGACGCCGCGCGTGCAGGGCAAGGACAACCAGATCGTCGAACGCCTGCGCGCGTCCGCCACCGCATAACCGCCGGCGGCACGGCGGCGCGCGTGCGCCGCCGTGCCGGCCGGTTCCCCGAGTTTCAACCGATACCGATGCGAGCGTGCTTGCAGGACGCGGCACGCGCATGGGAGGAGCCATCATGTCCGTCACGACCGACCACCCCACCGAACTGGATCACCTGCTGGAAACCGCCGTGCAGGATGACAAGGCGGCCGGCATCTTCCGCTGCCGCCGCGACATCTTCACGAACGCGCAACTGTACGAGCTCGAGATGAAGCACATCTTCGAGGGCAACTGGGTGTACCTGGCGCACGAAAGCCAGATTCCGGACAACAACGATTACTACACGACGTGGATCGGCCGTCAGCCGATCGTCATCACGCGCGACAAGACCGGCGAGCTGCACGCGGTCATCAATGCGTGCGCGCACAAGGGCGCGATGCTGTGCCGCCGCAAGCACGGCAACAAGGGCAGCTTCACGTGCCCGTTCCACGGCTGGACCTTCTCGAACACCGGCAAGCTGCTGAAGGTGAAGGACGAGAAGACGACCGAGTATCCGGTGCAGTTCAACACGCACGGCTCGCACGACCTGAAGAAGGTCGCGCGCTTCGCGAACTATCGCGGCTTCCTGTTCGGCAGCCTCAACGCCGACGTGCTGCCGCTCGAGGATTACCTCGGCGAGGTGCGCGTGATCATCGACCAGATCGTCGACCAGGCGCCGAACGGGCTCGAAGTGCTGCGCGGCAGCTCGTCCTACATCTACGAAGGCAACTGGAAAATGCAGATGGAGAACGGTTGCGACGGCTATCACGTGAGCACCGTGCACTGGAACTATGCGGCGACGATGGGCCGCCGCAAGGAGGACGGCACCAAGGCCGTCGACGCGAACAGTTGGAGCAAGTCGGTCGCGGGCGTGTACGGCTTCGACAACGGCCACATCCTGCTGTGGACCCAGACGATGAACCCGGAAGTACGTCCCGTGTACCAGCATCGTGACGAGATCAAGGCGCGCGTCGGCGACGTGCAGGCCGATTTCATCGTGAACCAGACGCGCAACCTGTGCGTGTACCCGAACGTGTTCCTGATGGACCAGTTCAGCACGCAGATTCGCGTGGTGCGGCCGCTCGGCGTCGACAAGACCGAGGTCACGATCTTCTGCTTCGCGCCGAAGGGCGAGAGCCACGCGGACCGCACGACGCGGATTCGCCAGTACGAGGATTTCTTCAACGTGACCGGCATGGGCACGGCCGACGACCTGGAAGAATTCCGCGCGTGCCAGGCCGGCTATGCAGGCATCTCGGCGATGTGGAACGACCTGTCGCGCGGCGCGCCGCTGTGGATCGACGGGCCGGACGAGAACGCGAAGAAGATGGGGCTGAACCCGCGCATTTCCGGCGAGCGCAGCGAGGACGAAGGGCTGTTCGTGTGTCAGCACGAACACTGGGTGCACGTGATGCGCGATGCGCTGAAGAAGGAACGCGGGGAGGTGGCGGCATGAGCTTCGATTACCGGACGATTTGCGCGGCGCTGTATCGCGAAGCGCGCCTGCTCGACGATCGCGAGTGGGACGCGTGGCTCACCTGCTACACGGAGGACGTCACGTACTGGATGCCCGCATGGGACGACGACGACCGGCCGACCGACGATCCGCGCAGCCAGATCTCGCTGATGTATTACGCGGATCGCGGCGGCCTCGAGGATCGCGTGTTCCGGATCAAGACCGAGCGCAGCGGCGCATCGACGCCCGAGCCGCGCACCAGCCACAACGTGACGAACGTCGAGGTGCTGGCCGAACGCGACGACGAGGTCGACGTGCGCTACAACTTCCACACGCTGAACCACCGTTACCGCGTGACCGATCACTTCTTCGGCACGATGTTCGTCACGTTGCGGCGCGCGGGCGACGCGCTGCTGATTTCGCACAAGAAGATCGTGCTGAAGAACGACTACATCCGGCAGGTGCTCGACGTCTATCACGTCTGATGCCGTTGGTTTGCCATGAAAGGAAGTGGAGGTGACGCGATGTCCAGCTACAAGATTGCACTGAATTTCGAGGACGGGGTGACCCGCTTCATCGACTGCAAGGCCGGCGAGAAGGTGCTCGACGCGGCCTTCCGCGCGAAGATCAACCTGCCGATGGATTGCTCCGACGGCGTGTGCGGCACCTGCAAGTGCCGCGCCGAAAGCGGTCGCTACGACCTCGGCGACGACTACATCGACGATGCGCTGACCGAGGACGAAAAGGACGGCGGCCTCGTGCTGACCTGCCAGATGGTGCCGCAAAGCGATTGCGTGATTGCGGTGCCGACGTCGTCGGTCGCCTGCAAGACGGGGCAGAGCAGTTTTGCCGCGACGGTCACGAAGGTCGAGCAGCACAACGATGCGGCGGTCGTGCTCGAACTCGATGTCGGCGCGAGTGCGCCGGCGTTCCTGCCGGGCCAGTACGTGAACATCGGCGTGCCGGGCAGCGGGCAGCATCGCTCGTATTCGTTCTCGTCCGCGCCGGGCGACGCGAAGGTCGGATTCCTGATCAAGAAGATTCCCGGCGGCGTGATGAGCACGTGGCTCGAATCGGCGCGGCTGGGCGACACGCTCGAACTGCATGGGCCGCTCGGCAGCTTCTATCTGCGCGACGTGCAGCGGCCGCTGCTGTTCCTCGCCGGCGGCACGGGCCTCGCGCCGTTCCTGTCGATGCTTGAAGTGCTGGCGCGCAGCGGCTCGCAGCAGAAGGTGCACCTGATCTACGGCGTCACGCGCGATCTCGATCTGGTGCTGGTCGACGTAATCGAAGCGCTCGCGGCGAAGCTGCCGAACTTCAGTTTCGCGACGGTCGTTGCCGATTCGGCATCGAATCACGCACGCAAGGGCTGGGTCACGCAGCACATCCCGGCCGATGCGCTGAACGACGGCGACGTCGACGTGTATCTGTGCGGACCGCCGCCGATGGTCGATGCGGTGCGCCAGTACTTCGACGACGCAGGCGTGAAGCCGAACAGCTTCCACTACGAGAAGTTCACCCCCAACGTCACGGCAAAGGCGGCATGACCATGCAACGATTCTCCGGCAAGGTCGTCGTCGTCACTGGCGCTGCGCAGGGCATCGGCCGCGGCGTCGCGCTGCGCGCGGCCGCCGAGGGCGGCAAGGTGCTGTTCGTCGATCGCGCGGATTTCGTCGCCGACGTGGCGGCCGAGGCGACCGGTGGCGAGACGGCAGGCTTCGTCGCCGATCTCGAAACCTATGAGGGCGCGCACGCGGCAATCGCGTATGCGGTGCAGCGGTTCGGCGGCATCGACATCCTGATCAACGGCGTCGGCGGCGCGATTCGCATGCGCCCGTTCGCCGAGTTCGAGCCCGCGCAGATCGACGCGGAAATCCGCCGCTCGCTGATGCCGACGCTCTATGCGTGTCACGCCGTGCTGCCGCACCTGATCGCGCGCGGCGGCGGCACGATCGTCAACGTCTCGTCGAACGCGACGCGCGGCATTCGACGCGTGCCGTATTCGGCTGCGAAGGGCGGCGTGAACGCACTGACGTCGGCGCTCGCGATGGAGTACGCGGAACACAACATCCGCGTCGTCGCGACCGCACCGGGCGGCACCAGCGCGCCGCCGCGCCGCGTGCCGCGCAATGCGGCCGGCGACACCGAGCAGGAGCAGGCGTGGATGGGCGAAGCCGTGCGACAGGTGACCGACTCGACGTACTTCAAGCGCTACGGCAGCCTCGACGAGCAGATCGCGCCGATCCTGTTCCTCGCGTCGGACGAGGCGAGCTACATCACCGGTACGGTGCTGCCGGTCGCGGGTGGCGATACGGGTTGAAGGGCGCGCGTGCCGATTGGCTTGCTTCACGGTGCACGCGCCGCTGCCGGGCGCACGACGACCATCACGTAACCGGCCGGCGCGGCAAGTCCGGCCACGGAGACACTCATGAGCAAACGCGAAGCGATCATCCCGGCCGGCATGGAGGCCGTGTACGAAAAAATCGGCTATGCGCCGGCGATCAAGGTCGGCGATACCGTCTATGTATCCGGCCAGATCGGCCGCGACGCGGCGATGCAACTGGTCGAGGATCGCGAAGCGCAAATCGTGCAGGCGTTCGAGAACCTGAGGCTCGTGCTGGAGGCGGCCGGCGCATCGTTCGACGACGTGGTCGACCTGACGACTTTCCACACCGACATGCGCGACCTGCCGCTGTTCATGCAGGTGCGCGACCGCTATTTCCATGCGCATCCGCGGCCGGCGTGGACGGCGATCGGCGCGCACATGCTCGGCGGCGCGCCGGGCTACATCGTCGAGATCAAGGCGGTGGCGGTGCTGCGGACCTAGTCGCGGCGGCGCATGAGCCGCCCGACACGCGGTGCAACGCGATGCCCGCGGTTTTGGCGCGTGCATTGGCTTTCCCTGTACGCAAATCAATCGAGAGAGAACGGAGGGGTGGAATGGCGTCGATGCTCAACGGTAGAACCCGTCGTGGTGGATGGTGTTTCGGCATGGCTGTCGCGGCATCCGCGGCCGGCGTGCTGATGGTGTCCGGTTGCAACGACAACGAAGTCCGGGATGCCGGAGGCGGCACGGCCGACGCCGCGTTGACCTGCGATCAGACGATGAAGGAGCGCTTCGCGCCGGACGCGAACACCACCGTCATCGCCGTGAAGTCGTTCAAGGCCGGCGATCCGCTGGTGCTGAATGCATCGGCCGCCACGTCCGCGACGCCGGTTGCCGGTAGCGACCTGTGTCTCGTCAAGCTGAACGTCGGCCCCGGTCACGCGGGGCCGGCCGGCGCGCCGTCGACGTCGGCGGGCATCGGCATGGAGATCTGGCTGCCGGCGCCGGCGAACTGGAATCACCGGATCCACAACCTCGGCGGCGGCGGTTGGCAAGGCGGTGCGTACGACGATCCGACACAGGTCGCGAGCGCCGGCGGCGTGCCGAACGCCGCGACGATCGCGGCGTCCGAGGGCGCGGTGGTCGGCACGACGGATACCGGGCACACGATCCAGAACGGATCGTTCGCGATGAATCCGGACGGCACGATCAACACGACGTTGTGGACGGACTTCGCGCAGCGCAGCCTGCACGAACTGGCGCTCAAGACGAAGGCGCTGGTCGCCGCGTACTACGCGACGCCGCAGAAGTATGCGTACTGGGACGGCTGCTCGACCGGCGGCCGGCAGGGTTACAACGAAGCGCAGAACAATCCGTCCGATTACGACGGCTACCTGAACGGCGCGCCTGCGTTCAACTGGTCGAAGTTCATTACGGGCGAGCTGTATCCGCAGGTCGTCGCGCAGGTCGATCTCGGCGGCGCGACGTTGACGGATGCGCAGCAGTCGCTGCTGTCGGGGGCGGCGGTCAGCGCGTGCGACACGGTCGGCGGCCAGCATCTCGGTTACCTGATGGACCCGGCCCGGTGCCGTTACGATCCGACCCAGGACGCGAACGTGCTGTGCTCGGGCGTGAAGATCGGCGCTGTCACCGGCACGAACACGACGGCCGCGTGCGTGACGGCCGCGCAGGCAACCGCGATGAACAAGACCTGGTACGGGATGACGCGCGACGGTTCGGTGCCGAGCCCCGCGGCCGACATCGGAACGGCCACGTCGCTCGCGAGCAACCAGCTGTGGTTCGGCCTGATGCGCGGCACGGGCACCGGCGCGCTGGCAGGATCGTCACCGTTCAGCATCTCGACCGACCTGGTCGCGCTGGAGCTGCAGGACCCGACCATCGCCGGCACCAGCTTCACGAACGCGACCGGCAACGGCGCGAACAAGTGGAAGAGCCTCGGCTTTGCGGGTCTTGCGAACGCCTATGACCAGGGGATCGCACTGCAGTCGTCGTTCGGCAACATCAATACAGATAACCCGGACCTGTCGGGGCTCGTGAAGCACGGTGCGAAGGTGCTGCATTACCACGGTCTTGCCGATCCGCTGATCACGCCGTCGGGCAGCATCCACTACTACGAACGCGTGGCGAGCCGGATGGGCGGTATTCCTGCCGTACAGCAGTTCGACCGGCTGTTCCTGGTGCCGGGCATGGGGCATTGCAGCGGCTATGGCGGTGTCAACGGTACGGCCGGCCCGGCGCAAACGGCCAATACGCTGCCGCTGCCGCATGCGGACCGACAGGACCTGTATGCGCAGCTGGTCAACTGGGTCGAGAACGGCAACGCGCCGGCCAGCATCAGGCTGACGTCGGCGGACGGCAGCGCGAGCCAGCCTGTCTGCATGTATCCGACGAAGGCGACGTACAACGGTTCGGGGTCGATCAGGGACGCGGCGAACTATTCGTGCAAGTGACGGGCGGTGCGCCGAGTTCGGCAAGCGAATACGCGAGGAGGGTGTTGAACGCCTTGATGACACGGCGGCCCGGTCGTTCCGATACCCGCACGCTTTCGGCCTGCCGCGTCACGCGAGCCGGAACTTCTTGCGCAGGCTCGAATCGACCGGGCCCGCCGGCATGAAGCGTCTCAATTTGCTCAGCAGAGACGCCTCTCCCGAAGGTGCGCGTCGCATGCGCCACGCGCCGAGCGCTGCATCGACGATGGTGGCGGCCACGCCGTCGGGCTCGGGCGCCGCTTTCACGTTGTCGACGACCGCGCGCGACGCAAGCGTCCGTTCGCGGTCGTAATCGGCGATCTTCAGGTTCGCGAGCGGCGCATTGACGTCGAGATTGGTCCGCGTAAACGACGGTTCGACCAGGGTGGCACGAATGCCGAATTGCCGCACCTCGTGATCGAGCGTTTCGGTCAACCCTTCGACCGCATGCTTGGACGCCGCATAGAGTCCCATGTACGGCGCCGGCAAGAACCCGAGCACCGAACTGACGTTGACGATGCGTCCGCTGCGGCGTGCGCGCATGTGCGGCAGCACCGCCTGCACCGTGCGCAGGATGCTGAACACGTTGGTGTCGAACAATGCCGTCGCTTCGTCCATCGACGTTTCTTCCACCGCGCCGATCAGGCTCGTGCCCGCGTTGTTGACGAGCACGTCGATACGCGCGGCCCGCTCGACGATCGTACGGATTCCGGATTGAACGGACGCATCGTCGCGCACGTCCATCTCGATCAACTCGACGCCGGCGACGGGCGCCGTTCGCGCAATGCTGCGCACGGTGCCGAACACGCGGCACCCGCGTTTGGCGAACTTCTCGGCGGCGGCGCGCCCGATGCCCGAAGACACGCCGGTCACGACGACAACGGTAGGGTTCGACATGGCTGTTTCCTTCGAAAGGGTGAATGGGGGAAGGGTCAGTTGCGCGCGTCGAGCGTGGCCGCAAGCGTGGCGTCGGTCAGCGACGCCGGTTCGGGCTCGCCGCGATGCGAGCCGGCGGTGCGGCCCGGCCCGATCCTGAACCAGATCGCGTACATCGCCGGCAGGAACACCAGCGTGAGGATCGTCCCGGCGAACGTGCCACCGATCAGCGTGTACGCGAGCGTGCCCCAGAACACCGAATGCGTGAGCGGAATGAACGCGAGCACGGCCGCCATCGCGGTGAGGATCACCGGCCGCGCGCGCTGTACGGTCGCCTCGACGACCGCATGGAACGGATCCAGCCCGGCCTGTTCGTTCTGGTGGATCTGCCCGATCAGGATCAGCGTGTTGCGCATCAGGATCCCCGACAACGCAATGAGGCCGACCAGCGCGTTGATGCCGAACGGCTGCCGGAACAGGATCAGCGTCGGCACCACGCCGATCAGCCCGAGCGGGCTCGTCATGAACACCATCACCATCGCCGAGATCGAGCGCACCTGGAAGATGATGATGACGAGCGTGATCGCGAGCATGATCGGGAACAGCGGCAGCATCGCGGTCGTCGCCTTGCCCGATTCCTCGATGGAGCCGGCTTCGTCGATCCGATAGCCGCTCGGCAACCGGGCCATGATCGGTTGAAGCTGCTTCGTGATGGCAGCCGATACGTCGGGCGGCTGCAAGCCGTCGGCGATGTCGCCGCGCACCGTGATCGTCGGCACGCGATCGCGCCAGCGCAGGATCGGTTCCTCCATCCGCACGTCGACCTTGCCGACCTGCGACAGCGGAATGCGCTGCCCGTTCGCGCCGGCGAGCGTGAAGTCGTCGAGCCGCGCCGGGTCGAGCCGCGCATCGCCGCCCGAACGCGCGATCACCTGCACGGTCCGGATGTCCTCGCGCACCGCGGTGACGGGCACGCCGGTCAGCAGGAACTGCAACTGCTGCGCGACCGCGCTGGACGTCAACCCGACCGCCTGCAGGCGATCCTGCTGCAGCGTGAAGTGCAGCGTCGGCGCGCGCGTGCCCCAGTCGGCATTGACGGTACGCATCATCGGGCTGCCGTTCATCACGTGCCCCACGTCGGACGCGATACCGCGCAGCGTGTCGGGATCGGGGCCGGTGATCCGGTACGCGACCGGGAACGGCGAATACGGGCCGAACACGAGTTGCGTGACGCGCACGCGCGCTTCGGGCGCGAGGCCGTCGGCGACGGCGCGGCGCAGGCGCGCCTTCAACGCGTCGCGTTCGTCCTGGCTGTCGGTGCGCACCACGATCTTCGCGAACGACGGATCGGGCAGCTCCGGGCCCATCGCCAGGTAGAAGCGCGGCGCGCCCTGGCCGACGTACGCGGTGACGATCCGCGCTTCCTTCTGCTTCGCGAGCCACGCCTCGACCTTCGACGCGGCGGCGCTCGTTTGCGAAATCGACGTGCCGTACGGCATCTGCACCTCGACGAGCACCTCGGGGCGATCGGAGATCGGGAAGAACTGCTTCTTGACGACCGCCATGCCGAGAATGGCGAGGACGAACAGGCCGACGACGGACCCCGCAACCAGCCATTTGCGCGCGATCACGCGCGTCAGCATCTGGCGGAAACGGTTGTAGCGCGGCGTGTCGTAGATCGCATCGTGACCGCCTTCGATCTTCCTGAACTCGGGCAGCATCTTCACGCCGAGGTACGGCGTGAACACCACCGCCACGACCCACGACGCAATCAACGCGATCCCGACGATCCAGAACATGTTGCTCGTGTATTCGCCGGCGGTGGAGCGCGCGAAGCCGTTCGGCATGAAGCCGACTGCGGTCACCAGCGTGCCGGCCAGCATCGGCGCGGCCGTATGGCTCCACGCGTAGGCCGACGCGGCCACGCGCCCATAGCCTTCCTCCATCTTCACGACCATCATTTCGATCGCGATGATCGC
Organism: Burkholderia sp. BCC0044; assembly: GCF_902832955.1. Lineage (NCBI taxonomy): Bacteria > Pseudomonadati > Pseudomonadota > Betaproteobacteria > Burkholderiales > Burkholderiaceae > Burkholderia > Burkholderia sp. BCC0044. The sequence continues at coordinate 730,340 of NZ_CADFDO010000004.1, read as the reverse complement.
GTCGTCGACGAGCAGCCCGAGCGCGAGGATCAGCGAGCCGAGCGTGATGCGGTCGAAGTTCTTGCCGGTGGCGGCCATCACGACGAACACCACGGCCAGCGTCAGCGGCACGGCCGCGGCGACCACGAGCCCCACGCGCCAGCCCATGCTGACGAAGCTCACCAGCATGACGACGAGCAGCGCGGCGAAGAACTTGACCATGAACTCGTCGACGGCCGAGCTGATGTTCACGGATTGATCGGTGACCTTGGTCAGGCTCATGCCGAGCGGCAGCCCCGCATTGATCGCGCCGACTTCATGGTCCAGCGCGCGGCCGAGGTCGAGCCCGTTCCAGCCGTCGCGCATCACGATGCCGAGCAGCAGCGCAGGCTCGCCGTTGTTGCGGATCATGAACGTCGACGGATCCTCGTAACCGCGCTCGACGGTCGCGATGTCCGACAGCTTCAGCGTGCGGCCCTGCGAGACGATCGGCGTGTCGCGGATCTTCTGCAGCTTGTCGAACGCGCCGTCCACGCGAATGAAGATCTCCGGCCCGCGCGTCTCGACGGAGCCGGCCGCCGTCAGCACGTTCTGGCCTTTGAGCGCGGCGAACACGTCCTGCGGGCTCACGCCGAGCGTCGCGAGCCGGTCGTGCGCCAACTGCACGTAGATGCGCTCGGCCTGCTCGCCGATGATGTCGACCTTCTTCACGCCCGCCACGTGCAGCAGCCGCTGGCGCAACGCTTCGGCGTCGCGCACCAGCAGGCGCTGCGGTTCGCCCTTGGCCTTCAGCGCGAACAGCGCGAACGTGACGTCCGCGTATTCGTCGTTGACCATCGGGCCGATCACGCCGGCCGGCAGGTTGGTCGCTTCGTCGCCGATCTTCTTGCGCGCTTGGTAGAACTGCTCCTGCACTTCCGACGGCGGCGTGCTGTCGAGCAGCGTCAGCGTCGTGATCGCGAGGCCCGGGCGCGTGTAGGTTTCGGTGCGGTCGTACCAGCGCAGCTCCTGCATGCGCTTTTCGATCTTTTCGGCAACCTGATCGTGCATTTCCTGCGCGGTGGCGCCCGGCCATGCGGTGATGATCGTCATCACCTTGATCGTGAACGCCGGGTCTTCCGCGCGGCCCAGCTTGAAGAACGACACGAGGCCAGCCAGCGAAATCAGGCAGATCAGGAACAGCGTGATCGCGCGCTCGCGCACGGCGAGCGCGGACAGGTTGAATCGGCGTTCGCTCACGGCCGTGCTCCTTCGCTCGCGACCGTGGCGACCGGCGCGGATACGCGGACCGCTTCGCCTTCGTGCAGCAACTGCGCGCCGAGCGCGACGACGCGCTCGCCTTGCCTGAGCCCGCCGTCGCCGGACACGCGCGCGCTGTCGTCGTCGAGATGCTCGACCTTGACCGGCCGCCACGCCACCTTGGCCGGTTCACCGGCGACGACCCACACGCCGGGCCCTTTGCCCGCGTCCAGCAGCGCGCCGATCGGCACCTGCATGCCGCCTTGCGAAGCCGTGCGCGCGTCGTCCGGCACGCGGATCGTGACGGTCGCGCCCAGCGGGGCATCGGCCAGCGCGCCCTGCAGCACGTAGCGTGCTTCGAAAGTGCGCGTTCTCGCGTCCGCGGTATCGGAAAGCTGGCGCAGCGTCGCGGGGACGCTGACGTCCGGTTTGCCGAACAGCCCGGCCTGCGCGACCGACCCGACCGCCGGGCGCAGGGTTTCGGGCAACTGGATCACGGCTTCGCGGCTACCGGCGTGCGCGAGCCGCACCACCGGCTGTCCCGCGCTGACGACCTGACCGGGCTCCGCGAGCGTTTCCATCACGACGCCGTCGCCGTCCGCGACGAGTTGCGCATAGCCGGTCGCGTTGCGCGCGACGTCGGCGTCGGCTTCGGCGGCGCTCAGTTGCGCTTTCGCGGCATCGGCTGCTGCCTTGATCTGGTCATAGGCCGACGCCGATATCGCGCCGGTGCCGCGCAGGTCGCGGTAACGGGCTTCGTCCTCGGCGGTTTGCCGCGCGCGGGCCCGGGCGGCGGCGACGGCCTCGTCGCGGGCGCGCGCCGCGAGCTTCAGGTCGACCGGATCGAGCCGCATCAGCGGCTGGCCGCGCTTGACGGCTTGCCCGGTATCGACGAGCCGTTCCAGCACCTTGCCGGCTACCCGGAAGCCGAGATCGCTCTGCACGCGCGCGGCGACGGTGCCGCTGAACGAGCGGGACGCGGGAACGGCCGCCTGCACGACGGCGGTACGCACGAGCGGCGCTTCCGTGCGCGGATCGGACGGCGCTTTTCCGCTGCAGGCGGCTAGCGCGAGGGGCAGTGCGGAAGCGACTGCGAAGAAAGCGAGGCGACGCCGAACCATGAAAGACCCAGTGACGAAGTGAGCGGGGCTTTCATTGTGTATCTAGTGACCAATATAGTCAACAGTCACAAACGGTGACGCATCACGGCGCGAGGCTTCGGAGGACGAGGCTGGACAGTTGGGCGGGGGCGGCGTCGGTCGTGTCGAGGTTGTACTGCAGCAGCAGCGGGTTCAGGTACGGCCGCATCACGAGGTAGATCGCCGTCGCGGTTTCGTCCAGCGGCGTCTTGCGCTCGAACTCGCCGTTTTGCCGGCCTTCCTGGAGGACGTCCCGCAACAGCGTCTGCACGCGCGCCTCGTAGCCCTGCACCGACTGCCAGTTTTCGGTGGCGGCCGAAGCGGCAATGTCGTACAGCTTGCGGTCGTGGAAGAACAGCCGGAGGCTCGCCTCGGTCGAGACCCTGAACATCCGCCGCAGCTTTTCGGTGGGCAGTTCGGCGGCGGTCACGGCCGCGCGCACGTCCGTTTCGATCTCGCGCAGGCAGTTCGCGCAGATCATCTCCCCGATCGCCTGTTTCGACTCGAAGAACTTGTAGATATAGGCCTTCGAGAAGCCGATCGCCTTCGCGAGGTCCGACACGGTCGTCTTTTCATAGCCGTACCGGCTGAAGTGCTCGGTGGCGGCGGCCACGATCTGGTCGCGGACGTCGTGGTCGGCCGGGCCGCGCGCGGGCGCCGGGGAAGGGTCGATTTTTTTCATGGGCTGCAGCTGACAGGAATGGACATCGAGTGACTATTTGGTATTATAGTCACTACCGGATTTTTGCTAAAGCCCTCATGCTACCCAAACCCATCGTTGCCGCGGCGCTGGCCGCCATCTTGTCGGCGGGGTGTGCCGTCGGTCCCGACTATGTGCGGCCGGACGTGACGATGCCGCAGCAGTTCCAGGGCCAGCGTGCCGTGGACCAGCGCCACGCGGCGGCCGACGCCGACCTCGCGACGTGGTGGACGGGCTTTGGCGATCCGCAACTGACGCGATACATCACGCTGGCGCTCGCGCAGAACCTCGATCTCGAGCAGGCCGCGGCGCGTGTCGCGCAGGCGCGCGCGGGGCTCGGCGCGGCGACTGCGGCGCTGCTGCCGTCGGGCAATGTGAGCGGGCAGGCCGCGCGCGTCTACCAGTCGGTCGAAACGCCGTTGGGGCAGGTGTTGAATGCGACGCCCGGGTTCGACCGTCATGGCAACGACTACGAGGTCGATCTCAACGCGAGCTGGGAGCTGGACGTATTCGGCGGATTGCGCCGCGGCCGCGAAGCGGCGCTCGCCGACTATCAGGCGTCCGAAGCGGCGGCGGTCGCGACGCGGCTGGCCGTCGCCGCGCAAACCGCCGATACCTACATCACGATTCGCGGCTTGCAGGGCCGCCTCGACGTCGCGCGGCGCCAGGTACAGACCGAACAGGATCTGCTGTCGACCCTCAACCTGCTCTATGGAAAGGGCCTCGCGGCGGAGCTTCAGGTGAGGCAGGCCGAAGGCGCGCTCGCGCAGGTTCGCGCGATGGTGCCGGTGCTCGAAGCGGCGCTGGACGCGGCGATGAATGCGCTCGACGTGATGCTCGGCGCGCAGCCCGGCACGCATCGCGCGGAATTGCTCGCCGGCGGCGACGTGCCGGTTGCGCCGCGGATCGCGGCGACGGGCACGCCCGGCGAACTGCTGCGGCGCCGGCCGGACCTGATCGTCGCCGAGCGGCGCGTGGCGGCGTCGAACGCGCGCATCGGCGTGGCCATCGCCGAGTATTACCCGAAGTTCTCGCTGAGCGGGTTGATCGGCAGCGCGACGACGATGGGCGCGGGCAACCTGTTTGCCGGCGGCGCGAACCAGGCGGCGGGCGTGCTCGGGCTGCGCTGGCGGCTGTTCGATTTCGGCCGGATCAATGCGCAGATCGCGCAGGCCAAAGGGCAGGATGCCGAAATGCTGGCCGCGTATCGGCTCGCGGCGCTGCACGCGACCGAGGACGTCGAGAATGCATTCTCCGCGCTCGTCAAGCGTGACGAGCAGGCAGCCATTCTCGGCGACGGCGTGAATTCGCTCGCCCGCGCGCGGACTGCATCGTTCGCGGCTTATCAGAAAGGGGTCGTCAGCCTGATCGAAGTGCTGCAGGCCGACGAAAGCCTGCTGCGCGCGTCCGACGAACGCGTGCAGGCGCGAACCGAATCGGCGCGCGCGGCGGTCGCGGCGTTCAAGGCGCTCGGCGGTGGATGGCAGGCGCCGGAAGCGCAGGCTGTTGCGAGCCGGTAGCGGTAGTATCGGAACCTGATCGCCAGCCGAACTGGAGGCTTGAAGATGAAAATCAGCGAACTGGCCGAATTCGATGGTTCGAAGTACCTGAAGGACGAGGAAGCGATTCGTCACTACCTGGCGCAGGCGTTCGAAGATGGAGATCCTCGACTCATCCAGGTCGCGCTCGGGAAAGTCGCGAAGGCGCGCGGCATGACGGCGCTGGCGCGCGAGTCCGGTGTGAAGCGTGAAACGCTCTACCGTGCGTTGTCGGAAGGCGGGAACGCGGAGTTTGCCACGATCATGAAGGTCGTCGCCGCGTTGGGATTACATCTGACCGTTGCGCCGACCACGCAGACCGCCGAAGCGGCGCCCGCGCCTGAATCGACCTCGCGCGCCCGCTCGCATGCACGTGCGACGGCCCACGGATGATGTCGTCAGGGCCGGGCTGCAAACTTCCCGCCGGGCCCGCCCGTATCGACTCGCTCGGGATCGCCGCGCAGCACGCCGCTACCGCTCGATCGCCCCCCGCAACCGCCTCACATCCCGCTCCGACACTGGCGCGGCCTGATTCCCCCACGCACCGCGCACATAACTGACCACCGCGGCGATCTCGCTGCTGGTGAGTGCGCCGCGCATCGCCGGCATCCGTTGTACCGGCCCAGGCTTGCCCGGTGCGGGGCGCGCGCCTTCGACCACGATCCGGATCGTGCTCGTCGGATCGGCCGCGAGCACGATCGAACTGCCCGCGAGCGCCGGCCCGCGATCGCGCACGCCCGTGCCGTCCGCGCCATGGCAACGCGCACAAAACCCCGCATACACGCCGGCCCCCGGCGCCTGCTGGCCGCCTTCCGGACGCGGCCCGGCGGCCGTCAGCCGCGGCACGCCGACGCCCAGCGGATTCGTCGCGGCGGTCGGTTGCGCGGGCAACGACTTCAGGTACACCGCGATCGCCTGGCGGTCGGCGTCCGTCAGCAGCGCGGTGCTTTCGCCGACGACCGGCGCCATCGCGCCGAACACCGCGCCGCGCGCCGCATGGCCGCTACGCAGGAACGCGGCGACGTCGTCGGCCGACCAGCGGCCGAGGCCGTCCGGGTCCGCGCCGGTCAGGTTCGGCGCGAACCAGTGATCGTTGATGCCGCCGGTCAGGAACGCGGGGCTGCGCTCGTCGTAGCCGCGTTCGTTGTAGGCCGGCCCGCGCGGCGTATGGCATGCGCCGCAATGGCCGAGCCCCTGCACGAGATACGCGCCGCGATTCCATTGCGCCGATTGCGACGGCCGCGGCGTGAAGCGGTCGCGGTTCGCGAACGCGAGGCTCCACAGCGCGAGCGCCCAGCGCTGGTTGAACGGAAACGGCAGTTGCGTGAGCTTCGCCGCGTTCGCGGACGGCGCGACGCCGCGCATGAAGTACGCATACAGCGCGCGCACGTCGTCATCGGTCAGGTGTGCGAACGACGGATACGGCATGGCCGGATACAGCCGGCTGCCGTCCGCGCGCACGCCGCGCCGCATGGCATCGTCGAATTGCCGGAGCGTGTAGTTGCCTATGCCGTGCGTCGGGTCCGGCGTGATGTTCGGTGCATAGATCGGCCCGAACGGCGAATTCACCGGCTGGCCGCCCGCGTACGGCGTATGGTCGGCCGCGTCGTGGCACGCGGCGCAATCGCCGGCGAGCGCGAGATAGCGGCCGCGCGCGAGCGTCGCGGCGTCGGCGCTCGCGGCAGCCGCGGCGATCACCGGGCGGCGGGCGGTCGAGGCGGAAGCCGCATCGGGCGGCGCAGTGGACGCCGCCGACGATGTCGAATCCGCCACCGACGCATCCCGGTCGCGTGACAGCCGACGGTCGTCCTTCACGCGCGCGGACATCGACGCACCGGCATCGGCCGCCGACGCGCGAATCCGCACGAACCGCCAGCCCGACGCGGGCTCGGGCGCTTCCGCCGCCGACGCGGCGTCGGCCGCATCGCCGCCGGGTGCGGCCGCGTTGTCGTCCTGCTGCACGTCGCATCCGCAGAGCGCGACGCATACCGCGAACACGACGCCCGCGCGGCGGCCCGGAACGGGGAACAGGAACGGCAACGAAGCGAACGAGATCAGCGCCATGGGCTGCAAGGCCCCACGAAAGCGGTGACGATCCCCGTAAACACGAGACCGATCACGAAACCGAGCGCGGCGAGCATGCCGCAGCGCGCGAGAAAGCGCGTACTGTCGTCGCGCGTCGCGGCGGGCGCGTCGGCATCGTGCCGGTGCCGCCACGCGCGCGCGAGCCACGTCGCGCAGGCGGCCGCCGCCGCGAACGCGCCCGCGGCGATCAGCGCGAGCCACACGCCGACGTGCGCCCAGCGCGGCGCGGCCTGCGCGACGCCGAGCGGATAGCACGCGGTGGACGCGAGCGTTTCGGACACCAGCATCTGCGCGAACCACAGCGCGGGCGCGCCGACGAGGCCGGCGGCGATCGCGAGCAGCGGTGTCCACGCGCGTCGGGCGTCGTTCATCCCGTGCTCCTCAGCCAGAATGGCGATACGTAAAGCGCGGTGAAGATGAACAGCCACACGATGTCGACGAAGTGCCAGTAGAGCCCGCCGACCGTCAGCGCGACGCGTCGCTCGCGGCCGAAGAAACCGGCGGCCGTCCACCCGGCGAGCAGCGCGAGGATCGCGAGTCCGGCCACGACGTGCGCGAGGTGGAACCCGGTGATCGTGAAGTAGAGGCTGCCGTACAGGTGCGCGGTCGGGCCGTACGGATGGTCGCGCCATTCGTGCAACTGGACCAGCGCGAACGCGGTGCCGAGCACCAGCGCGACGACGAGCATCGCGACCGCACGCGCCTGCCGGTCGGCCCGCACCGCGCGCTCCGCGAGCCACACGAACACGCTGCTCGACAGCAGCACGACCGTGTTGATGGCCGCGAGCCCGATCTTCGGCATCCCTTCGGGGGGCCACGGTCCGGACCACTGCGACTGCAGGTAGAAATAGCAGAACAGCAGATAGCCGAACAGCCCGGCCTCGGTCACGATCAGCGTCAGCACACCCCACCAGCCGCCCGCGCGTTCGCCACAACTGCCGACCGGCAGCGGCTCGATACACGCGGCCGGCGCGCCGGCCGGGACCGTCGCCGACGACGGCTCGTCCGGATGACGCCCGGCGGCCGCGGCAGGCGCCTGCGTGTCGGCGCGGGCCGGCACGCGCGCGCGTTGTCCGAGCGCGCGGCGCGGCCACAGCCACGCGGCGGTGGCGATCGCGCAACCGGCGACGGCCACGCACACGAGCGTCGGCGAGCGCGCGAGCATTGCCGCGAACACGGCGGTCGCGAGCAGCGCGAGCACGAACGGCACGCAACTGTCTTCGGGCATCTTCAGGATCGCGCTCGGCGCCGCGGCGAGCGGCGTGACCGCGAGCGCCTCGCGCCCGTCCGCGAGCCGGTAGCCGACCCGCAGGCTGGTGCGGGTCGGATCGTCGCGCGTTTCCCACAGCGGATGCCGCGACGCGACGAGCGGCAGCACCGCGAAGTTGTACACGGGCGTCGGCGACGCGACCGACCATTCGAGGCCGGCCGCACCCCACGGATTCTCGCCGGCACGCACGCCGCGCCGCGCGCTCACCAGTGCGTTGACGACGAACATCACGATGCCGATCCCGAACACGAACGAGCCGATCGTCGTCAGCAGGTTCGACGTGTCCCAGCCCATCCCCGATGGATAGGTATAGATCCGGCGCGGCATCCCCAGCAGCCCGGAAACGTGCATCGGGAAGAAGCCGAGGTTGAAGCCGACCAGCACGACCCAGAACGTCAGCTTGCCGAACCGCTCGTTCATCATCCGCCCGGTGAACTTCGGGAACCAGTACTCGACGCCGCCGAGCACCGGGAACACGTTGATGCCGAGCAGCACGTAATGCAGGTGCGCGACGATGAAGTACGTATCGGTGAGCTGCCAGTCGAGCGGCACGGCCGCGGTCATCACGCCCGACACGCCGCCGACGACGAACATCAGCACGAAGCCCGCGAAATACAGGAACGGCGTGCGGAACACGGGGCGGCCGGTCCAGATCGTCGCGATCCACGCGAACACCGCGACCGCGCTCGGGATCGAGATCAGCATGCTCGCGGCGCCGAAGAGCGCGAGCGCGAGCGGCGCGATGCCCGTCGCGAACATGTGGTGGACCCACACCTCGAAGCCGATCAGCATCGTCGCGACCGTCGACACCGCGACCGCCTCGTACGCGACGAGCGGCCGCCGGCAGAAGGTCGGCAGCGCGTCCGACACGATCCCCATCGCCGGCAGCACGACCACGTACACCCACGGATGCGCGAACATCCAGAACAGGTGCTGCCACAACAGCTGCCGGCCGCCGTGCGCGACGTCGAAGAAGTGCGTGCCGGCATTGCGGTCGAGCCACAGCAGCAGGAACGCAAGGCTCACCGACGGCACCGCGACCAGGTTCGCGACCGACGCGGTCAGCGTGCCCCATACGATGATCGGCAGCCGGTCGATCGACATCCCGTGCGCGCGCATCCGCAGCAGCGTGACGACGAAGTTAGCGGCGCCGCCGGTCGTCGAGATGCCGAGCAGGATCATCCCGAGCGCGTAGATGTCGATGTTCGCGCCGGCGCTGTAGTCGAGCGACGTGAGCGGCACGTAGTTGAACCAGCCGCCGTCCGGCACCGCGCCGAGCGGGAAGCTCGCGTACAGGAACAGCCCGGCGAACAGGAACGCCCAGTACGAGAACGCGTTCAGCCGCGGGAACGCCATGTCGCGCGAGCCGAGCATCAGCGGCCACAGGTAGTTCGCGAAGCCGGACAGCACCGGCAGCGCGTACAGGAAGATCATCGTGACGCCGTGCATCGTGAACAGCGAATCGTATTGCGCGGGCGTGAGCAGCGTCGCGTTCGGCCGCGCGAGCTGGATGCGCATCACGAGCGCCTCGACGCCGCCGAGCAGCAGGAACACGAACGCGGTGACGATGTAGCGCAGCCCGATGCGCTTGTGATCGACGGTGCCGAGCCAGCCGCGCCAGCCGGGTTCCGATTCCCACAGCTCAGCCAGCGCGCGTTCGTGCGCGGAGCCGGGCGGCGCTTCGCCGAGATCGGGTACGCGGGTGAGCGGGGCGCGCGTGTCGCGGGCAATGTCCATCGGCATCCTTGGTTCAGTGCAGCGTCGCGAGATACGCGGCGAGATCGTCGGCATCGCGCGGCGCGAGCGCGATCGACGGCATCAGCGATTGCGGCTTGATCTGCTGCGCATGCGCGATCCAGCGGCGCAGGTCGTCGGGCGTGTTGTCGAGCGTGCCGGCCGCGAGCAGCCGGCGCGTGCCGACGTGCGTGAGATCGGGGCCGGCGTCGCCCGTAGCGTCGGTGCCGCGCACCGCGTGGCAGCCCGCGCAGCGCGCGGCGAACACGCGCTGGCCGCGCCGTTCGGCGCCGGCGCCTGCCGCGCGCGCCTGGGCCGGTTGTCGCTGCGCGGCGAGCCACGCACGAAATGCGGCCGGCGGCTCGGCCACGACTTCGAACGCCATGTGCGCATGCTGCGCGCCGCAGTATTGCGAGCACTGCCCGCGGTAGATGCCCGGGCGGTCGGCCTGCAGCCATTGGCGGTTGGTCTGGCCGGGAATCGTCTGGGTCTTGCCGGCGAGCTGCGGCACCCAGAACGCGTGGATCACGTCGGCGCTCTTCAGTTCGATCGCGACGGGCTCGCCCACCGGAATATGGATCTCGTTCGCCGTGACGAAGCCCGGGCCGTCCGCATCGTCCGGATAACGCACGGCCCACCACCAGTCCTGCGCGGTCACGGTGATCGTCAGCGCGGGCGGACGCGGCGGCGCGGCGATCGCGCCCAGCACGCGCAGCATGTACACGAGCGCGCCGAACAGCAGCAGGATCGAGATCGCGGTGCCCACGGTCACGATGGCCAGCCCGCTGCCGTAGCCACCGCCCGCCTGCGCGCGCCGACGAAACAGCGCGATCAGCAGCAGCGCCGCGATCGCGACGCAGACGAACGTGCACAGCGCGAGCAGCGCCCAGCCGAGCACGAAGACCGGCTGCGCGGCGGGGCCGGCCGCGTGGACGACGTACGCGAGCGGCAGCGGCGCGGCCGGATTGCCGGGCTCGGCAGGCTCGGCGGCCGCGCGCGCGACGATCGGCGCGACCGCCCACGCGAACGGTGCGATGCATGCGATACGACGTGTTTTCCTGGAGAGCGGAACGAGCAACACGACTCCTTGCCGCATTCGGCGGCGTGACGACGGCCGTTCGCGGCAGAGCAAGTTTCGTGCGCGCGCGGCTCGCAGGTAGGCAGCCGTGCGGGGGCGGGATGGCGGGCACGACGGCCGGTGCGTTACAGCCGCCTTGTAAATTGAGTGACGCGTTTTTACGCGCGCGTGTGGCGGGCGGCAGCCAGTTTGCTGTGCTGCTCAAGTTCCGGAGCGACGCGACAGCGGCAGCGGCGGCGTGCCGGCCATCATCGCAAAACGGCAGAACCGACCGCGAACGTCGCGCCGTCCCGGGGCCTTACGATTCGCCTTTCCCGTCCTTGCTGCCCTTGCCGGCCTTGTCGCCGTGGTCGCCCGGCAGCACGGCCGACAACACCTGCCGCGCGGTCTCGACGATCACGTTGCCCTCGCGCGGGTCGCCTTTCACCAGCGTTTCGGCGAAATGCTTCGCCTGCTGCAGCGTCACGTGCGGCGGCAGCGGCGGCACCTCGGGGTCGCTCTTCACTTCGAGCACGACCGGCCGGTCGGACGCGAGCGCCTCGTCCCACGCGGCGCCGAGCTGCTCCGGATCGTCGACGTAGATGCCCTTGAGGCCGACCAGCGTCGCGAAGCGGTAGTACGGCACGTTCGGGATCTGCTGCGACGCGTCGAACTTCGGGTCGCCTTCCATCACGCGCTGTTCCCACGTGACCTGGTTCAGGTCCTCGTTGTTCAGCACCATGCAGATCCAGCGCGGGTCGGGCCACTGGCGCCAGTATTTCGCGACGGTGATCAGCTCGGCCATGTTGTTCATCTGCATCGCGCCGTCGCCGACCATCGCGATCACCGGGCGCCGCGGATGCGCGAACTTCGCGGCGATCGCATACGGCACCGCCGCGCCCATCGACGCGAGCCCGCCGGACAGCGACCCCATCATCCCGCGCCGCATCATCAGGTCGCGCGCATACCAGTTCGCGCAGGAGCCCGAATCGCTCGTCAGGATCACGTCGTCGGGCAGGCGCGGCGACAGCTCGGTGAACGCGCGCTGCGGATTCACGCCGCGCCCGGCGCTCGCCTTCGCGGCCGCGCGGGCCGCGAGCGTGTCGTGCCAGTCATGGTTCCATTTCGCGATCCGGTCGCGCCATGCGGTGTCGCGACGCTCGTTCAGCAGCGGCAGCAGCGCGCGCAGCGTCTCGGCGCTGTCGCCGACGAGGTTGACTTCCATCGGGTAGCGCAGGCTCAGCATGTCGGCCTTCAGGTCGATCTGCACGCCGCGCGCCTGGCCTTCCTTCGGCAGGAATTCCGAATACGGAAAGCCGGAGCCGACGACCAGCAGCGTGTCGCATTCGGTCATCAGCGCGTAGCTCGGCTTGGTGCCGAGCAGCCCGATCGAGCCGGTGACCCACGGCAGGTCGTCCGGCAGCGCGGCCTTGCCGAGCAGCGCTTTCGCGGCGCCCGCGCCGAGCCGGTCGGCCACCGCGATGACCTCGTCGGTCGCCTTCAGCGCGCCGGCGCCGACCAGCAGCGCGACTTTCGAGCCCGCATTGAGCACGTCGGCCGCGCGCCGCAGGTCGTCCGCATAGGGCACGACTTTCGGCGCGGTGTAGCCGACGCCCGAATGCACGGTGCCGTGCGCACGCTTCGGCGGCGCGTAGTCGAGCTCCTGCAGGTCGTTCGGCAGCACGAGCGCGGTGACCGTGCGCGCGCCGAGCGCGGTGCGCACCGCGCGGTCTACCAGATGGCGCACCTGGCCGGGCACCGTCGCAAGCTGGACGAATGCGCCCGCAACGTCCTTGAAAAGCGCCGGAAGATCCACTTCCTGCTGGTAGTGGCCGCCGAGCGCCGCGCGCGCCTGCTGGCCGACGATCGCGAGCACCGGCATGTGGTCGAGCCGCGCGTCGTACAGGCCCGTCACGAGGTGCGCGGCGCCGGGGCCGGACGTCGCGACGCATACGCCGAGCTCGCCTGTAAATTTTGCATGCGCGGACGCCATGAAGGCCGCCATCTCCTCGTGGCGCGCCTGGATGAATTCGATCTTGCCGTCCGCGCGGCTGAGCGCGCCGAAAAAGCCGTTGATGCCGTCGCCCGGGTAGCCGTAGATGCGGCGCACGCCCCAGTCGTACAGCCGCTCGACGATGAAATCCGCCACTGTCGCCATGCTGTTTCTCCTTGGTCCGCGATGAGCCGATGCGGGGCGGCCGCGCAAGGCACGTGCCGCGCGGCGTGCGTCGGGCACAGCGGTTGCCCGCCTGCGGCCGATACGACGTGTGCTGACGAGCGAGGATGCCGCACGCGAATCGTTCACTTTCTTGTCGAGGAATCGTCACATGTCTGCATTCAACCGTTCGTTCATACGCCGCGGTGCAGCCTGCGCGCTGCTGGCCGCGTGCGGAGCGGCGCTGCCCGCGGCGGCGCAGTTGCGCCCGCCCAATCCAGCCAGCGTGCCCGATACGTCCACGCAGGCGTTCAAGCGCGCCGACCGAAAGATGATGGAAGCGATGGAGAGCGCGCCGTACACGGGCGACGCCGACCGCGATTTCGTCGCGCACATGGCGCCGCATCACCAGGGCGCGATCGACATGGCGCAGGTCGAGCTGAAATACGGCAAGGATCCGACGCTGCGGCAGCTCGCGAGCCGGATCGTCGCCGCGCAGCGCGACGAGATCGCGCTGATGGAGCGCTGGCAGAAGGAGCACGGCAAGGCGCCGTGACCCGTGATGCGAGACGGAAATACGCAGGGCGATACGCGGCCGGCCGTACCGGCGGTTCCGTATCCGGCCAGCGGCGATAGCGGACACGCGCCGATGCGATGGCCGCGAGCACGGGCGGACGCGGCAGGAGGCGCGACGCATGGACGGTGAGCGTGCGGCGGAAGTCCGGTCGATCGACAGCGTCGCCGACTACATGGCCGTGATCGGCGCGCAGCGGCAGACGATGGCGCTGCGGCTGTTTCGCGGCCAGTGCAACGCCGGCTGGCCGCTCGTGCCGGGCATCGCGCGGCAGCGCGCGTCGCCCGACGTCGAAGCGCAGATGCTCGACGAATTCACGCGGCGCGCGCTGCCGCATCTCGAACCCGGGCAGGCCCTCGACGCATGCGACTGGCTGGCGCTCGCGCAGCAGCACGGGATGCGTACGCACCTGCTCGACTGGTCCGGCAACGCGCTGGCCGCGCTGTGGTTCGCGGTGAGGCGCGCGGGCGAATCGGGCGGAGACGGCGTGGTGTGGTGCCTGTCGCACGACGCCGCCGACATCGCGACCGCCGCCGAACGGCGCGCCCCGCTGCAGGTCACGCGCACCAAGGTGTTCCGGCCGCGCCACGTGATGCCGAGGATCACCGCGCAGGACGGCTGGTTCACGATTCACTGTTACGACGCCGACGCCGGGCGGTTCGTGCCGCTCGACGAGCACGCGGACCTCGCCGGCCGTCTGGTGCGCATCGTCGTGCCGGGCGCGCGGTTCGCGACGATCCGGCAGGAACTCGGCGGTGTCGGCGTGAGCGTCGCGACGATCTTTCCGGATCTCGACGGCATCGCGCAGCTGACCGACACGCGCTATTTCCCGGACGACGAGGACACGCACGCGCCGCGGTAAACCACGGCCGCACGGGCTTGCGGGGCGGGCACGCGCGATGCTTGTTGCGACGGCGCGCACGCGGGACCGAGCCCCGAGCTGCCCTGCTTGCGTCCGGTTCGCGGCGGGCGGCGACGCGGTTCATGCGCGCATTCAAACAAACGATCGAATCCGGAGGCTTTCATGCGCGAACCCAACGAACCACCGAGCAGCCGTCGCGACACCGCGTGCGAGCCCGGCGCCGGTCCCCGGCCGGCCGGGCACGCGGTCACGCGCGCGTTCGAACGTTTCGCGTCGAGCGTGACCACCTGGGCCGGCTCGCCGGTCGCGTTCGGCAGCGCGGTCGCCATCACCGTGCTGTGGCTCGTGAGCGGGCCGCTGTTTCACTACTCCGACGCATGGCAGCTCGTCATCAACACCGGCACCACGATCATCACGTTCCTGATGGTGTTCCTGCTGCAGCGCAACCAGAACCGCGACAGCGTGGCGTTGCACCTGAAGCTCGACGAGCTGCTCGCGGTCACGCGCGCGGCGAGCGACCGGCTGATCGGGATCGAGGATGCGTCCGAGGAAGAATTGCGCGCGTTGGCGCAGACCTACGTCGAGATGGCGCAGCGCGCGGCCGAGCGCGGCGACGACGAGCCGGGCGGGAAGCGCGCGGAAACGGCCGACGCGCCGCCCGAATCCTGATCGTCGGATCTTCCGCTCCTCCGATCGAGCGAGGCGCGGCCCGATGATTTTTCAAACGCTTGTCGTTTCCGGCGCCGCATCGCCGCGCGAGCGCTTGAACGCGACGCTCGCAGCGGGGAACGGCACGTGCTGCATACCGACACGAAGCCCGGGCGTTCCGGGTACTGCCGACGGTGACTCCATGAACTCCAGAACCCCTTCGAATCCGTTGCTGAATCTTGCGGTGGCCGTCGCCTGCGGAGCGGCCGCGATGTACTTCCTCGATCCGTCGTCCGGCCGGCGTCGCCGCGCGTATCTGCGCGACAAGGCGGTTGCGGGCCGGCACGGCGTGACCGATTATGCGAATACGCAGTTGAAGCGCGCGGCCGATCATGCGCGCGGCGCGATCGCCGGCCTGCGGGCCGACTGGCTCGCGGGCGATGCGGACGACGTGCAGGTTGCCGAGCGCGTGCGTGCGGCGCTCGGCCGGCTCGTCGGTCGCCCGCGCGACATCGACGTGAGCGTCGAGCACGGCAACGTGTGCCTGACCGGACAGGTCGAGGAGGCCGAACGGCAGGCGCTGATCGACGGCGTCGCCGCGCTGCATGGCGTGCATCACGTCGAGGACGCGCTGGGCGCGCGCAGCGAATACAAGGCGCCGCCCGAAGGTCAGTCTCACTGACGCGGCCGCGGCTGCCCGCATCGACGGGGGCCGGCGAACGAGTACGACACGCATTCGGCGCACGCACGGCTGCCGGCACCCCCGGCAGCCTGGCGCCTCAACCGGAGCAAGCCCATGACCGAACGCCAGCCCCCCGATACGACGCCTCCGCCTCCGGAGCCCGGCGCGCACGACGCGCTCGAACACCTGCTCGGCAGCCTGCATCGGCACGGCTTCCTGCGCTTCGCGAACGAGGTCGTCAGCGCGAACGCGCGGCTGGCCGACACGTTCGTCGACGCGCTCGACAAGCCGGGCATGCAGAGCGGCATGCAGAATCTCGCGGTGCTCGTGACGGCGCTGTCGCGCATTCCGCCGGAGCAGTTCGGCCGCGCCGCGTTCGCCGCGGCCGACGCGCTGCATCACGTCGGCTCATGGCAGCCGGCGCAGCACGAGCATGTCGCGCCTGGTGTGCGCGGCGTCTACCGGCTGCTGCACGACGAGGCGCTGTGGGATGCGCTGACGCCGCTGCTCGAAGGGCTGAAAGTCTTCGCACAAGGGCTCGCGCGCGATCAGCAATCGCCGGTCGCCGGGCTCAACGAGACGACGAAAGACGCGTGACCGCGCCCGGTGGCAGGTCGCTCGCGGCGCACAGGCCCGCGAACTGACGGATGATCCGCTGCGTCGGCGCGCTTGCCGGCCAGTGCGGCACAGCGTCGATACCGACCCAGCGGCACAGCGCGATTTCCCGGCCGGGGCACGCGTGCGCGCCGCGCGGCAGGCTCGCGACGAACACGTGGTGGCGTTTCACGCTGCCGTCCACGTAGAAGAAATACGCGAGCTCGAGATCGGCGAGCCCCGTTTCCTCCAGAAGCTCGCGATGCGCGGCGTCGAGCGCCGACTCGCCGCGCCGGATCACGCCGCCCGGCAGCGTCCAGCGCGACGACCGTCCGCGGGCGACCAGCAGCACGCGCCGGTTGCGAAGGCAGACGATCGTCGCGCGTTCCTTTGCGAGCGGCGCGAGCGGCACCGCGCGAACAGGGAAATCGGACGGATCGGGTAGCGTCATGCAGGGGAGGCGACGGGTGATTGAAAGATCCATGCGCTTCTGGCGCAACGTGCGTGCCTGCTTCCCGTCGCGCGTGCCCGCGCGTGAACAGTTTCGGGCCCGCTTGCCGGCCGCCGGCCGCGATTTTTCAACGGCTTGTCATTTCTGCCGCCGTCCATCGCGGCCGCTTCGATTGGGTGGGGCGGCACGACGCGCGGCGATCACGCGTCGCCGTGTTCGCCTTGTTCGCCGAATGGCGCGCGACGCGGCGGCGTTTCGGCTTCCGGCTCGGCCGGCTTGCCTTCGGCGGGGTCGCGCGCGCTGCGCGGCGGCGGCGTGGCCGTGCCGCGGCGCTTGCCTTCGGGGCCGGGCGTGCTGTCGCCGCGATCTTCGTCGCGTGTGTCGGTGTCGAGCGAGGGGGGCGAGCGTGTCATGGTTCGCGGCGTCCTGTCGGAGCGGTCGAAGTGCACCTGTCGCGCATCGCGCGTGCCGGGGTCGAACGAAGCCCGTTGCCGGGCCCGCTGCTTGCTTGATCGCGCGCTTGAGGTCGGCACGGGCAATGACGCCCGCGGCCGCCGCCTGGAGCCCCGATTCATGCCCGATGCGATCTTGTGTCCGTTATCCGTTCGTGAGCGATTCGGCGTCGCGCTCGGGCGCGCGTGGACGCCCGGACGGCGCGGCAGCGGCGCGCCGGACGCGTTTGCGCCGGCGATGGCCGGTGTCTTGCCGTCGACGCCGCTGCGCGCGCCCTGGCCGGCGTCCGCGCCGCCGCACGGCCGCTGGCCGGCCACCGTCGCCCGTGCGGGCGACGGCCAGTCCGGCGGCGGCTCGGGCGCCGCGCCGGGCCGCAGCGGCGAGCGCTCGACCGATGCGCCGGGCGGCGGGGGCGGCGACGACCATCCGCACGACGATCGCGGCGGCCGCACCGGCGGCGACGGGGACGGCAACAACGGCGACGGCGAACGCAAGCGGCCCGGCAAAAAGCCGCTGATCATCCTCGGCGCGGTGGTGTTCGTGCTGCTCATCGCCGGGTTCGTCTGGTGGTTCGCGACGCGCAACCAGGAAAGCACCGACGACGCATACACCGAC
Organism: Burkholderia sp. BCC0044; assembly: GCF_902832955.1. Classification (NCBI taxonomy): domain Bacteria; kingdom Pseudomonadati; phylum Pseudomonadota; class Betaproteobacteria; order Burkholderiales; family Burkholderiaceae; genus Burkholderia; species Burkholderia sp. BCC0044. The sequence continues at coordinate 712,565 of NZ_CADFDO010000004.1, read as the reverse complement.
GGCAACGCGGTCGCGGTCGCGCCGCACGTGTCCGGCTACGTGACGCGGCTCGCGGTCGACGACAACACGTTCGTGCGGCGCGGCGACGTGCTCGTCGAGATCGATCCGCGCGACTACCGCGCGCAGGTCGACGCGGCGCAGGCGCAGCTCGGTCTCGCGCAGGCGCAGCTCGATGCGTCGCGCGTGCAGCTCGACATCGCCCGCGTGCAGTATCCGGCCCAGTACCGGCAGGCGCGCGCGCAGATCGAATCGGCGGAAGCCGCGTACCGGCAGGCGCTCGCCGCGCAGGAGCGGCAGCGCACGGTCGATGCGCGCGCAACGTCGCAGCAGGCGATCGACGCGGCCGACGCGCAGCGCGCGACCGCCGACGCGAACGTCGCGATGGCCCAGGCGCAGGCGCGCACCGCGAGCCTCGTGCCGCAGCAGATCCGGCAGGCCGAAACGGCCGTCGAGGAACGCCGCCAGCAGGTGCTGCAGGCGCGCGCGCAGCTCGAGACGGCCAACCTGAACCTGTCGTACTGCGAGATGCGCGCGCCGTCCGACGGCTGGGTCACGCGGCGCAACGTGCAACTGGGCACGTTCCTGCAAGCGGGCACGTCGATCTTCTCGATCGTCACGCCGCAGGTATGGATCACCGCGAATTTCAAGGAGTCGCAGCTGGAGCGGATGCGTATCGGCGATCACGTCGACGTGTCGGTCGACGCGTATCCCGATCTCGACCTGCATGGCCATGTCGACAGCCTCCAGCTCGGCAGCGGCTCGCGCTTCTCCGCGTTCCCGACCGAGAACGCGACCGGCAACTTCGTGAAGATCGTGCAGCGCGTGCCGGTGAAGATCGTGCTCGACGGCCCGCTGCCGAACCGTCCGCCGCTCGGTCTCGGCCTGTCGGTCGTGCCGACCGTCCACCTGAAATGACCGGCCGCCGTGCCGCGACCGGTCTCGACCGGAGCGATCCGATGCCCGACACCCGCATGCCGTCCCCGCCGCGCGAGGCCCGCCGATGAACCGGCCGCCCGACCGCAGCGGCGCGTCCGGCGGCGCATGGCGTCCCGCCGCGAACCCGTGGCTCATCGCGATCGTCGTCACGCTCGCCGCGTTCATGGAAGTGCTCGACACGACGATCGTCAACGTCGCGCTGCCGCACATCGCCGGCACGATGTCGGCGAGCTACGACGAGGCGACCTGGACGCTCACGTCGTACCTCGTCGCAAACGGCATCGTGCTGCCGATCTCGGGCTTCCTCGGGCGCATGCTCGGCCGCAAGCGCTACTTCCTGCTGTGCATCGCCGCGTTTACCGCGTGCTCGTTCCTGTGCGGCGTCGCGACCAACCTCGGTGAACTGATCGTGTTCCGCGTACTGCAGGGGCTGTTCGGCGGCGGGCTGCAGCCGAACCAGCAGTCGATCATCCTCGATACGTTCCCGCCCGAGCAGCGCAACCGCGCGTTCTCGATCTCGGCGATCGCGATCGTCGTCGCGCCGGTGCTCGGGCCGACGCTCGGCGGCTGGATCACCGACCATTTCTCGTGGCGCTGGGTGTTCCTGCTCAACGTGCCGATCGGCGCGCTGACCGTGCTCGCGGTGATGCAGCTCGTCGAGGATCCGCCGTGGCGGCGCGGCGCCGAGCGCGGGATCTCGATCGACTACATCGGCATCGGGCTGATCGCGATCGGGCTCGGCTGCCTGCAGGTGATGCTCGATCGCGGCGAGGACGAGGACTGGCTCGGCTCGAACTTCATTCGCGTCTTCGCGGTGCTGTCGGTGCTCGGGCTGGTCGGCGCGACGCTGTGGCTGCTGCGCACGAAGAAACCGGTGGTCGACCTGTCGTGCCTGCGCGACCGCAATTTCGCGCTCGGCTGCGTGACGATCGCGACGTTCGCGGCCGTGCTGTACGGCAGCGCGGTGATCGTGCCGCAGCTCGCGCAGCAGCGTCTCGGCTATACGGCGACGCTCGCGGGGCTCGTGCTGTCGCCCGGCGCGCTGCTGATCACGCTCGAGATTCCGCTCGTGAGCCGGCTGATGCCGCACGTGCAGACGCGCTATCTGGTCGGGTTCGGCTTCGTGCTGCTGTGCGCTTCGCTGATCTATTCGCGCACGCTGGTGCCGGACATCGACTACACGCACCTGATGTTGATTCGCTGCGCGCAGTCGCTCGCGATCGGCTTCATGTTCGTGCCGATCACGACGCTCGCGTATCTGACCGTGCCGCAGCGGCTCAACGACGATGCGTCCGCGCTGTTCACGATGTTCCGCAACGTCGCGGGCTCGATCGGCATCTCGGTGTCGACCGCGCTGATCCGCGAGCGCACGCAGGCGCGCATGGCGCATCTGTCCACGCACATGTCGACGCTGTCGCAGAACTTCCAGGACGCGCTGCAGGAGAACGCGCGCGCGATCGGCGCGCTGACGGGCGCGCCGCCGTCGGCCGCGCTGCAGACGGCGAGCGGGCGGCTGTACCAGACCTTCATCGAACAGGCGACGATCCTCGCGTATATCGACGTGTTCGCGATCCTCGCGGTGTTCTGCGCGTTCAGCATTCCGCTGACGTTCCTGTTCTCGCCGGCGAAGGCCGCGGGCGGCGCGGGAGGGCATTGACGATGACGATGCACCGACTCGGCCGTCGCCGACATTCGCCACGAGCATGCGGGATCGCCGCGATGCTCGCCGCCTGCGCGGTGCTCGCGGGCTGTACCGTCGGGCCGGATTTCAAGCCCCTGCAGGCCGAGGCGCCGGCCAACTGGCATGACTTGCAGGCCGCGGACGCGGCATCGCCGGCATCGGGCGCATCGGCTGCATCAGCGGCGGCGGTGGCATCGGCCCCCGGCGCGCGGGCGCCGTCATCGCCGGTGACGAGCGCCGATCCCGATCCGCGCTGGTGGCGCGCATTCGGCGATCCGCTGCTCGACCGGCTCGTCGAGCGCGCCGCGCACGACAACCTCGACGTGCAGGCCGCCGTGCTGCGTATCGCGCAGGCCCGCGCGCAGGTCCGCGCGGCCGCCGCCCAGGGTTTGCCTGACGTGCGCGCGAGCGCGAGCTATCAGCGCGAACAGCTCGGCCTGAAAGGCATCGTCGAGGAGCAGGGCATCGACCAGCGCGTCGATCGTCTCGGCGCGCCCGGCTCGCCGCTCGACCGGTTCGGGCCGGGCACCGGCGCGAGCGTGCAGCAAGGGGCGCGCGGCGCGCTCGATGCGCTCGAAGCGCCGGTCAACCTGTGGCAGGCCGGGTTCGACGCTTCGTGGGAGCTGGACCTGTTCGGCCGCGTGCGCCGCTCGGTCGAAGCGGCCGGCGCCCAGACGAGCGCGGCGGTCGCGAGCCGCGACGACGCATTGCTGTCGCTCGAGGCCGAAGTCGCGCAGACCTATCTGCAACTGCGCGGCGCGCAAGCGCAGCGCGCGCTGGCCGACGACCTGCAACGCGCACAGCGCGGCCTGCTCGACCTGACGCGCGAGCAGGCCGCGCACGGTCTCGCGAGCGATCTCGACGTGCGCAGCGCCGAGGCCCGGCTCGCGCAGATCCGCGCGCAACTGCCGCAGTTCGACCAGCAGATCGTGCTGCTGCGCAACGGTCTCGCGTATCTGGTCGGCGGCGCGCCGGGCGCGCTCGACGACTGGCTCGACGCGCCGCGCGCGTTGCCGGACGTGCCGCCGACCGTGCCGGTCGGGCTGCCGTCGACGCTCGCGCGCCGCCGCCCCGACATTCGCCGCGCGGAGGCCGAGCTGCATGCGGCCACTGCCGACGTCGGCGTCGCGGTCGCGCAGTTCTATCCGGACATCTCGTTGACCGGGCAGGTTGGGCTGCGCGCGTCGCACGTGCGCGAACTCGCGCACTGGTCGCATCTGTTCTATTCGTTCGGGCCGGCCGTCTCGTTGCCGATCTTCTCCGGCGGGCAGCTCGTGTCGAACCTGCGGCTGTCGCAGGCGCGCCAGGCCGAAGCGGCGCTCGCCTACCGGCAGGCGGTGCTCGTCGCGCTGCGCGACGTCGACAATGCGCTGGCCGTGTACCGCACCGACCAGACGCGCGCGGCTGCGCTGGACGATGCGGTGAAGGCCGAGCAGGGCGCGCTGGATCTCGCGCGCGATCGCTACCGGAAGGGGCTGTCGCCGTTCCTCGACGTGCTGGACGCCGAGCGGCAATGGTCGGAGGGGCGGCAGCAGGCCGAGCAGGGCGCGTTGCAGAAGACGACGGATCTCGTCGCGCTGTACAAGGCGCTCGGCGGCGGATGGGAGGCCGGCTCGGGCACGAACTCGGATGCGGATGCGGGTGCAGAGGCGGCACGCACCAGATAGCCGCAAGCGCGTGCCCGACATCGCGGGCCGCGCTCGCGCAACGTCGTTCGCCGGCCCACGCGCGACCTCAATCCCACGCGTGCTTGCTGAACTGATAACCCTTGGAACGAATCGTCTTGATCCGCTTCGGTTCGTTCGCATCGTCGCGCAGCTTGCGGCGCAGCTTAGAGATGCGGCCGTCGATCGAACGATCGAGGCCGTCGAACGCGATGCCGCGCAGCAGCAGCGTCAGGTCTTCCCGGCTGACCACCTCGCCCGCGCGGCACACCAGCGCCCACAGCAGGTCGAATTCGGTCGACGTCAGGCGCGGCATGCTGCCGTCGGGAAGATGCACGCGGCGATCGGCCCGGTCGATCGAGAACTTGCCGAACACGTATCGCTGAGGCGAATCCAGCACGGGCTCGCCCGCCGGCACGCGCGTGCGCCGCAACTGCGCCTTGATCCGCGCGAGCAGCAGGCGCGGCTCGAACGGCTTGCGGAGAAAGTCGTCCGCGCCGAGTTCCAGGCCGAGCAATTCGTCGAACGGTTCGTCGCGGCCCGTCACCATGATCACGATGCCGTCGTAGTGCATGCGCGCCTCGCGGCAGATCTCGAAGCCGTCCTTGCCCGGCAGGTTGATGTCGAGCAGCACGAGGTCGGGGCGGCTCGCGACGATCGCCGGCACCGCGCCGGCGCCGTCGAACAGCGTGTCCACCTGATAATGATGCTTGCGCAGATAATCGGCGATCAGCGCGGACAGCGGGGCGTCGTCTTCGACGAGCAGGATTCGGATGGGCATCGGTGAGCGAAGGGGCAAAACGGGAAGGTGGCGAGCGGTCGGGCCCAGTCCGAACGCGTCGTGGCCGAAGCGACGTGGATGATACTGCTCGACATTCCGACGGAATGTGACGAAATCTGGATCGTTCGGTGAGCTTAGCTATGGGCAAGTCGCCGCCGCCGGATGGCAAGCGCGGGGCGGGCCGCGCCGCGCCGCGTGTGAGGTCGAAACGGGTCGAGGCGAGATCCGGCGCGGCGCTCGCGACGATGTGCGGGCACGCATCCTTCAGACGAAAACGTTTGCGCCGATCCGACGTCAGCGAACCACGCTCGCACCGGCCGAACCCAGGCCAGGCAAGGTTAGTCGACATATCATTACAAAATATTACCGACGTTAGCGCGTATCGCTCCCTACAATTCCCGAACCTGACTTACGCGCCTCGCATACTGCGATGGCGTCGGTTTCCCGGTCGCATCGACTGCCTGCTTCGACGACACGTCGAGTCATGTTGCTTGCGTGCGCAACCGGATGCATGCGGGTCGGATCGATGCCGCGCCGGCTCCCGACGCGCGAGGCAAGCGGGCAGTAAGCATGATTCGCGGGATTCACGGGGAAGCGAAATGACGTCGTTGCAAATCGTCCTGAGTCTCGAGGCGCTCACGCATGCGATCGAAACCGCGGTGGCGCGTGCCGACTGGAACGAGGCCGTCCGGGCCGCCGAGATGCGCTCGGCGTTTATCGTTGCGCTCGCACCCGATCAGCCGGACGCGGTCGTGTCGGCGCTGATGAAAGTGCAGGAGATCGATGTCCGGATTTCCACCGTCGCGCGCGAAACGCTGGAGGCGCTCATCGCGGAGGGCTGGACGGCATTGCGCGCGAGCCGCGCGGCGACGAACGCGCTGAGGGCGCGGCAACAGTCGTTCGACGCCGGCACCGCGCCCACGCGACACTAAGATTCGTATCCTTCGGTGGTTACATGAAATTCAAAAAACGGACGAGTCACGTCGATGCAACACGATGGTTCGCCGACGGCGACCACGAACGGGTAGAGCGCCGTCACGGCAGGTGGATGGTGGCGACGCCGGAAGGCTGGCGGGCGGTGAAGCCGGGCGACTGGATCCTGCGCGATGAATGCGGCAACTGCTGGCCGATGGACGACGCCCTCTTCATGCGTTGCTACGAACCGGTAGCCGACTGACACGGCCGCCGGTTCGCCGCGCCTATCGGCACTTGCGCGAAAACATCAGCGATTCGGCGTCGTTGAAGCGGATGCGCCGCGGCTCGCCGTAACCGGCTTTCTCCGCGACCCGGATCGATGCGACATTCGTCGGCGCGATCAGGCACACGCTGCGCTCGAATCGCTGCTGCGCGTCGAGCCACGCGAGCGCGGCCGTGAGCGCCTCGGTCGCATAGCCATTGCCTTGCGCCCACGTCGCGAGCGCCCAGCCGGCTTCGGGCACGCCGCGAATCGGCGGCTCGATGTTGCGGTGGAAATCCGCGAAGCCGAGATCGCCGACGTAACGCCCCGACGCCTTTTCTCGAATCGCCCAATACCCATAGCCGAGCAGCGGCCACAGCCCGCGATACGCGAGCATGCGCATCCACGAGTCGCGCGGCGTGGAAGGCGTGCCGTTGAAGATGTGTGCGACGACGCCGGGCTCCGCCCACATCGCGGCGAGCGCGTCGAAGTCACCGAGCGGATGGCCTTCGAGGATCAGGCGCGGTGTGTCGAGAATGGGCGGGGACGAGACGGGCGGCAGGGCGCTGAATGTCATCGGGCGTTCCATGAGGAAGGGACGGCGACGCAGCGCGCCGCGCTTGGGTTCCGTACGATACCGCGGAACAGCGACGCGGATGCAATTCCCCGTCCGCATCGGGGCAGGCGACCGCATCGCGCGGATGGCCGGAATCCGGCGGTGCCCGCACGGACCAGTTCGCGTGACGACGACGTCGCGGTCCCGCGCATCAGGCGGGCGTCGACGAATGCGGGCCGTTCGCCGCCGCGTAGCGAACGCCTGCCGCGAATACTAACCGCAGCGAGCCATCGGCCCGCTTCCAGACGACGGCCATCGACGCGCCCGCGTGTTGCGCACGACGCGGGATCGCGCCCGTGCCGGATGGCGATTACTTGCGGCTCTTCAGGAAACTGCGACCGTGCGCGGTGATCGACGCGCCGGAGCGCCCGTTCGCCGCATGGCTGACGAAGCCCGCGCCGACGAGTTCCTGTTCGACCGACCAGCCGAGCGCCGGCGCATCGCGGCCGTAGCGGACATCGGCGAGGCGTTCGAGCGCCCAGATCGCGGAGGCCGACAGGTTGGGGGTGTTGGACGTGAGAGTGTCGTTCATCGCTTCCTCGGGAAATGGCGTTTCGGGGTGGACGGCACGCGGCCGCGGGATCGGCGGCGCGCGTGTCAGCTTGCCTGGAGCAACGGCAGCAGCGCGTGCAGCGCCGCTTCCTCATCGGGGCCGGTGGCGAGCACCTGGGCCGACGTGCCGCCGTGAACCTGCAGCGACGCGATCGCGCCGCTGTCTTTTGCGTTGCTGCTGTGCCCGTTCGCGATCAGCTGGATGTCGCTGTCGAAGCGGCGTGCCGCGTCGACGGTCGCGTCGCGCGCGGCATGGCCGCGATTGCGGTTCCATGCAGGGCCGATTTCAACGTACACGACGGTTGCCACGATGCTGGAAAGCCTCCGGACAAGTGGGCGGGCGGTGCGCGACATGCATGGTTGCGCACGTGTCGCGGACATCGGGCGGCCGCCGTGTCACGATTTCCCGCAGGGTCGTGGGCCGCCGGCCGGGCGGATTGCACGCGCCATTCGGCGCGAACTTGCCGACATCCGCTGCGAAGGCGCATTCAAGTTCGCGGATTGTCGCAAAGTGGACGATTATAATGCATCGGCTGGATCATGTGAATTGCATTATAATGCCGTGTGCGCCGATGCCGGCCCGCGGCACTGCCGGCGGGCGCATCGCCGCGCATCCGGGCGCGCAACCTGCTCGCCCGATATCGTCGACCGACCCGAACCCCTCCCCGAATGGAAGCTGCAATGAACGCCCCCGCCTGCCCGCAATGCGCGATGGAAAACACTTACCCGGACGGCGCGCTGACCGTGTGCGCGGACTGCGGCCATGAATGGTCGGCCGACGCGGCCGCCGACGCCGGCGACGAACCGGCGGGCGACGTCGTCAAGGACGCGAACGGCAACGTGCTGTCGGACGGCGATTCGGTCGTGCTGATCAAGGACCTGCGCGTGAAGGGCTCGTCGATCACGCTGAAGATGGGCACCAAGGTCAAGAGCATCCGGCTCGTCGGCGGCGATCACGAAGTCGACTGCAAGACCGACATGGGCGGCTTCATGCTGAAGGCGTGCTATCTGAAGAAGGTCTGAGCGCACGGTCAGGCGACCGCTGCATCCGCATTTTCAGCCGCTGCTTTTTCAGCCCATTACCCGCACATGGCCGAGGATCGAACTTCCTACGACGCGTACACCAGGTTCCTGGCGACGCCGCTGAACGACGGCCGGCCGTTCGTGCTGGAGACGCAGCATGCGGTCTCGCTGCACTTCGATCATTTGGGCACCCAGAGCTTCATGTCGCTGCGCGACCCGGTGCGGCTGGCGCTCGGCTATACGCGCGTGATGATGGGTTTCCTGCTGTTGCAGCCCGAGCCCGCACACATCTGCATGCTCGGGCTCGGCGGCGGGTCGCTCGCGAAATACTGCTACCGCCATCTGCCCGGCACGTCGATCGACGCGGTCGAGATCAACCCCGACGTGATCGCGTTGCGCGACGTGTTCAGGATTCCTGCCGACGACGCGCGCTTTCGCGTGATATGCGCCGACGGCGCGGATCATCTGGAACGGGCGGATGTGCGCACGAACGTGATCCTGCACGATGCGTTCGTCGCCGACGGTATGCGCGGCCGCTGTACGGGCGGCGCATTCCTCGATGCGTGCCGCGCGCGCCTGAGCGAAGCCGGCGTGCTCGCGATCAACTTCATGGACGACGATCCGGCCTTGCCGCAGCATCTCGAGCAACTGCGATCGGTATTCGGTTCGTCGTATGCGCTGGTGCCGTGCGGCGACGACAACAACTTCGTTGCATTCGCATGGAAGGACGGCAGCCGGCTGCCGTCGTTGCGTATCCTGCTGGAGCGGGCGCTCGGGTGCGCGCAGGCCGGCGAACTGAAGCTCGCTGCCACCGCGAGGCGCATGAAGCACGGCGAGGGCATCGATTCGCGGCGGCTGGTGTGGCGCGCGCAGTCGCACGCACGGTGGGAGATCGGCGCGTAACGGCGTCGGGCTTACGTCGGGCAGGCGCCGCGCGGCCCGTGCCGCCGCGCTTACTTCACACGTTTGCCGATCGCGCTCCGGGTCTTGTACGTGACGCCATGCCGGTCGAGATATTCGCGGATCAACTGCCGCACCACTTGCGACGGCGTAAGATCCTGCTCCGCGCAGAGCATCTCGAAGGCTTCCTTCTTCGCGGGATCGATCAGGACGGTCAGGCGGGCGGTTTTCGTTTCCATGACGGGGCGAGGGTGGTCGATATGTTAATCAAATTATAATCGATCCACTTCCGGCTTGATCGCCGGAAGCACCGGAAGCGCCGCCCGTGGCGCGACGCGATCAGCGTTTGCTGCGCAGCAGCGCGAGCAGGTCGTCGATCACCGGCACGATGGCGAGCGTGACGAGCACCGCGGCGAGCGGCACGGTCGATACGTAGCCTACGTGCTTGAAGCCGATCGCGCCGGCCAGGCCGCCGACGAAGAACGACGCGAGCATCGTCGCGTGGATCCGCAGTTTCGAACGGTTGGCGGTCACCGCGTGCGCGTCGACGTCGATGGCCGACCGGTTCCAGTAGAACAGCTTGCCGAGCTCGATGCCGAGGTCGGTCACGATGCCCGTCATGTGCGTCGTACGGATCTCCGCGCCGGACAGCTTCGTGATCGTCGCGTTCTGCAGCCCCATGATGAAGCACAGCAGCGTCACGGTCACCGGCACGAAGAACGTTTCCCACAGCGCGAGGTGGCTGCCGAGCAGCCCGAACAGCAACAGCAGCGCGGCTTCGACCAGCAGCGGCAGCATGAACTGGCTGTGCAGGCCGCGGCGGCGCCCCCAGTTGACGAGGATCGCCGAGCAACCGGCGCCGATCAGGAACGAGCCCAGCGAGCTGATGCCGGCGAGCGCGAGCCGCACGTCGCCGAGCGCCGTCTGGTCGGCGATCGCCGAAACGATGCCGGTCATGTGCGACGTGTATTGCCTGACCGCGAGAAAGCCGCCGGCATTGGTCGCGCCGGCGACGAACGCGAGCGACACCCCGAGCTGGCGGTTCGCGGTCGCGCTGCGGTGTTTTCCCGTCAGGCTTCGGAAGTACTGCGCTGGCATAAGGGCGTCGCTCGATCGTCGCGGATTCGCGGGTACAGGCGGAAAACGGGCGCCGGGCGACGTGACGGGCACGCCGCTTGCACCGGATACCGGAGCCGTCGAATCATGTGATGAACATGATAATGTCGTTATCATACTCTGTTGGCCGGATGGTGCTTTCAGTACAATGCTGCAAGGCGCCGCCGGCTGGCTGTTGCGCTGCCGCGCGGCGCGCGCTTGCGATCCCTTCTGCCCACCGCTTCATGACCCCGATCAAGTTCATCCTTCGCTACACGGCGATCCCGTTCACGGCCATCGTCGCCGTGGTGGTCTGGACTGTCATACCATCGTCGAAAGAGATCGATGCGAGACAATACGCGGCGCTGTCGCGCGCGTACGCGAGTTTCCCGCTGCCGTTCCGGCGCGAGATCTCGGACACGATGGCGCACGGCACGATCAACGACCGGCGCTACCAAACGCTGGTGCGCGATTCGCTGGGCAACGGCGTCGCGTTGGACTGGCCGGCGTCGGGCGTCGGCGGCGTCGCCGACGAGCGGCAAAAACTGGCCGAACTGATTCAGGCCGATTCGGATCTTCAAAGGCAACGGCAATGAAAACCCTGCTGGTTTCTGTGGCATTCGCGATGATCATCGCGAGCCTGATCTTCGCGCTGTACTTCATGAATCACGATCGCGGCAAATCCAAGCGGATGGCGTGGTCGCTCGCCGCGCGCGTCGGGTTGTCGGTCACGCTGTTCCTGTCGCTGCTGATCGCGTACAAGCTCGGCTGGATCGAGCCGACCGGGTTGCCGATCGGGCGGTGACGCGCGGTTGTCGCGTGGGCGCCGGGCAGTTCGATCCCGCGCGATATCGCACCGCGGTGGGCCTGACGGCGAGAACCGGCGATCGATCAGCCCGGCGCGGCGGTTCGACGCGGGCGGGCAACCGTCATGCGAGCGCGGCGAGGGTGGGGGCGGTGGCCGCGCCGGGCAGCGTCGGCAGTGCGTCGAGGAGCGACGCGGTGTACGGATGCGACGGCGCGTCGAATACCTGCGTGACCGGCCCGCTTTCGACCACGCGACCGCGCCGCATCACGAGAATCCGGTCGGCCACGTGATGCACGACGCCCAGGTCGTGCGAGATGAACAGCATCGCGGTGCCGTGTTCGGCCTGCAGATCGGCGAGCAGGTCGAGCACTTGCGCCTGGATCGACACGTCGAGCGCGCTGACCGGTTCATCCGCGACGAGCAGCGCCGGGTTGGACGCGAACGCGCGCGCGATCGCGACGCGCTGCCGCTGGCCGCCGGACAATTCGCGCGGATAACGGTCGAAGCACGCGGCCCCGAGCTGCACTTCGTCGAGCAGTTGCAGCACGCGGCGGCGGCGTGCGTCGCCATGGATACCTGCCGCGTCGAGCCCTTCGCCGATGATCCGGCCGACTGAATAGCGCGGGTCGAACGAACTGTACGGGTCCTGCGCGATCAGTTGCAGCCGCGCACGGCGGGCGCGCCGCGCGGCTTCCGGGATGCCATTCCACGGCTGACCGTCGAGCGTGACGGTGCCGGCGTCGGGTTCGACGAGCCCGAGCACGATCCGCGCAACCGTCGATTTGCCGGAGCCGGATTCACCGACGATGCCGAGCGTCTCGCCGCGCGCGAGCGAGAACGACACGCCGTCGACGGCGGGCGGCGCATCGCGGCCGCCATAGCGCTTCGTCAGCGCGTCGACGGCCAGCACCGGGGCCTGCGTGTCGATGCGCTTCGGCGGCAGCGGAGCGCGCTCGGCGCTCGCGAGCCGGAACCCGCGCGACTCGGCAGTCGGAATTGCCGCGAGCAGCGCACGCGTGTACGGATGCGTCGGTGCGCTCAGCACGTCGCGTGCCGGCCCCTGTTCGACGACCTCGCCCGCGCGCATCACGAGCACGCGATCGGCCAGGTCCGCGACCACCGCGAGGTCGTGGCTGATCAGCAGGATCGCGTCGCCGGCGTCCCGACGCGCACGCAGCAGCGACAGGATCTGGCGTTGCACGGTCATGTCCAGCGCGGTGGTCGGCTCGTCGGCAATCAGCAGCGACGCGCCGCCCGCGATGGCGGTGCCGATCAGCACGCGCTGCCGCAAGCCGCCCGACAACTGATGCGGATACTGCGGCAGCCGCCGCTCCGGATCGTCGATGCCGACCGAGCGCAGCAGGTCGGCGCTGCGCGCGGCGACGTCGCGCCGACGCGTATCGTGCAACGCCTCAGCGACGAGGTCGCGCACGCGCCACAGCGGGTCGAGCGACACCAGCGCATCCTGCAGCACGTAGCCGATCCGGCGGCCGCGTATCGCGCGCCAGTCGCGCTCGCGATGGCCGCGCGCATCGATGCCGGCGATCTCGAACCGGGCGGCGTCGATCACCGCATGCGGGCCGTTCAGCCCGACCAGACTGCGCGCGGTGACCGACTTGCCGGAGCCCGACTCGCCGACGAGCGCGACGCATTCGCCGGCATGCACGGCGAGATCGAGCGGTCCGACGACGGCCTGCGTTCCTCGCGGCCCGCGAAATCCGATCGTCAGACGTTCGATGCGGGCCAGCGGCGCGGCGGTGGAAGTCGTTGCACGCGCAACGGCATCGGATGTGCTCATGCTGTCTCCCGGTGTTCGAAGCGCGCCTGCCAGTAGCCGCCGAGCGCATTCACGGCGATCACGGCCGCGGTGATCGCGAGGCCGGGCCATACCGCGATCCACCACGCGTTGTACAGATAGTTGCGGCCTTCGGCGAGCATCAAGCCCCATTCCGCGGCGGGCGGCTGCGGCCCCATCCCGAGAAAGCTCAGCCCCGACGTGCCGATGATCGCCGTGCCGAGCCCGATCGTCGCGAGCACCGGCACCTGCGCGATCGCATGCGGCAACACGTGCCGCCACACCAGTACCGCCGGCGCGAGGCCGAGCGTGCGCGCGTGCTCGACATAGCCGGACGCCGCGACGACGAAGGTTTGCGCGCGCACCACGCGTGCGAAGCGCGGCACCGACGCGACGCCGAGCGCGAACACGAGGTTGACCGCGCCGGGGCCGGTGAACGAAATCAGCATCAGCGCGAGCAGCAGGTCGGGAAACGCGGAGACGACGTCGAGCACGCGCGTGATCAGCTCGTCGAGCCAGCCGCGCGCGAGGCCCGCGAACAGCCCGAGCGCGGTGCCGAACAGCGTCGCGACGCCGATCGCGGCCGCGCTGATCGACAGCGAGTAGCGCGCGCCATACACGACCCGCGAGAAGATGTCGCGGCCGAGCTGATCGGTGCCGAGCCAGTGCTCGGCGCTGCTGCCGAGCTGCGCGGACAGCGGATCGGCCGCCAGCGGATCGTAGTGCGCGAGCCAGCCGGGTGCGACGACGGCGACCGCGTTCAGCAGCAGATAGACGGCGGCGAGCGCGAGGCCCGGATGGCGGCGCAGCCAGCCGGCGGCGGCGAAGGTTGCGGGCGTGCGCAACGTGAAGTCGATGGGCGTGGACATCGAAGTCTCCGGTTCAACGCGGTGCGCGGCGGTCGCGCAGGCGGGGATCGATCAGCAGGTACAGCAGGTCGACGGCGGTGCTGAGCGCGACGTAGATGGCCGCCGACAGGATCGCGATCGCGAGGATCACCGGCATGTCCTTCGACAGCACCGCGTCGACCGTCACCTTGCCGAGGCCGGGCCGGCCGAACACCTGCTCGGTGATCACCGCGCCGCTCAGCAGGCCGCCGACGAGCCAGCCGGCGAGCGTGACGGCCGGCAGCGCCGCGTGGCGCAGCGCATGGCGCACGCGCAGCGCGAGCCCGCCGATACCCCACGAACGCACGGTGAGCGCGTACGGTTCGTCGAGCGCGCGCTCGATGCCTTGCCGCAGCACGCGGCCGATCACCGCGCCCTGCGCGAGCCCGAGCGACAGCGCGGGCAGCACGAGCGACGCGAAGCCGCGATCGCCGGCCACCGGGAACAGCTTCAGCGTGAAGCTGAACACGAACAGCAGCATGATGCCGAGCCAGAACGACGGCGTCGACGCGAGCAGCAGCTCGACGCCCGATGCCGCACGCCCGGCCCAGCGGCGGCCGGCCGTCAGCACCGCGAGGCCGACCGCGAACACGATCGTCACGACCAGCGCCGCGCCCGTCAGTTTCAGCGTCGGCCAAAGCTGGCCGAGCACGAGCGGCGCGACGTCGGTGTTCAGGATGTACGAGCGGCCGAACTCGCCGTGCAGCACGCGCCACAGGTAATGCACGTATTGCAGCGCGAGCGGCTCGTCGAGTCCCCATTCCTGGCGGATCGCGGCTTCGATCTCCGGCGTGCTCAACTGCTCGCCGATCAGGATGCCGACGATGTCGCCGGGCGCGAGATGCACGGCCGCGAACGACAGCGTGACCGCGGCCCACAGCACGAGCGCGCCGGTGGCGAGCCGCGTCGCGATCGGCGAACGCAGCCAGCGGCGCCACGCGGCCGGCTGCGGCGCGGCAGGCGCCGCGTCCGGGACGGCGACGAAAGCGGACGACGGACGGTTCATGGTCGACTCTCCTGTCGGGGTGGCGCGATGGGCGATGCGAGGCAGGCCGACACGCGTCGGCTTACTTCTTCACCCACACGTCGTACGGGTTTTCGGGCATCTGCGCGAACGAGCGGAAGCGCAGCCCCTGGACCGCCTTCGCGGCGGCGATCTGGTCTTCCGGCTCGTACAGCGGCAGCGCGTACGCCTGCTCGTTGATCGCGAAGTGCTGCAGCTCGCCGTACAGCTTCTTGCGCTCGGCGACGTTCTGCGTGCGCGCGGCCGCCTGCAGCCAGCGCGTCAGCTCGGGCGCCGCCGCGCGGCTGTAGTTCAGCGCGCCGCCGCGATCGACGGGCAGGTAGTGGCCTTCGATGTCGATGCCGTCCGGCGGCGTGTTCGAGTTCGCGATCGAGCCGAACTTGCCGCTCTTGCGCGCCTCGACGTATGTGCCGTCGTCGACGTACTGAATCTTCAGGTCCACGCCGAGCCGTTGCCGCGCCTGCGCCTGCAGCGCTTGCAGCAGCACGTCGCGCTGATCGCGCACGGTCGCCTGCGCCTGGACGACCGCGATCGTCAGTCGCTCGCCGTTCTTCGTGCGGTAGCCGCCGCTATCGCGCGCGCTCCAGCCGGCTTCATCCAGCAACTGGTTCGCGAGCTGAGGGTGGTTGCCGTAGGTCTTTTCGATCGACGCGTCGTAGAACGGATCGATCGGCGACGTGATGCCCCAGGCGCGCGTGCGCTCGCCGCGGTAGATCGACTGCACGATGCCGGTCGTGTCGAGCCCTTCGAGCAGCGCGCGGCGCACCTTCACGTCTTGCGTCGGGCCGTAGCCGACGTTCAGGAACAGCGAGTACGGCGTGCCGGTGTTGAGCGCGCGGCGGTAGGTGAAATCGGCGTTCTTGCGGATCAGCGCGGCGTCGTTGCCCGACACGCCCTCGATCACGTCGACCTGGCCGGACAGCAGCGCGCCGGTGCGGACCGACGATTCGGGCAGGAACCGGTAGACGACGCGATCGAGATACGCGGGGCCCTGGTGGCCGGCCGTCGGCGGCGCCCAGCGATAGTCGGGATTCTTCGCGAACTCGATTTCCTGGCCCTTCACGTAGCGGCGCAGGATGAACGGGCCGGTGCCCGCGATGTCGGGGCCGCCCGATTTCAGGCCGGGCCGGTCGAATGCGTTCGGCGACAGCAGCGGCAGCCGGCCGGCGAAGGTCAGGAACGGCGCATACGGCGCGTCGAGCGTGACGACGACCGTGTGCTCGTCCGGCGTCTTGACGTCCGCGACGTGCGAGATCAGCCGCGCGAGCTGACTGCCGGCCGCATACGACAGTTCGCGTGCGTTCAGGAAATTGCGGGCGACGGCCTTCGCGTCGAATGGCGCGCCGTCGGTGAACTTCACGCCGTCGCGCAGCGCGAACGTATAGGTCTTGCCGTCGGCGGAGACCTTGTAGCCGGTCGCGAGCCACGGCACGTAGCTGCCGTCGGGCTTCTGCGCGAGCAGGCTTTCGTACGCGTTGCGCAGCAGCAGCTCGACCTTGTCCTGGCCGTTCAGTTGCGGGTTCAGCGTGCGGGGTTCGGTTTCGACGCCCCAGGTCAGCGTGCCGCCGGAGACGGGCGCGCCCTGCGCGAACGCCGCATGCGGCAGTGCGAGTGCGAGCAGCAGCGCGGCCGATACGGTGCGGCGCGACGCGCGCAGCGCGGAATCCGGAAATGCGAATGTCATGCGAGAAAGCCTTTTACGAGGTGGTAGCGGTGGATGCGGTTCGCGTGGCTGCGTGGGCCGGCGCGTCACGTCACTTCATGCGTTCGCGTGGATGCGCAACGGGTTTCGGGCGGGATCGTCCGCCGCAGGATCAGCGTAGAGATCCGGGATCAGGATTTTTCTCAGCCAGACGAGCGGCGTGCCGAGCGCGTTCGTCGAGCGGTCGAACGGCTGGTAGCCGCCCCGCTCGTAATACGATTGCAACCACGGATGGTTGGTCGCGGTCGCGAGATACGTCGCGGGCGCCTTCACCTGTGACGCCAGGAACTGCGTCTCGACGTGCGCGATCAGTGCGTTGCCGAATCCCTGCCGCTTGAACGCGGGGGCGACCGCGAACCAGTGCAGGAACGGATAGGGCGTGCGATGGCGTTCGCCGGATACCCACGGAAACCGCACGGTCAACGTGGCCGCGAGCGCCGGGCGGCCGGCGGGTGTCGCGTGTTCGAGCACGAATGTCGTTTCGCGCGCAACGGTCTGCGCGACGCGTTCGATCGGCGAGCGCGTGATCGTGAAGTGCACGCCTTGCGCCGCGAGCGGCGCGTAGGCGTCCTGCAGCAACGCATAGACGGCCGGCACGTCGTCCGCGCCGGCGATGCGGATCGTATCGGTCATGGCACGGTGCCCTCGAAGTCCGGTTGATGCGTGGTCGTGCGCGCGTGCGGGGCTCGCGCGTTCGATCCGCCGAGTGTGTCGCGCGCCGCCGCGGTGTCGTGATCGTCGTCGGCAGGTACGCCGGCGAGCAACCGCAGCGACGCAATCCGCGGCGCGGCATCGGCGACCGGCGTATCGACGACGAATTCGCTAATTCCGTGACGACGATGCAATGCGTCGAGCTCGCGCAGCACGTCGTCGCGCGTGCCGTGCACGATCCGCGTTTCGCGCGGCTCGATCCGGTGCGGGCCGCCGCCGGCCTGACGGATGTATGCATGCGCCTGTTCGAGGCTGCCGACGTTGACGGCGGGCGTGTCGCCCACCTGCACGCGAAAGCCCTGATGTCCGCTCGCGAGCTGCGCCGCCGCGTCGCGGGTGTCGGCGACGATCGCGGAGACGGCCAGCAGCGGCGTGCAGCCGCCCGACGCCTGGCGATAAGTGTCGAACGTTCGTTCCAGATCCGTCGCGGACGCATTCAGATGCGACGCGTAGACGAACGCCCAGCCGAGCCGCGCGGCGAGCGTCGCGCTTTCCGCGCTGGCGCCGAGCAGGAACGGTTGCGCGGGCTCGGGCGGGCGTGGCGTCGCGTGCAGCGCGGCGCCATCCTGACCGGCCGCGTCGGCTGTCGCCTCGTCGCCCTGGAGGTGGCGATTCAGTTCCTCGGCCAGATCGGCGAACGACGCGCGCCGCGCCGGATCGTAGCCGGCCTGCAGTGCGCGCGTCGACAGCGGCAGGCCGCCCGGCGCCTTGCCGATGCCGAGATCGACGCGGCCGGGCGCGAGCGACGCGAGCAGGTTGAAGTTTTCCGCGATCTTGTACGGACTGTAGTGCTGCAGCATTACGCCGCCCGATCCGACCCGAATGCGCCGCGTCTGCGCGAGCACGTGCGCGATCAGGATTTCCGGCGACGGGCATGCGAGCGCGGCGGTGTTGTGATGTTCGGCGAGCCAGTAGCGGTGATAGCCGGCCGCATCGGCGAAGCGTGCGAGCGATACGCTGCGCGCCAGCGCGTCGGCGGCGGTTTCGCCGGGCGCGACGGGGCTCTTGTCGAGCACGCTCAAGCGGAACGGCAATGCGGACAAAGCGGACAAATCGAAGTGGGAGCGGAGGGCGTCGAACGTCATGATGAAGCGATCGGCGCGGGTCGAAACGGCCTGATCAACGGATTTGGCATGCCGAATTATTTTGCGTCGACGTTCGCACGGTCAAACAATCAAGAAGAATATCGAAAGCCGAAAATATTCGTTCCGGCCGCCCGGGGGGCTTGCGTTATGGTCGTTGGCTGCGCGCCTCGCGGCGCGTGCGTGGAGCCTGTCCGACGGTCCGACGCGAGTCCGCTCGCCGTCGCGATGGCCGCCGGCATGCTCCGATTCTCCGACCGAACGGAATCACGAGGAATACGAATGAACGAGCAACGCGAACGACGTACGGCGCTCGCAGCGTGCCATCGCGCGACGACCGGAGCCGCGTCATGAGCGGCGCACGCAGACGGCTGAAGACGCTCGTCGGCGCGGCGAGCGTGCTGTACGCGCCCGGCGATGCGGACGTCGCGCAGGGCGTGCGGCGCGCGGCGGCGCTCGCGCGCAAGGCGGAAGCCGAGAAGATCACCGGCCTCTTTACCGCCGACCTGCTGCAGGCCGATGCGGCCGGCCTCGCCGGGACCACCGGCAGCCAGGAGCCGATCGTCGCGCTGGCGGCGCTGAGCCAGGCGACATCGGCGATCGGGCTCGTCGCGACGGTGTCGACTACGTATCACCATCCATACAACCTCGCGCGGCTGATCGGCACGCTCGATCACGTGAGCGGCGGCCGCGCCGCATGGAACGCGGTCACGTCGTCGGTCGGCGAGGAGAATTTCGGCGACGCGGCGCTGCCCGACCCGGAGCAGCGTTATGCGCGCGCGGCCGAATTCGTCGAAGTCGTCAACGCGCTGTTCGACGCGAACGATCCGCGCGCGACGCGGCGCGGGCCGGGCGGCGGCATTTCGGTCGATCCGCTGAAGCTCGGCGCGATCGACTATCGCGGCGCGCATTTCCAGGTGCAGGGGCCGCTGAACGTGCCGCCTTCGCCGCAACGGCGGCCCGTGCTGTTCCAGGCGGGGCAGTCGGCGAGCGGCGTGGCGCTCGGCGCGCGGTATGCGGAAGTCGTCTACACGTCGCAGCCGACGCTCGACGATGCGCGCCTGTTCGTCGCCGAGTTGCACCGGCAGGCGGCCGCATTCGGTCGCGGCGACCGGCCGCCGCTCGTGATGAACTCGTTTCATTCGGTGATCGGCGAATCCGATGCGGACGTCGCGCGGCGGTTGCGCGACAAGCATGAACGCATCGATTACGAACAGGGCAGGTTGAAGCTCGCCGACATGCTGGGCGGCGGTGTCGACCTGAGCGGCCTGCCGCTCGACCAGCCGCTGCCGGCGTCGCTGCTGCCGGCGATCGACAGCGTGCACCGCCGGCGCGGACGCGTGGCGATCTTCGTCGGCTACGCGCGCCAGCGGCTGACGCTGCGCGAGCTGATCATCCGCGCGCAGGAGACCGGCCACTGGTTCGTCGCCGGCACGCCGGAGCAGCTCGCCGATGCGATCGAGGCGCGCTATCGCGCGGGGCTCGTCGACGTGCTGTCGCTGCACGGGCTCGGCCAGCCGGATCAGGAAGACCTGCTGCTCAACGGCTTGCTGCCCGAATTGCGGCGGCGCGATCTGCTCGATACCGACTATGTGGGCGGCGATTTCCGCGCGAATCTCGAACTGCCGGCGTTGCGGCGCGAGGCCGTGGCGGCGTGAACGGATGACCCGCGTACCGGGCGAGGACGTTGGCCGGTGCGCGGTTCGGCGCATATCGCACGATCAGATATCCATCGCAAAAATAACCATTTGGTACACGCATCGGCGCGCATTACAGTCACGCCTCCTGCCGGCTGCCACGCCGGTCGTTCCGACGTTATTTCAGAAATGCGCCACATGAATCGTTTGATGCGTTCCAGGGTCCGCCGTGTCGCGGCCGCGCTGTTCGTGCTCGGCCTCGCGCCGATTTCCCATGCGGCCCAGCCGACGTTGCGCGTCGGCATCGACGCCGAATCGTATCCGCCGTTCTTTTCGAAGGACGCCGGCGGCAAGTGGAAGGGTTGGGAAATCGACGTGCTCGATGCCGCGTGCGGCAAGCTGAACGTGCGGTGCGAGCTCACCGACATTGCATGGGACGGCCTGATTCCGGCGTTGCAGAACCGCAAGATCGACGTGATCTGGTCGTCGATGACGATCACCGGCGAACGGCAGAAAGCGATCGATTTCAGCCGCGCGTATTACGAATCGCCGACGGTGTTCGTCGGCGCGAAAAGCGACCGCCGCCGCGTCGACTGCGCGGTGCCCGCGACCTTCAAGGGCAGCGTGATCGGCGTCGAGGCCGGCACGAACTTCTCGGCGTTCCTCGATGCCCGCTTCAAGCAGGACGCGCAGATCAAGGCGTTCGACAAGTTCGACAATGCGCTCGCGGATCTGGTGTCCGGTCGCGTCGACTACGTGCAGGAAGGCAAGGGGCTGTTCACGGCGTTCCTCGCGTCGCGCGACGGCAAGGATTTCGAGGTCAAGGCCACGTGCGCGGACAATCCGGTGCTGGGGCTCGGCATCGGCGCGGGCGTGCGGCACGGCGATGCGCTGCGCGGCAAGCTGTCGACCGCGATCGCGCAACTGCAGCAGGACGGCACGTGGGATGCGATCACCGCCCGCTATCCGAACCTGAAAGGCACGATCGAGAAGGGCCGCTGACCCCATGGCCGCGGACGATTCGCTGCTCGTGTTGCTCGCCTTCGGCGACGGCGGTTATGGCCGCGTGTTCGCGGGCGCGTTCGCGCTGACGTTCGGCGTCGCGGCGGCGTCGTTCGGCACCGGCGTGCTGCTCGGCATCGCCGGCGCGCTCGGCAAGCTGTCGCGATACGCGGCGCTCGTGTGGCTGGCGCGCCTCTACACGACGCTCGTGCGCGCGCTGCCCGAGCTGCTGTGCCTGCTGCTCGCGTTCTACGCGGTCGCACCCGCCATCGAGAACGCACTGCGCGGCAGCGGCATCGTATCCGGCGACTTCGCGTTCGATCCGTTCGTCGTCGCCACGCTGTCGCTCGGTTTCATCCAGGGTGCGTATCTCACCGACATCTTCCGCGCGGCGCTCGTCAACGTGCCGGTCGGGCAGATCGAAGCCGCGCACGCATACGGGATGACGCCCTGGCAGACGTTCGCGCGCATCCGGCTCCCGGCCGCCGCGCGGCTCGCGCTGCCGGGCGTCGGCAATGTCTGGCTGAACGCGACCAAGGACGCGTCGTTCATCAGCGTGCTCGGCTCGTTCACGGATCTGCTGAAGGCGAGCCAGCTCGCGGCCGGCGCGACGCGGCACTACGTCTTCTTCTATCTGGTCACGGCCGCACTGTTCCTGCTGCTGAGCATCACGTCGACCGGCATTTTCGCGGCGCTCGAGCGGCATGCGAACCGCGGCACGAGGCGCGCGACGACATGATCTTCTCGCTGCCTTTCCTGCTCGACACGGTGATGCCGAAGCTGCTCGCCGCGGTGCCGACCACGCTCGCGCTGACGCTTGTGTCGGGTGCGGCCAGCGTGCTGATGGGCGTGCCGCTCGCGCTCGCCGCCGGTGCACGCCATACGCCGCTGCGCTGGTCCGCGCGCGGCTGGCTGATGCTGATCCGCGGCACGCCGCTGCTCGTTCAGCTCTATCTGCTGTACTACGGATTCGGGCAGATCGTTCCGCGCGAATGGATGCGCGACAGCTGGGCGTCGCCGCTGCTGCGCGACGCATTCTGGTACGCGATCGTCGCGTTGAGCGTGAACGAGAGCGCGTACGTCGCGACGATCCTGCGCGGCGCGATCGCCGGCGTGCCGGCCGGCGAGATCGAGGCCGGCCACGCATACGGGATGACGCGCGTGCAGGTGCTGCGCCGCATCGTCGGCCCGCGCGCATGGCGGCTTGCGCTGCCCGCGCTCACCGGCGAGGCGATCCTGCTGCTGAAATCGACCGTCCTCGCGTCGACCGTGACCGTGTTCGACGTGATGGGCACGGCCAATACGCTGCGCTTCGAGACGTTGCGCGTATACGAACCGCTGGCCGGCGCGGCGATCGTCTATGTCGTGCTGGTCGCGCTGCTGACCATTCCCGCCGCCCGTCTCGAGAAGCGCATCAATCGCTACCTGACGCGCACGCCCGACGACCGCGTGCCCGCACCGCGCCGCCGCGCGTCGGCCGGCGCGTGGGCGGCACCCAACTGATTCCTGCCCTGGTACCGATTTCGACGATGTCCGATCCTCGCCCCTTGCTGTTTTCCCTGTATGAACAAGCCAGCGTCGGCTGCGGCGGCGCGCCGAGCCTGTGGACCCATCCCGCCGACGAACGGCTGCGCGCGAACACGCTCGCGTTCTGGTCGAACCTCGCGCGCACGGCCGAGCAGGCCGATCTCGACATGCTGTTCTTCGCGGACGTGCTCGGCCTGTACGACGTCTATGGCGGGTCGGCCGACGCGGCGGTGCAGTGGGCGGTCGAGGCGCCCGCGAACGATCCGATGATGCTGATTCCGGCGCTCGTCGCGCAGACCGAGCGGCTCGCGTTCGGCGTGACGGCGAGCACGACGTACGAGCACCCGTTCGCGCTCGCGCGCCGCTTCAGCACGCTCGATCATCTGAGCAACGGCCGGATCGGCTGGAACATCGTGACGTCCTACCTGTCGAGCGCGGCGCGCAACTTCGGGCTCGACCGGATGATCGGCCACGACGAACGCTACGCGCGCGCGGAGGAATTCCTCGACGTCGTGTACAAACTGTGGGAAGGAAGCTGGGCGGACGACGCGGTCGTCGCCGACAAGCACGCGCCGCGCTATGCGCGTGGCGACCGTGTGCGACCGATCGCGCACGAAGGCACGCACTACCGCGTGCAGGGGCCGCACGTGTGCGCACCGTCGCCGCAGCGCTCGCCCGTGCTGATCCAGGCCGGCTGGTCGGGGCGCGGGCGCGCGTTCGCGGCGAAGCACGCCGAGGTGGTGTTCGTCGCGAAGTCGAATCCGCACGAGATTCGCGCGGGCCTCGACGAGATTCGCCGGCTCGCGGCTGAACGCGGCCGGGCGGCGGACGACGTGAAGTCGCTGACGGTGCTGCGCATCGTGACCGCGCCCTCGTCGAGCGACGCGAAGGAGAAATACCACACGCTGCAGCAGCACTATCACCAGCACGCGCAACTCGTCAGCTATGCGGGCGACACCGGCATCGACATCGACCGCTATGCGGACGACGAACCGCTGACGACGCAGACGGAAGGGCTGACGTCCTACGTGGTGCGGCCGGACGGCAGCGGCAAGCCGCTCACCGCCGGCGACGTGCGGCGCAAGTTCGCGAGCGTCACGCGCGGCACCGACCTGATCCTCGTCGGCGCGCCGGACGAAGTCGCGGACCAGCTCGCCGAGCATGCGCGGCAGTCGACGACGAGCGGCTACATGCTCAATCCGCTGATCAGCCCCGGCACGCTCGACGATTTCGCCGAACTGATCGTGCCGGAACTGAAGAAGCGCGGCCTGTACCGCGCGACGCCGGCGAGCGGCACGTTCCGTTCACGGCTGAGCGGGCGCGACCGCCTGCCGGACACGGCCCATGGCGCTTCGTTCCGGTTTCCCGTGCCTGAAGCGGGCTGACGATCCGATCGATACCGAACGACTTTCCGCGGAGTGGCGTGACATGACCGATGACGTACTGTTCCTGCTGCAACCGCATCGTGCCGACCGGGATCTTCCGGCATGAATCGCGCGACGAACGAAACCGTGGACGCGACGCGGCGCGAAGATCGCCCCCCTCGATCGGCGTCGCCGCCCGTCCTGAGCGCCACGGGCATCGCGAAGCGTTTCGACGCGACCGTCGCGCTGTCGGCGCTCGACCTGTCGATCGGCGCCGGCGAAGTCGTCGCACTGATGGGCGCGAACGGCGCAGGCAAGTCGACCTTCGTGAAGATCCTGAGCGGCGCGCTGCAAGCGGACGGCGGCACGCTGACGCTGCGCGGCGAACCGTATCGGCCGGCGTTGCCGCACGCGGCCAAGCGGCTCGGCGTCGCGACCGTGCACCAGTCGGTGGCCGACGCCGTCGTGCCGACGCTGTCGATCGCCGACAACCTGCTGCTGGACCGGCTGTGCGATCCGGCGTCGCCGTGGCGCGTGCTGCCGGCAGCTCGCCGCGACGCGGCACGATCGCTCGCCGCGCGGGTCGGCCTCGACGTCGACCTGGCGGCGCCGCTCGCCTCGCTGTCGCTGGCCGACCAGCAGCGCGTGACCCTGGCGCGCGCGCTGGCCGGGCAGCCGTCGTTGCTGATTCTCGACGAGCCGACCGCGAGCCTGTCCGCGGCGGAGGCCGAGCGGCTGTTCGTGCTGGTGGACGCGTTGCGCCGCGACGGCGTCGCCATCCTGCTGGTGTCGCATCGGCTCGGCGATTTGCGCCGCATTGCCGATCGCGCGGCGATCGTCCGCGACGGCCGGATCGTCGCCGATCTGGCCGCGCCGATCGATTTCGACGCCGCGGTGGAAACGATGATCGGGCGGCCGCTGCCGCGTGCGCGGGCCGTGGCGCCAGAGAGGGCCGCACAGGCCGAATCCGTGGCCGGCTCAGGCTTCAGCGCACGGCAGATCCGGCTGACGCCGACCAGCACGCCGTTCGACCTCGACGTCCGGCGCGGCGAGATCGTCGCGATCGCGGGCCCCGTCGGCGGCGGCAAGTCGCGCTTCGCGCGGACGATCTTCGGCGCGGTGCGGGCGGCGGCCGGCGAGATGACGCTCGACGGCCGGTCGTGGCGGCCCCGTTCGCCGGCCGACGCGATTCGCGCCGGCGTATTCCTGGCCGGCGAGGATCGCTGGCGCACGTCGCTGTTTCCCGACAGCGTGCCGTTCGCATCGATCGCGGGCACGATCGGCTTTCCGTTCCTGTCGCGCTGGTTCGCGAGCGGTGCGGTGCGCCGAACGCGCGAGCGCACGGCCGCCGCGGCGGCGATCGAGCGGTTCGGCATTCGCTGCGACGGGCCCGACGATCGCGTCGCGCACCTGTCTGGCGGCAACCAGCAGAAGGTCGTGCTCGCGCGCTGGCACGCCGAGCCGGCGCGGCTGTTGCTGCTGGACGAGCCGTTCCAGGGCATCGATGCGGGCGCGCGCGCCGATATCGTCGATACGCTGCGGCGTCATGCGCACGAGCGTACGACGATCGTGTTCGTCAGCGATCTCGAGGAAGCCGCCGAGATCGCCGATCGTATCGTGCGGTTCGATCGCGCGACGCTCGATTGCCTGTATCCGACTTCCTCCATCGTGGGTGCCTGCTCATGAAACCCGTGACTTCTTCTTCCGCTGTGCATCAAGCCGCATCCGTCGAACGGTCGTCGCGCCCCGTGCCGGCCCGTATCCGCGATGCGCTCGAACGAACCGGCATCCTGCTCGTGCTGGCCATCCTCGTGGTCGTGTTCGCGCTCAAGGAGCCCGCGTTCCTGAACGTCGACAATCTGTTCAGCATCCTGCAGGCGGTGTCGATCGTCGCGTTGCTCGGCATCGGCGTGACGATCACGCTCGCGGCCGGCGGCTTCGACCTGTCGGTCGGCAGCGTGGCCGCGACCGCGCAGATGGCCGCGAGCTACGTACTGGTCGTCTGGCACGGCAGCGCGTGGGCGGCCGTGCTCGCCTGCGTCGTGCTTGGCGTGGCCGCCGGGCTGTTCAACGGCTTGCTGATCACGCGGCTGCGCGTGCCCGACCAGCTCGCGACGCTCGGCACGCTGTTCCTGCTGGCCGGCCTGCAGTTGATCCCGACCGGCGGCCGTTCGCTCGCGACCGGCTCCGTGCTGCCCGACGGCACGGACGCGACGGGCGTATTTCCCGACGCGTTCCTCGCGCTCGGCCGGCTGCGCGTGTTCGACGTCGTACCGTTGCCGGTGCTGCTGCTCGCGGCGGTGACGGTGCTGGCCTGCGTCACGATGGAAGCGACGCGCTGGGGCCGCGTGATCTATGCGATCGGCGGCAACGAAACGGCTGCGCGATTGGCCGGTGCGCCGGCCGCGCGCTACCGTATCGCCGCGTATGTGGTGTCGGGCGCGATCGCGTCGCTGGGCGGCGTGCTGATCGCCGCGCGGGTCGGCCGCGGCGACGTGAGCGCGGGCCACTCGCTGCTGCTCGACGCGGTGGCGGCCGCGCTGATCGGTTACGCGGTGTGGGGCGCGAAGCGGCCCAACGTGTTCGGCACGGTCGTCGGCGCGGTGTTCGTCGGCGTGCTGCTCAACGGGCTCACGATGCTGAACGCGCCCTACTATATGCAGGATTTCATCAAGGGCGTGCTGCTCGTGCTCGCCCTCGCGTTTACGTTCGGCATCGGTCGCCGTACGGATGCCCGGGCGTGACGGGTGAGGGTGCCGAGACTCGGTTTCGGCGCTCAAAGGTTCGAGTAATCTGCAAGCTTGACCGTTTGTTATCCAAAGTAATATCGATTGCCGAATCGGTCGGTTTGAGTTCGCGTGCCGTGCTGATAGATTGAGCCGATATCGTCCTATACGGAGACAGACACGCCATGCGCTCGTTGCTTCACCGAAAGTCGCGCCTCGAACCGAAACTCGGTGCACTCGTACTGGGCGCCGCACTCGCGCTCGGTATGCCCACTGCACACGCCGGCCCCCTCAAGGGTGCGCCGGCGCCGTTCGACAAGGGCGGCGTGAAGATCGCGCTCGTCAACTACCTGTCGACCGGCGATTTCTTCCAGGCCTATGAAGCCGGCGCGCAGAAGCAGGCACGCGCGCTCGGCGTCGATCTGCGCATCTATGAAGGCCGGCAGGATGCGGCCGAACAGCGCGAGCAGATTCAGCAGGCGATCAGCATCGGCGTGTCCGCGATCATCGTCAATCACGGCTTGCCGGAATCGCTGAAGGACGTCGTTCAGCGTGCGCTCGACAAAGGCATCAAGGTCGTCGCGTTCGACGTCGATCTCGCCAATCCGAAGGTGCCGCAGATCGAGCAGAACGATCGCGACCTCGCGAACCTGCTGCTCGATCAGGCCTTGAAGGACAACGGCGACGCGTTCTCGGCCGGGTATGTGTACGTGGCCGGATTCGCGCCGCTCGACCGTCGCGATGCCGCGTGGCGCGACTTCAAGCGTGCGCACCCGAAGGTGCAGGAAAAGGCGCGCTGGGGCACCGTCGACAATCCGATCGCGCAGTCGGTCGCGAACCAGGCGGCCGCCGCGTATCGCGCGAATCCGGACATTCGCGTGGTGTTCGCGCCGTACGACGAATTCGCGCGCGGCGCGAAGCTCGCGGCCGACGAGGCCCGGCTGTCGTCGAAAATCCACATCTACAGCGCGGACGTCTCGACGGCCGACATCGAGGCCATCCGCGCGCCGAACAGCGCATGGGTCGCGACGGCCGCGACCAATCCGGCGGTCGTCGGCGCGGTGTCGGTGCGGGCCGCGGCGCTGCTGGTCGCCGGGCAAAACCCGGGCGCGCGCATCGCGGTCAAGCCGACGCTGATCACGCGCGACGATCTCGTGAAGAACGACATTCACACCGTGGCCGAACTCGGCGCGAAGTTTCCGGCGTTCCGCGCGAGCGACGCGGCGACGGCCGCGTGGATTCCGGCGGTCGACTGATCGCCCCGGCGCGCAGCGAACCGATCGGTCGCCTGCGTGCCGCCTACCGATGACATGACCATGACGACCCTGAACGACTATCTCGCGCAAAAGCGCGATGCGTGGCGCGCGAAGCAGCAGGCCGCCCGCAACGATCCCGATTTCAAGGCGACGTCGCTGAAGGCGACCGTGCGCGCGCTCGGTCGCAGCGGCGTGCGCGAGATCCGGATTCGCGATTTCCAGGTGATCAGCGACAGCCCGCCCGATTTCGCGGGCTATAACCTCGGGCCTGCATCGCCGGAACTGCAGCTTGGCGTGCTCGGCAGTTGCCTCACGCACATCACGTTGATCCAGGCCGCGGAGCGGGGGCTGAAGATCGACGCGATCGAAGTCGAAGTCACCGGCGACCAGCATCCGCTCGCGCAGCAGCCGGGGTTCGAGCATGTGCCGGTATTTCCGCACAACATCCGCTATACGCTGGACATCGTGTCGCCGGAGCCGCCGGAGGCCATTCGGGCGCTGCATCAGGCGGTCGAGGAGGTGTGCCCGATCTTTAATCTGCTGAGGTTGCCGCAGCATATCGATGGGGAATTGCGGCATACCCGCGCGTGATGCGCTGACGGATTGCTGCACCGCCGAGTTTGGAAATGAAATCGGCATATTGTGATAAGAATACTTATCTTATCCCGATGGCCGTGATGCGAATGCGTGGCGTTGACGGATTCGCACCATCGCGCGCCCGACGAGGGCGGTCATGGCGCTAGTTGGGGTGGCCTCAAGAAAGGGAATTTTTCGTACGCTAAGCGCGCGCACCGGGCGTTTTGAATGTCTCTGCCCGACCCCGCTACTGCCGTTCGTCACGACGTCACATCAACGGCGGCGTCGAAGGTGGACCGGCCGTCGATGTCGTGATCGAGACCGACGGCGGATCGGCCGAGGCCCACGACCTGCCTACGCCTCCTCACCACCTCGGACCAGCGATTGCCCGACTCTGGACGCGCTTTCCGCTACGGACTGACGTGGCCCACCCGGTCGGTCTTGAAAGCGTTGACGATGAAATCGACAAAGACACGTGTCTTGGCCGAAATGAGCGTGCGTGATGCGTAATAGAGTGAAATTGCGCCGACATCGGCGTGCCAGTCCGGCAGCAGCCGAATCAGATCCCCGCGCTCCAAATCGGGCAGCACATCTAACAGTGCGATCAACGACACCCCCAAGCCGAGACGTGTGGCCTCGCGCATCGCGGCGGGATCATTCATGATGATGGTTTCGGTGAGGATGCGCTCGATCGCCAGCAGATCAAGCTGTTCACGTTTCTCGTCGGCCAACAGGAACTGCTCTCCCAGAAAACCGCCCTGCAGATTGTTGGTAAGACCCAGATCGTCGCGCTTGATGGTGGAAGAGCTGCCGTTTTACGGGATTCGCAACGTTGACGATGTCGCGACCTGTCTGAACGGTTACGACCAGACCGCGTATCCGGAGGCGAGCGGCTGGAGTTTTACGCGATTCTATCTGCCGCTGGCTTTCGACGCTGGCTATCGCTTGCTCGACGACGCGGGTGAGTTCTGGCGGGCGTTTGAGGCGGCCCGCCACAAGGCAAGTCTGCCGGGCCGTCTTGAGATTCCGATGGAGTCGTTCGCACGTGCGGTCTAAATCGTTTTGAAGGAAAGCGAGTTAGTGGATGCGCCGGGTTACTGTCCCGAGCCGGCCTTGTGGCAGCACGCGGCGCATCAATGTGGTTAATCAGTCTCGCCGTGCGATCGGCCACGTCCTCGCTACAGCGTAGCGGAGCGTCGCTCCAACCGCTGCGTTTGCCGATTCTGACGCTCGACGAGCAAAAGCTCACACCGTCGATGGGCTACGTGTTCAACAAGCGCTGGCTGGATCCCTGCGAATCGCTCGTGTCGATTTTGTGGAAGTTCGAGAGGGTAAAGGCATTACCCGGGAACGTTGTTGCGTGGGTGATGGGCCCCGACATCGACCCGTACGAGGGCGTAGTACTGCAATTCGGAAGCGTCAGCGTTACGCGACTACACTGCGTCCTCGGTATCCCCTATGCGTCGCTCGAGATCGGGCTGCTGCACCCGAGTCAGCGGCGCCAGTACAGCCCGCTGTTTCGCCACTGTCGCAGCTGTATTGCTCGCGGCTACCGTAGCGTGGTGCACCAGATGCTGAAATTCAACACCTCCCCGGCATATTATCGGCAACTGGAAACCGCGTGCCGCCGCTGCGGCTATGAGGCCCCCTACATCGTGAATATTCGGCTGCTCGAATCGCCATATCGATGCGCCTTCTGTGGGGGCAGTTACGGAGGTGGGGGTTGGGCGCCGGACAGGGCTCGGCCGATGAAACCCGAGTACCGCAAGGCGTTGACACGGAGATATTACGAACGCCATCTCGGTTGATCAATATTTGGGACTTCCGCTCTCTATTCCGCAAATCGCTTCATATAGACCTGTCGAATATGACAGTTCGACAGAGAGGTCGTTAATATGGCAGGCATATCTTTCATCTTAAATGCAAAACCTTTCTGCTGGAAATTATTTCTTGTGCTCATGAAAGGTGTATCGAATAGATTTTTCCAGTTGGCTTTGATAGTCTCGCTCGGCCCGTATGGCAAAAATCACGATTTACCGTGACGTGGATGCAGTGGATAAACCGCAGACGTGCGTGTAATCTCCCGGGGCTGCATTTTCACCGAAGCTTTTATAGCGGGCATTCGATTAATAGAATCCAACGAAATGGAGATTTTCAATCATGAGACTCCTGAATGACAACGAGCTTGTAATCCCGAGTGGTGGCGTGTCTGCCGGTGACGTAGGGAATGCGGTCGGTGCTGCTGTCGGCGGGCTTGTCGGCGGTGAAGTGGGTGGGCCGGTCGGCGCAGCAGTGGGTAGCGCGGTGGGAGCTATTGCGGGGGAGGCCGTCGGTGAAGCAGTTGGTGATGCTGTTAGCGGCGATTCCAGCGATAGCTCGGGCGACGACGGTTCCAGCGATGGCGGGGACGGCGGCGATGGGGGCGATGGCGGAGGAGACGGCGGCGGTGATTAACCGTTAGCAGAAGTGCCGCGGGCCGGCTTTGGGTCGAGGCCCGCGGTATTGACCGAACCACGCAAAGTTGGCGTTAGGTATCGACTGTCGTTTGGCTACTAGTGGATTGTGTATGTCGATTTCCCGCCGTGATTTTGTGAGAGTCGTGATTTCTTTCATGATCAACGCTATTGCTCCCGGTGCCGACGCTGCACCGCAAGATGACACCTCGATGCCGAAAAGATCGGCCCCCAATAACGGGATTTCCTGGAAAGCTGTCTCCGGAACAGGCCTCGTGGTCAATCTCATTCCGACGATTCACGTGCTTCCTCGTCACGAACGGCTACCGCCTCGTATCGTCGAGAAAATCGCCGCGTCTGCCAAGGTATTTATTGAAGCCAATCCTGATGACGCCACCGACCGGGCGAATGCGATAAGGCACTGCAGCTACCCGAACGACGACGACGTGTTCATGCATCTGACTGCGCTGACCGCCGCACTTCTCATCACCCGCATCAACGCGATTAAGGTACCGATCGAGAAAATCAAAAGACTGAAACCTTGGGCCATCTCGATCCTGCTCCAGGACATCGAGAAGCGAAATGCGGACCTCGGCAAGCTGACCAGCGTTGAAGCGAAGATCGTGGCGGAAGCGCGTCGCCACGATGTCCCGATAGAAAGCTTTGAAAGCATTGAGCAACAGTTTGTGATGTTTGACTCGTTTCCAGAGGACATTCAAGACGCGATGCTCCGTAGCTATCTTGAACAGAACGCGACCGCAGCACAAACCAATACAGCATTGACACGCATTGCGGAAGCATGGCTGACAGGAGATGTCGGGCAAGTTGCGACGGAGATTTCAGCCCTCGATCCTTACTCCCCGCGTATCGACAAAATCGTCAACGAAAAAATGCTGGATCAGCGAAACCATCGGTTTGCCGACAGGATCTTGGCTGAAACGCAATTCCCTATCGCAGCTCCAATTTCCGTCGCGGTTGGATTCAACCACTTCAACGGACCCAGTGGCTTGCTGACGCTCCTTGCGGCTAGAGGATTCGTCATCGATGTCGCCTGAGACAAGCTCAACCTACACAAAATTTCGAACATGAACAAACACGCGATTCTCTCCGCCCTCATCATCGGCGTGCTGGCCTATCTCATCACGCTGGGCGTACGGCATCTATCCGAGCGTGGCCGAATCGGACAATCGAAGTGGACGCGACACACGGTGATCGTGGTTCTCATATTCATCGCCGCGCTCGGCGTCAAAGCGCTGGTCGGCTAGTCGCTCTACTGCTGCCCTCATGAATCTCTTCGAGATATTTGGCAATCTTCAGATCGGATTGCGCAAGAAGGTTCCGGTCGTTCTTCAAAA
Organism: Burkholderia sp. BCC0044; assembly: GCF_902832955.1. Lineage (NCBI taxonomy): Bacteria > Pseudomonadati > Pseudomonadota > Betaproteobacteria > Burkholderiales > Burkholderiaceae > Burkholderia > Burkholderia sp. BCC0044. Next base: position 680,235 of record NZ_CADFDO010000004.1, on the reverse strand, counting down.
CGAGGCGGCCGAATGTGGACTAGCTTGCGTCTGTATGATCGCGTCGTTCCATGGTCATGAAATCGATTTGCGCCAGTTGCGTCAACGCTTTTCGGTATCCCTCAAAGGCACGACGCTCGCCAACCTCGTGGAGATCGGAAGCCATCTGAAACTGACGGCGCGCCCACTGTCACTCGAATTGGATGAAGTGCGTCACTTGCAACTACCCTGCATTCTGCATTGGAGTTTCAATCACTTCGTCGTGCTGGAACGGGTCCGTTCCTCGGGCGTGGAAATCGTCGACCCGGCACTCGGACGCAGCACTGTTGAATGGAAGGAACTGTCCAGGCATTTCACAGGCGTCGCGCTCGAACTAACGCCCAACCCGGAATTCAAACGGGCGAAGCGGAAAGAAAAGCTTCGGGTACGCGAGTTGACTGGACGCATTGTCGGACTCAAACGATCGCTTTGGCAGATATTCCTGCTCGCCATCGCGATCGAAGTTTGCACGATCGTGACACCGTTCTTTGTACAATGGGTAACCGACGAGGCTCTTGTTACCGGTGACGAACAACTGGTATTGACCCTTGCCATCGGATTCGGCATTGTCTGGACGTCGCAGACTGCCATCGAAGCCTTGCGCGCTTGGATTGTTGCGCACATGGGCGCATCGCTCAACGTGCAGTGGCTCGCCAACGTCGGTAGTCGATTGTTTCATTTGCCGGGCAGCTTTTTCGGAAAACGGCACCTCGGCGATATTGTTACCCGGGTCAATACGATCAACGTCATCCAGAACACGCTCAGCACGAGCGTGGTAGAAGCTGTACTCGACGGCGCGATGTCAATCGGCACGCTCGTGATGATGATCGTGTACGACGCGAAGCTTGCGCTGATTAGCGTCTGCGCGCTGGCAATCTACATCGTGTTACGGATTTCACTGTACGGCGCACTGAGATCTGCCAACGAGAGCCAGTTCGTCTTCGACGCCAAGCAACAGACGTATCTGCTCGAAAGCGTTCGCGGCATTCAAAGCATCAAACTGTTCGGCAAGGAACATTCGCGAGTCGCCGGCTGGTTGAACCAGATCGTTCGACAAAAGAACGCATGGTTGCGTACGCAGCGGTTGCTGGTGTTCTTCCACGGCGCAAATAGCTTTATCTTTCGTGCCGAAAATCTGATCGTCGTCGTGATGGGTGCCAATGCCGTGATCGAAAAGGCGTTCTCGATCGGCATGTTGCTCGCCTACCTTTCATATCGAGAGCAGTTTTCCAAACGTGTGACGAGCCTCGTCGACAAGGCATACGAATTTCGCATGCTGGACGTCCAGCTGAACCGCCTGGCCGACATCATGTACGAAAAGGAAGAAGTGCGTACGACGGGTGTCGAGGCAACGCATTTCCCCGCGGCAAGGATAGTGCTGAAAGATGTTTCGTTCCGCTATGCCGACGAGGAAGCGGAAGTCGTCAAAAAATTTTGTATGACTGTCGATCCTGGTGAGCATGTCGCGATTGTGGGTGCGAGTGGCAGCGGAAAAACGACGATTCTGAAAATTATTGCCGGCTTGCTGCGCCCGACGTCAGGTGCCGTTCATATAAACGATTCCCCTATTGAGGCACTCGGAACGATGACGCACCGTCGACTCATCGGAACGGTCATGCAGGAAGACCTGCTATTTGCGGGCACCCTGGCAGAAAACATCTGCTTCTTCGACGAAATGCCGGACCACGCTCGCATTCGTGAGTCCGCCAGGATCGCGGCCATCGAAGACGACATCAACCGCATGCCGATGGGTTTTAATTCGATGGTTGGCGATATGGGTTCGGTCCTGTCCGGTGGCCAGAAGCAGCGCGTACTGCTCGCACGGGCACTGTATCGACAGCCGTCAGTATTGCTCCTCGACGAAGCCACTAGTCACCTGGACGTGGAAAATGAGAAGCGCGTGAACGACGCGATCAAGAAACTTTCGCTGACGAGAATCGTCGTCGCACATCGACCGGAAACAATCGCCAGCGCGGACCGGATTATCGACGTGTCGGCCATGTAACGGGCACGTTCGCAAGTCGACGGCCCCACCTGCGGTACATATCAGTAAAAACGGGGAAGCCAATTGGAGCACATTGCAAAAACGATCGTTGTTTTCGACGACCTGGTGCCGGCTGCTTTGCGCCAAGGCCTTAGCGAGTTGGTCCGTCGCCCGATTTGGCAATACGGCTGGCGTTCGAACGTCCGTCGCGACCGCTTCTGTTTCTGGCATGCCAGTTTCGCGGGCGGCGGAATCGAGAGTCGGGCGAACTGCGAGGTGGAACTGTCGAATAACGCGGCGGCCGGCCCAGTCTACGAACTGTGGAAACTGCTGTCCGCTGGCCCGCTGAAGGGACACCAACCGCTGCGGGTTTATGCGAACAGTCATACCTACGGTGTCGAGGGCTATGTGCACACGGATAACGACGATACCGAGAACTACTTTTCGACGATTTACTACGCACATCAGAGCTGGCACAAGAACTGGTCCGGAGAGACGCTGTTCTATACGCGTGACGGGCAGGATATCGTGAAAGCCGTTTATCCTCGACCCGGGCGAATTGTTTCTTTTCCGGGCTCCATTCCGCATGCAGCCCATGCGCCAAGTCGTGAGTGCACGGAACTGCGTGTTTCGATCGTTTTCAAGAGCCAAAAGGCCGGCGTATGAGCAGACGATCACATGAAGAGCAAGTAGCATTTCTGGTCGAGACCGGTGCGGGCCAGGTCTCGCATTCGGGGCGCACGTTCCTCGATCATCTGCTCGGGGTCGAAAATCTGCTGAAACGATGGGAATGCGATGGGGACGTCCAAGCTGCCGGACTTTTTCACAGCGTATATGGAACGAACCGGTTCAAGACGACACTGGTTGGCCTCCACGCCCGCCCGCTCGTCGCACAGTTGATCGGACGCGAAGCCGAGGAATTGGCGTTCTTGTTCTGTTCGTCGGAACGACCTCAGGCGTGGCTCGACGCTTGCGCGACCGGAAAACTCATCGATCGCCGTTCCGGGAGGGCGAAAGCCGTGCCGAAAGCGTTGCTTGGCCGCCTAATCGAGATGGAATGCGCGAACCTGATCGAACAGGGCAGCGGAAAAAAATTCCTGCAAAGTATTCCGGTGTCAGCCAAGAGAGCCGGTATCGCGCTAAACGCGTCGATGATCGATGAGATCGTCGCAAAATCGGCACCCCGTTATAGTCTCGCGCAAGTTGCTCATCTGACGATAGACGCGGCAGATCCAGGCGATTGTTCTGCAATTCTCACATTTGCACGCCAGTTGCACGTCGATAGCCGCTACGCTTCGATTCGTTTCGATGAAGCGTCGACGAAGAGGTTCATCGCGTCGGCAATTGTCGATCCGGGTCATTGTGTTCTTGTTGCCCGAATCGGCGGAGAACCTCAAGGTTTTCTGCACGGAGTGCTCCACGAGCTTTCCTGGACCAACGCGAAGGTAGCGCTATGCGAACATCTGTATGTCGCGCCGCGGCGGAGAGGGTTGATCGGATTACGACTTCTGCATGAATTCAAACGATGGGCACGGGCAGTCGGCGCAGTTGAACTTCGCATGCTCGACACGTTTGGCGATAACGTAGTGCGTTCGCGCGCCTATTTTGAGCGGCTCGGCCTCGATGCTACCGGTGGGAGTTTTGCGCTGTGGCTATAAACGTCGATTCGGATGTTTCGAGTCCGCGTGCGGATGTGTTGACTCGGCCATTGTTCCGTGAAACTGCACTCGAATTCCGTCAACGCACCTTGCCCGGCACGGTCCTGCTTTCGCAGGAAGTGCCGCGCTGGGTGCTGACGATTGCATCGTTGGCATTTGCATTGGCAGTATGCGCGTTTCTCGCTTTCGGTAACTATACGCGGCGGGTGCGCGTCGGCGGGCAGGTGCAATTGACGCAAAAGGTTGCACACGTATATGCGTCCGTCGATGGAACAGTCGTCAAACGTCTGGTGAACGAAGGGCAGTTGGTCGAAAATGGCACGCCGCTGTACGTGATCGACAGCGACAGGCGCAGCGCATCCGTTGGTCAGACTCAAGAGGCGATCACCGTCAGCTTGAACGAGCGGCGTGACGAGATATCCAGCGAGAAAAGCCGACGCAGCCGGATTCTCGTCGAAGAGCGAAAAGCGCTCGACGATAAGGTCCGCGATCTTCAGGCCGAACTCCGTCAGATGCGAGCACAAGCGAGCGCATTGCATGAACTCGTTGACGCGAATGAGCAAAACCTCAGCCGCTATCGACAGCTCGCAGCGCAAGGGTACTTTCCGCTCGCGCAATTGCAGCAGAAAGTCCAGGACAACCTCGATGTGAAAGCCAAACTGGCCGGTGTCGAACGCGATATGGCAGCGACGTTGTCTGGTTTGCAGCAATCCCAAAGCGCTCAGCGTAATTTCCCGCTGCAGGCGCAAAACGAGTTGTCCGGGTACGACCAGAAGCTGGCTGATCTCAGTGCCCAGCTTGCCGACAACGAGGGCCGGAGGGAAATCGTTGTCTATTCTCAGATCCGCGGGCGGGTCACGGCAGCGCTCTACGATCCAGGCCAGTCGGTTACGTCGGCGACCCTTTTGGTGAGCGTGGTGCCATACGATGCGCAGTGCGTGGTAGACCTGTATGTGCCGAGCCGCGCAGCCGGTCTCATATCGATCGGCTCGGCGGTACTGCTGCGCTACGAAGCATTTCCGTACGAAAAGTTTGGCCAATATGGTGGTCACGTAATCGAAATAGCGCATACCGCACTCCCGCCGACGTTGTTGCAGCAGGACAGCAATTCGAGAGAAACGCTGTATCGAGTACGCGTTCAGCTCGATGAGCAGACGGTGAAAGCATACGGCCGGTCAGTCAATCTCGAGGACGGTATGAAGGTCGACGCCGACATCCTTCTCGAAACGAGGAAAATCTACGAATGGGTTTTGGAGCCGCTCTACGCGATCTCGGGGCGCTACGGTGGCGTCGTGCGATAGTCGCGCTGTCCCTGGGTCAGGCTGCTTTGCCGGCGGCATTTGCACAGGCTGCCGCACCGGCATGGGATCTCGTGCAGACGATTGACCATGTGGAGACCGCGAATGCCGCTTTCGCTGCGGCACGCGCGGAATTTCGCGCGGCACAGCAGGCCGTGCCGGAGGCCAGGGCGGGCTTGCTTCCCCGCGTCTCATTATCGGGAAAGATGCAGAAAGGAAGCACACTGGTCGGGGAAAACACGGGCGCAAAGGATTTCCATACCAACGGCTTCACGCTCTCGCTTACCCAGCCATTGATTAATGTCGGGCAATGGCAGACCCTCGACGAGGCGAGATTGACCGAAGCGCGCGACGCGATCGCGCTGGCGGAGGCGCACCAGAATCTGTTGGCCGATGCGATATCCGCTTACGTCGACGTCCTGGCTGCGGAAGCCAGACAACGCGCAGCAGCAGCGCACCGAGTCGCATTGGCGGAAGCGTTGGAGTCGGCGCGGCATGCGTTCGAATTGGGTGTGGTTACGGTGGTTGACGTGGACGATGCTCACGCGAGACTCGCTCGGTCCGACGCTGATCTGGCCGAGTTTGAGAATGACGTCGAGATCGCGATGAGTAAGCTGCGCAAGATCGCTGGCGACGACTCAGTCACAGTGAAGTCACCGCCGTCCGCGTGGACGCTGCGGCCAGTGTCGCCGGGCGAGTTGACCGATCTGCTGGATCGGGCCGAGGGAGAAAATCTTGGTATTGCCAGATCGCGACTCGAAACGCGAATTGCCGAAAAGAAAATCAAGGAGGCCCGCAGCGAATTTCTTCCGACCGTGGAGCTCGTGCTCAGCCACAGTCGCGGCTCGGCGACCTATCTGGAAAGCCAGACCAACATTCTCTTGGGGCGGGCTGGTCACTCCGACGCGATCGGTATTCAGATTAGCGTACCGATCTTCGACGGATTCTCCACGATCGCGAAAACGCGCCAGCGACTCGACGAAAAAGACTCGGCCGATAGCAAACTGGTTGAGACCATTCGAACCGTGCGTCAGCAAACACGTCAGGCATACCTGACTTTAACGTCGAGCCTTTCTCGGGTGCATGCGCTGTCCGAAGCCATTCGTGCGGCAGTTACAGCGCGCAACGCGACCCGAAAGGCATACGCGCTTGGCGTCAAGATCAATGTGGACGTGCTCGATGCGGAGGATCGGTTATATGCAGCTCAGACCGACTCCATCAGGGCGACTTTTGATGCACTGCAGTCCGAGGTTAAATTGAAGCGGTTGACAACCGATCTCACTGAATACTATGTCGCCGAGCTTAATCGCGAGATATACGAGGGAACGAATGTGCAATGATCTCCGACGGAGACGAGTCAATCAATGTCGTGCGCTGCTGCTATCAGACAACCCCGTTGGGCCGACGCTACCGCTATGAAACTATATGTCAACCGCTGAACCGCATTCAATTTTCACTCGCGGTGCATCAATCACTCGTCATCGGCGGTTTGAGGGCGTTGCGAAGGCGGCTTGCCAAGCAATGGAGACTCCTGCACATCCGAGGCAAACGTGTCAAAAATGGATATTTGCCCGGTTGCTCCGACCATTGATGTTGGGAGCCTTGACCGTTCCCCTAATCGGCTGTGCAATGTCAGCGAGCGACGATCAGGCCATCGCGACTGATCTGCACGAAACCATCGTCAAGGTGTCCGTTGGCGCGGACGCTCATAAGCGGGACATAGTAGCGACTACTTATATGCCTGCCGGTCCCGGTCCATTTCCATTGATTGTTTTGAGTCACGGAAGTCCGCCTAATTCCCGCGATCGATGGAAAGTAGGCCGTTACCGTGTATTGCCTCAAATTCGGACGTTCGTCCAACTCGGTTTTGCTGTTATCGTGCCGATCCGCCGGGGCTACGGAGCCACGGGAGGCGTCGACGAGGAGGAGGTGCGTTCTTGCCGGCATCCTGATTACACTGCTGCCGGCGAGCAAGCAGCACAGGATGTGCTTGCAGCCATCAAATATGCGCAGACATTGCCTCAGGTGGATAGGAAACGTGTTGTTTTGGTAGGGCAATCAGCGGGCGGATTCGCGTCGCTGGCAGCAGCAAGCTATGCCCCGGACGGATTGGTCGCTGTCGTCAACTTTTCTGGTGGCCGCGGCGGGAACCCGTTGACACATCCAGGCACGCCTTGTGGCGCGCATCAGATGGCTGACACGGTTGCGCATTTCGCGACGACAACACGCATTCCTGTACTTTGGCATTATGTTCAGAACGACAAGTTCTTTGCCCCTGACGTTGTTGCAACATGGTTTGCAGCATTTCAGGCGGCTGGCGGTCAGGGAAAAATGATTATCGAACCGTCTTTCGGTAAGAACGGTCACGGCATGTTCACTGTCAAGGAGGCTATCCCTATCTGGTTGCCGCATTTTGAGCAATTTGTCGCGCCGCTCATATCCATGAAATAGTTGTGCAATTTTGGAGTAAGTGATCCGATCAGAATCGACTATTCGACATGGGTGTGGATCGCAATCAATTGCGCGTGGGGCAACAAAATAACTCCGTCCGGCGCAAGGATGAGCCAGAACAAGCAATCACCACCATCACTCCTCCATACCGGATCATGTCGCGAAAAGTCTCGAAAGATAACTTTGTTATCACGACGGCAAGATTGTGTGCTCAAACTCAGGTTTTGAACAACGTGTGACCGCGACCGCCGGTGCTGCAACGACGTCGCGAGGGAGTTGACATCGCTCTTCGCAACGCCGCGCTCGGTGACAACTTTAATTCGCGGCGGGCAAATCCTTGAATTCACAAGGGTTCGCAGCTCTTGGGTGACTGCGAACTGCTGAAGTGACATCTTTACTTCGCAAACGGTGACAACTTTATTTTGTTCTACGTGCGCGGCTACGACAAATGGCTCGCGTACGGGCAGTCGAAAACCGCCAACGCGTTGTTCGCGGTGCAGCTCGACGTGCTCGGGGCGCCGTTCGGCGTTCGCGCGTATTCGCTGCATCCCGGCAAGATCGCGACGCCGCTGCAGCGCCATCTGACGCGCGAGGAAATGATGGCGCAGGGCTGGGTCGACGAGCACGGCGTGCCGATCGATCCGACGTTCAAGACGCCTGCGCAGGGGGCGGCAACTCAGGTATGGGCGGCGACGTCGCCGCGCCTGGCCGATCTCGGTGGTGTCTATTGCGAGGATTGCGACGTCGCGACGGTGACGCGCGGCAATGAGGAATCAGGCGTGCGGCCGCATGCGATCGATCCGGAGGACGCGGCGCGGCTGTGGGCGTGGTCCGCGGCGGCGACGGGCGTCGATGCCTTTGCGGGGCGGGGTTGACGCCTGAGCATTCGCGGCACGCCGCGCGGGTATCGGCGGGTCGGCACGACACCCGCGCACGACAGCCTATCCGCGCGTCGGCCGCATCGACCTTCGCTTCGCCTCGCGTTGCGACAACGGTGGCCGAGAGAACCGAATCATCCCGGGCCCGGTTGGCCTGAGCCTCGATGATCGGCACGTGAAGCGCGTGGCGAGGCGAGCCTCGTGCTCATCGAGCCTCGGTCGGCAACATCCGCGACGAAGTGTCCGGCAACGTCAAAACGAATGTGCAGCCTTTGCCGGGCCGAGTGTGGAGCTCGATGCTTCCGCCATATCGCTTCGCAATCGTCTTCACGAAAGCCAGCCCGAGGCCCGCGCCCGGCGGGCAACGAGACGGCCCGGCCTGAAAGCGTTGAAATGGTTCGAACAGACGCTGCTGAGCTTCGGCGGAAATGCCGGGGCCATGGTCGGAAACGGCAATCGCATATCCATGCTCGACGCGCGACAGCCTGACGGTTACCGTGGCGTGCGTTGGACTGAACTTGATCGCGTTATTGACGAGATTGATGATCGCACGGACCAGCAGGAAGGGCTCCACATGCGCGACGCAGGCATCGTCCCCGATGCTCACGTCGAGCCGGATGTGTCGCGCCTGAGCCAGTGCCCACAATTCGTCTATGGCATCGAGCACCACGCTGCCGATATCCGTTTCTACCACGGCCCAGGTCGGCGCCTCGGCGCGCGCCAGCAGAACGAAGTCGTCGGCCAATGCCAGCGTTCGCTGCGCGTACGTGGCAATTCGATCGAGCAGGGTCGATGCGGCGGTGTGTCGTCCGTCGGCTCGCTGAAGATCGATCAAAGCCAGAATCGACGCTTGGGGCGAGCGCATGTCGTGGGAAATGAAGTGCAGCCACGCCTCTCGGCGACGCTGCGCCAATCGGATCTCCGTCACGTCGAGCACGAACCCGATCGTCCGTTTGGCGATTCCGTTTTCATGCTGCGGATAGAGCGTGGACTGCACCCAGCGGATTTCGCCATTGGGCCGAACGACGCGATATTCGAACCGATAATCCTTGCCGGATGAAACGAACGCTTTCGCAGTCTGCGTGGCTTGAATGACCTCGTCGACGTCGTCCGAATGAATGAAGGGGCGAAACTGGTCAAGCGAGGTAATGGGATTGCCCGGCGCGCGACCCATGATTCGATACCAGTTCTCGTCGCACTGCAGTGTGTCCGACGCAATGTCGTAGTCCCAGATTCCCAGTCCGCCGACACGGGCCGCGATGGCGAGCCGCTCCTCGCTACGCTGAAGCAGATCGAGCGCGAGGCGCTCGCGCGTGACGTCTCTCGACACACACAGGATGGCAGTGGTCTTTCCGTCGGCGTCCAGCAGGGGCGTCAGCATATTGTCCCAGTATTGGATCTCGCGCCCCGGAAGCTCGCTTCGCCCGGAAAATCTGCCGAATACGCCGCGCCGAGCGGCGTCCAGTGCGATATTTCCGTCGGGCCAGACGTCTTCGGGTAACAACGGCAGCCGCGGCATACCGAACCCGGAATCTTCGTCGACACCGAGTGCAAGGCATCCGGCGCGATTCAGGTGCAGCAGATTTCCTGCCGGCGAAATCAGTTTGATGCAATCGATGCTGACATTGAGCATGTCCGACTGTATCGAGGCGCGATCCCGTAGTTCGTCTTCCTTGACCTTCAGGTCATGGATGTTCGTACACGTGCACAGCCACCCGGCGCCCACGCGATGAAGATTGACGATGAACCATTGCGCAATGTCGTGGGAACGCCCCAGTCGGCATTCCAGCGCGGTGTGGTCCGAGTCCGGCGGCACGGCGCGAAGCGTCGATAGCGCGGCATATCGATGCTCGGCATGGATCAACTCCGTCCATTGGACTCGATGCGTGGTTGCGGCGGGACGGTCGGCGTAGGCCAGCCATGCGTCGTTGATGCCGGCGACTTCGCCGGTTGCGTCGAAATAGCATGCCGGCGTCTGAAGCACGCCGATCAGACTGATGATCCCCGGCTCGTCCGGGCTGGGCGAGCGGGTTTCGTCTGACGAAGGAGACGGAGCCCCCGTTTTCGAACCGCCTGGAACCGCAAGATCCCGGTCGACTGTATCGCATGCGCGATCGATTTCATTTTCAAAACGAAATCCGTTCATTTTCATTACACCCCATGCGCTGCCGACACATTTCGAGGGTGTCAGATATGACGCAACGCATCAATGGATGGAATGCACTATGGACTGCATAGCAATAATGCTCGGTGTGTTTCGCGTGTCTGTGCAGGATGAGGATGCGGAGGTCCTGACGCCGGGCGGATCGGCTCTTAAAGTTCGCCTACCGTTGATGGCCATGGTCGCGAATCCTCGCATCCTCGCTCAACTGCGCGTGTGCCGCAGCGCGCGCCCCATCTCCGCGATCGGCATCGCGGCGATCGAATTCAGCAACCGCATTTCCCCGGCGTCCGGGTGCGCGAGGTTCCGCACTTCATCGAGCGTCTGCTCGACGTGACGATCGAGCGGTTCGAGAAAGCGCTGCAGTTCGCTGGCGGCTGCTTTCTCCCTGAGCCCGAGCGCCTGACCGAACGCGACCAGCGCATTCGCGTCGATATCGGCGAACCGCGTCGCAGTCCCGAGCGGCATCGTCAGCTCGCAGTGCGGCCAGTGCTCGCCGCGATGTTCGGGCCGGTGCGTCGGCGTGTGATACACGACCGTGCTGACGATGTCGTAGAACGGCGCGAGCCGGTAGCCGCGCGCGTCGACGAAGAACGACAGGTTCTTCAGGTGCGCGTCGGCATTGCCGACCACCACGTTGAACACAGTCCAGCGGAACACCGACAGGCGTGTCAGTGCGCGCGTGCTGGTGCGGTCGATCGCGCGAGCGAGCTCCTGCGCATTCGCCCGCTGATACTTGAAACCGCGGTCGTAGTTGAGCAACTGCATCGCGTCGATCGTATGCACGCGCCCGGCCGGTTCGGACGCGATGTCGCGGTCGAACCGGTCGATCACGTAGCAGGCGGACGGCGCGCGCAGGAAATGCACGTCGGGCACGTCGAGCCCCATCTTCTTCGCGAGCTGCATGCAGAAGAACTCGTTGATCGCCGAATGCGGATAGCCGGCCGCGCGCATGTCGGGTTTGAGCAGGTGCATCGACGGTTCGCTGCCGACCGGCTCGAACAGCGTGTAGTCGGGCGCATCGCCGCGCAACACCAGCAGCAGCTTCTGCTGTGCGCCGGCCGCCGACATGCGCTTGGGCGCGGTGGCGGTCAGCGCGCGCTCGGGCATCGCCTGGATCCGGCGCTCGAGTTCGTCGAGCGACAGCGGCTGCAGGCCGCCGGGCGTTTCCTGCTCGCCATCGGCCAGCAGCGTCAGCGCGCCGGCCGATTCGCGGCCGAAGTATGCGAGCAGACCCCACGCGTCGGCCGCATCGACCTTCGCCTCGCGCGCGAGCGACGTGCGCATGCCTTCCTCGGGCAGCAGGTTGTCGAAAAACCACTGGACCGGGCGATCGGTCGATGTGTCGGTGAACACGCCCGCGCGCAGCGGAAACGCCGGCGACAGCGGATATGTGACGGGTGACGCGAGCCATTGCGGGTCGTACGCGAACGACCAGATCCCCTTGTCGTCTGTCAGCGTGCCCATGCGCACGCCGTTCGCGGATGCGATCAGCGTTCTAGCCGCCATGGCTGCTCCTGCGGCGTTGCGCGGCCTTCAGCGCGGTGGCTTCGGAGATCTCGATCGACGACTCGGCATACAGCCGCACGCCCAGTTCGCCCAGCAGCAGCATGACCTTGCCGATTTGCGCGGTCGGCTTGCCGGCTTCCACCTGGCTGATGAATTTCGGCGACAGTCCGGTCGCGTTCGCGAGCTCGTCCCGCGTGAACCCCTGCTGGATCCGCGCCGCGCGAATGAAGTGGGCGAGCGCGCCGATCGTGTCGACGGATTGGGACTCCGACATGACGTTCTCCGTGCTTCGTATCTGAGCGGGAACAGTATTGCATACCTCACCGGATTCGGCAGCATTCGTATTCGTACGGGAACGAACGGCGGATCCCGCAAGCTGCATCGTCATTTCGTTCCCGATCGGGAACGAATCGTCGAGAAAGGCGTGCCGTGACGCCATTCGTATCCGATCGGATGCGGAAAAGACGGAGGCCGAGGCACCTTTGCACGCGCCCCACCGGCCACGCCGACGACGGCGCCCGCTGATGTCCGCCTCGGCAGTCAGTCCGCCCCCCGTTCCGCGCGCCGAGCGACGATCCTCGATCGTTCCGCGAACAGATTCGGCCCGAAGCCCTTCGCCACCGTGGCACGCTGCCCGCAGAACGCCCCTTTCTACAATTTCCTCCGACACGCTACACGCGCCGCCGCACCCGGAAAGCAGGCCCGATCCTTGCGATCGGCAAGCGTCGTCGGCGGCGTTCGCGCCCCGACTTATGACGATTTGCACGGGAGGGCGTATGGAGCCGATGCCGCTCGTACTGCAGTGGCACGACGTTCTCGTCAGGATCGCGCTGGCGCTGATCGCCGGCGGGCTGATCGGCGTCGACCGCAGCGAATCCGGCAAGACGGCCGGCCTGCGCACGACGATTCTCGTCTGCCTCGCCGCGTGCCTGTCGATGCTGCAGGTCAATGCGCTGCTGCTGCAGGCGGGCAAGCCGGACGGTGCGTTCTCGGTGCTCGACCTGATGCGGCTGCCGCTCGGCATCCTGACCGGGATGGGCTTCATCGGCGGCGGCGCGATCCTGCATCGCGACGGCCTGGTGTCGGGCGTCACCACGGCCGCGACGCTGTGGTTCGTGACGGTCATCGGGCTATGCATCGGCGGCGGCCAGTTGTCGCTCGGCGCGCTCGGGCTGGTGCTCGCGCTGCTGGTCGTCTGGCCGCTGCGGTTCGTCGAGCGGCGCCTGCGCGGCGTCAGGACCGCGCTCGTCACGATCGAATATCCGCCGGGCTCGGCCGCGCGCGAACAACTGGCCGCGAAGCTGCGCGACGCGGGCTTCACGTGCCGGACGAAAAGCTTTTGCGAAGCGGCCGCCCGCGCGGTGCGCGAGGAAGAACTGCTCGTGCAGTGGCGCGAAGCAGTCGGCGCCGACGTGATGCTGAAGCAACTGATGCGGATCGCCGAATCGGCCGGCCTGACGTCGGTCCGCGGCTCGACGGAGAACTGACGCGGGCGGCGGCCGGAACGCGCGATGCTCGTGCAGCAGGCCGCCGTGGGCGGTTCATCAAGGAGCGAAACATGACACGTGTATCGGAAGTGATGACACGCGACGCCGCGACCATCGGCCCGACGCAGAGCCTGCGCGAGGCGGCCCGGCTGATGAGCGACCTGAACGTCGGCGCGCTGCCCGTCTGCGACGGCACGCGGCTGATCGGCATGCTGACGGACCGGGACATCGTCGTGCGCGCGGTGTCGATGGGCGTGCCGCCGGACGAGCCGGTCGAGGGCGTCGTCAGCGGGCCGGCGAACTGGTGTTACGAGGACGACGACATGTCGGCGGTGCAAAAGAAGATGGAAGACGCGCAGATTCGTCGCGTGCCGGTGGTCGACCGGCAGAAGCGGCTGGTCGGCATCGTCGCGCTGGGCGATCTGGCGACCGCCGCGGACGGCGCGATGTCGTCGACGCTCGGCGCGGTGTCGGCGCCGGCGCGTCCGGATCGGTGATCGCGATGGCAAACACGGAGAACGACATGAACGAAGACAGGGAAACGCAGATCCGCGAGCGTGCATACCGGCTGTGGCAGGCGGACGGCGCGCCGGACGGCCGGGCCGACGAATACTGGCAGCGGGCCGAGCAGCAACTCGATGCCGAGGGCATCGGCGCGGACGGGGGCGCCGGGCAGTCGGCGGATGTGCCGGCCGACCAGTCCGCGAAGCGCCGCATCCCCGGCGAGCCGCTGCAGGACACCGACGTCATACCGACGGACGAGATTGCGAACGAAAGGCGGCGCACGCGGTGAAACGCGGGGCGCCGTCCGGCAGCGTCGAAAAACCGCGCGGCCGCTGCACGGTTTGCGCGCTCGGTCAGCCGTCCTCGCCCACTTCGGTCGGGTCCGGCAAGTCGGGCAAGTCGTCGTGGCGCTCGTCGTCGGGCTCGGGCGGCGGAATATCCGGCGTGTCGGTCGTATCGTCGTCGTTCGGTATCGCGTTCGTCACGCTCATGATTTTCCTCCTCGGCGTCAAAAGGGCACCGGCGCGCAACCGGCATGCCGCTTTCGAGCATCGTGCGTGCCGCGTTTTGTTTCCGCATCGGCACGGCCACGTGCCTCGCCGTGACTGCACCGGATGACGCGTCGCTTGTAATTTCGGTCGACGATTCACCGGCCGGCGGTGCGACGGCGCAGCCCGACGACGGCATGTCCCTTGCTGGAAGCGTTGCAGGCCGCCGCACCGCCCGTCGCGGCGCGGTGCGGCGCAACGCAATCGGCATCCGGACAGGGAGAAATTCATGACCCGTGACAGTCAACGGCAGGACACCGCGTCGCCCGACGCGGCACGCGAGACGGCCGATGCGCCGAACCGGCGCAACCCGACACCCGCCGGCGATTCGACCGCACGCCCCGGCCATGCGCCCGGCGGCGGCGAACTCGACGCGATTCCGGACGATCGGGCGCGCAAGGTCGTGCCCGACGACCCGGGGCAGACCGAGGTGCACGACCCGGCCGGCAAGCCGTGGCCCGACGAGCACGACGCGCCCGACGATTCCGGCAACCGGCCGCGGCCGCTGTAGCGCGCTGTAGCGGCGACGCGGCCGAATCCCCGCGTCTCGTTCCGTTCCGACACCCACGCACCGGAGTCCACCATGTCATCAGACGAAGTTTCCGAATCGCGCCGCAAATGGGTGCAGGGCACGACGGCCGGACTGGTCGCCAGCGTCGCCCTGCCGACGATCGCGCAGACGGGCGGCGGCGCGCCCGACGCCGGCGATACGGCGCCGCGCGATCCGCGCACGCTTTATCCGCATGCGCCGTTTCCGCAGCAGCACCAGCCGTGGCCGGGCCTCGCGGGCCGCATGACGCCGCGCCCCGATCACGGCGAGCGCAGCTATCGCGGCAGCGGCCGGCTCGACGGCCGCAAGGCGCTGATCACCGGCGGCGACTCGGGCATCGGCCGCGCGGTGGCGATCGCCTGTGCGCGAGAAGGCGCGGACGTCGCGATCGTCTATCTGCCCGACGAAGAGCCCGATGCGCGCGAAGTCGTGGACCTGATCCGCAGCGCGGGACGCAAGGCGGTGCCGCTGCCGGTCGATATCCGCAGCGAAGGCGCGTGCAACGGGCTCGTCGAGCGGGCGGTCGCCGCGCTCGGCGGCCTCGACATCCTCGTGAACAACGCGGCCCGCCAGCAGAGCCATGAATCGATCCTCGACATCAGCACCGAGCAGTTCGACTGGACGCTGCGCACCAACCTTTACGCGATGTTCTGGATCACGCGGGCCGCCATTGCGCACATGCCGCCCGGTTCGGCGATCGTCAACACGACGTCGGTGAATGCATACGACCCGTCCGCGAACCTGCTGGACTACGCGATGACGAAAGCGGCGATCGCGAATTTCACGAAGGGGCTCGCGAAGCAGATGATCCAGCGCGGGATCCGCGTCAACGGCGTCGCGCCGGGGCCGTTCTGGACGCCGTTGCAGGTTAGCGGCGGACAGACGACGCACAACGTCGAGAAGTTCGGCGAGCAGGTGCCGATGGGGCGGCCGGGGCAACCGGCGGAGATCGCGTCGATCTACGTCGAGCTGCTTTCGTCGCGCGCGAGCTACGTGACCGGGCAGATCTATGGCGCGTCGGGCGGGGCAGGGCAGCCTTAGTCGGCTCCCGGTGCAGGCCGACGCGGCCGGATGCGGTCGGCCCCGGCTATCGGCATGGGACGCACGATTTCACCCCGATTCCACGCCGAATCGGCGCCGTATGCGCGAGCAGCGATCTTTATCACCACAGCAGATAAACGTATCCGAATCGCTTCGTTGACGCAGTCCGGCACCCCCTCGTAGATTCGCGTTTTGACCGAATCAGGGCCGTGCCGTGACGACTACCCCCCTCCGCGACGCCGCAACGCTTTCCGCCGGGCATCCCGCCTTGCGGCCGGACGGCGCGGCGCAGCATTTCGACATCGTGCCGTTCGACGCGCCGCTCGGCGCCGAGGTAATCGGCCTGAACCTGTCGCAACCGCTCGACGCCGACGATTTCGCGCGGATCCATCGCGCGCATCTCGATCACCACGTGCTGGTGTTTCGCGACCAGCGCATCACGCCGGACGAGCACATCGCGTTCAGCCGCCGCTTCGGCCCGCTGCAGATTCACGTGCTGCACCAGTTCGCGCTGGCCGGCCACCCGGAAGTGCTGATCGTGTCGAACATCGTCGAGAACGGCAAACCGGTCGGGCTCGGCGACGCCGGCCATTTCTGGCATTCCGACCTGTCGTACAAGGAAAAGCCGAGCCTCGGCTCGCTGCTGCACGCGCAGGAACTGCCGGCGGAAGGCGGCGACACGCTGTTCGCGAACATGCATCTCGCGTGGGATACGCTGCCCGCGCACCTGCGCCGCGCGGTCGAAGGGCGGCGCGCCGAGCATACGTATCTCGCGCGCTATGCGGAACTGCAGGCGCGCAGCCCGTGGCGGCCGAACCTGTCGCCCGAACAGATCGCACAGGTCGCGGCGGTCGTGCATCCGATCGTGCGCACCCATCCGGAAACCGGCCGCAAGGCGCTGTTCGTCAGCGAGCATTTCACGACGCGCATCGTCGGGTTACCCGACGACGAAAGCCGCGCGCTGCTCGACGAACTGTTCGCGCACAGCGTGCGCGCCGAGCACCTGTATCGGCATGCATGGCGCGATCACGATCTGGTGTTCTGGGACAACCGTTCGCTGATGCATCTCGCCGCCGGCACGCCCGACCACCTGCGCCGCAAGCTGTACCGCACGACGATCGAAGGCGACGCGCCTTTCTGAGCCGCGCGCCGCGTCATTCATTTCCGCCCCATCCTGACCGGAGTTCCGATGTCGTTTTCGTTCTTGCCGGCGCGTCGCGCGCTGGCGGCCACGCTCACCGCTGCGCTCGCCTTCGCGGGCGCAGCGATCCCCCAAGCCGCGCACGCGGAAGGCCGCATCCGCATCGCCGAGCAGTTCGGCGTCGTCTACCTGATGCTGAACGTCGCGCGCGACCAGCAACTGATCGAGAAAGAAGGGCGCAAGGCCGGCCTCGACATCAAGGTCGACTGGGTGCGGCTGTCGGGCGGCGCGGCCGTGAACGACGCGCTGCTGTCCGGCGCGGTCGACATCGCGGGCGCGGGCGTCGGGCCGCTGTTGACCGTGTGGGACCGTACGCGCGGCCGGCAGAACGTGAAGGGCGTCGCGTCGCTCGGCAATTTTCCGTACTACCTCGTGAGCAGCAACCCGAACGTGAAGACGATCGCCGACCTGAGCGCGAAGGACCGCATCGCGGTGCCGGCGGTCGGCGTGTCGGTGCAGTCGCGCGTGCTGCAGTACGCGGCCGCGAAGCAGTGGGGCGACAAGCAGTTCGACAAGCTCGATGCGTTCACGCAGGCGATTCCGCATCCGGACGCGACGGCCGCGATTCTCGCGAACAGCAACGTGATCACCGGCCACTTCGGCAACCCGCCGTTCCAGGAACAGGAACTCGCCGGCAATCCGAACGCGCACATCGTGCTGAATTCGTACGACGTGCTCGGCGGCCCGAGCTCCGCGACGGTGCTGTACGCGACCGAGAAATTCCGCGACGACAACCCGAAGACCTACCGTGCGTTCGTCGCCGCGCTGGCCGACGCCGCCCGGCAGATCGCGGCCGATCCGGAGCGCGCGGCCGATACCTATATCCGCGTGAACGGGTCGAAGATCGATCGCGCGCTGCTGCTGAAGATCCTGCGCAATCCGCAGGTGCAGTTCAAGACCGCGCCGCAGAACACGCTGCCGCTCGCGCAGTTCATGCATCGCACCGGCGCGATCCGCAACGAACCGAAGTCGTGGCGCGACTACTTCTTCGACGATCCGGCGACGGCCGGCGGCAGTTGAGCGGCGCCGATGCTGCGACGCCGCGTTCGACGCTTATGCGTCGGCGCGGTTTCGATATGCGCAATCGATGGTTGGTCCGCACGACGCCCGGCCGTATGTTGATGCTTTCCCCGCAAGAGATTCGATCGTGAACGCCACTTCCCCCCGAACCTGGTTGCCGCCGTATGCGGCACGTGGCGGCGCGTCGCCGGCTGCGTCTGCCGTGCCCGATACACGTGCCGACGACCACTCGGCCGCGCAGGCCGAGCAGGCCGAGCAGGCCGGCGCGCACAGCGAACGCCTGCTCGCCATCGACCAGGTCAGCCTCGAATACCGCAGCGGCGAACGGATCGTTCGCGCGACGCATCAGGTGAGCTTCGACGTGTACGGCAGCGACCGCTTCGTGCTGCTCGGCCCGTCGGGGTGCGGGAAGTCGACGCTGCTGAAGGCGATCGCCGGCTTCATCGAGCCCGTCTCGGGTTCGATCGCGCTCGACGGCCGCCCCGTGCGCGGGCCGGGCCCCGACCGCATCGTCGTGTTCCAGGAATTCGATCAGTTGCCGCCGTGGAAGACGGTCGTCGAGAACGTCGCGTTTCCGTTGCGCGCCGCCGCGAAGCTGTCGCGCGCCGAAGCACGCGAGCGCGCGCTGCACTATCTCGACAAGGTCGGCCTGAGCACGTTTGCCGACGCCTATCCGCATACGCTGTCGGGCGGCATGAAACAG
Source organism: Burkholderia sp. BCC0044 (assembly GCF_902832955.1). NCBI lineage: Bacteria > Pseudomonadati > Pseudomonadota > Betaproteobacteria > Burkholderiales > Burkholderiaceae > Burkholderia > Burkholderia sp. BCC0044. The sequence continues at coordinate 661,224 of NZ_CADFDO010000004.1, read as the reverse complement.
CGCGTCGCGATTGCGCGTGCGCTGGCGATGCAGCCGCGCGTGCTGCTGATGGACGAACCGTTCGCCGCGCTCGACGCGCTCACGCGCCGCAAGATGCAGGAGGAACTGCTGCGGCTGTGGGACGAATTCCGCTTCACGCTGCTGTTCGTCACGCACTCGATCGAGGAGGCGCTGGTGGTCGGCAACCGGATTCTGCTGCTGTCGCCGCATCCGGGCCGTGTGCGCGCGGAACTCAACAGCCACGAGCATTCGCTCGAGAACGTCGACACCGGCGACTTCCGCGACAACGTCGCGCGAATCCACCGCCTGCTGTTCGACACCGATGCACCGCATGCACCGCACGTACCGACGACGGAGGACGCCGCATCATGAGTACGATCGATCCGGTCCTGCCGCCGCTGCCGCCCGTGCGCGACGAATACACGCGCACGCTCGACGCGCTGCCCGACGCCGAACGCGCGGCGCCCGCGCCGCTGCTGCGCCGCATCGCCGACGCCGCGTGGTTTCGCCGCAGCGTCATCGCGCTCGTGCTGATCGCCGCATGGGAGATCGTGGCGCGCATCGTCGCGAACGATCTGCTCGTCCCGACCTTCGGCGCGACGCTGGCCGCGTTCGTGCAGGGCATCGAGTCGGGCGAACTGCTGGTCAAGACCGGCATCTCGATGTCGGTGCTGCTGCGCGGCTATGCGCTGGGCGTGCTGCTGGCGTTCGCGCTGACGTCGCTCGCGGTATCCACGCGCATCGGCCGCGACCTGCTGACGATGCTGACGTCGATGTTCAATCCGCTGCCGTCGATCGCGTTGCTGCCGATCGCGCTGCTGTGGTTCGGGCTCGGCACCGGCAGCCTGCTGTTCGTGCTCGTGCACGCGGTGCTGTGGCCGCTCGCGCTCAGCATCTATACCGGCTTCGTCGGCGTGCCCGCCACGCTGAAAATGGCCGGGCGCAACTACGGGCTCACGGGCCTGCGCCAGATCGCGCTGATCCTCGTGCCGGCCGCGCTGCCGTCGATCCTGTCGGGCCTGCGCGTCGGCTGGGCCTTCGCGTGGCGCACGCTGATCGCGGCCGAGCTCGTGTTCGGCGCGAGCGCGGGGCAGGGCGGGCTCGGCTGGTACATCTTCCAGAACCGCAACGAGCTGTATACGGATCGCGTGTTCGCGGGCCTCGCGGCGGTCATCGTGATCGGGCTGCTGGTCGAGAACCTCGTGTTCGATACGCTCGAGCGCGTGACCGTGCGGCGCTGGGGGATTCAGCACTGACGCGTCCGTCTGCGATCAATCCCGGGGCATGCATAACGTAAGCTGAAATCGGCTTTTCACGCGCGGCGGGGGCGTCCTTATACTCGCTGATCTACCCGAACAAGGACCCGCCGAATGACTGCCCGTGATGCCGTCGATCCGCGCGACGCATTGCGCGACGCGCTTGCCGCACTGCCCGATCTCGCGACCGCGATCGGCGAGGATGCCGCACCACGCGAGGCGCGTCGCGAATTGCCGTTCGAAGGCTTCGCGATCTTCCGGCGCTCGGCGCTGGGCGCGCTGCGGATTCCGGTCGAGCACGGCGGTTTGGGCGGCACGCTGGTCGACCTGTTCGAGACGATCGCGACGCTGGCGGCCGCCGATTCGAATCTCGCGCACGCGCTGCGCATCCACTACGACCAGACCGAGACGCTGCGGCTGTCGCCGCGCACGGCGTTCAACGACGTGCAGCTCGAGCGCGTGCTGGCCGGCGCGATCTTCGGCGGCGCGTCGACCGAGCGCGGCACGTCGCGCCCGGGCGAGAACACGACCGTGCTGCGCCGCGACGGCGACCACTACCGCGTGACGGGCCGCAAATACTATTCGACGGGCACCGCGTTCGCCGATTTCGCGCGCATCAACGTGGAGAACGAGCAGGGCGACGCGCTCGCCGTGATCGTTCCCGTGGCGCGCGACGGCCTGCAGGTGCTCGACGACTGGGACGGGATGGGCCAGCGCATGACCGCGAGCGGCAGCCTGTTGCTGAACGACGTGCAGGTGTTCGCGGACGAAGTGGTCCCGCGCGACGGGTCGACGCTCGTCGGCCGTCATGGCGGCGCGCTGCGGCAGCTTCATCTCGTCGCGACGGGCGCGGGCATCGTGCGCAACGTGGTGGCCGACGCGCGCCGCTACGTGCTCGCGCACGGCCGTCCCGCGCTGCACAGCCCGGCGCCGACCGCGCGCGACGATCATTTCGTCCAGCAGATCGTCGGCGAACTGTCCGCGCATAGCCACGCGATCGATGCGCTCGTGCGGGAAAACGCACGCGCGCTCGACCGTTCCGCCGACGCGATCGAAGCCGGCGCGGCCGATGCCGATGCGCTCGTGCTCGACAGCGCGCTCGCGACCGCGCGCACGCAACTGATCGTCAGCAAGCTCGCGCTGCATGCGGCCGAGCGGTTGTTCGAAGTGGGCGGCGCGTCGGCGACGGCGCGCGAACACAACTTCGATCGCCACTGGCGCAACCTGCGCACGATCTTCAGCCACAACCCGCTGCTGCACAAGGCACGCGTGATCGGCGATTACGCGTTGAACGGCGTGACGACGCACCTGACCGAAGGGCGCGTGTTCTGACGACGGCAGCCGGCGGCTGCTGCGCCGCCGCGCCGGGTTTCAACGCCGCAAGCCGGCTTCGCGCAGCAGCGGCAGCACACGCTCGCCGAAGAAGTCGAGATCGGGCTTGAAGTCGTAGAAGCTCAACTGGATGCCGTCGATGCCCGCGCGGTGCAGCCGCACGATGGTATCGGCGACTTCGTCGGGCGAGCCGGTGATCGAGATGTTGCCGCCGATCGCGCGCGCGGCGGCCTGCGCACGCTGCTCGAAACCGCCGCGCCACGCGTGCGCGTCGCTGTCGAAGCGGTGGAAGCTGCCTTCGTCCGCATGCGCGACGATCGCGTCGCGGTATGCGCGCGCTTCGGCCGCCGTTTCGCGGCAGATCACGAGCGGATTGAGCAGCGTGCGGATCGTACGGCCGCGCGCGGCGGCGGCCGCCTTCACGCGGGCGGTATGCGCGGGCAGCGCGTCGATCGCGCGTTCGGCGTCGGGGCCGGCCGGGCTCGTGACGAACACGATGTCCGAATAGCGCGCGGCGAATGCGATACCCGCATCGGAACCCGTCGCGTTGATCAGCAGCGGGCGGCCGTAGCGCGGCTTCGGCGTCACGAATGCGCCGCCCAGCCGCCAGCTCGATAGCTCGGGCGTGTAGCTGAAATTATCCGGTTGCGCCCACAACTGCTGGACCGCGTCGAGGAATTCGGCGGCCATCTCGTAGCGCCGGTCGTGTTCGATCCGGTTCCAGCCGAACATCTCGTGTTCGATCGCGCGATGGCCGGTCACCACGTTGATGCCCCAGCGCCCACGCGAGATGTGGTCGAGCGTCGCGGTGAACTTCGCGAAATGCAGCGGATGCCACGGCCCGTAGAGCACGTGGCTCGTCGCGACGAGGATGATCCGCTCGGTGCGCGCGGTCAGCGCGGCCAGCGTCATGAACGAGTCGAGCGCCTGGCCGTCGAACACGCCGCCGTAGCCGCCTTTCGGCAACCACTGCGACAGCGCGAACACGAGATCGAAGCCGAGCGCTTCGGCGCGGGCCACGAGATCGGCGTTGTAGTCGAACGTCCAGTCGGTCGAGCGCGGCAGCGTCGACGCGCTCCATCCGCCGGCCTGGATCGGCAGGAACAGCCCGAGCATCAGCGGCTGCGCGAGGGTGCGCGACACGGGGCTGTCGGGGAAATCCGCCGGCGAACGAACGTCGACGAACGGCGACGGCGCGAGCGGGGCGGCGACGGAGGAATCGCTCATCAAGGTGTCCTTGCTGAAAGGTGCGATGCGACGCGCGCAGGTGCGCTGCCCGATGCGGCGGATGCGGCGGCAAGCGGATCGGCACGCGTCATAGCTTGCCCGGCCTCGGGTCGGGCACGAAGCCGTCGCGGTTCGGCATCCGCACGCGCGGCAGCGTGCGCAGGTCGAGCCGGGCGTCGGCGGGCACGATGCCGTTCAGGTGGAGGACGTACGCGGTGACCGCATAGACGTCGTCCGTGCTCAGCGATTGCGGTGCGTTGTACGGCATCGCCCGGCGAATGTAGTCGAACAGCGTCGTCGCGTACGGCCAGTAGCTGCCGACCGTCTTTTTGGGCTTCGCGCTCGCGAGCGAGCCGGCGCCGCCGACGAGCGGATCGCCGACGCCGCCTTCGCCGCCGGCGCCGTGACACATCGCGCATTTTTCGGCGAACACGTGGCCGCCGCGTGCGACCGTGCCCGCGCCGGGCGGCAGGCCGCTGCCGTCCGGCGCGACGTCGATGTCCCACGCGGCGAGCGCCGCGCGATCGATCGGCTGGCCGAGACCGAAGCCGGCGCCGAACGCGCTCGACGTCATCGCGCAGGCTGCCAGCAGACAAGCGAGCGGCTTACGCATTGCGCACCTCGCCGTCCGTGCCGACGCGCCAGTTCTGGATGCCGTTGTAGTGGTACTGCGAGTTCAGGCCACGCGCGGCGACGAGCGCGTCGCGGGTCGGCTGCACGTAGCCGGTGTCGTCGGTCGCGCGGCTTTGCAGGTCGGCCGGCTCGCCGCGCCATACCCAGTCGGCCTCGAAACGCGTCAACGCACGATCGCGTACGTCGCTGGTGAGCCGTGCCGGCCGCCATGTGCGGCCGCCGTCGGTCGACACGTCGACGGCGCGAATCCGGCCGCGGCCCGACCACGCGTAGCCGCTGATCGGGTAATAGCCGTGCGCGCCGAGCCGATGGCCGGCCGACGGCCGCGTGATGACCGACTTCGCGTCCATCTCGAACACGAACTGGCGCGCGCAGCCGTCGGGCAGCAGATTCGTGTATTTCGACGTTTCCTCGCGCGTCATCTCCGGCGCGCGCACCAGCTTCAGCCGTCGCAGCCACTTGATGTTCGTATTGCCTTCGAAACCCGGCACGATCAGTCGCACCGGGTAGCCGTTCTCCGGACGCAGCCGTTCGCCGTTCTGCGCATAGACGACCAGCGCGCGCTCGAGAATCCGGTCGAGCGGCAGGCTGCGCGTCATCGCCGCGCCGTCCGCGCCTTCGGCGAGCAGCCAGCGTGCGTCGGCATCGATGCCCGTTTCGTCGAGCAGCGTCGACAGCCGCACGCCGGTCCATTCGCAGCACGACAGCAACCCGTGCGTGAACTGAACCGGCAGCCCGCTCGGGCCGCTCCATTCGCTGCCGGTGTTGCCCGAGCATTCGAGGAAGTGGATCCGCGATTCGGACGGAAAACGCAGCAGGTCGTCGAGCGTGAAGACGCGCGGCTCGCGCACGAGGCCGTGCACGACGACGCGATGACGCTGCGCATCGATGTCCGGCACGCCCGCGTGATGACGCTCGTACACGAGCCCGTTCGGCGTGATGTCGCCGAACAGGTCGGCGAGCGGCGTCATCGACGAGCCGGAACCGGGCAGTGCAGGCGTGCGCGCGCTGCGGCGAATCACGTCGCGTTCATGCTCGCCCGGCAGGCCGTACGGGGGCGACAGCAGCGGCGCACCGGGCGTGCGCGTCCACGGCGGTACGTCGAGCGGCTGGCTCGCGAGCGCACCGCCGGCGGGCAGCATCGCGGCTGCCCAGCCGCCGGCGAGCTGGCGCAACGCCGTACGCCGGCCGGGACGCGGCGCGCGGGGAGGAAAACGGGAATCGGTCATGGTCGAACGCGTGTTGCGCGCGGGAGCCGCGCGCAGGGAAACGATCATTTTCGGCAACCGGGCAAGGCGCGGCAAACAACGATTCCCGCTTTGCTTATCGTGCTTGACGCACCTGTCGTGCCTGTTGCACCGCGCCCGATGCGCGTGCCGTCAGAACTTCACGCGCAGCCCGCTGACGAATGCGAGCTGGCGGTTCGTCGACGACGCGCTGCCGATGTTCGAGATCGCCGCGATCTTGCGATAGCCGCCCGACGTCGAGGTGCTCGCATCGCCGGCCGCGAGCTGGTAGATGCCCGATACATAGATATCGGTGCGCTTCGACAGCGCATAGTCGAACCCGAGCGTGAACTGGTGCCAGCGCGGCTTCAGCGTCTGGCCGCCCGTGCCCGGCAGGCCGCTCGCGCGCCCGTCGGTAAACGTATAGACACCGATCAGCGTGGCCGCCGGCGTGATCTGGTAGCGCGCGTTCACGTCGTAGTTGTTGAACTTGCGCGACGAGCCGTCGACATAGTTGAGCTGCGTGTGGCTCCATGCGAAGCCGAGCGTCGTCGGGCCGAGCGCGTAGTTCGCGCCCACCGCGCCGATCTGCTGCTTCAGTACGCCGCCGTTCAGCCCGTAGAAGAACGCGCCGCTGTAGTCGTTGCCGGTGGTCGAGGTTGCGCCGCCCACCGCGCCGCTCGTGTTCGACGTCGCGTTCGGATGATTGAACCGCACATAGCCGCCGCCGATCGACAGCGGGCCGTTCACGTAGTTCGCCGACGCGCCCCACGCGTTGTTGTTCGAGAAACCGGTGCCCGCGCCGCCATTGGCCTGGTTGCTGAACGCATAGAGCAGGTCGGCCGTGAAGCCGGCGATCGTGTCGCTGCGGAACTTCACCGCGTTGTTCAGCCGGAAGCTCTGGTTCAGGTTGTCGTTGTCGCCCACGTGCGTGGCCGGCGACCAGAAACCCGCCCCCGAGTATTGCGCGACGAGATCGGTGATCGGCTCGTACTGACGGCCGAACGTCAACGTGCCGAGCCCTTTCTTGCCGAGGCCCACGTACGCGGACCGCCCGAACAGGCGGCCGCCCTGGCCGAGCCCGCCGTCGCTCGGCCGGAACCCGCTTTCCAGCGTGAAGACCGCCTGCAGGCCGCCGCCGAGATCCTCCGCGCCTTTCAGGCCCCAGCGGCTGCCGCTCAGCTTGCCGCTTGTCTGCTGGATGTTGCTCGCGCCGCCCTGGTTGTTCGTATACGCGATGCCGGCGTCGACGACCCCGTACAACGTCACCGAACTCTGCGCATGCGCGCCGACCGAACCGATCGAAACCAAACCCAGTACCACCGTTTTTTTGATCATGATCATCCTCTGTTTTTATCACTACGTTTGCGAGGATCACGATGCTATTGACGACGGACGCGCCGCTGAACGGCCGATCCGTGGTTTGTAATTCGCTGCGCGGACGATTTGTAATGTGCATTGCCGCCGGCCCGACACGGGCGACGCGATCGCGTCCGGCATGACTGCTGCGGCGAACGCATCGTGTGGACCGCGAACGTCGCTCGCCGCAAACATACACGCGCGGTCATATCGATCGATGAAATCGTTCGATGTACGCAATACCCGTCGTTCGCATGACGATGCGTTTACACAACGGCCCGCTAGGCGACGACCGGCCGTTGCGCTATGCGCGTTCGCATATCGATTCCGCAAAACGTTGGTAGGGCCGTGCGAGGTGCGACGGTAGAGTCTGGCATCCGGCCGCTGGCCGGCATGCGTCGGGAACAGCAGCGCGCACAGGCATGCGCGCTTCCCGATGAGGTCGATCAACGAGAAAAGGAGCCGTTCGACATGAGTCGCGATGTACTGTTTCTGCTGGAGCCGGGCTTTGCCGATCCGAAGCATCCGGGCGAGCGCTTCGTCTGTCCGCATGGATTGCCGATCGAAGGGCTGCTGGCAAGCGCGCCCGATCTCGCCGTGCGTCTCGACGTGAAGCGTGTCGGCTTCGCGCGGCCGCGGCCCGCGGTGATCGACGCGCTCGACGACGCGCATCAAGGCCTGCCGGTGCTCGTGCTGGGCCGCGACCTGCCTGCGCCGGACGACGCGCAGACGCTCGGCGACGTGCGCTTCGTCACCGACGCGCGCCGCATCCTCGAACTGCTGGCCGAGCGCCACGGCTTTCCGGTGCTGCACTGACGCGGCGGTTTCACTTTCCATCCGATTTCATTCGATTCCATTCGATCGACAGGAGCACCCGATGTCGTCAACGTCGGCGGCACGTCGCCGCCTGCTGCTTGCCGGCGCCGCAATCGCGGCGCATCCCTTGGCCGCATTCGCCGCGCCGGCCGCCGATGCCGACCTGGGCGGCACGACGTTGCGCGTCGCGACCTACAAGGGCGGCTGGCGTGCGCTGCTGCAGGCGGCCGGGCTCGCCGACACGCCATACCGGATCGACTGGCGCGAGCTGAACAACGGCGTGCTGCATATCGAGGCGCTCAACGCGGATGCGCTCGATATCGGTTCGGGCAGCGAAATTCCGGCGGTGTTCGCCGCGCGCCAGAAGGCCAATGTGAAGTTCATCTCGCGCGTGCGCGAAGACCTGAACAACCAGGTCACGCTCGCGCGCAAGGACACGCCGATCCGCAGCATCGCGGACCTGAAGGGCAAGCGCGTCGGCTACGTGCGCGCGACGACGTCGCACTATTTCCTGTATCGACAGTTGACGGAAGCCGGCCTGACCTTCGACGACATCCAGCCGATCAACCTGTCGCCGACCGACGGGCTGTCCGCGTACGATCGCGGCGACATCGACGCATGGGCGATCTACGGCTACAACGGCCAGCTCGCGCGCAACCGCTACGGCGCCCGCGTGCTGAAGACGGGGAAGGGCTATCTGTCGGGCAATTTTCCGGTGTACGCGAATCCGCGCACGCTCGACGATGCGCGTCGCCGCGCGGCGACCGGCGATCTGCTGCTGCGGTTTCGACGGGCGTATGCGTGGGCGAACGGCCATTTCCGCGACTATGCGCTCGCGCAGAATCGCGAGACGCGTGTGCCGGTGGCCGATCTCGTCACGATGTTCGACCAGCGCAGCGAAGACTATGCGTTGCTGCCGGTGACACCCGACGTGGTCGCGCAGCACCAGCAGGTCGCGGACGTGTTTGCCCGCATCGGCGTGCTGGACGGGCCGGCGCATGTCGCGCCGTTGTGGGATACGTCGTTCAATCCGCTGGTTGCGGCGGGGTGACGCGATGAAGCGGGAAGCGCTTGCGGGTCAGCGGTGATGCGGGTTTCGTCGGAAGATTCGGGCGACCGGATCAGGCGAACGTCGTCGCGACCATGATGCCGAATACCACGCCGAGCGCGATCCCGCAGAGCCGGCCGTAAATCGATGCGCGAACGTTGTCGTCGAGCTCGAACGGCGAGCGCTTGTGCTTCCATACCGTGCTGAAGGCGACCGGACGGGTCAGCAGCGCAATGCATGCGATCAGCACGGGCGTGGCGATGAGCATCGCGACGCGCGGGCCGTTCCAGTCGACGCCGTGCATGGCCAGCGAAACCAGCGCGGCAAGCGGCACCTCGACGCACAGGCCGAGCAACGAGCCGCTGACGAAGGAATCTCCCGGAGTCTGGAACATGATCGGTCCTGGGGGCGGGTGGAATGGGTGCGCCGGATGGGGCTACGGAAAGAAAAGACGGTCGTCATCCGGGGGCGATTCAACCGTGTTCGACGCGGGGCAAGATGACGGCGCGATGGTAAGGCAAATTGCCGGCGCGTGGTCGGTCACTCACGCTATTTAACAAACCGCGTGGGATATCGTCGTGCGGCACGTGTGACGCCGCGGTCGGTGGGCGCGCAGTGGATCGATACGCGCCGGTTGCCTCCGTCACACGGCGAAAATCCTGCGCTGGTAGTCGAGGATCAGGCGATCGATGTCCTGATCGGCGCGTCGAGGCTGGCTTTTCGGCTCGAGCCACAGCCATCGCATCATCCGGTAGCGTGCCTCGACGCACATCAGCCATGCGTCCCAGTCCGACCAGTGTCGCAACAACGGGATGTTGCGAATGTCCCGCAGCCCGTCGCGGATTTCGTACACGTTGAAGTACTGGCCCGCGCGCTGACTCAATTCGTCGAAGGCGCGTGCGGCTTGCTCCGGGTCGGAAAGCAGGAAGTCGTGGATTTCGATGATGACGTGGCTGCCGGAGAGCTGCTCCAGCAGCGCGTCGTCGAACAGGTCGAACTCCGCGCCCTCGATATCGCACAGGATGACCCGTTCGGCCGGCTTCCCGCCGTGCTCCGACAGAATCGCGGGCAGGTTGCGATCGGCCTTGCCGTAAACGGAGACGCGGTCCGCCAATCCCATTTCCGCGGCGCGGTGCTGGATCGCGTGGCGGCGCTGCTCGTCCATCTCGAAGCACAGGCTGCGCGCAAAGACGTTGTTCCTGACCAGGCCGATGCCGAAAATGCCGTCGGCGGCCCCGAGGTCGACCAGCACCTTTTCCGGCGACCCGAGCGCTTCGAGGATCGCGCAAACGGCGATCTCGTAGGTGCCGAGCAAGTAGCCGCCGACCGCGACTTCGGCCCAGTGGCTGAAGCCGATCGGAAACCCGCGCAGGATGCCGTACTGGACGATCGAGCCCGTCTGCTCGCGCAGCAACTGCGACAGATAGTGCAGGCGAAGATTCGCGGCCTGGATCGAGCTTTGGCTGAAATACTGCGCGTGGTCCATTTTTATCGTTCTCTCGGGGTGAGGAAGCGCGTCGGGAAGGGCGGCGATGGCGGGAGGCTTCCGTCATCGTCCTGCCTGGGACCAGAATATAACGCGTTGTCGGCTCGTTCAGGAAGCCGGCTTCCCGGGCGGCGGCGCCAATACGATGTCACGGTGTTCACGCGGAGCGTCCGGCCGAACGGTTCGCGAATACGCTTACCATGTGAGGTCGGCACGCCTGGCAACATATGGAATGCATACCCGTCGAATGCACATTCATCGGTCGGACCGCAGGAACGTACGACTTGCCGACCAGCCGCCTGCACGCGCGGCGGTCGGTCGGCACCTTCCCGTCATTCACCCGAGCGCCGCGTGACCACGACCGAATCGCTTTCCTCCGAAGCGAAGTACCGTCACGCGACTTCCGGCGTTCGACGCATTCACACAAGCACCGTCAATTCACCCCGACCGCACTCCACGCACGCGCGACCGTCGCGCTTTCGGCCGAGTTCGCGCCATACAGGTCGTTCGCCGCCTGGATCGATGCACGCCGCGCGTTCGGGTAGCTCGAGTTGGCGTTCAGGTACACGGTCAGCGTCCGGTACCAGATCTTGCCGGCCTTGTCGCGGCCCAGCCCGCTGAAGGTCGTGTCGCCGTTGCAGACCAGTTGCGCTCTCGACAGGCCGGTATCGGTCGACGGCACCGACGGCCCTTCCGACAGCAGGTAGAAGAAGCGGTTGCCGACACCCGACGTGAAATGCGGATCGTGGCGCGGATTCGACCACGAGAAGCCGCCGGACGGATAGCAGCTGAACGACCGGCCGTCGAGATCCTGCTTGTACATCTTGCGCAGGCCGCCGCTCACCACGCGCGCACCGATCACGTAGTTGCCGGGATCGTTCTGGTTGTTCGCGTAGAACTTCACGAGCGTGCCGAAAATGTCGGACGTCGCCTCGTTCAGGCCGCCCGCATCGCCCGAATAATTCAGGTTCGCGGTGGCCTCGGTCACGCCGTGGCTCATCTCGTGCCCGGCGACGTCGACCGACACCACGGGTTTCGGCAGGCGAGTGCCCGGCTCGCCGTCGCCGTACGCCATCACGCGCGACGACAGCCATGCCGCATTCGCGCCCGTCGTGCCGCTGCCGGTATCGAACACCACGTGAGCGTAGCTTTTCACGCCGCGACCGTCGTTGAAGATGCCGTTACGGTTGTGCGTGGTCTTGTAGTAGTCCCAAGTCAATGCGAGCCCGTAGTCGATGTCTGCCGCGACGGTCTGCCGGTCGGTGGTCGTGTTGTTGCCCCACACGTTCGTGCTGCTCGCGAAGATCGGCAAATCGTTCGCTTGCTCGACCTCGTCCGAGCTCAGGCCGCGACCATCGTAGACCGAGCCGCCGCCGCGGCCCGGATCGAGCATCCGGTACGCGTTCGTGCCGGTCTGGTCCGTCGTGAGCGTCAGGTTGCCGTAGTACAGCGAGCGGCCGGTGCCGGTCGCGGCGGCGGTCTTGATCAGGTCCTGTGCGTCGAGCACGGTGCCGGTGCGTGCATCGACGTAGTACAGCACGGCGTCGCCGTGCGTGTCGGTCGCCTTGCCATGAACGCGTACCGCGTAGGCCAGCGTCGGCGTGACGTCGCGTGCGAACACGACGAGTTCCGCGTCGTCGACGCGGCGCACGTCCGAGTCGAAGCGCGCGGCCGCGATGTGTCTGGCGCGCGTCGCACCAATGTCGGGTGCGTTGCGTACGACGGCGCGGTTCCCGACCTTGCCGATCGTGCCGGCGAGGCTGATAGGCGCGAGCTGAGTCACGCTGGCCTGCTTCAACTGCCCGTTGCTCGAATGGACGACGACGTCGCCGCCGATCACGGGCAGGCCCGCATGGAAGCGATCGAAGCGCACGTGCTCGGTGCCGTCGGGATCGACGATCACGTCGCGTACCTGGAACTGATCGCCGTCGGTCGGTGCGGTTGCTTGCGGCCCGGCGAACTTCAACGTGCGGGCCGTGCCGCCGATAGCCACACTGAAGGCGGCCGGGTTCTGCTGGATCAGTTGCAGCGCCTTGTCGACCGCGGCCGGCTGGTCGCCGGCCTGGGCAAAAGCGCTGAGACTCGCGGCGGTAATCGCGGCGATGGGCAGCAGTCGAGACAGTTTCTTCATGTAATTCCCCAGGTTATGAGTGGGTTTGTTCGAGGAATGCATCAAGTGACGACTTTTAAACAAGACATGTCGCGAACAGCAGGGGGATGCTAGAAGGTCGTTTTTATAATTACAAGATATTTTCTTTGAGATTAATTTTTCGTGTCGGCATTGTTAATCAAGTCGGGATTTGGTGAGGAATTTGAAATGATTGTGGAGGCTGCGTTGGATGTATCGGCGGCCTTGCCGTGAAGGCTTGTGGCCAGGGGATCAGCGGTGCAGCGACGGGGCGGGGGAGGTGTTGCGAAGGCGAGTAAAGCGGGGCGATGTGAAGCACAATTCGAGGTGAGGGTTGCAATTTTCCTTATTGAATATTGGTTTCTACTGTTTTGAATTCGTTTATCTCGATGAGATTTGGAAGGGTCGTTGAAATTTACATTTTTGATGGCGATTCATTTGAGTGTGCATGGAATGTATGGTGGACGACGGGGATAGCGATGCGGTGACGTAACTGGCAATCCAACACCGGCTACTTTCGATGAAAAATTTCCGACATTTGGCGCCGCAGCTTGTCATGCAGCACATGGATAGACCTCGCGCAACGGACGACATGCAAACAAAGGAAGTGCCGCCCATGCAGAGCCTTCACTCGTCGGCATGGCTCGGCATGAGTTCATCGGGACCGGTTGCGTCGACTGACCGGAAGCGTCACTCATGGACGCTACAGCCGGATGAGTGGCGAGGCTCCCCGTTACTCGCCGCCGATAAGGTCGACCTCGCCAACTCGAGCGAGGGGAAAGGGTTGTATACCACCGTCCCCGGGCGGATGATCCCACTCCCACATCGCTTCCTGATTTTGTGCCGGGCGCACAACGTCACGGATGGACTCGCATTGGACCGATGATAGGCGCCACGGGCCCGATTCCGCGGGCTTCACGTGCGTCAGCTTCCCACTTCCTTCAGCAATGCGGCGGCGGCAAGCTTGCCGACACCGTTCGACGCGAGCGGACTATCGCCCGTGATCACCTTGCGGTCCTGATGGCAGCGGCCGGTCATATCCTTGTTCAGCACCTTGGCCCCGAGTTTCTCCAGGCGGTCGGCCACGAGCCACGGCAGCGGGCCCGGCATGTAGCCGATGTCGAGGTTCGGACCGGTGTCGAGCGCGTCCGGAAAGACGCAGATCTCGTAGTCCTTGAACGGGTAGTCCTCCGGGGCCTCGTCGATCGCCGCAGACAACAGGCACGCGGGGCCGTGGCATAGCGTGACGATGAACCGATCGTTGTCGATCGCCCACTTGAGGGTTCGTTTGACGTCCTTGCTGTACGGAATGCCGGCGAGCACGCCGTGGCCACCGGGAATGAACACCGCGATGTAGGGCGAATCCGCGCCAGCGTTCTTCTCGAGCACGTCGGACAGCTTCAGCGGCGTCTTGAGCTTCTGCAGATATTCCTGGTACGTGCTCCGCACCGCTTCGTCGTCCTTCGGCATCGCCCACAGCTCGAGCTTCGCCGGATTGCCCGAGAGCGTCGCGACATCGATCTCGAAACCGGCCTTGTGCATGTGATGCATCGGCAGCAGCATCTCGACCGGATGATTGCCGGTCGAGAACATCTTGCCGTTCGTCATCAGGACGTAGCGTTCGTCGGTCGCGATCATCAGGACCTTCCACTTGCCGCCGTTGTACGGATTCGGGTAGTCCGCACCGTCGAAATCGGTCTTCGCCGACGTGTATTGCGACAGCGAATACGGCGACGGAAAGAACGCATTGTTTTCGGCGGGATCGGGGGCGGGCGTTCGGTCCATCTGCGTCGTGTCGGAAGTCATGGCTGCTCCTTGTTCGGGATGGGTTCAGGGGGGCGGCATGGGTTCGCCGGCGCGTGGGCTCGATGCATGTGGCGGTGCGGATGGGGACCCCACGACGAGGATACGCGCTGCGATGAATCCTACAACGCCGTGTTGCGGCGAACGCCCCCCCGAACAGGTGGGGCGGGCGTCGCGGCCGCCGCGATGTTCGTATGAATAGCCGAACGCCCGGCCGGTCCGCCGGCGTCCTTCCCCCTGAACAGGGGGGGCGCGAAATCCGCCCCGTCCGGTATCGTGGCCGCAATCGCGACGACCGGCCAGGTCGCTTATGGAGGCGTTCATGAATTCGTCATACCTGTCCCCGGACGATGCGGCGGCTCCGGCCGCACATACGTATCCGCTGCTGATCAAGCAACTGCTGCATGCGCCGCTCGCGACGCGGCCCGAGCAGGAGATCGTGTACGGCGATCGGGTCCGGCACGACTACTGGACGTTCCGGCATCGCATCGGCCAGCTCGCGAGCGGACTCACGGCGCTCGGTGTGGGCGCCGGCGACGTCGTGGCCGTGATGGACTGGGACAGCCATCGTTACCTCGAGTGCTACCACGCGATTCCGATGATGAGCTCGGTGCTGATGACGGCCAACGTCCGGTTGTCTCCCGATCAGTTGTTGTACACGCTCAACCATTCGGGGGCGCGTGTCGTGCTGGTGCACCGCGATTTCCTGCCGCTGCTGACGAGCATGCGCGCCCGGTTGACCGTGGCGACGCACTTCGTGCTGATCGCCGACGGCGACGACGTCGAACTGCCCGACGGCTTCGCCGACGAATACGAGCGACTCGTCGCGGCCGGCTCGCCCGACTTCGCATTTCCCGATTTCGACGAGCAGACCGTTGCGACGACGTTCTATACGACGGGCACCACCGGGTTGCCGAAGGCCGTCGCGTTCACGCATCGCCAGCTCGTGCTGCACACGCTGGCCGGCATGGCGGCGTTGTCGAGCGCCCGCGAGCGCGGGCGCGTGCATCGCGACGACGTCTACATGCCTATCACGCCGATGTTCCACGTGCATGCGTGGGGCATGCCGTATATCGCGACCGCGCTTGGCCTCAAGCAGGTCTATCCGGGGCGCTATTCGCCGGAAGGCTTGCTCGCGCTGATCGCGCGCGAAGCGGTGACTTATTCGCACTGCGTGCCGACGCTGCTTGCGATGATTCTCGACAGCCCGGCGCCGGCCGGAACCGATCTGTCGTCGTGGAAGGTCATCATCGGCGGCTCGCCGCTGCCGGAAGGACTGGCACGGGCGGCGCTCGCGCGCGGCATCGAGGTGTACACCGGATACGGGATGTCGGAAACGTGCCCGTTGATGACGATCGCGCAGATCGATCCGCCGCGCACGGCCGCCGACGCGCCGGGCGACGATATCGCGCGCCGGACGAGGGCCGGCCTGCCGCTGCCGCTCGTCGACCTGCGCATCGTCGACGCGCAGTTTCGCGACGTGCCGCACGACGGGCGATCGGCGGGCGAGGTGGTCGTGCGGATGCCGTGGGCGACGCGCGGCTATCTCGGCGATGCGCAGGCATCGGCGGCGCTGTGGGCCGGCGGCTATCTGCATACGAACGACATCGGCGTCATCGATCCCGACGGCCGACTGCAGATCACCGATCGGATCAAGGACGTGATCAAGACGGGCGGCGAATGGGTGTCGTCGCTCGAGCTCGAGGACATCCTGTCGCGGCATCCGGCCGTGCGGGAAGCGGCTGTGATCGGCGTGAAGGACGCGCGCTGGGGCGAGCGGCCGCTCGCGCTCGTCGTGCTTGCCGACGAGCAGGCGGGCCGCGTCGAACCGGCGGAGCTGCAAGCCCATGTGAAGCAGGTAGCCGATCGCGGGTTGATCTCGCGCTACGCGGTGCCGGAACGCGTGCTGGTCGTCGACTCGATCGAGAAGACCAGTGTCGGCAAGATCGACAAGCGCGCACTGCGCGCGCGCTACCAGCCGGACTGAGCATCGGTGCGGACGCCGCGTACCTGCCACACGCACACGGCGGCGGCGGTGGCCCGCCGGACCGGGCGTCAGCCGAGCGTCGTCTTGCCGAGATCCTCGAATAGCCGCACATTGTCCCAGTAGGCGGCGAGCCGCGCGATGCGGCCGTCGGCATCGAACTCGAACACGAACGCATGCCTGAGCGAGAACGCGCGCCCGCGGTTCTGGATGCCGGCGAATTCCCGCACCTGTGTGCCGCCGATGGTGACCTCGGCCGTGGCATGACGGCCGGCGTCGTCCGCATGGATCGCATCGACCTCGTTGCCCAGGTCCGGAAAAGCGTCCAGCAGCGCCGCCCAGACGGCCTTGCCCTGCACGGCCGCCGGGCCGGTCGCGGCGATCGGCACGTAGTCGAGCGTGGCATCCGGCGCGAACAGCGCAAGCATGCCGTCGACGTCATGCCGGCGATACCGGTCGAAAAACGCTGCGACGACGTCGCGACGGTTCATGGGCAACTCCTGGCGAGAAAGTACTGCGACAGCGGCGATGACGGCCGCCCGCGGGCCGAGCAGTCAGGATGAAGCGAGTTTTCCGCGCAAGGTAGCCCCCCGAATGGGGGGCTGAACATTCGACATTCGTTCGAGAACAATGCGGGTCCTTTATCGTGGACCGTAACGCGGCGCCGCAAGCGCGCACCGGTCCGGACATCACCTACTTTTGAAGGCCGGTGCCGAATCGCTATCCTGTTTCGGTGCGCGGCGCGCGTTGGCCGGGCGTTCGGCCGGCCCGCCTGTCGCGCTTTCCAGCGCCGGCGGACACGCGCACAGCACAAGGAGAACGGGAACAGCATGACGCCGAGGGACAGCAGACAGCCGGCCGGCCCGCCGGCCGCCGACAGGATCGAAGTGCTCGTGCGCACCAAGCTCGCGCCGGCGTCGGCCCGCGGAATCGTGTCGCGCATCGGACGACTCGGGCGGCTTCAGCGCGGGCTCGACCGCCGGCTGACGCTCGTCTGCGCGCCGGCCGGTTACGGCAAGACCACGCTGCTCGCGGAATGGCGCAGCGCGCTCGTCGCATCGGATGCGAAGGTCGCGTGGGTGAGCCTCGATAGGGACGACGACAACGCGTCGATCTTCTCGTCGTACGTGGTCGCGGCGATCGTCGATGCGACAGGCGGCGTCGGCGTGCGCGCGCAGCGGCTGCTGCGCGACCGCGCGCTGATTCCGCTGAAGACCGTGTTCGACGAGCTGCTCAACGAGCTGGAGAGTTCGGGCGTCGAACTGTTCCTGATGCTCGACGACTTCGATCGCCTGTCGTCGCCGGTGATCCACGACGCGATGTTCGAGCTGCTGCGCTATGCGCCGTCGAACCTGCACGTCGTGCTGGCGTGCAGATCGATTCCGGCGCTGCCGCTCAGCTACTTCGAGTCGCGTGACCAGTTGGTGCGCATCGACGAGAATGACCTGCGCTTCGACGATGCGGAGACGCGCGCATTCTTCGAGCGGATCGCCGGCAAGGCGCTCAACGCGGAAAACATCGAACGCCTGCGCGTGGCCACCGAGGGCTGGGTGTCCGGACTGCAGCTGGCGGCCCTGGCGCTGCACGACGACCGCGACGCGGCGCGCGTCGCCGAACAGGTCAGCCACGCACGCGCGGGCATCGCGACCTACCTCAACGAGAACGTGATGACGCGGGTGCCCGCCGCGATCCGGAACTTTCTGCTGCATACGGCCGTGCTGGACGAGATGACGCCGGCGCTGTGCGACGCGCTGACCGGCCGCGACGATGGGCTGGACTGCCTCGAATGGCTGAGCGCACGCAACCTCTTCATCCGTTCGATCGACGGCGACCGTCGGCGCTATCGCTATCACGCGCTGTTTTTGCAGTATCTGCGCGAGGAACTCGCACTGCGAGAGCCCGATTCGGTCGCCATGCTGCATCGCCGCGCGAGCGAATGGCATGCGGCCGAGCGGCACTGGCCGGACGCCGTCCGGCACGCGCTCGCAGCCGGCGATTTCGACGCGGCCGCCGGCTGGGTCGAAGCATGTGCAATGAAGCTCATCGCGTCGAGCGACGTGCGCACCGTGCTCGACTGGGTGTCGCGCCTGCCCGCTGGAGCGCTGGCCGGCCGCTTGCGGCTGCGGATCGCGCACGCGTGGGCGCTTGCATTGTCGATGCAGATGATCGACGCGCGCCGCGCGCTCGAGACGCTGGAAGGCGACGTCGACGCGGGGCGGCTCGATACGGATGCTGTCACGGCAACCGAACTGCTGGCCGTCCGCTCGCTGGTCACCGCGCTGTCGGACCACAGCACCGACGCGCTGCGCCTCGGCGAACGCGTGCTGGCGGCCGGCCCACCGGCAGGCTCGTGGATCGAGCAGATCGGGCAGACGACGCTGAGCTTCGGGCTCGGCTACGCGGGGCGCCTCGACGACGCGCTGGCGCTCCGCGCACGGGCCGAGCGCGCGGCCTCCGGCCACGAGCCGCTGTTCGCGAACGTGTATCGCCAGAACATGTCCGGGCTCGCGGAATTCGTCGCGGGCCGCCTGCACGACGCGTCGAAGACGTTCGAAACCGCGTTGCGTGCCGCGGAGCGGGCAGCGGGGCGCCTGTCGGCGGCCACAGCGCTGTCGGCCGGTTACCTGTCGGCGATCTACTACGAGTGGAACGACTGGCAGAAAGTGCGCGACGCGCAGGCCGACCGCTTCGACATCGCGATGCAGGCGTGCTCGCTCGGCCCGCTGCTGCGGTTCGTGCAGACCGCCGCGCTGTTGCAGTTCCAGTCGGGGAACGACGCGCGTGCGCATGAACTGCTCGACGAGGCCGATCACGTCGCATGCAGCCGGCAATGGCTGCGGCTGCGCGTCGGCTGCATGGCGACGGGCGTGCGGCTGCACCTGAGCGCAGGGAAGCCCACACAGGCGCATCGCGTGGAGCGCGCGCTCGCATCGCTGGTGCCGGCGGCGGCGCCGTACGAGACGTCGAGTCAGGTCGAGACCTGGCAGATGGCGCGATGCGCGCATGCGCGGCTCTTGCTTGCCGACGCGCGCATCGACGAAGCCGTGCAGATCACGGCGATCGTGCACGACGTGCTCGCTGCACGCAGATTCGACTGGCTCGCGGCGCAGGCGGCCGTGTTGCGCGCGGTGGCATGTGACCAGGCGGGCGACGAGGATACGGCGCTCGCGATGCTCGCGCGGGCGCTTGAATACGGCCAGGGTAACGGGCTCGTGCGCACCTTCGTCGACGAAGGCCCGGTGGTGGAGCGCATGCTCGCGCGCGTGCAGAAGCAGATCGACCGGTTTCCGGCGCTCGGCGGGTGGTATCCGCGCGAACTGTTGCGCGCATTCGACGCGCAGCGAGCCGCCAGCGCGACACCCGCGGGCAGGCCCGCCGTGGCCAGCCTGAGCGCGCGCGAAGCCGAAATCCTCGACTACGTCGCGCGTGGTCTGTCGAACAAGGAAATCGCCCGGGCGCTGCGCGTCGCGCCGGAGACGATCAAGTGGCACCTGAAGAACATCTTCGAAAAGCTCAATGTCACGTCGCGCATCCAGGCAGTGCGCAGCGGCCTCGCGCTCGATGCCTCGCGTGTGCGGCCCGGCGACGAATGAGCGGTGGCCGCGCTGTACGCGGCGGGCGTCAACGATGGGTGGCGAACGACGCCGAGATTTCGTCGATCGCCGCGCGAATGCGCGCGGTGTGGCGCAGGTCGCGATGCGTGACGAGCCACACTTCGTACGGTGCCGCACGAACACGTTCCGGCCACACGCGCGCGAGCCCGTCGCGCTCTCCCATGTGAACCGGAACCTCGCCGATCCCGAGGCCCGAGCGCAGCGCGGCACGCATCATCAGATTGGAAGTCGTGCGCGTGACGATGCGGCCGCCATCGATCGGCTCGCCGGCGATCGTCGGGGTTCGGCTCGCGTCGATGTACGGCTGGTAGACGACGAGGTCGTGCCCTGCGAACGCGTGGCCGCGCTCGGGCTCGCCGTGCCGGCGCAGATAGTCTTGCGACGCGAACAGGCCCATGTCCCAGCGTGCCAGGCGACGCGCGACGAGATCGGGATTCTCGGGCCGCACCGTGCGGACCGCAATATCGGCTTCGCGCTTCGCAAGGTTCAGGACTTGCGTCGACGTGTTCAACGCGACCGATACGTCCGGATGCTTCGCGTGAAGTCGCGCGATCGACGGCATCACGAATTCGAGCGCGAGCGCATCCGTGGTCGTGATCTTCACTTCGCCGGCGAGCCGCCGGTCGACACCTTGCGTCAACCGGACCAGTTCGTGCGCGTGTTGCTCCATCGCCTCGGCGGCACGTAACGCGAGTTCGCCGACCGGTGTGGGCAGATAGCCTTTCGACGAGCGCAGGAACAGTGTCGCGCCGAGCATGTGTTCGAGCGTCGCGAGCCGCCGCCCGACGGTTGCCTGGTCGACGCCGAGCGTCTGTGCCGCGCGGCGCAAGGTGCGCTCGCGATGAATCGCGAGAAAGACGCGCGCGTCGTCCCAGTTCATCGTGTGTCCCGACTGATGCATTTTTGCATTCCCCGATCGGCAATTCGCTGCGTGTGCGCGCGCAGCATCGCCCCTAGACTCTCTTCACACACATTGCGATGCCGCGATTCCGGGAAGGCCCGTGAATCGGTCGGGCATCGACGAACGTTAAGGATCATATCGTGATTGATGACGTGAAACCGCTCCCCGCCAGCATGACCGCGATCGAAATCGTGCGTCCCGGCGGCCCCGAAGTGCTCGTGCCGACTACCCGTGCGGTGCCGTCGCCCGGCATCGGCGAAGTGCTGATCCGCATTCACGCGGCCGGCGTCAACGGCCCCGACGTGTTCCAGCGCAAGGGGTTGTACGATCCGCCGCCCGGCGCCTCGGACATTCCCGGTCTCGAGGTCGCGGGCGAAGTCGTCGCGCTCGGCCACGACGTCACGCGCTTCGCGATCGGCGATCGCGTGTGCGCGCTGATTCCCGGCGGCGGCTACGCGCAATACGCGGTCGCGAACGAACGCAATACGCTTGCGATTCCCGACGGTCTCGACATGACGGAAGCGGCGGCGATGCCGGAGACCTTCATGACGGTCTGGCTAAACCTGTTTCAGCGCGGCGGGTTCAAGGCCGGCGAAAGCGTGCTGATCCACGGCGGCGCGTCCGGCATCGGCACGACCGCGACGATGCTGGCGAAAGCGTTCGGCGCGTCGAAAATCATCACGACCGTCGGCTCGGACGCGCAGCGCGACGCGAGCGTGCGCCTCGGTGCCGATCACGCGATCGACTACCGCAGCGAGGATTTCGTCGAGGCGGTCGCGCGCTTCACGGACGGCAAGGGCGTCGACGTGATCGTCGATATCATCGCCGGCGACTACGTCGCGCGCAATTTCGCGGCGGCCGCGCTGAATGGCCGCATCGTGCAGATCGGCGTGATCAATGGCCCGGCAAAGGAACTCGACCTGTTCCCGATGCTGACGAAGCGGCTCACGCACATCGGCTCGACGCTGCGCTCGCGCACCTATGAGGAGAAGGCGCGGATCATTCTCGAGCTGGAGCACGCCGTGTGGCCGTTGATCCGGCAAGGCACCGTCAAGCCGCAGGTGTACCGGTTGTTCGATCTTCACGATGCACGTGCGGCGCATGAATTGATGGATTCCGGCCGCCATATCGGCAAGATCGTACTCCGCCCGTAGAGACACTATTGACGAATTGTCCACGACGGAAAGTCGCGTGGTCCTTCGAGCATCTCATACGAACGAATGGCGGGTAGCCCCCCGTGCGGGGGGTGATCCTGCGAGGGTGAAAGTTCGACAATTCGAACTGTCGAGTTGAGCATGGCCTTGGCGGAACGAGCGATTTCGTCATTGCATGTACGTTGTCGCTCGACCGGCGCCTCCCCGAGGCGTGCAGAAGCAGGCTTCGAAATTGCCGGTTCAGGCACGGGCAATGAAAGGCAATGGATGAAAATGGATATGCTCGAAAACATGCGCACATTTGTGCGTGTCGTTCAGGCAGGTAGCTTTACGGCCGTGGCAAAGCAGACCGATGTTGCGATTGCGCAAGTGTCGCGAGCGGTGTCTGGCCTCGAGGAATACGCGCAGACTCGCCTGCTGAATCGAACGACACGACGGATCTCGCTCACCGACAGCGGACGGCGCTATTTCGAGTGCCTGTTATCAATTCTTGGCGATGTCGACCAGGCAAATGCCGAGGCAAGAAATGCACTCGTCAGGCCGTACGGGCGGTTGCGTGTCCATACCATGCCTGGCTTGGGACAGAGTCATGTAACCGAAGCAGCCGTGGCCTATCAAGCGGCCTTTCCCGAGGTTGCCGTCGAGATCACGTATTCGCAGAGGATGCCGAACCTGGTGGAAGACGGCTACGATATTTCGGTGGTTACGGCATCGAGTCTTCCTGATTCCGGATATATCGCGCACCCCTATGGCAGATCCTATAGCGTGCTGGTCGCGTCGAAAGCTTATCTCGATCGACATGGCACCCCATCGAAGCCAGCCGATCTCGCCGACCATACATGTTTGCGGCTCGACACGCCTGCCGATCCGAACGATGAATGGCTGCTGCATGGCGCGCGCGGCGAGGTGATATCACACTCCGTTCTTTCGGCGCCGTTTCAGGCGAACGCACCGGAAGCACTGGCGATTGCCCTGCGAGCTGGAATGGGCATCGGGTCGCTGGCCATCTATTCAGCTATCGATGATCTACGAAGCGGGAAGCTTGTCAGGGTATTGCCCGACTACCGTCTGACGATGCTGGATGTTTATGCCATATACGTGTCTCGGCAGTTCATGGACGCGAAGATCCGAACATTTCTGGACCACCTGCGCATGACACTGTCGCCGGCGCTGGAGGCCGACGAAGGTGCATTGAATTCGATTCCCGCATAAAGTCCGTGCGCTTCAATTGAAATTGCAGGTGCCACACACCCGCAATACCGGGTGCCAGACCGTGACGCCCCAAATCCACTGTTTGAGCTTCGTTCTTGATGAGGAGAAGATGATGAAGCTACGTTCCATGATCGCTTCGGCCGGTGTCGTCGCGTTGATGTCTGTAACTTGCTACGCGCAATCCGACACTCCCGACACGCAAACGGCCAAGCCGCCGACTACGTCGTCTCGCTCGGCAAAGAAGGCCGAGCGCCTGGAAAATCGCAAATTCGCGAAGAGGGTGCGGCAAGCGATCGTAAAGGCGCCCGGCATCGGCAATGCACAGGTAACCGTGTTTGCCAAGGCAAAGACTGGCGAGGTGACGCTGGCGGGAATGATAACGGACGAGGCTCAGAATAAGGCTGCGGTGGAGGCGGCTCGCCAAGTTCCGGGCGTAACGTCGGTAACCAGTAAGCTCGGGTTGCGAATGGAAGGCGGCCAATGATGCGGCATGTTGGCCGCTGCTGATCGATCCATGCCCTCCGGACGTCAAGCATTCGGAGGAATTCGCAGGGTGAAAGATCCGGCATTCGAAAACAGACTTCAAAGAGGGGCCCAGTCGCCATGCCGGGCATCGGTTTTCCTCAGACGGGCAGGCAAGCGCAAGATTTTGCACAGCTTGAACCGCCGAATGTAAGCACGTCGGTCTGTTAATCAACCAGGGAATCTGCCATGTCGACTTTCTCACGACGTTTATTCGTCCAGTCACTCGGTGCCGCAACACTCGCGCCTGGCGTGCTGCCCGCATCGACAGGGCGTGGCGCTGCGCCCGACAAATCCGCTCCATCGCAGGGGAGTGGCGATACCGGTTACAAGCATATCCAGGTCGCGCGCGACGGCGGCGTCGCGACCGTCACGCTGAACTACCCGCCGCTGAACCTGCTCGACGAGGTCCTGTCGGCGGAATTCGACGCGGTGACGCGCGAACTGGAGCAGGACGCGAGCGTGCATGTCGTCGTGCTGCAAAGCGCCGTGCCGAAGTTCTTCATCGCCCACTCGGGTCTGCACCGTGTCGGCTCTGCGCCGAAAACGACGTCGAATACACGCACGTTCCGCCTGACGCAAATGCTCGGCGAGCGCCTGCGCAACATGCCGAAGGCCGTGATCGCGAAGGTCGAAGGAATCGCGCGGGGCGGCGGATGCGAGATCGCGCTGGCCGCGGACATGTGTTTCGCGGCGATCGGCAACGCGGTGTTCGGTCAACCGGAGGTCATCTGCGGACTCGTTCCGGGCGGCGGCAACACGCAGCGGTTGCCGCGACGGATGGGCCGCGCGCGAGCGCTCGAGGTACTGTTGAGCGGGGAGGACTTCTCTGCGGAACTGGCGGACCACTACGGCTATATCAACCGTGCGCTGCCGGCCAACGAACTGGGTCCTTTCGTGGACAAGCTCGCGCGCCGCATCTCGACCTTTCCGCCCACGACGATCGCCCACCTGAAAAAGTCCGTGGACATGGGGTCCGACGTTTCATTCTCCGAAGGTTTGCTGGTGGAAGCGCACGAGGCCGATCTTTGTGTCGCCCACGAAGCAATTCAGGCGCGCGTGAAAGCGATACTTGCCGCGGGTGCCGAAACCTATGAAGGCGAGCTTCGGTTTCCGGACCTTTCGGCAAAACTGCCTCCGGCCGATTGAGCGGCATTCTTGCTCATCGCGGATCGATGAGTTGGACCGTCGGGCCCGACATGTTTGAAAAGTGCGTGTCAGTGAATGATGCGGGGGGGCGCCTTTCCTCCGCGCATCATTCACTTTACATAATGCGGATTATCAATCAAAAAGGGTCGAATCCCAGGATTCACGACAAGGACCACGCCAATACGAAACGCATTCCGGCGTAACCTCGCCATCGTCGAGAAGGTATGCATATTGCCCCGGAGCCTCATCTTCCATTCCCGAGCCCAAACAGGAGAACCGATGAGTGATCCCACCGCAAATTCCCGCACGACCGCAAAGACGGTGCCGCCCCCACGAGACCCGCATCTTCGCGCGCTGGCGAATTGTATTCGCTTCCTTGCCATGGACGCGGTACAGAACGCCAACAGCGGTCATCCCGGTGCGCCAATGGGGCTGGCTGACGTCGCGACGGTCCTGTTCAACGAATTCATGCAATTTGATGCATCCGCCCCCCACTGGATCGATCGAGACCGGCTGGTCCTTTCCAACGGACACGCATCGATGCTCCTCTACAGCCTGCTCTATCTCACGGGCTATGCCGACATGACCCTCGACGAGCTCAAGCGGTTCCGGCAAGTCGGCAGCAAGACGCCAGGTCACCCCGAATACTCGCACGCCGACGGAATCGAACTGACTACCGGTCCCCTCGGACAAGGCATCGCGGAATCCGTCGGCATGGCGTTGGCCGAGCGCGTCATGAATGCGCAGTTCGGCGATGATCTCGTCGATCACTACACGTACGTATTTC
Source organism: Burkholderia sp. BCC0044 (assembly GCF_902832955.1). NCBI lineage: Bacteria > Pseudomonadati > Pseudomonadota > Betaproteobacteria > Burkholderiales > Burkholderiaceae > Burkholderia > Burkholderia sp. BCC0044. The sequence goes on along the minus strand of NZ_CADFDO010000004.1, from coordinate 635,587 downwards.
TCGGCGACGGTTGCCTGATGGAAGGCATCAGCCATGAGGCCATTTCCTTGGCCGGCCACCTCCGGTTGGGCAAACTGATCGCGTTCTGGGACAACAATTCGATTTCCATCGACGGTCCCACCCAGCTCGCGGTCTCGGACAACGAGATCGAGCGCTTTCACTCGGCTGGATGGCACGTCCTGGAGATCGACGGTCACGACACGGATGCGATACGGCGCGCTATCGAGACCGCTCGGACTACGAATGACCGACCGACCCTGATCGCATGCAGGACGATCATCGGGTTCGGCTTTCCGACGAAGGCTGGCACCGAAAAAGCCCATAGCGATGCCCCGGGCGAGGATGAAATCGCGGGCGCACGCCAGATCCTCGATTGGCATTCGCCGCCGTTTGAAATCCCGGATGACTTGCTGAAAGCATGGCGGGAGATCGGGGCGCGCGGCCGCGAGACGAGACTCGCGTGGGATGAGCGTGTCCGCCGGACGCCGCTGGCGCTGCGCGCCGAATTCGACCGGCGCAATGCCGGAAAGCTTCCGGACAACTGGCAGGCGGCGATCGCGGCAGCACGACAGGCGTTCGTTGCCGCGGGCAGTGCAATGGCCACCCGCAAGGCCAGCGGTGAAGTGCTTGATCATCTCTTCGACGCGATTCCGGAATTGCTGGGCGGCTCGGCGGATCTTACGCAGTCCAACAATACGAAGACGAAGAATCAAGTCGCGATCGAGCCCGGCCGGTTCAAAGGCTCATACCTCCACTACGGCGTCCGCGAACACGGCATGGCCGCCGCGATGAACGGCATTGCCCTTCATGGCGGCCTCATTCCGTACGGCGGCACCTTCCTTTGCTTTTCTGACTACTGCCGCCCGGCGATCCGGTTGAGCGCGATGATGCGGGTGCGCTCCATCTTCGTGATGACGCACGATTCCATTGGTCTCGGCGAAGATGGCCCGACTCATCAACCCGTCGAGCAACTTGCCGCCCTGCGGGCCATTCCGCAACTCGCCGTCTATCGGCCGGCCGATCCGGTCGAGACGGCGGAGTGCTGGGAACTGATTCTCGAACAGCCCCGCAGGGCTGCACTCCTCGCCTTGTCACGACAGCCGGTCCCCCTGCTGCGCAGCGAGCCTGGAAACGAAAACAAGTCAGCGCGAGGGGCCTATGTTTTGCGGGAGGCCGATGGCGGACCGCGCCAACTCACGCTGCTCGCGACGGGTTCGGAGGTCGACCTCGCCGTCCAGGCACGCGACATCCTGCAGCAGGAAGGCGTGCCGACGGCCGTCGTATCGATGCCGTGCCGCCTGCTGTTCGAGGAGCAGCCGCGCGATTACCAGCGGGCCGTGCTGGGCACTTCTCCGGCGAGAGTCGCGGTCGAGGCGGCGGTCGAACTCGGATGGGAGCGGTACATCGGACCGGAGGGTCGGTTCGTCGGCATGCACAGCTTCGGCGAGTCGGGAAAGATCAACGACGTGTACAAAAAATTCGACATCACGGTAGATGCGGTCGTTCGCGCGGCGCATCAGGTGTTATCCAACGTGTGACATTGCCGCAATCCGCTCGTCGATCGATGACTCGCCGTTCCGGGCGAATGCTTGCCCACCTGAAGACGTGGGCAGCCCCGATTTTCGGCAGATTCTCGCGTAGCGTTAGAATAGCGCCCCTTCTCATGGGAGACGACAATGTCCTGGTTCGTTTATGAAGTGCCTGAATACCACGAAGACGCCGCGCGCATCGAACCCTTCAGCGAGCTGCGTAGCCGTGTGCTGAAAGCCGGCGGGCCGGCCATGGCAGACGACCTGGAAAGCGTTCGCGAAAACGCCGCGGCGACAGCCGACACGCCGGAGCGCCCGCTGCGTAACCCGGAAAATCCGCAGGTCTTTCCGATTCCTTACGCCGACTCCATGATCCTGGTCGGGTTCATCTTCGATCTGAAACGCGAATTCCGGCAACTGGTCGTGTCGCCCGTCGAAATGCCCTGGTTGAAAGACGCGTAAAGCATTCCTCGGGCGTGATGCCACACTCGGCGATCCGTTCACGGATCGTCGTGACGATGCTGTCCCGTTCGGCAATGCGCGCAGGCCCGCTGCGCGCATTGCCGGCGAGAAGCGATGCCGCAGCGCCGCCAGCACCGCGACCTGACTGCTACGCCCCGCCGGTCCGAAGAAATTGATCGCAACGGCGCTCGCATCGCAGGCCCGCTGCTGCCGCTGCCCTTCCCCGCGCCCACGTATGAGCTTTATCCGCACCGGCATCCGCGCTTTCATCACGAGCCGGCCAACCGCTGGCTCCGCGACGCGATGAGCGACCTCGTCAAGGGGCCGATGCATCACGAGCCGTTGCCGAATACGAAGCGCAGTCGTTCGACGGGCGCGCGGTAGCCCGCGCGGTGGGGAATGACTAGCGAGGCCGGTCACGAAGCAGCAGGCGCGACCCGACCTCCACGATCGACGTAATCGCCGGCAGCAGTTCCTCGCCCAGCGATGTCAGCTCGTATTCCACCGACGGCGGCGACGTCGGCAACACGCTTCGCCGGATCACGCCCCGCTCCTCCAGATCACGCAGCCTGCCGGTCAGCACCTTCGCGGTGATGGTCGGGTTGTCGCGCCGCAATTCCGAAAACCGACGCGGGCCATTGCTCAGGCACCAGATCAGTTCGGGCGTCCACAGGCCGCCGATCAACGCCATGCATTTCGACATCGGACAGCCGGGAAGCGGCTCCACCTTCTTTCGCATTCTCAAGCCCATCGTCGTCCCACCGAGGTTTCCATTTGGTTACTTGAAAATGATGGTAACCGATGGATAGATGGTTTCCAATGGAAACCTTCCTCCCTACACTTGGAACCTCACCTACCGAATCACGGAGAGAATGAACATGTATGCAATAACGGGAGCATCCGGGCAACTCGGGCGCCTTGTGATCGACGCATTGCTTGAAACCGTGCCGGCCAACCGGATCGTCGCGGCGGTCAGGAATCCCGCGAAGGTCCGCGACCTTGAAGAGCGTGGCGTGGTGGTACGCGAGGCCGACTACAAGCGGCCTGAAACGCTCGCCGCCGCGTTCGTCGGTGTCGACAAACTGCTGCTGATCTCGTCGACCGAAGTCGCCGGCCGCCTGCCGTTGCACCGCGCGGTGATCGATGCAGCCGGGCAGGCTGGCGTCTCGTTGCTCGCCTATACGAGCATGCTGCACGCCGACATGTCGCCTGCCCGGCTCGCGATCGAGCATCGGCAGACGGAAGAAGTCATCGCGGCCTCGGGCGTCCCCGCCGTCATCCTGCGCAATGGCTGGTACACGGAAAACCATCTGATGGCCCTCCCCGCTGCGCTCGAGCACGGCGCGTTCATCGGGGCCGCGAAGGAGGGGCGCTTCTCTTCCGCCGCGCGGAAGGACTATGCCGAGGCCGCGGCCGTGGCACTGACGACGGACGGCCATGCAGGAAAAACGTATGAACTGGCGGCCGACGATGCGTTCACGCTGGCACAGCTAGCCGCGGAGGTGTCGCGGCAGTCCGGCAAGACCGTCGTCTACAACGATCTTGCGCAGGACGCTTATGCAGACGTGCTGACGAGCGCCGGGTTGCCGCCCGAGTTCGCCAGCGTCCTCGCCGATGCCGACGTGGCCGCGTCGCGCGGCGCGCTGTTCGACGACGGCGGCGCGCTCGCGCGGCTGATCGGTCGACCCACGACGCCGCTGGCGAGCGTCGTTGCCACCGCGTTGCGCGGTTAAGGCGAACAAGTCCCGATGAGGCGTCAGCCCAGCGCCGCTGCAGCGTGCGCGTCCGGCTGACGCTGCCGGGACGCACTTCGGCGACAACGCTCGCCGCTCGATGGCGGGCGCGTGGCTCACAACCGGTAAATTCGCATCGCATTGTGGACGAACAGTGCGTCGCGCTCGTTGTCGCCAGCTCCCGCGACGATCGCCGCGTAAGCGTGCCACAGCGCTTGATAGCCGGCATGGAGCCGATCGACCGGGAAATTCGACGCGAACATGCAGCGCGCGGCGCCGAACACGTCGATCGCCTCCAGCACGTACGGGCGGAAGCTCTCGACCGTCCAGCGATGGTCGAACATCGCGAGCCCGGACAGCTTCATCGTCACGTTCGCCCGCCGCGCGAGCCCGCGCAGTCCGTCGCGCCATTCGCGCCAGCCGTGCACGCTGCTCCGGTCGACGAACATGCCCGTGTGATTGACGATCACGGGCGTGTCGGGGTGCGCGTCGATGACGGCGAGCGCCGCGCCGACCTGGGCCGGGTACAACTGCAGGTCGAACGACAAACCGAACTCGCTCAGCATCCCGAAGTTCTCGCGCCAGCGCGGTTCGGCCAGATAGTCCACGTCGACGTAGTTGTACCAGCGGTCAGGATGCCGGTTCAACACCTGACGAATGCCGCGCACGTTCGGATGCGCCGCCGCGCCGGCGAGCCGGATGCGTGCGTCCGGCGCGAACAGGTCGACGCCCGCGACGATGCCGTCCGGCATCCCGCCGCTCGCCGGCGCGTCGGCAAGCGCCTGCAGCCAGTCGACTTCGCTCGGCGTCGTCCACGCATCGTGGATCGCCTCGACGTGCACGACCTTCAGCACGTCGATATCCGCGCCGGCATCCTCGCGCAAGTCAGCGGGCAGGTAGCGGCGCGGCAAATCCGCCACCGCGCCGGAGAATGCCGGCTGCGCGCGATCGAGCCAGCTGTAACTCAGCGCGTCGGCGTCCCAGAAGTGGACATGGGGATCGACAACCTGCATGTGGGCTCCGTGAGTTCGTGCGACACGCAGATCCGCTGCAACGGATCTGCGTCACTCCAGATGAAACATCGGCTCCAGCGATTTCTCGACCGGGCGCCCGTCCGGCCCGGTCGCCATCAGGTCGGCCATGTACGCCCACCAGCGGCGCATCACGTCCGTTTCGGCGAGTTGCGCGAGCCGGTGATCGGCCGGCCGTTTGAGCACGGCGAACAGGTGATGGGTGTCGTCGTCGAGAAAGATCCAGTAGTCGGAGATGCCCGCCGCACGCAGCGCGTCGGCCAGTTCCGGCCAGATCGCATCGTGCCGGCGCCGGTATTCGTCCCGCTTGCCGGGGTGCAGGCGCATCCTGAAGGCGATCGTTTCCATGCCCATGCCTCGCGGTTTCACTGAAGGTTCACGTACATGCCGCCGTCGACGAGCAGCGCCGCGCCATTCACGTAGCGCGCCATGTCGGACGCGAGAAACACGACGCAGTCGGCGACGTCGTCCGGCTCGCCGAGGCGGCCGAGCGGAATCCGGCGCTCGAAGTACTCGGTCTTGCCGGGCGCGGCGAGATCGTCGTCGTTGATTTCGGTGCGGATCGTGCCGGGCAGCACCGAATTGCAGCGGATCCGATGCGGCGCGAGCGCGACCGCGCACGACTGCATCAGCGCATGGACGCCGGCCTTGGTCGGCGTGTAGTGCGTCTGCATGCCGCCGCCGACCAGCGCGCTGATCGAACTGGTCGCGACGATCGCGCCGCCCTGCCCTTGCGCGGCCATTTGCCGGGCGACGGCCTGGGTCATGTAGAACGCGCCGTGCAGGTTCACTTCCATCGTTCGTTGCAGCAGCTCGGGCGGCAAGTCCAGGAAGCCGTGGAACGGGCAGATTCCGGCATTGCTCGCCAGCACGTCGATCCGGCCGAATCGCTCGACTGCGGCCGCGACCAGTGCGCGCGCCGTGTCGGGCTGCGCGACGTCGCCCGGCACGGCCAGCGCGTCGCGCCCCGTCGCGCGGATCGCGTCGACGAGCGCGTCGATCCCGTGATCGGCCTGCGCAGGCAGCAACGGGTTCGTCCAGTAGTTGACGACGACGTCCGCGCCATGCCGCGCACACGCCAGCGCAATCGCGCGGCCGATCCCGCGCGATCCGCCCGTCACGACGACGATCCTGTCTTCGAGCAACTTCGTCATTGCGCCCTCCTCCACCTCGACCATCACGCGTTCAGTAGCGGCTGCCGCGCCATTCGAACCAGCCGGCATCAATCACGATGCGGATGCGCGCCTCCGCGCGCTCAGTGTTCGTACGGGCGCTGCATGCGCACGTCCGGATTCAGGCGCACGCCGAAACCGGGCGTGTCGGGTACCTTCATCCGCCCGCCGACCGGCACCGGCTCGTCGAGCAGCAGCGGATCGAACATCGGCACGACGCGATCCGCCTGCGGCGCCATCATCAGGAATTCGGCGAACGGGCTGTTGTGCCGCGTCGCGACGAAGTGATAGCTGTAGACCGACGAGCCGTGCGGAATCACCAGCACGCCGCGCGAATCGGCGAGCGCCGAGATCCGCATCAGCTCGGTGAGACCGCCGCACCAGCCGACGTCCGGCTGAATGATGTCGCAGCACTCCATCTCCAGCAGCATCCGGAAGCCCCAGCGGGTCGCCTCGTGCTCGCCGGTCGTGACGAGCATGCCGCGCGGCACGTCGCGGCGCAGCTTCGCGTAGCCCCAGTAGTCGTCGGGCGGCAGGCATTCCTCGATCCATTTCAGGCCGAGCGCGTGCGCTTCGTGCGCGAGCCGCGTCGCATACGGCACGTCGAGGCTCATCCAGCAGTCGAGCATCAGCCAGAAATCGGCGCCGACACGCGAACGCATCTCGGCGAGCGCGTCGAGATTGCGGCGCAGGCCGGCCTCTCCTTCGGCCGGGCCGTGATGCAGCGGCAGCTTGCCGCCGATGAAGCCCATTTCCTTCGCGAGATCGGGCCGCGCGCCGGTCGCGTAGAACTCGAGCTCGTCGCGCACCTTGCCGCCGAGCAACTGGTGCACGGGCTCCTGCCGGACCTTCGCGAGCAGATCCCACAGCGCGAGATCGACGCCGGAGATCGCATTGAGCACGACACCCTTGCGCCCGTAGTACAGCGTCGCATGGAACATCTGATCCCACATCTTCTCGATGTCGGTCACGCGCTGCCCTTCGATGAAGCGCGCGAGATGCCGCTCGACGATGAACGCGCCGATCTCGCCGCCGGTCGTCACCGCAAAGCCGACCGTGCCGTCGCTGGCCTCGACTTCGATCACGAGCGTGCCGAGCACGTTGATGCCGAACGACTGGCGGCTCTGCCGGTATTCGGGGTAGCGCGACATCGGCGTCGCAATGTGGTCGTCGATCCAGTGACCGGCATCCTGATCGTGGTAGTCGGCACCGCCACCACGCACCGTCAGCGCGCGGACCGCGCGTATCGTCGGCATGCTCATTCTTCGGGTTCCTTGTTTGGGTCATCGGGTGCGGCGGCCGCCCGTGCGCGTCGTGCGCATGGATTGCGGCGGAAATCGCATGGTCGTGCTGCGAGGCAGTCGCGTCAGCGTGCCCAGCGCAGCACCAGCGCATCGAGCCGTCGCGCGATCTCGATCAGGCCCGCGCGCGTCGCCGGATGCAGCGGCAAGAGCGGACGACGCGGCGCGTCCGAGGCGATCACGCCGCCCTCCTTCATCAGCGCCTTCGCCGCCAGCAGGCCGGCCTGACGGTTCTCGTAGTTGATCAACGGCAGCCATTGCTCGTACTGGGCGATCGCGTCGTCGCGCTGCCCGGCGAGATACGCGGCGAGAATCGGCCGCAGCCCGTCCGGATAGCCGCCGCCGAGGATGCTGCCGGTTGCGCCCGCATCGAGATCGGCAAGCAGCGTGATCGCTTCCTCGCCGTCGAACGGCCCCTCGATCGCGTCGCCGCCGAGCGCGATCAATTCGCGCAGCTTCGCCGCCGACTGCGGCACCTCGATCTTGAAGTAGCGCAGATTCGGAATCGTGTGCGCGATGCGCGCCAGAAACGCGGCCGATACCTGCGTGCCGCTCATCGGCGCGTCCTGGTACATGATCGGAATCGCGATCGCGTCGGAAAGCTCGGCATAGAACTGCTCGATCGCGGCCTCGCCGCACCGGATCGTCGCGCCGTGGTACGGCGGCATCACCATCACCATCGCCGCACCGGCCGCCTGCGCGGCGCGGCTGCGCGCCGCGCAGATCGTCGGACTGAAATGCGTGGTCGTCACGATCACCGGCACGCGTCCCGCCACGTGTTCGAGGATCGCCGCGATGAGCCGCTCGCGCTCGTCGTCGGTCAACGAAAACTGTTCGGAGTAGTTCGCCAGGATGCACAGGCCGTCCGCTCCCGCGTCGATGATGAAGTCGACACAGCGCTTCTGGCCCGGCATGTCGATCTCGCCCGACTCGGTGAAGATCGTCGGCGCGACGGAGAACGCGCCCGTATAGCGGCGGTGAATCGGCGTTGGCAAGCTCATCTGGAATCCTCTCTTATAATCAGTGATCCGAATTGTGTGGCGCGTTGGTCGTGCGCCCATACCGCGACAAATCAAGCGTCACACGCGCCCGTACCGCCCTCGCAGCCCGTCCGTCACGCCGCAATAGATTGCCTTCAGCTTCAGGCGCTTGTTGCGCGCATGCAGCAGCACGAACGCGACGTGCTTGAGCGTGATGAGGTTGATCAGCAGCATGGCCGGATAACGGCGCCAGTAATCACGCGCGACGAGGATGCAGTTGCGCGCCGCATAGTAGTGGCGCAGCGCGCTCTGATCGAAGATCTCGACGCGCGGCCAGTGCTGCTGCGCGGACGGGCTGCCGAGTTCGTGGGGCAGCGACACGTCGGCGTTGACGCATACCGGCACGCCGTGCGCCTGCGCGCGCATGCAGTATTCCGCGTCGACGTGGTCGATGAAGAAATCCTCGCGGAAGCGGCCGAGCGCGCGATACGCGTCGAGCGAGATCGCGGTGCCCGACGAGATGATGACCGAGCACGACAGCAGGCCGTGCGCGCCGCCGTGGATCGGCGTGATCTGCGCGGACCAGCGGCGCACCGTGAACAACGGCAGGTCGCGCTGGAAATTGCGGTTGAAGATCCGCGGGCCGACCAGGAAGCGGCTGTCGCCCACCCGCGCGCAGCCGGCCAGCATTCGGTCGAAATAGTCGTCCGGAACGTGCGAATCCTGATCGAAGATGAAGAAGACGTCGCAGCCGCGGCCGATCAGGAATTCGACGCCGGCGTTGAACGCACCGGCGATGCCGCCGCGATTGTGATTCGCGATCACGTCGACGCCGCCTTCGGCGAGCCGTGCGTACAGTGCACGATCGGCGACGGGCGAATTGTCGACCGCGACGACGGCGGGGCTTTTTGCGGGCAAGGTCAGCAAATGCTCGATCTGCGCCGCGGACGGCTTGTACAGCGTGACCAACGTACCGTGTGTCATGACGGCACCTCGTGACGATCAAGTAGCGATGCGCCGCGCCGGTCGATCCGGGCGGCCCGTCCTCCTTTGCACGACTGCTTGTCTCGTCGACCGGCCTGCCTGCCCCCGTTCGCGTACTGCGCGCGATCGTCGCAAATGCCGCAGCCGGTCTTTCCTTATTTTGCGTACAGCTTGACGACGCTCGCCTGGACGACGCGCGTGATCTCCTCCATCCGCCAGCGGATATGCGTGTCGGTCAGCGTCGCGCACCGCGCCGCATCGCGTTCGGCGAGCGCGTCGAGAATCTCGAGATGCTCGGTAAACGCCTCGTTGCGTCGCTGATCGACGTCGACCCAGCGCACGTAGTGAATCCGCGCGTTGATCCCTTGCAGCACCCGGCCGATCTCGGCATTGCCCGATAACGCGGCGAGCTCCAGGTGAAACTGCTCGTCCTTGACGACCAGCTCGGCCGACGACATCCGCGCGGCATTCTTCATCACCTGCTTCCAGAAGCGTCGCAGCGCCTTGATGTCGTTGTCCGACGCGCGTTCGCACGCGAGCATCACCGCGGTCGTCTCGATCGAGCGACGCAATTCGAACAGATCGAACACATCCTTCCCCTCCAGTTCCCGAATGAAGAAACCGCGGTTCGGCACGAACACCAGCAGGTTTTCGGCAACGAGCCGGTTCAGCGCCTCGCGAATCGGCGTGCGACTCACGTTGAAGCGCTCGGCAAGCTCCAGCTCGTTGAACCGTTCGCCCGGCCGGATCTCGTACAGCACGGCCATCTGTTTCAACTGCTCGTAAATCTCGTTGACCGTGAGGCCCGTGCGCGTGGGCGCCGCGGTCTCCCGGCCAGCCATAACGGAAGTCGACATCTCGTCTCCTGGTTCCACCTGTTGTCACCGCGCGTCATTATCCATCGGCAATTCGCCCGCGCGCGTCTTTTTACATGCCGGAGCCATGCGTCAGCGCATCAGCAGGCTGCCGAAACCCGGCACGGGATCGTCGATGCCCGCAAGCCGCAGCGCGTGCCAGGCGAGCGCGTGATTGCTCGACAGCACCGGCTTGCCCGCGCGCGCTTCGATGTCGGCCAGCGCATCGACGATGCGCAGGCTCGTGCACGACACGAATACCGCGTCGACGGCCGGATCGGCGGCGAGCGTCAGCACCGCGTGCTCGATCGACGCGCGCTCGATGCGGGCGACCTCGTTGTCGTCGCGGTGCTCGAACGAGCCGACCCGCACGATGTCGACGCCGCGTGCGCGCAGGTACGCGGCCATCGCATCGTTGATCGTGCGCTCGTACGGCGTCAGCAGCGCGACCCCGCGCGCGCCGAGCGCCTTCAGCGCGATGCGCGCCGCGGTAATCGGCGTGGTGCACGCGACGCCGGGCCGCGCCTCGCGAATGCGCTCGAACACGCGCTCCTCGCCGAGCACCATCGACGCCGACGTGCAGCCGAACGCGACGACGTCGAGGCGCTCGCCAGGCCGGATCAATTCGACCGCCGCGCAGATCCCGCCGTCCATCCGCGCGAGCGTCTCGGCCGTGATCTCGGCCGAATTCGCGATCCGGCTTTCGTAGAACGCGACGCCATCGATCGCGAGCAGACGCCGCCACTCGTATTCGATCGTGTGATCGGTCGCCAGCACGACGAGACCGATCGCCGCGCGCCGCGCGATGCCGGCGTCGAGCGAGAAATCGAAGCGGGCGTACGCGTCGCGCGCCGGGCCGGCGCCGACATCCGGATCCTGGGCGGTGGAGAGAAGTTCGCTCATTGCAGGGTCATCCCGGTGATGTCGATGTCGGGCCGCTTGCCGTGGATCAGATCCGCGACGATCTTCGCGGTGCCGCACGACATGGTCCAGCCCATATGGCCGTGGCCGGTGTTGAAAAACAGGTTGCGGTGCCGGGATGCGCCGATGATCGGCGTGCCCTCCGGCGTCATCGGCCGCAGCCCGGCCCAGTAGGACGGCTTCGAATAGTCGGCGCCGTTCGGAAACAGTGCCTGCGCGGTCGCGAGCATGTGCGCGAAATCGCCCGGCGAATGCGTGGTGTCGTAGCCGCTGAACTCGGCGGTCGCGGTCAGCCGCAGCCGGTCGCCGAAGCGCGCCCATGCGACGAGCTGGTTCTCCTCGACGCCGCCGAGCGCAGGCGGTTCGTGCGCGTCGCCGATCGGCAGCGTGACCGAGTACCCCTTGACCGGATAGATCGGCAACCGGTAGCCGAGCGCGCGCGCGACGAACGGCGAATACGCGCCGAGCGCGAGCACGTATCGATCGCCGGTCACGCGGCCCTGCGACGTCTCGACGTAGTCGATCGTATCGGCGCTCGCGCGCACGCCGTCGATCGACGTGCCGAAGCGGAATTCGACGCCGAGCGCTCGGCAGCGCTCGGCGAGTGCGCGCGTGAACAGATGCGCGTCGCCGCTCTCGTCGCTCGGGCAATGGATCGCGCCCGCGATCCCGGCCGCCGCGTGACGCAACGCCGGCTCGCGTTCGACCGTGGCCCGCGCATCGAGGATGTCGAGCGGCAGGCCGTTGTCGGTCAGGATCCGCATGTTCGCGACGCCGCGCTCGAACGACGCAGGGTCGCGATACAGGTACAACAGCCCGCCGCTCGTCCGGTCGTATTCGAGCAGCTCGTCGCGCGTCGCCTGTTGAAGCCGCTGCTGCGCATAACGGCACAGCCGCACCTTGATCGACGTGTTGCGGCGCGAGCGCTCGGCCGTGCAGTTCTGCAGGAACAGCGCGCACCACGCCCACATCCGCCAGTCGGGCGTCCATTTGAGCCGCAGCGCCTGGCCGTCGGCAAACAGCGACTTGAAGAGGATCTTCGGTGCGCGCGGCGACGCCCAGGTATACGAATGGCCGGGCGCGATCAACCCTGCATTCGCGAAGCTCGTTTCGAGCGCGACGCCGTCGCGACGTTCGATCACCGTCACCTCGTCGCCCGCCTTCGCGAGAAAGTACGCGGTGGTTACGCCGACGATGCCGCCGCCGAGCACGATCGTCTTCATCGTCTGGTTCTCCTAGCTCGCGGCGATCGCCGCGATCTCGACCGTGTACTGCGGAAACGCGAGCTTCGATTCGACGCACGCGCGTGCCGGTGCGTCGCCCTGCGGCACCCACGCGTCCCACACGCTGTTCATCTCGGCGAAGCTGCGATAGTCGGCCAGCCAGATGCTCGCGGACACGATCCGGCGCTTGTCGAGCCCCGCGTCTTCGAGCAGCCGGTCGATCTTGTCGAGGATCTGACGGGTCTGCCCGGCCACGTCGAGCGACGTGTCGTCCGCCACCTGGCCCGCGACGAAGGCCAGCCCACCCGCGACCACCAGCTGGCTCATCCGTTCACCCACGCCGTATCGCTTGATCTCCACCATCTGACTGCCCTCCGAGGTCGTGTCGAGTTGGGCAGATTTAAGCACTGCAATTCACCTCTGTATACACTTTTTTCAGAAATATTCCCGATTGCGCCAGATTGGCGCGCCCGTGCACCACGGCTATCCACGTTCTTTATCCGCGTGCATAAATGCATGAAAAAAGGGCGACTTTTCTATATCAAACAGGTCTTTCCCAATTCCTCACAGCGACTCGAAAATTTATTTGCAAACGATTTTTGTTCTGTGATTCTGTCGACACTTCTGTATATCAAACCATGCCGCCAACCGTGCGGCCGACCATGCGACGGGAGAACGAAGATGAAGGCAAGTCAGTGGAGTGTCGGTGTCTGGATCGCGCTCGGTGCGCTTGCGTCGGGCGCTGCGCAGGCCGACGTCAGCGTGGGCGCGGTGCTGCCGCTGACCGGCGCGAGTGCGTCCATCGGCGAAGACCAACGCCGCGGCATCGAGCTTGCCGTCGCGCAGATCAATGCGAAAGGCGGCGTGCTGGGCCAGAAGCTCGCCGTGCGCATCGAGGATTCGGGCGGCTCGGCCAACACCGCGCTCGACGCCGCGCGCAAGCTCGCGACCGTCGAGCACGTGCCGGTCGTGCTCGGCGAGTTCTCGTCGTCGGTGACGATTCCGGTCGGACAGTTCCTCGTGCGTCAGGGCGACGTGCACATCAACATCGGCTCGTCGAGCCAGCAGGTGCGCAAGATCGGCGCGGGCTCGTTCAGCGTGATCGGGCTGGACGACCTGTCCGCGCGCTTCGCCGCGCAGGACGTGTACGCCCGCAAGCTGCGCCGCATCGCGCTGATCGCGCCGAACAACGGCTACGGCCAGGGCATCGCGGGCGAATTCAAGAAGCGTTTCGAGGCGCTCGGCGGCACGGTGGTGTCGACGGTGCTCTACACGGAAGGGCAATCGACCTATCGCCGCGAACTGGAGCAGGCATCGCGCGCGCAGCCCGACGCGTATGTCTACAGCGCCTATGGCCAGGAAGCCGCGACGCTGAACCGGCAGGCATTCGAGATGCGGCTCAACCAGCATCCGTGGTACGGCATCTACCTGACGATGTGCACGAGCGACACGCCCGCGCAGATCGCGCAAGGCCAGATCGGCCTCGAAGTCGCCGCGCTCGGCACGGGCGCGAAAGCGTATGCGAGCGCCTATCAGGCCGCGTACAACGAGGCCCCGCGCTCGGCGTTCGGCAGCTACGCGTACGACGCGACGCTGTTGTCCGCCGCGGCGATCGGCCGCGCGCAATCCATCGAACCGGCGAAGATCCGCACGGCGCTCGCGGCATTGGGCAAGTCGTATACCGGCGTGACCGGCGCGATCGCGTTCGATGCGGACGGCCAGCGCGAAGTCCAGCCGTACGAGAAGGTGGTCTACCGCCAATCGGTCGTCGCGCAGCAGTGAGCGGCCGCCTGCCCGAATGAACCCGAGGACTTCGCCATGCTGTCATTCATTGTCGACGTATTGATCCGCACCGCCGATCTGCTGCTGGTGTCGGTCGGCCTGTCGACGCTCTATTCGCTGATCCGCTTTCCCAACATCGCGCATGTCCAGTACGCGATGCTCGGCGCGTTCGCGACGCTGTGGCTGGAGCGCGCGGGGCTGCCGTTCGCGCTCGCGACGGTCGTGTCCTGCGCGCTGGTCGGCACGGCCGCGACGCTGCTGAACCTGTTCGTGTTCGCGAGGCTGCTGCGTTCGGGCAGCGCGGTGGCGATGATCGGCTCGCTCGCGATCTCGATGCTCGCGGTCGCGCTGGTGCTCGGCCTCGCCGGCTCGCGGCCGCAGCAGTATGCGCAGGACGTGCATCCGCCGATGGTGATCGCCGGCGTCGCGCTGTCCGTGCCGCAGTTGAGCTCGATCGCCTGCGGGGCCGGCGCGCTCGCGATATTTGCGGCGCTGCTGTACCGCACCGGCCTCGGGCGCGCGATGCGTGCGCTCGCGTCGAATCGTGCGCTGGCGCTCGCGACCGGCATCGACGCGACGCGCGTGACCAATGTGATCACGTTCGCGAGCGGCGTGCTGGCGGCGCTCGGCGGCACGATGCTCGGCGCCACCGAGAGCGTGCACGTGAATCTGGGCTACGGATTGCTGATTCCGGTGTTTTCCGCGGCGATCCTGGGCGGTCTCGGCAATCCGCTCGGCGCCGCGGCCGGCGCGCTGCTGATCGCGGTGGCCGAAACCGTCGCGTTGAACGTCGATTTCGGCGGGCTCGTCGATCGGCCGATGCAGTTCTTTCCGGTCGAGTACGTCGGCGCGGTGTCGTTCGCAATCCTGCTCGTCGCACTGATTTTCCGGCCCTACGGCATCTTCGATCGGGAGGTACGGCGTGTCTAGCTTCGTCATCCATTTGCTGACCGTCGGCTGCCTGTACGCGACGATGGCGCTCGGGCTGAACCTGCAGGCCGGCTATGCGGGCCTCGTCAATTTCGGCTTCATTGCGTTCAGCGGGCTCGGCGCGTATGCGGCCGGCATCGCGTCGCAGCTCGGCTGGCCGCTGCCTTCGGCGCTGGCGCTCGCGCTGGCCGCCGCGGGTGCGCTGGCGATCGTCGTCGCGCGGCTCGGGCGGCAGCTGTCCGCCGACTACTGGGGGATCGCGACGCTCGCGATCGCCGAGATCCTGCGCACGATCGCACTCAACGAAAGCTGGCTCACCGGCGGCGCGCAAGGCATCGGCGGCATCGCGCCGCTGTTCCCCGGCCTGCGGGCGCCGTGGGCCGACCTCGCCTTCCTCGCGGTCACGGCCGGCTGCCTCGCGCTCACCTACGCGACGTACCGGCGCCTGACCGCGAGCCGCTTCGGCCGGGCGCTGAAGGTGATGCGCGAAGAGCCCGCGCTCGCGGTCTGCTTCGGCTACGATCCGCTCGCGCTGAAAACGCGTGCGTGCATCGCGGGCGCGCTGCCCGCCGCGCTGGCCGGGGCGCTCGCCGCGTGGTACATCGGCTATGTCGGGCCGGACGCGATGATCGCGTCCGAGACCTTCGCACTGTGGACCGTCGTGATGGTCGGCGGCCTCGGCAGCCACCTGGGCGTGCTGGTCGGCACGCTGATCGTGCAGGCCGTCTACGCGCTGGCGCCGTTTCTCAAGGACTGGCTCGACGTCGGCAGCGACCTGACCGGCGCGGTGCGGCTCGGCCTGGTCGGCCTGATGCTGCTCGCGTGCGTGCTCTGGCGTCCGCACGGGCTCGTGCCGGAGCGCCTGGAGGTGCGGCCATGAGCGCGCTGCTCGATCTTGACGGCGTGACGATCCGCTACGGCGAGAACGTCGTCCTGTCCGGCGTCACGCTGTCGGTCGACGGCGGCGAGATCGTCGGGCTGCTCGGCCCGAACGGCTCCGGCAAGAGCACCGCGCTCAACGCGATCACCGGCTTCGCGCCGCTCGCGGCGGGCGCGATCCGCTTCGACGGCCAGCGGATCGACGCGCTGTCGCCGCACCGGATCGCGCGGCTGGGCGTGCGCCGCACGTTCCAGTTGCCGTCGATGCCCGCGCGCATGTCGGTGCTCGAACTCGCGATGGCGGCTTCGTCCGCGCGCCACGGCATCGCCGCCGCCCTCTGGCGCGGCCGGGCGACGCGCGCGCTCGATGCCGATACCCGTACGCGCGCCGCCGCGCTGCTGGACGAGCTGAAACTGTCGGGCGTCGCGCACCTTTCCGCCGCGTCGATCTCCGGCGGCCAGAAAAAGCTGCTGGGCATCGCGTGCGCGATGATGACCGAGCCCAAACTGCTGCTGCTCGACGAGCCGACCGCCGGCGTGCACCCGAACCTGCGCGGCGAGTTGATCGACGAGCTGCGACGGATTCGCAAACAAGGCGTCACGCTGGTCGTCATCGAGCACGACATGCATTTCATCCGCGAGCTGTGCGACCGCTGCGTCGTGCTCGACCGCGGCGTGACGATCGCGAACTGCCGGCCGGCCGAACTCGAGCGCAACCGTCGCGTACTCGACGCCTATCTCGGGCGCGCCCACGCCGCCCCTCGCCCGCTGGAGGCGTCATGATCGACGTGCGCGAACTCGTCGCCGGCTACACGCCCGAAGTCGACATCCTGCACGGCGTGTCGCTCACGGTCGGCGCCATCGACATCGTGACGATCCTCGGCCCGAACGGCTGCGGAAAATCGACGCTGCTGAAGGCGATCGCGGGCTTCGTGCTGCCGCGCGCCGGCAGCGTGACGATCCAGGGCACGGACGTGGCGCGCGTGCCGGTTCATCGCAAGATCCGCGAGTACGGGATCGGCTTCGTGCCGCAGACCGACAACGTGTTCGCGTCGCTTACCGTGCGGGAAAACCTGATGCTCGGCGGCCAGTCGATGTCCGCGTTTCCGCGCGAGGCGCGGATCGACGAGCTGTGCGAGCAGTACCCGGTGCTGCGGCGTCGCCACCGGTCGCTGGCGGGTGCGTTGTCCGGCGGCGAGCGGCAGATCGTATCGCTCGCTCGCGCACTGATGCCGCGCCCTGTCCTGCTGCTGCTCGACGAGCCGTCGGCGGGCCTGTCGCCGAAGATGGTCGACGAGGTGTTCGACGCGATCGTCCGGATGCGCGACACCGAGCATATCGCCGTGCTGATGGTCGAGCAGAATGCGATCGAGGCGCTGCGCATCGCGGATCGCGGCATCGTATTGACGATGGGGCGCGTCGCGCTCGAAGGCTCCGCTGGCGAGCTGCTCGACAGCGACGAGATGCGGCGCCTGTACCTCGGCGGGAGGGCCGCATGAGCGGCGGGGGCGCCGCGCCGGCCGCCGGCGCGTACGCATCCGCGGCGGCGCGCCCGGTGCTCGTGATGGTCGCGCTCGCGTGCGGCTTCGTGATGGCCATGCTCGACGTGACGATCGTCAACGTCGCGCTGAAGGCCATGGAAACCAGCCTGTCGATGTCGCTGACCGCGCTGGTGTGGGTTGTCGATGCGTACACGCTCAGCTTCGCCGCGCTGCTGCTGCTCGGCGGCGCGCTCGCGAACCGCTACGGGTCGAAAGCCGTCTACGTGGCCGGGCTCGCGCTGTTCGTCGGCGCGTCGGTGCTGTGCGCGGCCGCACAGTCCAGCGGTGCACTGGTCGCGGCGCGGCTCGCGCAGGGTGTCGGCGCGGCGCTCTTCATGCCGAGTTCGCTGAGCCTGCTCACGCTCGCGTTCCCGCCAGGGCCGATGCGAACACGGATGATCGGCATCTGGGGCGCGCTGGTGTCGGCCGCGATGGCGCTCGGGCCCTGCGTCGGCGGCGTGCTGGTCGACGCGATCGGCTGGCGCGGCATCTTCTGGGTGAATCTGCCGGTCGGTGCGGCCGGCCTGTGGCTCACGTACCGGCATATCGCGCGGGCGCCGCGCCATCCCGGCCCGTTGAACGCGCTCGGCCATCTGTTCGGCGCGCTCGCGCTCGCCGCGCTGAGCTTCACGCTGATCGAAGGGCCCAGCGCCGGCTGGCGCTCGCCGTCGATCCTCGCCGGCGTGGCCGTGACGCTGGCCGCCACCGCGGCGTTCGTATTACGCGAGCGCTACGCGCACTCGCGCATTCTTTCACCGGCGCTGCTCGCGAACCGGCGTTTCGTCGCCGGCAGCACGCTGGGCCTCGCAATCAACTTCGGCATTCTCGCCGAGATCTTTTTGCTGAGCCTCTATTTGCAGAACGTCCGCGGCGCGAGCGCGCTCGTCGCCGGATTCGAGCTGTTTCCGCTGATGGCGATGTTCGGCATCGGCAATCTCGCATCCGCGAAGGTCAGCGCCCGGCTCGGCGCGCGCCGCACGCTGCTGATCGGGCTCGCGCTCGCCGCGCTCGGCAGCGTGGCGCTCGTCGGCGTCGCGGCGATGCCGTATCCGCTGCTGGCCGTCGCGGTCGGCCTCGCGAACTTCGGCGCCGGCCAGGCCATTCCGGCGATGAACCTCGTCGTGATGCAGTCGGCCGATGCGGCGGACGCGAACCTTGCCGCCGCGTCGCTGAACGCGAGCCGGCAGATCGGTTCGCTCGTCGGCATCGCGATCGCATCGGTGATCCTGCACGTGATCGACGATCCGGACCGCGCGACGGCCGTCGGCTTCGCGGTGATCGCCGCGCTGTACGCGCTCGGCTTCGCGATCGTATTCCGTGCGATTCACGCCGGGGGCGCCGAGCAGCCGTAGCCGGGCACGCACGGGTATCGGCGGCAATCGGGCGTAGTCGGCGCCGTCGAAGCATTCGGTGTATTCCGCGTATCACGCACGCATTTTTCCTCTTGCAGCGAGGGACCTCATGCAAACAGCGATTGGCCGTAAAGGACTGATTCTGGCGGGCGGCTCGGGCACCCGGCTCCATCCGCTCACGCATTCGGTATCGAAGCAATTGATGCCGGTGTACGACAAACCGATGATCTATTACCCGCTCAGCACGATCATGCTGTCCGGCATCCGCGACGTGCTGATCATCTCGACGCCGCGCGATCTCGACGCGTTCCAGCAACTGCTCGGCGACGGCAGCCAGTGGGGCATGAGCTTTTCGTATGCGGCGCAACCGAGCCCCGACGGTCTTGCGCAGGCGTTCGTGATCGGTGCGCCGTTCATCGGCCGCGACGCGGCGACGCTCGTGCTCGGCGACAACATCTATCACGGGCCCGCGCTGTCGTCGCTGCTGCAGCAGGCCGCCGCACGGACCGCCGGCGCGACCGTGTTCGGCTACTACGTGCGCGATCCGGAGCGCTACGGCGTCGTGTCGTTCGACGCGGATGGCCGCGCGATCGACCTCGAGGAGAAGCCGCGCGAGCCGAAATCGAACTACGCGGTCACGGGCCTTTATTTCTACGACAACGACGTCGTCGAACTGGCGAAGGCCGTGCGCCCGTCCGCGCGCGGCGAACTGGAAATCACCGACCTGAATCTCGCGTATCTCGCGCGCGGCACGCTGAACGTCGAGATACTCGGGCGCGGCTACGCATGGCTCGACACCGGCACGCACGAATCGCTGCTCGACGCGGCCAATTTCATCCAGGTGATGCAGGCGCGGCAGGGCCTGCAGATCGCGTGCCCCGAGGAAATCGCGTACCGGCTCGGCTGGATCGATGCGGAGCAGCTCGAAACGCTCGCGCACAAGCTCGCGAAAAGCGGCTACGGCCGCTATCTGCTCGATCTGATGAGCAAGGAGGTCGCCGCATGACACGGGTCATCGAGACGCCGCTGCCCGGCGTGCTGCTGATCGAGCCCGGCGTGTTCGGCGATGCGCGCGGCTTTTTCGTCGAAAGCTTCCGGGCAAGCTGGCTGCGCGACGCAGGCGTCGACGCGACCTTCGTGCAGGACAACCAGTCGCGCTCGCGTCGCGGCGTGCTGCGCGGGCTGCATTACCAGCGGGTCAATCCGCAAGGCAAATTGGTGCACGCGTCGCGCGGCGCGGTCTACGACGTCGCCGTCGACATCCGGCGCGGCTCGCCGTTCTTCGGCCGCTGGTTCGGGGCGCAGCTCGACGACGTATCGCACCGGATGCTATGGATTCCGCCCGGTTTTGCGCACGGCTTTTGCGTGTTGTCCGACGAGGCCGACTTCGCGTACAAGTGCACGCAGTACTACGATCCCGATTCGGATGCGGGCGTGCGCTGGGACGATCCGGAGATCGGCATCGACTGGCCGGATTCCGGCGCGCCGTATCAGTTGTCGGACAAGGATCGGCGGCAGCCGCCGCTCGCCGAACTGGCCGCCGGCGCGCCGACGCTGCTGCCGGCATACGGGAGTGCGCGATGACGATCGTCGTGACCGGCGCGCTCGGCCAGGTCGGCCGCGAACTGGTGCTGCGCGCGGGCGAGCAGCCGCTCGTCGGGCTGTCGCGCGCCGCGCTCGACATCGCCGATGCCGACGCGGTGCGCCGCGCGCTCGACGAACAGCGGGCCGCGCTCGTGATCAATGCCGCCGGATGGACCGCCGTCGACCGCGCGGAAGCCGAGCCCGATGCCGCGTGGCGGGCGAACCGCGACGGCCCGGCCGTGCTCGCCGACGCGTGCGCCGCGCGCGGCATTCCATTGATCCATCTGTCGACCGACTATGTGTTCGACGGCCGCCTGCCGGGCCCGTATGCGGAAACCGCCGCCGTCGCGCCGCTCGGCACGTATGGCCGCAGCAAGCTCGCGGGCGAGGAAGCGGTGCGCGAGCGGTTGCCCGACCGTCATCTGATTCTGCGCGTCGCATGGGTGTTCGGCGCGCACGGCAGCAATTTCGTGCGCACCATGCTGCGCCTGGCGCGCGAGCGCGAGGTCGTCGGCGTCGTCGCCGATCAGTACGGCGGGCCGACGCATGCCGGTGCGCTCGCCGACGCGCTGCTGACGATCGCGGCGCGCTACCGGGCCGGTGAAGCGCTGCGCTGGGGCACCTATCACCTGTGCGGCACGCCCGTGACCACGTGGCACGGCTTCGCCGAAACGATCTTCACCGAGGCGCGGCGCACCGGCCTCATCGACCGCGTGCCGTGGGTCCGGCCGATCCGGACCGATGCCTATCCGTTGCCTGCGCCGAGACCGGCGAATTCCGCGCTCGACTGCAGCCTCCTGCGAGAACACTTCGGGGTCGAATCGCCTTCGTGGATCGCGGGTCTCACTGAAGTGTTTGCCACCTGGAAGCAAACCCCATGAGCTATCGACCGAAACATGTTCTCGTGACGGGCGGTGCCGGTTTCATCGGCGCCAATTTCGTGCGTCATCTGCTCGAAAACGACCCGCAGGTCAGCGTCACCACGCTGGATCTGCTGACCTATGCGGGCAGCCTCGACAATCTCGGCGACGACCTGCCGGGCGCCGATCGTCATCGCTTCGTCCTCGGCGACATCTGCGACCGGCCGCTCGTCGAGTCGCTGCTGCGCGACCATGCGATCGACACCGTCGTCCACTTCGCGGCCGAAAGCCACGTCGATCGCTCGATCGACGGCCCCGGCGAATTCGTTCGCACGAACGTGCTCGGCACCTGGACGCTGCTCGACGCGTGCCGCCAGCTTTGGCTGAACGAGCAGAAACTCGGCAGGGCCGACGCCCTTGCGCGCCGCCGCTTTCACCATATCGGTACTGACGAGGTGTACGGCTCGCTGGGCCCCGACGATCCGCCCTTTTCCGAAACGACGCCGTATGCGCCGAATTCTCCGTACTCGGCCACCAAGGCGAGTTCAGACCATCTCGTGCGAGCGTATTTCCATACGTACGGATTGCCCGTCACCACGACGAACTGCTCGAACAATTACGGGCCGCGCCAGCACAGCGAGAAGTTCATTCCGACCGTGATCCGTCATTGCATCGAAGGCACCGACATCCCGGTGTACGGCGACGGCGCGAACGTGCGCGACTGGCTGTACGTCGACGACCATTGCCGCGCGATCGACACGGTCATCCGGCGCGGGACGATCGGCGAGACCTACACCGTCGGCGGCTGCAACGAATGGCGCAATGTCGACATCGTCGCGCTGATCTGTACGCTGCTCGACGCGCGGCGGCCCGAACACGCGCCGCATGCGCGCCTCGTCCGCTTCGTCACCGATCGCGCGGGTCACGACCGGCGCTATGCGATCGATGCGGGGAAGCTCGCCCGCGAGCTGCAATGGCGGCCGGCGGAGAGCTTCGAAACGGGGATCGTGAAGACGCTGGATTGGTATGTATAGAGGCGGTGGCGCTCGGCACGTCGATGTCGTGCCGTGCCGAGGGCCGAGGTCAATCGCCAAGCCGGGGTTGCTGGCGGTATCGCGCGGACCTTTCTATTTGAAAGCTTCGCGCGGCCCGCGCCTTGCTCACTTGCAACGTGCGCAACATCCCAGGTTGCGGTCAGGAGAGCAAGATGACACGTCAACAGCCACAGGCAGACAAGCAGACAGGTACCGAGAAACCCGCGGAGAAACGCGACGACGGGCAGCAGACCTTCGAAACCGATATTTCGGAAACCGGCGAGGACGGCACCACGGTGCGTCAGGCCGAGGTTCGCGAGGACGACCTGTCCGAGGTGAAGCCACCGTCCGGGCCGTCGCGCTGAACAGGTGGACGCGACGCGACGGCGCCGGTGCGCCGCCGCGTCTTTTCCAGCGTGCCGTTGCAAATTCCGCCCTCTATCGCCGTGCCCCGCTCCGCGCAACGTCGGACATGTCGGACCAGCCATCTCGACGTCGACCATGCCGGCCGCTCCGACGACGGGTCCCCCACATGGCGCACGCACGTATCGACAAAGTGCCGTCGCCCTCCCCCTTGAAATTCACTCGACGTATCCTATTTTAGGTATCGCTCAGGCAGTCGCGGTTGACGCGCTGCGTGTTTCTATTTGTTAGTCAGCGACCCTGTCGCGGATGGACGAACTGGAGCGCGTGGTCCGGTTCGTCCCTTCGCACGGGGACAACAGGAGCCCATCATGAGCGATATCTTCTTCCCCACCGATCTGCTCGCGGAATTCGACCGCCTGCAACGACAGATGGCCAGCGCGTTCACGGGTTTTCCGGCCAGCCTGCGCGCGCCGCGCCCCGGTACGTTTCCACCGGTCAATATCGGCAGCACCGACGACACGGTCGAGATCGTCGCGTTCGCGCCGGGTCTCGACCCCGCGAAGATCGACATCTCCGTCGATCGCCGGCTGCTGACGATCAGCGGCGAGCGGACTCCGCCGGACGCTGGCACGACCGACGACGAGCGACGCGTCTACGCGAACGAGCGGTTCATGGGCGCGTTCCGCCGCGTGGTCGAACTGCCGCAGCACGCGGACCCCGACAAGATCGACGCGCGCTATGCGAACGGCTGCCTGACGATCAGCGTCGGCAAGTCGGAGGCCTCGAAGCCGCGGGCGATTACCGTCCAGTAAACCGCACGACGTCACGAACGCATGACGGAGGACATCATGAGTGACACGAACACCACTGAACTGACCACCCGTCCGGCCGATACGCGAACGGCCGTGACGAACCGTGAAGCGGCTCGGCCCGACACGCCGCGCACGCGGATTGCGCCAGCCGTCGACATCGTCGAGGACGCGCACGGCATCACGTTGTACGCGGACCTGCCGGGCGTGCCGCGCGACAAGCTCGACGTCCGCGTGCACGACGGCAGCCTTGCGATCGAAGCGGAGGCCGTCATTCCGACGCCGCCGGGATTGCGCCTGCAGCACGGCGAAGTGCAGCATCCGCACTTCTCGCGCGCATTCACGCTCAGCCCGGATTTCGACGTGTCGCGCATCGACGCGCAATTGCGGGACGGCGTGCTGAAACTGAGCATCCCGCGGCGTGAAGAAGCGAAGCCGCGGCGGATCCAGGTGACGGCGGGGTGAGTGGACGCGCCGGGTGCGTGTCATCGCGCCGGCGCGATCCGCACCGCTCGCAGGCATCCGTGCTTGCGCTTGCGGCATGAAGTGCTGGCGCCTCGCTTGCGCGACGGTGCCGGCGCGTCGTCGCACATGTCGCATTTCCCTGCAGGAGGCATCTGATGCATACCAACAGGACGATCGAACATGGTGGATATACGGTCCGGGCCGTGGTGACCGACACGGAGACGGGCCGCTACTCGGCGGCGGCGATCCTCACGGATCGCGACGGTGAAACCCGGACGCTCGGCGTCGACGGCGACTTCGCCGATACCCGCGAAGCAAGCGACCAGGCGCTCGAACTCGCGCTCGCATGGATCCAGCGACGGTCGGTCGTGTCGGACCGGTATGTGAGACGGAATCGAGCCGGGTCGAACCGCGATTCGGATCACGGACAACGCGCACGGCGCTGATCGCGCCGGACGCTGAGCATGCTTCCGGCGCGGGCCCGGGTGGCCCGCGCCGGCGCTTGAGCATTGCGTCGGGCGGCCCGATTCGCGGCGCGGCCCGCGCGATTCCGGCCGGCCGTGCCGCACACCGCGCCGCGCCAACGCGGCCGCATGGACGACGCCACACGCATGACGCCCACGGAATCATGCAAAATGCTGCGCATCTGAATGGCGGAGACTGACCGGTGGGCATCAATTTCGATTTGACGGACTTGCAGGCGTTTCGCGCGGTCGTGGAAACGGGCAGTTTCCGCAAGGCTGCCGAAGCGGTCAGCCTCTCGCAGCCTGCGTTGAGCCGCCGGATCGACAAGCTCGAGGACGCGCTCGGCGTGCGGCTCTTCGAGCGCACCACGCGCCGCGTCGCCCTCACCACCGTCGGCCGCGTGTTCGCGCAGAGCGCCGAACAACTGCTCGACGATCTCGACGCCGCGCTGCTCGGCATCCGCGACGTGTCGTCGAGCCGCCTGGGCCACGTGACGATCGCCTGCGTGCCGTCGGTCGCCTACTACTTCCTGCCGCCAATCATCGCCCGCTTTCATCAGCGCTTTCCGCGCATCCGGGTGAAGCTGCTGGATGCCAGCGCCAACGAAGTGCTGGGCGCCGTCATCAGCGGCGAGGCGGATTTCGGCGTGAGCTTCATCGGCAGCCAGGAGGCGGAGGTCGAGTTCAAGGTGCTGCTCCAGGAACGGTTCGTCGCCGCCTGTCGCCGCGACCACCCGCTCGCGCGCAAGAAGCGCGTGACCTGGAACGAACTCTACGAGCACGATTACGTGTCGGTGGACAAGACGTCCGGGAACCGCCTGCTGCTCGACCAGGCCCTGGCGGCCGTCGCGCCGCGCACGCCGAGCGTCTGCGAGGCGCGCCACGTGACGACGCTGCTCGGGCTGATCGAGGCGGGGCTCGGCGTCGCCGCGGTGCCGTCGATGGCGATGCCGGGGCATGACCACCCTGTCCTCACGAGCGTGCCGCTCGTCGAGCCGGCCGTGAAGCGGCGCGTGGGCATCGTCAAGCGGCGCGGGCGCTCGCTGACGCCGGCCGCCGAGGCATTTCACCGGATGATCGTCGACGCGAAGCGCGGCGACGCCGCCGGCACCGGCACATCGGCATGACGACGACGGAACGGAAACGAGGGAAGACGGCATCGTGAGGTGGACCCGGCTATTCAAATCGCTTTACGTGCAGGTCCTGCTCGCGATGATGCTCGGCATCGGCATCGGTCATGTGTGGCCGGCGGCGGGCGCGATGCTCAAGCCGCTCAGCGACGCGTTCGTCGCGCTCGTGAAGATGACCATCGCGCCGATCGTCTTTTGCACGATCGTGTCGGGCATCACGTCGTTGTCGAACGGGCAGGCGATCGGCCGCACGATCGTGCGGGCGCTCGCGCTCTTCTATCTGTTGACGGCCGCCGCGCTCGCGTTCGGGCTCGTCACCGCCTACGTGCTGCAACCGGGCGCCGGCATGCACATCGACGTCCGCCATCTGGATGCGAGCATCCTCGCGCCGTATGCGAAGCATGCGGAGCCGCGCAGCCTGGTCACGTTCGCGCTCGGCGTGATTCCGGACACGATGCTCGGCGCATTCGCGACCGGCGAAGTGTTGCCGGTATTGCTGCTGTCGCTGTTGTTCGGCTTCTCGCTGAATGCGCATCCGCGCGCCGCCCGGCCCGTGCTGGCGCTGATCGACGGCATCGCGCAGGTCGTCTTTCGCGTGCTCGCGATGATCATGCGGCTCGCGCCGCTCGGCGCGTTCGGCGCGATGGCGTTCACGGTCGGCCGCTTCGGCATCGGCTCGGTCGGCTCGCTCGCGAAGCTGATGGTGTCCTTCTACGTGGCCTGCGCGCTGTTCGTCGCGCTGGTGCTCGCCCCGCTCGCGCGACTGCACGGCTTCGCGCTGTGGCGGCTCCTGCGCTACCTGCGCGAAGAGTTGCTGATCGTGCTCGCGACCTCGTCCACGGAGCCGGTCCTGCCGCGCCTGATCGTCAAGCTGGAAGCGCTCGGCTGCGACAAGGGCGTCGTGGGGCTCGTGCTGCCGGCCGGCTATTCGTTCAATCTGGACGGCACCGCGATCTATCTGACGCTCGCGGCGCTGTTCATCGCGCAGGCGTGCGACGTCCCGCTTTCCGCGCCGCAGATCGCGACGATGCTCGCGATCATGCTGGTCACGTCCAAGGGTGCGGCCGGCGTGTCCGGCAGCGGGCTCGTCGCGCTGGTCGCGACGCTCGCCGTGATGCCCGACCTGCCCGTCGCGGGGGTCGCGCTGCTGGTCGGCATCGATCGCTTCATGTCGGAGGCGCGCGCGCTGACCAGTGTGATCAGCAATGCGTGCGCGGTGATCTTCGTGTCGTCGTGGGAAGGGGCGTGCGACCGGACGCGTCTTGCGCAGCGGCTCGCGGCGGCCGGGCCGGCGTTGCCGGACGCGGCCGATGAAGAACGCGCCGCCGCAAACGGCGGCAGCGACGGAGACGGGAAGACGGTCTGATACGCGCCTTCCCGCCGATCGGACTCAATGCGCGGAAACGGAATCCAGGCCGGTCGACTTCACGTCGGCCTGCACGTCGGGCGACGCGAGATAGTCGAGCAGCGCCTTCGCTTCCTTCGGATGCTGCGCGCCGACCGGGATGCCGGCGGCGAAGCGCGTGACCGACTGCAGCGATTCGGGAATCTTGCCGACGAAGGTCGCCCCCTTGACGGGCAGCAGCTCGCTGACCTGCTGGAAGCCGATTTCGTAGTCGCCGTTCGCGACGACCGACGCCACCGGAATCCGCGGAATCATCTTCGCCTTCGACTTCACCTGCTCCTCGATCCCAAGCTTCTTGAACAGTTCGCGTTCGATATACACGCCGCTCGCGCTGTCCGAATAGGCGATCGATTTCGCGTGCAGCAGCACCTGCTTGAGGCCTTCTGCGGTGCTGATGTCGGGCTTGGCCGCGCCGTCGCGCACGACCATGCCGATGCGCGAGTCGGCCAGATCGACGCGGGAGTCGGGGACGACCTTGCCTTGCTTGATCAGATCGTCCAGCGCGTAGCCGACCATGATGACGGCGTCGGCGGGCTCGCCGCGCGCGAGCCGGTTCGGAATCGCTTCGGGCGATTTGCCCATCGACGGGCCGAGCGCGGTCGCGAGCGTATTGCCCGTCGTGGACGCGAACCGGGGGCCGAGCACCTTGTAGGCGGCGGTGAAGCCGCCCGAGCTCATCACGTGCAGTTCGGCAGCCTGGACGTTGGCCGCGACCGCCGCGGTGGCGACGAGCGCGGTTGCGCAGAATTTCAGGAGCAGGTTTCTCATGGTCGTGGTCGTGCGGATGCGTGGATATGAATGAACGTTCCGGATGGGCCGCGCATCCATCAATGCGCCGGCGTCAACGTCGCCGTGCGGTGACGATAGAGCGCGAACGTCGCGAGCAGCGCGCACACCGCGGCGAAGCTCATCCAGTAGCCCGGCGCGGCCTTGTCGTGCGTCATGTGAATGAGCCCGGTCGAGATGGCCGGCGTGAAGCCGCCGAACACGGCCGTCGCGAGGCTGTACGCGAGCGAGAAGCCCGCGACGCGCACCTGCACCGGCATCACTTCGGTGAGCGCGACGACCATCGCGCCGTTGTAGATCCCGTACATGAACGACAGCCAGAGCAGGACGAGCAGCATGTTGACGAACGACGGCGCGTGCGCGAGGAACGACAGCGCCGGATAGGCGGTCGCGACGGTGAGCATCGTCATGCCGACCAGCAGGGGCCGACGGCCGATCCGGTCGGACAGCGCTCCGCCGATCGGCAGCCACACGAAGTTCGACACGCCGACGCAGAGCGTCACGAGCAGGCTGTCGGCGGTGCTCAGGTGCAGCACGGTCTTGCCGAAGGTCGGCGCGTAGACGGTGATCAGATAGAAGCTCGTGGTGGTCATCGCGACCAGCATCATGCCGGCGATCACGACGCCCCAGTTCTGGACCAGCGTACCGAACACTTCCTTCATGCCCGGACGATGCTTGCGGGCCTTGAACTCCTGGGTTTCCTCCAGGTTGCGGCGCAGCATGAAGATGAACGGCACGATCATGCAGCCGACGAAGAACGGCACGCGCCATCCCCAGGCGCCGATCTGCGAGGCGCTCAGCCACTGATTGAGCGCGAAGCCGAGGGCCGCCGCGATGACGATCGCCACCTGCTGGCTGGCCGACTGCCAGCTCGTGAAGAAGCCCTTGCGGCCGGGCGTCGCCAGTTCGGCGAGATAGACCGACACGCCGCCCAGTTCGGCGCCCGCGGAGAAGCCCTGCAGCAGCCGGCCGATCAGCACGAGCACGGGCGCGAGCAGCCCGATCGTCGCGTAGCCGGGCACGAACGCGATCAGGATGGTGCCGCTCGCCATGATCGACAGCGTGACGATCAGGCCCTTGCGGCGGCCGACCTCGTCGATGTACGCACCCAGCACGATCGCGCCGAGCGGACGCATCAGGAAGCCGGCGCCGAACACGGCGAAGGTCATCATCAGCGACGCGAATTCGCTTTGCGCGGGGAAGAAGACGTTGGCGATCTGCGTGGCGTAGAAGCCGAACAGGAAGAAGTCGAACTGCTCGAGAAAGTTGCCGGCCGTGACGCGAAAGATCGCGGCGGCCTTCGAGCGTTCGGCCGGAAGGCGGGACGAGGGGTGCATCTGGGTGTCTCCTGAAAATCCTGGAATACGCGGGAGGGGCTGATCGATTGTCGTTTTCCGGCATGTTGGCGCGGTATCGATCAAACGATAAGTGCGATTTTCGGAACGATTGATGCAATCCGGTTATCAATCGAAAGCGATCCGCGCGGGTCCGGACAGTGAGCGGGCCGTATCGCCGCATGGCCGCACACGTTTGCGTCGCCGCGCTAGGCCGATCCCGTCGACGGGCGGTCATTTCGGCCTCGATTTTTTGTTAACCGTGCCGTTAACCCGGATTGGACCCGCGCCGGCGCAGTGCAGCCGGCATCTCAAAACGAGCGCGAGCATGCCCGCATTCACTTCGATCGAGAAAATCGCCGACTGGGCCGGACGCAACCCGTTCGTCGTCGGCGCGTTGGGCACGTTGATGTCGCTCGCGGCGCTCGGGATCAGCGCGGTGACGCTGTGGGTCGCGCGCAGCGAAGTCATCGAGCACGCGCACGAGACGTCGCGCAACGTCGCGGCCGTGCTCGCGAGCCAGATCTCGAGGACGGTCGAAACGTCGAACACCGCGCTGGTCGCGCTGGCGGCCGATCTCGGCAAGCCGGCCGTGCAGCGCATGGACGCCGGGCTGCGGCACGACCTGCTGTTCGAGCGCACCGCGGCGCAATACATGACCGGCATGGGCGTGACCGACAGCCGCGGCCGGCTGATCGACGGATGCTGCGGCACCACCCATCGCTGGGACTTCGGCGATCGCGACTACTTCAAGGTCCATCGCGATGCGGACAACGTCGGGCTCTACGTCTCCCAGCCCTATCGCGCGCGCTCGCGCGGCGGCAAGGAATCCATCGCGCTGTCGCGGCGCATCGAGCGGGCGGATCATACGTTCGACGGGATCGCGGTCGTCGCCGTCGATCTCGCCTACTTCGAGCAGCTGCTGTCCCGCCTCGATGTCGGGCCGAACGGGGTCAGCGCGATCGTGCGCGCGGACGGCACGATCCTCGCGAGAAACCCGTCGTTGAACGACAGCCAGATGAACCTGCTGCGTCGCTCGAAATCCTTCAAGCGGATGGTGGACAGCGACTCGGGCTTCTATCCCGCGCGTTCGAGCATCGACGGCGTCGTGCGGTTGTATACCTACCAGCGGATACCGGGCACCCCGCTGATCGCGGTCGTCGCGCCGGCCGAAGACGACGTGCTGGCCGGCATCCGGCGGCTGTCGTGGACGGTCGGCGTGTCGGCGTCCGTGATCGGCGCGTCGTTCTGCGCGGTGGTCTGGCTGCTGGCCTTCGCGTTGCGCGACAACTTCCGCAAGCAGACGCTGCTGACCGACCTCACGCGTACCGATCCGTTGACCGGCCTGCGCAATCGTCGCGCGCTCGATACCGCGCTGGCCGACGAATGGGAGCGGCTGCAGCGCGGCAGCGGCGGCACCCTGTCGGTGCTGTTCATCGACGCCGATCACTTCAAGCAGTACAACGACCGGCACGGGCACGCGCAGGGCGACACCGCGCTGCGCTTTCTCGCCGAGTGCATCCGCGCGCATACGCGGCGGCGCGGCGACCTCGCCGCGCGCTACGGCGGCGAGGAATTCGTCGTGGTGTTGCCCGACACGGATGAAAACGGCGCAGCGCAGGTCGCCGAAGCGATTCGCCGCGAAGTCGAACGCAACCGGCTCGTCGGGTTTGCGGAAACCGTGCCGCCTTTCACCGTCAGCATCGGCTGCGCGACCGGTCGGCGCGCGCGGCATGCTTCCATGCTCACGCTGTCGCACCAGGCGGACATGGCGCTCTACCGCGCCAAGCGCGAAGGCAGGAACCGCGTGTGCTGCGCGCAGACGGACCCGGTGTGAAGGCCCCGGTTCGATCGGGATGGGTGGCGGCACACGCGGCTGCCGATCGCGACGGCCTCACGCTCGGGACATCGTGGTGAGTGTGGCCGTGGCCGTTTCACTGCCCGGGTTCGATATACGCGGCCAGTTCTTCCGGCTCACCAGACGGAAACGCGTTCTTCAGGTGATCGAGAAACGCGGAAACGCGCGCGCTCAATAATCGCCTGGACGGATACAGCGCCCACAGGGCGATATCGGAATCCGGCACGTCGCCCCAACGGACGAGCGTGCCGGCGGCCAGGTCACGGCCCACGAGCGATATCGGCAGGCACGCGGCCCCCAGGCCGAGGCGGACCGTATCGCGCACCATGCTCAGCGACGACAGTTGCGCCACCGGTTCGATCGGGATGCGCGCCGTCCCGGCCGGGCCCGTGACCTCCCATGCCGTGCGCGTGTCGTTCGCGCCGCGCACCACGGCCGGTGCGGATGCCGGTGCGTCGCCGCCCGGCCGCGCCAGCTCGGGTTTCGCGACGACGACCAGCCGGTCGCGCAGGATCACGCGCCCGATCAGGCTCTCGTCGGGGTCCGGGTTCACGCGAATCACGAGGTCGTACCCTTCCTCGATCATGTCGACGGGCCGGTCCTCGGTCGTCACCTCCAGCCGGACGTCCGGGTATCGCAGCGCGAACGTCGCCACCAGCTTCCCCATCGCGAACTGGGAAAACAGCATCGGCGCGCTGATGCGCAGCCGGCCGCGCGGCCGCTCGCTCCCCGCCGCGATCGCCGACGCGCTGTCGGCCAGCTCCGCGAGCAGCGCGCCCGTGCGCTCATAGAGCGCGCGCCCTTCCTGCGTGAGCTTCACGCCGCGCGAGCCGCGCTCGAACAGGCGCAGCGACAGGCTGTTCTCCAGTTCCGCGACGCGGCGCGACAGCGTCGCCTTCGGGCGATCCGCGACCCGCGCGGCCTCCCCGAAGCTGCCATGGCGGGCGACGAGGTTGAAATCGGCGAGAGCGAGCAGGTCCATGTGTTCCACCAGTGAGACGACATGTCTATTTATCACACCTTCCGGATCGTATGTGGATCACTTAACTTAGGTAGGCAGTCAACCCGACCATTACCTCAGGAGTGAACATCATGACCATTCTCGTTACCGGCGCCACCGGCCGTATCGGCCGCCAGCTCGTCCGTCAACTCGTCGATCGCGGCGCCGACGTGCGCGTGCTCGTGCGCGATCCGGCCAAGGCCGATTTTCCGGCGGCCGTGACCGTCGCACAGGGCGACATGCTCGACGTCGACGCGCTGCGGGCCGCCTTCTCCGGCGTGCGCACGCTGTTCCTGCTCAACGGCGTCGCGGGCGACGAATTCACGCAGGCGTTGATCGCGCTGAACCTCGCCCGCGAAGCGGGTGTCGAGCGCGTCGTCTATCTGTCGGTCCTGCACGCCGACCGCTTCGTGAACGTGCCGCACTTCGCGGTGAAATCCGGCGCGGAGCGGATGATCGAGCAGACGGGCTTCAGCGCGACGATCCTGCGGGCGTCGTATTTCATGGACAACGACGCGATGGTCAAGGACGTGATCGTCGGGCACGGCGTGTACCCGATTCCGATCGGCGGCAAGGGCGTCGCGATGATCGACGTGCGCGACATCGCGGAAGTCGCGGCCATCGAGTTGATTCGCCGCAACGATGCGCCGGCCACGCTGCCGGTCGATACCATTAACCTGGTCGGACCCGACACGCTGACCGGCGCGCAGCTGGCGTCGATCTGGTCGGACACGCTCGGCCGCCCGGTTGCCTATGGCGGCGACGATCCCACGCCGTTCGAAGACAATTTCGCGAAATTCATGCCGAAATGGATGGCGTACGAAATGCGGCTGATGGCTGAACGTTATGTCAGCGACGGGATGGTGCCGGAGGCCGGCGACGTCGAGCGGCTGACCGCGATTCTCGGCCGCCCGCTGCGGACGTATCGCGACTTCGTAGCAGCGCTCGTGCGTTGAGGGCGTTGAGGGCGATGCGCTCGATGCGGCGCGTTCATGCGCTGGGCGGCTGTGCCAGCGCTCGCACGCGGTGGAACCGGCGTCGAGCGTGGCCGGTCCGCCGCGACCGCCATGCTGCTGCCGGCGACGGCGACCACGCGATGGCGACGCGGCGCGCGCGGCGGATTGCGCGGCATTCGGACGTCGAGCAGCGAAGTGCCGCCGTCCATATGATCGGCTTTCCCTGCATGCCGACGATCGGCAGCCTGCCGGTTTCGAGCCCGACTGCGTACACCAGCCCACTGGAGACGAGATGACCTTGCCTGCCCTTCCGTTTGCCGAATCGTTCGACCTCGAAGCCGCCTTCGCCGACGTATCCGAATACTGGTCGCCGAAGGTCGTCGCGCAGGTCAACGATCAGTACGTGAAGGTCGCGAAAGTACGCGGCCAGCTCGTGTGGCACGACCATGCGCACGAAGACGAGCTGTTCTTCGTCGTGCGCGGCCACCTCAGGATCGAGTACGAAGGCGGCCGCGTCGCCGACGTGCCCGCCGGCTCGATGCACGTCGTGCCGCGCGCCACGCAGCACAATCCGGTCGCCGACGACGAATGCTGGATCGTGCTGATCGAGCCCGTGCAGACCCGGCACACCGGCGACGTCCAGTCACCGCTGACCCGCACGATCGACGAGCAACTGGGTCGGGCGCGCTGAGTTCGTCGGGCGCGGCGGTGGCCGAGGGTTACAACATCGCCTGGCTGACCAGCGCGTACAGCCCGACTATCGGGTCGGCCGCGCCCTCGTGTGCCGCAGCCGGCGCGTTGCGAACCATCTTCGAACAGGTATCCACCTGCTTCAGTCCCTGTTCGCTCAGCCACTCCGGCAAACTGCTCCCGTCAGGCACATCGATACGCACGAATTCGCCGTCTCGTTTCGTCAGCCAATAGCCGATCAGCGCCTTCGCATGCGCATCGTCGTTCGAACGCGGCGCGGCCACCGGGCCGATCACGTAACCGCGACCGAAACGCCGCAGCACCGAGAACCCGACGATCTCGCCGTCGCGTTCGAGCACGACGCTTTCTCCCCGCGTCTGCAACGCGGACAACAGCGCTTCGCGCTCGAGGCCGGACGCACGCGCGTCGAGTTCGATCAGGCGCGGCCAGTCGGCCGGCGACCCGGCACGCAGCCGCTCACCATCGGGTACGACGACCGCGGCAGGCTGCTCCACGTTCCCCTGATATTGGTCCAGCGAGCCGCATACGTTGAATCCGAGTTTCTCGTAGAGCGGCCGACCAGCCGGCGTCGCGTGCAGAAACGTGATGCGCGGCCCCAGTTCGTCGAGCAG
Source organism: Burkholderia sp. BCC0044 (assembly GCF_902832955.1). Classification (NCBI taxonomy): domain Bacteria; kingdom Pseudomonadati; phylum Pseudomonadota; class Betaproteobacteria; order Burkholderiales; family Burkholderiaceae; genus Burkholderia; species Burkholderia sp. BCC0044. The sequence goes on along the minus strand of NZ_CADFDO010000004.1, from coordinate 601,540 downwards.
CGTCTCCATCAGTTTGCGGCCGATGCCTCGACCCTGATGCGCGTCGGAGACGATCACATGCCCGATCGCCGCGCGATCCGCACCGTACTTCCAGCACATCGCCGTGCCGATGACCTCGCCGTTTTCCTCGGCCGCGAACGCGACCGACGTTTCCGCGGAAAACTGCCAGTCTTCCGCCCGGAACGGCCAGCGAAGCGCCATGGAAAGGGCATGGGCGGCGGGGACGTCCGCCGCGGTGAATCTGCGGTAGTGAAGCGCCGACGTCGCGTCGGCATCGTTCATTTCGTGTTCCTGTTGCATCAAGCAGTCCTTCCAAACGGTGTTGTTTTGCAATGAGGCACGCAAGCAAAAATGCTCACATCGAGGAGGCGACAAATCGACATTTGTGTCCCGATGCTCGCGATGCCCGACCTCCCCGGTTGGCGCGTGCGCCCGTCAACCGGTTTCCACGCCGCTTCTCCGCATCACGCCGATCGCGTGAAGTAATGCTGCGCCAACGCGACCCAATACCGGACGCCGGCCGGAATGATGTCGTCGTTGAAGTCGTATTTCGGGTGATGCAGCGCCGGCGAGGCCGCGCCGTCCTGCGCATTGCCGATCAGCACGTACGCGCCCGGCCGCTCCTCCAGCATGAAGCCGAAGTCTTCGGACGTCATGTTCGGCGGCACGTCGCGGTCGACGCGCGCGTCGCCGAACGTGTCGCGAATCACCGCTTCGCACAGCGCCGTCTCGGCCGGCGTGTTGACCGTCGCCGGGTAGTACTGGAAAAACTCCACGTCGACCTGCGCGCCATAGGCGCCCGCGAGCCCCTCGCACGCGAGCCGGACGTCGCGCTGCAGCTTCTGCTGCAACGCCGACGACAGCGTGCGGATCGTGCCGCGCAGCTCGGCGGTGTCGGGAATCACGTTATCCGTCGTGCCCGCATGGAACATGCAGACGGAAATGACCGCCGGGTCCACCGGATCCTTGTGCCGCGCGGCGATGGTCTGACACTGCAGCACCATCGAGCACGCGAGCGGCACCGGATCGATGCCCAGATGCGGCTGCGCCGCGTGCGCGCCCTTGCCCGTCACCGTGATCCTGAAACGCGAGCCCGCGGCCATGATCGGGCCGGTGCGCAATCCGAAATGCCCGGCCGGCAACCCGGGCCAGTTGTGCATGCCGAATACCGCTTCCGTCGGGTATTGCTCGAACAGCCCGTCGTCGATCATCTTGCGCGCGCCCGCGCCGCCCTCTTCGCCCGGTTGAAACACGAAATGCACGGTGCCCGGCAACTGCGGCAGTTCCTTCAGCACGCGCGCGGCGCCGAGCAACATCACGGTATGGCCGTCATGGCCGCACGCATGCATGATCCCGTGCGTGCACGACGCATGCGCGAAGTCGTTGGCTTCGTGGATCGGCAATGCGTCCAGATCGGCGCGCAGCACGATGCCGCGGCGCGGGTCCGCGCCGGGCAGGCTCGCGACGACGCCCGTGCCGCCCAGCCCGCGCGACACCGCATAGCCGAGTGCCTCGAGCTCGCGAGCGACGACGTCGGCCGTGCGGTGTTCTTCGAATCGCAACTCGGGATGCGCATGCAGGTCGCGGCGCAGCTTCGCCCAGTGCGCATGATGCGCTTGCAACGACGGCTCGGGGATGACGGGGTTGTCCAATTTCGGCACCTTCGGAAAGTAGCGGGCTTCCAGCTGTACTGTCGGCGCGCGTCGCGCGCGGCGGCTGCGTCAGTCGTAGAAGCCGAGAATCGACTTGACCTCCATATACTCCTCCATCCCTTCGATCCCGTACTCGCGGCCGTTGCCCGACTGCTTGTATCCGCCGAACGGCGCCTGCGGATCCCATGCCGGGTAGTTCAGATGCACCTGCCCCGCCCGGATGCGCCCGGCCACCGCGCGTACGCGTTCCTTGTCGGTGCCCTGCACGTGCGCGCCGAGCCCGTAGACCGTATCGTTCGCGATCGCGATCGCTTCTTCGACGGTGTCGTAAGGCAGGATCGCGAGGACCGGGCCGAAGATCTCCTGCTGCGCGATCCCCATGTCGGTGCGCACCTCGGAGAAAATCGTCGGCCGCGCATAAAAGCCGCGGTCGAAGCCCGCGGGCCGGCCGGGGCCGCCCGCGATCAGCTTCGCGCGTTCGTCGATGCCCACGTCGATCATCTGCGCGACCCGCCCGAACTGCGCGCGATTGGCCAGCGGCCCGTGCGTCGTGGCCTCGTCGAACGGATCGCCGACCACGAGCGTTTGCGCCACCGCGACGGCCAGTTCCTCGACCGCGCCGAGCACGGCGCGCGGCACGATCATGCGGGTCGGCGCGCTGCACGATTGCCCCATGTTGCGGAACGCGGCGGCCACGCCCGGCGGGATCGCACGCGACAGGTCCGCATCCGGCAACACGAGGTTCGGCGACTTGCCGCCGAGCTCCTGCGCGACGCGCTTGACGGTCGTTGCCGCCGCCTGCGCGACGAGCACGCCGGCACGCGTCGATCCGGTGATCGACACCATGTCGACCTCCGGGTGCGACGAAAACGCCGCGCCCACCGTTTCGCCGCTGCCGCTCACGAGATTGAATACGCTGGCGGGCACGCCCGCATCGGCGACCACTTCCGCGAACAGCAGCGCGCTGAGCGGCGACAACTCGCTTGGCTTCAGCACGACCGTGCAGCCGGCCGCGAGCGCCGGCCCGACCTTCGCGGTGATCTGATAGATCGGCCAGTTCCACGGCGTGATCAGCGCGCACACGCCGATCGGCTCGCGCGCGACCGCCGTCGTCCCGCGCCGTTCGACGAACGGGTAATGCGCGAGGTTGTCGCGTGCGACGCGGATGTGTTCGGCCGCGAGCGGCACGTGCGCGCCGCGTGCATAGCCGATCGGCGCGCCCATCTCCAGCGCGAGCGCGGTGGCGAACAACTCGGCGCGCTCCAGCATCAGCGCATGGATGCGGTCGAGCAGCGCGGCGCGTTCCTGCGGTGACGTCGCGGACCAGCGTTCGAACGCATTGCGTGCGGCCTGCACCGCGCGGTCGGCGTCGCGCGCGCTGCCGAGCGGGATCTCGCACAACGTGTCCTCGGTGGACGGGCTGACGACCGCGAACCGGTCGCCGCCGTCGGGCAACACCCAGTCGCCGTCGATGAAGAAACGATCGAGCCTGCCGGCTTGCATCAGGTGAACAACAGGGGAATTCATTGAAGAGTGTCCTTGAGTCGATACCAGGCGCCGACGAACGGCAGGAACCAGGGTTTGCCGAAGTGGCCCGGAATCGCGGGCCAGTCGAAACGGGCGAGCTGCTCGCGAATGGCTCCGACGTATCGAGCCAGTAGGAACTGAAACGCATCAGGCACTCCCAAGCTGCCGCACCGCACCGTGCTGCCAGGCCGACGAACGTTCGCGTGCGAGCGAGATCGAAGTGCCTCGTCCAAAGACTGCCCCCTCGTCCGCGCGACGGCCCTGCATTAAAAATCCGCGACCTTGCCCCATGCGGACTCGCTGAACCGGCCGGGCCGGTACGGCGTGGGGTCCACGAACGGCTCTACACCGGACGCGAGATCCGCGATCAGATGCCCGGCTCCCGGCCCGATCCCGAAGCCGTGCCCCGAAAACCCCGCCGCGAGAATCAGCCCCGGCACGCCCGGCACTTCGCCGATGCCCGGCACGCCGTCCGGCGTACTGTCGACGAAGCCGGCCCACGCGTGCGTGATCTTCGCTTCGCGCAGTTCGGGCAGCAGTTCGGCCGCGCGGCGGTACGTTTCGGCGACCGTCGGCATGTCGGGCTTCGGATCGAGAATGCGCACCGCTTCCATCGGCGTCGGCGCATCGAGGCGCCAGCGCTTCAGCGTTTCATGGCCGCCGCGCACGCCTTCGAGGCCGCCCGGCAGCAGGTTGCGCCAGCGCTTCGCGAACATCGGCACGAATTGCGGCGCGAAGCGCAGGAACTGCGGCGTCAGGTCCACGCGCGCGCGGCCGCTGATCGCCAACGCGTAGCGTCCGTCGCTGCGGCGCGTCATCGACACGCCGGACGTGTACATCGCATCCGGCAGCGGCGTGTCGACGGGCGACACGCTGAGGATCGACTGACGGATCGACGCCTGCGGAAACCGGATGCCGAGCTGGCGGCAGAACGACGACGCCCATGCGCCGCCGGCCATCACGGCCGTTCGCGTCTTGATGACGCCGGCCTCGGTGACGACGCCGGCGACACGGCCGCCTTCCAACTCGATGCCGCGCGCCGCGCAGTGCTGGTGGACGCTGCCGCCCAGCTTGATCAGCGCGGCGGCCACGGCCGGCGCGGCCTTGCCTGGATCGGCCGTGCCGTCGGTCGGCGAAAACACGCCGCCTTTCCACTGCCGCCCGGTCGCCCGTCCGCGCTCGGCGGCCTGCTTGCTGTCGAGCATGTACGTGGTCACACCGGCGGTCTTCGCGAATTCGCCCCAGCTGGCCCAGCGGGACAGCTCGGCCTCGTCATTGCTGAGATACAGCAGCCCGCAGCGATGAAAGCCCGTGTCTTCACCGGATTCGGCGGCGAATCGTTCCCACAGATCGATGCTCTTGCTTGCCATCGGCAACTCGCGTGCATCGCGGTTCTGCTGCCGGCACCAGCCCCAGTTGCGGCTCGACTGTTCGGCCCCGATGCGCCCCTTCTCGACGAGCGCGACCGACAGCCCGCGCCGGGCCAGATAGTAGGCGGTGAAGACGCCGATGATGCCGCCGCCGATCACGACGACGTCGGCCGCGGCCGGCGGCGTGGACAAGGTTTCGATATGGCGCAGCGGAGGGGACATGCTCAGTCTCGTTCGGTGGAGGGTTTGACGTTCTGCATCACGTAGAACTTCGCGACGCGTTCGCTGCTTTCCCACCCGATCGACGCGCCGCGCGGCACGAACAGCGCATCGCCGGTGCCGAGCGACTGCACGCTGCCGTCGGGCGCCGCGAACCGGACGCCGCCGTCCAGCAGGAACATGAACTCGTTCGCGCGATGCGGCCGGACGATCCGGTGATACGGCGTCGAATCCCACGTGCCCGCGCAGTAGCCGGCGCCGTCGTCGGTGAACACGTTGTCGCTGCGGCATTGCGGCGCGGGGCCGAGCAGCACCTCGGCCGGCAGCGTGGCGGAGGGCTTGAAGTCCGCGTCGGCGTACAGCGCAAAGAGGCCTTGTTTCGTCGGTGTCTCGCACGCTGCCGAGCAGAACGTCAGCAGCACGGGCGATGGCGCGGCGATGCGCAGCGCGGTGCCGCAGCCGATCACGGCGCCTTGCCGCGGGCCGAGCACCAGCGGCGCGGCCCCGGCCGCTTCGAGCGTCAGCTCGCCTTCGACGACGACGAGGGTTTCGATGTGCGGAAAGCTCGACACGTCCAGCTCGCCCGCGAAAACGATCCGCCCCGCGGCCATCGCGTCGGGGCCTTCCCATGCAATCTCGCGATGCGACGCGAACGGATCGCTCGCGCCGAACGCCTGCTTGCTGAAGGCGGTGGAAGACGGTGCGCCGTCGGCCCGGTGCAACACGAAAACTGCGGTCATTTCTGCTCCTGTGCAGTGCGTGACGGACTGCTTCAACGTCGTCACGCGATATCGGAAATCGTCGTTCGCCGGCTCTGCTGCCGGAAAATCCTCAGCGGCGTATGTCGTCCATGCGTGCGATCACGCCGCATGACACGACGACGCATCGTGGCGTTCGGCGCGCAGGCGCGTCGATGGCGTTCGCACCGGCGCACCGCCCGTTCGGGCGACCACGTAATCGCGCGGCGTGATCCCGAGCGCGCGCCGGAAGTGCCGGCACAGATGGCTCTGATCGAAGAAGCCGACGTCAGTCGCGACGACCGACGGCGCGAGACCGGCGCGCAACAGGTCCTGCGCCCGCCGTATCCGCACGAGACACAGATACCGGTGCGGCGACAGCCCGGTTTCGCTGCGAAAGCGCGCGGTGAAACGCGACACGCTCAACCCGGCCACCGCCGCGAGCGTGTCGAGGTTCAGCGGCTGCGCGAACGACGCGTCGATCGTGCGCAGCACGTCGCCGATCGCCGGCGATACGGGCCGCGCGACACGCGGCGAGCCAACGAATTGCACTGTCATGTCGAGTTCTCCCGGCGCTCGCTTCAATGCAGGAAATCCTGCATCCGGTAATACGCGCCGACGAGCGGCAGGAACCACGCGTGCCCGAAATGGCCCGGTATCGCCGGCCATTCGAGCTCGCGCCACGGGTTCGACGCGGCCGCGCCATACAGCACGTCGGCCATCACCCGGCCCATGTGCACCGACATCTGCACGCCGTGGCCGCTGTAGCCCATCGAGTAATAGAGCCCGTCGTGCTGGCCCGCGCGCGGCAGCCGGTCGGCGGTGATGTCGACGAGGCCGCCCCAGCAGTAGTCGAGCCGCACCTTGGCCAGTTCCGGGAAGTAGTCGGCCATGCCGGCGCGCAGGACGTCGCCGCTCTTCGCATCGGAGCGCGGGCTCGACATCGCGAAGCGCGCGCGGCCGCCGAACAGCAGCCGGTTGTCGGGCGTCACGCGGAAGTAGTTGCCGATCTGGCGCGACGTCACGTAGGCACGGCGGTGCGGAAACAGCCGGTTCAGCTGCGCGTCGGGCAGCGGCTCGGTCACGACGATGAAGCTGCCGACCGGCGCGATGCGTCGCCGGAACCACGCGAACGGCCCGTGCTGCGACGCGCCGGTCGCGACCAGCACGCGGTCGGCGACGATCGTGCCGCGGGCGCAGGTAATTCTGTGGCGCTCGCCGTCGAGCCGGTCGAGTTGCGTGACGGCTGCGTGCTCGACCACGCGTGCGCCGGCACGCACGGCCGCTTGCGCGAGGCCGACGCCGAACTTGCCCATGTGCATCTGCGCGCCGTTGCGCTGCAGGAGCCCCCCGTAGAAACCGTCGGACACGATTTCATCGCGGATCCGCGACGGCTCGATCAGCTCGATGTCGGGATCGACGTCGCGCCGCAACGCGTTGAAGGTCTTTTCGAGCCCCGCGAAATGCTGCGGTTTCGCGGCGAGCTTCAGCTTGCCGGCGCGCCGGAAATCGCAGTCGATCGCCTGTTCGGTCACGATCGTCTCGACGCTCTTCACCGCGCTTTCGTACGCGCGATAAAACTGCTTCGCCTGCGCGGCGCCGATGCGCGCGGCCAGCGACGCGTAATCCTGCGCGACGCCCGTATTGCACTGGCCGCCGTTGCGGCCGGACGCTTCGCCCGCGACCTGCGCGGCTTCGAGCACGACCACCGAGACGCCGCGCTGCGCGAGCGCGAGCGCCGCAGACAAGCCGGTGAAACCGCCGCCGATCACGACTACGTCGGCCCGCCCCTCGACGGGTCCAACGCTTGCGTCGCGAAACGCGGGGCGGGTATCCAGCCAGTACGATTCCAGTTTCATCGAATCCTTCTCACGCATTCCCGCAACGACGATCGGCGACCGTTCAATGCGAATCATTTAATCACTGGCAAAAACCGCAGTTGCCGCGTATTCGCGCGCGGCACGCGCATAAATCGCCGTTTTGCACGACCGCCGCGGCACACTATGCGGCGGCCCGTTCACCGCACCGCGCGATGAACGGTTCGCGCGCCACGCACTACAACTGCACCGGCGTGACACCCGCGGGAATCGGCTCCGCCTGGAAGCGCGCGAGGTCCTCCTCGCTGCGATGGCACAGCACCTGCGCGCCGTTGCCGAGCGTACGCAGCGACGGGGCCGTGCGATTGCACACGCCGTCCACGCGCATCGCGCAGCGCGACAGGAACGGACACAGCTCGGCCTCGTTCTCGCGCTCGCCGATCGGCACCAGCGGCCGGTGGCAACGCTCGGCCGCATCGTCGAGCCAGCCCGCACGCAGCTCCGGCGCGGACGACACCAGCAAGTGCGAATACGGGTGATAAGGCGGCGCGCACAGCGCGTCGCGGCTGCCCGTCTCCACGCGGCGGCCCGCATACAGCACGACGATGTCGTCGCTGATCGCGCGCACCTTCGCGATGTCGTGCGTGATGAACACGTACGACACGCCGAGCTCCGCCTGCAGGTCGCGCAGCAGTTCGATGATCGCGGCGCCGACCACGGTGTCGAGCGCCGACGTGACCTCGTCGCACAGGATCAGGTCGGGCTCGGCCGCGAGCGCGCGCGCGAGGTTCACGCGCTGCTTCTGCCCGCCCGACAGCTCGCCGGTACGCCGCGAAGCCACCGCCGGCGGCAGCCGCACGAGCTCGAGCAGCTCCGCGACGCGCTGGCGTGCACGCGCGCCCTTGATCCCGTGGTAGAACGCGAGCGGCCGCGCGAGCGTGCGCTCGACGGTATGCACCGGGTTAAGCGCGGTATCCGCGTTCTGGAACACGATCTGCACGCGGCGGTGCTGCTCCTTCGTCCGCTTGCCGATATCGCGCGCGAGCGGCTCGCCGTCGAGCAGGATCGCGCCGCCCGTCGCCGGCACGAGGCCCGCGATCACCTTCGCGAGCGTCGTCTTGCCGGAACCCGATTCGCCGATCACGCCGACCGTCTGCCCGCGCCCGATGCGCAGGTCGACTTCATGCAGGATCACCTTCGCGGGCCAGCCGTTCGCGGCGCGGCCGCCGTAGCCCGCGATCGCGCCGCGCACGTCGAGCAGCGGCGCCGGCGCGGCCGGGGCTTGTGCCTGGGCTTGCGCGTCGCGTTCGGCGTCGTTCGGCGTGACCGCCGCGATCAGGCTCTGCGTGTACGGATGCGCGGGCGCATGCAGGATCTGTTCGGTGTCGCCCGCCTCGCGGATCACGCCGTCGCTCAGCACGATGATCCGGTCGGCCATCTGCGCGACCACGGCCAGGTCGTGCGACACGTACACCGCACTCATCCCGTAGCGCCGGATCACGCTCTTGAACGCCCGCAGCACGTCGATCTGCGTGGTCACGTCGAGCGCGGTGGTCGGCTCGTCGAGAATCACCAGCTCCGGATCGGTGATCAGCGCCATCGCGGCCATCAGCCGCTGCAGCTGGCCGCCCGATACCTGGTGCGGATAGCGCTTGCCGATCGTCTCCGGCTCCGGCAGCGCGAGCGCGCGAAACAGCTCGATCGCCTTCGCCTGCGCGTCGCGCTTCGTCATCGTCTTGTGGATCAGCGCGGCCTCGATCACCTGATCGAGAATCGTGCGCGACGGGTTGAATGCGGCAGCCGCGCTCTGCGCGATATACGCGACCCGGCGGCCGCGCAGCGCGGTCAGCGCGGTTGCGGAAAGCGTGCACACGTCGGTGCCGTCGAGCTTCACCGAGCCGCCGGCGATCCGGCATCCGGTGCGCGCATGGCCCATCAGCGACAACGCGATCGTGGTCTTGCCGGAGCCCGATTCGCCGATCAGCGCGAGCACCTCGCCGCGGCCGATCTCGAAGTCGACGCCGTGGACGATCGTCGTTTCCTCGCCGCCCGGCCGGCCGCCGACCACGCGCAGCCCGCGCACCTCGACGAGCGGGTTCGATTCGTGTCGCATCAGTGTCCTCCGGCGGCGCCGGCCGCGCCCTTGCGGCGGCCGCGATGCGGCAGGCCGTCGATCATCAGGTTGACGCCCACCGTCAGGATCGCGATCGCGACCGCGGGCATGATCGCGACGGCCGAGCCGTCGCCGAGGCTCGCGATGTTCTCGCGCACGAGCGAACCGAGGTCCGCGTACGGCGGCTGCACGCCGAGCCCGAGAAAGCTCAGACCGCTCAGCAGCAGCACGACGAACGTGAAGCGCAGCCCGGTGTCCGCCAGCATCGGGTGGATCATGTTCGGCAGCATCTCGACGCATGCGATGTACAGCGCGCTTTCGCCGCGCGCCTTGGCCACCTGCACGAATTCGAGCGTGCTGATGTTGACGGCCAGCGCGCGCGCGATCCGGTACGAGCCGGGCATGTAGCTGATCGCGGCGGTGAGGACGAGCAGCGGCAGCGACGAGCCGAACGCGGCGACGAGCATCAGCGCGAACATCTTCGACGGAATCGACGTGAGCGCGTCGAGCAGCCGGCTCATCGTCTCGTCGACCGCGCGGCCCGACACGGTCGCGAGCAGCCCGAGCGTCGTGCCGGTCACCGCGGCGAGCAGCACCGCGGCCAGCGCGAGCAGCACGGTCAGCCGCGTGCCGTACAGGATCCGGCTCAGCATGTCGCGGCCGAGGAAGTCGGAGCCGAACGGCAGCTTCGCGCTGAACGACGCGAACACGTCGGGCGTGATGATCGCGCCGACGTCATGCGGCGCGATCAGTGGCCCGAACACCGCGACGAACAGCATCAGGCCGACCATCGACAGGCCGACGCGGCCGCCGGTCGTCAACGCGATGCGCGCGGCGCGGCGCTTGCGCGGCTGGTCGGGGGCGGGCGCGGCAGGCGGCATGCTGCCCCGCCCGAGGGGCGGGTCGCCGGAGGGCGGCAGCGCGCTGCTGCGTTGTACGGGTTCGATCGGTTGCATGGGCGGCACCTCGGAAGAAAGACGGAACACTCAGGTGCGCAGTCGCGGGTTCGACACGATCGAGCACAGGTCGGCGAACAGCACGAGCGTCAGGTAAGCGACGCAGAAGATCAGCGTGCACGCCTGGACCAGCGGGAAATCGCGGTTGCTGACGGCGTCGACCATCAGGCTCGCGAGGCCCGGATAGTTGAAGATCGTCTCGACGACGATCACGCCGCCGAGCAGATACGACAGGCTCAACGCGATCGCATTGGCGATCGGGCCGATCGCGTTCGGCAGCGCATGGCGCAGCACGACGCGCGCGGGGCTCGCGCCCTTCAGCGTGGCCATCTCGACATACGACGCGCTCAGTTGCTCGATCACCGCGGCGCGCGTCATCCGCGCCATCTGCGCGATCACGACCGCGCACAGCGTCAGCACCGGCATCGCATACGCACGCAGGAAATCGTGCAGGCTTTCGAGCGGGCCGCTGTACGACAGCGCGGACAGCCAGTGCAGCTTCACCGCGAACACGAGCACGGCGACCGTCGCGATCAGGAATTCCGGCGTCGCGACGAGCGACAGCGTGCCGAGGCTGATCACGCGGTCGATCACCGATTCGCGCTTGACCGCGGCGAGGATCCCCAGCAGCAGCGCGATCGGCACCGACACCGCGGTCGTGATCGCCGCCAGCGTGAGCGACTTCGGCAGGCGCCCGCCGATCAGCTCCGACACCGGCATGTCGCCGGAAAACGACCGGCCGAAATCGCCGTGCAGCAGCCCGCCGAGCCAGTGCAGGTAACGCACGTGCGCCGGCATGTCGAGGCCGAACTGCTGGCGCAGCGCGGCGACCGTCTCCGGCGTCGCCGACTGGCCGAGCGCGGCCTGCGCGGCATCGCCCGGCAGCAGGTTCGTGATCGTGAAGATGATCGCGGACACGATCAGCAGCGTCAGCGCGGTGACCGCGATGCGCCGGCCGATCAGCCCGATGAGAATTCGGTTCATGGAGGGGCACTCCCGAAAAAACCGCGCGTGACCGATGCGGTCGCCCGCACCGGCCGCGCGACGGCGGCCAGCCACAACGTCAAGCGTTCCACCACACGTTCTCCGCGAACGTGAAGCCCATCATCGGGCCGGTCGGGATCGAACCGAGGCCCGCGAGCCGCTTGTCGTATCCGTCGAGGAAGCTGATGAACGCCGGAATGCCGACCCGGCCCTGCTGCGACACGATCACCTGCATGTCGCCGTACATCTGCTTGCGCTTCGCGTCATCGGTTTCCGAGCGCGCGGCGAGCAGCAGCTGGTCGAACTTCGCGTTCTTCCAGCCCGACTCGTTCCACGGCGCATCCGACTTGAAGAACTGCGTGAACAGCACGTCGGCGCTCGAGCGCGGGTTGATGTTGCCGAACGTGAGCGGATGCTTCATCCAGTGGTTCGACCAGTAGCCGTCGGGCGACGCGCGGTTGACCTGCAGGTTCAGCCCGATCTTCTGGCCGGCCTGCTGCAGCAGCACGGCCATTTCGATCGACCCGTTCGCGTCGGACGTCGCATAGATCGGCGGCAGCGACGCGCCGAGCGCCCCCGCCTTCTGAAGCAGGAATTTCGCCTTGTCCGGATCGTGCGCGCGCTGCGGCAGCGACGCGTTGAAGTAGCGATGCCCCGGCGGAATCGGCTGGTCGTTGCCGATTACCGAGTAGCCACGGAACACCGCCGTGCGGAGCTGCTCGCGATCGAACAGGTACTTCATCCCTTCGACGAAATCGGGACTCGAGACGATCGGGTTGTCGCTGCGCATGATCAGGTCGGTATAGAGGCCCGACTTGGTTTCCTTCAGCGCGTAGCCCGGCGTCGACGAGATCCGCTGCGTCGAGCGCGGATCGATCGCGTTGATCAGGTGCACGTCGCCCGACAGCAGCGCGTTCAGGCGCGCGGCGCTGTCGCTGATGCCGATCAGCTCGATCTCGTCGAGATACGGCTTGCCCGGCTTGAAGTAGCTGTCGTTGCGCACGCCGACGGTCGATACGCCCGGCTTGAACGACTTCAGCTTGTATGGGCCGCAGCCGATGCCGGTCGAGAAATCGGTCGTGCCGTCCTTGACGATCACGAGCTGCGGCGTCGCGAGGATCACCGGCAGATCGGCATTCGCGCTGGCGAGCGTCAGCGTGACTTCGTCGGGGCCGGTCGCCTTCGCGTCCGCGAACTGTTCGGCAAGCGTCTTGACCTTCGACGCGGTGGCCGCGTTCTTGTGGCGCATCAGCGAAAACACCACGTCGGCCGGGCCGACCGGCTTGCCGTCGTGGAACGTGACGCCCTTGCGCAGCTTGATGATCCAGGTCTTCGCATCGGTCGTCTGCAGCGACTCGGCGAGGTTCATCTGCGGCGTGAGGCTCGCATCGAGCTGCGTGAGGCCGCTGTAGAACATGAAGAAGCGCGTGTAGTCCGCGCCCGTCGAGCCCTTGGCCGGGTCGAGGGTATCGGCCGTCGAGCCGGCTTCGTTCGCGACCCGGATCTTGCCGCCGCGCTTCGGCGCGGGCGCGGCGAATGCGGAGCCGGGGGTCATCAGCAGTCCGCCGGCGCCGGCGGCCATCATGCCGCTCGCCGCCATGACCTTCATCATGTCGCGGCGCGTGATGCCGCCCTTGCCGCCGTTGTCGATATCGTCGCTCATCCGAACTGCTCCTGACTGTGGAAAGTGGGGTCCTGGGTCCAGCGTGGTTCTCGAATCGCGCCGCGCCCGCTTGCTGGTGGCGGGCGCGACGTCGTACACATGCAATTCATTTAAGCATCGCCAAAATGCGGTTTGTCGCGATTCGGGCCGCCCGCACGATACGAATCGACCGTTTTGGGCCACCCGCGCAGCATGAATTGCTGCGTGCGCGCCCGTGTCGCCGTGTGCCCGGCGGCGTGTCGCGGCGGCTGCCGAACCCGTGTCGATGAAGGAAATCGTAAAGCCGCAGCCGCCGCAGATTGCGCCGACAAAATTGCCCGTTCGGCATTCGGCGCGCGTTTGACTCACGCAAACCGCACGTTTGTGTCGAATGCATGCGCGCATGCCGACGACGGCCGAAACGAGCGGCCCGTTGCGGCAGATCGCCGCATGCACGGGCGTCAACGGCGGCGGTCGCGACGGCGCGTCGCGCACGAAAGCTCAGAGGAATGCCGCTCGATCGGAGCGGCGTTGGGGGAAGGCAGGAAGATGAAGGGACGGCCCGGAAACCGGACGCGCACGCGACGTGCAGCCGTCAGGAACCGCGCCGCCATGCGGCGACGCGTGCGCCACCGGCATGCCGGCGCGCACGCCGGGCGCATGCCGGCGCGGCGCGACGGAGGCGGAATGATGCGCCGGCGGGCAACGAGCGGCGCGAAGCCGTCACGCAGCCAGGCGGAATACCGATACGGCGGCCCGCAGGCGCGCCGCCTGTTCGTCCAGCGACGATGCGGCGGCAGCAGCTTGCTCGACGAGCGCCGCGTTCTGCTGGGTGACTTCGTCCATTTGCGCGACCGCCAGCCCGATCTGTTCGATGCCGGTGCTTTGCTCGGCCGATGCCGCCGAGATCTCGCCCATGATGTCGGCCACCCGGTCGATCGACCGGACGATCTCCGTCATCCGCGTGCCGGCCGTCTCGACGAGCCGGCTGCCGCTGCCGGCGCGCTCGACCGACGCGTCGATCAAGCCCTTGATGTCCTTCGCGGCCGCGGCGCTGCGTTGCGCGAGCGAGCGGACTTCCGATGCGACGACGGCGAACCCGCGCCCCTCCTCGCCGGCCCGCGCGGCTTCCACCGCGGCGTTGAGCGCGAGAATGTTGGTCTGGAATGCGATGCTTTCGATGACGACGGTAATGTCGGCGATCCGCACCGATCCATCCGAAATCTGCCGCATCGTTTCGACGACCGCCTGCACGGCCGCGCCGCCGAGTTCGGTCGCCTCTTTCGCCTGGGTCACGAGCGTATTCGCCTGACGTGCGTTGTCGGCGTTCTGTTTGACCGTGGACGTGATCTGCTCCATGCTCGCGGCCGTTTCCTGCAGCGACGCGGCCTGCTGCTCCGTACGCTGCGACAGATCCAGGTTGCCTTGCGCGATCTCGCCGGTGCCGGTGGCGATCGAGTGGGTCGTGGTCTGGATTTCGGCGATGGTGTCGGTCAGCCGCGCCTTCATGTCGCCGAGCGCGACGAGCAGGCTGCCGGGCGCGGCGTGCGCCGTATCGAACGGCACGTCCAGCTCGCCGGCGGCGATGCGGGCGGCGATCTGCGCCGCATGCGCGGGCTCGCCGCCGAGCGTGCGCCTGACGCTGCGCAGCACGCCCCACGCAATCGCCGCGAGCGCCGCGGCGATGACGAGCGCGACGGCGCCCAGCACCATCGCGAGCCGGGAAAACGCCGCGTTGATGTCGTCGTAGAAGAATCCCGTGCCGATCCACCAGTCCCAGTCCGGAATCGCGACCACGCCCTGCAGCTTTGGCTCCAGGTCCGCGTCGGGGCTGCGCTTGATCAGCACGTCGACGAGCGCGAAATGCGCCTGCGCCATGCCCGCGCGGTACGCCTCGCTGTCGGTCATGCCGCTGGTCGTGCGGTTGCCCTTCGCGCGCGTGCCGATGAACTTCGCGTTCGGATGGACGAGGTTGACGCCGTCGGACGTCGTGACCCAGAAGTAGCTCTTCGAATTCGCGTTGAGCGCCGCCAGCGCGGCCTTGGCCTGCTGCTGCGCCTGCTCCTGCGTGAGCGTGCCGCTCGTCTGCATCGCGCGATACGAATCGACCAGATGCTCGGCCTTGGTCAGCAGAATGACGATCTCTTCGCGGCGGCTGTCGATCAGCGCGTCGCGCAACGTGTGCAGCGACAGCGCGGCGAGCAGGACGACGCCGAGCAGCGCCGCGGCGACGAGCATCAGCAGTTTGGTGGACAACTTCATGCGGGGGCCTCGAAATATTAACCGTTCGGTACATATATCGGCCTGGGCGGCCCCCGCCTTGAACGACTCAGTATCGGTAATTACCCTCGTTTCGTGCGCTGATCGAACGCGCGACGGAACGGGACGCGACGGGCCCCGGCGGCCTCGCGGCCGCGGCCCGTCGCGACGATCGACGCATCGGCCGGCGCGGGCGGCTTACAGCCCGAGCTGCGTCGCGAGCTGGCCGATGTCCGACACTTCGTAATAGTTGTAGAACGGCGTGCCCGGCTCGTGGCCGCGGTTCACGAACGCCTTGTGCTTGATCCCGAGATCCTCGGCCGTCATCAGGTCGTAACGCAGGCTCGACGACACGTGCAGCACGTCCTCCGGCTTGCAGCCGAGCTTGTCGAACATGTATTCGAAGCCCTGCATCCGCGGCTTGTACGATTGCGCCTGCTGCGCGGTGAACACCGCATGGAACGGCGCGCCGAGCTTGTCGACGTTGCTCATGATCTGCTCGTCCATCGCGTTCGACAGGATCACCAGCTTGTACTTCGACGCCAGCCGCGACAGCCCGGCCGGTACGTCCGGGTGCGGGCCCCAGGTCGGCACCGCATGATAGAAAAGCTCGGCCTCGGCTTCGTCGAACTTCACGTCGAGCCGCGCGCAGGTGCGGCGGATCGCGTTGACGACGACGTCGCGGTACGGCTTCCACGCGCCGAGCACCTCGTCGAGCCGATAGGCGGCGAACGCACGCACGAAGGCCTCCATCGCGGCCGGCGACAGCCGGTCCGCATAGATTTCGCGGGCCGTCTCGGCCATCCGGAAATGGGTCAGCGTGCCGTAGCAGTCGAAGGTGATGTACTTCGGTTCAAACTGGATCATGGTCGGGTCCTGTCGGTGTGAAGCCCCGGCAAGGCCGGGGATGGGCTGGGTTTAACGAAATTGAATCAGGGCAAAAAGTCGTTCACGCATCGTTCGGCGCCGCTCAAAACGCAGAATCGCCGCGTGTTGCCGGGCACATGCAGCACGATCTGCGGCGCGATCGGGCGCGGCGCGGCAGGGCCGGCCGGTGGACGCCGCGCTATCGCAGCGGACTCGCCTGCCGGTGCGGCCCTTCGGCAGGCGGCAGCGTCACCGTGCATCGATCGTAGAGGCATTCCCACAGCAGGAGTGGCCGGATTGACCGGCCGCGCCGGCACGACACGCGCGTTCGTGCGCGCCGATCGCGCGGGTTTGCGTCGATCGTGCGCCAGCGGCCGTCGCCGCCCGAAAACAGGCGAATCGTCCTATCCGCGCCGCCGGGGCGCTGGCAGAGTCGACATGTCATTCCCACCCATCCGGAGTCCGGCGTGTCCGACCTCAATTCTTCCCGCACGCTTACCTATCGCCCGTTCGCCGAAACCGACCTGCCCGCCGCCCATCGTCTGTCGGAGGCCGTCAAGTGGCCGCACCGGCTCGACGACTGGCGCTTCGCGTTCCAGCTCGGCGGCGGCTTCGTCGCTGAAGACGAAACCGGCGTCGTCGGCACCGCGCTCGGCTGGCGCTTCGACGACGCGCATGCCTCCCTCGGCATGGTCATCGTGTCGCCCGAGCGCCAGGGCTGCGGCATCGGGCGCGAACTGATGACCCGCGTGGTCGACAGTCTCGGCGCGCGCACCATCTTCCTGCATGCGACGCCGGCGGGCGAGCCGCTGTACGCGAAATTCGGCTTCGACGTGATCGATACGATCGATCAGCACCAGGGCGCCGCGTTCCAGCCGCCGCTGATCTCGCTGCCGCCCGGCGAGCGCCTGCGCCCGCTCGGCATCAACGACGGGCCGCGTCTCGCCGCCCTCGCATCGCGCGCGGCCGGCTACGAACGCGGCGCGGTGATCGAAGCGCTGCTCGACGTCGCGAACGGGATCGCGCTCGATCGCGACGGCGAGCTGCTCGGCTTCGCGCTGTTCCGCCGCTTCGGCCGCGGCCACGTGATCGGCCCGGTGGTCGCGCCCGATGCGCTGCGTGCGCAGGCGCTGATCAGCCACTGGCTCGCGCTGCACGAAGGCATGTTCGTGCGGCTCGACGTGCCGGGCGACAGCGGGCTGTCCGACTGGCTGCAGGGGCTCGGGCTGCCGCGCGTCGACACCGTCGTCGCGATGGCGCGCGGCGCGGCGCCCGAACGCGATCCGGCGCTGCGCCCGTTCGCGATCGTGAACCAGGCGCTGGGTTGAGGGGGCGCGCACGATGAGCTTTCTCTACAAGGCCGACCCGGTGCGCGGCGCGCAGTGGGCGGCGCGCTTCGCGCAACAGGCGCCCGATCTGCCGTTCCGGATCTGGCCGGACCTCGGCGACGCCGCAGCCGTCCGCTATCTCGCCGCATGGCAGCCGCCGGACGACCCGGTCGCACTGCTGCCGAATCTCGAAGTCGTGTTCTCGGTCGGCGCCGGCATCGACCAGTTCGACCTGTCGCGCGTGCCGTCGCACATCCCCGTCGTGCGGATGATCGAGCCGGGCATCGTCGAAGGGATGGTCGAATACGTGACGCAGGCCGTGCTGACGATTCATCGCGACCTGTTCGACTATGCGGCGCAGCAGCGCGACCAGGTGTGGCGCGAGCATCCCGTGCGCGCGGCCGCGTCGCGACGCGTCGGCGTGCTCGGGCTCGGCACGCTCGGCCAGGCCGTGCTCGACACGCTGCGGCGCTTCGGTTTCCCGTGCGCCGGCTGGAGCCGCACGCCGCGCACGCTCGACGGCGTCGACTGTTATGCCGGCGACGCGGCGCTCGACGCGTTCCTCGCCCGCACCGACATCCTGATCTGCCTGCTGCCGCTGACCGACAGCACGCGCGGGCTGCTCGGCGCACGTGTGTTCGATGCACTGCCGGCCGGCGCGTCGCTCGTGCAGGTCGGGCGCGGCCCGCAGCTCGATGAAGCCGCGCTGCTCGCGGCGCTCGCGAGCGGCCGGCTCGACAGCGCGATCCTCGACGTGACGGACCCAGAACCGCTGCCGGCCGGCCATCCGTTCTGGACGCACCCGCGCATTCGCATCACGCCGCACATCGCCAGCGCGACGCGGCCCGACACCGCGGTCGACGCGGTGCTCGCGAACCTCGCACGCCATCGCGCGGGCCAGCCGATGATCGGCGTCGTCGACCGCACGCGCGGCTACTGACCCGACGCGCGCCCGGCCCGCCGGGCGCGCAGCAGAAAATGCCGAAGCGCCCCGCACAAACGCCGCGCGCATACGTTTCGGGCCGCAAATTGAAGACGCATGCGGAATTCTCGCCCGTTAGCATGAACTCACCGCTGACACCTGACGAGAGTCCCGCCTTCCCATGAACCAAGCCGCGCTGATCGAAGCCGATCGTCAACACCTGATCCATCCCGTCGTCAATTACCGTGCGCACGAAGCGCGCGGCGTCACCGTGCTCGAATCCGCGGACGGCGTGTTCCTGCGCGACGCCGCGGGCCACACGCTGCTCGACGCGTTCTCCGGCCTGTGGTGCGTGAACGTCGGCTACGGCCGCGACAGCATCGTGAAGGCCGCCGCCGACCAGTTGGCGAAGCTGCCCTACGCGACCGGCTATTTCCATTTCGGCTCGCAGCCGGCGATCGAACTGGCCGAACGGCTCGCCGCGCTCGCGCCGCCGTCGCTGAACCGCGTGTACTTCACGCTCGGCGGCTCCGACGCGGTCGACTCCGCGATCCGTTTCATCACGCACTATTTCAACGCGACCGGCCGCCCGTCGAAGAAGCAGATGATCGCGCTGGAGCGCGGCTATCACGGTTCGTCGTCGTTCGGCGCCGGGCTCACCGCGCTGCCCGCGTTCCACCGTCATTTCGACCTGCCGCGCGCGGACCAGCACCATATTCCGTCGCCCTACCCGTACCGCCATCCGCTCGGCGACGATCCGCAGGCGCTGATCGCCGCGTCGGTCGCCGCGCTCGAAGCGAAGGTCGCCGAACTCGGCGCGGACAACGTCGCCGCGTTCTTCTGCGAGCCGGTGCAAGGCTCGGGCGGCGTGATCGTGCCGCCGGCCGGCTGGCTGAAGGCGATGCGCGACGCGTGCCGGCGCCTCGGCATCCTGTTCGTCGCCGACGAGGTGATCACCGGCTTCGGCCGCACGGGCCCGCTGTTCGCGTGCGAGGCCGAACAGGTCGATCCGGACCTGATGACCGTCGCGAAGGGGCTGACGGCCGGCTATGCGCCGATGGGCGCGGTGCTGATGTCCGACGAAATCTACGAAGGGATCGCAGGCGAGCGCGCCGATGCGCCGGTGGTCGGTCACGGCCATACGTATTCCGCGCACCCGGTGAGCGCGGCGATCGGCCTCGAGGTGCTGAAGCTCTATCACGAAGGCGGGCTGCTCGCGAACGGCCAGGCGCTGGCGCCGCGCTTCGCCGCGGGGCTCGACGCGCTGCGCGCGCATCCGCTCGTCGGCGACGCACGTTCGGTCGGCCTGCTCGGCGCGCTCGAACTGGTGACTGACAAGGCCCGCAAGACGCGCTTCGACCCGGCGCTGAACGTGCCCGACAAGATCGCGGCCGCCGCGTACGCGAACGGCGTGGTGTTCCGCGCGTTCGGCGACGGCGTGCTCGGCTTCGCGCCGGCGCTGAGTTTCACCGCGGGCGAGTTCGACCTGCTGTTCGAACGCGTGCGCAAGACGCTCGACGACGTGCTGGCCGACGCGGGCGTGCAGCGCGCGCTCGACGCCGCGCACGCGCAGCCGGCCTGACCGGCCAAGGGAAAGCCGGGCTTGTGGCCGCCATCGTTCGACTCTAAAGTAACCGGACATTCCATTTTTGCCTTCTCACGTGAACATGACGGACAGCAAGCTGGATCGCATCGACCTGCGCATCCTCTCCCAGTTGCAGAAGCGCGGCCGCATGACCAACGTCGAGCTGGCCGATGCGGTCGGGCTGTCGCCCAGTCCATGCCTGATCCGCGTGAAGCGGCTCGAGAAGGCCGGCTACATCGGCGGCTACGGCGCGCACATCCAGCTCGAGAAACTCGGCGACGTGCAGGTCGTGTTCACCGAGGTCACGCTGGCCGACCACCGGCGCGAGGATTTCGACCGCTTCGTCGCGGCGATCCGCAACGTCGACGAGATCGTCGAATGCCACCTCGCGAGCGGCGGCTACGACTATCTGCTGAAGTTCATCACGCGCAGCGTGAGCCATTACCAGACGATCGTCGAAGGGCTGCTCGAGCAGAACATCGGCATCGAGAAGTATTTCAGTTACGTGATCATCAAATCGCCGTTCGTCAAACGGCACTACCCGCTCGAATCGCTGTTCGGCGAACGTCACTGACGCACCGGCGCGGCACCCCCTAACGCGGCAGCCCGCTGTCCGTGCGGGGTCGTCGCACGCCCGCTCCGCCGTCGTTGTCGTTGTCGACGAACCGCTTCATTCAAGGACCTGTCATGCCGCTTACGCTGTCCCGAACCGAAC
This sequence comes from Burkholderia sp. BCC0044, assembly GCF_902832955.1. Lineage (NCBI taxonomy): Bacteria > Pseudomonadati > Pseudomonadota > Betaproteobacteria > Burkholderiales > Burkholderiaceae > Burkholderia > Burkholderia sp. BCC0044. Next base: position 580,847 of record NZ_CADFDO010000004.1, on the reverse strand, counting down.
TCGTTCGCACCGCCAACCTGATCGACGGCGCCTGGCGCGATGCGCTCGACGGCCGCAGTTTCGCCGTCACCGATCCGGCCACGCTCGAGACCGTTGCCCACGCACCCGACAGCGGCGCCGCCGACGCACGCGCGGCGACCGACGCCGCGGCCCGCGCACTGCCCGCGTGGCGTGCGACGCCCGCGCGCGAACGCGCCGCGATCCTGCGTGCATGGCATGCGGCGATCGTCGCGCACACCGACGATCTCGCGAAGCTGATGTCGCGCGAACAGGGCAAGCCGCTCGCCGAAGCGCGCGGCGAAGTCGCGTACGGTGCGTCGTACGTGCTGTGGTTCGCCGAGGAAGCGACCCGCACGTACGGCGACCTGATCCCGCAGCAGCAGCGCGGCAAGCGGTTGAGCGCGGTGAAGGAGCCGATCGGCATCGTCGCCGCGATCACGCCGTGGAATTTCCCGCTCGCGATGATCGCGCGCAAGATCGCGCCCGCGCTCGGGGCCGGCTGCACGGTGGTCGCGAAGCCGGCGGAGGACACGCCGCTGACCGCGCTCGCGCTCGCGTTTCTCGCGCAGGAAGCCGGCGTGCCGGCCGGCGTGCTGAACCTGATCACCGCGTCGCGCGAACGCGGCGTCGAGGCCGCGGCCGACTGGCTCGCCGACGGCCGCGTGCGCAAGATCACGTTCACCGGCTCGACGCCCGTCGGCAAGCTGCTCGCGCGCGAATCGGCGGCGACGTTGAAGAAGCTGTCGCTGGAGCTGGGCGGCAATGCGCCGTTCATCGTGTTCGACGATGCGGAACTCGATGCCGCGGTCGACGGGCTGATGGCCGCCAAGTTCCGCAACGGCGGGCAGACCTGCGTGTCGCCGAATCGCGTGTACGTGCAGGCCGGCGTCTACGACGCATTCGCCGCGAAGCTCGCCGCGCGCGTCGCCGCGCTGAAGGTCGCGCCGGCGACCGACCCGGCCGCGCAGATCGGCCCGATGATCAACGCGCGTGCGGTCGACAAGATCGCGCGGCACGTCGGCGATGCCGTGGAGCGCGGCGCGCGTGTGCTGACGGGCGGCAAGCGCCTGACCGAACTCGGCGCGAACTATTACGCGCCGACGGTGCTCGCCGACGCCACCGCCGACATGCAGCTGACCTGCGAGGAAACCTTCGGGCCGGTCGCCGCGCTGTTTCGCTTCGACACCGAGGACGAAGCGGTCGACGCGGCGAACGACACGCCGTTCGGGCTCGCCGCGTATTTCTACACGCAGGACGTGCGACGCATCGCGCGCGTGTCGGCACGGCTCGAAACCGGCATCGTCGGGATCAACGAAGGCGCGCTCGCGAGCGAGGCCGCGCCGTTCGGCGGCGTGAAGGAATCGGGCTATGGTCGCGAAGGCTCGCGGTATGGGCTCGACGATTATCTGTCGATCAAGTATCTGTGCCAGGGCGGGCTCGACTGATCGGGTGACGCCCGACTGACCGTCCGCGCACACACGAAAGCGAATCCGCGTCGCGGATAACGTCAGAGCAGCCCCAGCGCCGACGCCTTGAGGGTCGCCGCGGCGCGCGTCGAACATTCGAGCTTGCGGAACGCCTTCTCGACATGGGTGCGCACCGTGCTCGGACTCATCGCGAGCGCCTGCGCGACCTGCTTGTTGCTCGCGCCGCGGGAAATCGCCCGCAGGACGTCGATTTCCCGCGCGGACAGGCGCGGGCCAGCGGCCGACGCGCCCGTGGTGATGCGCCGGAGCACAGGCGCCCCGCCCGTCACGAGCGCGGCCACCACTTCGCCGCATAGCCGGCCGCACGCCGCCTCTTCCTGCAACTGGCCGGCGGCAGCGGCATCGCTCAGCGCTGCGCGCCACGGACGCGCCGAGCGCAACGCGACCCACGCCAGCGACGCCGCCAGCACGCGCGCTTCCAGCGTCAGCGCCGCAGCGCGCGCGCCGCGGAAATAGCCCGAACCGTCCTCCCGTTCGTAGGCATACGACGCAAGCACCGCGGCTTCGCCGAGCGCGCCGGTCTGCTTTCCGGCGCGTTCGGTCCAGTACGGCACGAGTCGCACCTTTTCCCACGCGCTCGCAGGCAGCCGCGTCGGCAGATTCCACACGTCGTTCGGCACCGCCGCCCTGCCGATGCCATGAATCAGTCCGGCGCGGTACACGCGTTCGCGCGCGGCCTCATCCGGCGACAGACGGCCGTAACACGCGGCCGCCGTCGCGGCGACCGAACGCGAAAAACCCGTCATCCACGGCAGTTTCAGATCGATGACGTCCGCAATCAATTCGGCGGACGTCGCGCCCTGCATGTCCGGCGTGGCCAATGCGGCGTCCAGGTCGGCGGGCGCCATGTGCTCGAGCGCCGCCAGCCAGCGTGGTGCGTCGCGCGCAGCCGTCTCGACGAGCACGGCCGGATAGCGTGACCCCGCGCGTTGGCCGATCAATTCGAGGGCCCGTTCGATGCCGTATGTGCGGCTGAACACGTCGAGGTCGCCCGCAAGCGCGACGATCGACACGGCGGGCGGCACCTGTTCGCGCACGAGCCGAGCAGGCAGCCCGTTGCCGTCCCAGGTTTCGAAAATGTGCCGCAGCGCGGTTTCCGTCGCGCCGGACAGACCGAGTATTCGCGCAACCTCGCCCGAGACTTCACAATGAATCTGCGCGAGCGGGATCAGCGCGACACCCGCGCCGCCGATCGCTTCGGCCATGCCGGCCCGGTTCGCGAGCATCGCCGCGCGAATCGCGACGTCGTCGCCGAATATCTGAGCGAAACCCGTCGCATTCGCCGTGCAGCCCGACCAGCGCAACAGCGCCACCTCGCGAGCCGTGTCGCACACCGATGCATCGAATCGTGCCGCGTGCGCGAGCTGCGCCGCCAACCAACTGGTGCGCGGCGAATGGTCGGTCGGCTGGCCCATGCTGAGATCGCCGATGAAGGCCAGCGCGCGTACGGCGTCGAATATGCGCAGCGGGGCGTGACGGACTTCGGCGTCGGGCATCGGGTGGGCGGAGACATTCGCGAAGACGGGAAAACGATCATACGCGACGGCGTCGCGGCGTGCATGAGCATGCGCGTCGGCGGCGTGTCGCTGCCTATCCGGTGCGATGTTCACCGGCATCGGAGCGAGCAGCCAGTGGACTTCGCCATCGGACATCTGACCGATGGCGGCAGGCGCGGACGATTGCGATACTCGGCGCACTGGAGATCCGGTCGAGGCCGCATTCGCGTGGTGGGAATCGTGCATGCGGGCCGGAACGACGATTCAATGTAACAAGGAGTGCAAATGACTGATCGCTACCCCGAATTCCACGCCCCTGCCGACGAACACTGGCTGAAACGGTACTACTTTTCCCGGGCGATATTCTCGCTGATCTGGGTCGCGCTGGCTTTTTCCGTCGGCCGGCAAAGCGCGGCCGGCGCGGCGGTCCTGCTGGTCTTTTATCCGGCCTGGGATGCACTCGCCAATTTCGTCGACCTGTCCCGCAGCGGCGGAATGGCGGCAAACCGCACGCAGGCGGTGAACGTCGCGATCAGCGCCGTCACGACACTGGCCGTATTTCCGGCGTTGAATGCGGGCCTGCCCGCGGTACTCGCGGTGTTCGGCGTGTGGGCGATTCTGTCTGGCGCGCTGCAGCTCGGCACTGCCGTGCGGCGCTGGAAGCATGCCGGCGCACAGTGGGTGATGGTGCTGAGCGGCGCGCAATCGGCGCTGGCCGGGTTGTTCTTCATTTTGCAAAGCCACGCGCCGATGCCGCCCGCGATCGTGAAGATCGCCGGCTATGCGGGAGTGGGTGCGCTCTATTTCCTGATATCGGCCATTTGGCTGCAGGTGCGGGGGATGCGGCGTAGTGTGTCGTGAGCGGTCGGTAAAAATGAAGATGTCACGCTACGGGTCGCCTTCGCCGTGCTTGCGGTCAAGGTCAAGAGTCGTGCAACGTATGAGCTCGTGCAGATGATCGTGGCGGTGAAAAGAGGGGGGAGCGCGGCCTCGTGCAGATCTCGACCAGACCCTGGACGCAGCTGCGAACGACTCTGAGCGGACCTTCTCAGCTACGAGTTGTGCCAAGAAGCGGTCACTTAACGCTCAAAATCAGCAGCGCCGTGAGGCATCCGCTAGACAGCGTTAGTTAGGTTCCGCCGATCCGGGCATAGATTGCAGAGCCTGTAAGACCGACAAGCAGTCCAACAATAACGGTCCAGCGGACCTGCTCATCCGTGCTATGCCGTCGAGCGCCTTGACCAATTGCCATAGAAACCATCGGGAAGTACCGGGCCTTCAGTCGAGATACGCCAAAAATGACAACAAAAGCTGGTGCCACGTACAAGACGAATTTCACTAGCAATTGCAGAGCTTCCGAAAACGTGCGCTCCGGGTGTTTTGGCACCTCACTCGGCAGCATGAGTTGAATGATTAGCGAGAAGGCCATGAAAATGACGAACCAGACTATCCAAAGATCGAGGGTCGCGACAGGTGAGTACCAAGCGCGCATGCCTGCAAACGAATCCAGAACCCTCGTACGTGCTGCAGCGACTTCTTGCTCTTCGCCGCGAACGGACAGAGCGGCTCGAGCACCGTAGCTCCTTCCAACGGTCACGGAAATGCTTCGGTCCGGAGCTCTAGAACTGCCAAATATCTCAACAGTCTTGACTGCCGCCCGAGTGGAGTTTTCGTAGGCAAGCAGATCGTCTAGCTTCTGAAACTTTCGCTCGATTCCATCCGCGCAGGAAACTGTCGCAGACGCCGCAGCAGAAAAGTCCTCGACGTGCCTCCAAAGGCACCCGATTGACTCGCTGTCAACAATGATTGCCGACGAGTACTCGCCGGTCGCGTGAACTTGCATAGCGTTCGACAAAAGTTCTGTGAGACCAGATGCTCAACATGACCGGCAGCTAGCCTATGGATGCCCGTAGGACGTAGTTTAACTTGAAGCCGAGGTGGTCACCAGCGCAGCGAACGTCTGCTTCTGGCCGGAAGGCAGCCCACGCCGCTCGACCGGCGACTTCCGACTCTGAGCCGCCGTTCAGTTCTCTCGCTTAGCGGCCATTCGTCGAGCGGAAGTACACCCTAGATCTATTGCGTTATCCAAGTTTCTAAGGCCTTCGAGGTATGAAGACTGGAACAACATTCGCGTTCAGTAGTGGTTCTTTCAAAACAAATTTGAGAGTGCTACTGACGACCCCTTGTTCCTCTTTTCGAATTATCACTGTATGGCGTTTCAGCCCGATCCCTTGGACGGCGAGCCACATCAAGACCCTATTGCAATGCTCGGTGATCGGAAATTGTTCGCCGAAAATCTTTTTACGTGACATGTAGTGCTCAACAGAACCTGCCACAATGTCCGGCGCACTCAGCAAATCCAACCACATCGGCAGTCGCTCCACAAATGGCAGTGCCCCACCAACCATCGAAAATCGGTGTCGACTGTAGCGGGCGAGATTACTATTGAATACAGACAACATCTGCATGTGTCGTTCGCTATTCGGTGCGATGCTGTCATGGTCGGTCATCCAGAAGATTTTCTGGCCATCCCTTGAGAGCAACGCCACGAGATAAGCGGAGAAATGCACAATCCTCATCATCTTCTCTGCAACTGCCGGCTTCAACTCACCAAAGCCATGATCAGATAATGTCTTTACGATGAACTGTTGGGAATTCTTTTTATCGACGCCGTATACTGACCCCACGTCTTTGTCGACCACGACAGTTAGAAGAATCCCATTTACCAAATTACTCAGATGGTTTAGATAACCATCTAATGCTCGCCGAACCGGCCCGTAATGGAGATCCTTATAAGCGATCTCCTTCAACGGATTTTCTAGACCAGTTTGCTTTCTCAGTCGGCCCATTGCCTCAAAGAATGGATCCAACTGATCCCACGCACAGGTTAGGAAACTATACGTATGATATTTCGCATCTTTACTTTCCCCGCCGTAATCTGAAAATATGGCAATTGATTCGTTGTCGTTTTGCAAATTCGGAAGGAGAAGTTCATTTCTTGAATCGAGTGCTTTTAATTGCCTCTGCAACTCAACGATGAACCACGGATAGTCCTCACTATCAGGTATAAGTTCCAAATTTGGATTTTTCAGAACCCACCTGTTCGCGAGGTGAGCCAACTCTCTGGACATTTCCATGTATTTCCAGTGCATTTTAAAAGACCATGTTGGCGCTCTTCCAATCGTTTTTTCGGTCAGCGTTTTTGCATATTCTTATTTTAACCGACTACGATGTCTTCGACGCTAGTCCGCAGGCGCTCATTGTCGCCGCCTTAGGCCGAGCGGCAGAATGTGCGTTTGTGGCCCGAATGCCCCCGACGCGTTTGACTATAGCCGCCCCGGAGAAAAACGCCAGTCCCCCCCAACCAGCCTTTCGCACCGATCGATGCCCCGGCCTGACCTGCGTCCCTACCGCCTACGCAACGCCTGAGCCAATGCCTCGCCCGCAGCCAGAATATGCGCGGACAAAACCGCACACGCCGCATCCACATCACCCTCCCGTATCGCCCGAACGATGTTCCGATGCTCGTCGTTCGAGCGATCCTGCCAGTCCAGTTGCTGCCACGTCGCATACAAATGCCGTGAACTGGCCCGATGCATGTCGCCAATCGCGGCGATGAGCCGCGGCATCCCGCACCGCGCGGTCAATGCGCGATGAAACCGCAGATTCAGCGTGCCCAGCACGGCTATGCCGTGCGCCGCCGACTCCTGATCGAGGATCGCATCGAGTTCCTCCAGCGCCCCTGCGTCGAGAGCGGGAATCGCCTCACGCAGCGCCAGCGCCTCGAAAGCAGCGCGCATCTTTGCCATTTCAAGCACGTCCGCGGGCTCGAGCGGCGCCGCCCGCACGCCTCGTCGCGGTTCGACCACAGCCAACCCTTGCGCTTCCAGCCGTCTGAACGCCTCGCGCACCGGCACATGACTCGCGCCGAACTCTGCCGCGATGTGGTCCTGACGCAGCCACTCCCCCGGCGCGATGACACCCGAGATGATGCGGTCCGCCAATGCGACGGCGATCCGATCGGCCAGCGAGCGATCCTCCTTGACTTCAAAGTTCATCCCGACCACCATGCATATATTATCTATTAAATTGTAACAAAATCGGAGGCTCGATGCGCCACCACCGTCCAGTTCGTCTGCAGCACATTGCCGGCATCGGCGTCGATCGCATGGGTTCGATCGCCGATCATGCCGATGTCGACCTTTTGCGACTCGAAAATCTCGATACCGACATCCCGCCCACTTCAGAAGCGCTCGCCTTCACCCGAGCGGCAATCCAGCGGGACTCGGCCAACTCCTATTTGCCATTCGTCGGTCAGGATCGGCTACGCGCGAGCGCTGCCGCCCACGTATCGGCGCTTTCGGGGCAGCGCTTCACCGCCGACCAGGTGGTCGTATCGGCGGGCGGGCTCTCCGGCATTCTGAACACGCTGCTCGCCACCGTCGAGACCGGCGACGAAGTCATCGTCACCGATCCGACGTACGCGGGTCTGCTGAACCGCGTCCGCCTGGCGGGCGGCGTGCCGCGGCAAGTACCGTTCGCTTTCACGCCGGGCGGCGAATGGAAGCTGGACCAGGCCGCGCTGCGGGCAGCAATCGGTCCGCAAACGCGGGCCATGCTGCTGATGTCGCCGTCGATGCCTTCGGGTGGCTTCCTCGATGCGTCCGACTGGCAATTGATCGCGAGCCTGTGTGTGCAGAACGATCTGCTGCTGATCCTCGACAGCGCGATGGAACGGCTGCTCTTCGATGGACGCGAGGTCATCCATCCCGCCGGCCTGCCCGGCATGGCCGAGCGCACGGTCACGGTCGGCGCCGCGTCGAAAGAGTTGCGCATGATCGGCTGGCGGGTCGGCTGGATCGTCGCGCCGGAATGGCTGATTCCGGATCTGGTGGCCGTGTCGCTCGCCAATGTCGTGGTGCCGGTCGGCGTAGCGCAGGAGGCCGCGGCGGTTGCGCTCGAACATTCCGCATCCGATCTGCCTGGCTACGTGAGCGAACTCGAGAGACGGCGGGATACGGTCGCAACCGAACTGTCGGGCCTCCCGTTCGGCATGCCGGCGGGCGGCTGGTCGATGTTGCTGCGTGTGTCCGATTTCGGCCTGACCGGATCGCAGATGTCGGAGCGGTTGCTGCGCCGCGGCGTATGTGCGACGGCCATGACCGGATGGGGTGTCGCACACGGCGAGCAGTACGTCCGTTTCGTGTTCTCGAACGAACCGGTCGAACGGTTGCGCACGCTCGGAGACAAGGTGCGCTTCGCACTGGAGGACGCATGACGACCGCCCACGAGAAAGCGGAGTAGCGCGCCGAGCGTCCCCGGCTGGAGGTAGCCGGAATTCCGCGTGTGATGGTCGAGCGAACTCACACGAGATCAATCCACGTGGCGTGATGCATCCTGCGCCGGGCCGGCGCGATGTCCCAGCCCCGGCCGGCCGGACCCTAGCGCGAACGCCCTACCGCCCCACCGGCGGCCGCAGGATATCGCGCGGAATCGCCGCGATCAGCACGCAGCTGACCAGCAGGCAAGCGCCCAGCGCATAGGTCCCGTTGTTGATGTTGCCGGTCATCTGCTTGGCGACGCCGGTAATCATCGAGCCCGTGAAGCCGGACAGGTTGCCTACCGAATTGATCAGCGCGATGCCGGCAGCCGCGGCCGTGCCGGACAGGATCTGCCCCGGAAAGGTCCAGTAGATCGGCATCAGCGCGAGGATGCCGCACGTGGCAATAGTCAGGAATACGATCGATATCGCCACGTTGTGCGCAAACGCCGCGCTCAGGATCAGGAAAACGCCGCCGATCAGCGCGGGAATCGCCGCGTGCAGGCGGCGTTCGCCGGTCTTGCGCGAGTGCGACGCGTTCCACACCATCGCGAAGATCGCCGTCAGGTACGGAATGGCCGTCAGCACACCGATGTGCAGCGGGCTGTGCACGCCCGACGCGCGGATGATCGACGGCAGCCAGAAGGCCAGCCCGTAGAAGCCGGTATTGAACGTCAGCAGGATGAACGTAAGCAGCCAGACGCGCGGGCTGCGCAGCGCGGCGCCGATGCTGTGCGACTTGTGCGCGGCCTCGGATTCGAGATTGCGCGACAGCACCGCCTTTTCGTCGGCGGACAGCCACTTCGCCGACTGCGGGCCGTCGCCGAGGCAGGCCAGCACGATGAACGCCACCACGATCGACGGCAGCCCTTCGAGCAGCAGCATCCATTGCCAGCCGCTCATGCCCGACAGGCCGTGCGTCTGCTCCATCAGCCAGCCGGACAGCACGCTGCCGAGCGTCAGGCTCAGCGGGATCGCGACCAGGAAGCCCGACATCGCCACGCTCTGGCGTCGCGCCGGGAACCAGTAGTTCATGTACAGGATGACGCCCGGGAAAAACCCCGCTTCGCACAGCCCGAGCAGGAAGCGCAGCGTGTAGAACATCGTGGTCGTCTGCACGTGGAAGAACTGCGCGAGCGGCACGATGAACGCCATCGACGACGACACGATGCCCCACGTGATCATGATCCGCGCGATCCAGAAGCGTGCGCCGTAGCGATGCAGCAACAGGTTGCTGGGCATCTCGAACAGGAAATAGCCCCAGAAGAAGATGCTGGCGCCGAGCGCATAGACGCCGTCGCTCAGGCTCAGGTCGTCGAGCATCTGCAGCTTCGCGAAGCCCACGTTGACGCGGTCCAGGTAAGCCACGACGTAACAGAGCAGCAGCAACGGCAGGATGCGCCGCATGACCTTGCGATAAAGGGCGTCTTCGGACGAGTCGGCCGCGGCCGGTGCGGCAGCGGCCTGCGTAATGGATGGCATCGGTCTGTCTCCTGTTTATGTAGGTCTTCTTCGTACCGTCGCGTGCGCTTCGCGCATCGATGTTACCGATAACATTCCATGGCAAAAAAAAGCCGACGAGGCGACGGGAGCGATCGGCACACTGATACCGGTAACAAATTTGAAGGTAGCATGCGGCGATACGCGCGTACAAGTCCCGCGGAACGCGTGGTTTCCCTAGTGCGTCCCGCTCTGTGACGGGCACGCCGCGACCGCGCCTGCACGGGATGCGGCCCCGGTATGATGTAGCCTTTCCGGCCTTCTCCCGATCGCGATTCCGATGCCCAGTCCCACCGCCGTCCGGCCCGCCGGGCCGCCCCGCATGTCCGACGTAGCGCGCCTCGCCGGCGTATCGAAGATGACGGTGTCGCGCGTGCTCGCCGGCCACAGCGTGGCCGCCGAGACGCGCGCACGGGTCTGCGAGGCCATCGACCAGCTCGGCTACGTGGCGGATGCCGCCGCCGGCGCGCTGTCGTCGGGGCGCTCGGAATTCGTCGCGGTGCTGGTGCCGTCGCTGTCGAGTTCCAACTTCTCGGACACCGTGCGCGGCCTGACCGATGCGCTGGAGCCGCATGGCCTCCAGCTGCTGCTCGGCGACACCGACTACGACCTCGAACGGGAAGAACGGCTCGTCCGCTCGATGCTGCGGCACCAGCCGCGCTGCGTCGCGCTGACCGGCGCGCAGCACACCGAGGCAACGCGCAAGGTGCTGGAGCGCTCGGCGATTCCGGTGGTCGAGATGTGGGATCTGCCCACGCGCCCGATCGACACCGCCGTCGGCTTCTCGAACGTGCGCGCCGCCCGTGCGATGGTGCGTCATCTGGCCGAGCGCGGTTATCGACGCATCGGCTTTCTGGTCGGCGCGAGCGAACTGGACCGCCGTGGCCTCGACCGGCTCAAGGGCTACCAGGCGGAGATCAAGGCGCTGGGGCTGGGCGAACCGCGCGTCGTGCGGCTGGGCGAATCGCCGATCACGATGAGCCACGGCGGGCCCGCGATGGCAGCCCTGCTGGAGCAATGGCCGGATACCGACGCGGTGATGTGCGTGAGCGACATGTCGGCGTTCGGCGCGATCATGGAGTGTCACCGGCGCGGACTCGCCGTGCCCGCCGACATCGCCGTGGCCGGCTTCGGGAACTTCGAAGTGGCCGAGTGCTGCCACCCGACCATCACGACCGTGTCGGTCGACGCGTACGGCATCGGGCTGCGCACGGGCGAAGCGTTGCTGGCGGCGCTGCAAGCGCGTGACGGCGGCGAGCGCACCGCATCGAAAAGCATCCGCATCGACTACACGATCATCGCGCGGGAAAGCGCCTGACGCGCCGACGGCCGCGCGCATCCCAAGACGCGGCGCGCGCGGCTTCGCACCGGCCCTGCCCCACACCTTCGCCGCGCGCGCACGAAATCCCTTCCGCTACGCAAAAAAGCCGTGCTAACATCGAGTCAATGTTACCGGTACCATCCGGCACGCAAAATGAAAAGGCCCCTTAGGAGACAGCCTGCCATGTCACAAACCCCTCGCCGTCTGCGGAGCCAGGAGTGGTTCGACGACCCCGCGCATGCAGACATGACCGCGCTCTACGTCGAGCGCTTCATGAACTACGGGTTGACGCGCGAGGAACTGCAGTCGGGCCGCCCTATCATCGGCATCGCACAAACTGGCAGCGACCTCGCGCCATGCAACCGCCATCACATCGAGCTGGCCGAACGCACCAAGGCCGGCATCCGCGACGCGGGCGGCATTCCGATGGAATTCCCCGTGCATCCGCTGGCCGAGCAGAGCCGCCGGCCCACCGCCGCGCTCGACCGCAATCTCGCGTACCTCGGGCTGGTGGAAGTGCTGCACGGTTTTCCGCTGGACGGCGTGGTGCTGACGACAGGCTGCGACAAGACCACGCCCGCGTGCCTGATGGCCGCGGCCACCGTCGACATGCCAGCGATCGTGCTGTCGGGCGGCCCGATGCTCGATGGCTGGCACGAGGGCAAGCGGGTCGGCTCGGGCACGGTGATCTGGCATGCGCGCAACCTGCTCGCGGCCGGTGAGATCGACTACGAAGGCTTCATGCAGCTGACCACGGCTTCGTCGCCGTCGATCGGCCACTGCAACACGATGGGCACCGCGCTGTCGATGAACAGCCTCGCCGAGGCGCTGGGCATGTCGCTGCCGGGCTGCGCGAGCATCCCCGCCGCCTATCGCGAGCGCAGCCAGATGGCTTACGCAACCGGCAAGCGCGCGGTGGAACTCGTTCGCGAGGACCTGCGCCCGTCGAAGATCATGACGCGCGCGGCATTCGAGAATGCGATCGTCGTCGCCTCCGCGCTCGGCGCATCGACCAACTGCCCGCCGCACCTGATCGCGATTGCGCGCCACATGGGCGTCGAGCTGAGCCTGGACGACTGGCAGCGCTTCGGTGAAGCCGTGCCGCTGCTCGTCAACTGCATGCCGGCCGGCGAATACCTCGGCGAGAGCTTCCACCGCGCCGGCGGCGTGCCCGCGGTGCTTCGCCAGCTCGATGCGGCCGGCCTGCTGCGGCGCGACTGCCTGACCGTGTCGGGCCGCGCGATCGGCGAGATCGCCGACACCGCGCAGGACGCCGACCGCGACGTGATCCGCACGCCCGATGCGCCGCTCAAGCATGGCGCCGGCTTCATGGTGCTGTCGGGCAACTTCTTCGACAGCGCGATCATGAAGATGTCGGTGGTGGGCGAAGCATTCCGCCGCACCTACCTTTCCGAGCCGGGCGCGGAGAATACGTTCGAGGCGCGCGCGATCGTGTTCGACGGCCCCGAGGACTACCACGCGCGCATCAACGATCCCGCGCTGAACATCGACGAACGCTGCATCCTCGTGATCCGCGGCTGCGGCACGGTCGGCTACCCGGGCAGTTCCGAAGTCGTGAACATGGCGCCGCCGGCCGAGCTGGTGAAGCGCGGCGTGACGTCGCTGCCGTGCATGGGCGACGGACGCCAGAGCGGCACATCGGCCAGCCCGTCGATCCTGAACATGTCGCCGGAAGCGGCGGTCGGCGGCGGCCTCGCGCTGCTGCGCACGAACGATCGCGTGCGCGTCGACCTGAACCGCCGCAGCGTCGACGTGCTCGTCGACGAGGACGAACTCGCGCGCCGCCGCGAGACCGCGAGCTTCACCGTGCCGCAGGCGCAAACGCCGTGGCAGGAACTCTATCGCCGCTTCGTCGGCCAGCTGTCCACCGGCGGCTGCCTCGAACCGGCCACGCTGTACCTGAAGGTGATCGAGCAGCGCGGCAACCCGCGCCATTCGCACTGACCCCACCGCCTCCGACTCTTGCCGAGCTGACCATGCGTACTCCTTCCGTTTCCGACTGCCTGCCGCACGACCTTGCCCATGCACTGCTGATCGGCCGCGTCTGGCGACACGACGGCGCCCACGCGGGCCCGAGCGTCGTCGCCGTGCGCGGCGGCGAAGTGTTCGACATCACGCGTACCGTGCCGACCACCGCGGACCTGTTCGACCGCCCCGATGCGGTCGCCATCGCGCGCACCGCTTCCGGCGAATCGCTCGGCCGCGTCGAGCCGTTGTTGCAGGCGGCGCTGGACGGCACGCCGGGGGCGACGCACCTGCTCGCGCCGTGCGACGTGCAGGCGATCAAGGCGTGCGGCGTGACCTTTGCGGTCAGCCTGATCGAACGCGTGATCGAGGAACAGGCCGGCGGCGATCCGGCCAAGGCGCGGGAGGTGCGCGACACCATCGCTGCGACCATCGGCACCGACCTGTCGAAGATCGTGCCGGGCTCGGAAGCTGCGTTGCGCCTGAAGGCGGAACTCGAGCGCCGCGGCGCGTGGTCGCAATACATGGAAGTCGGCATCGGCCCGGATGCCGAGGTGTTCTCCAAGGCGCAGCCGATGTCGGCGGTCGGCTTCGGCGCGGACGTGGGGCTGCTGCCCATATCGGTATGGAACAACCCGGAACCGGAGATCGTGCTGGCGGTCGCCAGCGACGGCAGGCCGGTGGGCGCGACGCTCGGCAACGACGTGAACCTGCGCGACATCGAAGGCCGCTCGGCGCTGCTGCTCGGCAAATGCAAGGACAACAACGGCTCGTGCGCGATCGGCCCGTTCGTACGGCTGTTCGACGACGGCTTCACGCTCGACAGCGTGCGGGCATGCAGCGTGTCGCTGCGCGTCGAAGGCGCGGACGACGGCTTCGTGCTCGACGGCATCAGCCACATGCGGGAGATCAGCCGCGACCCGGCCGACCTCGTCGCGCAGACCTGCGGCGCGCATCACCAGTATCCGGACGGCTTCATGCTGTTCCTCGGCACGATGTTCTCGCCGATCCAGGATCGCGACGCGCCCGGCGGCGGATTCACGCATCACCTCGGCGACCGCGTGACGATCTCGACGCCCGCGCTCGGCGCACTCGTCAATACCGTGCGGCTGTGCACGGAGATCGCGCCGTGGACCTTCGGCGTGCGCGCGCTGTATGCGAATCTCGCGGCACGCGGGCTGCTTGCCTGAACGAAACGGCAGCGATACCGGCCTGCCCGCCCGCGATCGATCGCAGTCAGCCAGCGCATGCGCAAGGTACCGACGGATCAGCGCGGGGCACGGACGCGATCCGGCCCGTCGTCGGCGGGTAGACCAACCGGACTGGCGTCACGGCGCTGCACTGCTCCGGCAGCGCGTCGCATGAAGCCGGGGGCACCGGGCCCCCGTCAAACCACCCATCACGCCGCCACCGCGCGCTCCGCCAGCTTGAACTCCCCGACCGTCTGCGCGAGCCGGGCCGCCTGCTCGCGCAGCGACGTCGCGGCCGCCGCCGATTGCTCGACCAGCGCCGCGTTCTGCTGCGTCGTATCGTCGAGCTGCGACACCGCCTGATTCACCTGCTCGAGCCCGGTGCTCTGCTCCTTCGCGGCGACGCTGATTTCGGCGATCACGCTCGTGATGTTGCGCACGCCGTCGACGATTTCGTCCATCGTCGCACCGGCCGTCTGCACGAGCCCGGAGCCGCCCTCGATCTTCTCGACCGACGAGTGGATCAGCTGCTTGATTTCCCGCGCGGCCTGCGCGCTGCGCTGCGCGAGCGCCCGCACTTCCCCGGCCACGACCGCGAAACCGCGGCCGTGCTCGTTCGCGCGTGCCGCTTCGACCGCGGCGTTCAACGCGAGAATGTTGGTCTGGAACGCGATGCCGTCGATCACGCCGACGATGTTGGCAATCTCCGCCGACGCCTGCGTGATGTCGTTCATCGTCGAGACGACGTCGCGCACGACGGTGCCGCCCCGCAGCGCGACATCCGACGCCGATTCCGCCAGACGGCTCACCTGGCTCGCCGCATCGGCCGAGTTGCGGGCGGTGCCGGCGATCTCCTCGAGCGCGGCGGCCGTTTCCTGCAGGCTCGACGCCGCGTGTTCGGTGCGGGCCGACAGATCCTGGTTGCCCTGCGCGATCTCGGCGCTCGCGAGGTTCACGGACGCGCTGAACGCGCGGATCTGCAGCAGGATCGCACTGATCTTCTCGGCGAACGCGTTGAACGCATGCGCGATCTGCGCGGCTTCGTCCGCGCCGTCGGCCGGCAGGCGCTTCGTCAGGTCGCCGCTGCCGCTCGATACGTCCGTGAGCGCGTCGCGCACCAGCAGGATGCGCTTGAAGGCCGCGTTCGTCATCGCGCCGACCAGCGCGGCCGCGATGACGGCGACGATCACGATCGCCAATAGCGTCGTCGTCGCGACCGCTCGCATGCCGGCCGTCACGTCCGCCTTGTCGAGCGCGAGCACCAGCGACCAGTCGGTGCCGGCGATCGGCTCGGCGCGCATCAGCTTGGCGACGCCGTCGATATCGACCGCGACGGGCGCGACCGCCGTCTGCAGCGCGCCGAGGCGGTCGGCATCGAGTTCCGGCGAGAGACCGGTGGCCGGCTTCATGATCAGGTCGGTCTTGGCCGACGCGATCACGCGAGCGCCCTTGTCCACCAGGAACGCAAAGCTCGCCGGCGTCGGGTGAACGGAGGTCACGATCGCGCTCACGTTCTCCATGAACAGGCTGGCGGCCAGCACGCCCTTCACCGCGCCGTCGCGCATCACGGGCACCGCGAACGCGACCGCCGGCTTGCCGCTCGTCGCATCGCGGTAAAGCGCGGTCACGACCAGATGGCCCGCGCCGACGGCCTGCTTGTACCAGGGCCGCGCGGTCGGATCGTAGCCGGGCGCGAGCGGCACGTTCGAGAATGCCGTCTTGTCGGGCAGGCCGAGCGTCAGCACCTCGAAGCCGCCCGACTTGCCGAGCAGCTTCAGCGCCGGCACCGGGTCGCCCTCGCCGATCGCGATCGTGTCCGCGAGCGCCTGGGTTTCGCGCGCCCGGCTGGCCACCCATTCGTCGATCGCCAGCGCGTGGCCGGCGAGAATCGACTTGTGATTCTGGTCGATGGCCTCGTCGTTGTGGGTCTTGACGACGTAATAGACGAGCCCCCCGGTTACAGCCAGCGCCGTCACTACGATGGCGACACACGTCGCCAGTATCCGTGCGCGAATTGATGACAGCATGATGACTTCGGTCTCCATTACCGCGTGATTGAAATGGATCGCTGAACAAGGCGACCCTGATCCGTTTAACGGCACCAGGGGCCGGAAGTTGAGTGATGCCGGAAGGACAGCGACCGGCACGGCCACGCGGCGGGCGACACGGCGCGCTATCGCCCGATAGCGCGAACGCGAAAACCGGCAATGTCGTGCGAAAACGGCCCCGTTCGCCCGCCCGCGTGACGAGCACGGACCGTGGTCAGAATTTTTTCGACATCAGGTCGCACGCAAACGATTGCTCCAGGGAGCCGATCCTAAACTGTTCATTCACCGTTCCGATAATCAGGAAAGCTATTTGATACTCAAGACTGGACTTTTCTCATGAATGATCGACGGTTAACGGTTCGTACGAAGCTGATCCTGGCTTTCGGACTTCTTACGTGCATGGTCGTGCTCGTCTCCCTCGTCGGCATCGTATCGCTCGGCAACGCGAACGCGGCATTCGACAACTACGTCAACGGCACCAACGCCCGCGCGAACCTGGCGGACAAGATTCGCTTCGCGGTCGACCGGCGCGCGATCGCCGCCCGCAACCAGGTCCTCGCGGCCAGCCCGCGCGACGCGGACATCGAGAAGGAAGCCGCACTGCAGGCCGACCGCGAAGT
This sequence comes from Burkholderia sp. BCC0044, assembly GCF_902832955.1. Taxonomy (NCBI): domain Bacteria; kingdom Pseudomonadati; phylum Pseudomonadota; class Betaproteobacteria; order Burkholderiales; family Burkholderiaceae; genus Burkholderia; species Burkholderia sp. BCC0044. Next base: position 563,879 of record NZ_CADFDO010000004.1, on the reverse strand, counting down.
CGGCGCGCTGATGGGCGAACTGACGAATGCGGTCCGCGAGGGGAGCGGCGCGTCCGACAAGTCTCGCGAACTGGTTCGGCAAATCGGGGCGGTCGAGGCGCAGTACGGCCCGGTGGCGCGCGCCATCGTCGACGCGGCGGCGAACAACCGGCGCGACCAGGCGATCACGATGATCAACGAACAGTGCCGACCGCTGCTGGCGCAGCTTGTCGCGGCCACCGACACGTATGCGACGTACTCGCGCTCGCGGGCCGACCAACTGGTGAAGGAATCGGACGACCGTTATACCTCGCGACGGCTGATGCTGATCGCGATCTGCATCGCCGCCGCCGCCGCGGCCGCGATCTCGGGCGTCTTCATCACCCGCGGCCTGCTGCGCTCGCTGGGCACGGAGCCAGCCGCGCTCAGCGATATCGCCCGCCATATCGCCGCCGGCGATCTCGGCGCCGAATCCACGACCGGCGCCGCGCCGGCCGGCAGCGTGCTGGCTTCGATGCGCGACATGCAGGCGAACCTGAGCCGCCTGATCTCGGAAGTCCGTACCGCATCGGGCAACGTCGCGACCGGCGCCGGCGAAATCGCGTCCGGCAACCAGGACCTGTCGTCCCGCACGGAACAGCAGGCCGCGTCGCTGCAGGAAACCGCGTCGAGCATGGAGCAACTGACGTCCACCGTGCGCCTGAACGCCGACAACGCGCAGCAGGCGAGCGGCCTGGCGAACAACGCATCGGAGGTCGCCGAGCGCGGCAGCACGGCGGTCGGCCTGATGGTCGACACGATGACGGACATCAGCGCGAGCTCCGCCAAGATCGCCGAGATCACCGGGATCATCGAAGGGATCGCGTTCCAGACCAACATCCTCGCGCTCAACGCGGCCGTGGAGGCCGCCCGCGCCGGCGAGCAGGGCCGCGGCTTCGCGGTGGTGGCGAGCGAAGTCAGAAGCCTGGCGCAGCGTTCGTCGAGCGCCGCGAAGGAGATTCGCGAGCTGATCTCGCAATCGGTCCGGAAAATCCAGGACGGCTCGCATATCGCGAACAACGCGGGCGACACGATGAGCGAGGTGACGCATGCGATCTCCCGCGTGACCGACATCATGGGCGAGATCGCCGCGGCGTCGAGCGAGCAGAGCCGCGGCATCGAGCAGGTCAATCTGGCCATCACGCAAATGGACGAAGTCACCCAGCAGAATGCGGCACTCGTCGAGCAGGCCGCCGCCGCATCGAAATCGCTCGAGGAACAGGGAAACCGGCTTGCCGAGGCCGTCTCGCTGTTCCGGCTGGACACGCGCACGGCCGGTGCGTAGGCCGGCGCCCGCCGCCCTGTGTCGGTGACGGACGCCATGAATTTCGGCGTCCGTCATGTTAAGCATCGGAAATTAACCAGATAGTGGGAATTTTCGGCAGCCGCGTGCAACGCGAAACAATTCCGTAACGACCGCGTAACGATCGCTCACCACAATCCTCCATCTTCTACCCTCAGGATGGAGTCTTGCATGTTTGCGTCACGAAGCCGTTTCCCGCTGCACGTCGCGGCATTGTCGAGTGCGATCGTACTGGCTGCGTGCGGCGGCGGCGACGACGTCACGTCGACCGGCACGATCGCCGCGGCCGTTCCGGCGCCGCCCGCCGACCCCGGCTTCGTCGACAGCGCGCCGATCCCGAGCGCGCCCGCCTTCGTCGACAACGTCGCGACCAACCAGCGCGGCGACGCGCGCTATGCGACGCTGTCGACCAACGCCGCGGTGCGCGTGCTGAGCCGTTTCCTCGATCTGTGGCAGCCGGCGACGATGCTGGTCGACGCGGGCGTGAGCGCGCCGGCGAACGGCGCGTTCCCGGCCATTTCGCCGTCGACCTGCTCCGGGCTGCCGAACAGCGGCGTGCCGTGCGGCACGATCCTGAACGATGCGGTGCTGTCCGCCAACGTGCAGTACGTGGTCAACGCGACGACCGCGCGCACACCGCAACAGGCCGATGCCGCGTACTACGACGACCGGCGCGGCAAGGGATACAGCGTGACCGACGGCATGGGCCCGCTTACCGCCGCATGGCGCACCGCGGCTCAGCAGACGACCAGCATCACCAGCGTGCCCGCCGATGCGACGACCGTGCTGTACAACGACTCCGGCAACAACGTCGGCGTCGGCAGCAGCAGCGGCAATGCCAGCTTCGGGAAGGTCGTCGACCTGCTCAACGAAATGGGCAACAACGCGTCGACCGAACCGTCGAAGCGCTTCTTCAAATACGCGCGCCCGTACCGCTGGAGCAGCAGCGTGATCGTCGCGCCGACGCTCGTGCCGGCCGAAAGCACGACGCCCGCGACCGACGGCGGCTTCGTCAGCGGCCACACGGCCGAGGCGGTGCGCGATGCGACGACGATGGCGTGGCTCGTGCCGGAACGCTTCCAGGAAATGGTCAGCCGCGGCCTCGAACTGGGCGAGAACCGCATTCTCGCCGGCATGCATTCGCCGCTCGACGTGATCGGCGGCCGCACGCTCGCGCTGGCCATCAGCGCGGCGAACCTGACCGCGTACGCCAGCGACGCGCAGGCCGCCTACACGCAAGCCCATCAGACGCTGCAGCAACTGACCGGAACGAGCGCCACGACCTTCTCCGCATTCGCGCACTCGGGCACGACGGCCACCGACCGGTTCGCCGACTACACGACGAACCGGGCCGCGTTCCTGCGCCGCATGACGTTCGGCTTCGGCGCGATCGAATCGACGAACGCACCGCCGGTCGTGCCGAAGGGCGCGGAGATCCTGCTGCAGACGCGCTTCCCGTACCTGAGCGCCGACCAGCGGCGCGTCGTGCTGAAGACGACCGAACTGCCGTCCGGCTATCCGGTGATGGACGACGCGGAAGGCTGGGGCCGCCTGAACCTGTTCGCGGCGGCCGACGGCTACGGCGCGTTCAACGGCAACGTGATCGTGTCGATGGATGCGTCGCAGGGCGGGCTCAATGCCGCCGACCTGTGGCGCAACGACGTCGCGGGCGCCGGCAAGCTGACGCTGCAGGGCAGCGGCACGCTGACGCTGGCGGGCAACAACGCCTATACGGGCGGCACGCAGGTGAGCGGCGGCACGCTGGCGGCTGCGTCCGCGACGGCGTTCGGCAAAGGCGACGTGTACGTCGGCCCGGGCGGCAGCGTGCGGATCGCGGCCGCCGCGCCGGTGACGATCGCCACCCGCTACACGCAGCTCGACAACACGACGCTCGAACTCGACATCGACGGCAACGGCGGCGGACGGCTGCGCGTGGGCGGGCCGCTCACCGTCGCGGGCGGCACGCTGCACGTGAAATTCGTGAACGGCTACGCGCCGAAGGCCGGCGACACCATCGCGCTGATCGACGGCGCGGCGGCTGCCGCGAAGTTCGCGACGGTGACGGTCGACGGGTTCAAGGCCACGCCGGTGTATACCGCGACGGGCGTGTCGATCACGCTGTCGGCGGCATAACCGGCGCGGAAGATCGATCCTGCAACGGCGCCGCCTACGGGCGGCTTCGGCTTCGGCTACGCGAAGCGACCGGAGGCGGCCATGTCGGCGCCATCCGGGCGAGGCCGCGTACCGAAGCGCCGTTGCAGCTCGATGATCGTCGGCAGGTTGAAGTCGTGGACGTCCGGCATCGCGCCGCCCTGCCGCCGGCTCACCTCGACACAGAGTTCCAGCGCACGTGCGCGGGTCTCGGCGAGCAACCGCAGCGCCTCGCCGAGCAAGCCCTTCTCCAGGTCGGACAGATGATCGTCGTGGCCGATTTCGCCGATCGCCGGCTCGCTCATGCTGGTTTCCATCGCGGCTTCTCCTTCGCTGTCCGATTGCGCACGCGGTCGCCCATCCGCCTGTTGCGTCACATGACCGCGCCGCGCAGCCACGGCACGAACTCGCGTTCGCCGATGCCGTTGTCCTCGCTGCGGGATCTGCGTCCGGACGCGACGTCGAGCATCAGCCGGAACAGCCGCTCGCCCGCTTCGCCGACCGTGAGCGAACCGGCGACGATCCCGCCGCTGTCGAAATCCATGTCCGATTGCATCCGCTCGAACAGGCCGGTCGTCGTCGCGATCTTGATCGTCGGCACCGGCTTCGAGCCGAACACCGAGCCGCGGCCCGTCGTGAAGCACACGAGATTCGCGCCGCCGGCGATCTGCCCGGTGGCCGACACCGGGTCGTAACCGGGCGTATCCATGAACACGAGCCCGGCTTGCCGCACCGGCTCCGCATAGTCGTAGACCGCGCGCAGCGGCGAGCGGCCGCCTTTCGACACCGCGCCGAGCGATTTCTCGAGAATCGTCGTGATGCCGCCGGCGAGGTTGCCGGGCGACGGGTTGTTGTTCATTTCGCCGCCGTTGTCGGCGACGTAGCGCTCCCACCACTGCAACCTGCCGAGCAGGCGTTCGGCCACGTCGCGCGAGGCCGCTCGCGCGATCAGCAGATGCTCGGCGCCGTAGATCTCCGGCGTCTCGGACAGAATCGCGGTGCCGCCGTTGCGGACCAGCAGATCGACGGCCGCGCCGAGCGCCGGATTCGCGGTGATGCCCGAATAACCGTCGGAGCCGCCGCATTGCAGGCCGACCGTCAGCCGCGAGGCCGGCACGGCGCTGCGACGCGCGCCGTCGGCCGCCTCCAGCAACTCGCGCACGATCGACACGCCTTTGGCCACGGTGTCGCGCACGCCGCCTTCGTCCTGGATCACCAGCGTGCGCACGGTGCCGGGCGCGGCCGCGTCGAGCCGTTGCGCGAGCGCGCCGACCTGGTTGACTTCGCAACCGAGGCCGACGAGCAGCACGCCGGCGAAATTCGGGTTCCGTGCATAGCCGACGAGCGTGCGCCGCAGCAGTTCGATGCCGTCGCCGGTCGCCGACATGCCGCAGCCGCTCTGATGGGTGATCGCGACGACGCCGTCGACATGACCGAACGCATCGAGCGCGCCGTGCCGGTATGCATCGGCGATCGCATGACAGACGCTCGCCGAACAGTTGACGCTCGCGATCACGCCGACGTAGTTGCGGGTCCCCACGCTGCCGTCGGGCCGCACGAATCCGTCGAAGGTATCGCGGCGATCCGCCGCGACGTCGTCCGCGTTGCCCGCAGGCCCGTCGTGCGCATGCCGCTCGGGCATCCCGACGTTGTGCACGTGCACATGCTCGCCCGCGGCGATGTCGCGCAGCGCGACGCCGATCGGCTGCCCGCATTTGACGATCGCGTCGCCGCGCGCGATCGGCGCGGTGGCGATCTTGTGGCCGGCCGGTATCGCGGCCGCCGGCCGCAGCGGCGCGCCGTGCACGTCGACCGGCACGTCCGGCGCGAGCGCGTCGAGTGCGACGGCGACGTTGTCGTTGCCGTGAAGGATCACGATGGTCGGTTGCGTCACGATGGACTTCTCCCTGTCGTTGCGGCCGCCGGCTCATGGCGGGCGACGAGTTGTCGCAAGCGCGCTTGTTCGGCCGGCACCGCCAGCGAATCCGCGAGCGCGAGCAGCGGCTCGATCCGCCGCGCGACCTTCTCGCGATGGTTGACCGCGATATCGGCGATGCGATGCGCGAGAAACGGATTGAGAAAACGCTCGCGCACGCTGTCGACATAGCGTTCCGCCGTTTCGCGCAGGCCGAGCGCAACGAATACCGGCGCGACTTCATCGCGCCACACGGCTTCGAGACCGTCGCGCAGCCGCGCATCGTTCATCGCGTCCAGCACCGTTTCCGATGCGTCGCGCCCCGCCGCGAGCCACTGTTCCGCGAGCCAGCTATGCCCGAGATTGAGGAAAAACAGCTTCAGGCGCTCGTGGCTGCGCAAATCGTCGGTGACGACGATCTGCGCGTGCCGGCACGGCAGCGCCATGTCCGCACGCCGTTCGATCGCCCACAGCGCATAGGGCTCCGCAATCGCGCCGACCGGATGAAGCGGCTCGGACACGATGCGGTCGACGAGCGAGTTGACCCACACGCAGCGGTTGCACAGATAGTCGGCGAACGCGTCGGGCAGCCGCCACTGCCGGGCGAGGCCCAGCACGATGTCGCGCAGCGTGTCGCCGTTGTTCGTCACCAGTTCGCAAGGCAGGATGGAAACGCCGTCGTCGGGCCGCACGTGCCAGCGCGCATGCAGCAGCACGAGCAGCTTCGCGGGAAAGCCATGCGGCACCTGCTCCGGCCGGGCCAGCAGGTCCACGGTGTCGCGCGGATCGACGCGATAACCTGCGTCGCCGGTGTTCGACACAATGACGCGCACCGTCCCGATCGCGGCGCGGCGTATCTCCGCCCAGTCGTGTTCGGCGTCCCATGCGCGATGCACCGCGTGGCACTCGACGACTTCGTCGACCACGCCGCCGCGGTCACGCCCGCGAATTCGCACCGGATAGCGACCGGTCGCGCGCAGCGCATCGATGCGGGCGCGGCTGGCAGGATTGCCGGTGGTCTGCACGATGCCGATGCCGCCCATCGCGTTGCCGTCGTCCAGCACCTGGGAGACGAACAGGTCGACGTGCGCGAGCAGGAAGCGGCTCGTGCCGAATTGCAGGATCGGCGGCGTCATCGTGTGCGCTCCGGGTGCCCGGTTCGATCGCTCAGCATTCGACGAGCGCCTTCACGACGGTCTGCCCCGCATCCAGCAAACGCGGCAGCGCATCCGGCACCTCGTCGAGCCGCATCCGGTGCGTGTTCAGCGCGCGGTCCGGAATGCGCCCCGCGCGCATCGCGTCGAGCACCGTCGCGAAATCCTCGGCCGTCGCGTTGCGGCTTGCGAGCAGCGTGGTTTCCCGCTTGTGGAACTCGGGATCCGAAAACGCGACATGCCCGCGCACGATCGAAATCAGCGTGTATTTGCCGCCGTGCGCGACGAATTCGAAACCGCGATTCATCGCATCGAGGTTGCCGGTCGCGTCGAACACCGCATCGAAATACTCGCCGTTCGTCAACGACGCGAGACGCTCCGTGTCGCCTTCCCCCACCTCCACCGCCGCATCGACCGCCAGATGCTGGCGGCAAAACGCCAGTCGATCCGCTCGCGTGTCGAGGCACGTGACGTTGGCGCCGCGCAGCTTCGCGAAGATCATCGCGGCCATGCCGATCGGCCCGGCGCCGACAACCAGCGCCCGCTGCCCGGCACGCACATCGGCGCGGCGCACCGCATGCGCACCGATCGCGAGAAATTCCAGCATCGCCGCCTGGTCGAGCGAAATGCCGTCGGCCTTGTGGACGAACTGCGCGGGCACGCTCAGGTATTCGGCGAGTGCGCCGTCGCGATGCACGCCGAGCACCTTGATGTTCACGCAGCAGTTCGTGTTGCCGTGCCGGCATGCGACGCAGTGTCCGCACGACAGGTACGGCATCACGTACACCGCGTCGCCGGCGGCGAGCCCCGACTCGGGTTCCGCCTCGACGACGACCGCGGAAAGCTCGTGGCCCATCACACGCGGATAGTCGAGGTACGGCTGGTTGCCGGTGAAGATGTGCAGGTCGGTGCCGCAGATGCCGACCCGTTGCACGCGCAACAGCACTTCGCCGCTGCCGCGCACGGGCGGTTCGCGATGCTGCACGCGCAGCACACCGGGGGATTCGCAAATCACGCTGAGCATGTCGGGTTCCTTTCGTTCTGGTTCATTCGTCGTGGCGTGCGGTGTCGATCCGGTAGAAGCGTTGTGCGTTGCCGCCGAAGAGGTCGGGCAATGCCGCGGAGCCGAGCAACCGCGCGCAATCGTCCTCGCACGCGGCCAGCCATTCGCCGTAGCCGCCGCACGCCGACGCCAGCCGCAGCACCGGCCAGTCGCTGCCCCACATCAGGCGCGTCGGCCCGAACAGCTCGGCCAGCGCATGGACATACGGCCGCATGCGTGCGCGCACGGCATCGGCGCCGGCCGACGGCCCCGCTTCGGTCCAGAGGCCGGACAGCTTGCAGTGAAGGTTCGGCAGGCTCGCGAGCCGGCTCATCGCGGCCAGCCACGGCTGCAATTCACCGCGCTCGATGAACGGCTTCGCGCCGTGGTCGATCGCGATCGGCAGATCCGGATGGCGTCGCGCGAACGCATGCAGCGCATCGAGATGGCGCGGCATCACCAGCGCATCGAAACGCAGCCCGTGCTCGAGCATCGCGGCGACCGCGCGATCCAGCCGCGGATCGTCGATCCACGCGTCGTCGGGCAAATCCTGCAGCATCGGTCGCAAGCCGCGCGCTTTCGGCGCGGATGCGAACGCCGCGATTCGCGCCGGCGCGTCGTCGGCCTTCAGGTCGACCCAGCCGACCACCGCGCCGACACTCGGCGTGTCAGCCGCGAGATCGAGCAGAAAGCGCGTGTCGGCTTCGCTCGGCAGCGATTGCACGAGCACGGTGGTGTCGATGCGCGCGGCGTCGAGCAGCGGCGCCAGATCGGCGGGACCGAAATCCCGATGAATCGCGTCGAGTTCGGCGGGCGGCCAGCAGCCGGCCCGCGCGGCGATGCGCCAGTAGTGCTGATGGGCGTCGATGCGCGTGGTCATGCGCGTGCCCCCGGAACCGGCGCGTGCGCAGCGATCAGCCCTTCGTCGCGCAGCGCATCCCATAGTGCGGAAGGCGCGGGGCGCTCGAACCATTCGATGTTCTGCTGCAACTGCGCCACGCTGCGCGCGCCGATCACGCACGACACGACGGCCGGATGACCGAACGGAAACTGCAATGCAGCGGCGGGAAGCGGCACGTCGAAGCGATTGCACAGCGCGCGGAGCCGCGTCGTCTTGTCGATCACGTCGGCGCTCGCGTCCGCATAGTTGAACTTGCCGTTGCCGGCGAGCAGGCCGGAATTGAACACGCCGCCGATCACGATCGCCGTCCCGTCACGGGCGCACGCGTCGAGCAGCGGCTCGAGCGCCGCCTGTTCGAGCAGCGTGTAGCGGCCGGCGAGCAGCACCGCATCGAGCGCCGCTTCGTTCAGCGCGTCGGCCGCGACTTCCCATTCGTTCACGCCGAGGCCGAACGCGCCGATCTCGCCGCCCGCGCGCAGCGCATCCAGCGCGCGAAACCCGCCGCCGCGGGTCAACTGTTCCCAGTAATGCGCGTGACGATCGCCGTGCGTCATCGCGCCGATGTCGTGCACGTACAGCATGTCGATCCGCGCGAGCCCGAGCCGTTGCCGGCTGTCGTCATGCGAGCGCATGATGCCGTCGTAGCTGTAGTCGTAGACCGGCCGGAACGGCAACGGCTCGGCCCAGCCGTCGTCGCCCGGCCGCACGCTCGCGTCGGCGCGCATCAGCCGCCCGACCTTCGTGCTGAGCGTGAACGCGCGGCGCTCCCGCGACGCGAGCCCCGTGCCCACGCGCCGCTCCGATAACGTGTACCCGTAATACGGCGCGGTGTCGAAATAGCGCAGGCCGGCGGCGCACGCGGCGTCGACGAGCGCGGCGGCGTCGGCGGCCGACATCGGCCGATAAAGGCCGCCGAGCTGCGAGCAGCCGAGGCCGAGCGCGGACACCGTCAACCCGCTGCGCGGCAAGGTACGCGTATCGTTTGCGTTCATGAGGCGTGACCGGATGCGGAAAAGAGACACGGCGATCAGTACAGGACGTTCTTCGACGCCTGCGAATCGAGGTTCTGCTTGTCGACCATCACGACGCCGGTATCGATCAGCTTCGGCGCGGGCTTGCGCTCGATCACGTCGAGCGCGGTGCGCACGCCCTGGTTCCCCATCTGCCACGAACCTTGCACGGCGATCGCCTGCACGGTGCCGTCGCGCACGAAGCCCTGCAGATCCTCGTTGCCGTCGAAGCCGATCGCCACCACCTTGCCCGCCTTGCCCGACTGCTTCAGCGCACGGCCCATCCCGACCGCGGTCGGCTCGTTCGCGCCGAAGATGCCCTTCAGGTCCGGGTTCGCCGACAGCACGTCGGTCGTCTGGTTCAGCGCGGTCGCCATTTGCGATTGCGAGTAGTACGGGCCGACGATCTGCAGCTTCGAATGGCTCTCGATGTACTTGCGGAACCCGCCGACGCGGCTGACCTCGGAGCCCGCGCCCGGCACGTACGACATGATCGCGATCTTGCCGGACTGCCCGACGCGGTCGATCAGCGCCTTCGCGCACAGCGCGCCCGCCTTCTCGTTGTCGGTCGACAGGAACGCCTGGTAATACGGCTTGCCGGCGTCCGCGATCGCCGAGTCGATCAGCACGACCGGAATGTGCGCTTCCCACGCCTTCTTGATCGCGGGCACGAGCGCATTGGGATCGGACGGCGCGAGCACGATCGCCGCCACGTGACGCGTGACCGCGTTGTCGACCATGTTGACCTGCCCGCTGATGTCGGACTCGGCCGCCGGCCCCTGGAACGTCATCGTGTAGCCCTTGGCGCCGTCGAGCGCCGCCTTCGCGCCTTTCTGCACGTTCTGCCAGTAATTCGAATTGACCGTCTTGACGATCACGGCGATCTCGCCGCCCGCCGCATACGCGCCGCTGCCGCACACCGCGAACACGCACGCCGATGCCGCCAGCAGGATGGATTTGTTCATGTCTCGCTCCGCTTCTCGTTGGTAGGGACTGCTTGCTGCCGGTCAGGGCCGGCGATTGCGCAACTGGTCGATCCACACCGTGCCCAGGATCACGACGCCGATGATGATCTGCTGGATGAAGCTCGATACGCCGTTCATGTTCAGGCCGTTGCGCAGCACGCCGATCACGAACGCGCCGATCGCCGTGCCGGAAATCGTGCCGACGCCGCCCATCAGCGACGTGCCGCCGATGACCGAACTGGCGATCGCGTCGAGCTCGTACATCACGCCTTCGTTCGGCTGCCCGGTGACGAGCCGCGACATCAGCACGCAGCCGGTCACGCCCGCGAGCGCGCCGGACAGCACGTAGGTGAACAGCTTCACGCCCTGCACGTTCACGCCCGACAGCCGCGCGGCTTCCGCGTTCGACCCGACCGCGTAGATATGACGGCCGAGCGACGTTCTCGACAGCAGCACGGACACCACGACGAACAGCACGACCATGATCACGACCGGATACGGAATGCCGGGAAAGGTCGTGTCGGGGAACCCGTCCGCGCCGATCCGCGAGATCCGAAGCAGCGCGCCGTTGCCGAGCGCGCCGAACGCGTCGCCGAGATCCGATACCGGCCGCGCGCCGGTGATCTGCAGTGCGATGCCGCGCGCGACGAGCATCATGCCGAGCGTCGCGATGAACGGCGGCAGGCCCATCTGCGTCACGCAGATGCCGTTGACGAGCCCGCACAGCGCGCCGACCAGGATGCCGGCCGCCATCGCCGCGGGCACCGGCACGCCGGCCTTGACCAGCAGCGCCGCGCACACGCCGGCCAGCGCGAGCACCGAGCCGACCGACAGGTCGATGCCGCCCGTGATGATCACGCAGGTGGCGGCCACGCCCAGATAGGCGATGGAGGTGACCTGCAGGCCGACGGTCATCAGGTTGTCGACCGAGAAGAACGCCGCGCTCGATATCGAGAACGCGAACACGAGCACGACGAGACTGCCCAGCGCCGCGAACTTCTGGATCAGGTCGCGCCGCCGCTGTCGCGCCGCCCGTTCGTCGGCCTGGCTTCGATCGGATGTCATTTCAAGCATGGGAACGCCCCGACGCGTAGTGCATGATCTCCTCCTGACTGGTGTGTTGGGTGTCGAGAAACGCGGTCAATCGACCTTCGTGAAAAACGGCGATCCGGTCGGTCATGCCCAGCAGTTCGGGCAGTTCCGAGCTGATCAGCACCACGCCGACGCCGTCGGCGGCGAGCCGGTCCATCAGCCCGTAGATCGCGAATTTCGCGCCGACGTCGATGCCGCGCGTCGGCTCGTCGAAGAACAGGATCTTCGAGCCGCGGTACAGCCATTTGCCGATGACGACCTTCTGCTGGTTGCCGCCGGACAGGTTGCGCACGCGCTGGTGCACGGACGGCGTGCGAATCGCGAGGTCCTGCACGTAGCGGCGCGCCACGTCGAGTTCGTCGTCGAAGCGCAGGAATCCGAAGCGTGATGTAATGCCGCGCACGTTCGCGAGCGTGAGATTCGCCGCGACGGGCATCGGCAGCGCGAGCCCCTCCTTCTTGCGGTCCTCCGACAGATACGCGATGCCGTGCCGGATCGCCTCGCGCGGCGAGCGGATCGTCACGGGCCGGCCATGCAGCGCGATCGTGCCGCCGTCGACGCGATCCGCGCCGAAGATCGCGCGGGCGATCTCGGTGCGCCCGGCGCCCATCAATCCCGCGAAGCCGAGGATCTCGCCGCGGCGCAGCGCGAACGACACCGGCCCGAACACGCCGTCGCGGCGCAGGTCCCGCACGTCGAGCAGCACGTCGTCGGTCGGCACCGATTGCCGCGACGGATAGGCGTCGTCGAGCGTGCGTCCGACCATGCGCGCGACGATGTCGTCGATGCTCACGTCGGCGAAATCGTCCGTCGAAATGTGGCGCCCGTCGCGCAGCACCGTCACGCGATCGACGATCTGCGCCATTTCGTCGAGCCGGTGCGAGATATACAGGATCGCCACGCCGTCGGCGCGCAGTTCCTCGATGATCCGAAAGAGTTGCACCGTCTCCGCTTCAGTCAGCGACGACGTGGGCTCGTCCATGATCAGCACGCGCGCATCGTGCGACAGCGCCTTCGCGATCTCGACCATCTGCTGCTGCGCGATGGACAGCACGCCGACCTTCGTGGTCGGCGCGACGTTCAGGCCGATGCGCGCGATGCAGCGCGCCGCCTCCGCGTTCATGCGTTTGGTATCGACGAACGGCCCGCGCCGCGGCTCGCGCGCGAGGAACAGGTTCTCCGCCACGCTCAGGTGCGGGACGAGATTGAGTTCCTGGTGAATGATCGAGATGCCGGCCGCCTGCGCTTCGGATGCCGAACGAAACTGCACCGGCGCGCCGCGATAGTGAACGACGCCGTCGTCGGGCAGGTACTGGCCGCTGATGATCTTCATCAGCGTCGATTTGCCCGCGCCGTTTTCGCCGCACACCGCATGCACCTCGCCGTGGCGCAGGTCGAGGCGAATCCCGTCGAGCGCGAGGACGCCCGGGAAGCGCTTGCGAATTCCGTCCAGGCGCAGGATCTCCCGGTCCGGTTCGTCGTGCGCGGCCTGACCGGGCAGATTGCGAGGCATTGCCATTGCGTCTCCTTGGGGTGGATCGACCTCGGCACCATGTGGTCAGTCCAATTTGGATGAATTACAGCAATCAAACCAATTTTGGTCAAGCCAATTTAACTATCCCAATCTGATCTTACCAATAGTAAAAACCCGGACATCCGGACGAACTCGCCGCCACAAGGGGCGATGCGGCAGACGTGATAGACTCCGCGACACGCGCTGCGCCGAAAGCGCACTGATCCCACTCCATCGGATGAAATCGACAGAACCCAAGCGGCTTTACCAATCGGTCGCGGCCCAGATCGTCGCGTTGATTCGTCAGGGCGAATTCGCGATCGGCGAGCGGCTGCCGCCGGAGCGCGAGCTGGCGCTGACGCTCGGCGTATCGCGCCCGTCGCTTCGCGAGGCATTGATCGCGCTGGAAATCGGCGGCCAGATCGAGATCCGGATGGGCTCCGGCGTCTATGTGCGCGACACGGCGGCCGACGCCGTCGGCCCGATGGCCACGCTCGGCGACAGTCCGTCGGAATTGATGCAGGCCCGCGCGGCCGTCGAAGGCAGCGTCGCCGCGCTGGCCGCCGCGCGGATGACGGCCGCGATGCTCGAGCGCTTGCGCCGCACGGTGCAGCGCATGAAGCGGCTCGCGGAGGCCGGCAAATCGCCGGTCGAAGCCGACCGGCAGTTCCACATGCTGATCGCGGAAGCCGCCGGCAATTCGGTGCTCACGCGCTTCGTCGGCGAGCTGTTCGACAGCCGCCACGACCCGATCGCGGCCGCGATGCGCGGCCATGCGGAGAATCCGCAGACCTGGACCGCCGCGGTGCGCGAGCATGAGGACGTGCTCCTTGCGTTGCAGGCCGGCGATCCGATCGCGGCCCAGACGGCCATTCGTGCGCACCTTCGCGCGTCCGAAGCGCGGTGGATCGAGGGCGGGCTGAAAGCCGATCCGGATTGAGCGCGGGCCGGCGCCGGCACGTTCGTCGTCGCGCGCCCCACACCACTGATTCCCCCTCCGACGCCCTGAAAATCGCGTTTCCGCACGCTCCACGACTGCCGCCGCGCCGTCCGTGGTCGTGCGCATTCCCTCATCCCGAAATTACGATTGCAAATGCCTCTCATTTGCATTAAATTGCCGCGCAAATGTACTGTTTGGAACACAGATGTCGGCGCGAGGCCGCCCGCCGTGCCCGAACGCGAACGACACGAAAAGGAGAGGTATGAGCAGGAGGAACTGGGCGGCCGCACCGATGGCCATCGTCGTCGGCACGACCGGCATGGGCGCCGCCGACGCACAGGAAACGTCGTTGCCCACCATCGAGGTCTCCGCGCAACGCGCGACGGCGCCGTTTCGCACGCGCGAATCGACGAGCGCGACGCGCAGCGAGGCGGACGTGATGGAGATTCCGTTCGCGGTCAGCAGCGTCGATACGAAGCTGATCCAGACCGTGGCCGCCACGCGCGGCGACGATCTTTACGACTGGGTCGCGGGCGTCTCGCGCCAGAACAACTTCGGCGGCCTGTGGGACAACTACGCGGTGCGCGGCTTCGCCGGCGACGGCAACACGTCCGGCACCGACTACCTGGTCAACGGCTTCTCGTGGAATCGCGGGATGAGCGTGCCGCGCGACACCGTCAACCTCGAGCGTATGGAAGTGCTCAAGGGGCCGGCGTCCGCGCTGTACGGCCGCGGCGATCCGGGCGGGATCATCAGCTATACGACGAAGCAGCCGCAGTTCGCACGCGCGAACACCATCGGCGTGTCGGCCGGCAGCTACGGCGCGCTGCGCCAGACCCTCGATTCGACCGGCCCCATCACGAAATCGCTCGCGTACCGCTTCGTCGCGATGAACGAGAACAACGGCAGCTTCCGCGATACGGTGTCGAGCAAACGCTACCTGTTCTCGCCGTCATTTACCTGGGACATCGGCGCGGACACGACGCTCCACTACGAATTCGAGAGCGCGCGTCAGCGCGCGCCGCTCGATCGCGGCGTGCTGGCGGTCAACGGGCAGCTCGGCGTGATCCCGGCGTCGCGCTTTCTCGGCGAGCCGCGTGACGGCGACTACGACGTGCGCAACACGGGCCACCAGTTCACGCTCGAACATCGCATCGATTCAAGCTGGTCGATCAACGCCGGCGTCGCGCAACGCAACACCGACCTATCGGGGCGCTCGTCCGAGGCATTCGCGTTGCAGCCGGACGGCCGCACGCTGTGGCGCCGCTACCGGCAAGTCGCGTTTCACTCGAACGACCTGCAAGGCCGCGTCGAAACCACCGGCTCGTTCCGCACGGGCGGCATCGGCCATACGCTCGTGATGGGCGTCGATGCGTACCGCTTCAACTACGACCAGTTCGTCACGCGCTCCACGCCGAGCGCGGCGGCGCCGTATGCGATCGACATCTTCGATCCGGTCTACGGCCAGCCCGCGGCCACGCCGCGCACCGCGACGAACCTGCTCGAACGCGATGACGGACAAGGCGTCTACGCGCAGGACACGCTCGCGTTCGGGCCGCACTGGAAGATCCTGGCCGGGCTGCGCTGGGATCGCTTCCACCAGTCGATCGACAACCGCCTGAAGGGCGTGACGACGAGCCAGTTGCAGACCGCGGTGAGCCCCCGCATCGGCGTCGTGTATGAGATGAGCCCCGCGTGGTCGTTCTATGCGAACACCGCGTATTCGTTCCGGCCGAACAACGGCGCCGACGTCGGCGGCAACGCGTTCGATCCCGAAAAGGGCCACGGCTACGAAGCCGGCGCGAAATGGGCCGGCGCGCGCTGGCTCACGACCGTCTCCGCGTTCTACGTCACCAAGCGCAACGTGCTGACCGCCGATCCGGCGAACGCCGGCTTCTCGCGCGCGGCCGGCGAAGTGCGCAGCCGCGGCGTCGAATTCGAATGGAGCGGCGACCTCGGTCATGGGCTGCGCGGCGTCGCCAACTTCGCGTACGTCAACGCCGAGGTCACGCGCGATACCGTGCTGGCGCCCGGTTCGCGCCTCGTCGACGTACCGCGTCTGAGCGGCAGCGCGCTGCTGATGTACGAGACGACCCTGCCGTTCGCGGACAAGGCCGGCGCCGGTGCGGGCGTGATCTATGTCGGCCGCCGCGCGGGCAACACGGCCAACACGCAGGACGGCTTCGAGCTGCCGGCCTACGCGACCGTGCAGCTCAACGGCTACGTTCAGGTCAACAAGCACCTGCGTGCGTCGGTCGTGCTGAACAACCTGTTCAATCGCACCACCTACGTCAGCTCGTACAACAGCCTGTGGGTCACGCCGGGCGCGCCGCGCAGCCTGTTCGCGTCGCTCGCCTACTCGTTCTAGCCGGGCCGGGGCGGCTGACGGCCATCACCCGTCAGCCGCCGGCCACGAACCGCGCGCCGAGCGCGAGCAGTAGCGCCGGCGGCATCACGCACGCGCCGACCGCGAGAAATGCGCGGAACCCGATCTGCAGCCCTTCACGCCGGATCGCCGCCAGCCACAGAATCGTCGCGAGCGAACCGGTAACCGACAGGTTCGGGCCGAGATCGACGCCGATCAGAATCGCGTCGACCACCGTTTGCGGGCTGTGCGCGGCATGGATCGTCGAGCTCGCGATCAGCCCGGCGGGCAGGTTGTTGACCCCGTTCGACACCAGCGCGACCGCGACGCCGGCCACGGCCGCGGCGACGTGCTCGCCGCTTTGCATCAGCATGTGCAGCAGCCCCGCCAGTACGCGCACCGCGCCGGTCCGGTCGAGCGTCTCGACGACGACGAACAAGCCCGCGACGAGCGGCAACACGCTCCATGAAATCGCGCGAACGATCGGCACGCATGCCGCGCGATCCCGCATCACCACGCACGCGACCGTGACGACACCCGCCAGCGCGGTCGGCAACCCGAGCGGCCGATCGAACACCGACACCGCCATCAGCGCAACGGCCGTTGCCGCGATGCCCGCGAGCGCGATACGTCCGCCGCTCGTCAGCGGCTGCACTGGCAGCCCCGACTCGCAACGGCCGGCAAGCGCACGTCGCTGCACGATCCGCAGCATCACGAACGTGCAGACGATCGACGCGACGGACGGCGCCGCGAAGTGCGCGAGCCAGACGCCGAGCGCCGGCATGTGCGCACCGTACAGCACCAGGTTCGCCGGATTCGAAATCGGCAGCACGAAACTCGCGGCATTGGCAACGAGCGCGCAGCTGTACAGCAGCGGCATCGGATCGGCCTTCGCGCGGCGCGCCGCGGCAAGGACCGCGGGCGTCAGCACGACGGCGGTCGCATCGTTCGACAGGAACACCGTGGTGACGACGCCGACCGCGTAGATCAGCGCGAACAACCGCCGCGGCGAGCCCTGCGCGAGATTGACGACGTGCGTCGCGACCCAGTCGAACAACCCCTCGCGACGGGCCGCCTCGGACAGCAGCATCATGCCCGTCAGAAACAGGTAGACGTCGCCCCCTTTCGCGACGGCGTCCAGCGCCTGCGCGACGGGCAACAGGTTCAACACGACCAGCAGCAGCGCGCCGCTCACGGCCCAGATGGCCTCGGGCCAGCCGAACGGGCGCGTGATGACGCCCGCGGTGGCGAGCGCGGAAATCAGCCAGGCAAGCGAGACAGGATTCATGGGCAAGTCGATGGAGGCATGGGAATCGACATCGCTTTCAAGACGACGTCGCCGATAGATCGGCGGGCTTGCCGCACACGCTGCTCAGCGAGCGCGCGTGACCGAGCCACAGCGCGAGCGAGCCCGTCGACACGGCGCCCAGTACGACGAACGCGGCCGGATAACCGAAGTGCTGCGCGAGCACGCCGCCCAGCACGGGACTGAGCGCCGCGCCGATACCCTGCGCGGTCGCGACGGCGCCCTGCCCGGCATTCACGCGGCCGGAGCCATGCAGCAGGCGAACCACGAGCGCGGGCACGACCACGCTTTGCAGGCCGGCGCCGATGCCGTCGAGCACCTGCACCGGCCACACGCCCGCTTCGCTCATCCATGCCGCGGCGACCAGCCCGCGCACCGGCAGCACGAGGTACGAGAACAGCAGCACGCGCCAGTAACCGTGCGAGCGAATCAGCCGGGGCGCGAGCCACGCCGCCGCGATCATCACGAACTGCGCGATGACGATGGTCTGTGCGGTGAACGCGCTCGGGTTGCTGCGATGCGTGACGACGACGCCCATCCCGTAGAGCGGCAGCATCGCGGCGTTGCCGAGATGAAACAGCGCGAGCGACGCGCCAAGGAGAACCAGCGGCCGGTTTTCGGCGAGCGTGCGCAGGCCGCCGACGCGCGACGTCGACGCCGCGTTTGACGCATGCGGATGCGGGTGCGGATGCGCAGCATCCGTTCCCGGTGCGGCACCGGCAGGATCGAGGCCACGTGCGGACGCATGATCGATCGCATGCCCGGGAATCGCCAGCGTGCTCACGATGGCGAGGACCGTAAACGCGCCGACGAGCGCGAACACCGCGTCGAACCCGACATGCCAGCCTAGCCACCCGGCGAGCGCCGCACCGGCGACGTTGCCGGCATGGTTCGCCATCTGGTTGCGCCCGAACTGCCGGTCGAAACCCTGCCGGCGCACGATGCCCAGCGTCACGCCCGCGGCGGCCGGCGCGAGCACCGCGCCGCTGACCGCCGCCAGCACCTGCGACGCCGCCACCGCCGGATAGCTGTGGACGAACATCATCGCCAGCGACGCAAGCGCCGTCACCGCGGTCGCCACGGCGATCAACGCCCGCTTCGCGCGCACCGCATCGACGAGCGCGCCGGCCAGCGGCGTCGCGGCCATCGCGGCGAGCCCGGCCAGCGTCATGACCGAGCCGATCGCATCGGCGCCCCAGCCGCGCGACAGCAGGATGACGCCGATGAACGGGCCGATGCCGGCCTGCACGTCGGCCAGGAAGAAGTTGAGCGCTTCGAGCGCACGTGCCGGTCTCATGGTCGTCTCACCGTCGCACGATCATTCGGCATCCATATCGACGAGCTCGGCGATCTCGCTCACGTCGAGTGTGGTGCCGTGCGGCGTGACGACGCCGTGCCCCCACGCCTGCACATGGACACCGGGACGCAGATAATCGTGCAGCGCTTCCGCCGCATGCGGCGGCACCCGCAACGCGACGCCGCTCGTCAGCAACGCGCCGTTCAACTCGCCTTTCGGGCCGTGCAGCCCAAACGCGACTTCGCCGCTCAGTTCCATCGGTTTTCGAGCGGCGTGCGTCGGCTTCGGCGGCGCGGCGTGCGCGGGCCCGTCGTCGACGATGTCGACGCCGTCGCGCCCGCTCAGTTGCACGGCCGCGATCATCGCCGCGCGACGCGGCTTGACGCCGCGCACGCGGATGCGGTCGCCGACCGCGACGCGGCGCGCCAGTTCGCGGCCCAGATGCGGCGGCACGTGCACCTGCAGGTCGCCGTTCAGGATCAGGCCGTCGACTTCTCCGTGCGGATTGAGCAGGAATTGCGTGACGCGGCCGCGCGTTTCGGGCAGGCAGGCGGGATCGATCCAATGCATGGCAGGACTCCTTTCGATGGATGGGGGGAACAGCGTCGCGCGATCAGCGCGCGACATCGTCATAGAGATTCACGACATGGCCCGGCGCGCCGAACGCCGTCGCCTGCAGCGCTTCGCCGTATGCGTTGCGCGTGCCGTAGCCGACCGCGGCCACGCGCTCGCCGGGCGCGAGCAGCGCGCCGAATTGCTGGGCGGCCGGAACGGTCAGCTTGACGATCGCACCGCTGTCGAGCATCACGCCGTCCGGTTCGCCGCGCGGCGCGCGCGTCACGCGGCGCACGACGCCGGA
This sequence comes from Burkholderia sp. BCC0044, assembly GCF_902832955.1. NCBI lineage: Bacteria > Pseudomonadati > Pseudomonadota > Betaproteobacteria > Burkholderiales > Burkholderiaceae > Burkholderia > Burkholderia sp. BCC0044. The sequence continues at coordinate 544,048 of NZ_CADFDO010000004.1, read as the reverse complement.
CACGCTGAGGCGCGCGAGGTTGACCCCGCGCAGCATGGGCGGCACGGGCGCGACGGGCGCGGGCGGCTGATCGGACAGCGACGCGCCGGTGCCGTCGTCGCGGACCACGCGGGCACGGATTTCATCGTCGACGCGTCGTTCGCCGGCTACCGTCACGCGGTCGCCCGTTTTCACGAGCGCCGTCAGTTGCGAACCGAGATGCGGCGGCAGGCGGACGAGCGTGCCGTCGGTCAGCACGAAGCCGTCGACGGTGCCTTCCGGATTGATCGTCAGGCGCGACAGCGTGCCGGAAATCAGCGCATCCGACACGGTGTCGTTTCCGGGCCCGGCAGGCACAAGCGCGCGAGGCCGAGGAGGAGCAGGCGGCGGCGGCATGGCGCCGGCCGGGTCTTCCGAGCGCGGCGCCGGCGGCACCTGCGCCGCGCCGACCGTTGCGACGGCAACGAGTGCGGCGGCGCAGAGCGCGCGATACGACCAGTGAACGGCGGCGCGGCACCGCGGCCGCGATCGGACGACAGGCAGGTACGACTTCATGACGGGCTCCGGCGACGGGTTGCGATGCATCGATATCCGCAATACCCGTGCCAACCCGCGACGCCCCGCGTGGCCGTGCGACGAACGACGACGCGCGCCAAACGTGTCGGATTTCCCGACACGTCGATTCACCGGATGTCGGTATTCCCGACAGTCGAAACAACGCGGCCAGCGGCCCGCTCACACCGATAACGGGCTGCCGCTGGCCCTATTCGTCGCGCTCGATCCCGAGATTCGCCATGCGCGCATAGAGCGACTGGCGGCCGATCCCGAGTTGCCTCGCGGCTTCCGCGCGATTGCCGTTCGCGCGCTCGAGCGCGCGCAGGATCGCCGCACGCTCGACCGTCGCCAGCGCATCGGGCAACGGCATGTCGAGCAGGTGCGCCGGCACCGCATCGTCGCCCGACTCGCGCGCCGGCACGGTGGCCAGGCCGAGATCGGCCGCGCTGACGGCCGGCCCGGGGGCGAGCGCGGCCGCCCGCTCCATCACGTTGCGCAGTTCGCGCACGTTGCCCGGCCAGCGGTGATCGAGCAGCGCGCGCTGCGCGTCGTTCGTCAGATGCAGCGCGCGCATGCCTGCCGCGCTGTGCAGGAAATGCGCGGCCAGCGGCAGGATGTCGGCCACGCGCTCCGCGAGCGGCGGCAGGTGCAGCGGAATGACGTTCAACCGATAGAAGAGATCTTCGCGGAACGTGCCGTTCGCGACGGCCGCGGCGAGGTCGCGATGCGTCGCGGCCACGACGCGAATGTCGATTGCCGTGGCGCGATCCGCGCCGAGCGGCATCACCTGGCGCTCCTGCAACGCGCGCAGCAGCTTCGCCTGCATCGCGGCGGGCATGTCGCCGATCTCGTCGAGAAAGAGCGTCCCGCCGTCGGCTTCGACGAGGCGCCCCGCGCGATCGGCATGCGCCCCGGTGAACGCGCCGCGACGATGCCCGAACAACTCGCTTTCGAGCAGATCGGCCGGGATGGCCGCGCAGTTGACGGCGACGAACGGCCCCGCATGCCGGGCCGATGCGGCATGCAGCACGCGGGCCGCGACCTCCTTGCCCGTGCCCGTCTCGCCGGTCAGGAGCACGGTCGCGTCGCTCATCGCGGCGCGGCCAATCTGCTTTTGCACGTCGCGCATCGCGGCGCTTACGCCGAGCAGTTGCGGCCGGTCCGCTGAAGGTTCGCCCGCGAAACCGCTGTCGGACGGCGCGGGCGCGGGCGGCTGATTCGCCGACACGATGCGTTCGAGCAGTTGCGCGATGTCGCGACGCCCGATCGGCTTCGTCAGGTGATCGAATGCGCCGAGCCGCATCGCTTCGATCGTGTTGTCGCTGGTCGCATGGGCCGTCAGCATGACGACCGGAATCGCGGCCAGCGCGGGATCGTCGCGCAGTTGCGCCAGCACGGCCAGCCCGTCCAGATCCGGCAGGCGGAAATCCAGAAAGACGCATTCGATGCCGCCGCCGTCGCGCAGCGCGCTGAGCGCGACGCGTCCGGATGCGGCCTCGACGGCACGATGACCGAGATCGGCCAGCGTTTCGGCGAGGCCGTCGCGAAAGGCCGCGTCGTCGTCGACTATGAGGATGTTTGCCATGGAATTTCAATCACGAATGCGGCGCCCTCGTCGAGGCGCGCGTGCCCGCCGTGCGCCGCCGCCACTTCGCGGACGACGGCGAGGCCAAGACCCGTTCCGTCCGCGCGGCCCGTCACGAACGGCTCGAAGATCCGCTCGCGCTGCGCGGCCGGCACACCGGGGCCGCTGTCCGACACGGTGATGCACAGCCAGTCGCGCCCGGCGAACGCGCGCCGCTCGGCGGCGAGCGTGACCGCGCCGCCGTCGCCCGCGTGGTGCAGCGCGTTGAGCAGCAGATTGTCGAGCGCCCGCCGCATCTGGTCGGGATCGAAAGCGGGGCGATCCGACGGCCACGCGAGCCGTTCGCCCTGCCCCGCGAGCGACAACGTCAGGTCGATCGCTTGCCGCTGCGCCAGCTCGCGGTGCGCGTCGACGACCTGCGCGAGCCACGCGTCGACGTCGACCCGTGTCGCATGCGGGCGCACCGGCTGCGTCAGCGCGAGCAGGCTCGACAATTGCGCATCGATGCGCTCGATCTGCGCGAGGATCACGCGCAGCGCGTCCTGCTGCCGCCGGCCATCGCCGGCCAGCGCGTTCTCCGCCTTCAGCCGCATCGCGCCCATCGGATTGCGAATCTCGTGCGCGACCTGCGCGGCCAGTTTGCCGAGCATGCCGAAGCGTTCGGCCTGCGCGAGCCGCGTACGGAGTTCGTCGGCCTGCTGTTGCAGCCGGTCGGCGCGGCGCGCCCGCTCGTTGAACGCATCGATGACGCGGTCGAGATCGGGTTCGCCGACGTACGGCAGGTGATGCTCGCGACCGTCGGGCCCCAGCCCGCTCTCGATCCGCGCGAGATTGCGCTTCCATCGGCGCAGCGCGACGGCCAGCGCCGCCGCGATCGCCAGAATCACCGCGAGCACGGCCGCGAGGCCCGTGGCCAGCAATTCCCCGTGCCGGCCCAGCGGCGGGCGCGCACGGGTGAGCATCCACACGTACAGCCCCGATCCGCCGCGTACCGGACAGGCCACCGCGATCACCGCATCCTGTGCGCCTTCGACGACGTTCGTCGTCGCGGCATGCGTCGCGGCCGCGGCGCGCAGCGTGCGGAGGATCAGCGGCGTTTCCGCTTCCGGAACGTCGTGTTTGACGCCGCTGCCCTGATAAGTGGGAAACGAATACGCGAGAAAGCCGCTCGCCGCGGGGGCGGCGCCGGGCATCCAGAACCCGCCCTCCATGTCCGGCGCACGGGAGAGCACGATGTCGAGGATCGCGTGCATCAGATCCGGGGCGGGCCCGGCGCCCGCCGACGCGGAAGACGCGCTGTAACGCGACGCGACCGCTTCGCATGCCGACGCGCCGGCGGCCTTCGCGCTGGCCACCTGCTGACTCTCGGCGGAACTCGCCGTGACCCAGACGACCGCGACCAGCGTCGCGCACAGCGCCGCGACGAGTGCCCAGAGCATGACGAGTTGGGTGGAGAACGACGGACGCTTCATCGGATCGGGCTGACGGTCGAGGACGACAGAATAGCGTATTGCATGTCATGCGAAGCGGTCGTGACCGCCATACATCGCACGGGGCAGCCTGCCGGATCGGAACGGCAACGGCGCGCGCCGCTGCCATGATGCGCGGCGCATTCGATCAGAAGCGGTGGCGAATCCCGACGATCGCAAGCTCCTGGGTCGCCTTGCCGCCATCGACATACGCATCCGCAATCACCGCCTGTGCCGGGCCCGCGCCGTTGCTGCCCGACGCGTGCCCGTAGCTCATCGTCGCGTAGAGATCGGTGCGCTTGCTGAGCGCGTAGTCGGCCGCGAGCGTGACCTGCTGGTACGTGGCCGACGAATCGCCGTGCGATTTCAGGTAGTTGTAACCCGTCTCGAACAGCAGCGCGGGCGAAGCCTGCCACGCGACGAACACCGAGCCGTTGTTGTAGCGCTCGGTCGCTCCGAACGTCGAATTGCCGTCGCGCAGGTACTCGGCATAGCTGTAATGGCCGCCCACCGTGAATGCGCCGAGCACGTAGCTCACGCCGGCGCGCGCGATATTCACCGCACTCGCCGTCGCGTAGGCGCTATTGACCGGCGACAGGAAAATCGTATCGGCGCTGCTTGCGCCGCGCGTCGACAGCACCGCGTTACCGTTGTCCAGATGCGCATAGCCGGCCGCGACGGTCAACCGCCCGGCCGTGTACGACATCGCCGCGTTGTACGCCTGCCCCGAGCCGACCGAGCCGGCCACGCCGCCGAACCCGTACATCGCGGCCACCTGCAGGCCGCCCCACGACGGGCTCACCCATTTGACCGCATTGCTGTTGCGGACCGAGCCGTCGGCATTGTCGACGTCGCCGGGCGCCGTGAAGTACTCAAGGAAATTGTTGCCCTGCACCGGCAGCACCAGATCCTGCAACGTATCCTGCTGACGGCCGGCCGTCACCGTGCCGAATCCGCCCGCCAGCCCGACGAACGCCTTGCGTCCGAACAGCAGGCCGCCGCTCATCTTGCCGCTGTTCACGTTGAAGCCGTTCTGCAGGTTGAACAGCGCGCTCAAGCCGCCGCCGAGATCCTCGGTGCCTTTCAGCCCCCACTGGCTGACGGACATCTGCCCCGACTGCAGCTTGACCTGGTTGCTGGCGCCGCCGGTGTTGTGCGTGTACTGAATCGATTCGTCGATGACGCCGTAAAGCGTGACCGAGCTTTGCGCGAATGCATTGCCGCACATGCCGGCCGCGCATGCGAGGGTGGTCGATGCGATCCATTTCATTGCCGTGCTCTCCTGTCGTTGCGTGGTTGATCCGATTGATATGTTTCCGTCATCCATCGCCATTCGATTCGGATAACGAATTTATTGGGACGATACGGATGCTGCGTTCCGATTCCCTACCTACCTGCTTACCGCGCCGCGCGAGCGCGGTGCCTGAACAGGCAGATCAGCTCGCTTGCCACGTGCGCGGCGACAAGCGCGGTAATGTCCGCATGATCGTAGGCGGGCGCGACCTCGACCACGTCCGCGCCGACCAGGTCGACCGACGTGAGCCCGCGGATGATCGACAGCGCCTGCGCGCTCGACAGGCCGCCCGGCACGGGCGTGCCGGTGCCCGGCGCGAACGCCGGATCGAGCCCGTCGACGTCGAAGGTGAAATAAGTCGGCCGCGCGCCGACGATCTCGACGATGCGTGCAACGGTCGCGTTCACGCCGTGCTCATGCACCCACGCCGCATCGAGGATCGGCACGCCCATGAAATCGTCGTTCCACGTCCGGATGCCGACCTGCACCGAGTGGGCGGGATCGATCAGCCCGTCGTTGATCGCCTTGTAGAACATCGACCCGTGATTGAGGCTGTCCGGCTGATCGTCGGGCCAGGTATCGCAGTGCGCGTCGAAATGGATCAGCGACAGCGGCCTGCCGTACTTCTCCGCATGCGCGACGAGCAGCGGGTAGCTGATGTAGTGATCGCCGCCGAGCGTCAGCATCCTTGCACCGGCATCGAGGATCGTACGCGCATGCGCGACGATCGTCTCCTTGACGGTCGACGGATTGTGCACGTCGAGCCAGCAGTCGCCGTAGTCGATCACCGCATAGTCGTCGAACGGGCTGATCCCCCACGGATACGGCAGCAGCACGCCGAGCTGGCTGCTCGCCGCGCGGATCGCACGCGGGCCGAGCCGCGCGCCCGGGCGGTTGGTCGTCGCGATATCGAGCGGCACGCCGGTCACCGCGAGATCGACGCCGGCCAGCTCCTTCGTATACAGGCGCCGCATGAACGACACCACGCCCGCATAGGTGTTCTCCTTCGACGAACCGTATGGCGATTCGCGGCGGATCGCGCCGTCTCCGCGCACGACTGACTGCTTCTGCATGATGCGCCACCCCTTGTTCCGGCTGCGATAACGTGCGTGCCCGTGTCAGATGCCCAGCGCGCAGCCGTCCTTGCGATGGTCGGACGCGCCGATCAGCGTGCCGGCCTCCCAGTCGATCCGGATCGCCTGCGCGCCGCCGATCGCCCAGTTCGGCGCCACGAGATTGAAGCCGCGTCGCGTGAGCGCCTCGCGCACCGCCGCGGGCATCGTGCATTCGACCTCGACCTGATCGGTGCCCGGCCGCGGAAAGATGCGCGGCAGGTCGATCGCCGTTTGCAGGTCCAGGTCGTAGTCGAGCACCTTCGACAGGAAGTGCGCATGCCCCATCGCCTGATAGTGACCGCCCATCACGCCGAACGTGATCTGCACCTTGCCGTCGCGGGTCACCATGCCCGGAATGATCGTGTGCATCGGCCTCGCGCGCGGCGCGATCGCATTCGGGTGGCCGGCTTCGAGCGTGAAGCTCTGGCCGCGGTTGTGCAGCATCACGCCCGTTTGCGCGGACATGATCCCGCTGCCGAACGGGTGAAACAGCGAGTTGATGAAGCTCGCGCAGTTGCGATCCTTGTCGACCACGCAGATGTAGACCGTGTCCTTGTGCTCCACTGGTGACGCGACCGGCGCGCCGATCGCGTGCAGCGCCGCGATGCGCGAACGCAGCGATTCGACGGACGCATCCGACAACAGCGTCTCGACGTCCAGCGGCCGAAGGCGCGGGTCCGCCAGCAGCACGTCGCGAAGCGCATACGCGACGCGCGCGGCGTCGATCTCGCGGTGCAGGCGTTCTGCGCCGAGCGGATCGTCGTTCGCGTCGAAGCCTTCGAGCAGCTTCAGCATCAGCAGCGCGATGACGCCCTGCCCGTTCGGCGGGCACTCGTGCACGTCGTAGCCGCGAAACCGTGCGGTGATCGGCGTCACGTATTCGCCATGGAACGCCGCGAAGTCGTCCATCGTGTGCAGGCCGCCCATGCCGCGCAGGCGCGCGACGATGTCCTCCGCGACCACGCCTTCGTAGAACACGCGCGGGCCCGCTTGCGCGATCCTCTCGAGGGTGTGCGCGAGCAGCGGCTGCCGATGCACAGTGCCCGCGCGCGGTGCACGGCCGGCCACCAGCATCTGTTCGCGGCTCGTGGCGTCCAGCGACAGCAACTGCGCCTGATGCGCCCAGTCCGCCGCCGCACGCGGCGCGACCGCATAGCCGTCGCGCGCGAGCCGGATCGCCGGATCGAGCAGCGCGGCGAGCGGCAGCGAGCCGTGATCGCGCGCGAGCGTCGCCCACGCATCGACCGCGCCGGGCACCGTCACCGCGTGCGGCGAGTGGCGCTCGATCGACGTGACGCCGAGCGCGCGCAGCCGCTCGACGCTCGCGGCAGCCGGCGCCCAGCCCGAGCCGTTGAAGCCGACGATGTCGTCGCCGCCGCCGCGCGAATAGAGCGCGAAGCAATCGCCGCCGATGCCGGTCGAGCCGGGCTCGACGACGCATTGCACCGCGCACGCGGCAATCGCGGCGTCCATCGCGTTGCCGCCCGCTTCCAGGATCCGGACGGCGGCCAGCGTCGACGCGGGATGCGACGTCGCGGCCATCGCTTCGGTCGACATCACGAGCGAGCGGCCCGGTTGTTCGAAATTCCTCATGGTGTTCTCCCGATTCAGCGGGCGGCCAGCGACCGGCGCCACGCGAGCGTGTCGTCGAGCGCCCGTTTCGACGCATCGAACAACTGGTCGATTTCGTCGTGCGTGATGATCAACGGCGGGCAGAAATTGAACGCATCGCCCAGCGCGCGCGTGATCACGCCGTACGTCAGCGCCCGCTCGCCGGCATGGGCGGCCACGCCTTCGGACGGCGGGAACGGCGTTTTCGTCGCCTTGTCGGCGACCAGTTCGACGGCCGCGAGCAGGCCGGCCCCGCGCGCCTCGCCCACGAGCGGATGCGCGGCGAGATCGGCCACGCGCTGCTGGAAGTGCGGGATCACGCTGCGCACGTGGTCGAGCACGCCGTCTTCGTCGTAGATGCGCAGCGTCTCGAGCGCGACGGCCGCGCAAACCGGATGGCCGCTGTACGTGAAGCCGTGGCCGAAGGTGCCGATCTTCTCGCTTTCGGCCACGAGCGCGCGATAGATCGCATCGTTGACCATCAGCGCCGAGATCGGCAGGTAGCCGGCCGACAACTGCTTGGCGACGACGATCATGTCGGGCTGCATGCCGAAGGTTTCCGAGCCGAACATGTTGCCGGTGCGACCGAATCCGCAGATGACTTCGTCGGCCACGAGCAGGATGTCGTACCGCTTCAGCACGCGCTGGATCTTTTCCATATAGGTGGCCGGCGGCACGATCACGCCGCCCGACGCCATGATCGGCTCGGCAAAGAACGCGGCAATCGTGTCGGGCCCTTCGCGAAGGATCAGTTGCTCGAGCGACTCGGCGCAGCGGGTCGCGAACTGCTCCTCCGTTTCGCCGGGTAGCGCATGGCGATAGTAGTGCGGGCAGTCCGTATGCAGGATGCGGTCGATCGGCAGATCGAAGTCGCGATGGTTGTTCGGCAGGCCGGTCAGGCTCGCGGACGCGATCGTCACGCCGTGGTACGCCCGCGTGCGTGCGATGATCTTCTTCTTCAGCGGCCGCCCGAGCGCGTTGTTGTAATACCAGATCAGCTTCACCGCGGTGTCGTTGGCTTCGGAACCCGAGTTCGCGAAGAACACCTTCGACATCGGCACGGGCGCCATCGCGATCAGCTTCTCGGCCAGCAGGATCGACGGTTCGGACGACTTATGACCGAACGCGTGATAAAACGGCAGCTTGCGCATCTGCCGGTCCGCCGCGTCGGCCAGCCGCGATTCGCTGAACCCCAGCGACGCGCAGAACAGGCCGCTCAGCGCCTCGATGTAGCGGTTGCCTTCGGTGTCGTACACGTAGACGCCCTCGCCGCGCTCGATCACCATCGGCCCGACATCGCGATGGCGGCTCAGGTTCGTATACGGATGAAGGACGTGATCGATGTCGTTCTGCTTCAGAGTATGCATGGGTACCTTCCTGGTTTCGTCTCTTCCATGGTCGCATCTTGCGTGTGCGGCACCGGCCCGAACAGGCCGCCAGCTTCCGCTATTTGAGCCCGCCGGACAGGAACTTCTGCAACCGTCCGCTTTTCGGCGTCTTCAATATGTCGCGCGGGTGGCCTTCCTCCTCCACCACGCCTTGATGCAGAAACATCACATGGTTCGACACCTCGCGCGCGAAGCCCATCTCGTGCGTGACGACGATCATCGTGCGGCCTTCGTGCGCGAGATCGCGCATCACCTTGAGCACGTCGCCGACCCGCTCCGGATCGAGCGCCGACGTCGGCTCGTCGAACAACAGCGCGTCGGGCTCCATCGCGAGCGCACGGGCGATCGCGACGCGCTGCTGCTGGCCGCCGGACAGGTGCGCCGGATACGCATCGGCGAAGCGCGTCATGCCCACCTGCTCGAGATAGCGCGCTGCCCGCTCGCGGGCTTCCGCGCGGCCGAGCTTCAGCACGTGCAGCGGCGCCTCGACGACGTTCTGCAGCACCGTCATGTGCGCCCACAGATTGAAATGCTGGAACACCATCGCGAGCCGCGTGCGCATCCGGCGCAACTGGACGGGATCCGAAATCCTGATCCGGCCGTTGCGGTCGACCGACGTCCTCACCTCACCGCCGCCGAGCGACACGCGGCCCGACGAAGGCGATTCCAGAAAATTGATGCATCGAAGCAGCGTGCTCTTGCCCGATCCCGACGAACCGATCACGCTGATCACGTCGCCCGGCTTGGCTACCAGCGACACGCCTTTCAGCACCTCGTTGTCGCCGTAGCGCTTGTGGAGATTGTCGACGGACAGTGCATTCATGCGGCGTGACTCCGGGATCGGGCAAGCGTGGAAAGCGGCAGCGGCCGCAGGTGGACGAGAAAGCGCCGCTCGGTTGCCCGGATCAGCAACGCGACGAGCCCGGTCAACGCGAAATAGACGGTGCCGACGGAGATGAACGCCTCGAACGGCGCGTAGTAGTTCGCGTAGAAATCGCGCGCGGCGCCCGTCAGGTCGATCAGCGTGATCGCGCTGACGAGCGACGTGCCGTGCAGCATCAGGATGATTTCGTTGCTGTACGCGGGCAGGAACCGGCGCAGCGCCGACGGCAACAGGATGCGACGCCACGCGGTAGCACGGGACATCCCGTACGCCTGCGCCGCTTCGATTTCGCCGTATGCGGTGGCGCGGATCGCGCCGGCCAGGATTTCGACGGTGTACGCACAGGTGTTCGCCGTCAACGCGATCATCGCGCAGCCGAACGGATCGCGCAGCACCAACAACAGCGGATTGCCGCGCTGCCACGCGTCCTGGACCCACTGGAACTGGCCGAAGCCGTAATACACGATCATCAGTTGCGCGAGCAACGGCGTACCGCGCATGAACCACGTGTAGACCGCCACCGGCCCGTGCACGAAGCGGTTCGGCGACACGCGCAACACCGCCAGCGGAATCGCGAGCGCCAACCCGAGGGCCAGCGATCCCACGGTCAACTGCACCGTCACCCACAGCCCGCCGGCGTACGCGCCGACGAGCGAGACCCATTGTTCATGGCTCATCCGTGCAGCCTCCCTTCGCGCATGCCGCGGTTCAGCCGCACGCGGGCACGCGCCAGGCACGCGGTCGATCCCGACGTCACCAGCAGATACACCGCGCAGGCGGCGAGATAGAACGTCATCGGCGCCTGGGTCGTGCGGCCGGCCTGGTCGGAGATGAACATCACGTCGTGCAGGCCGATCAGCGACGCGATCGCCGTGGTCTTGAGCAGCACCAGCCAGTTGTTCACGGCGGCGGGCAACGCGAGCCGCGCCATTTGCGGAAACAGGATGCGGCGAAATGCAAGCCAGCCCGAGAATCCGTATGCGCGCGCCGCCTCCATCTGGCCGCGCGGCACGCCGAGAATCGCGCCACGGAACGTCTCCGTGTAGTACGCACCGAATATGAAACCGATCGTCAGCACCGCGGTGGCGAACGCGTCGACGTCGAGCGCATGCAGGCCGAACGCGGCCGCCAGCGCGTTCAGCAGAATCTGGCCGCCATAGAACACCAGCAGCATCATCACGAACTCCGGCACGCCGCGAATCAGCGTGGTATACGCGGTGACGACGGACACCAGCACGCGCGAACCCGACAGCTTGGCCATCGCGCCCGCCATGCCGATGCACACGGCGAGCGCGACGGACAGCACGGCGAGCACGATCGTCACCTGGGCGCCGCGCAACAGGGCCGGCAGGTATTGCTGTAATGCGGACATGACGCTCCTTTCCTGCGCTGTCGGGGTTCGTGCCGGCGGCGCCAGCGCATCCCTGCGCGCCGGCGCGGCACCGATCGACAAACGATCAGTAGATGTCGAAATCGAAGTACTTCTTCTCGATGGACTGATACACGCCGTTGGCGCGAATGGCCGTGATCGCCTGGTTCAGTTGCTGCCGGAGATCGTCGTCGGTCTTGCGCACCGGAATGCCGTACCCCTCGCCCAAGAGCGTCTTCTGCTCGGGCGTCGTACCGACGATCGGCGTGCCGACGAACTTGAAGTTCGCGCCTTCCGGCTTCGTCAGGAACGCCGAATACGCGGCGGTCGCGTCCTGCAACGCGGCATCGATGCGGCCCGAGCGCAGATCGAGATAGACCTCGTCCTGGGTCGGGTAGCGCACCAGCTGCACGCCGTTCTGCACCCAGTACGCGCTCGCGTACTTGTCGGCCAGCGTGCCGCGCTGAACGCCGACGCGCTTGCCCTTCAGTTCCGCCGGCGTCGCATCCTTGATCGGGCTGTTTTTCGCGACGACCAGCCGGCGCGGCGTGTTGTAGTACTTGTCGGTGAACGCGACCTTCTGCTTGCGCTCGGCGGTGATCGCGACCGACGCGACGATCGCGTCGACCTTGTCGGCCATCAGCGCGGGAAGCAGGCCGTCCCAGCCGATCTGCACCAGCGTGCAGTTCGCGTGCATCTGCGCGCACAGCGCATGGATGACGTCGATGTCGAAGCCCACCGGCGTGCCGTCCGGCTGCATCGACGAAAACGGCGGGTACGCGCCTTCGTAGCCGATCCGGATGTCCTTCCACTCTTTCGCGTGGGCCTGCGCGGCCACCAGCAGGACGGCGAACAGCAGCAGGAATCTCATCATGGGTCGTTTCATTTCGATACTCCGTGACGTGTTTCGTTGGAAATGACTGCGTGATCGTGTTGCATGTCTTGATCCGATGATTTGTTCGGATACCTTACAGATACGAACGAGACGTCGACCACCGCCTCGTCCTGTTTCCGTCAGTGGCCGCCCGTCATCCAGTCGCGCACGGCCGGTACGGTCGCTTCGATGTGCTCGCGCACCGCGGCCTCGAGCGCGGCCGGATCGCCGCCCCGGATCGCGTCGATCAGCCCCATGTGGTCGTCGCGCGACGTCTTCGGCTTGTACGCCCGTTCGAGCCACAGGCGCATGTGCGGCTCCACCACCGTATGCAGCCCGGCAATCTGCGTAATCAGGCGCTGGCGCCCGCACAGCCGGCACAGATATTCGTGAAAGCTGCGATGCGCGGTCACCCATTGCTGGCCGTCGGCTTCCGCGCGCTCCATCGCGTCGATCAGGCGCGTCAATTCGTCGACGTGCTGCGGCGTGATGTTCGGCAGCGCCATGCGCGCCGCAAGCCCTTCGAGCACGCCGCGCATGCCGAACACCACCTCCATCTCGTCGACGTCGAGCCCCCGCACGATCGCGCCGCGATTCGGACGGATCGCGACCAGCCCTTCGCTGGCGAGCCGACGGAACGCCTCCCGCACCGGCATGCGGCTCGTATTGATCTCGGCTGCGATGTCCTCGGGAATCAGGCGATCGCCGGCCTTGTACGTGCCCATCCGGATACGGTAGAGCACGTGTGCGTAGGCCTCTTCCTCGGCCGTGGCGGGAAATTGCGGATGCAGCGGCGGCGTACGTGTGTCCATGTTCATGCAACGACCTGTTTCGCGAAACGTCGGCATCGCCACGAAGTACTCGCACGCCGGATGCGTGTGGCAGGCTCGTGGAGTTGCGTTCGATCTCGATTGAAAGGCATTAGTAATAGTGGATATTTGTATCTATGGCTGCACTATACGACGCCAGAAATAATGTCGAATATGGGTTAACCCTTGGGTTCGGCGACACGCTGACGCGCACACTCCCACGAAGCAAAAACGCCCGACGCCGGAATTCCGGCGTCGGGCGTTTCGGCCAATTACGGTGTACGGCGCACCTACCGAGCAAGCGCGGCAACTTCCGCCGCCGTCAGCGCACCCTGGTACTCGTGGAAATCGCTCACGAGGCCGTCGAAGGCAGATCGGCCGCCTCGCCTGTCAGCGCGCCCCCGCGGGTACGGCCGCGCGCTGCGCCGCGCCATCCCGCTCGACTCGCTCGACGATGCGCGCCAGCCGAATGATGTCGGTCAGCGCGAAATCGGCCGCTTCGGGCCGGGGCCGGCCGCACTGGTCGGCCATGCGCATCGCGAACGCGAGCGCTTCGGAACGCTCGCGCAGCAGCGCGCGCAGTGCATCCGCGATCACCTGCCGGTCGCGCGGGTCATCCAGGCCCAGCACGGAACCGGCATCCGGCATCGCGAACGGCCCGGCGGCCAGCACGGCAACATCCGGCACGCGCATCGTGTTTCGTTCCATGGTCTTCCTCTTTGTCGACTCGCGACCGACCCGCACGTCAGCGCCGGTTCGACCGCGACACCACGTCGATCCACACCGCCAGCACCAGCACCGCGCCCTTGACGATCATCTGCCAGTACGCGTCGACGTCCAGCATCGACATCCCGTTGTCGAGGCTCGCCATCACGAGCGCACCGATCAGCGCGCCGTAGACCGTGCCCGACCCGCCGCGCATCGACGTGCCGCCGATGAAGCACGCGGCGATCGCATCGAGCTCGCCCATCGAGCCGGCGGACGGCGACCCGGCCGCGAGCCGCGCCGTGTTGACGAGGCCGGCGAACGCGCACATCGCGCCCATCAGCGCGAAGATCACGAGCTTCACGCGATCGGTGTCGACGCCCGACAGCCGCGTCGCTTCCAGGTTCGACCCCACCGCATAGATGCGCCGGCCGAACACCGTCTGCGTCGCGATCCACGAGAACACGCCGAGCAACACGAGCAGCAGCAGCACGGGCACCGGAATGCCGCCGTAACGGTCGAGCGTCGCGACGAACGCGAACAGCACCGCGCCCGCGCCGACGATCTTCGCGACGTCCTGCCACAGCGGCGCGACCGCGAGCCGGTAGCGCCGCCGCGTGCCGCGCTGCCGCACCACCAGCAGCGTCGCGACCACGAACAGCAGCACCGCGAGGCCGTCGCCGGCCAGCCGCGGCAGATAGCCCTGCCCGATGAACACGAAGCCGTCCGACACGGGCGCGATCGTCGAGCCGCCCGTCACGCCGAGCAGGATGCCGCGAAACGCGAGCATCCCGCCGAGCCCGACGATGAACGACGGCACGCGCCGATAGGTCGACCACCAGCCGTTGAAGAGCCCGATCAGCACGCCGAGCGCGAGCACGGCCGGGACCGTCGCCGCGACCGGCCAGTGGCGGTTGACGTCGAGGATCGCGGCGACGCCGCCGAGCAGCCCGAGCAGCGAGCCGACCGACAGGTCGATCTCGCCCGCGATGATGACGAACACCATCCCGCACGCGAGCATGCCGGTGATCGACATCTGCCGCAGCAGGTTCGATACGTTGCGCGGCGTGACGAACGCGCCGTCCGTCAGCACCGAGAAGAACGCCCAGATCGCGACGACCGCGAACAGCAGCGCGAGCACCTTGTAGCGCGTGAAGACGTGGCGCAGCGCCAGCCGCGGCGTGCGGCCGTCGGGACGACGCGCGTCTGCATCCGGCGCCGCCGGGGTCGAGGAAGAAAGTTCGGAATTCATGTGGCACTCGCTGCGGTGGGTTCGGCGGGCAGCCGCGCGGGCTTCAGCGCGGCGCCGAGAATCTGTTCCTGCGTGAGGTCCTGGTTGACGAAATCGCCGCGCAACTCGCCTTCGCCGATCACCAGCACGCGATCGGCGAGGCCAAGCACCTCCGGCAGTTCCGACGACACGACGATCAGTGCGACGCCGCGCTTGGCCAACGCGAAGATCAGCCGGTAGATCTCGGCCTTCGCGCCGACGTCGACGCCGCGCGTCGGTTCGTCGAGGATCAGCACCTGCGGCTCGGTCAGCAACATCTTCGCGAGCACCGCCTTCTGCTGATTGCCGCCCGACAGGCTCGCGATCGACAGGAACGGGTGGGCTGCGCGCACCGACAGCCGCTGCATCTCGGTGCGGATCGCGTCGAGCTCGGCGGCCGCGTCGATCCGCCCGCGCGCCGCGAAGCGCCGCAGCACCGCGAGCGTGATGTTGTGGCCGACGCCGAGCTGCGGAACGATGCCGTGGCGCTTGCGGTCCTCCGGCACCATCGCGATGCCGGCGCGGATCGCGTCGGCCGGCGCGCGGATCGACAGCGGCCGGCCGTTCATCGTCACGGTCGCGGTGTACGCGCCCGGATACGCGCCGAAGATCGCCTGCATCAACTCGGTGCGCCCCGCGCCGACGAGCCCGGCGACGCCGACGATCTCGCCGCGCCGCACGCTGAACGACACGTCGTCGACGCGCTTGCGGCGCGCGTTCGTCACGTCGCGGCACGTCACGTGGCGCACGTCGAGCACGACGTCGCCGATCTCGTGCGGCTCGCGCGGATAC
This sequence comes from Burkholderia sp. BCC0044, assembly GCF_902832955.1. Lineage (NCBI taxonomy): Bacteria > Pseudomonadati > Pseudomonadota > Betaproteobacteria > Burkholderiales > Burkholderiaceae > Burkholderia > Burkholderia sp. BCC0044. The sequence goes on along the minus strand of NZ_CADFDO010000004.1, from coordinate 528,350 downwards.
AGGTCGCGGATCTCGCGGCCGACCATCATCGCGATGATCCGGTCGGTGGTCAGCGCGGCCATCGGCTCGGTCGCGACATGGCGGCCGTCGCGGATCACGGTGACCGTGTCGCACACGGCCGCCACCTCGTCGAGCTTGTGCGAGATGTACACGCACGCGACGCCGCGCCGCTTCAGGTCGCGCACGATGTCGAGCAGTATCCGGGTTTCCGACGCGCTCAGCGACGACGACGGTTCGTCGAGGATCAGCAGCTTCGCGCGCTTGTTCAGCGCCTTCGCGATCTCGATCAACTGCTGGTGGCCGCCGCCGTAGTTCATCACCGGCTGCGCGACGTTGATCGTGTCGATCCGCAGTTCGTTCAGCAGTTCCTCCGCGCGCTGGACCATCGCCGCGAAGTGCATGCGCCCGCCCGGCAGCGTGATCTCGTTGCCGAGGAAGATGTTCTCGGCCACCGACAGTTCGGGCACGAGCATCAGCTCCTGATGGATGATCGCGATGCCCGCGCGCTCGGTGTCGCGCACGCCCGATGCGACGAGCGGCGCACCTTCCCAGCGGATTTCGCCGTCCCACGTGCCGTGCGGGTACACGCCCGACAGCACCTTCATCAGCGTCGACTTGCCCGCGCCGTTCTCGCCGCACAGCCCGACGCATTCGCCGGGCCGCACGGTGAGGTCGATGCCGTCGAGCGCTTTTACACCATCGAATGCCTTGACGATGCCGCGCATCGTCAGCAAGGGTTCCGTCATGCGTTCATTGCCTCGCAGTAAGCGCGGCCGCCGTCGCGGCGGCCGCGCGTCGCGTCCGTCGCGCCGTTACTGGCTCGCCAGCTGCGCCTGGGTATAGAAGCCGTCCTTCACGACGACGTCGACGTTGCGCTTGGTCAGCAGCGTCGGCTGCAGCAGCACCGTGTCGACCTTCTTCTTGCCGTTGTCGTATTGCGCGTTGAACGCGGGCTTCGTGCCCTTCGCGAGATCGACCGCGAGCGTCGCGGCTTCGCTCGCGATCAGCTTCAGCGGCTTGTAGACGGTCATCGTCTGCGTGCCGGCGATCACGCGCTTGACCGCCGCGAGATCCGCGTCCTGCCCGGACACCGGCACCTTGCCGGCCAGATGCTGCGCGGCGAGCGCCTGGATCGCGCCGCCGGCCGTGCCGTCGTTCGACGCGACGATCGCGTCGATCTTGTTGTTGTTCGCGGTCAGCGCGTCCTCGACGATCCGCAGCGCGGTCGACGCGCTCCATTCGGGCACCCACTGCTGGCCGACGACCTTGATGTCGCCGCGGTCGATCGCGGGCTTGAGCACCTTCAGTTGGCCTTCGCGCAGCATCTTCGCGTTGTTGTCGGTCGGCGCGCCGCCCAGCAGGAAGTAGTTGCCCTTCGGCTTCGCGTCGAACACGCCCTGCGCCTGCAGCTCGCCGACCTTCTCGTTGTCGAACGAGATGTATGCGTCGACGTCCGCGTCGAGAATCAGGCGATCGTACGACACGACCTTGATGCCGGCCTTGCGCGCTTCGGCGACGACGTTGCCGAGCGTCTTCGAGTTGAACGGCACGATCACGATCACGTCGACGCCGCGCGAGATCAGGTTCTCGATCTGCGAAATCTGCCGCGCCTCGCTCGCATCGGCCGACTGCACCGACACCTTCGCGCCGAGCTTCGTTGCGGCCGCAACGAAATAGTCGCGATCGCGCGACCAGCGCTCGACGCGCAGGTCGTCGATACAGAAGCCGATCTCGGGCTTATCCTTGCTCGCATGGGCGAGCGGCGAGCCCAGTGCGAGGATCGCCAGCGCGGCGGCGCCGGCAAGCGAACTCAATACGGTACGACGCGTCACGGATTTCATGTCTCCACTCCTTGTTATGGAACCACCTCACGAACCGCGGGCGGCCGCCGGATTGCACCGCCCGCATCGAGTCACTGCGACGTGCGTCAGGCGCCGGTCGCGAACACCGGTTCGAGCGCACGGTACAGCGCGCGAAACGTCGGCCGCCGCACGTCGCGATACCACGCGTGGCGCTCGGGATCGGGCTCGCGCACCGCGACGACGGGCGGCTGCGGGCACACGTCGCCGAGCCGCGCATCCGGTTCGAGCGCGAGATGCGCGAGGCGCGCGGCGCCGAGCGCCGGCCCCACTTCGCCGCCCGCGCGCAGCGTCAGCGCACGGCCGCTCAGGTCGGCGAGCATCTGCGTCCAGTACGCGCTGCGAGAGCCGCCGCCGATCACCGTGATGCTGTCGGGGGCGAGCCCGGCCGCATGCAGCGCATCGATGCCGTCGAGCAGCGCGAAGCCGACGCCTTCGAGCGTCGCGTTCGCGAGATCGGCGCGCTGCGTGTCGGGCGTGAGCCCGTAGAACACGCCCTTCGCGTTCACGTCGTTGTGCGGCGTACGCTCGCCGCTCAGGTACGGCAGGAACCACGGGCGGCTCGCGCGTGCGTGCGTCTCGGCATCGTCGAGCAGCGCCGCGACGCCGTCGTAGCCGGCCAGTTGCGCGGTGAAGTCGATGCAGCCGGCCGCGTTCAGCATCACGGACATCAGGTGCCACGTATCCGGCAGCGCATGACAGAAGCTGTGCACCGCCGATTCGGGATTCGCGCGGAAGCCGTCCGACACCGCGAAATACACGCCCGACGTGCCGAGCGACAGCAGCGCGTCGCCGGGCCGCACGATCCCGACGCCGACCGCGCCGGCCGCGTTGTCGCCGCCGCCGGCCACTACCGGGATCTCGCGCAGGCCGAGCGCCCGTGCGACGGCCGGCAGCAGCGTGCCGGTGATGCGGTTGCCCTCGAACACGGCCGGCATCTGCGTGCGCGACAGCCCGCACGCGGCGAGCAGCGTGTCGTCGTAGTCGCGCTTCGCGACGTCGAGCCACAGCGTGCCGGCCGCATCCGACGGATCGGTCGCGAACGCACCGGTCAGCCGGTAGCGCAGATAATCCTTCGGCAGCAGGACATAGGCGATGCGCGCGAACACGTCGGGTTCGTGACGACGCACCCACAGCAGCTTCGGCGCGGTGAAACCCGGCATCGCGACGTTGCCGGCCACCGTGCGCAGCGACGGCGCAAGCCGTTCGAGTTCCGCGCATTCGGCGTCCGCGCGACCGTCGTTCCACAGGATCGCGGGGCGCAGCACGTCGCCATGCGCATCGAGCAGCGTCGCACCGTGCATCTGCCCGGTCAGCCCGAGTGCGTCGATGTCGCGCGGGTCGATGCCGGCCGAGCGCGCATCCGCCACCAGCGCGGCGAGCGCGCCGCAGGCGGCTTCCCACCAGTCGCGCGGCGCCTGCTCGGACCAGCGCGGCTGCGGCCGGTTCACCGCGAGCGGGCGGCTCGCGCTCGCGCGCACCGCGCCGTCGCGGTCGAGCAGCACCGCCTTCACGCCGGACGTGCCGAGATCGAGTCCGATGTACATGGCGTCAGCGCAGCCCGTAGATCGCCTGGTTCACGATGTTCTCCAGCCGCTCCTGCGCACCGCTCGCGTGCCGCGGGTCCACGCCGCGCGCGAGCGCGTCGGCCGCCAGCGACTCCAGCGTATAGCCGCCCGACAGGATCTTGCGGCCGAATGCGTCGTCCCACTGCGCGTAGCGCTGGCGGCGCAGTGCGTCGAGCCGGTCGTTCTCGACCAGCACCGCCGCGCGTTCGAGCGCGAGCGCGAGCACGTCGATCGCGCCGACGTGACCGTAGAACAGGTCTTCCGGATCGATGCTCTGGCGGCGCACCTTCGCGTCGAAGTTCATCCCGCCGGTCGTGAAGCCGCCGTGGCGCAGGATCTCGTAGAACGCGAGCGTCAACTCCTCGACGCTGTTCGGGAACTGGTCGGTGTCCCAGCCGTTCTGCGGATCGCCGCGGTTCGCGTCGACGCTGCCGAACACGCCGAGCGCGAACGCGTTCGCGATCTCGTGATGGAACGAATGGCCGGCGAGCGTCGCGTGATTCGCCTCGATGTTCACGCGAATCTCGTCCTGCAGCCCGTACTGCACGAGAAAGCCGTGCACGGTCGCGACGTCGTAGTCGTACTGATGCTTGGTCGGCTCCTGCGGCTTCGGCTCGATCAGCAGCGCACCCTTGAAGCCGATCCGGTGCTTGTGCTCGACCACCATCGACAGGAAGCGGGCGAACTGGTCGCGCTCGCGCTTCAGGTCGGTATTGAGCAGCGTCTCGTAACCTTCGCGTCCGCCCCACAGCACGTAGTTCTCGCCGCCGAGCCGGTGCGTCGCGTCGAGCGCATGGCACACCTGGGTCGCGGCCCACGCGAACACGTCGGGGTTCGGGTTCGTCGCGGCGCCGGCCGCGAAGCGCGGGTGCGAGAACAGGTTCGCGGTGCCCCACAGGAGCCGCACGCCGCTCGCCTGCTGGCGCTCGCCGAGATAGTCGACCATCCGCGCGAAATTGGCCGCGTATTCGCGCAGGCTGTCGCCTTCCGGCGCGACGTCGGTGTCATGGAACGTATAGAACGGCGTGCCGAGCTTCGTGAAGAATTCGAATGCGGCATCGGCCTTCATCCGCGCGCGTTCGAGCGCGTCGCCCGGCTGGTGCCACGGCCGCTCGAATGCGGCTTGCCCGAAGATGTCGTTGCCCGGCCATACGAACGTGTGCCAATAGCAGACTGCGATCCGCAGATGCTCGGCGAGCGTCTTGCCGAGCACGCGCTTCTCGGGGTCGTAATGGTGATACGCAAGCGGGTTGTCCGACTGCGGGCCTTCGTAGCGAATCGCGGGAATGTGTTCGAAATACGACATGGCGTCTCCGTGCAGGTTCTTGTTGCAGCGCAACGCGCGTCGCGGCGACGCACGCGGCCGAATTCGGTTGACTGGATCGTGCCCGCGCGCCTACCGGCCGGCAATTGCGAAATTGCGCAGCGCGCTTGATGTTTCTTGCCAGTCGCTACGTGCGGTGCGCATTCCGTCCTACAATCGCCGTACACCAGACACCACGCGCCGCCTCCGCGAGCGCGCCCCGGAGACAATGGCACCGCGCCCGCAACGCGCGCCCCCCGACACCGAGATGACACGCGCCCCTTCCGCCCAGACACCGCACCGCATCGCGCTGCTGTTCAACGCGAACAAGGTCTACGACCGCGAGATCATTAGCGGCATCGGCCAGTACCTGCACACGACGCGCGTCGTGTGGGACCTGTTCCTCGAAGACGACTTCCGCTGCCGGCTCACCGGGATCGAGCGTTTCGACGGCGACGGCATCATCGCGGACTTCGACGACCCGGCCGTCGCCGACGCGCTCGCCGGCTCGCCGCTGCCGATCGTCGCGATTGGATCGTCATATGAAGATCCGGCGCAGTACCCGGACGATGTCCCATATATTGCGACGGACAACCCGAAGCTCGTGTCGCTCGCCTATACGCACCTGATCGGTGCGGGGCTCGCGCATTTCGCGATGTACAGCCTGCCGGTCGCGCAGGAGAACCGCTGGGCGCAGCAGCGCGAGCTGGCGTTCGACCGGCTCGCGCGCGCGGACGGCCTCGACGCGCCGATCTACCGCGGGCTGTCGACGAGCGCGTCGGGGTGGAATCATGCGATCGAGCAACTGATCGACTGGCTGCATGCGCTGCCGAAGCCGGTCGGCGTGATCGCGGTGACCGATGCGCGTGCGCGGCATCTGCTGCAGGCGTGCCTGATCGCCGGCATCGCGGTGCCGGAACAGGTCGCGATCATCGGGATCGACAACGATCCGCTCACGCGTACGCTGACGCGCATTCCGTTGTCGTCGGTGATCCAGGGCACCGAGGAAATGGGCCGCACCGCCGCGCACCTGCTGCACCGGATGCTGCGCGGCGCGCGCTTTCCCGGGCAGCGCATTCTCGTGCCGCCGGTCGGCATCAACGTGCTCGAATCGACGCGCCACCAGCCGCTCGCGAGCCCGCACGTGATGCGTGCGCGGCATTTCATCCGCCAGTACGCGTGCCAGGGCATCAAGACCGAACAGGTCGCCGACTATGTCGGCGTGTCGCGCTCGCTGCTCGAGGAGCACTTCCGGCGCGAACTGCAGCGCACCGTGCACCAGGAGATCCTGCGTCACAAACTCGAAGCCGCGCAGGCGTTGCTCGCCGGCCGGCAAGCGTCGAGCGCGGAAGTCGCGATTCGTTGCGGGTTCACGTCGCTGCAATACATGTATGCAGTATTCCGGCGCGAACTCGGCTGCACGCCGCGCGAATATCAGGACCGCGCGGCCGCCACGCACTGACGTTCGCCGCCCATTCGACATCCATTCATGCACATCGATACCGATTCCTCACCTCTGACACCCGGCGTGACACGCGTGCTGGCCGAGCCGTGGGGCACACTGCCCGACGGCGAGCCCGTGCGGCGCTATACGCTGCGCAATGCGCACGGAATGCGCGTCGTCGTCAGCGACCTCGGCGCGACCGTCGTGTCGTGGCTCGCGCCCGATCGCACGGGGCGCTTCGCCGATATCGTGCTCGCGCACGACACGCCGGCCGAGTACCTCGAATCCGGCGCCTATCTCGGCGCGACGGTCGGCCGCTGGGCGAACCGGATCGCCGGCGCGCGCTTCACGCTCGACGGCGTCGACTACCCGCTCGACCGCAACGAGAACGGCAACCTGCTGCACGGCGGCGCGAACGGTTTTCATCGCGCGCGCTGGGACGTGGTCGACGATAGCGGCGGGCTGACGCTGCGGCTCGATTCGCCGGAAGGCGACGCGGGATTCCCCGGCAACGTGAGCGTGCAGGTGCGCTACACGCTCGACGACGACGGCACGCTGACGATCGACTATTCGGGTTGGACCGATGCGCCGACGCCGCTGAACCTGACGAATCACAGCTACTTCAACCTGAACGGGCGCGCGGGCAGCGACGTGCGCGGCCATCTGCTGCACATCGACGCCGACGCGTTCCTCGAAGTGGACGACGCGCTGATCCCGACCGGCACGGCCGACGTGACGGGCACGGCGTTCGATTTCCGGCACAGCGCACCGCTCGGCGCGCGCCTCGCCTGGCCGCATGCGCAACTGGCGCGAGCGCGCGGCTTCGATCACTGCTACATCGTCGGCAACGGCGCGCGCGAGGTCCGGCCCGTCGCACGGATCTACGATCCGGAAAGCGGCCGCGAGCTGATCGTGTCGACCGATCAGCGCGGGCTGCAGCTCTATACGGGCAACTATCTCGACGGCCTGCGCGTGAGCGGCGGCACGCGCTGCGTGCAACACGCGGCGCTGTGCGTCGAGGCGGGCGGTTTTCCGGATCAGGTCAACATGGACGGCCTGCGCGACGACGTGATCGTTCGTCCGGGCGACGTGTATCGGCAGACCACGCGGTATCGGGTGGGGGTTCACGCATAGTGCGGGTGGGCGACGCCGGCATCGACCGTCGTCACGTGATCGGGTTGTCGTCGCGGAGCGTGCGCGACGCGTTTCGACGCCGCGTCACGCATCCGCGCCGACGGCGTGGAACAGTTCCTCCTCCTGCGCGCAATGCAGGCGTACGATCGCCTCCAGCCCGTAGAGCACGCGTTGTATCGCCTGAACCTGCATCGCGTCCGCCCCGTCGCGCGGCAGGTCCGCGACCATCTGCCTGAGCGACCGGACCAGCGTGAAGATCTCCCGGTGTGCGCCGCTCATCGCCGCGAGCGGATCCTCGCCGCCGAGCAACGGCGCGAGACGCGCGTAGACCTCCCGGTCGTCGGCGCGCTCGTGCGGCAGCAGCCGTTGATCCAGCGCGTCGACGACGTCGGCCAGCTCGCTGGCGATGGCGGCTCCGGATAGGTGCGGCAAGCGGCCCGCGAGCGCCCTGATCCGGTCCAGCAACGGCGACAATGCCGCGTGCTCGCGCTTGAGTTGCTCGACGTCGACATCGGCCAGCCGGGTTTCCGGCGGCCGCAGACGCACGAGCAACACGCGCAGCGCATTGACGATCACGACGACGTCGACGACTTCCTGAATCACCGCACCGGCAATCGGCGGCAGGAATCCCGCCGCCGCGATCGCCATCGCGACGATCGACAACGACATGCCGATCACCACGCTCTCGAGCGCGATCCGGCGCGATCGACGGGCGATGCGCATCGCATCCACGAGTCGATCCAGCCGATCCACCAGCAACACCACGTCGGCGGCTTCCGACGATGCGGCCGCGCCCCGCGCGCCCATCGCGATGCCGACGTCGGCCGCCGCCAGCGCCGGTGCGTCGTTCACGCCGTCGCCGACCATGATCGTCACGCCGTCCTTGCGTGCGGCCTGGATCGCGGCAAGCTTGTCCGCCGGCGTCTGTTCGGCGCGCACGTCGGTGACGCCGATCAGTTCGCCGACGGCGCGGGCAATGTCGCGCCGGTCGCCGGTCAGCATGACGAGGCGCTCGACGCCCTCGCGTTTGAGCAGCCGCAACGCCCGCGGCGTTTCCAGCCGAACCTGGTCGGCCATCTGGATCGCGCCGACCATGACGCCATCGACGCCGACGAACACGGCAGCCCCGCCCTCGTTGCCGACCCGCTTCAGGAATGCTTCGCTCCACGGGGCCTCCGCCGAGCCGGCGCGGACATACCCGAACTGACCGATCGTGACGGTCCGATCGTCGACCCGGCCGCTCACGCCCTCGCCGGCCGTTTCGACGACGAACGACGGCGGCGACAGGTCGATTCGGCGTTCTCGCGCCGCGACCGTCAGCGCCTCGGAAATGACGTGGCCCGACGCCTGGGCCAACGATGCCGCGACATGCAGCACGTCGTCCGCTCCGATGCCGGCGCTGCATTCGATCGCCACGATGCGTGCGCGCCCGCCCGTCAGCGTGCCGGTCTTGTCGAAGAACAGGATCGTCGCTTGCGCGAGACGTTCGAGCGCGCCCCCGCCCTTGACGAGGATGCCGCGCTTCGAACAACGCGACAGGCCCGACACGATGGCGACCGGCACCGCGAGGATCAACGGACAAGGCGTGGCGACGACGAGCACGGCGAGCGCGCGCGCGACGTCGCCGGTGAGCAGCCACGCGATGCCGGCGACGAGCAGCGAGGCGAGCACGAAGAAGGCGGCGTAACGATCCGCGAGACGCACCGACGGACCGCGCTCGTGCTGAGCGCGCTCGACCATGCGGACGATGCCTGCAAACGTGCTGTCGCCCGCCGTGGCGCGGGCGACCATTTCGAATGGCGCGCCTGCGTTGACCTCGCCGCTGCAGGCGTTTTCCCCGGCACGTCGCCGCTGGGTGGACGACTCGCCGGTCAGCATCGACTCGTCGAGCTCCGCGTCGCCGGTCAACGTGCCGTCGACCGGTACGCATTCGCCGCTACGCACGAGCAGCCTGTCACCCGGAATGATGGTTTCCGGCGCGACGGCACGCCATTCGCCGTGCTCGAAGCGGGTCGCCTGCCGGGGGGCACGATCGAGCAGCGCGGTCATCTCGCGTTGCGCCCGATCTTGCGCATACCGCTCCAGCGTCCTGCCGCTTGCGAGCATCAACGCGATGACCGCGGCCGTCAGCGTCTCGTCGAGCGCGATGGCCAGGCCGATTGCGAGCCATGCGAGCACGTCGATACCGGCCTGCCGTTTCATCACGGCCCTTGCAAGGGAGACTGTCAACGCGAGCAAGACCGGCACCGTACCCAGCAGCCATATGACCCGCGCGAGCGAAGGCAGGCCGAACGCCACGCACATGCCCCCTGCCGCGAGCGTAACGGCCGCCAGAACCAGCAACGCGAGATCGATCGACCAGGGAATTCGCGACATGACCATTTTTCCGATTGCCGTGCACGGCGGGTTCGACGCATCCGGTTGCGGTTGCGATCGCGGACGGCCGGTTCCGATTGCGATCGCGGACGGCCGGTTGCGGACGGCCGGTTGCGGACGGCGTGGCATCAGTCTAGGAAACGCCGCGGTTCGACCGTTGACCTGCGTCACGGCGAAGCGCGTCACGCGAACGGCCGGCACGGCGCGTTGCTTGACGTGAGTCAAGCGGCCGGCGCGTTTCGTCAACACAATCGAAGCGTGACACCGGAGCGCCTGGGATCGATATCGTGCTGACGCTGGCCGTACTGTTTCTGCTGATTCTTCTGCTGAATCTCATGCCGGCGTTCGCCCCGCCCACGTGGATGGCGATGTCGTGGGTCGGGTTCAACCTGCCCGACGGCAATCCGCTGGTCTTTGCCGTCGTGGCGGCCGGCGCGGCGACCATCGGACGCGTCATCCTGGCGACCTTCGCCAGGTCGCTCATGCGGTCCCGCTGGATGCGGGACGCGGACCGCGAGAACGTCGACGTCGCCACGCACTGGCTGCGCAAGCACCGGACGCTCACCGCCGGTGCGTTCTTCTTCTATGCACTGAGCCCGCTTCCGTCGAACTATCTGTTCATCGCATACGGCCTTTCCGGATTGCCGCTCAAGATCATCGCCGCGGCGTTCTTCGTCGGCCGCGCGACGACCTATGCGATCTGGGCGCACCTGGGCCGCTTCGCGTCGACCCGGCTGGACGTGGAGTCCGGATTTGAAGGCAGTTATCTCGGCGGCTACTTCGTCGTGACGCAACTGGTGTTGCTCGGCGTCGTGTTCGCGTTGATGAAGCTCGATTGGCGCGCGCTGCTCAACGAGCGCCGCTTGACGTTCCGGCGCGGTCATCCTCCGCACGGCGCGGAATGAGTGCCCCATTTTTTGCGATCGCGCCGCGCATGCCGCTGAGCCAGATCAACGATCTGATCGCGCACCGGCGAGATTGTGTCCGCGTCGGGGCGCCCGCCCGTCAGCTTGCCTGCGCAACCAGTTCGGCGTGAATCCGCTCGACGTCGTTGCGCGTGCACAGCGCCGTCCCGGGACGTTCGACCGACGCCGCCGATGCCGCCAGCGCGTAGCGGCACGCATCGTCGAACGGCACGCCGCGCGCCAGCGCCCACACCATGCCGCCGACGAAACTGTCGCCCGCGCCGACCGTGCTGCATACCGCTGCGGGCCTGCCGGGCAGGCGCAGCGTGCGATCGCGCGTGACGACCCATGCGCCGCGCGCGCCGAGCGTCAGCGCGACGATGTCCGCCTGGCCGCGCGCCACGAGTTCGCTCGCCTTCCGGCATGCCGACGTGTCGTCGAGCGGCTCGCCGGCCAGCGCGCTCAGTTCGCCAATACTGGGCTTGACGAGATGGACACCGCCGTCGAGGGCCGCCTGCAGCGCCCGGCCCGCAGCGTCCACAACCACGCGGCTGCCCCTTGCCTTCGCCGCGCGCGCCAACGTCGCGTAGAGATCGTCGGGCGCGCCGGGCGGCAGGCTGCCGCTCAACACGAGATAGCGCGGCGCCGGTTGCATCGCATCGATGCGCGCCGCGCACGCGCGCCACTCCGCCTCCGTGACCAGCGGCCCCGGCATCAGGAAGCGGTATTCGCGCCCGGTCGCGGTCTCGGTCACGCACACATTCTCGCGGGTCTCGCCGGCGATCCGGATGCGCTCGCCCGGCAGACGCTCGGCTTCGAGCAGCCGCGTCAGGACGTCGCCGGTCGGCCCGCCGGCCAGATACAGCGCGACGCAATCGCCGCCGAGCCGGTGAACGGTCCGGGCGACGTTGATGCCGCCACCGCCGGGGTCGCGCCGCGGCCGCGCGCAACGCAGCTTGTGCGTAGCGACGATGTGCTCGACCGACGTAGCAACATCGACGGCGGGATTCAATGTGACGGTCACGATATCGGTCATGGTGGATGGCTCTCGGTCGATGGCTGGGACGCCCGCCGGCTTGCACGGCGGACGCCGGCGCGGCGATGCCGGGCAACCGGTGCGTGCCGGTCGTGGCTCCACATTACGTTCGCTGCCGGCCATCACGTTGACCGCGGTCAAGCCACGCCGCGAAGGCGCCCGCTTGCGCTCGATCAACGACGCGTCCGGGCGAACTCCTACAGTGAGTCATTCCTCGTTGCCGAGCCCCGCCATGGACGAGCAGCCGCTTTGCACCACCGTGTTCACCGAACGCTATGCGCGTCCCGGCGAAACCGCTCGCGAGGCCCTGTTCCATCGCGTCGCGCATGCACTGTCGCTCGCCGAGCCGGCCGATCTCCGCGCGCAGGCGGAGCGTGCGTTCTTCCGGAACCTGCAGCGCGGCGCGCTCGGCGCGGGCCGCATCCTCGCGAACGCCGGCGCGGATACCGGCGGGACGATGGTCAACTGCTTCGTCCATCCGCTCGAGATTCCGCCGGGCGCGCGGTGGCCGGCCGTCGACGCAGCGCTTGCTCGTGCGCTCAGTGACGCATGGCGCACGCTATTGATGGGCGGCGGAATCGGCTACGACTTCTCGCCGGTGCCGCCTGCCGGCGCGTACGAACGGCGCGTGTCGTCCGAACGAGGCGCATGCATCGCGATCGACCGCTTCGACGCGATGTGCCGGGCGCTGCCGTTCACCGGCCCGCGCCGGGGTGCGCAAATGGGCGTGTTGCGCTGCGATCATCCGGATCTCGCGGCCTTCGTCGCAGCCAAGCGCGGGCGATCGCGCTGGCCGACGTTCAACCTGTCGGTCGGCGTCACCGATGCGTTCATGGAGGCGGTCCGGCAGGACCTGCCCTGGGCGCTCGTCCATCACGCGCGGCCCCGTTCCGGGGCCGGCGCCCCGATCCGACGGCCGGACGGCCAGTACCTGTATGCGACGATTCCGGCGCGTACGCTCTGGCACGAAATCGTCGGCGCGGCACGCGACAGCGCCGAGCCGGGGCTGCTGTTCCTCGACACGATCCGCGACGCGAATCCGCTGCGCGAACACGAGCGGATCGACGCGACGAACCCGTGCGGCGAGCAGCCGCTGCCGCCGTACGGCAGCTGCGTGCTCGGGCCGATCGACCTGTCGCGGTTCGTCCATTACCCGTTCGGCGTCGACGGCAAGGCGCGCTTCGATTTCCCGGGGCTCGCCGACGCGGTGCGCATCCAGGTGCGCATGCTCGACGACGTGCTCGACCTGACCGCGTGGCCGCTCGCCGCGCACGAGCACGAAGCGCGGCGCACGCGCCGCATCGGGGTCGGCGTGACGGGCCTGGGCGACGCGCTGACGATGCTGCAGTTGCGCTACGACAGCGCGCAAGCGCGCGCGTTCGCACGCGGGATCGTGCTGACGATGCGCGAGCATGCGTTCGCCGCCTCTGCCGCGCTTGCCGCCGAGCGCGGCGTGTTTCCCGCGTACGATCCCGCCGCCTATCTGACCGGCCCCGCGCACCGCACGCTGCTGCCGCTGAAGGTGCACCACGCGATCGCGCGGCACGGGCTGCGCAACAGCCATCTGCTGTCGTTCGCGCCGGCCGGCAGCGTGAGTCTCGCGTTCTGCGACAACTGTTCGAACGGGATCGAGCCAGCGCTCGGCTGGACGCAGCGTCGCCTGGTGCGCACCGCGGACGGACGGGTGCGGCCGTTTCGTGTCGAGAATCACGCTTATCGGCTCTTTCGCGACCTGCATGGCGACAGCGTCAGGCTGCCGGAATATTTCGTCACGGCGGCGGATATCGCGCCGGCCGATCACGTCGCGATGCTCGCGGCGCTGCAGCCGTGCGTCGACGCCGGCATCTCGAAGACTGTGACGCTGCCGGCGCAGTGTTCGCTCGCGGACGTCGACGCACTGTTCTTCCAGGCATGGCGTGGCGGGCTCAAGGGAATCACGGTGTTCCGGCCCGATCCACGGCTCGCGTCGGTCGTGACCGCCGATGCGACGCAGGCGCGGCGCGAGCGCCCGGTCTGCATCGGCTGTTGAACGACGCACGCAGGTCAGCGGCCGACGCGCGGCGCGACCCGGCGCTCGTTCGTTCAGGCGGCGGCGTCCGTGGTCGTTTCCGTGTCGGCCTGCGTGGGCCGGCGCGCGTCGTCGGTGTCGTCAGGCCGCGCGATGAGCGCCGTCAGCCTGTCGTGATCGATCGATTCGTGTAGCAGCAAGCTGCGCGCGATCCGTTCCAGCGCATCGTGGTGCTCGCCGAGCGTCGCCGTGACCCGCGCGTGCGCATCCTCGAGCAGCGCGCGCACCTCTTCGTCGATCAGTTGCGCGGTATGCTCGCTGCAATGGCCGTCGCCTGGTGTCCACACGGCCGGCACGCCGCCCTGCGGGACCGCATCGTCGAGCGTCATCAGCCCGAGCCGGTCGCTCATCCCGTACTGCATGACCATGTGCCGCGCGAGCGCGGTCGCGCGCTCGAGATCGTTCTGCGCGCCGGTCGATACGTCGCCGAACGCGATTTCCTCGGCCACCCGCCCGCCGAGCAATACGTCGAGCCGGTCGAGCAGTTCGCTCCTGCGCAGCACGTAGCGATCCTCGGTCGGCACCTGCTGCGTATAGCCGAGCGCCGCGATTCCACGCGGGATGATCGACACCTTCTTCACCGGATCGCAGTGCGTACGGCTCTGCGCGACGAGCGCATGGCCCGCTTCGTGGTAAGCGATGGTCCGTTTTTCCTGCTCGTTCATCACGCGGCTCTTGCGCTCCATGCCCGTCATTGCGCGATCGATCGCCTCGTCGAAATCGGCCATCGCGATCGCCGGCTTGCCGAGTTCGGCCGCATGCAGCGCGGCTTCGTTCACGACGTTCGCGAGATCGGCGCCGACGAAGCCCGGCGTGCGTTGCGCCAGTTCCGCGAGGTCGACTTCCGGCGCAAGCTTCACGCGCTTCGTGTGGACGGCCAGGATCTGCTGGCGTCCGACCAGGTCCGGCCGGTCGATCGCGATGTGCCGGTCGAATCGTCCGGGGCGCAGCAGCGCGGGATCCAGGATCTCCGGCCGATTGGTCGCGGCCATGATGATGACGCCCGAATTCGCCTGGAAGCCGTCCATCTCGACGAGCAACTGATTGAGCGTCTGTTCGCGCTCGTCGTTGCCGGACATCAGCCCGACGCCGCGCGCCTTGCCGAGCGCATCGAGCTCGTCGATGAACACGATGCACGGCGCCTTCTGCTGCGCCTGCTCGAACAGGTCGCGCACGCGGGCCGCCCCCACGCCCACGAACATCTCGACGAATGCGGAGCCGCTGATCGTGAAGAACGGCACGCCTGCCTCGCCGGCGACGGCCCGTGCCAGCAGCGTCTTGCCGGTGCCCGGCGCACCGACGATCAGCACGCCCTTCGGGATCTTGCCGCCGAGCCGCTGATAACGTTCGGGGCTGCGCAGGAACGCGACGATCTGCTGCAACTCGGCCTTCGCCTCGTCGATCCCCGCGATGTCGTCGAACGTGATGCCGGTTTCCTGCTGCACATACACGCGCGCCTGGCTCTTGCCCATGCCGCTCAGGTCCCTCATCCCGCCCGGCCGCCGCATCATGAAGTTCCAGGCCAGCACGAGGACGATCATCGGCAGCAGCCACGTCGCGAGCATCGCGAGCCAGCCCGAATCCGGCACCCCGCGATAGCGGATGCCGGCGGTCGTCAGCGCGGCGACCAGATGATCGTCGCCGACGCGGTTCGTCGTGAAGCGCCACGGCGGTCCTGCCTTCTTGACGGCGACCGCGTCGGAAGCCGGCAGCATCGTGCCGGCTGCCGGCATGCGCAGCGAACCCGAGATCGACGACTGACCGATGTCGAGCTCGTCGACGAGCCGCGCGTCGACCAGCCGATGAAAATCGCTGTACGAAATCGATGTCGTCGCCGGCTGGGCCGACAGCAATTGATAGGCGACCAGGACCGCGAACGCGATCGGGATCAGCAACCCGGAGTAGTCGAATGTTTTCTTCATGACGTCGCGACTGTGCGCCGGACCCGCGACCGCTCAGGCCGCGTCACGGGTCCAGTTCGCGCGCAGCATGTCCTCGCTGTCGCGATAGTTGAATGCCAGCGCGCCGTGATGCGCATGCAGCAGCGCCTCGCCCATGCGCCTCCCATGCGCCTCACCACGTGCACGCCGGTGGTTCGAATCACGAGCGCGTCGCCGGTTTGCTCGATCTCCATGATGCGTTCGAGCGCGTGCTCGCTCATCTCCAGATCGGCTTGCCGCTCGAGCAGTTCGAGGATTGCCGAGCGATGCCGGCGCACGTATTCGCCGCGCAGCACCAGTTCGCCCGCCGGCGCGTTTTCGCGCATGCGCTTGCAGGCCGGGCATTCGAGCTGGCGCCGATCGAGCGGCGTCGCGTACCAGGTCCAGCGGCCGGCGTCGCAGACGGCGCCGCATCCTTCGCAGATCCGGTCGCCCGACGGCCGCTTCGGATCGCGGTAACTGTCTTTCGTATGCGGCTGCATGCGCTTGTCGCGGCGCAGATAATTGCGGCCGGGGCCGGAATGCGAACGATTCATGGCTGCTTCTCCGTGGTGATCGGCGGTACGGGCGCGACGCTCACGCGACGCTCATGCAACGATCAGCCGGTCGACGACCTCGCGCACGCCCCTGACCGACGCCGCCGCGCCGCACGCGGCACGTCTTTCCGCCAGCGACGCGACCGTGCCCGTCAGCGTGACGATGCCGTCGTCCGCGTCGATCGCGATCCCGGCGGATTCGCGCTGCGCGCGACGGGCCAGCGCTTCGGCAATCCGCGTGCCGACGTCGGGCACCGTAGGGTCGGCCCGCACGCGAATGCGGTTCGCGACGCCGACGACGCCTTTCATCCGGCTCACCATCTTTTCCGCTGCACGGCTCTGGAACGCATGATCGACCTCGCCGTCGAGCGTCACGCAGCCGTGATCGACTTCGACGCGAATCGGGTGATCGCGCAATGCCTCCTGCCAGCCGAGCGCGAACGTGATGGCGATCGCCAGTTCGTGGTCGGCGCACGCATTCTCCGGCGGCTCGACGTTCAGTTCGAGCACCAGCGCGCGCGCATCCGCGACATGCAGCGCGGTTTTCTGGGCTTCGAGCTTCTGCGCCCAGCTGTCGACCGTGCCGCGCAGCGTCACGATCCGGTCGCGTACGTCGACGTCGATCCGGCGCGAATCGATCGCCGGATTCCAGAACAGCGCCTGCTCGACATCCTGCTTGAGTGCTGCATCGGACTTCATGTCGGTCTCCCGTGCCGGCGCGTGCCGATCGCGAGGCGTGCGACCGGACGTGTGCCGTACCCGATTCAGCATCGCGCATGGCGGCACCGGCGGCTTGACGAGGATCAAGCAACCGCCGGCTTGCGGCAACGGCGGCCCGGTGCGTAGCCGGCCGATTCGTCCGTTGATGCAGATCAATGGGCCGTCGGAGCGCGACTCGATCATGGCGAAAGACGCCGCGAACGTCATGAACAGAAAGCAGTACCGCATCGCTCTCGCGACGCTGAGCGTATTCATCGCGCTGGCGTCGCTACTGGGCGTCGTGCATGCGATGCTGGTCGACGCGCACGTGCTGCCGTACGCGATCGTCACGCTGGTGTCGGGCGCCGTCGCGTTCGTCGCGCAGTTCGATCCCGCGCCGAGCGAGCGATAGCGAAACAGCCGGACGCGCCGCATTCGACATCATGTTCGATGCGGGAATCCCTGATTTCCGTCAATCGCCGCGCGCCGGTTCGCGATGTAATCGACGCACTGAACCCCTCGACTTCCAGTGAGACGAGCGATGAAACTGACTTTTCTCGGTGCGACCGAAACCGTGACCGGCTCGAAGTATCTGGCCGAGCACGGCGGCCGGCGCGTGCTGGTCGATTGCGGCCTGTTCCAGGGCACGAAAAACCTGCGCTTGCGCAACTGGAGCCCATTGCCGCTCGCGCCCGACATGCTCGACGCGGTCGTGCTCACGCATGCGCATATCGACCATACCGGCTACCTGCCGGTGCTGGTGCGCGAAGGCTATCGCGGGCCGGTGTACTGCACGGCGGCCACGGCCGAACTCTGCGACATCATGCTGCGCGACAGCGCGCGGCTGCAGGAGGAAGAAGCCGACTTCGCGAACCGGCACGGTTACTCGAAGCATCATCCGGCGCAGCCGCTTTATACGCTCGACGATGCGCAGCGGGCGCTGCGCCTGCTGACGCCCGTCGCCTTCGACGAATGCACCGCGCTCGGCGACGGCCTCGCGTTCCGCCTGCTGCCGGCCGGGCACATCCTCGGCGCGGCGAGCGTGGTGATGCACTGGGATCACAAGGTGCTCGCGTTCTCGGGCGACCTCGGCCGCTATCACGACCCGATCATGCAGCCGCCGCGGCCGCCCGCGCATGCGGATTTCGTGGTCGTCGAGTCGACGTACGGCGACCGGCTGCATCCGGAATCGGATCCCGAGAACGAGCTCGCCACGCTGTTCGACACGACCTTCGCGCGCGGCGGGGTCGTCGTGATGCCGTGTTTCACCGTCGGCCGCGCGCAGGAGATCCTGCACTACATCGCGCGGCTGAAGGCGTCCGGCCGCATGGCGCGCGTCCCCGTGTTCCTCGACAGCCCGATGGCGACCGACGTGACCGAAATCTATCGCCACCACATCCTCGAACACCGGCTGACCGTGTCCGAAGCCAACGCCCTCGGCCACGCGGCGACGATGATCCGGACGGTCGATCAGTCGAAGGCGATTGCCGAACACCATGGCCCGATGGTCGTCATCGCCGGCAGCGGCATGGCCACGGGCGGCCGCGTGCTGCATCACCTGGCCCGCTATGCGCCGGATGCGCGCAACACGATCGCGCTGGTCGGCTACCAGGCCGTCGGTACGCGCGGGGCGGCGCTGGCCGCGCACGAGCCGACGCTGAAGATTCACGGCGAATACGTCCGCGTGCGCGCGCAGGTCGAGTCGATCACGACGCTCTCCGCCCATGCCGACTACGAGGAAGTGCTGAAGTGGCTCGGCACGATGCCGTGTGCGCCCGTGCGAACGTTCGTCACGCATGGCGAACCCGCTGCCGCGGATGCGATGCGTCGGCGCATTTCGGAGCGGCTGCATTGGCCGTGCGAGGTGCCGACTTACGCGCAATGCGTCGATCTGGACGAAATCGAAGCCGGCAGCACGCAGGAACCCGCCGCGCTGTCGTCCTGATCGGCGGTCATGCCGCCCGGCATGCTGAACACGTGCGACGGGAGGCCGCGCACCCGGTTTCCCGTCATTCGCCTGCCGACGATCAACCGACTTCGATGATGACCTTCAGCGCATGGGTTTGGGCGGCCCGGCCGAACGTGTCGTACGCACGCTCGACATCGTCGAGCGAAAACCGGTGCGTGATCAGGCGCGTCGGATCGAGACGCCCGGCGCGCACGGTCTTCAGCAGCATCGGCGTGCTGACCGTGTCGACGAGCCGCGTGGTGATCGAGATGTTGCGATCCCACAGCTTCTCGAGGTGAAGGTCGGCCTTCACGCCATGCACACCGACGTTCGCGACGACACCGCCCGGCGCCACGAGCGCCGTGCACATCTCGAACGTCGCCGGAATGCCGACCGCCTCGATCGCGCAATCGACCCCGATGCCGTCGGTCAGCTTCATCACTTCCGCGACCGGATCGCCGGCACGGCCATCGAGGCAATCGGTCGCGCCGAAGTGACGCGCGATCTCGAGCCGGTTGCTGTCCGGGTCGATCATGATGACCCGCGCGGGCGAGTAGAACTGCGCGGTCAGCAACGCGGCCAGCCCGATCGGACCGGCGCCGACGATCGCGACCGAGCACCCCGGCTGCACCTTGCCGTTCAACACCCCGCATTCGAACCCGGTCGGCAGGATATCGGACAGCATCACGAGCGCGTCCTCGTCGGCGCCGGCCGGAATCCGGTACAGGCTGGTCGCCGCATGCGGGATACGCACGTACTCGGCCTGCGTGCCGTCGATACGATGGCCGAGAATCCAGCCGCCGGTCGTGCAATGCGAATAGAGTCCGCGGCGGCAGTATTCGCAGCGGCCGCACGACGAGATGCACGATATGAGCACGTGATCGCCCGGCTTCAGCGAATCGACCGCGGCGCCGACCTGCTCGACGATGCCGACGCCCTCGTGGCCGAGAATACGGCCGGGTTCGCAGGTCGGTACGTCGCCTTTGAGAATATGCAGATCGGTGCCGCAGATCGTCGTGCGCGTCACGCGGACGATCGCATCGGTGGGCGACTGCAGTTCCGGTTTGGGCCGTTCCTCGAGCGCCTTGCGCCCCGGCCCGTGGTAGACGAGTGCTTTCATCGCTGTCGATCAATGAGTTGCCGTCCACTTCACTATGCGACCGTGGCGCGCGGCTGCCGTTGATCTGAGTCAAGCGCGTGGAAACCCTGCTTCGTAGACTGGATTGCACTGGCGGATCACCCGTCGATGGAGCGATTCCGATGAGCTACAAAAGCATGGTCGTGCACCTCGATACCAGCGCCCGCGCGCATTCGCGCCTCGAGTTCGCATTGCGTCTCGCCCGGCGCTTCGGTGCGCATCTCACCGGGCTGTTCGCGGTCTACACGCCCGAGCCGCATTCGTTCTACGTGATGGCCGGCTCCGCCGACTATTTCCGCGCGCACCGCGAACAGCGCGACGAGCGGCTCGCCGCGCTGGAGCGTCTGTTCCATGCGGAGACGGCGCGCGCCAAAGTGCCGGCAACCTGGATTCGCGCGGACGAGCGCGCGAACGTGGCCGTCCCGCGGGCCGCCCGTCTCGCCGACCTGGTGATCGCAGGCCAGAGCGACCCGAACGATCCCGAGACCTACATCGACGACCAGTTTCCGGAGAACCTCGTGTTGTCGGCCGGCCGCCCGGTGCTGTTCTGGCCGTACACAGGAGAATTCGCGTCGATCGGCGAACGGGTTTTCGTCGCATGGGACAGCAGCCGCGAAGCGGCCCGCGCCGCGCACGACGCGCTGCCCTTTCTCGAACACGCGAAGCGCACGACGGTCGTCGCCGTGGTCAACGGCAATTCGGAGGCCGCGGCCACGCGGATTCCGGCCGCCGATGCCGCGCTGATGCTGGCGCGCCATGCGCACGACGTGAACGTGCTCGACATCGATGGCGCCGGCTCGTCCGTCGGCGACACGCTCCTGTCGCGCGCATATGAAACGGGTTCCGACCTGCTCGTCATGGGCGCGTACGGCCATCCGCGCTGGCGCGAGCTGCTGATGGGCGGCGCCACGCGCACGGTGCTCGCGTCGATGACGCTGCCGGTGCTGATGTCGCACTGAGCCGCCCGGCCGAACGTCGTGTCGTCCGCGTCGAGCGCGGTCACGGTGGTCGTCGAGCCCGCCAACGAAGCGTGGATCGCGGCGCGCCCCCCGGCGGGCGTGCTGCGCGGCAACCGGGACGCTTGATCCAGATCAGCGCCATCGGCGTGCACGCGCCGATGATGGTTTCATCCACAACCGTTCAAGGGACATGCCATGTACTCGAACATTCTGGTCGCACTCGACGGCAGCGACACGTCGTCCCGTGCACTCGACGCCGCGCTGGATCTCGCGGCGCAAACGGGCGCGCGGCTGACACCCGTCTACGTCGTCGATTTCCTGGTGCCGGCCTACGACATGTATGGATACGATCCGTCGATCCTGGTCGATTCATTTCGTGAAGAAGGATTGCGCGTGACCGAGGACGCCGCGCGACGCATGAAGGCGCGCAACGTGGCCGGCACGCCGCAGATTTCCAACGTCGCGCCGGCAGGCGAAGACATCCCGCACCGGATCGTCGGTCTCGCGGGCGAGATCGACGCCGATCTGATCGTGATGGGCACGCATGGCCGGCGCGGCTTTCGGCGCATGTTCCTCGGCAGCGTGGCCGAACGCGTGCTGCGCCAGGCCGGTTGCCCGGTCCTGATGATTCCGGCGAGCTGCGAAACGAAGGCGTCGGCCGAAGTCGCTGCCGCTTCCACCGAAAAGGTGCCGTCATGAGCTACAAGACCCTGCTCGTCCATCTCGACGACAGCGAACGCTGTGCGACGCGAGTCGACCTCGCGCTCCAGCTCGCGGGACGCTGGAACGCGCATTTGATCGGCCTCTACCTGGTTTGCCAGGACCTCTTCGAACCGTTGCGTCGGCCCGACGAACCGCTGAAGCTGGCCGTCTACGAGCGCCTGTGCGACCAGCGGCGCAAGGAGGCGGAAGAACGATTCCTGACGGCCGCCGAACGCGCCGGGCGCAGCGTCGAATGGCAGGCGCCGGCCGGCAATGCGACCGATGCGGCGATCCTGCATGCACGTCACGCCGATCTGCTGGTGCTCGGCCAGGAGGATCCCGACGATCGCATGACCTACGTCGCGCGCCATTTCGTCGAGGACGTCGTGATCGGCAGCGGCCGTCCGGCGATCGTCGTGCCGTATGCGGGCGACGTGCGCACGTTCGGCGAGAACGTGCTGATCGGCTGGGACGGCGGGCGCGAGGCCGCGCGCGCGATGGCCGACGCGCTGCCGCTGCTCGCCCGCGCACGCTTCGTCAACGTCGAGACGGTCGTCCGCGGCCAACCCGATCCGGACCAGACGCCGGCCGGCGTCGACGTCGCCGCGTATCTCGAACGGCACGGCGTTCGCGCGTCGTTCTCGACGACGCCGCGCGAGCGGTCGGTCGGCGTGGGCGGCACGCTGCTGAACCGGGTGACCGATCTGCACGCGGACCTGCTCGTCATGGGCCTGTACAGCCATACCCGCGCCCATGAGCGCGTGCTGGGCGGTGCGACGCGCACGATCCTCGAGACGATGACGGTGCCGGTGCTGCTGTCCCACTGAGCGAACGAAAACGGGGCAGCCGCTTGCGGCTGTCCCGCTCGTGTCGGACGGTCACAACACGCCGGCGCTCGCGCCTGCCCCCTCCCGCACCACCAGCACCGGCCGGTCCGCGATGCGCACCAGCGACTCGGCGACGCTGCCGAGCACCGCACGCCGCGACCGCCGTGCGTGCCCATCACGATCAGGTCCGCACGGCATCCGGCGGCGGCACGCGCCAGCACGTCCCACACGTCCATTCCGCGCGCGTCGATCGTCTGCGCGATGCCGCGCACGCCGGACAGCTGGAACGCGGTTTCCGCGTCCGCGACCGCAATCGCGGCCCGGTCCGCGTCCAGCCCGGCCGGACCGCGCGAATCGATATCGCCGCGATCGACGTCAGTCAGCCGACGCGCCTGCGACACCACGCACATGGCGATGACCAGGCCGCCCGATTCGCGGGCGAGCGAAATCGCCTCATCGAGGGCGAGCCGCGCACTGCGGCTGTCGTCGATTGCCGCGAAGATCCGGTGGTACATGGCGCATCCCTCCGTTCGAATTCGGTTGGTTCGTCCAGCCAGTGTGGGCCGGACGAGCGCCTGTCGGTTGATACGGGTCAAGCAGGCGCGGCGGCGCCCGTACGCATCGGTCCCGATTGGCGAGCGCCGATAAAACGCGCACAATTTCGGGCGACATCACAGTTCCGGCCCGCCCCGCTCTTCTTGCCTCGCGTCCGGCCCGCCGCCCGCCAGCCGCCGGCGAAATCCGTCAGGATGAACGGCAATGACAGTGAATGCGCCCTCCTTCAAGGCCGGCCCGTCCCCCCAACGGATTCGGCCCGCCCGCCATGCAGCCATGGCGGCCGCGCTGCTGACACTCGCGCTCGGTCTGACTGCTACGGTTGCGGCGTCCCGTGCACTGCAGAACGAGGCCCGGCAAGCCGCCCAGGCCCGGTTCGAGCAAACCGCGACGCGCGCGACCGCGGACCTGCGGCGCAGCCTCCTTGGCGCCGCTGCCCTCTTGCGCGGCGCGCGTGGCTTCGCGGCAACACTGGCCGCGCCGCAATCCGGGCCAGCGTGGCGGGACTACCTCGCCGGTCTCGATCTGGAAGGCTTGCAGACGCCCGTGCGAAGTATCGGAAGAATCGACCCGAGCGCCGCCATCGACGATCAGTCGACCCGGCAGGCACTGCAACGCGCAGCGGAAACCGGCAAGGCCGCGCTGGCCGCGAACGCGATCCAGGACGGCACCGGTGCGACGATCGCCCGTACGGAACTGACGCTGTACTTGCCGATTTATGCAAAGGCTGAAAAGGGAGCGTCGCTCGGTCCCCGGCACGCGAGCGCGACCGGGTACGTTTATGCGTCGCTGAATTCCGAGCGACTCGTCGATTCGTCCGTGCTCGATCGGCTGCACACGGAAATCGTCGCCGACGATCCGGCGGCCCCCGTGTATTCCGGTGGCTTTGGTGGCGGCGGCGACGGCGACGGCGTCGAAGTGCGCGATACGTTCGAGCACACCGATACGCTGACGTTCGGCGGCACGCCGCTTACGCTGCACTACAGCGCACCGCGCGCCGCGATGTCCGGCGCCGCGATGGCCGTGCTGCTGGCCGGCATCGCGCTGTCTCTGACACTGGCCGCGCTCGTGCGGCGAGTCGCCGCGATGGGCTCGCTCGCCGGTGTACATCCGGGCGACACCCGGCTCACCGAGGTCCGGATGATGGCCATCATCCGGTCATCGATGGAGGCCATCATTACCGTCGACGAAAACCAGACGATCGTGATCTTCAATCCGGCCGCCGAACGCGTGTTCGGCGTCTCGGCGATGGACGCGATCGGTGCGCCGCTCGCCCGCTTCATCCCCGAGCGCTTCCGTGCCGCGCATGCGCGGCACGTCGAGCAATTCGGCGTGACCGGCGTGTCGGAACGGCAGATGGGGCGGCAACGCGTGCTGTTCGGCCTGCGCGGCGACGGCACGGAATTCCCGATCGAGGCGTCGATCTCGCAGATTCGCGACGGCACCGGCAAGCTGTACACGGTCATGCTGCGCGACGTCACCGAGCGGGTGCGAGCGGAAAACGCCGTCAAGCAATCACGAGAGGAATTGCGCGAGCTATCCGCGAATCTGCAGAACGTGCGGGAGGAAGAGAAAACGCGTATCGCCCGCGAGCTGCACGACGATCTCGGCCAGCAACTGACCGCACTCAAGATGGATCTGTCCGCCGTCGAACTGTCGCTCGCGGGCGTTGTCGCTCCCAACATCGGCGTGCGCGAGCAATTGAGCGGCATGCATCGCCTGATCGATTCGACCGTGGCGTCGGTTCGGCGCATCGCGGCGGATTTGCGCCCCGTGATGCTCGACGACCTGGGCCTCGTCCCGGCGATCGAATGGCTGGTCAACGATTTCACGCACCGCTACAGCATCACGGTCAACCGCGACATCGCCCCGGTCGATACCGCGTTCACCAACACCGGCGCGACCACGCTGTTCCGCATCGTGCAGGAGGCGCTGACCAACGTCGCGCGGCACGCCGACGCGACGAACGTGACGCTCACGTTGAAAGTGGAAGACGGCTACTGCATGCTGCGCATTGCCGACAACGGTCACGGCGCGCCCGGGAACGACCGCGATGTGCGCGATCGCCCGTCGTTCGGCCTGATCGGGATTCGCGAGCGTGCGCACATGCTCGACGGGACGGTGACGATCGACAACCGGCCGGGAGCGGGATTCGCGATCACCGTGGCATTGCCGCTTCACGCCATCCAGCAAGGAGATGTACTGTCATGATCAGGGTACTCATCGCCGACGACCACGCACTCGTCCGGGACGGCCTGCGGCACATTCTGCAGAACGCAAGCGGTTTCGAAGTCGTTGGCGAAGCACAGGACAGTGCTTCGACGATCGCGCTCGTGCGCGACACGGACGCCAACGTGCTGGTGCTCGACCTGTCGATGCCCGGCCGCAACGGCGTCGAACTCATCAAGCAGATCAAGGACGAGAAGCCGGCATTGCATATCCTCGTGCTGACGATGCATGCCGAACAGCAGTACGCGGTGCGCGCGTTCCGCGCGGGCGCGTCCGGCTACATGACCAAGGAAAGCGCCAGCGCCGAACTGGTCGCCGCGCTGACCAAGATCGCGGCCGGCGGCGTCTACGTGAGCCTGACCATGGCCGAGCAATTCGCGCAGAGCCTGAACGAACCGACCGATCTCCTGCCGCACCAGCGCCTGTCCGACCGAGAATTCGACGTGTTCCGGCGCGTCACCACCGGCGAGTCGATTTCGGAAATCGCGCAGGCGCTCTGCGTCAGCGTCAAGACGGTCAGCACGTACAAGACGCGGATCCTCGAGAAAATGCAGATGCCGAACGACACGGCACTGGTGCGCTATGCGATGCGCCACAAGCTGTTCGACGACCCGGACGAACTCTGACCGCGACAACCCGCCGCCCCCTTGTAGGCATCGTCCTACAAACCTTCCCTATCACCTACCGCATCTTCAATTTCCGCTGATTTCAATCAAGCGTCCGGCTGTCCATACTCCGGTCAAGAACAACACACCGGCGTGCCTCCCGGAGCTGCCCGGCCTTGCCGTCCCGTCGCGACGGCATCGTCGTCCCGCCGATCCGGTGCGACGCCGATTCGACCAACCAGGCGGTGACCTCCCTGTCCGCCTGTACGACGCCAGCGCAACCGCGACGATGCGACCCGCTGCCGCCCCAACCGGAGCAGATCATGCAGAGCCATGCCGAAATCCCGACGACGGTGCCGTTGCACCCGTTCATTCCGCTGCATCCCGCCGCGCGGGCAGACCAGCCGAAGCGCACGTCGTCCCGCTGCTCGTCCTGCACGCTGCGCACCGTTTGCATGCCGCGGGAAATGACGCCCGACGAGTTCGCCCGGGTCGACGCGATGATCTGCACGACGCGCCACGTCAAACGCGGTGAAACGCTGTTTCGCGCGGACGACACGTTCCACAGCATCTACGCGGTCAGAACCGGGTCGTTCAAGACCGTGATGATGCATCGCGACGGCAACGAGCAGATCACCGGCTTCCAGATCGTCGGCGAATCGCTCGGGCTCGACGGCGTGCACACCGGGCGGCACAACGGCGATGCGATCGCGCTCGAGGACAGCACGGTCTGCATCATCCCGTTCGGCCAGCTCGAGCAGATGTGTCGCGACGTGCGGCCGATGCAGCATCACGTCTATCAGATGATGAGCGGCGAAATCGTCCGCGAATCCGCGCAGATGGTGCTGCTCGGCACGATGACCGCCGAGCAGCGCGTGGCCGCCTTCCTGCTGAATCTTTCCACCCGCTTCAAGGCGCGCGGTTACTCGGCCGCCGAATTCGTGCTGCGGATGACGCGCGACGAGATCGGCGAATATCTCGGGATGAAGCTCGAAACGGTCAGCCGCATGCTGTCGAAGTTCCAGCGCAACGGGCTCGTCGCCGCGCAAGGCAAGCAGATCCGCATCGTGGATTCGGAAGGCCTCGCGCGCATCTGAGCGGATCGCGCGGATACCGGGCGGGATCAGTCGCGCATGCCGAGCACGGCGGCGCCGGACACGCGCCCGCTGCGCAGATCGTCCAGTGCGCGATTCGCATCGGTCAGCGCGTAGCGCACGGCTGCGACGCGCAGCGGCGTCGCGGCGGCGATCCGCATGAATTCGGCCGCATCCGCGCGCGTCAGGTTGGCGACCGACGCGATCCGGCGCTCGCCCCACAGCCATGCATACGGAAAGCTCGGGATATCGCTCATGTGAATGCCGCCGCATACGACGATCCCGCCTTTGCCGACGGCGCGCAGCGCGGCCGGCACCAGCGCGCCCGCCGGCGCAAAAATGAGCGCGGCGTCGAGCGTTTCAGGCGGTGTCTCGTCGCTGCCGCCGGCCCACGCCGCGCCGAGCGACAGCGCGAGCTGCTGTGCCGCGGTATCGCCGGGCTTCGTCAGCGCGAACACCTTCCGTCCCTCGAAACGCGCGACCTGCGCGACGAGATGAGCGGCCGCGCCGAAGCCGTAGATGCCGATGCGACGCGCATCGCCCGCCATCCGCAAGGTCCGATAGCCGATCAGGCCCGCGCATAGCAGCGGCGCAGCTTCCAGATCGGAATAGCGCTGCGGCAGGTGCACGCAATACCGATGGTCGGCGACCGCGCGCTCGGCATAGCCGCCGTCGATCGTATAGCCGGTAAATCCGGGGCTGTCGCACAGGTTTTCGCGGCCGGATGCGCAATACGCGCAATGCCCGCAGGTCGAGCCGAGCCACGGAACACCGATCCGGTCGCCCACTGAGAAACCGGTCACGCCCTCGCCGAGCATGCGCACCGTTCCCACGATTTCGTGCCCCGGCACCAGCGGCAGCTTCGGGTGCGCGAGCTCGCCGTCGACGACGTGCAGATCGGTTCGACAGACACCGCATGCATGCACGTCGATCAACAGCTGGCCCGGCGCCGGCAGCGGATCCGGCACGCGCGCCTCGCGCAAATGCGGCGCCGTGCCGTCAAACATCATCGCAAGCATGCTCGCCTCCCGCTCGATCGTCTTCGTGCTTCGCTGTCCAAGACTAATCCCGGCGCACCGCGCGTGCATGGCCCGGTGACGGGCGCTTGACGTGGGTCAACGGCCGCCGGACGGTTGCTGACACGATGAAGTGGCATGACGCCGCCCGCGCGGCGTGCCAGGAGATGATCGAATGATATCCGTTCCCCCGCTTGCCGCAAGCGCCCATGTCGACGATCAATTGAAGTCGCTGTTGGCGTACGCGATGCTGGCCCCGTCCAGTCACAATTCCCAGCCGTGGCGGTTCATCGTCAACGGCGCCACGATCGCCGTCTGTGCGGACCGGGTCCGCGCATTACCCGTGGTCGATCCGTTCGACCGCGAACTGATCATCAGTTGCGGCGCGGCATTGCTCAATCTGCGCGTCGCGCTCGATCACGCCGGCCTCGCCCACACGATCAGCACGTTTCCGTCCGAGGTCGATCCCGATCTCCTCGCGCTGGTCCGGGTCTGCGACGACGGCTATTCCGATCCGTCTCTCGGCGGGTTGTTCGACGCGATCCAGGCGCGCGTCACGACGCGCGCGCCGTTCGACTCGACCGCGGTGCCCGACGAGCTTCAGCGCGAGCTGATCGCGGCCGGCGCCGCGGAAGGCGCCGAGGTCGCGTGCATCGACTCGATCGCGCATCGCGCACGGGTCGCCGAACTAGTTGCGCAGGCCGACCAGCAGCAGTTCGCGGATCCGCGCTTCCGGCGCGAACTGGCGAGCTGGATCGATCCGCGCCGGCGCGTCGACGGCATGCCGGCATTCGCGGCCGGCGTGCCGACGCTGCTGGACTTCGCGGCGCCTGTCGTGACGATGGCAGTGCGGACGTTCGATCTCGGCAACGGGCTGGCCGCGCTCCATCACCAGCTCGTCGGCGCGTCGCCTTTGATCGTGTGCCTGTCGACCGTGCGCGACGATCGCGAAGCGTGGCTGGCCGCGGGCCAGGCGCTGGAGCGGATCCTGCTCGTCGCGGCGCGCGCGGGCTATACGGCGTCGTACCTGAACCAGCCGATCGAGACGGCCGCGCTGCGTGCCGACCTGGGCCGGATGCTCGGGCTTCGCGGCGAGCCGCAGTTGCTGCTGCGGGTTGGCCGCGGCCCGCACACGCCGCATTCGCCCCGTCGCCCGCTCGGCGAAGTGATCTCCTGAGCGCAACCGCCGACACGCTGCGCGCCATCCGATCCGGACGAGGAAAAAACATGAACATCACGCGCTGCTCCGCATTCTTTCTGATCGCTGCCATGGCCGGCACGGCGGTCGCGCAAACGACCGTGCCCGAGCCGACCGAACTCGTCAACGCGCAGCACTGCATGTTCTGCCACACGCCCGACATGACGTTCCTCGGGCCGTCGTTCCACGACATCGCCGCGCGCTACCGCGGCGATCCGCACGCGGCCGCCGAACTGGAGCGCAAGTTGCGCGTCGGCGGCCCCACGCATTGGGGCGACACGCCGATGCCGTCCGCCGTCGATCGCGGCGGGCCGCTGTCCGCCGACGACGCGCATCAGCTCGTCCAATGGGTGTTGAGTCAGTGACCGGGCCACTGCCTTCCCGCTCATGTCCACGATAATCAAACGCGTTCCTGCCGGCATTGCGCGCGGCGGCGCGCACGGCAAGCGGGTACGCGCCCGGCCCGAGGCGATCGCCGGCCTCGACGACATCCGGCGGCCGTCTCGTCGAAGGCGACATCTCGCCGGCGATCCGAACTGCACGCCCGGCGACGCGGACACGACGTTGCTGCAACGCGCGACCATGCGCGGTATCCGGCTGCAACTCGACTACTGGAAAGCCGAGGCGCGTCTGCAACATGAGCGCATCGGCCATGCCGTCGTGATCTACGGCAGCACGCGCATCGTCGCGCCCGCCGCCGCGAACGCACGGCTCGACGAAGCGAATCGCCTGCTCGCACTGCGCCCGCGTGACCCGGGCCGGCGTCGTGCCGTCGCGGTCGCCCGCCGTCTCGTCGAGCACAGCGCGTACTACCGCGTCGCACGCGAATTCGGCCGTATCGTCGGCCATGCCGACCGGCGCACGCGTACGACGCGCCTCGCGATCGTCACGGGCGGCGGCCCCGGCATCATGGAGGCCGCCAATCGCGGCGCCTACGAGCGCGGCGCGCCGAGCATCGGCTTCAATATCGAGCTGCCGCGCGAACAGGCGCCGAATCCGTACATCACGCCGGATCTGTGCTTCCGGTTCCACTACTTCGCGATTCGCAAGCTTCACCTGCTCGAGCGCGCCAAGGCAGCCGTGTTTTTCCCCGGCGGATACGGCACGTTCGACGAGCTGTTCGAGGTCCTGACGCTGCTGCAGACGCGCAAGATCGCGCCGCTGCCGGTTGTCCTGGTCGGCGAAGCGTACTGGCGGCGCGCCGTCGATCTGGCGTTTCTCGCGGACGAAGGGATGATCGACCGCCGCGACCTCGAACTGTTCACCTACTGCGAATCGGCCGCCGAGATCTGGCACGCGATCGGATCGTGGTATGCGCGGTGCGGTGCAAAACGACCCGCCCGGCGCAGATCAAATTAAATTTGTCACCGTTTTCGCAGTCCTGCGCAGACAGCCGCCTGCGGCATGTCGCGCGCGCCTGGTCGCCGCCGACGAAAAGGCTCGGCGTCTCGCGAAACGACGGTTCGCTTTCGATTTCCGCGGTGTGGACGGGCTCGAACGCGACACCGGCATATCGCCGGCACGCCGGCATCCGGATCCTGTAGCGCGCGCTTCGCATCGCGCATCCACGCCGCGCCGGCATCCGTGAATTGCACGTTCCGCCCCGAACGGTCCAGCCGCTCAGCTCCCTCCTCGCCGCCGATAACAATTGGTATTGCCTATGGCGAGAATCATAAACCCGTCTTGGACACTATGACGGAACAGGTCCATTCTCCATTCAACGCATCGCACTGACCGACGCGGCAACGAACGCCAGACCGAATGGAGCTGACCATGCAAGAGATCATCGACGGTTTTCTGAAGTTTCAACGGGACGTCATGCCCGCGCGCAGGGAGTTGTTCCGCAAGCTGGCCACCAGCCAGACGCCGCGCACCCTGTTCATTTCCTGTTCCGATAGCCGCATGGTTCCCGAACTGGTCACGCAGCGCGAACCGGGCGATCTGTTCGTGATCCGCAATGCCGGCAACATCGTGCCTTCGTTCGGCCCCGAGCCGGGCGGCGTGTCGGCTACCGTCGAATATGCCGTGGCCGCGCTCGGCGTGACGGATGTGGTGATTTGCGGCCACTCGGACTGCGGCGCGATGACGGCCGTCGCGACGTGCAAGTGCCTCGACCATCTGCCCGCCGTCGCTAACTGGCTGCGCTACGCCGACTCGGCGAAGCTCGTCAACGAGGCGCGTAACCATGCGAGCGAGCGCGAGCGCGTCGACTCGATGGTGCGCGAGAACGTCATCGCGCAGCTCGACAACCTGAAGACCCATCCCTCCGTTGCACTGGGACTCGCGCAAGGCCACCTCAATCTGCACGGTTGGGTCTACGACATCGAATCCGGCTCGATCGACGCGCTCGATGCCGCGACTCGCCGGTTCGTGCCGCTCGCCGCGCATCCCGATGTCACCGCGACACCCGCCGAGTGCGTGGCTGCGCTCTGATTCCCGGCTCGTCACCCCGACTGCCGATCTCACTACGTCGATTTACTCAAGGAGCAACATCATGACCCAATCGCAAGTCACACCGAACGCACGCGAAGCATTGACGGAAACGATCATCGACGCGAAGGTGCGCAAGAACCTCACGTTCGAAGCCATCAACGAAGGCACGGGCTTGAGCATCGCGTACACGACAGCCGCGCTGCTCGGTCAGCATGCGCTGCCGGAGAACGCGGCGAAGCTGGTCGCCGAACGCCTCGGGCTCGACGCCGACGCCGTGCGCCTGCTGCAAACCATTCCCGTGCGGGGCAGCATTCCGGGCGGCGTGCCGACCGATCCCACGATCTACCGCTTCTACGAAATGGTGCAGGTGTACGGCACGACGTTGAAGGCGCTGGTTCACGAGAAATTCGGCGACGGCATCATCAGTGCGATCAATTTCAAACTCGATATCCAGAAGGTGCCGGACCCGGAAGGCGGCGAGCGCGCCGTCATCACGCTCGACGGCAAGTACCTGCCGACCAAGCCGTTCTGAACCCATGATGCAAAGACGAAAGTTCTTGCTGAGCACCGGCGCCGCGCTTGCGTCGGGCGGCCTGGCCCTCTCGGGTTGCACGATGACCGAGCCGCGCGCCACGTCGAGCACCCACAACGCGCTGTCCCCCACAAGGAGATCCAAAATGACTTCACCCGCAGCAATTCGCCCGCCGCTCCCGCCGTTCACGCTGGAGTCGGCCATCGAGAAAGTCCGTCTCGCGGAAGACGGCTGGAATTCGCGCGATGCCGCCAAGGTCGCGCTCGCCTATTCGCTCGATACGAAATGGCGCAATCGCGCCGAGTTCGCGAACAACCGCGCGGAAGCGCAGGCGTTCCTCGAACGCAAATGGAAGAAGGAGCACGAGTATCGCCTGATCAAGGAACTGTGGGCGTTCGGCGGCAATCGCATTGCCGTGCGCTACGCCTACGAATGGCACGACGACTCCGGCAACTGGTTCCGCTCCTATGGCAACGAGAACTGGGAGTTCGGCGAGGATGGCCTGATGCAACACCGCTATGCGTGCATCAACGACATGCCGATCAAGGAATCCGAGCGCAAGTATCACTGGCCCTTGGGCCGTCGGCCGGACGATCACCCGGGACTGAGCGAGCTGGGACTTTGAAGCCCGGAGCGTGACAGCCGCGATGAGCGGTTAGCGCCCAACCATCCGGTAGCGAAGAATCACGGATCGTTGGGCGTTTTTTTAATTTCATTGGTAGTGCAAATAGTCTATCTAAACAAGGAAACAGAAACATCATGACCAAGCGTATCCGTCACATTTCTTACGTCCTGTCGGCACTCACGCTGGCTGCTGCCACCACGACCGCGTTTGCTGCCTCTTCCGCAGAAGCGGCTTCACCGGGTTATCACTCCGCTGCGCCGTTGATTCAGCGGGATGCGGCGCCGGAAGCCCGGCGCGCACTGACCCGCCGCGACGTGATCAACGAGCTGATCCAGGCCGGGCAGGACGGTACGCTGCAACGCCTGAACGATACGGTTTTCCACGGCTCGTGACGCCCGACCAAGCGGCTGCGTCGAAGCGGGTCGTATGCCGCCTGACGAAGGGTGACTCGCGATGTCGATGGAGGTCACGTCGACGTTCCGAACCGCTCGGTCAGCAGTTTCAAGAATGCCCTGCTTGCCGCGGTGCGATACGCACCCTTGCGCTCCAAAACGGCAGCCGTGCGCGTGGGCAGAGCGGGATCGAGCGCCACGGGATGCAGGCCCTCTTGCACGCGTGCGATGTGATCAGGAAGAACCGTCGCCAGCTGCCCGCGACGCGCGATCTCCACGATTGCACCGATCGTATCCACTTCGATTGCGACAAGCGGTCGAATAGCGTGGCGCGCAAAATGCTCATCGATGAACCGGCGCGTCGCGAACGTGTCGTTCAGCAAGACCAACGGCTCCTTGCCGAAGTCACGCGCAGCGAGTGCCCTGCGGCGCGACGCACGCGGGTGGCTGCGGCCCACCACGAGGCTCAGCGTTTCCTCGAAAAGGGGTTGGCTTTCTATGTCGGCCGACAAGGCCGGATGGAATGCGACACCGATATCGAGCTTGTCGTCCGCAAGCTGCGCCTCCATCTGATCCTGTGTGAGTTCGCGAATATCGATCCTGATGCCGGGATGCAACTGGTGGAAGCCATCGACGATCGGCCCGACCAGGGATGCCGTATAGGTCGGCGTGACTGCGAAACGCAGGTGGCCCCGGCTCAGCTCCGCCACGTCGTTTATCGCCCTTACCCCTGCGTCGAGGTCCTGTAGCGCGAGCTTGGCGTAACGCATCCACGCTTCTCCCGCGTCGGTCAGTTGAACGGTTCGGCCTGAACGGTCGAACAGCTGTGTTCCCAAGGTGTCCTCGAGCTGCCGAATCTGCTGCGACAAGGTCGGCTGCGATACATGAAGCGCCTCGGCGGCGCGCGTGAAATTCTTCTGTTCCGCCACTGCAAGAAAGTAACGGATATGACGTAGCAGCACGGGAATCCCCCTTGACTATTGGTTTTCCTTATCGACTTTATCTCAAACCAGTCTTGGACGCTATGGAAATTCGCGTCCATCCTTCATGCATCGAATCAACGCACGCAAGGAGGCCGATCGTGAAAAAGATCGTCGAAGGGTCTCCCGGGTTTCGATGAAATCGCTGCCGACCAAGCCGTTCTGAATTCATCGCGTCGCGGGTCGGGCGATCCGCGCCGCACGAAGTGCAATCGCCAATCTGAAAAAGGAGAGCTGTCATGTCGACTCAACAGCAGGAAATTCGCCCGCCGCTTCCGCCGTTCACGCTGGAATCGGCCAAGGAAAAGGTCCGTCTGGCCGAAGACGGCTGGAATTCGCGCGATGCCGCCAAGGTCGCGCTCGCCTATTCGCTCGACACGAAATGGCGCAACCGCGCCGAGTTCGCGAACAACCGCGCGGAAGCGCAGGCGTTCCTCGAACGCAAATGGAAGAAGGAGCACGAGTATCGCCTGATCAAGGAACTGTGGGCGTTCGGCGGCAATCGCATTGCCGTGCGCTACGCCTACGAATGGCACGACGACTCCGGCAACTGGTTCCGCTCCTATGGCAACGAGAACTGGGAGTTCGGCGAGGATGGCCTGATGCAACACCGCTATGCGTGCATCAACGACATGCCGATCAAGGAATCCGAGCGCAAGTATCACTGGCCCTTGGGCCGTCGGCCGGACGATCACCCGGGACTGAGCGAGCTGGGACTTTGAAGCCCGGAGCGTGACAGCCGCGATGAGCGGCTAGCGCCCGACCATCCGGTAGCGAAGAATCACGGACGGTTGGGCGTGCTCCGGCGCGACGTCACGATGTAGCAACTTGAATGTCGCTGGATTGTTCGTGGCTTTTCGTCGTGCGTCTTGCGATACGCTGAACCGCCCCGTCAGCACGCTCGCACCGAGCAAAATTGTCCCGGTTCGTCGATTCTCCTGATGATGTTCGTTCGTGCGCTGATCGTGTCAGCTTTTTCTGCTTGCCATCGACCTCTCGCTCGACGTTGTGCGGCCGCGCGCACCTTCGACCGTTCATTCGCTCGGCGGCGAAACGCCGGGCGATCGGTTTCCCGCGTCTCGCGCGCGACTGCCCGCCGGTGACGGGCACGGGCGAACAATCGTCAATCACGGTCGATGGCACAAAGCGCTCCGCTCTGCTTCGCGCAAGCCGTCCGCCGTGTAGGAATCCGCCGACGGCCTCCGCTCGATTCCTACTACAACTTCGGGACACGCCGATTGAATCGCGCATGCGCGCCGACGATACTGAAATCACGGATCACGGCTCCCGGCACACCGATCGCGAGCCATCAGGAGAGACGCCATGTCACACGCCACCCAGCTTGCCGATTCGCGCAATCCGTCCGGTCAGCCCGATGCAGCTGCGCTCGACACGCTGGCATTGGTCGCCCTCGCCCGCGACGCCGGCATGCTCGTGATCCTCGACGGCCAGATCGGCCGGGAACGGTACGAAAGCGTGACGGGATCGATCGCCACGCTGGCCCGTTTCGCGCAGGCGCTGCAGCTTTCGGCGCTCAAGGCGGCATGAAGCCGGGCGCGGTCGGCGCCGCGCCGCGCGCTGACCGCATGCCGGTGAACCTGCGCTTGCCGGATCGGCGGCCGTCGTCCGCTCAAACCGTAAAGGTGTTCGACTTCTTCATCTCGACCCAGGTCATCCCGACGCGCAACCCGTCGATCGCGGCTTCGCGCTCGGTGTCATGGAGCCGGCTGTCGGCGAACACGCGCTCGCACGTGCCGTCCGGCGACATGAGCATCACGTGGATCCTGCAACGATAGCCGCCCGTTTCGGCGGGGCTCGTCTCGATCGCCACCGACCAGTCGGCGTCGTGTACCTCGCCTGACAGTGTCATCCTGCTTCCCTCCCGCGTCCGCGCGGACGTTGCATCCGACTTGAGTCCGCAGGCCTTACTCGACGACCAGGTCGTCGACGACGGCGCGTACGCCACGCGCCGACCACGCGGCGCCGCGCACGGCCTTGCGTTCGGAGAACGAGCCGACCTTGCCGGACAACCGGACGGTGCCGTCGCGCACCTCGATCGCGATATGTTTCGCCTCGCGCTCCGCGTGGCGCATGATCGCGCGCTTGATGTTGCCGCCGATGTCGGCCGAACCGACCGCCCCCTGCACGACGATGTGGTCGGTCACGCCGGTCACGCTGCGCATCTGCGAGATCGCCCGCACGGCCAGATGGCTCTGGTAGGCCCATTCGACCCTGCCGGACAGCGTGATCCAGCCGTGTTCGACCTGCACCTTGACCGCGTCGTCATGCAGACCGACCGTCCAGTGCAGCACCGAGCGCACCGCATTCGCGATGTCCTCGTCGGTGCGGACGTCGTCGTTCGGCAGATGCACGGTCATGTCGACGACGAGCGCCTTGACGCCGGCCACGCGGTTCGCCGCGCGCTCGATCGCGAGTTTCTCCGCATAGCTCGGCGGATGACCCGAAAGCGTCACGATCCGGTCGGACACCTCGACACCGATTCGGGTCGCGTCGATTGCCGGGTCGGATTCCAGCTCGTCCTGAACGTCCTGTTTCAACTGCTTGTCGGTTTTCATCGTCTGTACTCCCGAGAGCCGCGGCGCGCTTGTCCGCCGTACACGGCCAGATTTGCACACGCGCGGCCCGGTGTTGCTGATGCAGGTCAACGGAAGCTCCGTGCCACGCTTCACGGCTCGTTCGTGTGCCGCTTGACGACGGTCAAGCCGATACGGCCCGGCCGTCCTGGCACGCGGCCGGTCGAAAGAAACGGCGCGCGAATGGCTCCGTGCGCCGTCGTCGTCCCTTCGAGCGACGCGTGCCCCGCCTCACCCGGTGTCTGCTTCCCGATCAACTGATCGTCAGCTTCTTCTGCCCGACCGGCGCCTTCTTCGGCAGCGTCAGCGACAGCACGCCGTCCTGATACGTCGCCGTCGCGTTCGCGTCGTCGATCTCGCCAGACAACGAGAACGACCGGCCGATCGCGCCGCTGTAGCGCTCGCGCCGGATCACGCGTTCGCCATCCTTCCGCTCGTTGCTGCGCTCGACCTTGGCGTTGATCGTGACGGTCCGGCCCGTCACCTGGACATCGATGTCCTCCTTCGCGACGCCCGGCAGCTCCGCATTGACCTTGTAGGCGTCGTCGCTTTCCGTCACGTCGATTTTCATCGACGCCAGATCGGGTTCGTCCGTCGTCGCCATGCCGCGCAGCGGCCTGAACAGCCCTTGAAACAGGTCGGAGACGGGTTCGATCGAAAACGGATCGTAACGCGTGAGGTGGGTCATGGTTCGCACTCCTCGTACGGTTGACATGCAGCGGCGCTTTCGTCCCGCCAGCGCGGTGCCGTGATGCGGATCGGACTTGCGCGGCATCGCGTGCCGCGCAACGGACGAAGGATCCTGCTGAAACCAGCGTATCCGCCCACGCCGTCACGGGCTTGATACGCGTCAATGACGCAGGGCGATCAGGTGTAGAACCGGAAGAATCCGCTGTGAAGCCGGATCGGCCTGCCGTCCATTTCCTCGAGCAGGCAGCGCGCCGCGCGTTCGATCGCGGGACGATGGCGCGCGAAGGCGTCGACGAGATCCTGTTCGCGCGGCGATGCCGCTCGGAAGTGATCTTCCAGCGCTTCCGCGGTGATCGCGCAGCGCACGCGGCGGCCTTCGACCAGCGCCGGAAAAGCCAGCGTCAGGTCCAGGCCGCAATACGTCGGATGTTCGGAAGGAAAAGATATCTGCATGGCGATCCCCTGGGCAGGTTGCGGGCCGGCCGACGGCAGGCTCGAGCCGGGCGCGCCGACCCGGTATCGGATGCGGCGACCCTAGGCTGCCGCCACGGCAGCCGGCGCGGCATCGTTGCCGCGTACGAGCAGGACCGGGCAACGCGATCCGCGCAGAAAACGTTCGGCCACGCTGCCGAGGAACAGCCGCCGCACGCCGCGCCGCCCGTGCGTGCCGACCACGGCGAGATCGATCGAGCGGTCGACGACATAGCGTTGCAGCCGCTCGGCGATATCCTGGCCCGGTTCGGTCTCGACGATTTCCGTGTCGCCGTTGACAGCCGCATGCGAGATGGCCCGTTGCGCATTTCGCAGCACCGCCGCGCCATCGCGCCGGACCTCGTCGAGCAGGGCATCCGGGTTCATTCGTCCGGCGTACGTGATCAGAAGGGAGTGGTCGACGACGAAAACGGCGAACAGCCGCGCGCCGCAGGACCGGGCAACCTT
Source organism: Burkholderia sp. BCC0044 (assembly GCF_902832955.1). Taxonomy (NCBI): domain Bacteria; kingdom Pseudomonadati; phylum Pseudomonadota; class Betaproteobacteria; order Burkholderiales; family Burkholderiaceae; genus Burkholderia; species Burkholderia sp. BCC0044. The sequence goes on along the minus strand of NZ_CADFDO010000004.1, from coordinate 490,026 downwards.
CAGACCTTCCTCGAGCGCCCGATTCGACGAAGGACTGCCGTCGACGGCGACCATGATGTTCGTGTACATACCGACCTCGCTGGATGACGCGCCGCGCCGGTGGCGTTCGGCGTTGTTTCATCATCAGCGCTTGCCGGAAACCCGCGTTGACCGAGGTCAACGGTTTGAAGCGGTGCGAGCCGACGCGACAGGCGCCGGATTATCGCGGGTCGACCGGCGGCGTCGGCGTGTCCGTCGGGCGCTCGTACGTCGCGAAGCCGCGCTCGACTTCAAGGATCTTCGACGCGCATGCTTCGTATTGCCAGCCGGGGCCGCCATCGGTGCCGTACATGCCCTTGCACATCGCCTTGAGCCGGATCACCGCGCCGCCGTCGCCCGATGCCGTGCGCGACGCCCACAGATAGACTTCTCCGGCGAAATGCGATTGCGCGGTTTCGATCCGGTCCGCACTGAATCGCGTGACACGGGTCGACGAACGCGCGTCGACGTAGCGCCGCGCGAGCTGCCATGCACGGTCGCATTCGGGCGCCGTCGAACAGTGCAGCGCCGCGGCCTCCCGTGCCGCCTGCAATTGCGTTTCGGTCGATCGGAACGCCGCCTCCTGCCCCGTACCGGCGCATGCGCCCAGCGCGAGCGCGGTGCCGATCGCCCACGTCAGATGTTTCATTGCTCGTGCCTCATCACGCGGCGGCGTCCGCGCGCCATCGGGCGCCGCGTCGTGCGAGCGCCGGAGTCCACTGTATTGCCGGCAGCGTGAATGCGATTGACCTGCGTCAAGCGCCGTCATGCGCCGCCGATCGCAGGCCTCTCCTTCGTCGCCACGAGAAAATGCTTTCTACGATTCGTTGGTTTGAGCGGCGCGGCGCAGCCCGTAGCATGGGCGCGTCACCCATCCTCCAGCATCGGAATGTCCGCGCAAACAGACAAGGTCGTCCATTGGCTGCTGTCCAGCCTGGAGCCGAAAAGCCAGCTTTTTCATGTCGGCCAGTATTGCGGCGACTGGCAGGCGTCCACCGCCGGCCGGGCGAAAGCGAGCTTCCACATCATCCTGCATGGATCGGCGTGGCTTCACTTCGCGGACGGGCGCGACAGCATCCCGGTCGCCGAAGGTGAGGCCGTCTTTCTGCTGCGCGACGTGCCGCACGGATTGTCGCCGAGCCCGGTCAATCCGCAGGCCTGCGCGGTCGCGGGCAGCCACCCGCTCGAGCGGCGCGGGTCGATGCAACCGCTCGACCCGTCGGTCGACGGCAGCGTCGGCCTGGCGTGCGGTTTCATCGAATTCCACTCCACCGTATCGCGCGCGATCGTGTCGCTCTTTCCCGAATACCTGATCGTGCGGCGCGGAGACGACGCCTATCGCGGCATCCACGGGCTGTTCGACCTGATTCGCGCCGAAGGCCGTCATGGCGTCGACGCGCCGTCCCCGCTGATCGACAAGCTGGTCGAACTGCTGCTGTTCTATGCGGTGCGGGACGCCGCGGGGCACGATACCGTTGCGAGCGGGCTCGCATCGCTGATGCAGCGGACCGGGTTCGGCACGCTGGTTGCCGCGATCATCGACGCGCCCGCCGACGCATGGACCACCGACTCGATGGCCGCGTTCGCGAACATGTCGCGCACCGCGTTCTGCAAACACTTCAGCGAAGCATCGGGCCATCCGCCGATGCAGTTCGTCACGATGGTGCGGATGCGGCTCGCGGCGGACCTGTTGCAGCAAGGTCTGCCGATTTCGCGGGCGGGCGAACTCGTCGGCTATCAGTCGGAGTCGGCGTTTGCGCATGCGTTCAAGCGCACGATGGGCATGCAACCCGGCGCATGGCGGCGCGAGCGCGACGACGCGTCGCAATCGGCGGCGCGCCTGCACTAGCCGGCCGCAGCGCCGTCGCGGCGCGGGACGAACGCACAGGAATCGCGGATGTTCGCGCATTGTCCAGCGGCAGCGCCGCGTCGACAATGATCGCACTGCCCTTCCGGAGAATCCTGTGAGCCGTCTGCCCTTGCCCACCGTCGAAACCGCCCCCGCGGCCAGCCAGCCGTTCCTGGAAAAATCGCAGCGCGCGAACGGCTTCCTGCCGAACCTCGTCCGCTCGCTCGCGAATGCGCCGGCCGCCCTCGAAACCTATCTGACCGTCGCGGAGATCAACAGCCGCGCGGGCCTCACGTTTGCCGAGCGCGAAGCCGTGCAGATCACCGCGGCCGCCGTCCACGGCTGTGCATTCTGCGTGGCCGGACACACCGCCGCCGCGCTGAAGAAAGCCCATGTCGATCGCGCCGACGTCGACGCGTTGCGCGACGGCGAACCGGTCGCCGAGCCGCGGCTGGAAGCCGTCGCCGCCTTCACGCGCGCCGTGATCGCGACGCGCGGCGCCGTGACCGACGACGCGCTCGACGCATTCCTGGCCGCCGGCTTCACCGAAGCGAACGCGCTCGAAGTGGTGCTGGGCGTGAGCCTCGCGACGCTGTGCAACTTCGCGAACAACCTGTCGCGCAACGAACTCAACACCGAACTGGCGGCATACCGATGGGAACCCCGGACACAGGCCGCCTGACGGCGCCCGCACTCGATGCGTCGCTCGCCGACTGGCTCGACGCGAACGCCACGCAGCTCGACACGAGCGCCGCGCTGAAAGCGGACATCGTGCCGCGCCTCGCGGCCGCCGGACTGTTCCGCACCGGCGTGCCGGCAAGCCTCGGCGGCGCGGGCGGCACCATTGCGGACGCCATTGCCGGCATCGCCGCGGTGGCCGAGCATTCGCTGACCGCGGCCTTCGTGCTGTGGGGCCAGCGCAGCTTCATCGAATACCTGCTGCAAAGCCCGAATAACGCGCTGCGCGAACGCTGGCTGCCCGCGCTGCTCGATGGCCGTTCCGCCGGCGCGAGCGGCCTGTCGAACGCGATGAAATACCTGTCCGGCATCGAGTCGCTTCAGATCGACGCGACACCGCACGCGGAACGCGCCGACGACTGGCGGATGACCGGCAGGATGGCGTGGGTGACGAACCTGCGCGCTGAACGGTTCGTCGTGGCCGCTGCGGTCGCGTTCGACGATGGTCGGCCGTCCGCGATCGTCGCGATCCCGGATGATGCGCCGGGCCTGACACGCAGCACGGATCTCGACCTGATCGCGCTACGCGGCAGCAACACCGCCGCACTGCATCTCGACCGCGTACCGAGCGACGCCGCGTGGCTGATCCATCCGGATGCACAAACCTTCCTGCCCGCGGTGCGACCGGCGTTCCTCGGCTTGCAGTGCGGGCTGTCGATCGGGCTCGCGCGGCGCGCGCTGGCCGAAGCGCGGCGCGCGGCGGAAACGACGCGCGGCATTCTCGGCCCCGAAGTCGAAACCTGCGCGGCCGAACTGGCCGCTGCCTGCGCGCACTTGTCGTCCGGCCTCGCCGACGGCAGCCTGCGCCTGCATCCCAACCGCCTGTTCGAGCTGCGCATCGCGCTCGCGACGCACGTGGCCACGGCCGTGAACCTCGAACTCGAAGCAAGCGGCGGCCGCGGCTATCTGCGCGATGCGGGGCTCGGCTTCGAGCGACGCTGGCGCGAAGCGGCGTTCATTCCGATCGTCACGCCGAGCGTCGTGCAGTTGAAGGCGCAACTCGCCGCGCAGGCGCGGAGCATCGCCGCATGACGCCGCCGCTGCTGAACGCGCGCCATCTGACGCTCGGCTACGACGGCGAGCGGCGCGTTACCGTGCTTGCCGATGTCTCGCTGTCGGTCGATCGCGGCGAAATCGTCGCGCTGATCGGCCCGAGCGGAACCGGCAAGTCGAGTCTGCTGCGCGCATTGGCCGGCCTGGAGCGGCCGCAATCCGGCACCGTATCGATCGACGGTACGACGCTGCAAGGCCCGCACCCGAGGATCGCGATCGCGTTTCAGGACCCGTGCCTGCTGCCGTGGCTGTCGACCGAACGGAACGTCGCGTTCGGGCTCGCCTTCGAACATCAGGAGCGCCTCACGCGCGATCAGCAACGCGAACGCGTCCGCTCGGCACTGCATGCGGTCGGGCTCGAAGCCGCCGCGTCGCTGCGCCCGGCCCAGCTTTCCGGCGGGATGGCGCAGCGCGCGGCGCTGGCGCGCGCATTGGCGCGTCAGCCGCACGCGCTGCTGCTCGACGAACCGTTCTCGGCGCTCGACGAAGTCACGCGCGCCGCGATGCAGCAGTTGCTGGTGAACATCGTATCGACGACGCGATGCGCGACGGTGCTCGTGACCCACGATATCGACGAGGCGCTGCTCGTCGCCGATCGCATCGTGCTGCTCGGCACGCAGGGCCGCTTCATCGACGCGTGGCACGTCGATTACCCGCACCCGCGCGACGCATTCGTCAGCGAACTCGGCACGATGCGCATCGACATCCTGAAGGCGTTGCAGGCCGGCATGAAGCGCCCGCATGCGTCCGACCTCCATCCCTTGAACTGACCTCCCTATCCATGTGCCAGATTCCGATGTCGCGCCGCGAATGGCTGAAGCTTGCGGCCCTGTTCACCGCGACGGGCGCCGCCCCGTTGCTCTCGATGGCGAACGCGCACGCCGCGGCCGAACCGGATGCGCCGGTTCGCATCGGCTATCTGCCGATCACCGACGCCGCGCCGTTGCTGGTCGCGCACAACAACGGCTATTTCGCGTCCGAAGGGCTGAACGTCGAGCAACCGAAGCTGCTGCGCAGTTGGGCGCAGCTCGTCGAAGCGTTCCTGTCCGGCCAGGTCAACGTCGTGCACCTGCTGTCGCCGATGACGCTATGGGCGCGCTACGGCAGCCGCGCGCCGGCGAAGGTGGTCGCGTGGAACCACGTGAACGGTTCGGGGCTGACGGTTGCGCCCGACATCGATTCGCTGCGCGATCTCGGCGGCAAGACCGTCGCGATTCCGTTCTGGTATTCGATTCACAACGTCGTGCTGCAGGACATGCTGCGCCAGCAGGGGCTCGTGCCCGTGCTCAAGCGGCGCGGCACGCCCGCGGCGAACGAGGTCAACCTGGTCGTGATGGCGCCGTCGGACATGCTGCCCGCGCTCGCCGCGCGCCAGATCGCCGGATACATCGTCGCGGAGCCGTTCAACGCGACGGCGGAATTGATGAAGATCGGCAAGATCCTGCGCTTCACCGGCGACGTGTGGAAGAACCATGCGTGCTGCGTCGTGTTCATGCACGAGAACGACCTGACGCAGCGCCCCGCGTGGTCGCAAAAGGTCGTCAACGCGATCGTGAAGGCGCAGCTGTGGGCGCGCGCGCATCCGCAGGACACCGCGCAGTTGCTGTCGAAGGACGGCACGAATCGCTATTCGCCGCATACGCTCGCGTCGCTCGACCGCGTGCTGGTGCCGTCGCCATCGCTGGCCGACACCTATCGCGCGAGCGGCGCGATCCGTCATGCCGACTGGCACGCGAAGCGGATCGACTTCCAGCCGTATCCGTTCCCGAGCTATACCGAGGCGCTGGTTCAGCGGCTGAAACGCACGGTGGTCGACGGCGACAGCGCGTTCCTCGCGTCGCTCGACCCGGCGTTCGCGGCCCGCGATCTCGTCGACGACCGGTTCGTGCGCAAGAGCATCGACGCGGTCGGCGGGCTGAGTGCGTTCGGTCAGTCGGGCGCGTTCCAGCGCGAGGAGATCATCGTTGTCTGATGCGCTCGCCACCCGCCGCTCGTCCGCCCCCGACACGCGCCGGGGCGGCGGCGCCCGCTTCCCGGCACGCGTTGCCGCGGGATGGCTCGGCGTGGCCGGGCTCGTGGCGACGGTCGCCGTCTGGTGGGCCGCGATCCACGCGTTGACCGAGCCCGGCTCGCTCGGCCGGCAGTTCGCGCCGGACAGCGCGTTCGCCAGCCTGCGGTCGCTATGCGCGGACGATCATCTTGTCGAACACGCGCTCGTCAGCCTGCGACGCATCGGCGTCGGGCTCGGTGCGGCGCTGCTGGCCGGCGTTCCGCTCGGGCTGTTGATCGGCCGCGTGCAATGGGTCGAGCGGATGCTGTCGCCGACGTTCCAGTTCCTGCGCATGGTGTCGCCGTTGTCGTGGATGCCGCTCGCGGTCATGTCGTTCGGCATCGGCGATCGCGCGATCTACTTCCTGCTCGGGTTCGCCGCGTTGTGGCCGGTGCTGATGAGCACGGCGGCCGGCGTCACGCAGATCGACCGGCGCTGGCTGCAGCTCGGCGCGAGCCTCGCGGCCACCCGCCGCGAGCTGCTCGTGCATATCGTGCTGCCCGCGATCGCGGGGCCGCTGCTCAACGGCATCCGGCTCGCGATCGGCATCCTGTGGATCGTGCTGGTGCCGGCCGAGATGCTCGGCGTCAACGCGGGCCTCGGCTACCTGATCCTCGATACGCGCGACCGGCTCGCGTATTCCGAATTGACCGCGGTGATCGTCGTGATCGGCGCGCTGGGTTTCACGCTCGACGGGATCGCGCGGTTGTTGACCCGCGCGCTGTTGGCGTCCGACCGCTAGCGCCGCTAAGGAGATAGGCGGCGATCGGACGGGCCGTTTGCCACTGACGGTTCAATTCCACGCATGGCGCGCCGGGCGTACGCCGTTCAGGTAGTAGTTGCCGACGAGGTGATATTTCCAGCGCACCGGATCGTGCAGCGTATGCGTGCGCGCATTGCGCCAATGCCGGTCGAGATTGTGCTCGGCGAGCGTCGATTGCGTGCCGGCCAGCTCGAACAGCTTCTCGCCCGCGAGCAGCGCAACCTCGGTCGTCAACACCTTCGCTTCGCCGACCGCGACGGACGCCCGTGCGACGTCGTCCTCGGTCACGTCGCGCTTTGCCGCGATCTCGTCGAGCGTGCGCGCCGCGCGTTCGAGCAACGCGTCGGCCGCATGCAGCTGGATGTGCAGACGGCCGATTTCGCGAATCGTCAGCGGATCATCCACCGCCCGCTCGACGCCGCTGTCGACCCAAGGCCGTGAGCGGGTGCGCACGAACGCGAGCGTATCGTCGATGGCCGCCTTCGCGATGCCCGCGTCGATCGCCGCCTGGATGATCTGCGACAGCGGGCCGTTGAGCGTCGGCACGTCCGACACGCGCTGCGCGGGCAGCACGTGCGACGCGGGAATGCGCACCGCGTCGAGCACGACCGTGCCGCTCGCGGTCGTACGCTGGCCGAATCCCGACCAGTCGTCGATCACGGTCAGCCCCGGCGTCGGCTGCGGTATGTACGCGAGCCAGGCCTGCTGCGCGTCGTCGAGCCCGAGCACCGGCACGTAATGCGCGAACAGCGCGCCGGTCGAATAGAACTTCGTGCCGTCGACCACATAGTCGTCGCCGTCGCGGCGCACGCGCGTCTTCAGGTCGAGCACGTGCTTCGTGCCCTTCTCCGAGAATCCGTTGCCGAACCGCTTGCCGCTCAGCACTTCGGCGAAGAAATGACGCTTCTGCGCGTCGGTGCCGACGAGCGTGATCACGTCGATCAGCCCGAAATGATTCTGCGGAAGCTGCCCGAGCGACGCATCGGCCGCGGCGACGATCTTGATCACCTCGGTGAGCGTCACGTGCGACACGCCTGCGCCGCCGTATGCCTTCGGCACCGTGATCGCCCACAGCCCCGACTGCGAAAACCATTCGATTTCCTCGCGCGGCAGCCGGCGCTCGCGATCGCGCTCGGCGGCGCCTTCCGCGAGGCGTTGCGCCAGCGCATGCGCGACCGCGATCGCCTCCGCATCGTCCGCAATCACGCGGGCCAGCTGCGGTTGTACGTCGGCCGGCCGCTCCTGAATCGTCGCGCTCGTGTCTGACATCGGGTTCTCCTGTCGAATGGCGAAAGCAGTCAATCTAGCAGCGCCGCGCGGGCCGGAAAACCGAGCGATTCTCGAAACGATATTCCTTGGGAGAACAAACGAGGTCGCGCCTGACGCACGCGAATCGGTGTTTTGACGTCGCAACGGACGCAGAAACGTCGATGCGTCCCCGCGCGGCTACGGTCACATTTGCGGTAATACGCAGCGACGATAACGATCCGAGAATCCGTTATTGGAACGCTCGCGTCGCGCTTCCTATACTGGGCTCCCGGCGCACACGGCCACGCCCTTCGAGGAAATCCGCATGACTTCGTCGCACGCAGCTCCCGACCTTTCCACCGGTACCGATTACGATGCGCTCGCGAGCCGGTTCCGGCCGATCTTCGAGCGTATCGCCGCCGGCACCGCCGAGCGCGAACGCAACCGCGAACTGCCGCACGAGGCGATCGGCTGGCTGAAGTCGGCAGGCTTCGGCGCGATCCGGCTGCCGGCCAGCGCCGGCGGCGCAGGCGCGTCGCTGCCTCAGTTGTTCCGGCTGCTGACCGAACTCGCCGCCGCCGATTCCAATTTGCCGCAGGCGTTGCGCGGGCATTTCGCGTTCGTCGAGGATTGGCTCAATGCACCCGAAGGGCCGCAGCGCACGACCTGGTTCGACCGCTTCGCGAGCGGCCAGCTCGTCGGCAATGCGTGGTCGGAAGCCGGCGACGTGCCGCTGGGCCAGACCGTCACGAAGGTATCGGAGCAGAACGGCCGGCTCGTGCTGAACGGCCGGAAGTTCTACAGCACCGGCAGCCTGTTCGCCGACTGGATCGACGTGTTCGCGCAGCGCGCGCACGACGGCAGCGACGTGATCGTCGCCGTCGCGACCGCGCAGCCCGGCGTGATCCGCGACGACGACTGGGACGGCTTCGGCCAGACCACCACCGGCAGCGGCACGACGCGTTTCGAGAATGCGACGGTCGACACGGACAACGTGATCGATTTCGCGCGCCGCTTCAAGTACCAGACCGCGTTCTACCAGTTGTTCCACGTCGCGACGCTGGCCGGCATCGGCCACGCGATCGTGCGCGACGCGGGCGAACTCGTGCGCAACCGCACGCGCGTGTACAGCCACGGCAATGCGCAGCGCGCCGGCGACGATGCGCAGTTGCAGCAGGTGATCGGCGAGATCGCGTCATGGGCGTACGCGGCCGACGCGCTCGCGCTGCGCGCCGCGCAGCCGCTTCAGCAGGCCTACGAAGCGCGCTTCGGCGGCGACGATGCGGCCGAGCAGGCCGCGAACGTCGCGGCCGAAATCGAATCCGCGCAGAGCCAGCTCGTCGTGTCCGAACTCGTGCTGCGCGCGGCGACGCGCCTGTTCGACGCGCTCGGCGCATCCGCGACGCGCAGCACGACCGCGCTCGATCGCCACTGGCGCAACGCGCGCACGGTGTCGTCGCATAATCCGCTCGTGTACAAGGCGCGCATCGTCGGCGACTGGATCATCAACGGCCGCACGCCGCCGTTCGTCTGGCGCGTGGGCAACGGCGCGGGCGCCGGTGCCGAAGCGGGGGCCGCGCAATGAGCAAGACCATCCGCTTCAACGCGTTCGAGATGAACTGCGTGGGCCACCAGTCGCCGGGCCTGTGGGCGCATCCGCGCGACCGCTCGTGGCAGTACAAGGATCTCGACTACTGGACCGACCTCGCGCGCGTGCTCGAACGCGGGATCTTCGATGCGATCTTCATCGCGGACGTGATCGGCTATTACGACGTGTACAAGGGCAGCAACTATCACGCGCTGCACCAGGCCGCGCAGATCCCGGTCAACGATCCGCTGCAACTGGCCGCGCCGATCGCGATGGCGACCGAGCATCTCGGCATCGGCATCACCGCGTCGACGACGTTCGAGCACCCGTACACGTTCGCGCGCCGGCTGTCGACCGCCGACCATCACACGAAGGGCCGGCTCGCGTGGAACATCGTCACGTCGTACCTGGAGAGCGGCGCGAAGAACGTCGGCGATCACGGGCTGCGCACGCACGACGACCGCTATGCGGTCGCGGCCGAGTACGTCGAGGTGCTGTACAAGCTGTTCGAGGGTAGCTGGGAGGATGGCGCGGTGGTGCGCGATCGCGACGGCCGCGTGTTCACGCATCCGGAGAAAGTGCACGAGATCGGCCACAAGGGCCGCTTCTTCGACGTGCCCGGCTATCACCTGTGCGAGCCGTCGCCGCAGCGCACGCCGGTGCTGTTCCAGGCCGGCGCGTCGGGCCCCGGCAAGGCGTTCGCCGCGCAGCACGCCGAATGCGTGTTCGTCGCCGCGCCGACCCGCGATCAGCTCGCACGCTACGTGGCCGACGTGCGCGCGCAAGCCGCGACCGCCGGGCGCGATCCGGCGAAGGTGCTGATCTACAACCTCGTCACGGTGATCGTCGACGAGACCGACGAGAAGGCGCAGGCCAAGTTCGACGAATATCGCCGTTACGTGTCGTACGACGGCTCGCTGGTGTTCATGTCGGGCTGGACCGGCATCGACTTCGGCCAGTACGCGCCGACCGATCCCGTCCGGCGCGTCGAAACGAACGCGATCGTGTCGGCGGTCGAGCACCTGTCGGGCGGCGACACCGCGTGGACGATCGAGGCGCTGGCGGCCTGGGGCGGGATCGGCGGGATGGGCCCGGTGTTCGTCGGGTCGGCGGCGACCGTCGCGGACATCCTGCAGGAATGGGTGGCCGCGACCGACGTGGACGGCTTCAATCTCGCGTATGCGATCGCGCACGAAACCTTCGAGGACATCGTGCGCTATCTCGTGCCGGAGTTGCAGCGCCGTGGCGTGTATCCGACCGCGTATGCGCCGGGCACGCTGCGCGAAAAACTCTTCGGCGGCTCGGCGCGGTTGCCCGACGAACATCCGGCCGCGCAGTTTCGCGATATCGAGCAGGTCAAGCGCGCGGCCGAGCGGGAAGCGGTCAGCGCGTAACGCGCAATATGTCGAAGCCGGTCTGTCCGCATTCACGCGGCGACCGGCTTCAGTACGAACGGCTTCGTGCAGTCTGACGAAGCCGTTCGTGTTTTCGGCGAGCGGTAAACGCCCCCGTCAGCGCTTACGCCACGCTTTCGTCGTCGACGTCGTTCGCCGTCGGCTCATACCGAATGATCAGCAGAAACACGATCGGCGTGACCGCACTGATCGCGACGACCCAGAACATGTCGGTGCCGAGGCGCGCCTGCAGGATCGGCAGCACGAACAGCGCCAGCGCCTGACCGATACCGCACAGCGACCGCCCGAAGCCGACGCCGGTGCCGCGGATCGTGGCCGGATACGACAGCGTCGGATAGATCATCATCTGCGCGCCGGGCCCGAAGCCTTCGGCGAACAGCCAGGTGCCGAGCATCAGCAGCACGACGCCGACCGCGATCGCACCGTGCGGATGCCCTGCGAGCGCGAGCGCGACGAGCGCGACCGTTTGCAGCGCGAACCCCGCGATCGCGACATGACGCGACGGATAGCGATACGCGAGACGCATGCCGAGCAAGCCGCCGGTGAACGCGAACAGCACGTTCAATGCGAGCGATGCCGCGATCGTCTCGAACACGCCCGCGCCGAGGAATTGCGACAGGATCGACGGCAGGAAGAACGCGATCGCCGTGTATTCGAACGGGATGCACAGGTTCATCACGCTGGCGACGATCGTACGCCCCAGATAAGGACGCTGGAACAGCACGCGAATTCGCACGGGCGGCGGGCTCGGCTCGCGTCGTGCATCGTCCGCTTCGTGCGCGTGAATGCCGTACGACTCGCGCAGGATGCGTGCCGCGTTGGCCAGATCGCCCTGATTCGCGGCCCACAGCGGCGATTCGTTCATGAAGCGGTTGCGGAACAGGATGATGACGAGCGCCGGCACCGCGCCGAAGATCAGCGACGCGCGCCACAGCCAGCCCGCATGCTCGGCCGGCAGCAGGAAATAGAGGCCGAAGATCAGCAGGAAGCACACCGACGATGCGACGTACCACATCGGGCACCACGCGGCGAGCCGCGACGCCTTGTTGCCGCGGCCGTTGAACTTCGAGAATTCGGCAAGAAACGCCATCGCGACCGGCAAGTCGATGCCGACGCCGAGCCCCATCACGAAGCGCGCGGCGATCAGCACCCACACGTTCGGCGCGAGCCCGGCCGCGATCGCCGCGACCACGAAGAACAGCATGTCGGCCATGAACACCTGGTAGCGGCCGATCCGGTCGGTCAGCCAGCCGCCGATCAGGCTGCCGAAGATCGTGCCGATCATGATCGCCGACCCGACCAGCCCGGTCAGCGCGGGCGTCAGGCCGAATTCGCGCGCGACGTCGTCGATACCGTAGGACAGCGTCGTCAAGTCGTACGCGTCGAGAAACACGCCGCCGAGCGCGAGCAGCACGATCATCCGTGCGTGGCTCACCGAGCTGTCCACCGTATTGATCAGGCGCGCGACGTCGCTGGCCGAGCGGATAGGAGAAGAAACCGGCGTGACCGGGCTCAGATCGATCGAACTCATCGGATTCCTTAGTTTGATGCCGAATGCACGGCAAGGTCGTCGTGAAGCCGGAAACCAGGCTGGCGCCTTCTCGGCTATCGCGGCGTCGAGCGCATACGGCCCGCTGCCGCCGAGTTCCGGCAGCGGAAATTCTGTTCCTCCGATCCGGCAATCCCAAGCGATATAAACCGATAAATTAATCGGCGTGCGTCATAAAGTTGCGCGGGCGGCGCTTAGCAGCGGCACGTATGTTCAATCGCGGATTTCTTCGTTAACGAATCGCCTGCGGTTCGTTACATTAGGGCCTGTTCACGCTAATAACGGGTTTTCGAACGTGCCTTTGCGCCCGCAGGGCAAGGAGTGAGGAGGCGCAATAGCCGTAGCTATTGCAACGACGAACGACGCCGCCATGCGGGCGCAAAGGCACGTTCCCCTGTTTGGAAAAATTCATTCGTGGGGCTGGCCCCCAGAAGGGCCGATCGCCGCGTCATGCTCCTCGCGAATACGTCGAGTATTCGCTTCGTCGCAATCCTCGCGCTCGGCCCTTCTGGGGGCCAGCGCAAACCCGTTATTAGCGTGAACAGGCCCTAGCCCATTACCCTGCCTGTTCGCGGCGCGTTGCCGCTCTTCCGGAGAATCCCCGATGAAGCCGTTCTGGTCCCGCGTGTGGCAATCCGCGGCCGTCGTCGTTGCCGCGCTCGCCGGCCTCGCGTCGATGCAAGCGCAGGCGGCGACGCCCGCCGAAATCCGTGTCGACTATGCGTACTACTCGCCCGAGAGTCTCGTGATCCGCCACTTCGGCTGGCTCGACGACGCATTCAAGGCCGACGGCACGACGATTCGCTGGGTGCTGAGCCTCGGCAGCAATCGGGCGCTCGAGTACCTGAACAGCGGCGCGGTCGATTTCGGCTCGGCCGCGGGGCTCGCGTCGGTGCTCGCCCGCGCGAACGGCAACCCGATCCATACCGTCTACGTGTTCTCGCGCCCCGAATGGACGGCGCTCGTGGTGCGCAAGGATTCGCCGATCCGTTCGCTCGCCGACCTGAAAGGCAAGAAGATCGCCGCGACGCGCGGCACCGATCCGTTCCTGTTCACGCTGCGCGCGCTGCACACGGTCGGCCTGACGCGCGACGACGTCGAGATCGTCAACCTGCAGCATCCGGACGGCCGCACCGCGCTCGCGAACGGTCAGGTCGATGCATGGGCCGGACTCGATCCGCACATGGCCGCCGCCCAGCTCGACGACGGCGCGCGCCTGCTGTACCGCAACGTCACGTTCAATACGTACGGGTTCCTGAACGTGCGCGATGCGTTCGCCAGCCAGTATCCGGACGCGGTCGCGCGCGTGCTGAAAGTCTATGACCGTGCGCGCCAGTGGATCGTCGCGCATCCGGCCGAGACCGCGCAGATCATCGCCGACGAATCGAAGGTGTCGCTGCCGGTCGCGAAGCTGCAGCTTCAGCGCAACGACTTCAGCGACCCGGTGCCGGGCGACACGCAGCGCGCGGCGTTGAAGGCCGCCGCGCCGGTGCTGACGGCCGAGCAACTGACCAAGCCCGGCGTCGATCCCGCGAAGATCGTCGATACGCTGATCGACCCGTCGTTCGCGCGCCCGATCGTCGCCGCGTCGCACTGAGACCGAGCGTGCCGCCGATGACGGACACCACCGCGCGCGGCGACGCGCTCGCGTCGCGCCAATCCTCGCGCCATTCCGTTTCGCCGCCCCGCGCGGCGCGACGCGACCCGCTGCGCGCGTGGCGCATCGCGGGCCTCGCGCTGCCGTTCGCCGCGCTCGTGCTGCTGGAGTTCGTCGTGCGGCGCGGCTGGCTGCCGGGTCATCTCGTGCCGGCGCCGAGCGAGATTCTCGATACGCTCGCGCGGATGGGCGTCACGCGGGTCGCACGCCATGTCGGCGCGAGCACGCTGCGCGTTGCGGCCGGGTTCGCGGCCGGCGCCGGACTCGCGCTCGTCGTCGGCGCGGCGATGGGCCTGAGCCGACGGATCGACGCGCTGTTCGAACCGACGTTCCAGGCGCTGCGCGCGATTCCGTCGCTTGCATGGGTGCCGGTGCTGTTGCTGTGGCTCGGCATCGACGAAGCGCCGAAGATCACGCTGATCGCGATCGGCGCGTTCTTTCCGGTTCACCTCGCGGTGGTCGCCGGCATTCGCGACGTCGACCGCAAGCTCGTCGAACTCGGCGCGGTGTACCGGCTCGGCCCGCTCGCACTGTTCCGCCGCATCCTGCTGCCGGCCGCACTGCCGCAGATCGTCACCGGCCTGCGCACCGGCCTCAGTCTCGCGTGGATGTTCATGGTCGCCGCGGAGCTGATCGCGGCCACGCGCGGCCTCGGCTTCCTGTTGAGCGACGGCCGCGAAACCGGGCGGCCCGATCTCGTGTTCGGCGCGATCCTGCTGCTCGCGCTGCTCGGCAAGCTGACCGACGGCGCGATGCGCCGCATCGAATCGCGCTGGCTCGGCTGGCGCGATGCATTCGACGGCGCGTCGCGCGAGGGCGGGAAATGAGCGCGTCCGCTGCCCACCGCCCCGCCGCCGACGTCGCCACGCCGCTGCTCGATCTGCGGATCGCGCGCAAGCTCTATGGCGATCGCACGATCCTCGCCGACGTCGCGTTGCAGGTCGCGCGCGGCGAGATCGTCTGCGTGGTCGGCCCGAGCGGTTGCGGCAAGAGCACGCTGCTGCGGATCGTCGCCGGCCTCGACGCGAACTTCCGCGGCAGCGTGACGCTCGACGGCAGCGCGCTCGCCGGGCCGTCCGCGCGCGTCGGCGTGATCTTTCAGGAACCGCGGCTGCTGCCGTGGCTGTCGATCGCCGACAACGTCGGCTTCGCGTCCGGCGCGCGCGGCGGACGCGACCCGAGCGTCGCGCGCTTGCTCGACGAGGTCGGCCTGGCCGGCGTCGCGCGGCAACTGCCGGCCACGCTGTCGGGCGGAATGGCGCAGCGCGCCGCGATCGCGCGCGGGCTGTTCGGCGAGCCCGATCTGCTGCTGCTCGACGAGCCGTTCAGCGCGGTCGACGCGATCACCCGGATGCGCTTGCAGACGCTGCTGCTCGATGTCGTCCAGCGGCACCGGATGGCCGCGATCGTCGTCACGCACGATCTCGACGAGGCGCTGTATCTCGGCGATCGCGTGCTGATGCTCGCGCCGAACCCGGGCCGCGTCGACGACGAAATCCACGTCGACATCGCACGGCCGCGCGATCGGCGCGATCCGGCGCTGGCCGCGCAACGCGTGCGGCTGCTCGATGCGTTCCAGCGCTTTCACGATCGCGCGGCGGGCGAAGCAGCCCGCATCCCGGTCACGCCGGCCTGACCTCGCCACTTCACTGAGCAGCCGCCGACCGCACGAACGCGGCCAGATCGCGATTGAACCGCTCGGCTTCCTCGATGAACGGCGTGTGCCCGGACTCCGCGTACACCTTGCTGGCGATGCGCGGATTCAGCTCGGCCGCGCGAGCCAGCGTCGCGTGCGTATCGACCAGCGCGTCGCGGCCGCCGTAGAGGAACAGCAACGGCACGCGCGCATGGCCGAGCCCCGCGGCGGCGAATACCGACATCGTCGGGATCGCCTTTTGCATGTCCCACGACGCCATCGCGGCGTTCGCGAGCAAGCGCTCGAACGTGGCGGCATCCGGCCGGCGGTTGAAGCACAGACCGACGAACGTGCGCTCGCCGTCGAGATGGGTTTTCAGATCCGGCGCGTTCATGTCCCGATACACGTCCGGATGATCGACGATCTGGCCCGGCGCAAGCTCGACCACGCCATCGACGTACACCGCGCCCGCGATCGCGCGGTCGCCGTACTTCGCGAGGTAGTTCGAGATCACCACGCCGCCGAGCGACCAGCCGACCACGACGGGTTGGCGCGCATGCGCGCCGTCGATGACCGCGGCGAGATCGTCGCCCCAGCGGGTTCCGTCGCGATACGGCTGCGCGCCGAGCGGCTTGTCCGACAGCCCGTGGCCGCGCAGATCGTACGTGATGATCCGGAATCCGCGCAGGTCGGGGCTCCGGACCTGCGCGTCCCAGTTCAGGCGGCTGCCGAGCAGGCCGTGGATCAGGATGACCGGCACGCCGTCGGGGTCGCCGCTTTCCTGCACGGCCAGCTTCACGCCGTCGGTCGACGTCACGGTATAGCTCAGCGGCGCGGCGGCCGCGTCGTTCGACAACGCGAACGGCGTCGCCCACCAGATCACGGCGATCAGCCAGCGGATCAGCACTCGGGTAGTCACGATTTTTTCCTCCAGGCATGAAAGGACGCCCAGTCTCAACCCTCACACTGATGTGAGAGTCAAGCGGATCGTGCTAACCTGCCCTTCATGAAAAACCCGCCTCCGCAGCCCCTGCTGACCATCGGCAAACTCGCGCAGCTCACCGGCGCGAGCGTGCGCTCGATCCGGCACTACGACGAGCACGGCCTGCTCGCGTCGGTGCGCGCGGCCAACGGCTATCGCCTGTTCGCCGACAACGCGGTAACGCAGGTCAAACAGATTCAGCGCATGATCGCGACCGGTTTCACGCTCGACGACATTCGCGGCTTTCCGGACTGCATGCTGCTGATCGACGGCGCGCGGTCGTGCGATCAGATCACCGACGTCCAGCGCGAGCGCCTCGAAGCGATCGACCGTCAGATCGCCGATCTCGAAAAGCGGCGCGCGCGGCTCGTCAAGATGTTGCGCGATGGCGCGGTGCCGCCGCTCGATTGACGGGCGGGCGGCCGGCACGAATCGGGCCCCGACTCCACGTCGAAATCGCTCGAGGATGCGCAACCGGCGACGATGCGCGGCCCCGTCCGCCATGCCGCCAAACCACGGCAAGAAACAAGCTTATTCAATGACGGCGGATTACAAACGCTTTTTATAATTGCATCCTTGACTTGCCGAATCGCGTGGTATTTACTCCCATTGCACTCGACGCAATACGAAATCCACAGCACGAGAAACCAACAGGACTGAGAGCTGCATTTGCATCGGCACGCAAAAAAATGCGCGTCGGCGAAATGCAAGACAGAGAAGTAAAACAGACGTGATCCAACCGGGGGCCACATCGATGTCCGCTACCAGCAAACCGCCGCCTGGCGGTTGATTCCCGCCATTCATCCGTCCGACCACGCAGGTCCGCCGCCGGTTTTTCGATAGAACCGGGGCGGCGCCGTCACGTGCGTCGCCCACCCGAATCGCATCGCGCGTGCGTCGGGTTTCAATGCGAGACGGCATGTTCGCGGAATACTCGTTTTAAAAATCCGGTGAATCCCGAATTTCACCGGCCATGCATTATGAATTCGGGATTTTTTTAAAAATGATGCGTCTCGATATTTCACCTATCGATGAAGGAATAAAAATGAGTACCACGACGATCGAAAATGCCGGTTACGGGGTCTACAACTCGACCATCGATGTCACGACCCAGGTGGCGGCGGCCTACAAGAACGGCCAGCGCGTATTCACGGCCAGCAATCAATGGGGCGATCCGGCGCCGGGCGAGCGCAAGTACCTCTACATCTTCTGGACCAACAACAGCGAATCCCAGTCGGGCGTGACCGGCGAGAACGATTCTCACGGCGTGACCCTGCCCTGAACCGTATTCCGCGCGCGGAATGGGTCGCCGCGTCGCGGCAGTTCGCAGTCGCCGTACGGCCCGTGCGCGTCATCCGGCGCGCAGCGTGTTCCCCACCCTACCGATCGACAGGAGTCTTTCATGCCGTCCGTCTACGTGCAGAACATCTCGATTCCCGTGAGCACCGCCACGCCGTCCGACTCGGGCGTCATCACGGCCCAGACCACCTACAGTTTCCCGACCAACGTGATTGCGGCCGGCGCGTCGGTGGCCAGCTACTCGGCCTCGTTCGGCAACAGCGACCACCACCTGCGTACGGTAGGCGCGAGCGTGCAGGTCCAGACGCAGAACAATTCGCCGACGGTGACCATCACGGGCTCGCTCCAGCTGATCGACAACAGCAACAACGAGCTCAACCCGAGCAGTTGCTCGTTGACCGCGTCGATCATTGCCTGGGCGCAATAAGCGACGTTCGCCGCCGCGTCGCCGCCAGGTCGTCGCGATATGCGGCGGCGTCGTTCCGTTGCCCGGTTTGCGGCCGTGCCTTTCATGGTCCTCCGCCCGGCGTTCGGGCCGAGGGCCATTTTTCTCGAGGAGTCGCCATGTCCACCAGCGCCAGCCAGCAAGCCGACATCCCCGCCCTGGGCGTGCTCCAGTTCGATGCGGGCAGCTTCGGTTCCGCCGTGAACCTGTTCCGCGGCAATCTCGCCTTCCCGCTCAAGCTGCTGACGCTGCCCGCGCGTGGCGGGCTGGCGTTCGACCTGACCCTGCTGTACCAGAGCAACGTCGCCGACCAGGTCTCGCAATGGAACCTCACGAACCCGAGCGGCGCGCTCGGCGTGGGCTGGAGCATGCCGCTCGAACGCATCGTCGCGGAAACGCAGGGCACGGGCAGCCCGCTCGACGTCCAGTATTACCTGATGAGCCAGGGCCAGGCGATGCAACTCGTGCCGATCCCGACTGCGTGGGGCCGCGGCACGCTCGCCGCCGACGCGTTCGACGACGCCGCGAACGCGGCGCTGTTCGCGAGCGACCGCGTGCCGGCGCCGCTCGCGTCCGCGCTGGCGCGGCACGGCTGGCGCCCGTCGGGCGACGCGCGTATCGCGCCCACCGGCCGCCACGACGAATGGCGCCTCGACGATGCGCCGTTGCGCCGCTCGCACCTGTTGCGCCGGCAACCGGACGGCACGATCGCCGTGACCGCCGACGGCCAGTCCTATGAAACGGCGCCCTACCAGTTCTGGCAGATCACGCACTACCCGGCGTGGGACAGCTGGGAAGTCGTCCGCCCGGACGGCACGGTCGCCACCTACGGCGGCGCGGATGCGGCGGCCGCCGCGCGCAACCTGATCCAGTGGGGCATCCGCTGGGGCAACTGGGTCGGCCCGAGCCGCCGCGCGGAAAACCAGCAGCGCTACGCGCTCGCGTGGAATCTCGCGCAGCTGCGCAATACGCTCGGGCACTGGATCGAATTTTCGTACAGCACGATCGAGCAGGCGGTCGGCGACGGCACGTCGACGTACACGCGCGAATGCCAGATCGCGAGCATGGAAAACGACCTCGGCTGGTCGTGCCGGTTCGCATGGCAGCCGATGACCTACGACATCCGCTCGCTCGACGCGCCGAAGGAATACCTGGCCGCGCACGGCGACCCGACCCGGGTGCCGGGCGATCAGCCGAACGCGTGGCAGGATCGTTACGAGACGCGCTATCTCGACCACGTCGACGTGATCGACGCCTCGGGCGCGCAGCAGACCCGTCTCGATTTCGACTGGTACGACCTGACCCTTCTCGCGCCGCGCGACCCCGCCAATCCGCTCGCCACCGGCGCCTGCTACAAACGCTACCTGAAGAGCGTGACGGACACCTTCAGCGGCGGCGCGGCCCGTCCCGGCATCGCGTTCGACTACAACTTCGATGCCGGCGGCTCGCCGAACCCGGGCGCGATGACGTCGATGACGCTGCCCACCGGCGGCGTGCTGCGCTACACGTACGCCGAGATCGACGTGGGCGCGGACGGGAACGTCGATCCGGGCTCGCGCAATCTCACCGTCGACAATCCGTTCGGCGCCAGCCGGCCGGGCGCGCCGCGTATCTGGTACGGCGGCGACTACGTGGTCGTGGCCTGGTACGAGGCCAGCGAGAACGCACTGCTGGTGAACGTGTACACGTGGCTGGGCCGCTGGATTCCGGCCTGGACCAACTGGCAGCGCTTCGACGGCGCGCTCGATCTCGATCGCACGGTGGCCACGACCAACGCCGACAGCTTCGTGCTGCTGCTGGCCAGCCTCGACGACACGCAATCGACGCTCTATCTCGCGTCGCGCCGCCCGGTCGCGAACGCGGACTGGGATTTCGCGGGCGCCGCCGGCTCGCCCACGCCATACCGCTACGGCAGCACCCAGTTGCGGATCGCCAACGGCGCCGACTTCTTCGTCGTGATCGACGACGACGATCGCCGCGTCGACCGCTACGCGCTGAACTGGCAGACGCGCGGCTGGGACGTCGCGCCCGCGCTCGCGAGCGGCACGTGCTGCCCGTCCGGCAGCGTCAATACGCAATCGTACGTGGCGGCGGCCACGAACCACTACCTGGTGTTCTGCTACGACGAGGACACCGCGCGCGGCCGCTTCAGCCTGATGGTCCGCGATGCGGCGACGCTCGCGTGGCGGCTCGGCAGCACGCTGGATACCGACGCGATCACGATTCCGGCGGTCGGCGCCACGTCGTATTTCCAGCTGTCGATGGGCCAGGGCTTCGCGGCGGCCGCGTGGATCGACCGCTATGCGTCGTCGGGCGGCGTGGTGAAGGCTTTCGACTACCGCCTGGCGGTGCCCACCTGGGACGACGACTACGGCAATCTCGCGTTGCGTCCGCTGCCCGACGTCTTCGGCGGCGCGGGCTTCACGAACCTGTCGCCCGCGTTCATGCAGACGCTCGGCCCCGTGATCACCGGCAACAGCCTGATCGGCTCGGGCCCGAACGTGCTGGTGTTCGACGGCGTGAGCTGGTCCTACCACTTCGCGGGGATCCAGTACCCGCCCGGCAGCGACGCGAACCGCCAGTTCTACTGGTACGCGTGGGACCAACTCGGCGTGCTGAAGACGGAGAACACGACATCGGCGCTCTACTCCGCGCTCGACAGTTTCGATCCCGACGCCGACACGCCCTGGGTCACCCAGGTGCTGCAGGACGAGGATCCGGCGCCCGCGGATCGTGAGACCCAGGGCTTCCCGACGCTGGCCGGCGCATTCCTGTCGCAGGACCGCGACCTCTACGGCCGTTCGGTGTGGCCCGCGTGGAACCCGCTCGCCGGCTTCCGGCTGGGCGAGATCACCGTCGATCGCTTCGACAGCACGACCGTCATCAACCAGGCGCCGGACTTCCTCGCGTTCATGACGCTCGACGCCGACGGCGCGCCGCTCGACACGCAGGTGCGCTTCTTCTGCAACGGCGGGCTGCTGCGCGACGCGCAAGGCGAGCCGGTGGTCGAGCATTTCCCCGGTCAGCAGATGTTCCGACTGCTCAACAGCACGCTGCACTACGAGACGGCCATTTCGGGCAAGCTGCCGGCGATTCCGTCGGGTTTCGTGACCTTCCCGTCGGGCAACGAGATCGACGCGTCGACCCACATCACGCTGCACCGCTATGCGAATCACTCGCTGCATGCGCCGCTGGCGGCCTTCGTCGTGACCGCGCTCGCGATGGACAGCGGCTACGACACGATGCTGCGCTGCTACGCGTATGCGGACGTGTCGGCCAACACCGATCCGTCGGGCAGCATCGTGCAATTCTCGACGGTGTCCGAATACCAGGCGTGCGAGACGCCGCAGGCGCAGCGCTACGGCTGGACCACGAGCCATTTCTACAACGGTCTGCCCGCGCGTACGCTGCAGCTCCCGGACGATGCCCGCATCCGCGCCGGCGTACGCGGGTTGGCCGCGCCCGTCGACGACGCGTATTCGCTGGCGGCCGGCCTGCTGGCGTCGACCTCGGTGTACGACCGCGACGGCACGCTGCTGTCGTCCACCACCAGCGACTGGACCTACACCGACCAGGTCGCGAGCGACGCGAACGGCACCGTGCTGCGCAATCTCTACGACGCCGTGCCGCAGATCGCGACGTCGATCGAAAGCCTGCAGGGCGTCGCGCGCACCATGGCCTATGCGTACAACGCGGCCTCGGGCTATCCGGCCACGGTGCAGACCGCCTACTACGACAGCCGGGGCGAGCTCAACGTCACGCAGCGCACGTCGCTGTTCGGTTTCGAGGTCTACCCGGCGATGTGGAGCGCGCACATCCTCGCGCCGGTGGCGAGTGCATCGACGCGGGTGCAGGCGGACGGCGGCTGGCAGTTGCAGGCCGCGAAGGCGCAGACCTTCCGCGACTGGGCGCACGACGACGGCACCTCGTATCTCGCGGAAGCCGACAGCTGGGTCGCGGTCGACGAGAACGCGCCGCCGTTCGCCGCGTGGAACGGCGGTCAGCCCGGCGCGGGCTGGCTGCTGGAGGAGCGTATCGACACGCGCGACGGCGAGGGCAACGTGCTGCTCTCGCACGACGTCGCCGGCCGGCCGATGGCTTCGCTGTTCGACGACGCGGGGCGCTTTCGCATCGCGGGCTTCGTCAATTCGGCGGGCGGCAATGCGTACGACAGTTTCGAGGATTACCAGCGGCCGACCTGGAGCCTGCCGGCCGGCGCCGCCGTCTATCGCGACGACGCGGCCAGCGGCACCGCATGCCTGCAGATCACCGCGTCGGCGACGCTCACGCGCGCCGTGACGTTGACCGACGGCCGCGCGCGGCAGTTGTTCGGCCTCTGGTTCAAGAGCCCGCCCGGCGCGACCGCGAGCGACTTCACCGTGACGTTGACGCTCACCGCGCCGGGCGGCGCGCAGTTGAGCCGGCGCCTCGCACCCACCGCCGGCCAGTGGCAACCGCAGCAATGGACCGTCGATCCGTCGTCGCTCGGCCTCGGCGCGAACGCCACCGTCACGCTCGGCATTCAGGCCGAACTGCCGACGGGCGGCGCCGCGTGGCTGCGGCTCGACGACGTGTTCTTCACGCCGCTCGACTGCCAGTTCCAGTCGATCGCCTACGACGGCGCACGGCTGCGCACGCTCGGCACCACCGCGCCGAACGGCGTGCGCTCGCGCACGCTCTACAACCCGTTCGCCGAGCCGTCCGTGACGGTCGGCCCCTGGGACAATCCGAGCCTGATCAGCATGACGTGGTTCGCCGCGCAGGACACGACGATCGGCCCGGCCGCGCCGTTTCCGCGCGCCACGCCGAACGCGGCGATCAACGTCAACGGCCAGGGGAGCGGCGTGTACGACGGCTTCGGCAACGGCGCGCTGGCGTTCTACACGGCCGCGTCCGGCAATGCGGCCGACTGGAGCGCGGGCGGCGGGCTGCTCAGCTATCACGGCAATGCGGCCGGGCCGCTCGGCGCGCGGCTCGAACGCACCGGTTTCGCGGCGACGAGCATCGCCGCGCGCGTGCTGGTCGACCGCGCCAGCCTCGGCGACGGGGTGCTCGGCACCGGCACCTGGTTCGTCGGCTTCAGCCAGGCGCAGGGCTGGCGTCTGTGGCGGCTCGACGGCGCGAACCCCGTGCTGCTGCAATCCGACAGCGTCGCGCCGGCCGCCCGGGAATGGCTGCTGGTGGCCGTGACGGGCCGCGTGCTGTTCTTCGCCGACGGGCTCAAGGTGTTCGAATATGCGGACGCCGCGATCGCCGCCCCGTTCGGCCTCCAGCTCGGCATGACGGCGCCCGGCAGCTTCTCGGCGCTGGCCGTTGCCGAGGACGTCGGCCTGAGCGTCGAGTATCGGGATGGCCTCGCGCGCAGCCTGCAGACGCTCAAGCTCGAATCGGCCGATAGCGCGGTGCTCGACACCGGCGTGTACGACGATCGCGGCAACACCGCGATCCGGGCGCTCACGAGCCGCGTCACGGTGTCCGGCGCACAGGCGTTGTTCGTCTACCAGGACGGGCTGGTGACCAACGGCGGCGCCGACGGCAGCCTCTGGCAAGGCGCGCCGCTCGAGGGCCCGCTGGCCGCCTGGCATCCCGATGCCGGCGGCTATCCGTTCGCGCGCACCGTCTACGAAAACGCCCCGCTCGGCCGGCCGGTGGCGTTCGGTCAGCCCGGCTACGACTATGCGATCCGGCCCGGCAGCACGCATTACGCGACGCGCGGCTACGGCGTCAACGCCGACGCGGGGCGCTTCGCCTATCCGTTGCCGCTCGGCGAGTATCACCTGACGACGGACGTCGATCCCAACGGCGCGGTCACGCAAAGCTGGTCGGACACGGCCGAGCACCTGATCGGCCGCGTCGTGCAGAACGCGATCGACGACGACAGCCTCGACTGGCGCATGAGCCAGATATACGACGCGCAGGGCCGCACGATCGCGTCGGTGCCGCCCGCGTCGTACGCGGCAGGCGGCGCCGGCACGAAAGCCGTACCGGCCGGCAGCAGCACCGCCGAATACGACTTCGCCGGGCATCGGCTCAGCTCGACCGATCCCGACAGCGGCACCACGCAGATCGTCTACAGCAGCGCCGGGCTGATGCGCTTCCTCGCCGACGGCAATGCATTGAACGGCGGCTACATCGCCTATCGGAAATACGACACGCTGAGCCGCGTGATCGAGGAAGGCACCTGTGCGGTCGCGTGGGATCGCGCACTGCTTCAGCAGCATGCCGACGACCCCGACTGGCCGCCGTCGTCACCCACCTGGAGCGTGCGCCGCCACTACGACGGCGACGGGTCGGATGCGACCCAGGACGACCATCTCGCCGGCCGGCTGTGGAAGGTGGAAGTCAACCCGGGCGATGCCGGGCAGGCCGGCTTGACCGAGACGGTCGCGTACGACCGGGCCGGGCGCGTGCTCGCGCGGCGCCGGCAATTCGCCGGGATGCCCACGGGCGACTGCGTCATCGCGAATACGTGGTCGGCCGGCGGCAACCTGCTGTCGAGCACCGATTCGGCCACGGGGCTCGTCAGCCTGCGCCGTTACGATGCGCTCGGCCGCGTGCTCGAGGTCGCGGCCGACACCGGCGGCACGACGACGGTGCTGATCGCGCACGAGTACGAGCCGAACGGCAAGCCGGCGCTCACCCGCCTGCTGCCCGACGGCAAGGGCGCGTCGATGCTGTCCCGGCGCTTCGCGTACACGCCGCCTGGCTGGCCCACCGTCAGCGATGCCGGGGGCGTGCTCAGGGAAACGCTCGCCTACGACACCGGCGCCTGTGAGGGCGGCGGCTATTACAACGGCGAAATCGCACGACAGACCGTCACGTCGGACGTGCCCGGCGGGTCGGTCGGGCCGGCCTGCACCACCATGGATTCGCTCGGCCAGCTGACGGCGTTCGGCGCCGGCGCCGACGCGCAACGCTGGGAGATCGACCTGAACGGCAACTTCGAGCGGCACACGCGCGGCGCCGATTCGGCCGGCTACACATATGCGGCCGGCACCAACCGCCTGACCGGCTACACGGCCGCGCAGGACACCACCACGTTCGCGTACGACCATGCGGGCGGGATCGTCGGCGCGAGCGACGGCGCAGGTGCGACGCGCTGGCAGATCGGCTATGACGCCGGCACCGGGCGGCCCGTCAGCTACGCCGGCCCCGGTGCGTCGCTGTCGATCCTGCGCGACGCGGACGGCAATCGCGCGGCGCTTACCCGGACCAGCGGCGGCGCGACCACGCAGCGCTTCCAGACGTCGATGCCCGACGGCGAACTCATGATCGACGCGGCAAACGGCGCGAGCGCGCCAACCCGCTTCATCGCCGCGCTCGACGTCCAGGTGGCGTGGCGCGAAGGGCGCTTCTACTTCGCGCTGCTCGACCATCTCGGCAGCGTGCGCGTGCTGCTCGACGCGAGCGGCGAGACCGTCGGCGCGTGGCAGTACGACGTGTACGGCCAGCCGACCGTGCTGGTGGCCGCGCCGTTCGCGTGGCCGCGACTGTTCACCGGCCACAACTACGACGCGGATTCCGGCTTCTACGACTGCAACGCGCGCTTCTACCACCCCGGATACGGCCGTTACCTCAGCGTCGATCCGATGCTGGAAACGCCGTCGCCGTACGTCTACGTCGGCAACAACCCGCTCGTCTTCACCGATCCGAGCGGCATGAACGTGTGGGGCATCATCGTCGGCGCGCTGGTCACGCTGGCGGTGGGCGTGGCCGGCGTGCTGCTGCTCGGCACCGGCATCGGCGCGGCGATCCTGGTGGGCGTCGTGGCCGGCGCGGTCGGGTCGATGGCCGGCGACCTCACGAGCATGGCCACCGGCGACCAGATCAGCTGGAAACAGTTCGGCATCGACGCGCTGGCCGGTGCGGCGGCCGGCGCGGCCGGCGCGCTCGCGGGCGGCGGCGCCGGCGCATTGACCGCACGCGCGGCGCTCGGCCTGAGCGCGGGCAAGGTGGCCACCACGCTGTCGGTGTCGCTCGTCTCCGGCATCGCGGGCGGCGTGGCCGGCGGCGCGGCCGGGGCCGGCGTGACGGCAGGCATGACCGGGCAGCCGTTCTTCAGCCGCGCGACCGCGCTGAACATCGCGATCGGCGCGGTGGCGGGCGGCGGCGCCGGGCTGATGGCGGCGGGCGCGCACCTCACCTTCTTCACCGGCAAGGCGTCGCTCGGCGTCAACCCGACGCCGCTGGAGAACGCCGGCGAAATCCCGAACTATCCGCCGCCGAACGCGGCCGGCTTGCCGAGCGAACCCGGCCAGAGCGGCCTGGTCGGCAAGGTGCGGATCCTGATGCCGAACGATCCGGTCACGACCAGCGTGAAAGCCAGGTGGGATGCGTTCACCACCGATCTGCAGCGCCAGCAGTTCGCGCAGAATCTCACGCGGGTCGGCACGCTCGACGTCGACGTCGTCGCGACGCATGGCATTTCGCGCAGCGCGATGGTCGAGTGGACGGGCAACAACGGCGTGCCGATCAACCGGCCGATCTCCGCGTCCACGCTGGCGCGGTTCCTGCGCGCACAGGGCTATGGCGCGGCCGATACGAACTTTCCCGCCGCGTCGGGCCGGCCGATCAAGCTCGTCACCTGCTTCGCCGGGATGGCGGGCCGCTTCAGTTTCGCGCAGGCGCTGGCCAACGAGCTGCAGGTCGACGTGTACGCGCACTGGTGGGTCGTCTATCCGACCAACAATGCGACGCCGTGGATTCGCTTTCAGCCGCGCTGACGGCGTCACGCATCGCGACAGGCGACGACGGCCGCGCGGCGGCCGTCGCACATCGGGCACAATACGCGGCTTCATCTTTTGCCCGTGGTCACACCCATGCGCGTCGTCGTCGTCGGAACAAGCGGAGCGGGGAAGTCCACCTTCGCCAGCGCGCTGGCAGCCGCCGCGGCCTGCCCGTACCTCGAACTCGATCGGCTCTACTGGGGGCCCGGCTGGACCGCCGTGCCGCCCGCGCAGTTCGAGCATGCGGTGCGGGCGGCGACGGCCGGCGACCGATGGGTCGCCGACGGCAACTACAGCGCCGTGCGCGACGTGCTGTGGTCGCGCGCCACGCACGTCGTCTGGCTCAACTTCGGGCGATGGACGGTGTTTTCCCGCGTGCTCCGGCGCACGCTCGGCCGCGGGCTCATGCGCACCGAGCTCTTTCACGGCAACCGGGAATCGCTGCGGATGGCGTTCTGCTCGCGAGACTCGGTGCTGCTGTGGTCGTACACGACGTTCGCGAAAAACCGCGTCAAGTTCGCCGCCTTGCGCGACGATCCGAAATACGCGCACCTGCAATGGACGGAGATCACCGCGCCGTCGCGTACCGGCGCGGTCATCGAGACCCTCGCCCGCGCCAGCAGCGGCGACTGAGCGCGGCGCGGCACGGACCGCCTTGCGTCAATCGTCGAAGGTGCCCTGATATTCCGGCGCCGCATCCGCACGCGTGTTCAGTTCGAACATCACGCCGCCCGGCGCGCGGCAAAAGA
Organism: Burkholderia sp. BCC0044; assembly: GCF_902832955.1. Taxonomy (NCBI): domain Bacteria; kingdom Pseudomonadati; phylum Pseudomonadota; class Betaproteobacteria; order Burkholderiales; family Burkholderiaceae; genus Burkholderia; species Burkholderia sp. BCC0044. Next base: position 462,261 of record NZ_CADFDO010000004.1, on the reverse strand, counting down.
AGCGCGAGCCGCGCCCGTTGTTGAAGACCTCCGTCTCCATCGCGACGCCCTCTTCCTTGAAGCGCGCGAACAGCGTGTGCACGGCATCGAGGCTCGGCAGTTCGAAGCCGACGTGGAAGTTGGTCGGCCACGCGGGCACGCCGTCGCCGACGTGATCGATCACGACGTCGAAGCCCGGACGTTTGAGAATCCAGGATTGGTCCCAGCTTCCCGCGATCGTGAAGCCGAGATATCGCTCGAAGAATCGAGCGGTCGCCAGCGTGTCGGCGGAGGGGAAGCTCAGGTGGTTGAGCTTCATCGTGTTTGTCGTTTCGGTCATCGTCGCGCTCTCTGATGCGATGGTGGGGGAAGGCTCCATGCCGTGCCGCCCGAGGAGTTCAGAATACGAGCGCGGGCTCGCCTTCCACAACTCGCATTGGACGCTCCGCCGCAGGCGCGTGAAACCCTTGCCGGGCCGCCGGTTGCGGGATGGCGACGATCGCGGCGGATGGCGCCACTCGCATTCGCGACGGCATCGTCGATGCGCATTGCCCGATCGGCTGGCGACATCAAACGACGCAGGCCCGGGATGCGCGAACGAACCCCGGGCCTTCGATCGTCAGCGGATGCCGGGCTTTGCATGCGTCGCCCGGCACCGCGCGTCGCTCGACGCTACGCGACCTGCATCAGAACTGATAACCCGCGCCGACCACCGCGCCGAAGTCCGACCGCGTGTTGCCCGTCACCGATGCCTTGACGACCCAGCGGTTGCTCTCCGTCACGTACGAGTAGCCCGCCGCGAAGCCCTGCTGGCCGTGGTAGTTCGACGTCGCCGCCGACACCATCGAGCGGCCCGCGCCGGTCGGCTGCGGCAAGCCGGCCACCGCCATCGCCGACGCGACACCGCCGTACATGTCCTTCTTCAGGTCGTTGAACGAGTTGTACACCTGGCCGATGCGCTGGTCGGTATAGCCCTTCGCCTGCGTCGACGCCGTCGCGAGATTGTCGTTCAGCTGCTGCACGTTCACCGCGTCGGTCGGCGCCGTGCCGGCCGCGACGTTCGTGATCTGGCGCTCGCTGCCCTTCGCGCCGACCGAGAACGAGTTGTCGCGATCGGCGACGGAGCCCTGGCCGACCGCCACCGCGTTCTTGCCGGTCGCGGTCGCCGTCGAGCCGATCGCCCCCGCATCGGCACGCGCGATCCACGTGGTGTTCGCATCGGTCGCCGCCGCACGGATCTTGTCGTTGGTCGCGACATTCTGCAGCGCGCTGTTGAACTGGCCCATGTTGACCGCGTCGTTCGCGTTCACGCCGGCCGCGACACCGGTCAGCACGCGGTCGCCCGCCGTGCCCGAGAAGTTCACGCTGGTGCCGCCCGAGTCCTTGCCGACCGTGATCGCGCCGTTCGCGTCCTGCTGCTGCACGAGGCCGGCCTTGCCGTTCGCGATGTTGGTCACGCTCCCTTGCAGGTTCGAGATGTCGGTGGTGTTCTTCGACACCTGCTGGTTGGTCGCGTACAGCTGCGAGCCGTTCACCGCGTCGGTGCTGGTCGCGCCGAGCGTGCCGGCCTGTACGTTGGTGATGCGCGTGCCGCCCGCGCCGCCGAGCGTGATCGTGCTCTTCGAGCCGTCGTCGTACTGCACCGCGAGCGCGCCGAGCTGGTTCAGGTTCGACTGCACGTCCTTCAACTGCTTCACGTTCACCGCGTCGGTATCGTTGGTGCCGGCCGCGACGTTCTTCAGCACGACCGCCGACGTCGCGTCGCCGCCGACGAGCGACACCGAATTCAGCCGGTTGCCGTTCGTGTCGACGTCGTACTTGACGACGTTTTTGACGGCTTCGCCGGCCTGGTTCGACACGTTCGTGATCTGCTGTTCGAGCGCGGTCTTCACGCCCGACAACTGGCCGCCGTTCACCGCGTCCGTGCTGCCCGCGGCGACGTTGCCGTCGGCCACGTTCGTCAGCTTCGTCGGCGCACCGCCGCGCGCGGCGCTGAACGCGCCGAGCGTCGGGTCGAATTGCAGCGCATCCTGCTGCAGCCCGGCGATCGCGGCCGTGTTGTCCGCGATATTCGTTTCGGCATTGCTGATGCGCGTTTCGTGATTCGCGAGCGTCGCCGTGTTGCCACCGACGCGGCCGTCGAGGTTCGTCAATGCATCGCCGACGTTGTTGAATGCGCTGCCGCCGATCTTGTAGTTCGGTGCACTGATCGAGCCGTCCGGGTTCGCGGTCGCGCCGCCGCCGAGCGCGGCCGCGGCGCCGTCGGTCGCGAGACGCAGTTGCGCGCCGTTCACCGCATCGGTGCTGCCGGCCGCGACGTTGCCTGCCGCGACGTTGGTCACGCGCACCGGATTCCCGCCGTTGCCCGCGCCGAGCGATACCTGCTGCTTGCTCGCATCGTCGTATTTGACGGCGAGCGCATCGAGCTGGCTCGTACCGTCGTGAATCGCCGCGTTCAGCTGATCGACGTTGACGGCGTCCGTGCCGCTCTTGCCGGCCGCGACGTTGCTGATCAGCTGCGGGCCATGGCCGCCGTGGCTCGCATCGTAGGCGCCAAGGCTCGGGTTCCACTGCAGCGCGTCCTGCTGGAGCGCCGCGATGTTGCCGGTATTCGTCGTCACCTGGTTGCCGACGGTCGTGATCGACTGGTTGAGCGTGTCGGTCGCCTTGCCGAGCTGGCTCACGTTCACCGCGTCGTGCGCGGCCACGCCGTCCGCGACGTTGTGCAGGCCGACCGGCGCCGTCGCACCCTTGCCGCCGAGCGTGACGCCGCCGTGCGCATCGTCGTCGTACTGCACCGCGTTCTTCGTCGCGTTGCCGATCTGGCTCGTGATCGACGTGCTCAGGTTGCCGAGCGTCGTGCTGAGGTTGTTCGTCACGCTCGTGCTCAGCGACGCGAGGCCGCCGTTCAACTGGCCGACGTTCACGGCATCGTGCGCGTCCTTGCCGTCCGCGACGTTGCGCAGCGTCGTGCCGTTCGGGCCGGCGAACGTCACCGAGTCGAAGCCGCTCGCGCCGTCGTACTTGACGTTGCGCGTATCGGCCGCCTGCAGGTTGCCGATGTTCGATGCCGCCGTGCTCAGCGATCCGTCGATGCCGGTCACGCTGTTCTGCAGGTTCGTGATGTTCGAAGCCGCCGTCGAAATGGACGTCTGCAGCGGCGCGACGCTGCCCTTCAACTGGCCGACGTTCACCGCGTCGGTATCGGCGACGCCGGCCGCCACGCCGCCGATCGTCGTGCCGGTCGCGCCGTCGAGCGCGATCGCCGCATGCGAGTTGTCGGTGTATTTGACGACGTTCTGCGTCGCCGTGACGATGCTCGTGCTCAAGCTGTTGCCGACGCTGGTCACGCGCTGGTCGACGTTCGAGATCGTGGTCGACAGCGAATTGCCGACCGACGTCACGCGTGCGTCGACATTGCCGATGCCCGTGCTCAGCGTGCTGTTCACGTTCTTCAACTGCTGGACGTTGACGGCGTCCGTATCGGCCGCGCCGGCCGCGACGTTCTTGAGCTGGCGTTCGCTGCCGAGCGCGCCGAACGATACCGCACCGCCGACCGGCGCGGCCGTGCCGCCGAACACCGGCGTGCCGCCGTTGTTCGCGCCCACGCTGCCCGAGCCGATCGCCACCTGGTTGTTGTCGCTCGTCTGCGCGCCCGCGCCGATCGCCACCGACTGCGTGCCGGCGGCGCGCGTTTGCGTGGCCGCGTCGTACGATGCGCCCGCCGAGACGCCGTCGCTCGACGTCGGGTTCGCGCCGCCGATCGCGACCGAGCGGTCGCCGCTGGCGAGCGCCGAGTGGCCGAGCGCGATCGAACTGGTGCCGTGCGCATCCGCGACGTTGCCGAGCGCCATCGAGAAATCGCCGACCGCCGCCGACTGGCGGCCGATCGCCAGCGCCGTATTGCCCTGCGCGACCGCCACCGTGCCGATCGCGGTGGCCGAGTTCGCCAGCGCCTGCGAGCCGACCCCGATCGCAATCGCGCCGCCGCTGCTGGTGCCGCCCTTGCTGCTCGCATTCGACTGGTCGCCGATCGCGATGCCGCTGGTGCCGGCCTTCGCATTGGTGCCCTGCGTCACGTTCGCGGTGCTGACCGCCACGAACGTGCCGCTCTTCGTCGTCACGCACAGCGGGTTGGTGCCGTCGATGCACTGGCCGTTCAGCGCGTTGTCCGGGTTGCCTCGATCGACGAAATTGTCCGCGTGGGCGGCGCCGGCGATCAGCACACCCGCGCCCGTGAACATCGCGGCGGCGAGCGCCGAAATCTGCTTCCTCTTCATGGTCTTCTGCTCCGTTGTGTAGCGTCTGGTTTGAATATCGGACTACTTACTTTTATCGACAGCTTCGACTTCGATTGCGACTTCGTTTCAGCAGCGGATTCCGCTGCCGGCCATGTCGGGACGACGCATCGAGCACCCGTTTCGGCAGGGCGTTCGAAAGCCCCGGGCATGTCGTCGTCCTGACGTCCCGTTCCGTTAATTCGACAACTGCATTAGGAATACATATTGATTCTTATGGACGAGCTTTTCCCCGACTGAATCCGGAGATTCAACCCGTCGTCATGGCCATCCCCGATTTGTCGTCGCGCCGACCGCGACCCATCCCGCTTCTTTTATTTTCATCCCCGGCAACCGGGTTTCATTTCCGTGCAGCGAACATGTGCGTGGACAGGCATCAATTGATGCGCCGGCCCAGGGTCAGGCAACGTCCGTCACTGCTTGCGGTGCTTCCGCTGCCCTGCTTCACCGTTACTCAAAGTTCGGACGAATTATGAGACACGGTCCCGAATTATTAAAGGCGGCATTCTTTATAGATTGTAAAATTCATAATATTCAAATACTTATTGAAAATACATCGACTCCGCAAACGATTTCGCTCAAACACTATTAACCCAGATCTTTTATCGAGCGGATAAATACTTTGCCAAAGCGGATTCGAATAATATTTTTCCCGATAAAGACAATCACGAAAGCGGCCGGCCGCACGCTTTCGCACTCGATATAAGCGTAAACCACGAGTATTGGCGCACATCAACGCTTCACCTTCCTGTCGAAAACCGCCATTTTCGATAATCACGAAGTTGAAATAGCGAGAATGGCGCCGTCACGTCTGGCCTGATTCGACATATGCTCCTACAATTCCGCTCGCATCGATTCCGGCTGTCGCGATCCATCTCCACGCAAGTACGGCAATCCCTCATGTCTCCACGGCTCGGCGATCAGAACAACGAACGGCCACCGTACGATGTGCCGAGCGGTTGCCTGCCGCCCTGCCCTGAATCGATGCGAGCGTGCGATGCGACGGATGCATCGCCACGGAGCGGCTTCCGGCGTTTCCACCGCAGCGGGCAGGCCACCCGCGGAAACGCAGCCCACCGCCTTTTCACAACAGGTGCACGATGCCTTCATCGATCTCCGCATTGAGCGACGCGCATATCCTGATCGTCGACGATCAACCCGAGCAGCTCCGTTTGCTGACCGACATCCTGCGCAGCACGGGATGCCGGATCAGCATCGCGTTCGACGGCGCGCAAGCGTGCCAGCGCGCGCAGGCGCTGATGCCCGACCTGATCCTGATGGACGTGCGCATGCCGAACATGGACGGCTTCACCGCGTGCCGCCTGCTGGCCGCCGATCCGCTGACGTGCGCGATCCCCGTCATCTTCCTGACCGTGGCCGGCGCATTGCACGAACGGCTCGAGGGGCTTGAGATCGGCGGCGTCGACTATGTGGTGAAGCCGTTCGAGCCGGCGGAGGTGATCGCGCGAATTCGCGTGCAGCTGTCGCGGACGAAGCGCGACCGGCCCGCCGAAGCGGCGCCGGCGGAAAACCCGTTCGCGGGCGGCAAGGACTACGACATCATCGTGCGCGCGGCGATTCGTCACCTGTCGCGCACGCTGAACGATCCGCCGACGGTGGAGGAACTGGCGCGCGCGGTCGGCACGCACGAAAAGCGCTTGTCGCGCGCGTTTCGCGACAATCTCGGCCAGACGGTGTTCGAATATCTGCGCTACGAGCGGCTGCGGATCGCACAGGATCTGCTGGACTCCACGTCGCTCAGCATCGCCAGCATTGCGAAGGAAATCGGTTTTTCCACGCCGGCCAATTTCGCCACGGCCTTCCGCGAACGTTTCGGCATCACGCCGACCGAATGGCGGCGCCTGGGCCATGCAGGCGCGCGCACCGCTATCCGCGAGCCACAACGAGACGCGTAGGCCGGACGCGGCGCGCTCACCAGTTGTATTTCGCGCTGGCCAATACGGTCCGCTCGTTGCCGAACACGCACACCGCGTACGACTGGCAGCCGCTTACATAGCGCCGGTCGAACAGGTTCGCGACGTTCACCGCGAAATGCCAGCGCGGCAGTTCGTAGTGGATCGCGAGGTCGTAAAGCGTCGCGCTCGGCACCGTCAGCGAATTGTCCGGCGCACCGGCCGACGCGCTCTGGTAGCGCACGCCGCCGCCGACGCCGAGGCCCGCCAGCGCGCCCGTGCGCCAGGTCCAGTCGGCCCACATCGACGCCATCTGCCGCGGCAGCGGCACGGACACCGGCCAGTGGTTCAGCGACACGTCGTTCGCCTGCACGTTCTTGACGTCCTGATACGCATACGACGCGACGATCGACAGCTCGCGCGTCACCTTGCCGACCGCGCTCAGTTCGATGCCGCGCGAGCGCACCTTGCCGGTCTGCACCGACGTCGTGCCGGTCGGGTCGAGATTGATCGGCGTCGGCGTCACGACGTTGGTCTGGTCGATCTGATACACGGCCGCGTTCAGCATCAGGTTCCGGCCGGGCGGCTCCCAGCGCAGCCCGGCTTCCGTCTGCGCGCCGCGCGTCGGTTTCGGCAGGCCGCCGCCGAACATCCGCACGCCGATGACCGGATCGAACGACGTCGAATAGCTGACGTACGGCGACCAGCCGGCGTCGCCGCGATAGGTGAGCCCGACCCGCCCGGAGAACGCACTGACGTCCTGCTGCGCGTGCGTGCCGGCGGTGCGGTCGTCGAACCGCGCATTCACGACGTCCTCGCGGCCGCCGAGCGTCAGCGTCCAGCGCTGCCAGCGGATCTGGTCCTGCGCGTACACGCCGACCGTGTTCATCGCGGTGTACTGGTCGACGTGGCCGAGCGACGTCGGGCCGGAGAAGATCGCGGCCGTCACGGGCCGATAAACCGGGTGGTACAGGTTGAGCGACGGCGCGAGCGCGAGCCATACGCTGTTGGTCGTCGTCTGCCGGTCGAACTGCACGCCGAACAGCAGCGTGTGTTCGAGCGGCCCCGTGCCGAAGCGCGCCTGCGCGTGATTGTCGATGTCGAGCCGGCTGTAGTTGAGCTGGAACAGCCCCGCGAAACGCATCATGTTCGTCGTGCTGCGGGGCACGAGGCCGTTGCCGAACACCGTCGCATCGTCGAGCGACAGATGCGACCAGCGCACGTCCTGGTGCAGCGTCCAGATCGCGTTCACGCGGTGTTCCAGCGCGTAGCCGAGCGACCATTGCTTCTTGCGGTAGTCGTTGAACGACGGGTCGCCCATGTAGAGGTCCTGCGACAGGCGGCCGTTCGGGTTCGGCAGCACCGTGCCCGACGCGGGCAGGAAGTTCGACGAGATGTCGCCGCTGTCCTGCAGGAACGTCGCGGAAACCGTCAGCGACGTGTCGGCGTTCGGCCGCCACCGGAACGACGGCGCGAGCGCGACGCGGCGGTCGCCGTTCGGGCCGGTCACCGCGTTGCCGTCGCGCGCGACGCCGACGAAGCGGTACGCAGTCCTGCCATCCGGATCGAGCCTGTCGCCGACGTCGAGCATGGTCTGCTTGCGCGCGTCGTTGCCGATCTGCACGCCGGCTTCGCGCACGCGCTCGCCGTCGGCGAGCTTCGTGTGCGCGTCGACGATCGCGCCCGGCTCGCCCGCGCCGTACAGCACCGACGTCGGCCCGCGCAGCACCGCGATCGAGTCGATCGTGTACGGATCGACGCGCCAGTTCGCGATCACGGCGGTGTTCGGCGCCGGCAGGCCGTCGACGTACAGCGTCGGCGTGAAGCCGCGCAGCGCCGCATACCAGTCGGTGCGGCTGTCGGCGCCGAACGTCGCGAACCCCGGCACGTAGCGCAACGCCTGGTTCAGGTCGGCCGCGCCGGTCATGTCGATCTGTTGCGCGGTCACGAGGTTGATCGTTTGCGGAATCTCGTCGATCGGCGTGTCGGTCTTGGTGCCGGTGGCGGTGCGCCGTCCGACGAGCCCGACGGGCGAAGCATCGGCCGGCCCTCGCACGTCGATGGCGGGCAGCACGGCCACCGCCGCGCCCGGCGCCGATGCCTGCGCGTGCGCACCGCCCGCGGCGGCCACGCACCATGCCCCGCCGGCCGCGATTGCCCTCGCGCGCCGCCCCGTCCCTGTCTCCATCCACATCGTTTCGATACTCCGTCGTGCTGGGTTGGCCCGTTCGGCCGGATCGACGGACCGCGCGTCGGCGGGTCCGTCCGGTGGTGTCGTGATTGCCGTGCCGGCGAAGGCGGTGATGCGTGGATCGTCGGGATGCACCGGCCGATCGCGCCGTTCGCGAGCGCAGCGATCATACCGGCCGAACGTGGCGCAGTCTTTAAAAAATCAAATCGGCGACGGCGGCGGCACGCGGATTGCTCGTCGCCCGAACCGCATCAGGAACCCGGCGCAGCCGGGCATCGACGTGACACGCACATCCGGCAGGATTCACATCGGCATTTCAGGCTGGCGCTACCCCGGCTGGCGGGGGACGTTCTACCCGCCCGACCTGAAGCAGGCCAGCGAGCTGCGGTATGCATCGGGCCGCATGCAGACGATCGAAATCAACGGCACGCACTACAGCTTGCAAGCACCTGACAGCTGGCGGCGCTGGTATGCCGACACGCCGCCCGGGTTCGTGTTCAGCGTGAAAGGCTCGCGCTACCTGACGCACATGCTGCGCTTTCGCGGCGAAACGGCCACGACCGCGTGCGCGAATTTTTTCGCGCAGGGGCTGTTCGCGCTGAAGGACAAGCTCGGGCCGCTGCTGTGGCAATTCCCGCCGTCGCTGCGTTTCGATCCGGCGCACATGGAGCGCTTCCTGAGCCTGCTGCCGCCCGACACGGAAGCCGCGCTCGCGCTCGCCCGCCGGCACGATGCGCGCGTGCGTGAGCCGTATCTGCAGATCGACCGCAAGCGCGCGTTGCGTCACGCGGTGGAAGTGCGGCACGACAGTTTCGTGGATCCGGCGTTCGTGAAGCTGCTGCGCCGCCACAAGGTCGCGCTCGTCGTGTCGGATTCGACCGAGGCGTGGCCGCAGTTCGAGGATCTGAGCGCGCGGTTCGTCTACATGCGGCTGCACGGCACCGAAACGAAGTACTCGGGCGAATACGCCGATGCGGCGCTCGAACGATGGGCGCGCAGAATCGAAGCGTGGAGCCGCGGCGCGCAGCCCGACGATGCGCGTCTCGCCGCGCCGGCGCTGCAACCGACGCATGCGCAGACGCGCGACGTGTATTGCTATTTCGACAACGACACGAAAACCCAGGCGCCGTTCGATGCCGGGCGGCTGATGGCGCGGCTCGGGCTGCATCCGCACGATGCGGCAACCGAATGAAGCACTCGACAAGCTGCGACCCTCGGGAATGCGATCCGGCACCGCAAGGCCAGGCCCGGAATATGCTCCTGCACTCCGCGGATAACGCCCCCTTCATCGCGCTTACTGCGCGCCCGGTAAATTCTGCATAACCGACAACCGGCGCCATGGGCCAATACTGCAAGGAGAACAAGCGATGACCCTGCTTATCTACCTGGTCGGATGGATCATTTTCATCGGCGGCGTCGCCTGGGGTTTGATGACGCTGCACGTCGCGCAGTACATCATCGAGATCGTGGCCGTCATCCTGTTCGGCATCGCGGTCATCACCGGCGCGACGCGCGCGCGGAATCGCGACCGGTCGTAGCGCGGCGCGCAGGCCGCGCTCGCGCTGATCCCGCTGACCGCGGTGCGGCGCCTGGCGCACGTCGATGGCCGCGTCCGCGCCCATCGCTCCTTCCGCCGGATTGCGCTGCGACAAGAAGCGGCGCGTGACGGCGCTCGCCAGATAGTAGGCAACGCAAGCGTTCTTTGCATGGGCGGCGACAGGTGCGCTACGCTCCATTCGGCCTCGCATTGCGGGCCGAAATTTAAGCGCTTAAAAATCTTGAAGCCGACCCCGCGTCCGACGGGGTCCATGACCATGGAGGAAGACGATGAACAGACGATCGATGCTGCGCTGGAGCATGTCGAGCGCGGCGCTTGCGTGCCTCGACCTGGCTGGCCCGCTGCCCGCCTTCGCACAACCCGCCGCGCGCAATGCGGCGGCGAGCCCGTTCGCGATGGGAGCCGACATCTCGACGTTGCCGGAACTCGAAGCGCATGGCGCGACCTTCTTCGACCGCGGCGCCGCGCCGCGCGACTGCCTGAAAATTCTCCGCGCGCACGGCGTCGATTCGATCCGGATCAAGGTCTGGAACGATCCCGGCAACCCGGATTTCTTCCCCGCGAACCAGAGCGATGCAGCGGGCTACAACAATGCCGCGCACGTCGTCGCGCTCGCGCAGCGCGCGGCCGCGCTGGGGATGCGCATCCTGATCGACTTCCACTACAGCGACTGGTGGGCCGACCCCGGCAAGCAATATCCGCCGCATGCGTGGGCCGGCAAGAGCCTGACCGAAACCTGCGCGCTGCTGTCGGCGTACACGACCGACGTGCTGCGCCGGCTGCAGCGCGCCGGCGTGCGTCCCGAGTGGGTGCAGATCGGCAACGAGATCACGGGTGGGATGCTGTGGCCGCTCGGCCGCTACGACCAGTGGGACAACCTCGCGCAGTTGCTGAAAACCGGTCACGATGCGGTGAAGGCCGTCGATCCGCGCATCAAGGTGATGCTGCACATCGACAGCGGCGGCGACAACGGCAAGAGCCGCTGGTGGTTCGACAGCGCGACGCAGCGCGGCGTCGCGTTCGACGTGATCGGGCTGTCGTACTACCCGCAATGGCAAGGCGCGCTCGACGATCTGCGCAACAACGCGAACGATCTCGCGGTGCGCTACGACAAGGAGCTGATCGTCGTCGAAACCGCGTATCCGTGGACCACGAGCGACGGCGATTCGGAGCCGAACGCGATGACGAACACCGGATCGACGACCTTTCCGCCGTCGCCGGCCGGCCAGGCGCAATTCCTCGCGGCAGTCGTCGATATCGTGAAGGGCGTGCCGGGCAATCGCGGCAAGGGCGTGTTCTGGTGGGAACCGGAATGGATTCCGACGCCGGGTGTCGGCTGGAAGCTCGGCGCGGGTGACCAGTGGGACAACAACACGCTGTTCGATTTCCACGGTCACGCGCTGCCGTCGCTCGACGCGTTCCGGCAGCGCTGACGCGTCACGGTGGCGCTGCTTCACCGCACCGGCGCATTCGCGTCAGTGCGGTGAATCGAAGCCGCGGCGCGCAGCGCTCGTACGGCCGGCGCCGCCCCGCTCGCCGTATGCGTCCACGGCGAGCAGCGCACACGCCACGAGCGCGAGCCCGCAGCAGCCGGCGAACGTCGCGCGATAGCCGAACAGATCGACGCACGCGCCCGACAGCACCCCCGATGCGATCGAGCCGACCCGCGCGGTGCTGAAGAACATCGCGGTCGCGGTGCCGGGGCGCGTGGGCATCAGGTCGCACACGCGCGTCATCCCGAGACACGACGTGATCGCGACCACGCACGCGCTCAGCAGTTGCAGCGGCAGGATCAGGCTCACGCGCGTGACCGCCGCGAGGCCGATGAAATACGCGGCATGCACGAGCGCGCACGCGGTCAGCCAGTGCGCCTTGTCGAGGCGCGTCGAGCGAATGCCGAGCCACAGCATCATCGGAATCTCGAGCAACGCGGCCAGCCCGAGCGCGGCCGACACGTTCGCCGGCGTGCCGCCGAGCGCACGCACGATATAGAGCGGCAGCACGATCATCGTCGCGTTCGCCGCGAGCCCGATCAGCGTGAGCGCGACGAGGGTGCGCAGCACGCTGGCGCGCGGCGCGACGACCGCCGCCGCCGCGCGTGCATCGTCAGGCGACGGCGCGGTGCGGTCCATGGCTCGCACGTGAACGGCCGCGGGCCGCCGCGCCGGCTCCGGAATCCGCGCGACGATCGCCGCGCAGGCGACGAAGCCCGCGGATGCCGCCAGAAAGAGGCCGGTAAAACCCGTCTGCGCGAGAATCAGCGCACCGAGCGCGGGACCGAACACCCATGCGATCGACAGCATCGTGCGCAGCGCGGCCGACGCGAGTTCGCGCTGCGCATCGTCGGCGACGGGCAGCACCGCGCGCGCGAACGAGAAGATCTGCGACAGCGACACGGCGCCCGCGCCGAGCAGGATCGTGCCGGCGGCGATCGCCGGCCCGTGCGCGCGCAGCACGCACAGCAGCGCGAAACCGAGCGCGGCCGCCGCGAGCGACACCACGAGCAACGGCCGGTGCCGGTCGCGTCGATCCGACCAGCGCCCGGCCCACGTGCTCGCGACGACGCCGCTCGCCGCGATCAGCGTCATGAAGACGCCGGCCAGAGACGGCGACATCCCCGCCGCCTCGACGCCGAACAGCGACAGGTACGGCGCGGTGAACGACATCGCGACGCCGAGCATCAGCGCCGCCGCGGACAGCGGTACGAAGTACGCGATTCCCGCCAGGCGCGCGAAATGCGACTGCAGCGACCGCAACGACTGCATCGCGTCAGTCCGCTGCGACCCACGCGGCCACGTCGACCGCGCCGAGGTCGCGGCTGCCGAGCACGAAGCGCGTACCGGCCGGCGCGGGCAGCATGCACGGCGTGCCACCGTAGTTGAACGCGAACGTCACGCGCCCGCGTCGACGCAATCGCACACCGTCCGGTAGCGCGCACACTTGCAACCCGGCATCGCGTGCGCAGCGGGCAATGATCGCGCGCAACAGCGTTCGATCGAAACAGGCAGTCGCCATCGTCACGGGGCCACGCCGCACGAGTGCGGGTACACCGTCGTCGCATGCGGCGAGCACGTCGACGCCAGGCGCCGCGTCCATATCGACGTGATCGCGCCATTTCAGCGCATGGCCGTCGACGCCGTCGAACGACACGCGCGGCGCGAGCGACGGCCGCAGCGACTCGACCTGGCCGATCCGCACCGGCAGCACGTCGCGCAGCGTGCCCGGTGCGAGACCCGGCGCGATCGCGAATTCCGCGGTGCGCGAACCCGTGCGCGGGCCGAACAGCCAGTGTGCGTGTCCGCTCGCGGCCTGTTCGACGATGCGATCCGTGACGACGGGCAGCGTCGGCGCGACGACGAGCGCATAACGCGACACGTCGGCGCCGGCCGCGACGATGTCGACATCGAGGCCCAGTTCGCGCAGCGCGCGATACCAGTCCAACGCATGCTGCTGATAGTCGAAATCGGCGCCGTGCGGCTGGATCCGGATCATCCAGTCGGCCTCGTAGTCGAACAGCAGCGCGACGCGGGCCGTCCCGCGCTCGCCGGCGACGAGCGCGGGATCCAGCGCGGCGATTTCCCGCGCGACGCGCGCCACTTCATGACCGCCCGGCGACAGCCGGTCGTCCGGTGCGTTGAGCCCCGAATGCAGTTGCTCCTGCGCATGCGGATACTGCCGCCAGCGGAAATACGACACGAGCTCCGCGCCATGCGCGAACGCTTCCCACGTCCACAGCCGCACCGCGCCCGCGTGCGGCACCGGGTTGTACGGCCCCCAGTTGACGGGCCCCGCCTGTTGCTCCATCACCCACATCCGGCCGTTGCCGACCCCGCGATACAGATCGTGCGAGAACGCCGACACGTCCGGATGCCCGGTGCGGGCCCAGCGTTGCTTGTCCGCTTCGTCGAGCGGCAGCACTTCGGTACGCGGCACCGGATAGCTGTCCCACGCGGCGACGTCGAGGCCGCCACGCGCGAACGCGTAATGATCGAACTCGGTGTAAAACCCCATGAAGTTGTGCAGCACGTCGCGGCCCGGCGCGTGCGGACGAATCGCGTCGACCTGCACCGCATGAAACCGCGCGACCTCGTCCGACTGATAGCGCCGGAAGTCGAGCAGATGCGCGGGATTCGCGTCGGTCGGCGTATGACGCGGCAGTTCGATCTCGTCGAAGCCACGATATTCCATGCTCCAGAACACGTTGCCCCACGCGCGGTTCAACGCGCCGATATCGCCGTAGCGCACGGCGAGCCATGCACGGAAGCCTTCGAGCGCCGCACGCGTATAGCTCGGCAACGTGTTGTGGCAGCCGAGTTCGTTGTCGGTCTGCCATGCAATCACCGCCGGATGCGCGCCGTAGCGCCGCGCCATTGCGTCGGCGATGCGCACGCAGTGCTCGCGATACACGGGGCTCGCGATGTCGTAATGGCGACGCGAGCCGAACTGCCACACCGCGCCGTCCGCGCCCACCGGCAGCATCTCCGGATGACGATCGACGAGCCACTTCGGCGGCGCGGCGGTCGGCGTGCCGAGCACGATCTTCAACTGCTGGCGCGCGAGCGTGTCGATCGCTTCGTCGAGCCATGCCCAGTCGTAGCGGCCGGGCTCCGGCTCCATCCGGCTCCACGCGAATTCGGCGATCCGCACGCGCGTCAGGCCCAGTTCGGCCATGCGCCGCGCATCGCGATCCCATTGTTCGCGCGGCCAGTGTTCGGGGTAGTAGCAAACGCCGAGGTGCATCGTGGATTCCTTGCTGAAGAAAGAGGATGGGACGGATCAGCCCTTCGTCGCGCCGAACGTGAGCCCCGCGACGAAGTGCTTCTGCATCGCGAAGAACATCAGCACCGACGGCAGCGCGGCGAGCACGGAGCCGGCCGACACGATGTTCCAGGCGGTCGTCCACTGCCCTTTGAGCGCGGCGACGCCGACGGTGATCGGCGCCGCGTCGTCGCCTTGCGTGAGACACAGCGCCCAGAAGTAGTCGTTCCACACGAACGTGAACACGAGGATCGCGAGCGCCGCGAGCGCGGGCCGCACGAGCGGCAGCACGACGCGCCAGTAGATCGCCCACTCGGACGCGCCTTCGACGCGCGCGGCCTCGATCAGCTCGAACGGCAGCTCGCGGATGAAGTTGCGCAGGAACAGCGTGCAGAAGCCGGTCTGGAACGCGGTGTGGAACAGCACGAGCGCCCACACGGTGTTGTACAGGCCGACGCCGAGCATGATCTGCCGCACCGGAATCATCAGGATCTGGATCGGCACGAAGTTGCCGGCGACGAACAGCCCGAGCAGCACGAGGTTGCCGCGGAACCGGTAGTTCGCGAGCGCATGCCCGGCGAGCGACGCGAGCAGGATCGACGCGGCCACCGACGGCACCGTGATCAGGAGGCTGTTCGCGAAGTAATGGAGCATCGGCGTCTGCGTGAGCGCGGCGCCGTAGTTGTCGACGAGCGCGAACTGTTTCGGCCAGCTCCAGTAATGACCGGCCATGATCTCGTCGGTCGAGCGGATCGACGTGACGAGCACCGCGAGCAGCGGCACGAGCCACAGCGCGAGCGCGCACGGCAGCGACAGCCGGTACAGCAGACGGGCGGGACGTCCCCAGCGGGAAACAGGCATCGGGTACATGTTTGTGATCCTTACTATGATCCTTACGACTCGACGCGCACCAGCTTGCGCAGCTGCCACACGATGTAGACGAGCATGATCGCGAACAGCACGACGGCGATCGCGGCCGAATAGCCTTCGCGGTAGTACTTGATCGCCTGGTCGACCATGAAATACGCGAGCACGGTCGAGCTGTCGAACGGGCCGCCGCCCGTCATCACCGAGATCAGGTCGAAGCTGCGCAGCGCGCCGATCACGGTCAGCACGACCGCCATGAAGGTCGCGGGCCGCAGTTGCGGCAGGATCACGTGCCAGAGCAGCGTGAAGCCGCGCGCGCCTTCCATCCGCGCCGCTTCGACGATCTCGCCGTTGATGCCGGTCAATCCGGTCAGGTACAGGATCATGCAGAACGGAATCTGCGGCCACAGCGCGGCGGCGATCACGCCGTAGGTCGCATAGCGCGGATCGCCGAGCACCGGGATCCCGTGCCCGACGATCAGCTTCAGCAGCCCGAACGTCGGGTCGTAGAACCACGAGAACACGAGGCCGACCACGACGCCCGGCAGCACGAACGGCGCGAAGAACAGCGACTTCACGAGCCGGATGCCGAACACGTTCTGGTTCAGGTACAGCGCGAGCGCGAGGCCGAGCGGCGGCGCGGCGAGGAACAGCACGAGCCACAGCACGTTGTTCTTCAGCGCGACGGTGAACGTATCGGACTCCAGCAGCTCGCGATAGTTGTCGAGCCCGGCGAACGTCATCGGCGTCATCCCGTCCCAGTGATGGAAGCTCAGCCAGATGCTGCTGACGATCGGGTACAGCACGAACACGGTGAAGAGCGCGAAACCCGGCAACACGAACCACAGGGCCGCGCGGTTGCGCCGCCGTGCGAGCGACGCGCGTGCAGGCCGCCGTGGGCCGGCATCGCGGCGCGCGGCGCTTTCGGACAGGCTGGTTGACATGAGATGACCTTCGATGAAACGAACGTGACGGTGACGACGCAGCACCGGGCCGGCATCGTCGCCGGCCCGGCCGCACGGCGCATTACTTGCGGTAGATGCGCTTGCGGGTCTGCTCGAGGCGCTGCAGGACCGCATCGAGCTGCGCCGGATCGGACAGGAATTGCTGCATCGCCTTCATCCCCTCGTCCGCCATTTCCTTCGTCATGTCGCGGTCGTAGAACTGCGCGATGCCGCCCGGCGTCGTCGCGAGCGTGCGGAAGCCGATCTTCGAGATCGGGTCTTGCGGCTCGGGCGCCTTGTTGTTCGACGGCAGTTGCCCCATCCCCTTCGCGAACTCGCCGCTGACCGCCGGTTGCCCCATGAACGCGAGGAAGCGTCGCGCATCGGCCTTGTTGTGCGCCTTCGCGGGGACGATCAGCACGTTGACCGGGCCGTCCTCGGCAAGCGGCACCGACGCGTCGATCGCCGGGAAGCGGAAGAAGCCGATCGGGTTGCGCGCCGCGCTCAGCAGTCCTGCCGAATACCAGGTGCCCATCAGTGTCATCGCGGCCTGGCCGTTGACGATCAGCGGGCTCAGCGAATCGACGTCGTAGGACAGTGCGTTGTCGATGAAATACTTGTCGTCGATCAGCTTCTTCCAGGCCGCATACACGGCCCGCACGCGCGGATCGGTATAGGCGACGTCGCCGGCCATCAGCTTCTGGTGGAACGCATAGCCGTTGATCCGCAGGTCGAGGTAATCGAACCACGCGGCGAGCGTCCATGCATCGCGCGCGGCCACCGCGATCGGCGCGATGCCGGCCGCCTTCAGCTTGCGGCACGCGTCGAGAAACTGCGGCCAGTCGGCCGGCTCGCCGTGAATGCCGGCCTTCTCGAACAGGTCCTTGCGATAGAACAGTCCGTACGCGTCATAGCCGAGCGGCAAACTGTAGAGCTTGCCGCCGTAAGTCGACGACTGCTTCACGGACGCATACGTGTCGCTCCAGCCGTTCTTCTGCCAGTCCGCACTCAGGTCCTCGATCAGCCCGCGCTTCGCGAAATACGCGAGCCGTTCGCCGTTGTTCCAGCTCAGCACGTCGGGCGGATCGGTCGCGAGCCAACCCGACATCTGCACCTTGTACGCCTCCTCGCCGACGTAGCTGACTTTCAGGTCGATATCCGGATTCGCCTTGTGGAACTGGTCGAACGCTGCCTGCCACGTCGCGCGCTGGTTGCCGCGCGCGGCAACGTTCACTTTCAGCGTGCCCGCGTCGGCCGTGCCCGCGGCGCACGCCGCGGCAGTCGTCAGGGCAAGCAGCAGTCGGCTCGCACGAAGTCTCATCGTTGTCTCCTGGTATTGGTGTGTTGAATGCCGCGTCGCGCGCGGCGGGTCGGCATCGCGCCGCTACGCGAACGCCGCTTCGGCGTGAAGGGCCGGCAACGCGATGCCGGCTTCGTCGAACAGGTGGCAGCTCGCCGGCGGCACGCAAAACGCATGCCGTTCGCCGCGCCGCAATGCGGCCTGCCCCGGCAGTTTCGCGAGCAACGGCACACCGTCGGGCTGGTCGAGATGCACGTACGCGGCTTCGCCGAGCTGCTCGACGAGCGCAACGTCGCGCACGATCGACGGCAAGCCCGCATCGCCGGACGCGGCGAGCATCAGGTGCTCGGGACGAATCCCGAGCGTCACGCGCGCGCCGCGACCGACGTCGCGCGGCAACGGGCGATCGTGCAGCGTCAGTGTTTCGCCGGTGCCTTCGAGCGTCAGCCGGCAGCCGTGCGCATCGCTCGCATCGACGACGGCCGGCAGGAAGTTCATCCGCGGCGAGCCGATGAAGCCCGCGACAAAGCGGTTGGCCGGCCGGTGATACAGCTCGAGCGGCGCACCGGCCTGTGCGATGCTGCCGAAGCGCGCGACGTCGTCGCCCGCATGCAGCAGCACGATCCGGTCGGCCAGCGTCATCGCCTCGATCTGGTCGTGCGTGACGTAGACCGAACTCGATTGCGCGAAGCGCGCGTGCAGCCGCGCGATTTCGACACGCGTCTGGCCGCGCAGCGTCGCGTCGAGATTCGACAGCGGCTCGTCGAACAGGAACACGCGCGGCTCGCGCACGATCGCGCGGCCAATCGCGACGCGCTGCCGCTGCCCGCCGGACAACGCCTTCGGCTTGCGATCGAGCAGCGCTTCAAGCTGCAGCACGCGCGCAGCCTCGGTCACGCGGCGGCGGATCTCGTCCTTCGGCGTGCCGGCGATCCGCAGCCCGAAACCGATGTTGTCGAACACCGTCATGTGCGGAAACAGCGCATAGCTCTGGAACACCATCGCGACGCCGCGCTCCGCGGGCGGCGTGTCGTTCATCCGTGCGCCGCCGATCCGCAGCTCGCCTTCGGTCACGTCCTCGAGCCCGGCGATCATCCGCAACAGCGTGGATTTTCCGCAGCCCGACGGACCGAGAAACACGCAGAATTCGTGCGACGCGATCTCGAGATTCACGTCGCGCAGCACCGGCGCATGGTCGCCGTAGCGCTTCGAGACATCCTTCATTGAAATGGCGGTCATCGCGCTCTCCTGTCGTCCGTCACACGCATCGGATCGGAAAATTTAAACGCTTAAATTTCAGTGGCGCGCTTCGCCCGGTTCGCCGTACCATGTCGTCTCCTTCCTCTGATGTGTCGAGAAATTAGCGTATCGGCTGTCCCTGTGCAACTTGTGGGACGCACTCCCAGAATATGAGCAGACACTCCCCCGCTTCACTTCCGCAGCATCGCGTTAATCGGCCGATCGGAGGCCGCGCATGGTGACGCTCGCGCAAGTCGCGCAGCGCGCGAACGTCACGGCGGCGACCGTCTCGAACGTGCTGCGCAATCCGCAGAAGGTGAAGCCGGCGACCGTCGAACGCGTGATGGCGGCGATCCGCGAGCTCGGCTACCGGCCGAACCTGACCGCGCGCGCGCTCGCCGAGGGCCGCACGTCGACGCTCGCGCTGATGCTGTCGAACATCACGAACCCGTTCTATCCGGAGTTCGTGCTGGCCGCCGAACGCGAGGCGCGCAAGCGCGGCCATTACCTGCTCGTGTCCAATACCGACGACGATCCGGCGATCACGCGCAACTACCTCGAGCGGATCGCGGGGACGCTCGCGGCCGGCGCGATCGTGATGAACACCGATCTCGCCGAAGCGGAACTCGCCGACATCGCACGTCACGGCGCATCGATCGTGCTGTGCATGTGGGAGCACGTGCATGCGTCGCGCACGCTGCCGTGCGTGACCGTCGATTTCGCGGCGGCGGGCGCGCTGGCGGCCGCGCATCTGTCCGGGCTGCGGCATCGCGCGTTCGGCGCGCTCGTCGGCAAGGGCTCGGGCGGTCCGCAGTCGGTGCGGCTGCGCGGTTTCGCCGACGAGCTCGCGGCGCGCGGGCATCCGGCGAATGCGCTGACGACCGTGTCGGCGCACGACTCGATCGAAGGCGGCTACGAAGCGGCCGCCGCGCTGCTCAGGGAGAAACCAGGCCTCACCGCGCTGTTCGCGACCAACGACCTGATGGCGATCGGCGCGATGCAGGCCGCCGCCGATCTCGGCCTGCGCGTGCCGGCCGATCTGTCGGTGGTCGGCATGACCGATATCCAGCTCGCCCATCAGTTCCGTCCCGCGCTGACCACGGTGCGGTTCCCGACCGCGCAGATCGCCGCGCGGGCAATCGCGCTGACGCTCGACATGATCGACGGGATCGAGCCGGCCGCGGCCGTGCATACGATCGGCGCGCCCGAGCTCGTCGTGCGCGAATCGACCGGGGCGGCGCCGGACTGACGGTTCGATATGCGGGCGTTTGTGCGCGCGGCATGCGGCGGATGCGTCGGGAATGAACGACGCGGCGTCGGTCGCGCGGGTTCCGTTTTCTCGTTCGACGACGACGACGACGGAAAGCGGCACATCGCCACCTTCGACGCGCGGCGAATCGATGCGGGCGGGAAGAAATCGGGAAGTCCGGGATCGCGGCATCCGATGCCGCAGCTCCCGAAACGCAAAAGGGCGCGTCACCGAGACGACGCCGCGCGATTCGACACGATTCGTCGTTCCGCCGGGGTTGTGGGTGACGCGCGTGACGCGTGAAAATTCGCGGCCGCCCGGGCATGCGGCGGCCGCGGTATCGACGTCGACTACTTCTTGATCACCGGGACGGTGAGCGAAGTGACGAGCGACGTCACGGGCGCCAGCAGACCGCCCGACGCGCTACCTCCCCCTTGCGCGGAATTGCCGTTCAACGAAACCGCCAGCGCGGGAACGATGCCGGCCACCGACCCGACGGCCGAACCGACCGATTGCACCGCCGCGTTGGCGATCGTCGCACCGCCGGAGATGAGCGCCCCCGCGGCGTTCGTCACCCCGCCGACCGCACCGGCTGCCGTGCCGCCGTTGAGCGCGACACTCAATGCCGGGAGCGTTCCGGCGACCGCGCCGGCGGTGCCGGTCACGGTGTGCGCGAGCGAACCCGTCAGGCCGGTGGTGACCGTCGCGAGCGATCCCGCCGCACCGGTTGCGCCGGAGAGGACGCCGGCTCCCGAGCCGACGACGTTGCCGGCGCCGCCGGTGGCGGATCCGATCAGCGACGTGACGGTCGAGGCGATCGGTGCGATCGCCGCCGTGCCGCTGCCGGCGAGGCCGGTTATCGCGCCGGACGCTGCGCCGATCGCACCGGTGGCTGCGCCGACCGGCAGCGAGCCGCCGAGATTGCCGACGATGCTCGTGATCGGCGTGATCAGCGCGCCGCCGTTGCCCGCAACACCGGTGACGGCGTTGACGACGCCGGTGCCGGTGTTGGCGACCGTGCCCACGATGCTGCCGAGACCGCCGGTCGCGCCGCCGGCGCCGCCCACTGCGCCAGCCAATGTCCCGACTGCGCCGGTTGCCGTGTTGGCTACCGTGCCAACGACGCCGCCGAGACCGCCGGTTGCGCCGCCGACACCACCCGCGGCACCGGCCAACGTTCCGACTACACCCGTGGCCGTGTTACCCACCGTGCCCACGATGCCACCGAGACCGCCGGTCGCGCCGCCGACACCACCCGCGGCACCGGCCAACGTTCCGACTACACCGGTGGCCGAGTTAGCGACCGTACCGACGACGCCACCGAGACTGCCGAGGCCACCGGTCGTCCCGCCGCCGACACCACCCAGTGCGCCAGTCAGGGTTCCGACTGCGCCCGTCGCCGTGTTCGCGACCGTGCCGACGACACCACCGAGGCCGCCGGTCCCGCCGCCGACGCCACCCAGTGCGCCCGTCAGGGTTCCGACTGCGCCCGTCGCCGTGTTCGCGACCGTGCCGACAACACCGCCCAGACCACCGGTCCCGCCGCCGCCAACACCGCCCAGAGCACCAGTCAGCGTGCCGACTGCGCCCGTTGCCGTGTTCGCGACCGTGCCCACGACACCGCCGAGGCCGCCGGTCCCGCCGCCGACACCACCCAGTGCGCCAGTCAGGGTTCCGACTGCGCCCGTCGCCGTGTTCGCGACCGTGCCGACGACACCGCCCAGACCACCCGTCCCGCCGCCAACACCGCCCAGTGCACCGGTCAGCGTTCCGACTGCGCCCGTTGCCGTGTTCGCGACCGTGCCGACAACACCGCCCAGACCACCCGTCCCGCCGCCGACACCGCCCAGTGCGCCAGTCAGGGTTCCGACTGCGCCCGCTGCCGTGTTCGCGACCGTGCCCACGACACCGCCGAGGCCGCCGGTCCCGCCGCCGACACCACCCAGTGCGCCCGTCACCGCTCCGACTGCACCGCTTGCCGCATTACCCACTGTCCCGACAACACCACCGAGACCGCCAGTCCCGCCACCGATGCCACCCAGTGCGCCAGTCAGCGTTCCGACTGCACCTGTTGCCGTGTTCGCGACCGTGCCGACAACACCACCCAGACCACCGGTCCCACCACCGCCGATGCCACCCAGTGCACCGGTTACCGTGCCGACCACGCCACCAAGACCGCCGGTCGGATCACCGATACCACCCAAGGCACCCGTCACCGTACCGACTGCGCCGCTGGCCGCATTACCCACTGTCCCGACAACACCACCGAGACCGCCAGTCCCGCCACCGATGCCACCCAGTGCGCCAGTCAGCGTTCCGACTGCACCTGTTGCCGTGTTCGCGACCGTTCCGATAACGCCGCCGAGGCCGCCCGTCGGGTTGCCACCACCGATGCCGCCCAGTGCGCCGGTTACCGTGCCAACCACACCACCAAGCCCACCGGTCGGATCGCCCACACCACCTAAGGCACCCGTCACCGTACCCACTGCGCCGCTTGCCGCGTTGCCCACGGTTCCGACAACACCACCGAGGCCGCCCGTCGGGTTACCACCGCCGATGCCACCCAGTGCACCAGTTACCGTACCGACCACACCACCAAGTCCACCGGTCGGATCGCCAACACCACCCAAAGCACCCGTCACCGTACCCACTGCACCGCTTGCCGCGTTGCCCACCGTTCCAACAACGCTACCGAGGCCGCCGGTCGGATTGCTACCCCCGATGCCACCCAGCGCACCGGTTACGGCGCTAACCACACCACCCAGACCACCAGTCGGATCGCCAACACCACCTAAGGCACCCGTTACCGTACCCACTGCGCCGCTTGCCGCATTGCCCACCGTCCCGACAACGCCGCCGAGACCGCCGGTCGGGTTGCCACCGCCGATGCCACCCAGTGCGCCGGTTACCGTACCAACGACGCCACCAAGTCCACCAGTCGGATTACCAACACCGCCCAAGGCACCCGTTACAGCGCCGACCGCGCCAGTTGCCGTATTCGCCACCGTCCCGACGACACCACCAAGCCCACCCGTCCCCCCACCACTTCCAAGGCCGCCCAGCGCGCCGGTCACCGTGCCAACGACACCACCGAGACCACCGGCCGTACCGCCGCCGCCGACACCACCCAAGGCACCCGTCACAGCACCGACCGCCCCAGTTGCCGTATTCGCCACCGTCCCGACGACACCACCAAGCCCACCCGTCCCCCCACCACTTCCAAGGCCGCCCAGCGCACCCGTCACCGTGCCAACGACACCACCGAGACCACCGGCCGTACCGCCGCCGCCGACACCACCCAAGGCACCCGTCACAGCACCGACCGCCCCAGTTGCCGTATTCGCCACGGTCCCGACGACACCACCCAACCCACCCGTCGCACCACCACCCCCACCAACGCCCCCCAACGCCCCCGTCACCGTCCCAACCACCCCCGCGACCGGCTCGAGCAATCCGCTACCGATATC